>NZ_JBITKE010000019.1:0-214022 GCF_044460705.1 Nonomuraea sp. NPDC050022
GAGCCCGTCGCAGTGAAAGCTGCACGGCGGGTTCGGGAGGAGGCCGTCGGAAAAGGACCTGTGCATCAGGAACCTCGCCGACGGCCCACCTCACGGTGCTCACCACTGACGCGGATCGTTAAAAGGGCCTGCATGAATACGCAGGCCGATGTGCGCTTTGCCGGTGCCGGCGCCGGCGCTGGCGGCGGTGTCAGGCCAGGTTTCGTGCGCAGACGGTGAGCAGGGAGGCCAGCTGTTCCACCTCGCCTGGCGGAAGGTCGGTGATCATGCGTTCCTCCACGTCGAGCACCACGCTGTGGGCCTGGTCGAGCAGGGATTGGCCCGCATCGGTGATGGTGACCGGCAGGGCCCGGCCTGAGGTCGGCTGTGTGGCGACGGAGACCAGCCCGGCCCGGGTGAGCCCGGCGAGCACATCCCTCAGGGACTGCCGGGTGACAAAGGTGCGCCGAGCCAGTTCGGCCGCCGGGGCGCCGGGCGCGTCGGCCAGTGCCCGCAGCACCGCGTACTGGGACATGGACAGGCCCATCTCGCGCAGGCGCTCCTCACACGCGCCGCGGAAGGCCTGGCTCACCTGCTTGACCAGATAGCCGACGCGCTGGCGGACATCCATTTGACTCATGACAGGAACCTTACACATAATCCTCCTTGTAAGGAACCTGACATGAGGAGAAGCCGTGCCCGCGACCACCACCATCACCGTCGGCGCCCCAGTGGCGACCCTGATCAATGTCTTCACCGTCCAGGCCGACCGTCAGCGCGAGCTCGTCGACCTGCTGGTCACCGCCACCGAGGAGGTCATGCGGCACCTGCCCGGATTCGTCGCCGCCAACATCCACGCCAGCGACGACGGCACCAGGGTGGTCAACTACGCCCAGTGGGAGACCGCGGAGGCATTCCAGGCCATGCTCGGCACCCCGGCCGCGCAGGTGCACATGCGCCAGGCCGCCGCCCTGGCGGACGGATTCGACCCGCACCTGTACGCCGTCGCATCAGTGCACCACCGCTGAGCACGTCACCTCCAAGAGGGCAGCGATCATAGGTAACTCAAGACGCGGCCGGCTCACGTCATCAGACGGCGCAAGCCGGCGCGCCCGCCACAACGGCGACGAAAGGATGCTCGTCCGCTACGACCCCCGCTACAGGGCGAGTTGGAGCGTCACCCTCTGATGGGTCGGCAGGTAGCCGAGCGCGTCATTGATGGCGCGCATCGGACGGTTGCTGTCGGCCGTATCGGTCAGCAGGCCATCGAGGTGCGGGTAGCGCTCGCGGGCCTGCCGGATGGCCTCGGCCTTCATCCAGCGGGCCAGGCCGTGCCCGCGATGTTCCGGCAGCACGCCGGTGCCGTAGTGCTGGGCATCACCCGTGCCGTCCCCTGGGACGACCAGTTCGGTGAAGCCGACGATGGAACCGTCCGACTCGGCGACGACAGCCACGGTGTGGAGCAGATCGCCTCGGTTCTCGACCGTCCGCACCGCCTCCCGTACGCGATCGACGTCCCAATGCACGCTGCCGTAGTCGGTGTCGTCCATCGGCATGTCGTCCATGGCGCGGCGGGCCGCGGCGAACGTCTCGGCCAATTCGTCGGGCACCATCCCGTCCCACGCGACCAACTGGTACTCGTGATGCGGACTGCTGATGATCTCCCGAAGGCCGGCGAGGCCGACCTGCGCCAGTGGCAGTCGCGTGTAGGTCAGGGTCAGCACTTTGCGGAAGTCGTGTGCCGACAGGAAGGCCTCTCCCGGCGAGCCGGGCTCTGCTTCCGCGATGACGGAGCGTCGGCCTTCATCGCGAGCCGCCGCCAGCGCGGCTGTCAACAGGAGAGAACCAACACCGGCGCGCTGTTCGGCCGGGTGGACGTGGAGATCGAGCTCGGCCAGATGCTCCTGGCCCGCCGTGGTGAACAGGCGCAGAAAAGCCGACCCGACGGGAACGCCGGTGGATCGGGTGGCCAGCCAGGCGAGGCGGCGGCTGGATGAGGTGAGCTTGGGGTCAATAAGAGGGGTGATGCGAATCGACACGGTGTCTCCGGCTTGAGGGGAGGTGGGGGATAGCAGAGCTGCGGCCTTGCCGCTGAACGGTCCTGCGCATCTGCTGCACACCTCCTGCAAGTACGGCCTCGACATCCGACGCGATCGGCAAACTATAGCGGGCCGCCCGTCCTCGTCACGGCGGGTGGCCCGGCGGTCCGGCGGCCCGGCGGCTCAGCTGGTCGTGGCGTAGCGCAGCAGGACGTTGTCGGAACCGTCGAGGCTGCGGACCTCCGCGATGGTGAGCCCTTCGACCGGCTGAGTGAAGATCGGCATCCCCTCGCCGAGCGCCTTCGCCCCGACGATCAGGTGCAACTCGTCGACGAGCCCGGCGCGGAGCAGGGCGTTCCAGGTGACCCGGCTGCCGAAGGTGACGATGTCGCCGCTGGTGCGCTGCTTGAGCTCCTTGACCCATCCCTCGGCGTCGGCGCGCTTGACCACGGTCGTCCGGTCCGCCCACGACGCGATGTCCTCGTCCGTGAGCGAGCCGGAGACGACACTGACCTCGATCCGCCCGTAGATCGCGCCGAACTGCTGGTTCACCGTGGACGCCTCACGGTTGTCCGCTTGCGCGGGCCAGAACCTCATGAACATCTCGTACGAATTGGCGCCGAGCAGCAGTGACCCGGCGGCCTGGATCCGCTCCAGGTTGTAGGCGTCGAACGCGGCGTCCATCGGCAGCACGAGCGGGTTGCCGTCCGCCGCCGCGTAGAAGCCGTCGAGAGACATGATGTTGCAGACGATGAGCTTGGCCATGTCAGGCACTCCGTTTTCTCCGTAGATCTGCTTGTGGCGCCCACCATGTCTCGCAGATGCGTCGGCCGACAGATGCAAATATCACCAGACTCCCGCTGACTTTCGGACACCCTACGCAGGCCAAGAGCCGCCACCAGCATTTGGCCGGAGACCTTGATGACAAGTCGGCTCACGTCCGGGGGTGCGGGGGCCGGCAGGCCACCGCCCGGGGTTCGGGGCGGAGCCCCGATGGGCACAGCCCGAGCCTCGGCGAGGACCACGCCTTTGGGGGTCGAAGGGGGCGGAGCCCCCTGGGAAGCACGCCTGAGCGCCATTCGCGCGTAGCGCGCCCCGATCGCGATGACCGAGCTTTCAGGCCCGCCGCCGAGCCCGATAGGCGGCCACGTGCATCCGGTTTCCGCACGTGCGGCTGTCGCAGTAGACGCGGGATCGGTTGCGGGACTCGTCCACGAACACCCGGTCGCAATCAGGTGCCGAACACGTTCGCAGCCGCTCCCACTCCTCGTCCACCACCAGGTGCGCCAGCGCCACCCCGCAGTCCGCCGCCAGGTGCTCGGAGAGCGTCGCGTCCGGGGCGAAGTAGTGCATGTGCAGCGGATGTCCGTCGTGCTCCGTCAGCCGGGGCGTGATGCGGGTCCCCGACAGGAGCGTGTTGAGCATTCGTACGGCCGTCGGCTGGTCCGGGGCGGTGAAGACGCGGTGGAAGGCCTCCCGCACCAGCCGCACCTGCCCCAGGTCGCGGGCCGTGAGCGCGCCGATGCCGCTGACCTGGCGCGACTCGACGAACGCGTGCAGGTCGGCCAGCTCGGCCAGGCCGTCGTCTCCGCCGGTCGACGGGGACGTGTTGACCAGCTCTACCACCGTGGCCAGCGAATGCACCATGTCATGGCCAAACGGCATGTTGACTCCTGTCGACGACCGGCTCTAGCGTGGTCGCAGCGTATCTCGCTCCAAGGACCTCGGGGGTTTCTGTGGGTGCACATCGTCGTATCGTGCTGATTGCGATCGCGGGTGCGCTGATCATCTCCACCTCCGCGCCGCTGGTCCGGTTGTCGGGGGTCTCGCCTGCGACCTCGGCGTTCTTCCGGTGCGCGTACGCGCTGCCGCCGATGCTGGTGCTGGCCTGGCTCGAACGGCGGAGGCTGGGGCCCCTCCCGGCCCGCAGCCGCAATCTGGCGTGGCTGGCGGGCGTGCTGTTCGCGTTCGACCTGCTGTTCTGGCACCACGCTATCAAGTACGTGGGCGCGGGGCTGGCGACCGTACTGGGCAATCTGCAGGTCTTCATCGTGGCCTTCGCGGCGTGGGCGCTGTTTCGTGAGCGGCCGTCGAACCGGCTGATGATGGCCACCCCGGTGGTGTTCGCCGGGGTGGTGCTGATCTCGGGGGTGTTCGACAGCGCGGCCTATGGGGCGAACCCGCTGCTCGGGGTCGTGACGGGTGTGGCCACCTCGATCTCGTACGCGGGGTTCCTGCTGGTGTTGAAGGGCGGCTCGGGGCGTACGGTCGGGCCGTTGACGCACGCCACCGCCGTGGCGACGGTCGGGATGGCCGCGTTGAGCCCGGTGTTCGGGGGCGCCGACTTCGTCCCGAGCTGGCCGGCGCACGGCTGGCTGCTGCTGCTCGCGCTCGGGCCGCAGGTGGTGGGCTGGTCGCTGATCGCGTACTCGCTGCCCAGGCAGCCCGCCGCGCTCACCGCGCTGCTCCTGCTCGTCCAGCCGATGACGACGGTCGGGCTGTCGGCGGTGCTGCTCGGTGAGCACCCGTCACCGCTCCAGCTTGCCGGGTGCGGGGTGATCGTCTTGGGCGTCCTGTACGGCTCGCGGCGCGCTCAGCCCGCCCGCACCGAGGCCGAGCAGCCGGAGCAGGTGCCGAACACCTCGACCGTGTGAGTGATCTCGGTGAAGCCGTGCTCGGAGCCGACCGTCTCCGCCCAGCGTTCGACGGCGGGACCGGCCACCTCGACGGTCCGGCCGCAGCGGCGGCACACCAGGTGGTGATGGTGGTCGCCGCTGGCGCACGCGCGGTAGACGGACTCGCCGTCGTCGGTGCGCAGCACGTCGACGTGACCGCCGTCGGCCAGCGCCTGCAGCGCCCGGTAGACCGTGGTCAGGCCGATCTTGGCGCCGTGGGCGCGCATCTCGGCGTAGACGTCCTGGGCGCTGCGGAAGCTCTTGCTCTGGCGGAGGGTGTCGTGCACGGCGTCGCGTCTCGTGGACATCATCGTGCGACCTCCTCGACGCGCATGCTGGATCGCTCGCTCACTGTGGACTCCTGGGGTCTGCCTCGCCGTACGAACTTACCGACACCGAGGGCCAGGACGAAGCCGCAGAGGGCAAGAAGCACGATCGCGGCGCCCGGCGGCACCCTGGCGGACAGCGTCGAGGCGAGCAGCCCGCCCACCGCCGCGACGACGCCGAACAGCATGGCCAGCGTCATCGTCGAGCGGAAACCCCTGGTGAGCTGCTGACCGGTCGCCACCGGGATCACCATCAGCGCGCTGACCAGCAGCAATCCGACCACGCGCATGGCGATGACGACGGTCAGCGCGGCCGTGACGGCGATCAGCAGGCTGAGGAAGCGCACCGGCAGGCCGCTGGCCCTGGCCATCTCCTCGTCCTGGCAGAGCACGAACAGCTCCCTGCCGAAGATCACCACCACCGCGATCACCGCGACGGCAAGCGCGCCGATGATCCAGATGTCCTCGGTGGTGACGCTGGCGATGGCGCCGAACAGGTAGGAGTTCAGCTTGGCGTTGCTGCCACCCGGCGCGATGCCCATGAGCATGACGCCACCCGCGATGCCGCCGTAGAACAGCAGCGCCAGCGCCACGTCGCCGCTGGTACGCCCGCGCGCCCTGACCAGCTCGATGGCCACGGCGCCGATGACGGCCACGGCTACGGCGGTGAGCACGGGCGCGGTGCCCGTCAGGAAGCCCAGCGCGACGCCGGTCAGCGCCACATGCCCGATGCCGTCACCGAGCAGCGCGAGCCTGCGCTGGACGATGAACGTGCCGACGGCGGGCGCGCAGAGCCCCACCAGCAGCGCCGCGATCAGTGCCAGCTGGAAGAACTGCTTGCCCAACAACTCGATCATGGCTCTCCCCGCCATCCGGAAAGCGGTCCCGCGCTCGCCTCGGCGGCGTGCGGGTGCACGTGCTCGTGTCCCGGCCGGGCGCAGTCGCCCTCGGGCCGTGGTGGTCTGCCGTCGTGCGCGATCAGGCCCTCGCGGACCACCACGCCGCGGGTGATGAGCGGCTCGAGCGGGCCGAGCTCGTGGGCGACGAGCACGATGGTCTTGCCGTTCAGCACCAGCGTGGCCAGCGTATCGGCGAGCAACTGCTGAGTGTCGGCATCGACACCCGCGGTGGGCTCGTCCATGACGTACGTGTCGGGTTCGCCGGCCAGCGCGCGGGCGATGAGCACCCGCTGCTGCTGGCCGCCGGACAGCGACTGCACCGGGTCACCCGCCCGGTCCGCCAGCCCGACGGCCTCGAGGGCGCTCGCCGTCGCCGCCTTGTCCGCGGCGCTGGTACGGCGCAGCCGGCTCTGCCTGGCCACGCGGCCGGAGGTCACGACCTCGCGGACCGTGGCGGGCACCCCGCCGCCGACGGCCAGGCGTTGCGGCACATAGCCGATGCGCCACCACTCGCGGAATTTCGCGGGCGGTGAGCCGTACAGGAGGGTCTGGCCGCCCGAGAGCGGAATGAGGCCCAGCAGGGCGCGCACCAGCGTGGACTTGCCGGAGCCGTTGGCGCCCATGAGGGCCACGACCTCGCCGGGGCAGACCGTGAGATCGATGCCGCGCAGGATGTCGCGCCGGTCCAGGCTCACCCGGCCGCCGGTCATGGCGAAGGCGGTCTCGCCTGTGCCGCTCACGTCGCACACCCCAATGCGCCGCTCATCTCATACACTCCAATGCGCCGGTCATGCCGTACACCCCAATGCGGTCTGCAAGGTCTTCAGGTTGTCGCGCATTCCCGACAGGTAGTCGCCCGACGGCTTGCTCTCCAGCGGGTCGAGCACCGCCGTCCGCGCGCCGACCTCCTTGGCCAGCACCTCGGAGACCTTGGGGCTGACCAGGGCCTCGGTGAAGATCGTGGTCACCTTCTCGTCCTTGGCCAGCTTGGCGACCTCGGCGATGCGGGCGGGGGAGGGCTCGGTCTCCGGGTCCAGGGTGATGCCGATCTGCTTGAGGTGATAGCGGTCGGCCAGGTAGCCGAACGCCTCATGGGCGGTGACCAGCGTCTTGGTCCCGCAGGTGGTCAGGGCCTTGGCGTACTCCTGGTCGAGGGTCCCCAGGGCGCCGGCCGTCTTGACCGCGCGGTCCCGGTAGCCCTGGGCGTGCGTGGGGTCGGCGGCGGCCAGTCGCTCGCCGAGCTTGGCGGCGACGGTGGCCAGGCGGGACGGGTCCAGCCAGAGATGCGGGTCGTAGCCGATGTCGTGACCCTCCGCGTGCTCGCCGGCGGGCAGCGTCTTGACGGCGGTCGCGGCGTCGAAGCTCTTGTCCTGGTCGACCGCGTCGTCCACGGCGGGCTGGACGCCCTTGATGTAGACGGTCAGGGTCGCGTCTTGGAGCTGGGCCACCTGGTGCGCGCCCAGCTCCAGGTCGTGCGGTTCGACACCGGGGGCGGTCAGGACCGACACGCTCACGTCGGGGCCGCCGACCTGCTCGGTGAGCCACTGGAGCGGATAGAAGGCGGCGATCACGGCGGGCTTGCCGAGCGCCGTAGTCTCCGCATCGCCGGTGTTGGAGCACGCGGCGGTCGTCAGAGCGGTCGCGAGGATGGCAGCACCAATTAGGGGCGTTCGGGACATCACGCCCCCAAGTATGGGGAAAATGAAAATGATTGTCAAAATCTCCGGCTAAAACACTCCGAAGCGGTCGGCCGCGAGGACCAGCAGGAAGGCCAGCATCACGACCCGCAGCAGCCGCCCGCCGAGCCCCAGCGACGGCCAGGACAGGTACGCCAGCCAGCCCACGAACCCCAGCACCGGCAGCACCGCCACGCCGCCCAGCCAGCTGTCCACGGCGAACCCGGTCAGCAGCAGCACCACCAGCACGGCGGGCGCCGCCCACTTGGGCACCTGCGTGAACAGGAACGTCATCGGGGTAGCGCTGCGCTCCTCGACCGCCTTGCGCAGGCCGGTCGCGCCGGGTGTGAAGAACTGCTCGCCGGCGGGAAGCGGCCGCCGGGCGTTCCCGCGGCGGTTGTCATTGGTGGCCACGGCCCGAGCCTAGCCCCGTCCCCATCGGACAGCAGGTGGGACGGTAACGGCGCGGGGGCCAAGCGGTCGCGGCACGGGGGGCCGGTCGGCGGGCGGGGGCGGGCGGAGCGCCCGAATCGGTCAGTGGGTGCGGGCAGGTCAGGGGCTGGAATCGCCCAGCGGTACGTAATCGTCTGACATCCTGGTGTGCGTGCTCGCCGTCATCCGTTACACCGTCCCAGAGTCCCAGTCCCAAGACTTCGTCAAGCAAGCCCATGTCATCCTTCAGACACTGGCCGACCAGCCCGGATTCCTGCGCGGCCGGTTGGCCCGCTCGGTCGATGAGCCCAATCTGTGGGCGCTGGTCAGTGAGTGGGAGGGCGCCGGGTTCTACCGCAGGGCCCTGTCCGCAGCGCGGATGGCGATGTATCCCCTGATGATCCTCATGGTCAATGAACCAAGCGCGTTCGAGGACGTCTATCTTCAAGACGGCGAGTAGAAATACTCGCGCGCGAGGGCTCGTGAGCGTCCCCTAAGCTGGGAGCTCACCCATTCCCTTCGCCGACCTCCAGCCGGAAAGAGACGCAACCAAAATGGCACGACGCACAGACGTCATGGACACGATCGTCAGCCTCGCCAAACGCCGCGGGCTCGTTTACCCGTCGAGCGAGATCTACGGCGGACTGCGCGCGTCGTGGGACTACGGTCCCCTGGGCGTCGAGCTGAAGAACAACGTCAAGCGGCAGTGGTGGCTGTCGATGGTCCAGTCACGCGACGACGTGGTGGGCCTCGACTCCTGCGTCATCCTGGCCCGCGAGGTCTGGCAGGCCAGCGGTCACGTGGAGACCTTCACCGACCCGCTGACCGAGTGCCAGTCGTGCCACAAGCGCTACCGCGCCGATCACCTCCTCGAGGCGTACGAGGAGAAGAACGGCAAGACGCCCGAGAACGGCCTGGCCGACATCACCTGCCCCAACTGCGGCAACAAGGGCGCCTTCACCGACCCGAAGCAGTTCAGCGGCCTGCTCAAGACCTACCTCGGCCCGATCGAGGACGAGTCGGGTCTGGCCTACCTGCGCCCGGAAACGGCGCAGGGCATCTTCATCAACTACCTCAACGTGCAGCAGTCGGCGCGTAAGAAGATCCCGTTCGGCATCGGTCAGGTCGGCAAGTCCTTCCGCAACGAGATCACGCCGGGCAACTTCATCTTCCGCACCCGCGAGTTCGAGCAGATGGAGATGGAGTTCTTCGTCAAGCCGGGCAGCGACGAGGAGTGGCACCAATACTGGATCGACGAGCGCTTCCGCTGGTACTCCGATCTGGGCATCAACAAGGACAACCTCCGGCTCTACGAGCACCCCAAGGAGAAGCTGTCCCACTACAGCAAGCGCACGGTCGACGTCGAATACCGCTTCAACTTCGCGGGCGGTGAGTGGGGTGAGCTCGAGGGCATCGCCAACCGCACCGACTTCGACCTGACCGCCCACTCCAAGGCGTCGGGCGTCGACCTGAGCTTCTTCGAGCAGGACACGGGCGAGCGCTACGTGCCCTACGTCATCGAGCCGGCGGCGGGCGTCGACCGGGCCACGCTGACGTTCCTGCTCGACGCCTACAGCGAGGACGAGGCGCCCAACGCCAAGGGGGTCATGGAGAAGCGCACGGTGATGCGGCTCGACCACCGGCTCGCCCCGGTCAAGGCCGCGGTGCTGCCGCTGTCGCGCAACGCCGACCTGTCGCCGAAGGCTCGCGACCTGGCCGCGCAGCTGCGCCGGCGGTGGAACGTCGAGTTCGACGACGCGGGCGCGATCGGCCGCCGCTATCGGCGCCAGGACGAGATCGGCACGCCGTTCTGCATCACGGTCGACTTCGACACGCTCGAGGACCAGGCGGTCACGATCCGCGAGCGCGACACGATGGCTCAGCAGCGCATCTCCCTCGACGCCGTCGACTCCTACCTCCGCCAGCACCTGAACGACTAGTTTTAACGACTAATTCTCCTTTTACGGCCGGCAGTGGCCAGCCCCACCCGCCATACGGGGCTGGGCCCTGTCCAGGGGCACGCTCCTGCGGTTTACGGGGCTGGCCGCCGTGACGTGCGCATTGTTGACCCCGTTCGCGGTCTTTCCTGGACCGTGGGCGGGGTCAATGTCGTCAGGGCAGGTGGGCAAAGGAATCAACAGCAGGCAAGAGAGCCAGCAGCGTGCAGGGGCATCAGCGGCGGGCGCGGCTTCGGCACACGGTCAGGGTGATGGCGTACGCGATCGGGGGGAGGACGAAGACCGCGATCCGCAGCCCGTGCACGATCCAGAGGTAGGTCTCGTGCGGTGCCGCGAGCAGCGGCGTCGGCGCCTTCGGGTCCGGCGGGGTCTCCGAGACCCACGTCCCGGCCCACAGCACCGTGAAGAACGTGATCACCGCCACCCCGAGCGCCGTGCGGATGGGCGCGTGCGAGGGGCGGTCCAGCAGGTTGTGCACGCGGCGGTCCCCGGTGAAACGGCGCTCCAGGAACGGATAGAACAGCAGGACCGTGAAGAAGGCGGCCAGGACCAGCATCGGGATCCAGAGGCCGACCTGCAGGACGAAGCCGCCGACGGTGATCTCCCAGGGCGGCGTCAGGCGTAACGCGCCTTCCAGAACGCCGGAATACCAGAACGGCTGGGCCGAGGGCGGCCAGCCGCCCGGCTGGTACGCCCCGTGCTCCCACACCGGGTTGACCCGGACGAAGGTGGCCAGCAGCGTGATGACGGCCATCGTGAACAGCGTGGTGGCGCCGTTCTTGACGGCGAAGTACGGGAAGAACGGGCCGCCCGTGACCCGCGTCTCGTCCGACGCCGGGGTGCGGTGCTCGGTGTGCTTCTGCCGCCAGGTCAGGACGATCCCGTGCAGCGGCACGAGCGCCAGCAGGATGCCCGGCACCAGCAGCACGTGCGTCACGAACAGGCGCGGGATGACCTGGCCGGGGAAGCCGCCGTCGAAGACGAACGCCGACAGGTAGCCGCCGACGAGCGGGATCGACAGCAGCAGGCCCTGAGCCTCTCGCAGGCCGGTCATGGCGAGCTGGTCGGCGGGCAGTGAGACGCCCAGGAACGACTCGAACAGCACCAGCCCGAACAGCAGCACCCCGGTCATCCAGCTCAGCTCCCGCGGCTTGCGGAAGGCGGCGGTGAAGAAGACGCGGAACAGGTGGGCCACGATCGACAGCACGAAGATCGTCGCCGCCCAGTGGTGCATCTGGCGCACCAGCAGGCCGCCCCTGATGTCCAGGCTGAGCTCGCGTACCGAGGCGAAGGCCACGTCGGGGTTGGGCTTGTAGAAGAGGGTCAGGAACGTGCCCGTCAGCACGAGCAGGACGAACGAGTACAGGGCGAACTCGCCGAGCAGGAACGACCAGTGGCTCGGGAAGAGCTTGCGCAGGTTCGGGCCGAGCCAGCCGGCCAGGCCGAGGCGCTCGTCCAGGTAGCGCGCGGAGCCCTGTGCGGCCTTGGCCGATCCGGCGACCAGGCGGGCCGAACGCTGGGGCTTGGTAGGAGTGGCCATCGGGCGCCTCCTGCTAGGGGGTGCTCCTGATTGTGAACCCTACCTCTGGATCTTTCAAGAATTGGTTTATACCAATTGGTATAAACCAATTCTTGGTCAAACAGAACATAAATTGGATTAGACCGGTGATAGGCCCTTCACCAGCTGAAACGTTGACTTAACCGATGAGTGCAGTTTCATCATGATTATCGCCGGTAGAGTCCGAACCAGAGGCGTTGATTGGAGCTGTGGTGGCCAAGTACGTTTACGACTTCACCGAGGGCAACAAGGATCTCAAGGATCTTCTCGGCGGCAAGGGAGCAAACCTTGCCGAAATGACCAATCTCGGACTGCCCGTCCCTCCCGGGTTCACGATCACCTCCGAGGCATGCCGCCACTACCTGGCCGAGGGCGCGGTCCCCGACGGCCTGGAGCGGGAGGTGGCCGAGCACCTCGGCGCGATGGAAAAGCGGATGGGCAAGACGCTCGGCCAGGCCGACGACCCGCTGCTCGTCAGCGTCCGCTCCGGCGCGAAGTTCTCGATGCCCGGCATGATGGAGACCGTCCTCAACATCGGGCTGAACGACGATTCCGTGCACGGCCTGGCCAAGCAGGCCGGCGGGAACGACCGCTTCGCCTGGGACTCCTACCGCAGGCTCATTCAGATGTTCGGCAAGACCGTGCTCGGCATCGACGGCGAGCTGTTCGAGCACGCGCTGGAATCGCTGAAGGGCGACCGGCAGGACACCGACCTCGGGGCGGCCGAGCTGCAGGGCCTGGTCGAGACGTTCAAGGGCATCGTGCGCGACCAGACGGGCAAGGACTTCCCCGCCGACCCGCGCGAGCAGATGCGCCTGGCCGTCATGGCCGTCTTCGACTCCTGGAACGCCCCGCGCGCCATCCTCTACCGCCGCCAGGAACGCATCCCCGCCGACCTCGGCACCGCGGTCAACATCGTGGCCATGGTCTTCGGCAACGTCGGCAACGACTCGGGCACCGGCGTCGCCTTCACCCGCGACCCCGGCTCCGGCCAGCAGGGCATCTACGGCGACTACCTGCAGAACGCCCAGGGCGAGGACGTCGTCGCCGGGATTCGCAACACGATCCCGCTCCAGGAGCTGGAACGCCTCGACAAGAGCTCGTACGACGAGCTCCTGCGGATCATGGAGACGCTGGAGAACCACTACCGCGACCTGTGCGACATCGAGTTCACGATCGAGCGCGGCAAGCTCTGGATGCTGCAGACCAGGGTCGGCAAGCGCACCGCGGCCGCCGCGTTCTGCATCGCCACCCAGCTCGTCGACCAGGGCCTCATCACGCTCGACGAGGCCGTCACGCGGGTGACGGGTGACCAGCTGGCCCAGCTGATGTTCCCGCGCTTCGACTCGGACACCGAGAAGAAGAAGATCGCCAAGGGCATGAACGCCTCGCCGGGCGCCGCCGTAGGCAAGGCCGTGTTCTCCTCCGCGCGCGCCGTAGAGCTGGCCGGCCAGGGCGAGGACGTCATCCTGGTGCGCCGCGAGACCAACCCCGACGACCTGTCCGGGATGATCGCCGCGCGCGGCATCCTGACCAGCCGCGGCGGCAAGACCTCACACGCCGCCGTCGTCGCCCGCGGCATGGGCAAGACCTGTGTCTGTGGCGCCGAGGAGCTGGAGGTGTCGATCGGCGAGCGCAGGTTCACCGCGCCGGGCGACATCGTGGTGAACGAGGGCGACCTCATCTCCATCGACGGCACGACCGGCGAGATCTTCCTGGGCGAGGTGCCCGTGGTGGACTCGGCCGTGGTCGAGTACTTCGAGGGCAAGGGGCCCGACGACGACCTGGTCCGGGCCGTGGACCGGATCATGCGGCGGGCCGACGAGGTGCGCCGGCTGGGCGTGCGGGCCAACGCCGACACGCCCGACGACGCGGCCAGGGCGCGCCGCTTCGGCGGTGAGGGGATCGGGCTGTGCCGTACGGAGCACATGTTCCTGGGCGAGCGCCGGCAGCTCGTCGAGGACCTGGTGCTGGCCTCGGGCGACGAGGAGCGCCAGGCGGCGCTGGACGCGCTGGAGCCTCTCCAGAAAGCCGACTTCGTCGGGATATTTCAGGCTATGGAGGGTCAGCCGGTCACGGTCCGGCTCATCGACCCGCCGTTGCACGAGTTCCTGCCGGACCTCACCGACCTGTCGGTCAAGGTGGCCACCGGGGACGCCACGGACAAGGACCGCAAGCTGCTGGGCGCCGTCAAGCGGCTGCACGAGCAGAACCCCATGCTCGGGCTGCGCGGCGTGCGGCTCGGCCTGGTCATCCCCGGCCTGTTCGCCATGCAGGTACGCGCCATCGCCCAGGCGGCCAAGGAGGTGCCGGGAGCCAAACCGGAGATCATGATCCCGCTCGTGGCCGCCGTACAGGAGCTGGAGGCCGTCCGCGAGGAGGCCGCCGGGATCCTCGCGGACCTCGGCGTCGAGGCCCTGATCGGCACCATGATCGAGACGCCCAGGGCGGCGCTCACCGCGGGCCAGGTCGCCGAGGCGGCCCAGTTCTTCTCCTTCGGCACCAACGACCTGACCCAGATGACCTGGGGCTTCTCGCGGGACGACGTCGAAGCCGCGTTCTTCTCTCGCTACCTGGAGCTCGGCATGTTCGGGGTCTCGCCGTTCGAGACCCTCGACCGCGACGGCGTCGGCCGCCTGGTAACGATCGCCGTCGAGGAGGGCCGCGCGGCCCGCCCCGACCTCAAGCTCGGCATCTGCGGCGAGCACGGGGGCGATCCCGACTCGGTGCACTTCTGCCACCAGGCCGGGCTCGACTACGTCTCGTGCTCGCCGTTCCGTATCCCCGTCGCCCGCCTGGAGGCCGGGCGCGCGGCGTTCGCCGAATGCGACTCCGACACTCGGTAAGACAGCCGAAGGTGGTACCCACAGAGGGACACCAGCCACGACGGACCGTCAGATCTTCCTCCCCCCGAAGGGAGATCACACGACCGCCTCGATCCCTGTGACGGTCCGTTGTGGCTGGTGTCCCTTGGGTGGGATACCCCTCCGGGGGAGGGGATGGAGACGGTCCGTTGTGGCTGGTGTCCCTGTGGGGTGGGGATCGTGACGGTCCGTTGTGGCTGGTGTCCCTGCGGAGGCCACCTCGGGGACCATCGCGGTCGACCGGGCTAGACGGTCGCTTCCGCCTGCTCCAGCGTGGCGGGCACGTAGTCGTGACGCATGCCCAGGTCGCCCAGCCACTTCCGGAGCCCGGGAACGGCGGACGGGTTGGCCGCGACCTGGGCCGCGTACTCCGACAGCGCCACCTCCTCGCCGTCGTCGAACAGCAGCCGCGCCGGCCCCGCCCACGACAGCGTCCACCTGGCCTGGCCGTGCTGGATCAGCACCGCCTCCAGCGCCTGGCCGAGCACCCCGGCCAGCAGCGTCTCCGACGGGTTCCAGCCCAGCTCGCGCAGCTTCTCCTCCAGCTCCGGCCGCCGCCCCCTGGCGATCACCTCGAAGGCCGCGTCGAGGTAGGGCCGGGTGGCGCCCAGCACCCGCTGCCCGGCCAGCGCCAGGTCGTTGAGCGCCTCGGCGTTGCGGGCCGCGTACATGCCCTGGGACACCAGCTCCTCCCACGACACCGCCCGCAGCGATGTGAGCGCCTCCGGCGTCCACATGGACTGCTCGACCGCCTGCACCGCCACGTTCGCGTCGCGCAGCAGCGTGAGGGCCGAGCGCGGGTCGGGTACATGCTCCGGCTCCGGAAGCAGCTCGATGGCGGCCAGCCGGTCGGCAAGGCTCGGGTGGGAGTCGAAGAGGGAGGTCTCCCGCGGCTCCTCGCCGAGCTTGGCCACCTCGGCCTGCCTGGCCGGGTCGCTCATCAGCGCGTGGAACCCGCCGAACACCGCCGCGGGCCGGTTGCCGCCCGCCCCGGTCATCGACAGGTAGCCCTCGGCGTAGATCTGCCAGGCGGTCGCCGTACTGTGGATCTTGCGCAGCGCCTCCGACATCGCCTGGCGACCGCCGATGGCCACCGCGAACCGGTCGGCCTCCAGCTCCTGCCCGCGCGACACGCTCTGGGAGACGAGCATGTAGAGCTTGGCGTAGTACGTGAACAGCCGCTGGACGTACGGGTTGCCGGCCAGCCCCTCGACGGTCGCGATCAGCCCCTCCCGGCCCCGGTAGACCGGCGCGCCCAGGCGGGTGTGGGCGCCGCTGTAGTGGCCCAGCTCGTGGCCGAGCACCGCGCGCATCTCGTCGACCGTGAGGGTCTGCAGCAGCGGCAGCCCGATGTACATGCGCCGCCTGGTGGCCTTCATGCCGAGGAAGCGGGTGTCCTCCGCGACGGCCGCGTTGACCTCGGGCACCAGGCGGATCTCGTCGGGCGGTGCCGTACGGACGCGCTGGGACAGGTCGTCGACCACCTGCCAGAGCGCGGGCTCGTGCTCGCGGGCGACCAGCACGCCCGGCTGCTCGCCGTCCTTGCGGCGGCTGACCATGATCAGGGCGCGCACGAGCGCGGCTCCCGCCAGGGTCAGGATGACCGCGTACTTGAGGCCGTTGACGTGGAAGTCGACCAGCAGCAGCACGTCGAAGAAGACGGCCGCGACCAGCACGAGGCCGACCAGCACGTAGAAGCCGGCAAGCAGGGCGAAGGCCAGCACGGCCCGGAACGCTGTGGTCATGGAGGAGGGGCTCCCGGGGAATGGGGTTCTCGCGAGGGTCGACACTAGCGGAGACCGGAAACTGGATAAAATCACAGCTCTTATGGCCCGTTACGACGAACACGACCAGGCACGGTGGGTGCCGGAACCTCCCGGCAACCCGGAGCGCAGCGCGTTCGAACGCGACCGCGCCAGGGTCCTGCACAGCTCCGCGCTGCGCAGGCTGGCCGCGAAGACGCAGGTCGTGGGGCCCGGCGAGACCCTTGGCGGCGGCCAGCACATCCCGCGCACCCGGCTCACCCACTCGCTCGAATGCGCCCAGGTCGGCCGGGAGATGGGCGCGACGCTCGGCGTCGACCCCGACCTGGTGGAGACCGCCTGCCTGGCGCACGATCTGGGCCATCCGCCGTTCGGTCACAACGGCGAGGTGGCGCTCAACCAGCTGTCCACCTCGTGCGGCGGCTTCGAGGGCAACGCGCAGAGCCTGCGCCTGCTCACCCGGCTGGAGGCCAAGGTCCTCACCGAGGACGGCCGCAGCGCCGGGCTCAACCTCACCAGGGCCGCGCTCGACGCCTCCATCAAATATCCGTGGACCTGCGATAAATCGCCGAAGTTCGGGGTCTACGACGACGACCTGCCGGTCTTCGAGTGGATCAGGGACGGCGCCCCCGACGGCCGGGTGAGCTTCGAGGCGCAGATCATGGACTGGGCCGACGACGTCGCCTACTCCGTCCACGACCTGGAGGACGCGCTGCACTCCGGCCACGTGACGCCCGAGGCGCTCCTGTCGGCCACCGAGCGCCGCGCGGTCTGTGAGATCGCCCGCACCTGGTACGCGCCCAGCGCCGACCTCGGCGAGCTCGAGGCCGTCTTCGCCGCGCTGATCGCCACCCCGCTCTGGCCGCGCCGCTTCGAGGCCACCTTCGCCGACCTGGCCGGGCTCAAAGCGCTGACGAGCGGCCTCATCGGCCGTTTCTGCCGCTCCGCCCAGACCGCCACCAAGGACGCGTACGCCTCGCGGCACCGCGCGGAGCTCGTCGTCCCGCCTGCAACCCGGCTGGAGTGCGCGATCCTCAAGGGCATCACCGCCCACTACGTGATGACCACCGACGACCACCACGCCAACCAGGCCAGGCAGCGCGATCTCATCACCGAGCTGGCCTCCCTGATCACGCTCGGCGCGCCCGCCACCCTGGAGCCCGCCTTCCGGCCCACCTACCTCGGCGCGCCCGACAACGCCGCCCGTGTCCGGGTGGTCATCGACCAGATCGCCTCTCTCACCGACACGTCCGCCATCGCCTGGCACAAGCGTCTTTCCCGATGACCCCCGGCGGGCGGATACTGCGGCCATGGCTACATATGTGATCGTCGGCGCGGGACTGGCGGGGGCCAAGGCGGCGCAGACGTTGCGGGAAGAGGGCTCCGACGACGAGATCGTGCTGATCGGCGCGGAGTCCGAACGCCCCTACGAGAGACCGCCCTTGTCGAAGGAATACCTGCTGGGCAAGAGCGAGCGGGAGAAGATCTTCGTCCACGGCGCCGGCTGGTACGCCGACAACGGCGTGGACCTCAGGACCGGCCTGCGGGTCACGCGGCTGGAGCTCGGCCAGCACGCGGTCCGGCTCTCCGACGGCTCGCGCCAGCCGTACCACAAACTGCTGATCGCGACGGGGGCGAGGCCGCGGCGCCTGCCCGGACCGGGCCTCTGCCTGCGCACGGTCGAGGACAGTGAAGCGCTCAAGGCGCGCCTCGCCGACGCCGAGCGGGTGATCGTGGTCGGCGCGGGCTGGATCGGGCTGGAGACCGCCGCGGCCGCCCGCAAGGCCGGCTGTGAGGTCACGATCGTCGAACCCGACCCCACGCCGCTGTATCGGCCGCTCGGGGCCGAACTCGGCGAGGTCTTCGCCGGGCTGCACCGGCGCAACGGCGTCGACCTGCGCACCGGCACCGGCGCCGCGGAGATCACCGAGACCGGCGTGCGGCTCAGCTCCGGCGAGCGCCTGACCGCCGACCTCGTCATCGTCGGCATCGGCGCGGAGCCCGAGGTAGGGCTGGCCCGGGACGCCGGACTGGAGGTCGGCAGCGGCATCCTCACGGACGCCGCCCTGCGCACCTCGCATCCCGACGTGTTCGCCGCGGGCGACGTCGCCGAGTCCTTCCATCCCCTGTACGGCCGGCGCATCCGGGTCGAGCACTGGGCCAACGCGCTGAACGGCGGCCCCGCCGCGGCCAGGTCCATGCTGGGCCAGGAGGTCTCCTACGACCGCGTGCCGTACTTCTATACCGACCAGTACGACCTGGGCATGGAGTTCTCCGGCGACATCCAGGGCTACGACGAGGTCGTCTACCGGGGTTCGGTCCCCGACCTGGAGTTCGTCGCCTACTGGCTGCGGGAGGGCAAGGTCGTCGCCGGCATGAACGTCAACGTCTGGGACGTCGTCAGCGAGATCCAGCAGCTCATCCGCTCCGGAGTGACCGTCGACCCGAAGGAGCTCACGTCGGATCGACGATGATCACCGTAGGAGTCGGCGTGGCGTGGGTCTTCTTTTTCTTCTTCTTGGGCTCCACCACCTTCTTCGACGCGCACTGAACGGCGCACGGCGGCGTCTCGCCCAGCCGGCCGCGCATCTTCAGCGTCTCCTTCTTCGGCGACAGCGTCTTGTTGCCGGACTGCCAGGCGTCGAGGTAGTCCCAGGGGTTCACCATGCCCCGGCGCACCCACCAGTAGGCGGGGCCGGTCTTCCAGGAGATCGCGAAGTAGAGGTTGGTGGCGGTGTTGAGGGCGTTGCCCGAGTTGCCGACCCGGCCGAGCATCTGTCCGACCTTCACCCGTACGCCCGGCTTGAGGCCGTCGGCCACGGCGTCGAGATGGCCGCCGAGGTAGCGGACGCCGTCGTCGCCGATGATCGTGACGAAGCGGCCCTCGCGGGCGGCGCCCACGTCGGTGGTAGGCGACCACTTGTTCACGGTGTTGACCTCGTCGACCACGCCGTCCACCGGCGCCACGAACGCGCAGCCCTTGCCCGCCCAGATCACCGTCTTCGGCAGCACGAGCAGCTGGCGCTGGTAGGTCGTCCGGCAGCCCTGGACGGGGAAGGCGTAGGTGTACTTGGACAGCTTCGGCGGCGGGATCTTGACCGGGTCCTCAGCCTTTGGCGGCGTCTCGGCGGACTGGGGATCGGCGGTCGGTGTCTGCGAAGGGATGGTGGCGGTGACCGCCGGACTGGCGCTCGCCGTGGGCGTGGCCGGTGACTGCGCGCTGACGCCCGCCACTCCGGTGGCTTGTGGCGAGCAGGCGCTCGCCAGCAGTGCGGCGCCCGCTAAAGCCACCCAACGTCCGAGATGCCCCGCTCGCATGATCTCCACCCGTGTCGACGTGTCCACCGCAAACATTTACCTTTGTAGCCGACCAGGGAAGTGCTCCCGACAGATTTCCGCCTTTCGCGACGCGACGGTGACATCCTCTTACCGCCAGGTCACCGTCACCTCACGGAGGGCAGTCATGAGCCCGGGTGGGGACGGTTGTCGTAGCTCAGGAATAGACTCACCGGCGTGGCTGGCAGGATCCGTGACGTCGATATCGCGCTCGTTCGTGAGCGATCGCCCATTGCCGATGTGATCGGCGAACACATCCAGTTGCGCAACGCGGGTGGCGGCAACCTCAAGGGGTTGTGCCCGTTCCATGACGAGAAGAGCCCGTCCTTCAACGTCACGCCCGAGCGCGGCATGTATTTCTGCTTCGGCTGCACCGAGGGCGGCGACGTCATCACGTTCGTCGAGAAGATCGAGCACCTGACGTTCGGCGAGGCGGTCGAGCGGCTGGCCCAGCGTGCCGGGATCCAGCTCCAATACGACCAGGGCGGCTACGTGCCGCGGCGCGACCACGGCGAGCGGGCCCGGCTGATCGAGGCGCACAAGGCCGCCGCCGAGTTCTACGCCGACAAGCTGCTCGGCCCGGAGGCCGCGCCCGGCCGGCGGTTCCTGTCGGAGCGGGGGTTCGAGCGGGCCGACGCCGAGATGTTCGGCGTGGGTTACGCGCCCAACGAATGGGAGGGGCTGACGCGGCATCTCCTGGGGCGCGGCTTCACCGCCGACGAGATCGTCAAGGGCGGGCTGGCCAAGGAGGGTCGGCGCGGGCCGATGGACCGCTTCCGCGGGCGGCTGATCTGGCCGATCCGCGACGCGACAGGCGACGTGATCGGGTTCGGGGCCCGCAAGCTGCTCGACTCCGACGACGGCCCGAAATACCTCAACACCCCCGACTCCCCGCTCTACAAGAAGAGCCAGGTGCTCTACGGCATCGACCTGGCCAAGCGGGAGATCTCCAAGCGGTCCCAGGCGGTCATCGTCGAGGGCTACACCGACGTCATGTCCTGCCACCTGGCCGGGGTGCCGACGGCGGTCGCTACCTGCGGCACGTCGTTCGGCGAGGAGCACATCAAGATCCTGCGTCGCTTCCTGCTCGACCAGGCGGAGTTCCGCGGCGAGGTGATCTTCACCTTCGACGGCGACGCGGCCGGGCAGAAGGCGGCGCTCCGGGCGTTCGCCGACGAGCAGAAGTTCGTCACCCAGACCTACGTGGCCGTGCAGCCCGACGGGCTCGACCCCTGCGACCTGCGCGTCAAGCAGGGTGACGCGGCCGTGCGCGACCTGATCGCCAGCCGCGAGCCGCTGTTCCAGTTCGCCATCCGCAGCACGATCTCCCGCTACGACCTGCGCAGCAACGAGGGCAAGATCGCCGCGCTCGACGCGGCGGCGCCGATCGTGGCCGGGATCAAGGACGTCGGCCTGCGCAAGCGCTACGCGATCGACCTCGACCGGTGGCTCGGCTTCATGGACGAGCGGTTCGTCATGCAGCGCATCGCCGAGGTCGGCGGCGCCCAGCAGGGCCGCCCGCGGCGGGCGCCGCAGGCCGCGCCCGTCGATCCCAACGTGCGGGTCGAGGGCGAGCTGCTTAAGCTGGCCATCCAGCGGCCCGCGCTGCTCGGTCCCCGCTTCGACGCGCTCGACCCGCGGGCGTTCACCGCGCCCGACCACGTGCTGGTGCATCAGGTGATCACCGCGGCGGGCGGCGCCGCGTCGGCAGGCCACGGCGGCCGCGAGTGGGTCGACCGGCTGCTGGAGCAGTGCCACGACGACGTGACGCGGGCGCTGGTGACCCGGTTCGCGGTCGAGGCGATCCGGGCCGACTCCCACACCGAGGAGCGCTACGGGGCGGCCATGCTGGCGGCGATCGAGGCCATCGCGGTCGACCGGGCGATCGCTCAGGTCAAGTCGCGCATCCAGCGGCTCAACCCGGTGGATGAGCAGCAGGACTACAACCGGCTGTTCGGCGAGCTGGTGGCGCTGGAGCAGCAGCGCAGAGTGCTCCGGGACCGAGCCGCGGGCAGCTGAGGGGTTGGGGGACGCTTCACGGGCAACCGCGGCAGCCGGCTCAGAGTTTCGGCGGGCCCGTGCGCACCCGCTTTGACGGAGCCCACCGGCGGATGGCGAGCCGCGAATGGCCCGTGTAACGGCTCGTTCGAGAGTTGCCGAGCACAAGATGTCGGGAACTTGTTGAATCCAGATGGCCGTGGCGAAATCCTTCACCAGCCGTGCGAGACAGCGGTGTCAGAAGGCATCCGGGCAGGCTGCGCCTGGTGTCCGGCGACAACCCCGCCCCGGACACTCCTTACTCGACCGCGTAATTGACTTTACTTTCCTGATCAAACTGCCGCTAAACCTTTAAGCGATCTCATTTTGGTAAGGGCCACGGCCTTACCTTCGGTTACAAAAATGGGTCTGCCATTTTACGGAACCAATACTGCAGACTGTGTCCCGTGGGTGCATCGGTACTGCCAAGTGGACCGCCATCCGTAGATCAAGTGGCGGACCTCGTCGCGAAGGGAAGGGAGCGCGGAAGCGTAACCGTCGATGACGTCGCAGCCGCGCTTGACCGCTCAGAGTTGCCGTCCGACGCGTTGGAACGCGTCGTGCGGATGCTCGCGGAGAACGGCGTGGAGGTTCTCGAACCCCAGGGAGAGGAAGAGACCACCCGCGCCGACGAGGAAGACGTAGGCAAGCGGGCGCCGACCAGCGATCTAGTCCGTATCTACCTGCGGGAGATCGGCCGGGTACCGCTGCTGACAGCCGAAGAGGAGGTGGAGCTCGCCAAGTCGATCGAAGCCGGTCTGTTCGCCGAGGACAAGCTGGCCAGCGGAGTATCACGTCTGGCCTTTCCCGAGTTCAGGGAGCTCGTCTGGCAGGGCACGCGGGCGAAACAGCGACTCATCGAGGCGAATCTCAGGCTCGTCGTCTCGATCGCCAAACGTTATGTGGGCCGTGGAATGCTCTTCCTCGATCTCATCCAGGAAGGCAACCTCGGGCTCATCCGCGCGGTGGAGAAGTTCGACTACACCAAGGGATACAAGTTCTCCACTTACGCCACCTGGTGGATCCGGCAGGCGATCACCCGTGCGATAGCCGACCAAGCGCGCACCATTCGCATTCCGGTACACATGGTGGAGACGATCAACAAGCTCGTCAGAGTGCAGCGGCAGCTCCACCAGGACCTCGGCCGTGAGCCCGCGCCCGAGGAGATCGCCAAGGAGATGGATCTCCCGGTCGATCGCGTGGTGGAGATCCAGCGCATCGCCCAGGAGCCGGTGTCACTGCAGTCGCCGATCGGTGAGGAAGACTCCGACCTCGGCGACTTCATCGAGGACGCCGACGCGGTCGTGCCCATGGAGGCGGCGGCCTTCATCATGCTGCAGGACCAGCTCGACGACATCCTGGCGACGCTGTCGGACCGTGAGCAGCGCATCATCCAGCTCCGCTTCGGCCTGGCCGACGGGCATCCGCGCACGCTGGAGGAGGTGGGCAGGGAATTCGGCGTCACCCGGGAGCGCATCCGGCAGATCGAGTCGAAGACGCTGGCCAAGCTCCGCCACCCGACCAGGGCGCAGATGCTGCGCGACTATCTGGATTGACTCGCGGCTGGATTGACTCGCGGCGAAGAACGGCGGGCCCGGGGTTCTCCCCGGGCCCGCCGTCGTTCTCCACACTTTCAGGAACAGCCCTCGAACTGCGGGACCGCGATGGTGCTGAGGTTCAGGCCGGCCTTGCCGAACCACTTGTGCAGCAACTTCGAGGCCGTCCCGTCCTGGTACATGGTGGTGATGGCTCGGTTGACCGCCTCGCACCCCGCGACGTCGCCCTTGTGCATGCCGACCCCGGTCCGCTGCTCGTTGAACTGGGCGTTGACCAGCCGCAGCCCGCTGCCGTCCTGGACGGCCAGGCCGGCCAGGATGACGTCGTTGGTGGTGATCGCGTCCAGCCGGCGGTCCTTGAGCGCCGCCAGGCAGGCCGCGTAGTCGTCCACCGGCACCACCTCCGCGGCCACCTTGCGCTCCTCCAGGACCCGCTGGGTCGCGTTCGAGCCCTTCACCTGGCAGATCCTGCGGCCCTTGAGGTCACGGACGTTCTTGATCGACGGCTCGTCCGGCCGTACCAGGATGTCCTGGTAGGAGATGTGGTACGGCCCGGCGAACAGGACCTTCGCCTTGCGGTCCTGGCTGATCGTGTACGTCGCCAGCACGAGGTCGGCCTTGCCGTTGAGCAGGACCTTCTCCCGGTCGGATGCCAGCACCGGGATGAAGGTGAAGTCCTTGCCGAGCTTCTGGGCGATGTAGCGGGCCACGTCCACGTCGAAGCCCTCGAAGCTGCCGTCGGACTTGCGCACGCCGACCGACGGCAGGTCGGGACGGACCCCGATGACGATCGTGTCCTTGTCCATGATCGACTCCTGGCCGCCCATGCCGCACGCCCCGGCCAGCAGCGCGGTCAGGACCAGCACCGCCGGTAGCAGCCGCTTCATCGGTACTCCTTGAGCCGTGGCCACACCCCGGCGATGACCAGCAGGCCGAGGCCGCCGATCGCGAACGGGAGCAGCCGCCACAGATTGTCCAGCGCGCTCTCGCCGGCGTCCGTGGCCCGCTTGAACACCGCCTCATGCTGCTCGGCGAGCTTCAGCAGCGCCTGGTCGTAGGCATCGAAGGACTCGCGCACCGTCCCCAGCCTCGCCGACACGGCCTGGCTGGCCTGGCCGCTGGCCGCCAGCGCGCGGAACTTGGCGTCGGCGTCCTGGAAGCGCGTGTACGCCTCGAGCGCCCGCTCGCCGTCGTCCCCGCCGAGCTCGGTGCCCAGCAGGCCGAGGAAGTTCTTGGCGCCCTGCGCCACCTTGGCCTGGTAGGTGTCGAGGTTCCCGGCCTCCAGGTAGATCACCGACTGGGACTTGTCGAGGAAGGTGTGCTCGTAGGTGTCGGCCCGCCCCTTGTCGAGCAGGAACCGGCTCTGGTCGCCGTGCAGGCTGTTGCTGATCGCGCGGGCTCTGGCCAGGGTGAGCACCGAGTCGAAGCCGTCGGCCTTGGCGGTGCGCAGCTCTTGCGCGTCCCGGCCAAGCACGTTCACCCCGGCGAGCAGCGCGACGACGGTCACGACGGTCGCCGCAAGCAGCGCCGGCCCGAACACTCGGCGAAAGCGCCGTGCCAGGAAGACCTGCAGCCAGACCAGGCAGGCCAGGGCCAGCAGCCCGGCCACGATCACCGCGAACCGTACGATCGGCACCATGACGCTCTTCTCGTCATAGGTGCTCCGCACGATCGTGCCGCTCTCCAGCGTCAGGTTGTAGGCCTGGGGGAGCAGGACCAGCCGCATCAGGTCGGTGGCCTGCCGATACACCTCGACCACCTTCTGCGGCGGCGGCCCCGCCGCGTGACCGGACTGGGTGTCGAGCAGCAGCGCCTGCCCGGCCAGCCGCTCGTAGCGGCCGAGGCCGTCGAGCACGGACTGGACGGTCTGCCGCTCGGCGGGATTGTCGCCGGACAGCTCGAACGCCTTCAGCAGCGCCTGGTTGGCCTCGGAGCGCCGCCGCTCGTACTGGGCGATGGCGGCCTGGCGCTGCCGGGCGTACTCCTTGCCCATCAGCAGCGCGTCGGCGACCTGCGCGTCCATGTCGCTCAGCCCGAGATACAGGCCGGCGGTGGCGACGACCTGCGGGCCCGCGTCGCGGCCGATCACCGTCAGCCCGTCGCGCGCGCTCACACTCCCGGCCGCCAGCGCGGCGAAGAGCAGCGCCAGGGAGGCCACGGTGATGCCGGAGATGACCCGGATCCTCCCCGGCACACTCCGGCGCGCCGGAGCCCCTGGCGGAGCCAGGCCGACCTGGCCGGGCGGCCTGGCCTGGACGATGGTCATGGTCCCCCCTCGCGGATCGTGACAGCGGTCGTGACAGCGTTCATGACGATCCTCTCGCCGGTCATGGCGGCCCTCTCGCCGGTCACGGGGTGCCTTCGCGGATCGTGATGACGGTCCAGGCGCCGACGTGGATGCGGTCGCCCGCGCCCACCCGGACCGGCACGTTGACCGCGACCGGCCTGCCGTTGACCTGGGTGCCGTTGGAGGAGCCCGGGTCGACGAGCGTCCAGGAGCCGTCGTGCCCGGCGAGCAGCACGGCGTGCAGATGGGACACGCCAGGGTCCTCGGGCGGCCCGGTCAAGTCGATCTCCGGCCGCAGGTCGCGGCCCCGGCTGCGGCGGCCGATGCGTACCTGCTCGCCGGACAGCGCGAAGGACCGTTCGGGGCAGTACGGCGGGAAGGCGACGGCGTCGGCATCGGGGCCGCCCTCGGCGATCACCTTCTCGTAGTAGGCGCGGTCGGCGGCGGTGACCGCCTCCCAGCGCGCTCCGGCCATCGGCGGCGCCATGGTGGGCGCGGCGCCCGAGTAGTCGTGGCCGCACACCTCGCAGAACTGCCCGGCACGCGGCGTCTGGCAGACGGGACAGTCTTCCACCGCGGCGCCGGAGCCGACGCCGGCCGGCGCGGCGGACGAGGTGACCGGTGGCGGTGAGGCGGCCAGCTGGAGGCCGCAGACGTCGCAGTATTCGTCGTCGCCCGACGTGTGGCCCTGGGGGCAGGTCGCCATCAGCTGCCCTCCCCGTTCTTGCGCAGCTTGCTGGTACGCACCGAGCCGGTGTCGAGCTCGATCGCGTCGGCCTTGTCGACGTTCTTGCGCAGCCGGGCGGTGCCGGAGGCCGGATCCACCTCGACGACCTTGTCGAGCAGGCGGGCCGTGTCCTCGCGTCCCGAGTCGGCGGCGAGCTGTTTGGCCTTGGCCAGGCGGGCCGTCGCCTTCTCGACGTCGCCGGCCGCGCGGGCGCTCAGCCCGTCCTGGATCAGCTCGTGCAGCTCGGCCTGGCCGGTGTAGTGGGCGACCTTGCCGTTGATCCGGGTGGACTGGGCCAGGTCGTCGGTCCACTGGGCGAGCACGTTGCCGCTGGCGAAGACCTCCTGGGTGTCGGGACGGAGCAGTTTCACCCAGCCCGCGCGGATCTCGCTGCCGATCTGGCCGGGCGGCACCTCGACGCACAGGTGGTACTCGCGGTCCTCGGTGCCCCACGAGCCGGTCGGGTAGTCGCCGGTCAGCGGGTTGACGTCGGTGCGCTTGCCGGTCAGGTCGAGCAGCGTCGGGGAGACCTGCTTGACCCACTTGAGCGTCGCCGTCTGCGGCACCCACACCCGCATCACCAGTTCGGCCACGGTCTTGCTCATCGAGGTCTGGGTGAGGTTGCGGAAGAAGTCGGCCAGGTCACCCTGGTTGCGGACGAAGTCAAACGTACCCAGCAGCGCCTCGGCGACCTTGCGCAGCTCGGCGGGCACCCAGTCGTCGCCGACGCCGAGGCTGTCGCAGACGAACGCGCCCTCGCAGCGGGCCAGCGCGTCGGCGAACACGTTGTCGCGCTCGTTGTTCTGGCCGTCGGTCATCAGGATGGCGTGCTTGATCGCGTTCGGGTGGGCCGACAGCAGCTGGGCCGCCAGTTGCAGCCACTGGCCGATCGAGGTGCCGCCGCCGGCGGAGAGCTTGCCGATGGCCCGCTGCGCCTCGGCCCGGGTGGCCGCACTGGCCCTGACCAGCTGGGGGCCGTTCGGGTAGACGACACGGGCCCGGTCGGTCCCGGCGATGACCGCGAAGTGCACGCCGTCGCGCAGGGTCTGCACGGCCGTCGCGGCGGCCGCCCGGGCCTCCCTGATCTTGCCGCCGCTCATCGACCCGGACGTGTCGATGATGATCACTTCCGCGGCCTCGGCCGGGGTGGCGGACTGGGTGGTCACCGTGCCGGTGGAGTTGATCGTGAGGATGGCGTGCACCTCGCGCCCGTCGATCGGGAGGTACTTGTTCTGGTCGATGTGCAGGGTGAAAGTGGGCTGGTCACCCATGTGCGTCTCCTAGAGGGATCAGGACGATGGTCACGTTGTCTTGCCCGCCGGAGTCGAGCGCGTGTCGCAGCATCGCGCGGGCCATGTCCAGAGGGCTGCCGGTGGAAGGGAAGGTGTAGCCGTCGAGGTAGCGCCACAGGCCGTCGCTGCACACGAGCAGCAGGCCCGGGGTCTCCGGCTCCAGTACGCGGACGTGCGGGCGCACGTCGCCGTAGTCGGCGCCGAGCCAGGCGGTGATCTCACCCGTCGGCGCGGCGTCGTCCTCGGTCAACTGGGTGTCGACGATCTGACCGGTCACGGCGGACCGGATGGCGGCCGCCGGAAGAACCCCGACCGGCCGGGTGTCGACGCTCGCCTCGGCCTCGACCGGCCAGGCATCGGTGGGAAGGCCGGCCTCGACCGGCCAGGCATCGGTGGGAAGGCCGGTATCGGCCTGCCGGGTGTCGGTGGGAAGGCCGGTATCGGCCTGCCGGGTGTCGGTGGGAAGGCCGGTATGGGCCTGCCGGGTGTCGGCGGGAGGGTCGGTCGCGACCGGTTGGGTGTCGGCGGACGGGTTGGTTCTGGTCGGCCGGGGGCCGGTGGACAGCCAGTACGCGCGGGAGTCCCCCGCCCAGGCGAGCGTGATCCGGCCACCCTCGACCACGGCCGAGACATAGGTGCAGGCAGGGGCGTCGTCCACCGAGGTGGCCAGCTTGCCCACGGCCCGGCTGGCCAGGCCGAACGCCTCCTCGGTGGAGACACCCCTGGCCAGGGCGGCGCAGGCCGTCTCCACCGCGGCCGCCGACGCCTCGTCGGCGCGCGGCGAGCTGCCCACGCCGTCGCAGACGACGACCACCGTCTGCGTGCCCGTGGACAGCAGCGCCATGGCGTCCTCGTTGCGGCTGCGGCGCAGGCCCTTGTCGGTCACGCCCGCCGTACCGCCGTCGAGTTCGAGCTCCGCGTGGTCGCGGCTGGTGGGCTGGCGCACGCCGCAGCGCTCGCAGTAGCCCTCCGCGTCGACGGCGGGGGCGCCGCAGGACGTACAGGCAGGTGCACCGAGTGGATGCCCGCACGCCTCGCAGAAGGAGTCGCCGGCGAACACAGGGGTCTCGCAGACCGGGCACCGGACGTCCGCCTTCGGAGCGGCGGTGTCGTCCATCACACCCACGTCCGGGGCCGGACCGCGTTGGCCTGGTCGACGAGGGCCTGGCGCTCCTGGCGGGAGCTCGCGGCCACGGCCAGGCGGCGGAAGATGCCCTCCAGCCGCTTGCGTACGCCGGGTTCGGTGAACTCGGCGCCCGCCAGCTTCAGACCGCCCGGTGGTTTGCCGGCGTCGAGCCAGGTCAGCGCGCTCTCCAGGAGCTCGGCGGTGAGCAGTTCGCGGCGGCGCGGGTCGAGGTCGGTGAGGTCGTCGAGGCGGTCGGCCGCGGCCGACAGCTCGTTCGGCTTGCCCGGGTCGGCCGCTCCCGTCGCTCTGGCCACCGCGGCCACGACCGCGAGCTGCGCGGCCACCCGGTGGCTGGACGTGGTCGGCACCTCGTCGAGCACCGCGATCCGGCCCGCCCTGGCCAGCCCGAACGCGGCGCTCACGTAGGAGCGGTCGGTACGCCACACGCTCTCGTACCAGCGGACCGGGTCGCCGTTCATGCACTCCAGCGCGAACGCCAGCCCCAGCTTGGGCGCGCACTCGCCGGGCAGCAGCGAGAAGCACTCGTCGAAGATCGGCGCCGCCCGGTCGGCGTGACCCGAGGCCAGCAGGTGGACCGCCCGGTACCAGGTCACCCGCCAGTCGCCGGGCAGCGTCCGCCCCGCCTCGTCCAGCGCGGAGAGCGCCTGGTCCGAGCCCTGCTCGGCGAGCAGCCGGGCCTTGGTCAGCAGCGTCTCGGGTGTCCGCGCCATCCCCTCGACCTGGCTGACCAGCACGTCGGGATCGCGGCCGACCAGGCCCGCCAGCGCGCCCGCCGCCGGGTCGGCGGGGTCGGCCAGCGGCACCGGCAGCGCGGCCGCCGCCTCCAGCGGGTCGAGCCCGGCGAACACCCGCCCGCGGTCGGCGGCCAGCGCCGCCCCCGCCGCGAGCCGCTCGGGCCCGAACAGCGCGGACTGCGCCGGGTACGGCACCCCCTCCGCCAGCGCGCTGATCTCGCGCAGCACGCCGACGAGCTGTTCCTCCATCTCCTCGGCGCTCTGGAACCTGGCGGCGGGGTCGGGGGCGGTCGCCCGGCGCAGCAACCGCGCGAACGACTCGTTGCCGCAGTCCGCCGGCAGCGGGTTCTCCACCCCGCCCTTGGCCGGGCTGAACGACGGGATGGTCAGCACCGCCAGCGTCCTGGCCACCGTGTACAGGTCGGAGGCGACGGACGAGGGCTGGGTCTCCAGCTCGGGCGCGTGGTAGCCGACCGTGGCCCAGGAGGTGCCCGGCGGCGAGCCGACGCGCTGGACCGCGCCCAGGTCGATGAGCTTGAGCCGATTGCCGACCCTGATCACGTTGGCCGGCTTGAGGTCGCAGTAGACCAGGTCGTGCTGGTGCAGGTAGCCGAACGCGCGCAGGATCTCCCGTCCGTACATGAGCGTCTCGCGCAGCGGCAGCGGTCCCTGGCGGCGCAGCTCGTGCAGCGACTGGCCGCCGACGTACTCCATGACGATGTAGCCGAGGCCGCCGGAGCGCTGGAAGTTGATGATCTTGACGATGTTCGGGTGGTCGACCGTGGTGAGGAACTTCCGCTCGGCCTCCGCCGCCGCCAGCGCCTCGGCGTCGGCGGTGTTCAGCAGGCCCTTGAGCACCACCCAGCGGCCGTCGAGGTTCTCGTCGGCGGCCAGGTAGATCCAGCCGAGGCCGCCGTGCGCCAGGCAGCCCAGCACCCGGTACTGCATGGCCACCAAGTCGTCCTTGGCCAGCTTGGGGGTGAAGGAGAACGAGGTACGGCAGTGCGGGCAGAAGCCGTCGGGCAGCCCGGCGCGCCCCTGCCTGGAGCGGCCGACCGGCTCGCCGCACGCCGGGTTGGCGCAGAACCGCTTCTCCTCGGGCACCATGGGATTGGCCATGATCGCGGTGGCCGGATCCCGATAGGGCACCGACGGCAGGTCGGCGAGCTCGCCCAGCACGCCCGGCCGCGACCGGCCACTGCTCAGCGGGCCGGTCATCTGCCTGCTCACCGGCCGGGTGTCAGGGGAGTCCGAGGGGCTCGACGCCGTCGCCGGGGTCGAGGCCGCGGCGGGCGCGGCGGACGCCGCCGCGTGGCCGCACAGGTCGCAGTAGCCATCTTCGATCGTGCCCGTACAGCCTGGCTGGGCGCATCGGGTCATCGGCCACCTCCGTGGATCGCACGCTGATACAGGTCGACGGCTTGTGCCGCCTTCGTCAGATCGCAGGGAGCGCTCCACAGCAGCAGCCGCGCCCGCTCGTACAGCTCAGTCGCGTCCGGGTCCTCCGCCAGGCCCTTGCGCAACGCCATCGCCTGGCACGCGCCGAGCCGCCCGCGTAGCTCGTCACGCCTGCCGAGCAGCCCCATCAGCGCCGTCGCCGTGGCCTGTGCCTGCTGGGCGGCCTGCTGGGCGCCCTGCTCCAGGGCCGTCAGCCGCCCGGCCCGGTCGAGCCAGGTGCCGGGCGCGGCGTCGAGCGCGTCCAGCTCGCCGGCCAGCGCGTCCACCTTGCTCCGCGGCTGTGCCTGCGGCGGCAGGGCTATCTTCACCACGACCCTGCCGTGGGCCACCCTGGCCTCGCTCTCGGCCGCGCGTACCCGGTCCAGCGCGGCCACCAGCTCCTCGCGCCGTCTGCCGTACTCCTGGCTGACCTGGAGCGCGCGTTCCAGGTCCGCGCGGGTGCTCGCCAGGAGACGCGTGACGCGCTCCAGCTCGTGCTCCGGCGGCGCCGAGCCGAGCGGGTCTTCGAGTACGGCGGTCCGCATCCGCCGCAGATCGGTCTCCGTCTGGGTCAGGTCAAGGGTCTCGCCGAGCTGCCGCCGCAGGTCGCCGACCGCGCGCAGCTCGGCGTCGGCGGCGTCGAGGCGGGGCAACGCCGCGGACCAGACCGTGTCGATCTCCGTCAGTACGTCCGTGGCCTGCTGGAAGGCCGCGTCCATTCGGGCGACGGTTTCGTCCAGGGTGAGCCGCTCGTCCGCCTGGGGGAGCAGGGACCGTTCTTCGACGGGCTTGGCGGCGGCCTTCAGCACCACCGAGCGGCCCGACAGCAGCTCGGTCACGGTGGCGAGCTGCTCCGCGCCGAGGCGGCCGCGGGCGCCCTTGACCTGCTCGGCCGCGCGTAACACCCCCCGATAGGTGTCGTAAAGCGCCCACAGTGCGGCGATGGCGCCCTGCGCGGTGGCCCAGCGGGTCTGGGTCGGGCCGCGCAAGGAGGCGCCCTTGAGTAACTGGTAGGTGGTGTGGGCTTCAAGATCGAGCAGGTCGCCGGAGATGCGGTCGCGCTCGTCGGCTCGGGCGCGCAGTGCGTACTCCGCACCCTCCCTGCTCATGGGTGGTCCCAGACTCATCACGCTCCCCGTGATACGGGCCCCCGAGCCCCGTTGTCTACCGGCTAAACGGCGAAACCGACCGGTTGGTTCCGAGAGTAGGGGAGACCCTGACTTGTCCCTGATTCAACCCTGCCTCACCTGCAATCCGCTTGAACGATCTCGTAACGTCAGAGACATGGGACGCATACTTCTCGCAATCCTGGCGATCATCGCCGTGTTCATCCTCATCGGCCCCCTCGTGGGCTTCGTCTTCACGCTGATCAAGTGGGGACTCATCATCGGAGCCGTGGCCTTCGGCATCATGCTCGTCTCCAAGTGGGCCCGGACGTAGCTTCCTTCGCGATAGCTTCCTTCGCGATAGCTTCCTTCGCGATAGCTTCCTTCGCGATAGCTTCCTTCGGCATAGCGGCGCATAGTGGGTTGATGGAGGCGCGGCCCGCGGTCGACGACGCCGCGCTCGGGCGCGAGGCACTGTCCGTGCTCGAGGCGAACTGGACGGGAACCTCCACCGTTCCCGCTCCAGGTCTCTACCCGCACCAGTGGAGCTGGGACTCGGCGTTCGTGGTGATCGGCCTGGCCAGGCACCGGCCTGACCGGGCTCGTGCCGAGTTGCTCAGTTTGCTGGCCGGGCAGTGGGCGACCGGCATGGTGCCGCACATCGTCTTCCACACCCCCGAGGCGTACTTCCCGGGCCCTTCGGTCTGGCGCTCACAGGACCACGACGCCGCGCCGCGCGTGCTCACCTCGGGTCTCACCTCGCCGCCGCTGCACGCGCTGGCCCTGTGGTGGCTCTACCGGCACACCGGGGACGCCGACTTCGTCAGGCGGGCGTTTCCGGCGCTGGCCGCCCAGCACGCCTACCTGGCCGCCGCGCGCGACCTGGGCGGCTCGGGGCTCGCCGCCATCGTGCACCCCTGGGAGTCGGGCATGGACGACAGCCCGGCCTGGGACCAGCCGCTCGCCGCGCTGCCCGAGATCAGGTACGGCTACCGCACCGTCGAACTCGACGAGCGCCACCCCGACAGCGACCACGACCGCTACGTCTGGCTGGCGCTGCGCTACCGCAACGCCGGCTACCGCGCCGAATACCTGCGCGACGAGCACCCGTTCGCCATCGAGGACCCGATGTTCAACGGGATCTGGCTCGCCTCCTGCCAGGCCATGGCCGAGCTGGCGCCGCTGGCCCGCGCCGACCCGGTGCCCCACGCCGAGCAGGCCCAGCGCATCAGGACGGCACTTCTCGACCGCCTGTGGGACGGTTGCTTCTACGCCCGCGACCTAAGGACCGACCGGTTGATCCGGGTCTGCACGGTTGGCGGCTTCGGCCCGCTGCTCGACCCCGAGCTGCCCAGCGATCGCGTCCACGCGGCCGTCGAGATACTCGAATCGGCCAGGTTCATGGGCGCCACGGGCTATCCGGTGCCCAGCTGCGAGATCCGCGCCGCCCAGTTCGACCGCACCCGCTACTGGCGCGGCCCGTCCTGGGTGAACACCAACTGGCTGCTGCGCCGGGCGGCCGACGTCCACGCGCTCGGCTCGCTCGGCCGGCAACTCGCCAACGGCACGCTCCGCCTGGTCAGGCAGGCGGGGTTCCGCGAGTGCTTCGACCCGTTCGACGGCAGCGGCCGGGGGTGCCGGGACTTCTCCTGGAGTGCCGCGCTCACCCTCGACCTGCTCGCCGATAGCGTGAAGGAATGAGTTTCCTTCGCCGCCTGCCCGCCGACGTCCGCAAGGCCCTGGTCACCGAGCCGGGGGAGCGGGTGCTGACCTTCGCCGCCACCGGCGACGGGCACGTGGTGGCCACCAATCTGGCGCTGCACCTGCCCGGCGGGCTCCGCGTGCCGTACGAGACGATCGACCGGGCCGCCTGGGACGAGGAGGGGCTGAACATCCTCACCATGTCCGGCGAGCGGCACCGCGTGGAGCTGCCGGAGCCGCGGCTGTTGCCCGAGACGGTCCGGGAGCGGGTCAACGCCACCATCGTGGTGAACAAGCACGTGGACCTGCCCGGCCGTGGCGGGGTACGACTGGTGGCCAGGCGCCCGCCCGGCGGTGAGGTGCTGGGGTGGACCCTCGTCTTCGACGACGGCCTCGACCCGAACGACCCGGGCGTACGCGCACAGGCCGAACAGGCTCTTGAGGGCGTACGGCGCAGCATGGGGGTCTGAGGAGCCGGATCGCGCGGGCGGCATGAGTTCGGCCGCCCGGCAGACGGCGGGGCATGCGTGCGCGCCGGGCTTGCGAGTGGGGTGGGACCCCGGGCTTGTGAGTGGGGTGGGACCCCGGGCTTGTGCGTGGGGTGGGACCCCGGGCTTGTGAATGCGGTGGCACGCGAGCGCCCCGGGCATGAGCGGTGGTTCGTCCTGCGCTCATGCCCGGGGCCCAGCGTTGCCCGCGTCTAGTTCCGCTAGTTCCGCAGCAAGTTCCGCGTCAGTGCGGAATGCCGGTTTGGTCGGTCTTCTTCTGGCCGGCCTGCTCGACCTCTTCGCCGGGCCAGCCGGTGCCGGTGTCGTGGTGGTCGTGGCCGTTGAGGAACGGGATCCGATGTTGGAGCGTGTCCCCCACCTTCGACTTGGCCACTCCGGCCGCCTTCGACAGCTGGGCGCCCATCACGCCCGCGGTCTCCTGGAACCTGGGGCTGTCGGCAACGCGTTGGGCGGCCCGTTTGATCTGCTCATACCGTTCGCGGCCGGCCCGGCTGCCCAGGACATAGCCGACGGCGAGACCAATGGCGAATGTCATCCGATAACGCATATTGCACCTCCGCTGTCTCCGGGCCTACCCGAATGACGATGCGACACGCACTCCTCGAGTGCGCTAATCTATTCCTGCGCCCAGGGGAGCGGCCCGCAAGGCCCGCCGATCAGCGCGAACGTTCGATCCCGCGTAGCTCAACGGCAGAGCAGCCGGCTGTTAACCGGCAGGTTATAGGTTCGAGTCCTATCGCGGGAGCAAGGCTGAACCCCCCTTCCCGGGTCTTCGGGGAGGGGGGTTTCTTGTTGCGGCTAGACCGTGGTGTCCCGCTTGCCGGTCAGCACTCCGTAGAGCGCCCAGCCGAGGCCGAGGAGGACGCCGCCGATCCCGGCGACCAGGCCGATGGCGCCGCTGCCGAGGAGGGCCAGAATGGCGATCAGCGCGGCGAAGACGAGCGACAGGGCGAGCATGACCGTGCGGTAGATGTGCTTGTTCATGACCATGACGATCACGGTTCCGGCGTCGCCGGGGTATCCACCGATCGGTGGACATATGGCCATAAGAGGGTAAAACTGCAGATCATGGGGAGTCCCGTGGCGGCGCGGGCCGAGAACGCCTGGCTGCGCTCCTATCCGTTCTGGGACGCGTACTTCGCGGTGGTGCTCATCACCACCGTCATCGCGATGGTGGCGGACGGCGGCCCGCCCATCGCCGTCGGACTGGTGCTCCTGCTGGCCCTTTCCTACGTTCTGGTCGGCCGCAAAGCCGTCCGCGCGGACGCCATCCCCGTGCGGGAGAGCTGGTGGTACGCGGCGAGCATGCTCGTCCTGGTCACCGGAGCCGGGCTGCTGGAGTCGGCGTCGGCGATCGCGCTGTCCGCGCTGGTGCCGATGGCGTTCATGTCGCTGCGGGTGGCGTACGCCGTGGTGCTGACGGCGGCGTTCTTCGCCGCGCCGGTGCTCAACGGACTGACGGCGGTCGGGGAGGACCCGCTGCTGATCCTCCTCGCCCTGGCCGTCGGACTGCCGGCGAGCGCGCTGCTCGGCACGTTCATCAGCCGGCTGTACCAGCAGAACCGCGAACGGGCCGAGCTGATCGAAGAGCTTGACCGCACCCGGGAGGAGCTGGCGGAGGTCAGCAGGGAGGCCGGGGTCCTGGCGGAGCGCGAAAGGCTGGCGGGCGACATCCACGACACCCTGGCTCAGGGGTTCACCAGCATCATCATGCTCCTCCAGGCCGCTGAGGCCGGTCAGGGGGCCGAGCGGCACGTGGCGCTGGCCGTACAGACGGCGAAGGAGAACCTGGCCGAGACGAGGGCGCTCATCGCGGCGCTCGCCCCGCCCGCGCTCGACGGCACGTCACTGGGGCAGGCGCTGCGCCGGCTGGGGGAGGGGTTCGAGGTGCCGGTGGAGGTGACCGTCAGGGGCGAGCCCGTCGCGCTGCCCGCCACCGCCGAGGCGGTGCTGGTGCGGGTCGCTCAGGAAGGGCTCGCGAATGTGCGCAAGCACGCCCGCGCCCGGTCTGCGCGGCTGACGCTGGACTACAGGGGCGCGGCAGAGCGACTGTCGGTGAGCGATGACGGGGTGGCGGCAGTGCGGCCGTCTGTGAGTGACGACGGGGATAGAGCGGTGCGGTTGTGGGTGAGTGACGACGGTGACGGCTTTGAGCCGTCCACCACCTGCGATGGGTACGGCCTGCGGACCATGCGGGTCCGGGTGGCGCGGCTCGGTGGGACCGTCACCGTGGCGGCCTCCCCTGGGACGGGCACGACGGTCACAGTGGAGTTGCCATGCTCGCCGTGCTGATCGTCGACGACCACCCGATGGTCCGCGAGGGCCTGCGCGGGATGCTCGTCGCCGAACCGGACATTGAGGTGGTCGGCGAGGCCGGATCCGGTGAAGAGGCTCTCGCGGTCGCGCCACGACTGCGGCCCGACGTGATCCTCATGGACCTGCGCATGCCGGGCTGCGACGGCGTGACCGCGATCCGGCGGCTGGGCACGGGTTATCGGGTAATCGTGCTTACCACGTACGAGAACGACGCGGACATCGAGCGCGCCATGTCGGCCGGCGCCGCCGGATACCTGCTGAAGGACGTGTCACGAGCCGACCTGGCGGCCGCGGTACGGGCGGTGGCGGGTGGCGAGACCGTCCTGTCGCCGTCGGTGTCCGCCCGCCTGGCGACCTGGCACAAGGCCGGACCCGAAGGGTGGCGCCTGTCGGCGCGGGAGCGGCAGGTGCTGGAGCTGGTCGCGGAGGGATTGACCAATGGGGAGATCGGCCGGCGGCTGTTCATCGGGGAGGCCACGGTCAAGACGCATCTGCTGCGGGCGTACGGCAAGCTGGGCGTCTCCGACCGGACCTCGGCGGTGGTGGTGGCGATGCGGCTCGACCTGGTGCGGCGGCCCGGCGGATAGCGCCTTTCACGCTTTGTAGTCGTAAGGTCACGGGATTTTCGATTTGCCGGGACAAACGGCTGTGGACGGTGAAGGATGGCAGGAGCTGCGGGCACGTCGTGAAGGCGGTGTGGAGAGGGCGCCGCCTGCCAGGAGGTGCCGCCGACCCGGAATCGGCGGGGCGCTCCGTTGATGGAAAAGTGCTGGTTACTGCGTGCGTACCTGGATCAGGTCCCTACGTCCCTTCGATGCCATCGCCGTACAGACGCTCATCGAGCGAACGATCGACATCCGCGAGGCGGAGCGCTTCATCAGGCTCTTCCACGCCGAGAATCCCGGCGCGGGTGACGTGCACGCGCGTCTGCGTGAGGTCGCCAAGGAGATCGCCCGTCATGGGACTTATGCCCATACCTTCGAGGAGCTGCAGTTCGGTGCCAGGGTGGCCTGGCGCAACAGCGGCCGCTGCATCGGGCGGCTCTACTGGCGCTCGTTACGGGTGCGCGACCGCAGGCAGGTGACCAGCGCCGAGGGCGTGGCCCTCGAGTGCGTGGCCCATCTGCGCGACGCGACAGGTGAGGGCAAGATCCGGCCGACGATCACCGTGTTCCCGCCGGACACGCCTGAGCGGCGCGGACCCCGGGTGCTGAACGAGCAGCTCATCCGGTACGCCGGGTATCGCATGCGCGACGGGTCGATCGTGGGGGATCCCCGCTACGTCGACTTCACCGAGAAGGTCAGGCGGCTCGGCTGGCGGGGCGGGAAGGGCGGCAGGTTCGATGTGCTGCCCCTGGTCATCCAGCCGGGGCGCGGGCAGAGGCTGCTGTGCAATCTGCCGGGCGACGCGGTGCTGGAGGTGCCCCTCACGCATCCGGACCATCCGTGGTTCGCCGACCTGGGGCTGCGCTGGCATGCCGTGCCGGCCATTTCCGGCATGTGCCTGGAGATCGGCGGGCTCTGTTATCCGTGCGCGCCCTTCAACGGCTGGTACATGGGGGCGGAGATCGGTGCCCGCAACCTCGCCGACACCGACCGCTACGACCAGCTGCCCGTGGTCGCCGGGCGGCTCGGGCTGAACACCGCCTCCGACCGGTCGCTGTGGCGGGACCACGCGCTGGTCCAGCTGAACGTGGCCGTGTTGCACTCGTTCGAGCAGGCGGGGGTGACGATGACCGACCACCACACGGAGTCGAACCGGTTCCTCACGCACCTGGGACGGGAGGAGAAGGCGGGGCGGGTGTGCCCGGCCGACTGGTCGTGGATCGTGCCGCCCATCTCCGGCGGCACCACACGCGTCTTCCACCGCTACTACGACAATCCCACGATGACCCCAGCTTTCGTCCACCACACCGGCTGAACAGAGGGTCGTCTTGCCTTTCATCACTAGAATATGATTCTGTTGCCCTATGGCGGAACTCGTTCTCTCCTCGGCCGATCAAGGCGTGCTCACCCTGACCTTCAACCGTCCCGACCGGCTCAACGCCTGGACGGACGCGATGGGCCGGTGTTACTTCGACCTTCTCCAGGAGGCCGAGAAGGACCCGAACGTGCGGGCCATCGTGGTGACCGGCGCGGGCAAGGGATTCTGCTCGGGCGCCGACTTCCAGACGCTCAGCGCCATCCAGACCGGAGACTACGACGAGACGCCGGACCCGCGCCCCAACACCTTCCCCACGACCATCGCCAAGCCGATCATCGCCGCCGTCAACGGCGCCTGTGCCGGGCTGGGGGTGGTCCACGCGCTGGCCTGCGACCTGATCTTCACGGCCGAGGACGCCAAATGGACCACGGCCTTCCCGCGCCGCGGCCTGATCGCCGAATACGGCCTGTCGTGGATCCTGCCCCGCCTCATGGGCCAGCAGAGAGCCATGGACATCCTCCTGTCGGGGCGGGTCTTCACCGGCGCGGAGGCCTACGAGCTCGGCCTGGCCAACCGCTCGATCCCGGGCGACGCGCTGCTCGCCTCAGCCCAGGAGTACGCCCTGGAGCTCGCCACCCACAGCTCCCCGGCCTCCATGGCCGTCATCAAGCGTCAGGTCTGGAACGACTGGAACATCACCCTGGACGAAGCGGCCAAGACGGCGACCCAGGAGATGCTCGCCTCCTTCAACCGCCCGGACTTCGCCGAGGGCGTCGCGAGTTTCCTGGAGCGCCGCCCGCCGAACTTCCCGCCCCTGTAGTCAGAGGGGTTCCCGAAGACCACGCAGAAGGTGTCCGTGCGCACGTTGCGGCGGCGAGCCGGTGAACCGGAGGAGCGTGCCTCTGGACGGGCCCGGCTCTGTGCGGTGGGTCGGACTGGCCACGGCCGGGGCCAAGAAGACGCACGTCACGGCGCCCAGCCACCTCCACCGGAGGAGCGTGCCCCTGGACGGGCCCCGGCCCCGGTTGGCGGGTGGGGCCCACCGGGCCTGCCGTAACAAAGAATGTCGCTCTTAAGAGAAGTGCGGGCCTGCACGAAGAAACGCGCCCACAGCCACCCAGTCAGGACACCCGCCGCGCACCCGGGGACGGGGTGGCGGGGAGGAAGCGGGGAGGCTGCCAGCCGCGCTCGGCGTAAGCCGCGCGCACCGACTCCTTCACGGCCTCCAGGCGTTCGTCGGACACCAGCGCGATCGCCGAGCCGCCGAAGCCGCCCCCCGTCATGCGGGCGCCCCGGGCGCCGCCGCGCAGCGACGCCTCCACGGCCAGGTCCAGCTCCGGCGACGACACCTCGTACTGGTCGCGCAGCGACAGGTGGGAGGCGTTCAGCAGCGCCCCGATCTCCGTAATCGCCCCGGCCCTGAGCAGGCCGATGAGCGCCTCGACGCGGTGGTTCTCCGTGACGACGTGCATCGTGCGCTTGCGCTCGGCGCCCTGCAGCTGGTCGAGCGCCCCGGCCAGGTCCGTGACGTCGCGCAGCGCCGCGACCCCCAGCTTGCGGGCCGCCGACTCGCACTCCGCGCGGCGCTTGGCGTACTCGCCGCCCGCGTGCTCGTGGTGCACCTGCGTGTCGATGATGAGGATGGTCAGCCCATGCGCGGCCAGGTCGAGCGGGATGTTGCGGGAGCCGAGCGAGCGGCAGTCGAGGAACAGCGCGTGCCCCTCGGTGCTCAGCGCGGACGCCGCCTGGTCCATGATGCCGCACGGCATGCCGACGAAGTCGTTCTCCGCCCGCTGGCTGAGCTGGGCGAGCTCCATGGGCGTCATGCCCAGGTCGTACAGGTCGTTGAGGGCCGAGGCGATGGCCACCTCCAGTGCGGCGCTCGAACTGAGCCCGGCGCCCTGGGGCACGTCGCCGTCGATGGCGATGTCGGCGCCGTGCACCCGGTCGCCCAGCATCGCCAGGATGCCGACCACGTAGCGGCTCCAGCCCTGTGACTCCTCGTGACTGGAGATCACCAGCGGGTCGCCGGACGACTGCAGGGACAGCAGCCGGATCGTGGCGTCCTCGCGCGGGCTGACGGCCGCCGTGACGCCCCACGGCACCGCGAAGGGCAGGACGAAGCCGTCGTTGTAGTCGGTGTGCTCGCCGATCAGGTTGACGCGGCCGGGCGCGTGCCAGACCGTCCGGGGGTCGGCGCCGAAGGCGGCCCGAAAAGCATCGACAACGCGCATAATCCAACACTCCTCAACAAAGGTCCGACCGTAGACTAGCGCCATGGAGGAGTTGGTGGATCCGGGGCTCGGCTCTGTCCGGGTCTTCCTGGTCCGCGACGACAACAAAGCGCGCAAGCTCAAGTACAACCTGGGCCATCCCCGCGTGCTCACGTTCGGCGGCGCCTACTCCGGTCACATCAGGGCTGTCGCGGCGGCCGGGCGCCGAGATGGGTTCGCGACGATCGGGGTGATCCGCGGTGAGGAGACGTTGCCGCTCAACCCGTCGCTGGCGTACGCCGTGTCCTGCGGCATGCGGCTCACCTATCTCGACCGGGGGACATACCGCCGCAAGCACACGCCCGAGGTGCAGGCCGCGCTGCGGGAGCAGTGGGGTGACGTGGCGATCCTGCCGGAGGGGGGCAGCAACGCGGCGGCCGTACGCGGGTGCGCCGAACTGCCCGGCGAGATCGGCGGTGACTACGACGTGATCTGCTGCGCGGTCGGCACCGGCGGCACCCTGGCCGGGATCGCGGCCGGGTTGCCGGAGGGCCGGCGGGCGATCGGGTTCGCGGTGCTCAAGGGGGCCGGGTTCCTCGGGGATGAGGTGGCGCGCCTGCAGCGCGAGGCTTACGGGCGCGTGTGGCCGAACTGGTCGGTGAACCTGGACTACCACTTCGGGGGCTACGCCCGCTCGACGCCGGTTCTCGACGACTTCATCGCGAAATATCGGGTCGAGGGGGTGTATGTCGGGAAGATGCTCTACGGCGTCTTCGACCTGGTACGGCGGGGCGCCTTCCCGCCGGGCACCCGCATCGTCGCGGTCGTCACCGGTGAGCCGTGGAGCCCGGCGGCCGATCAGCCGAGGGGCCCGGCGGCTGATCAGACCTCGACCCCGGCAATCAATCAGCCCTCGACGCCGGTCCAGGAGTGCGGCGCGCCCACCGGTTTGGACTCCGGCGACCCGCGCTGCCGCAAGTAGATCGACAGCGCCACCATCGACAGCACGGCGAGCAGCTCCGACTGCCAGTTCTGCAGGCTCCGGTTCCAGAACTCCGGTGAGGTGAAATAGGCGCCCCACGAGACCGGATCCCGCAGGTCGAGCAGCCGCTGCGAGTTGTACGCCGCCACCCCGGCCACCGACTGCGCCAGCCACGACAGCACGAAGACGATCCCCATCACCAGCCCGAGCGAGTTGCTGTACAGCTGGAGCCGAAGCCCGCCGACCTTGGCCCAGGCCGGGGAATCGGGTCGCGCGTAGCGGCCGACGAGCTGCTTCTCGTCCGACCCGATGCCCGCCTCCTTGGGCTCCTTGGACTCGGGCGAACCCTTCTGCACCAGCCAGATCGTCATCGTGATGAACAGGAAGAACTGCAGGTATTCGGACTGCCAGTTCTCGGCCACGTCCACGGCGAAGTCCGAGGACGTCACGTACGTGAAGACCGACACCGGCTCCCCGCCGTTGACCAGCTGCTCGTCGTTGAACTGGCCCGTCCCCGCGATGGCCTGCCCGGCCAGCGTCAGCAGGAACATCACCAGGAACGCCAGCGACAGCCCGTTCTCCTTGATCTTCTGCTTCATAGGCGGACCAGTCCCGTCGTGAAGAACCAGATCAGCCCGGTCGCGATGACGATGAGCGTGATCGTGAACATCACCCGCATCAGCTCTCCACCTCGCAGTCATAGGGTCGGTCTCCCTGCGGACGGCAGCTCGCGGCCGTGACCCGCCACCCGTCCTGGTAGCGGTGGAGGAAGAGCGTGTCGCCCGCCAGCCGTACCTGGGCGTCGTCGCCCCAGACCTGCGCCGAGGTGACCGGCCCGGCGCCGCCCAGCTTGAGCTCGCGCAGCGCGTCGGCGCACGTCTGGCCGCGGTCGGGCAGCTTCTCCGCGGTCTGCTGGGAGAGCAGCGCGCAGGCGGCGTCCTCCTGGTGCGCGGCGAGGGCGGCGTGGAAGCGCTCGGCCGTGCGGGCCGGGGCGGTCGCGTCCACGGCGCATCCGGCGAGCAGTGCCATCGACAGCACGGCGAGCAGCATCCTCATGCGCCCCCCGCTACCCAGTTATGTGGCGGGCATGCTGTCAGCCGAGCTGGTCGAGGATGGGGGTGACCAGCTGGTTCAGTTCGCGGACCAGCACCGCCAGGGCCCGCGCCGCGCTCTGCTCGACCTCGTCATGCGGCCCTTCGGGCTCCGGCGGCAGGTCGTCGAGCGGCACCGGCACCTCGACCAGCAGCGTCGCCCGCAGGAACGGGATCCTGGCCAGGTCCTGCTGCGTCGGCTCGACATACTGGCCGAACGTCTCCTGCCAGCCCAGCCAGCCGCGGTCGCGCCACCAGGTCCGTGAGCGGGTGAGCTCCTCGGGCAGCGGGGAGACCAGCCTGATCCGCGCGTTGAGCGTGCCGTCCCACGTGTTGCGGTGGCAGGTCGCCTCAAGGATGCGGCGGTCCCAGCGCACGTAGCCGGGGTTCAGTGACGGCGGCGTGGCCAGCCGCCAGGCCGCGCAGGCGAACCTGACCGGCGCGATGTCGCCCCACTCGAACTCTTCGAGGTTCTTGCGCACGTGTACGGCATAGCGCCCGTCACGATCCCTGTCGAACTCCTGGTCGATCCAGAACGCTTTAGCCATGGCCCCTACGCTACGGCGCGCCGAACCGGGATGGTCGGAAGGTCCCGAGATCGGGGAACGTGCTGTGACCAGAGCGACACATGTGTAGCTTTTTCACAGTATTAAATGACTGGGGAGTGCAATATGGAGTCAGAGCAGCTGGCCGCGGCGATGAAGTGCTGGGAAGCGGGGGATCCCGACGCGGCGGCCGTGCTGTTCAGGGAGATCGCCGCCACCGGCGATCCCGAGGCGTCGCACCTGCTGGCCTGTCTGCTGGAGGAGCAGGGCGATCTCGACGGCGCGGAGGCCGCGCACCGGTCGGTGATCCTTTCCGGCGACCCGGTCTTCGGGCAGCGCTCCGCCATCGCCATGGGCATGATGCTGGTCGCCGCCCGCGAATGGCCCGCCGCGCACCGGGTGCTGATGATCGCCTGCGACGGCGCCGACTTCGAGGTGGCCGCGCTCGCCGAGACGGCGCTGGTGCTCGTCCTGACCGAGCTGGGCGATGTCGAGGGCGCGAAGGAGGCGCTGGAGCGGGCGCGCCGGTGCGACAGTCCCGCCGTGGCCGCGATGGCCGCCCAGCTGGAGCTGCCCGACTTCGCCCCCCAAGATCCGGGTACGGCCCGTGACCTGTTCGAGCTGGCGGACAGCGAGGACGACTACCGTGAGCTGCTGACCTGCGGCGATCCCGAGGTGGTGTCGCTGTCGGCGTTCCGGCTCTACCGGATCCACGCCGACGAGGGGGATCTCGCGGCCGCCCGCGAGGTGTGCGAGCACGCGATCGCCGTGGGACACCCCGACCACCTGGCCACCGCCCACCGGCTGCTCGGCGCGGTCCTGGTCGATCTCGGCGAGTACGCCGAGGCGGCGGCCTCCTATGCCGAGGCCGCCGAGGACCCCAGGCCCGACGAGCGGCTGCCCGCGCTCATCGAGCAGGCCAAGGTGACCGCGCAGCTCGGCGACGTGGCGGCGACGAAGGCGATCTTCCACCGGGTGGTGGCCAGCGGCCAGCGGGAGTACGCCGTCGAGGCCCAGGCGTGCCTGGCGCAGATGCACACCGAGGCCGGGGAGGTGGCCGAGGCGCTCGCGGCGCTGCGGGCCGTACTGGAGGCGGGGGAGTCGGACTGGTCCTCGATCTCCATCACGCTGCTCGGCCTGCTGCTCGACCGGCACCCGGACGAGCGGGAGAGCGTCATGGCGCTCGTGGCCGAGGCGGCCGAGCACGACGACCCCGACGCGGCGTTCAAGGCCGCCCTGCTGCTCGACCACGCGGCGCGGCAGCAGCCGCTCGCCGACCCGGTGGAGGAACAGGCGCTCCTGGACGTCGACGAGGCGCTGCGCCACCTGCAGGCGGGCGACCTGGCCGGGGCGCGGCGGCTGCTGCGCGACGCCATCGACTCCGGCGCGGCCACGCAGTCGGTCCGGGCCATGATGACGCTGGCCGAGCTGGAACTGGGCGCGGGCGACCGGGAGCAGGCCGACGAACTGCTGTCGTACGTCGCCGAGGGCGACGACCTGCTGCAGGGCTTCAGCGCCGAGTTCTTCCTGCACCTGCTGCGCGAATCGGGCGACGAACCGCACCCGGTGCTGCGGGCGGTCATCGACCACCAGCGCCTGGGCAGGGAGGAGGGGCTGGTCCGCTACCGCGAGGCCATGGAGCACCCCGCGACGGCCGCCATCGGCACCGCGGTGTTCGCGCAGGTGCTGGCCTCCATCGGGTACGACCTGTCGGACGCGGCCCGGCTGTTCCACGCGGCGGCCGACTCGGGTGACCCGCTCGCGCTCTCCTATACGGCCACCATCTTCAAGGACGTCCTGGTGAACCAGGGCCAGAGCGAGGAGGCGGTCGCGCTGCTGCGCCGGGCGCGGGCCGACGGGCATCCGGTGCTGGCGGCGTGGGTGGCGTACGGGCTGGGTGAGCTGCTCGGTGAGCGCGTGAACGATGGCCCTGGCGAGGGCGCTGCTGAGGGTTTCGGTCCGGACGGCGGCGAAGGCTCAGGCGGGGGCGTGGACACGGGTACGCGCGAGCATGACCTGGCGGAGGCGCGGGCCGCGCTGACCGCCGCGATGGAGACCGGCCACCGGGGGCTCCGGCTCGAGGCGGTGGGCGCGCTGCTCGGGCTGTTCGAGCGTCAGGGTGACCTGCTGGCCGCGTGCCGCCTGCACGAGCGGCTCGTCGCGGAGGGCGATCCGGTCCAGGCACCGCGCCACGCGTGGCTGCTCGGGCTCACCCGGGTGCGGATCGACGACCTCGACGGTGCGCGGGCCGCGTTCGGCCGTGTTCCGGAGGCTCACCCGGAAGAGGGGGAGACGGGAAGCTACGCCCGGTCCCTGCTCGACCGTGACTTCCGTGCGGCGGCCGCGGCGTTCGAGGCGATCTCTGACGACGGCAGGTCGTGGATGGCGTCCATGCTCGCCCTGCAGGCCGCGCACGCGTGGCGGCGGCAGGGCGAGACGGCAGCGGCCGACGGGTCGCTGTCCCTGCTGCTCGGCGTCGGTCACCCGGACTTCCGGCAGGAGGCGGCCTGCTACCTCGCCGCCCTGCGCCACGACGCCGGTGACCCGCACGGTGCGATCGCCGCCTGGCAGGAGGCGGTGACCGGTCCTGACGAGCGCCTCGCCGGCGTCGCACGGCGCGACCTCGGCCGGGCCTGGCACACGCTCGGCGACCTCGACGCGGCGGCGCGAACGTACCGAGAGATACTCGCCGAGTACGGCGCGGCGCAGGCGCAGGAGAGGTCCCCGGAGGCGTACCAAGGGATGGCCGCCGGAGACGGCGAGGTGGTGGCGCGCCAGGGGGCGGTGGCCTGGGGCGACGGGGCGCATGTGGCCGAGGCCGCGCTGTGGCTGGGGGAGATCCTGGTCGTGACCGGCCTGCCCGGCGAGGCCCGTGAGGTGCTGCGGGAGGTGTTCGGCGAGGTGGCGGCGGCCCCGTATCTGGCCCGGCTCCTGCGTGACGGCGGTGACCTTGACGGAGCGCTCGTGGAGGCGGCCACCGCGGTGCGGACCGCGCCGGACGAGGCGGCGGCGGAGGCGGAGTGCCTGCTGGGCGGGCTCCTCGCGCGGACCGGCGATCTCGAGGGCGCGCGGGCGGCGTTCGAGCGGGCCGTGGCGGCCGATCCTGATGGGGCGGGGGCCACGCTGCTGGAGGTCGGGCGCCACTTGGAGGAGGCGGGTGACCCGGAGGGCGCCCGCTCGGTCTACGAACGCGCGGCGGCCCAGGACACCGACCCGCGGGCCGCGGCCACGGCCCGGGTCCGGCTCGGTACGGCCTCGCCGGAGGAACGGCCGTGGGTACTGGCCGCCGAGGGCGACCGGCAGGGCGCCCTGGCGGCGCTGACCGAGCTGACGGGGTCGGCGCCGATGGCGGGGCTCCTGCTCGCGCTGGACGCCGGCGACATAGCCGGGGTACGCCGTCTGCTGACGGAATCCCACGCGACCGGGACACCGACCGCGACAGCCGGGCTCCCGGCAGAAGGAGCACTCGCCGGGACGACCGGATCCCCCGCGAGCCGAGCCGAGGCGAGCGAGTTCCCCACCGACGACGCGTTCGCCGAGACGCTGGAGATGGCCAGGGCGAGCCGGGACGAGGACTTCGCCAGGGCGCTCTACCAACTGGTCGCCGAGGTGGGCGACCCTCAGTGGGCCGCGCGCGCCGCTCTCGGGCTCGGCGCCGAGCTGGCCGGGGACGGTCAGCACAGCCAGGCCGAGCTGTGCTTCCTGCCCGCGACCGAGAGCGGCGACGACGAGATCGCCCTCATGGCGTGGCGCAACGTCTCCGTCGTCCGGCGCCGGCGCGGCGACCTGGAGGGAGCCGCCGAGGCGCTGCGGGCCGCGCTGCCGGCCACCGCCGTCGAGCTGGCCGCGCTGCTGGAGGAGCGCGGCGACCTGACGGGCGCCGGTGACGTGCTCGAACGTGGCGCCGCGGCCGGCGATCTCGCCTGCCGGTGTCACCTGCTCGTCAACCTGCTCCAGCGGCAGGAGTACGCGGCCATTGCCGCCGAGGCCGAGCTGGCCGTCGGCACCGGCGATCCCGAGACGGTGGCCATGGGCTACTGGGTGTGGGGCGACGCGCGCAAGGCGACGGGTGACCTGGCGGGCGCGGTCGACATGTACCGCAAGGGGATCGACACCGGTCAGCAGATCCCCGGCATGCGCGCCGATCTCGCGGAGGCCCTGCACGCGCTGGGTGACAAGGCGGCGGCCGTCGGGCAGGCGCGGCTGGCCGTCGAGTCGGGTGAGGCCGACGCCGCGGCCAGGGGCGGCATCCAGCTCGGCTGCTGGCTGCACGAGGACGGTGACCCGCTCGGGGCGGCCGAGGCGTTCGGCGCCGCCGCTGGGACCGGGTCCGCGCTGGCCCAGACCGCCCTGGACAACGTGAACACCTTGGCCTACCAGGCGTACGAGCGGGGCGAGCACGCGCTGGCCGTACAGGTGCTGGCGCATCTGGGGCCGCACGCCGGGGCCAAGGCCAGGGAGCTGGCGGAGCTCTGCGACGACCCCGAGGCCGTCCACCTCTACTACGAGCTGGTCGGCTCCGACGCCTTCACCGAGCTGGGGGTGGCCGAGCGGCTCGCCGAGCTCGGTGAGACGGAGCGGGCGCGGGCCGTCTACGAGCGGCTGAACGAGCACGCGGATCCCGATGTGCGGTTCGTCGCGGGCGGCAGGCTGCTGGCGCTCCTCGACGCCGAGGACGACTCCGCCGCCTTCTACAGCCTGGCCGAACGGCAGGCGGGGGACGCCGACAGCCCGGTGCGGTCGGTATTCGGCAGCCTGCTCGGCATGCTCCAGGGCCGCCAGGGCGACACCGAGGCGTCGCTGCGCACGCTGCGGGAGGCGGCCGAGGGCGGTGAGCCCACCGCCCTGAGCGTGCTCGCTCAGGCCCTGGTCGGGACCGGAGAGGTGGCCGAGGGCAGGCAGGTGTACGAGCGGGTGCTGGGCGCGGGCGACGAGGAGCTGGCGGCCAGGGCGATGGTCGCGCTCGGCCACAGCTACCACGACGAGGATGAGGACGAGGCCCGCAAGTGGTACATCCAGGCGGTGAACTCGGGCACGGGGCACGTCAGCGCGCTCGGGGCAATGTACCTGGGGGCGCTGGCCAAGCGGGAGCGGGACTTCCCGGAGGCGCTCGGCTGGTACCAGCGGGTCATCGACTCGGGAGACACCGAATCGGGCATGGCGGCCGCGCATCTGGGAGAGCTCTGCTACTGGCTGAACGACCGCGACGGGGCCGTGCGCTACTACGAGCTCACCCTGGGGCTGACCGAGCAGCCCGAGCTGGTCGCCGAGGCCGCCTTCCGCCTGGGGGAGATCCGGTACGCCCACGGCGACCTCACCGTGGCCAGGCGGATGCTCCGGCTCGCCGCCGGCACCGACGACTCGACCTTCGCGGCCGACGCCGAACAGCTCCTTGCGAAGCTGGGCTGAACTTGCGGTTAATTAAATGACTGCATAGTCTCATCTAGTCAAACATTTGAGGTGGGACGAGATGGCCAGGGTGGGACGGCCCCCGCAGGATCCGGGGCGTCAGCTGGAGCGGGCGCACCGGATCCTCGACGCCGCCGCCGAGCTGTGCCTGCGCTGGGGCTACGACAAGACGACCATCGACGACGTGGCCCGGCAGGCAGAGGTCGCCAAGGGCACGATCTACCTGCACTGGAAGACCCGCGAGATGCTCTTCGCGGCGCTGATCCGCCGTGAGCGGGTCCTTCTGGTGCGTGAGGTCCGCGAGCGCGCGCCCACGGACCTGCGCGAGCTGCTCCGGGAGCTGGTCGGCGGGCTCTTGCGCCGGCCGCTCATGCGGGCGCTGATCCTGGACGACACGGAGGTGTTCGGCAAGCTCAGCAGGCAGAAGAAGAGCAGCCAGACCACGCTCGACCTGGGCGCCGCGTTCGGGACGTACCTCCAGGACCTGGCCGGGCGGGATGTGCTCCGCTCGGACCTGACTCCCGCCGAGCACCTCGCGACCCTCGCCTCGGTCATCTACGGGTTCCTGCTCACGCAGAACATGATGCCCGAGCAGATGCGGATGCCGGAGGAGCGGCTCGTCGAGCTGGTCGCCGACACCGGCGTCCGCGCGATGGGCACCGGCGCCACGCTGTCGGACGACGACGCGCGGGCCGTCAGGCTGGCCACTCTCGGCTACCTCGACACCATGGAGGAGATCGCGGAGCGGAAGCTCGCGCTCTCCCTGGGCGCTAAGGAGCGTGTCACGTGAGGGTGCTACTCCCTCTCGACGATGCCGCCGCGGACCTCGCGACAGTGGGCGGAAAGGGCGCTTCCCTGGCCAGGCTGACCAGGGCAGGACTGCCCGTTCCCGGCGGTTTCCACATCACCACAGAGGCCTACCGGGCCTTCGCCGCGGACTTCCGCGACCGGATTCTCGACGCGGCCGCCGCCGGCGACGCCGCCGGGATCGCCGCCCTGTTCGCCGGGCACGACATGCCCGCCGCCGTCGCCGCGGAGATCCGCACGGCATATGAGGCGATGGGCGATGACGTGCCGGTGGCCGTCCGCTCGTCCGCCACGGCCGAGGACCTGCCCGGCATGTCGTTCGCCGGGCAGCAGGACACCTACCTCAACATCAGGGGCGAGGCGCTGCTCGACGCCGTCAAGCGCTGCTGGGCTTCGCTCTGGAACGCCCGCGCCATCGCCTACCGCGAGCAGAACGGCGTGCCGCACGACGACGTGGCGCTGGCCGTCGTCGTGCAGGAGCTCGTGGACGCCGACGCGGCCGGCGTCATGTTCACCGCGAACCCGGTCAACGGCTCCCGCGACGAGATCGTCATCAACGCCTCCTGGGGCCTGGGCGAGGCGGTCGTCGGCGGCCAGGTCACCCCCGACACCGTCGTGGTCCGCCACGGCGCCGTCGCCGAGTCGCGGATCGGCGACAAGACCGTCATGACCGTACGCACGCCGTCCGGCACGCACGAGGAGCCCGTGCCCGAGGAGCTGCGGCGGCGGGCCGTCCTCGACCCGGCGCAGGCCGCCGAGCTGGCCGGGGTCGGCTCGCGCATCGAGGAGCTGTACGGCACGCCGATGGACGTCGAATGGGCCAGGCGCGACGGCTCGTTCCTCATCGTCCAGGCCCGCCCGATCACCGGCCTCAAGCAGCCGGTCGAGGAGTGGAACGACAGTCTCAAGGGCGAGAACCTGTGGACCGCCGGCAACCTCGGTGAGGCCATCCCCGACGTGATGACGCCCGCGACCTGGTCGTTCGTCCGCATGTTCATCCATGAGGCGATGGCCGCCTCGGCGCTGCCCGGATTCGACCTGGTCGGCAACATCGGCGGCCGTTTCTACATGAACCTGAGCGTCATGTACACGATGGCCGTCTCGCTCGGCATGCGGTCACGGCTGAGCGCCGTCGAGCAGATCTTCGGCAAGCTGCCGCCCGGCCTCGACGTGCCGCTGCTGAAGGTCTCCCGCTGGGAGATCGTCAAGAAGGTCGTGCCGCTGGGGATCAACATCCAGAAGCGCGTCCGTACGAACCTCAAAGGCATGCCCGCCTTCCTCGCCACCGCGCGGCGGCAGGCGGAGGAACTGCGCGCCCGCGTCGCCACCATGGAGACCGGCCCCGAGCTGGCCGACCTGTGGGAGCGCGAGATCGAGCCGTACGTCGTCACCAGCTGCCGCATGCTGGAGGCCGCCGGCCGGCAGGGCGGGGCCACGCTCGTCTACACCCGCGACAAGCTGCGCAAGATGATGGGCGACGTCGACGCCGAAGCCATGCTCACCGGCGTCAACACCGACGGCGAGCTGGCCAGTCTCGGCCCGGTCATCGGGCTGGGCAGGCTGGCCAGGGGAGAGATCGACCGGGACACCTTCGCCCAGCTGTACGGGCATCGGGGGCCCCACGAGTTCGAGGTCTCCATTCCGCGCCCCGGCGAGGATCCGGCGTGGATCGACGCCCAGCTGGCCGGGCTCCGGGACGTGAGCGCCGACACCGAAGCGCTGCTCGCCCGCCAGAAGAAGGCGCGCGAGGAGGCATGGGCGCGGTTCGCCCAGCGTTACCCCCGCCAGGAAGCCAGGATGCGCGACCGGGTCACCCGGTGGAACAAGGTCGTCCGCGACCGCGAGACCGCCCGGTCGGAGAACATGCGGGCGTTCTGGGTGCTGCGCGCCTTCGTACTGCGGGCCGGGGAGCTCACGGGGCACGGCGACGACCTGTTCTTCCTCTACCTGGAGGAGATCCTCGGCCTCCTGCGCGGCGACACGTCCGCGCTGGAGCGGGTCCCGGCCCGGCGGGCGACCTACGAGATGTACGCGGCGCTGCCGGCGTACCCGACGCTGATCGTCGGGCACTTCGACCCGGTGCGCTGGGCCGCCGACCCCGACCGGCGCGGCGACATCTACGACGCGCGTGGCGGGAGCGCGCCCGTCAGCGACACGGTCACCGGCTTCCCCGGTGCGCCGGGCATCGTCGAGGGCGTCGCCCGGGTGATCTCCTCACCTGAGGACGGCGACCGGCTCAAGCCGGGCGAGATCCTGGTGACGACGCTGACCAACATCGGCTGGACCCCGATGTTCCCGCGCGCCGCCGCCGTGGTGACGGACATGGGGGCGCCGCTGTCGCACGCCTCGATCGTGGCCCGCGAGCTGGGCATACCGGCGGTGGTCGGCACGGGGAACGCGACGATGCGGCTGCGCGACGGCGACCGCGTCCGGGTGGACGGCGAGGCGGGCACGGTGGAATTACTGGGCTGAGGGGTGTTCGGGGCGGCTACGCGGCTGACTTGCCGAGGAAGCCGGAGGTCTTGAGCCAGTCGGCGGTGACCTTTTTCGGCTCCTCGCCGTCGACGTCGACCTGGGCGTTGAGCTTGCGCATGGTCGTGTCGTCCAGCTTGGCGATCACCGGCTTGAGCACCTTCTCCAGCGCCGGGTACTTCTGGTAGGTCTCGTCCCGTACGTTGACGGCGGCGTTGTAGATCGGGAAGAAGTGCTTGTCGTCCTGCAGCACGGTCAGGCCGAGCGCGGAGATGCGCCCGTCGGTGGTGTACACCTCGCCGAAGTTGCAGGTCTGGCCCTTGTCGGTCTCGGTGTAGACGACGCCGGTGTCCAGCTGGCTGATCTTGTTCTTCGGGATGTTCAGGTCGTACGCCTTGGACAGTCCCGGCAGCCCGTCGTCACGGGTGGAGAACTCCGACTCGACGCACAACGACGCCTCGTTCGGGTTGGTCTTGGCGAGTTTCGCCACGTCGGAGACCGTCTTGACGCCCAGCTGCTGGGCCTTCTCGGAGCGGATCGCCAGGGCGTAGGTGTTGTTCAGCGGGGTCGGCCCGATCCAGCGGATCTTGTTCTTCGCCAGGTCCTCCTCCGCGGTGGCCTTGAACTGCTTGGCCGAGTCCGGGATTGGGGTGGCGTTCTTCAGGTGCTCGATCCAGCCGGTGCCCGAGTAGTCCCAGTACATGTCGATCGCCTTGGACGTCAGCGCCTTGCGGTTCGGTACGGTGCCGCCGAGGTTGGTCTTGTCCTCGACCTCGGCCCCGTGCGCCTGGAGCAGCTGTACGGCGATCTGGCCGAGCACGATGTTCTCGGTGAAGTCCTTGGACCCGACGACGAACTTGGCGCCGGACAGCTCATTGCCCGCGCTGGCGGCCTCGACCTCCCCGCCCGAGCCACAGGCGCTCGTGGCGGTCAGGGTCAGGGCGGCGGCGGTGAGCAGGGTGAACGTCTTGGGGGCACGCATACGAAAAACACCTCTTGAAGCTGGGCTTACGGTACTTGCGGTATGAGAGGGGGAGTCAGATGCCGCGCGGCTTGAGCAGGTTCTCGGCGAGCCCGCCGAGCCAGTCGATGAAGAAGGCGATGCTCGCCGTCAGCACGGCGCCCGCGATGGTCACGGGCATGCGGTTCAGCTTGAGCCCGTTGATGATCAGCTCGCCGAAGCCGCCCGCGGCGACGAACGCGCCGAGCGTGGCGACGCCGACGGTCAGCACGAGCGCGGTCCGCAGCCCGGCGAGGATGGCCGGCACGGCCAGCTTGAGCTCCACGCGGCGCAGTACCTGCCCCTTGGTCATTCCCATGCCGCGCGCGGCCTCGATGAGCGCGGGGTCGACCTGCTGCACGCCGACCATCGTGTTGCGCAGTACGGGCAGCACCGCGTAGGCGACCAGGCCGACCAGGGCGGTCTGGAAGCCGACCCCCAGCAGGAACGTGCACAGCACGAGCAGCCCGATGGCCGGGATCGCCTGGCCCAGGTTGGCCAGGGTGAGGATGATGGGGGTGATCAGCCGGTTGCGGGCCCGCGAGGCGACGATGCCCAGGGGGATCGCGATGACCACCACGAGCGCGGTCGCCACGAGCGTCATCTGGATGTGCTCCACGGCCTTGGCCAGGAGGACCTCACGGGTGAGGCTGCGGCTCTCGATGGAGTCCAGGTTCTGCGCGCCGAGCCAGGCGTACAGGCCGATCAGTACGCCGCAGAGGGCGATGGGGGTGATGACATACCGCAGACCTGTCACGCGCCCGAGTGGGCGGGTCCGGTCCGCGCCGAGTGTCGCGGTGGTCACCTGCCGACCGCCTCCTCTCGGGCGGTGTCCGGCACGGGTGCGGCGCTCACCGGCTTCGGTCCGGATCCCACCGACTTCAGCCGAGGGGCGGGGGCGGGTTCGGTTCCCACGGCCTCGCACAGCGCGCCGTAGGTGAGGACGCCGGACGGCGAGCCGCAGCGGTCGGTGCCGTGCGCGAGCATGACGTCCAGGGCCTCGCGCAGGCTGGCGTCCGCGGTGATCTGTGGCAGGTTCGCGCTGCCCGGCTGCTGCCGGCACTCCACGTCCGCCACGCGCAGCAGCGCGAGGCGCTTGAGCGTGGCGTCCTGGCCGATGAAGCCGGCGACGTAGTCGTCCGCCGGATTGGCCAGGATGTTCGCGGGCGTATCGTACTGGGCGATGTGCGACCGCTCCTTGAGTACGGCGATGCGGTCGCCGAGCTTGATGGCCTCCTCGAAGTCATGCGTGACGAAGATGATCGTCTTACGCAGCTGCTTCTGGAGCTTGACGAACTCGTTCTGCAGGTGCTCGCGGGTGATGGGGTCGGTCGCGCCGAAGGGCTCGTCCATCAGCATCACGGGGGGATCGGCGGCCAGCGCCCTGGCGACGCCCACGCGCTGCTGCTGCCCGCCGGACAGCTCGCGGGGGTAGCGGTCGTGGTAGGCCGACGGCTCCAGGTTGACCAGGGAGAGCAGTTCCTCCACCCGGTCGGCGGTCTTGGCGGGGGTCCAGCCGAGCAGCTTCGGCACCAGGCCGATGTTCTCGCCGATGGTCAGATGCGGGAACAGTCCCACCTGCTGGATGGCATAGCCGATGTGCCGGCGGAGCTCGTCGGGCTGCAGGCTCAGCACGTCCTCGCCGCCGATGCGGATCTCGCCCGACGTGGGCTCGACCAGGCGGTTGATCATCTTCATCGTGGTGGTCTTGCCGCACCCGGACGGGCCGACGAAGACGACGAGCTCGCCGGCGGGGATGTCGAGGTCGACGTGGTCCACCGCGGGCGCGGGCTGTCCGGGGTAGTGCTTGGTCAACGCGCGCAGCTCGATGCTTGCGCCTCCGGTGTCACGATCGAACACGAAGCCCCCTGGGAATGGTCAGTTGACGTACGGCGAAGAAGAACAGGTCGAACAGGACGGCGATGACCACGATGCCGAGCGTGCCGGCGAGCGTCGCGTTCAGCGCGTTCACCGAGCCCAGCCGGGACAGGCCTTCGAAGATCTGCGTGCCGAGGCCGGGGCCGTCGACGTAGGCGGCGATGGCCGCGATGCCGATGAGCATCTGCGTGGCCACGCGCACCCCGGTGAGGATCAGCGGCCAGGCCAGTGGCAGCCGCACTTTCAGCAGGACGCGGGTCCGGCTCATGCCCATCCCGCGTCCGGCCTCCACCATGGCGGAGTCGACGCCGCGCAGCCCGGCCACGGTGTTCCTGATGATCGGCAGGAACGCGTACGCGGTCAGCGCGACCAGCGTGGATCCCCAGCCGAGTCCGGTGATCGGGATGAGCAGGGTGAGCAGGGCGAGGGAGGGGACCGTCAGGATCGCGGCGGAGATCGCCAGCGAGAATCCCCGGGTTTTCGGAAGGTCGTGGGCGAGTAGCCCGATGCCGACGCCGACTGCCGTGGAGACGCCGATGGCGACGCCGACGACGAGGGCGTGTTCCCCGGCGGCCAGCGAGAGGGTGTCCCAGCGTGAGACGACGTACTCGCTGAAATTCATAGAGTGACCGCCTTTACTTACGCTTGCATGAGCCTGTAAACGTATGTGACTAATGGCCGTCAGCGCAAAGTCAGTCAAGGTCAGGGGCTTGCAATAGCGCTCGTGAAGCCCTGTCCATTGCGGAAATGCGTCCGTTTTGGCATGGTTTGACGGTGGCGCGCCCCCTCACCCTGGCCGGCCGCCCCGTACATGAGACGCTTGATCGCCAGACCACCAAACTGGCCAGGCGGCTGGTGCGGAGCTTCGCCGAGGAGATCCCTATCTACCGGCGCTTGCCCAGGGAAGAGCTCGACGGCGACATCACCCGGATCACCGAGGACAACCTGCGGCTGATCTCCCGGATGTTCCGCGACGGCCGCCCGCCGACCAGGGCGGAGCTGGCACCGCTGCGCTCCTCGTCCGCGCGCCGGGCCCGCGAGGGCGTGCCGCTGGACGACCTGCTCAACGCCTACGCCCGCGGGGCGCGGATGGTGTGGGAGCACCTGTTCGCCGCCGCGACGCCGGCCGACTTCGAGGACGTCCTGGCGGCCAACCGGCTCATCCTCGTCTACACGCAGGCGGTGACGGGCGCCGTGTGCACGGCGTACCTGGAAGAGCGCGAGAGCATGCTCAGTCACGAGCAGCACACCATGCACGCGACGGTGTCCGCGCTGCTCGCGGGCGACAGCGCGGCTCTGGCGGGGGTACGGCTCGCGCGGCGCTACCTCGTGCTGGCCGTCGCGGCGGGACGGCACGCCGACGAGGACTCCGACGAACCGGGCGGGTCCATCGCCGGGCGCCGCAAACTGCACCGGATCACCACCGCGCTGCGCCGGCACGCCGCGGAGCCGGTGCTGTCGGTGCTCGACACCACGGGCGGGCTCGTGCTGGTGCCCTGCGGCCCGCTTGACGGGTGCCTTGCTCATGTCGGTGAGATGGCCGCCGCTACTCGCGCCGACATGAGCAAGGCCGCTGGGGTGCCGGTGTGGGTCGCCGCCGAGCTCGCGCCGCCCGCCGGGGTGCCGGCCGCGGCCAAGCTCGCGGAAGAGGTGCTGGAGGTGGTGCGGCTCTTCCAGCGGCCGCCCGGCGCGTACCGGCTGGCCGACGTGCTGCTCGAATACCAGCTCACCCGCTCCAGCGAGGCGACGGCGGCGCTGGCCGGGCTGCTCGATCCGCTGCTGGACAATCCCGATCTGCTCAGGACGCTCAAGGTGTACCTGGACACGGGGCTCGATCGGCGGCGGTCGGCCTCACTCCTGCACGTACACCCGAACACGGTCGACTACCGCCTGCGCAGGGCCGTCAGCCTGACCGGGCTGGATCCCGTCGACCCCGCGCATCTCCAGCGGATCGGCGCGGCGCTGGCCGCCCGTCGCCGGCTCGGGTTGGACTGGTTAGACACCTGAGACGGCGGCCGTGACCACGGTGGCGAAGTTGCTCATGCCGAGCGCGTTCGGGTGGAAGGGGGCGGCGGGCGCGGCCGGGACGTACGGCTCGATCCACCGCGCACCCGGCGACGCGCACGGATCGTGGCCGACGCTCGGGGTCTGCAGGTCGATGAAGCCGACGCCGGCGGCGGACGCCTGCTCGGCCAGCATCTGGTTGAAGTACTGGAGGGTGGCGCGGATGTAGTTGGCGTCGGCCTTGATGATCGGGACGCGCGGGTAGCAGCCGTTCGGCGGTGCGTAGGTGGCGTAGCCGACCATGAAGATCCGGGCCTGCGGGGCGCGGGCCCGGATGTCGCCCATGAGCGTGGTCAGGCGCGAGCGCAGCGCGTCCGTCTTCACCCGCCAGCTGTCCTGGCCGTCCACGACGTAGTCGTCGTTGCAGGCGTCTCCGACGGGCGGCGGCAGCAGGTTCAGGCAGTCCTCGATGAAGCCCGTCAGGCCGACGTCGTTCGCCCCGATCTGCACGGTGACGAGGGTGGTGTCCTGGCTGAGCGCGTCCAGCTGCGGCGCGACCGAGCCGAGGTCCGTGCTCTGCCGCTGGTACATGTCGCCGGTGTCGGCGCCGGAGCACGTGACGTCGCGGAACGCACGGGCGCCGATGGCCTGCGCCGTCAGGTGGGCGTAGTTGTGGTCGGAGCGCCAGCAGCCGAGGTCGGGAATGACCTGGTTGGGCACGAGCGGTCCCGAGGCGGCCGAGTCGCCGAGGGCCACGTACACGTCGCTCTGCGCGGCTTGGGCGGCGGGAGCGAGACCTAACGCCAGGGCGGCCGCTGCGAGCACGGTCAACATCCGTCGGACCATGGAGACTCCTTCGGCGAGGGGTTGGTGGGGGGTGAGGAGTTCGAGGTGCAGACAAACGATGAGCCGCGAAGGTCATTCTGTGAATTGGACCGGGCGGTAAATTCGCGCTGTCAAATCTGTGACGCCTCACAAATCCCGGATGCTCGCTGTTGGGCCGGTCACTTCCGTGCGCCCGCCCTCACGTAGCCGGGCGATGGGGAGCAGCATCGCGACGGTCAGCCCGCTGAGCAGGCCGAACGCCAGGTGAAAGTCTCCTGTGGCGTCACGTAGCGCTCCTACCAGCACGGGCGCCAGCGCGGCGCAGGCGTAGCCGACGAAGAACGCCATCGCGCTGATCCGCCCGGCCTCGGCGGCATCGCGGCTCACCACCACGGGCAACGTCAGGACGAGCGTGAACAGCCCGCCGTGACCCACGCCCAGGGCGGCGATCCACACCCAGGTGGCTGTCGCCGGAGCCGCTGCCAGCCCCGCGAACCCGACCGCTGTCAACGCCGTCGTCAGGACCAGCCCGGCGCGCCTGTCCCGCCCTTCACCCAGCAGCGCCGGTACGGCCAGCATGGCGACGACCTGGATGGAGATCATCGCGGTCAGCAGCACGCCCGCGCCGGTGGCGTCACGGTGCCCGTCCTCGTGGAGCAGGGGGACGACCCAGGCGAGTTCGCAGTAGTACAGGGCGGAGTTGACCGCGGACAGCACAGTGATGCGCCAGGCCAAACCGCTCCGCCAGGGCAGCCCTTTGGTGACAGGCCCCGCTGGAGTCGCCGTTCGGCTCGGGGTGGTCTGGCCTGCTCCGGTGTGGTTCGTCCCCACTGGAGTTGCCGTCTGGTCCGCGCCGGTCCGGTTCGTACGAGCGAGGGCTGGGGTGCTGTCGAGGGCCAGGGAGGTACGGGAGGCCGACCAGATCGCCATGCCCGCCGCCGCGAGCACCGACCAGGAGGCCAGTGCGCCCGGCCAGGAGCCGATGGCGTCGGCGAGGGGCGCGGTCACCCCGGCCGCGACCGCGCCGCCCAGGCCGAGACCGGCGGTGTAGATGCCGGTGACCAGGCCCGCGCGGTCGGCGAAGCGCGTCTTGACCACCGCCGGAAGCAGCGTCTGCGCGATCGCGATCCCGGCACCGACGGCCGCCGCGCAGGTCAGCTGCAGCCAGGCGGAGCCCCCGAAGACGCGGGCCGCCGTGGCCACGGCGATGACGGCCAGCCCGAACAGCACGCCGAGCCGCAGCCCGAACCTGCGCCCGACCACGGCGGCCAGGGGCGCGCAGACCCCCATGGCCAGCGTCGGGATGGTCGTCAGCAGCGCCACTCCCGTGGCGGACAGGTCGAGGTCGGTTCGGATGCGGTCCACCAGAGGGGACACGGCGGCGATCGCCGGCCGCAGGTTCGCCGCGGCGACGAACAGCGCGACGGCGGCCGCGCCGAGGGCGGTACGCGTCATGGGGGCTCCCAGTTGATCTCGGATATTTTCCATCCGAGTTCTATCACGGACATTCCTTGTCCGGAATGGGTAAGCTGCCTGACATGAAGATGTCCAACGGAGTGGAGTGGGCACTGCACAGCTGCGTCACGCTCAGCCAGAGCCAGGACCCGGTGCCGGCGGCGCGGCTCGCGGAACTGCACGGCACCCCGCCGGCGTACCTGGCCAAGCACCTCCAGGCGCTCTCCCGAGCGGGCATCGTACGATCTACGGCCGGGCAGGTCGGCGGCTACCTCCTCACCCGGCCGGCCGCGGCGATCACCGTGCTGGAGGTGGTCCAGGCCATCGACGGCGACTCGCCCGCCTACCGGTGCACGGAGATCCGGCAGCAGGGGCCGCTGGCCGTACCGGCCGAACGGTGTGACCGGCCGTGCGCGATCGCCCGCGCGATGGCCTCGGCACAGGAGGCCTGGTCCGGCGCGCTGGCGGGCATCACGATCGCGGACCTCGCGACGGGCATCGACGCCGACAGCGACGGTACGGCCATGGCCGACGTACGCCGCTGGCTGGCCGCCCCCACGTGACCTTGACGAACCCCTAGGGACGTGACCTGTGGCTGAGGAGCCCTCAGGAAGCCGAGCCCGCCAGGGTGACGGTCACCACCACCCCGCCGCTCCGGTCCTGAGGCGCAGCACGACCGGATCTACGGTGGGGCGGCAATAGCGCATGGCAGGCCGGACGGCGGCCAGCCGGGTGTGACCGTATCCAGTATGGTCGGGCCGATCGGCCGGTTACCTGGCGCGAGAGGAACATCGAATGCCCCATGCGGCCAGACCCACCGTCACCTCGCACGATGCAAACCGCGAACCCACGTCAAACCGCCCAGGAGGCCAGGCGCCCATGCCCCCACCTAGCTACTGGACCACCATCGTCGGAACCAGAGGGATCGCCGCCGCCCACGCGCCCGCCGTGCGAGCCGCGGACAGCCAGACGGTCGGCTTCCGGAACGCGGTCGTGGTGGCCGCCGGAGACTATGGCGAGGAAGGCACCCGGCACCTGGCCGTCCAGGGCCGTGCAGCGCTGGGGGTGCGAGCATGACGTTCCCCGGCGGGACCTCCGTCACCCGGCTGTCGGTCTACTCGGGCGCGTGTTCCGATGGTCTGGAGGGCGGTACGCCGCATATGCACACCGCCTCCACCGAGGCGTACGTCGTCATCGGCGGCAGTGGCGCGTTGCAGACCCTCGATATGCGCGGCTTCCGGGAGACGGAGCTGAGCGGCGGTTCGACGGTGTGGTTCACGCCGGGCACGATCCATCGGGCGATCAACCGGGGCGGTCTGGAGGTGGTCGTGGTCATGCAGAACGCCGGGCTGCCCGAGGCGGGTGACGCGGTGATGACGTTCCCGCCGGAGATCGTGGCGGACGCGGCCCGATACCGGGAGGCGGCCACACTGCCTTCGGGCGCGGGAGCGGAGGAGGCCGTGCGGCGTCGCCGTGATCTGGCGGTGGCGGGGTTCCTGCGGCTGTCCGAGAGCCTGGCCGACGGGGATCCGGGACCGTTGCGGGAGTTCTATGACAGCGCGGTGGCGCTGGTACGTCCCAGGGTCGCGGGCTGGCGGCGTACCTGGGAGGACACCGTCGCCCGGCAGACCCGCCACACCGCCGAGGTGCTCGACGCGCTGGAACGCGGCGACGGGACGCACCTGCAGGAAGCCACGCTGCTCGAATCCCCACCCGAAGCCCGCTGGGGCATGTGCGGCAATCTGCACACCCACGACGTCGCCCACCCGCACGTCCACTCGGCCCCCAGCTGACACCGCTCCTCGCCTCCCCCTCCGGGGCTTGTTGATCGCGAGCCGTATTATCCGCTTATGTCATCGCTGCGTCTCCCACCTGCCGATACCGCATTGTCCGCCTACACCGGCTGGACCCGGGCGCACTGGGAGGCCGTGGCGGATCACCTGCTGGAATCCGTGGTGCCGTACGCCACCGACGACTTCGCGCAGTACCGCATGCCGGGCAGGGAGAGCCGGTCGGGGACGGTGAGTGACGGCCTGGAGGGGTACGCCCGCACGTTCCTGCTGGCCGCGTTCCGGATCGCCGGGGCGGGCGGCGCGGTGCCGCCCGCGCTCCTGGAGCGGTATGCCCGAGGACTGGTGGCGGGGACCGACCCGGCGCACCCCTATGCCTGGCCGCCGCTGACCGACATGTCCCAGCCGCTGGTCGAGGCGGCCTCGATCGCGCTGGCCCTGCACGAGACCCGGCCCTGGCTGTACGACCGGTTGTCCCCGGCCGAGCAGGAGCGGGTGGTGGCCTGGCTGGCGGGCTTCGTCGGCAGGCGGACACCGGACAACAACTGGGTGCTGTTCCGGGTGGTCGTCGAGCAGTTCCTGGCCGAGGTGGGCGGGCCGTACAAGCCCGACGAGATCACCGGCGGCCTGGAGCGGATCGAGGACTGGTACGTCGGGGACGGCTGGTACTCCGACGGCGCGGGCAAGAACTTCGACTACTACGCGGGCTGGGCCCTGCACCTCTACCCGCTGCTGTGGGCCAGGATGGCCGGGGACGCGGCCCGCCTGGAGCGTTACGGCGAGCGGCTGCGGGCCTTGCTGGGCCAGTACCAGCACCTGTTCGCCGCCGACGGCGGGCCCGTGCACCAGGGGCGGTCGCTGACCTACCGGTTCGCCACGGTCGCGCCGCTCTGGCTGGGCGCGCTGACCGGCTCCTCGCCGCTCCCGCCCGGCCGGACCCGGCGGATCGCCGGTGGGGTGCTGCGCCACTTCGTCGAGCGGGGTGCGCCGGATGAGCGGGGGCTGCTGACGCTCGGCTGGTACGACACGTTCCTGCCGGTCACGCAGAGCTACTCGGGGCCGGGCTCGCCCTATTGGGCCAGCAAGGCGTTCCTCGGCCTGCTGCTGCCCCCCGAACACCCGGTATGGACGGACGCCGAGGTCCCGGCGCCGATCGACCTGGCGGACCAGGCGGTGACGATGCGCCCGCCGGGGTGGCTGCTGCATGCCACCCGCGAGGACGGCGTGGTCCGGCTGGTCAACCACGGCAGCGACCGGGACCGGATCCAGGACCCGTCGGGGGTGCCGGACCCGCACTACCTCAAGCTCGCCTATACCAGCCACACCGGCCCCAACCTGGCCGAGGCAGCCGGCAAAGAAGGAGAGGTGGCCGGCAACGAAGGAGAGGTGGCCGCCAGGGAAGGGGCGGGAGCCGGTATCGAAGGGAAGGTAGCCGGAGCCGAAGGGCAGGCGGTCGGTTTCGACAGGGCAGTGGTCGGTGTCGACGGGGAGGTGGTCGTCGTCGCGCCGGACGGGGCCGTCTCCCGCAGGCGGCGCATCGAGCCGCTCACGACGGGGGACCGGTTCGCCGCCTCCGCCTACCGTGACGACCTGCCGGCCGGGTCGGTCCACGTGGTGACGGCCTCGGTGGTGGACGGGGCGGCCGAGGTACGGATCCACCGGGTCACCGCGCCCGCCGGACACCAGGTCAGGGACGGTGGCCACGCCATCGCGGGGGAGGCGCCGCCCACGGCGCGCGGCGGCGAGCTCTGGGCGTCGGCGCGGCGGGCGGACGGGCTGGTCAGCGTGGTGCGCGGGCTGCACGGCTACACGACCGCCGGGGTGGCGAACGCAGAGGGCGCGAACGCCTTCGGACGGCACTCGGCCACCCCGTACGTGCTCGCGGCCGCCCACCCGGGCGGAACCGCCGTGTACGTCAGCCTCGTCCTGCTCACCGGCACGGCCGAGGCGCGGCCCCCGGAGGTGCGGGTCGACGGCGACCAGGTCACCCTCGACCTGCCGGGCGGCGACACGGCGACAGTCCGCCTCACCGAGACCCCCACCTGCGTCCGCGTCACCGGCGGCGGGAAGAACCCGACGTGAAGTGACGGCGACGGTCCGCCTTACCGGCATCCCGCGTGAGGTGGCAACCCCCGCGTAACCGTTCACCCACTTGAGGAGCCTGCCTGATGTCACGGCCACCCGTCGCGGTCTTCGCCATCGCGCCCTGGGCCTTCCACGACGTCTTCCCCGCCGACCTCGTCGACCGGTTGCGGCAGTCGGTGGAGGTCGACGCGACGGTGACGTTCACCTCGTTCGAGGGCGAGGCGGCGGCGCGGGCCCTGGCCGGGGCGGAGTTCCTGCTGACCGGATGGGGCTGCCCGCGGATCGACGCCGAGGTGCTGAAGGCGGCGCCCGGCCTGCGGGCCGTCGTGCACGCCGCCGGCTCCGTCAAGGCGATCGTCGATCCCGTCGTGTACGAGCGGGGCATCCTCGTGTCGTCCGCGGCGGAGGCGAACGCCGTGCCCGTCGCCGAGTACACCATCGCCATGCTGGTGCTCGGCGCGAAACGGGTCTTCGAGCGGGCCGGTCACTACGAGGCCGGCGAGGACGCCTGGCAGCAGGGCGCGGGCACCGGGCTGTACGACTGCACCGTGGGCGTGATCGGGGCCTCCCGGGTGGGCCGGCACGTGCTGCGGCGGCTGCGTGACTTCGAGGTCGACATCCTGCTGTCCGACCCCTACGTCTCGCCGGCGGAGGCGGCCGAAATGGGGGCCGAGCTGGTGGACGTGGACGAGCTGTGCCGGCGTAGTGACCTGGTCACCGTGCACGCACCGGCCCTCGCCGAGACCCGCCACCTGCTGGACGAGCGCCGCCTCGGTCTCCTGCCGGACCGCGCCGTCGTGATCAACACCGCCCGTGGCTCGCTGATCGACACCGAGGCGCTCACCAGGGCGTGCGCGTCCGGCCGCGTCTCGGCCGTGCTCGACGTGACCGAACCCGAGCCGCTGCCTACGGGCCATTTGCTCTTCGGCCTGCCCAACGTACTCGTCACCCCGCACGTGGCGGGCGCGCAGGGGCGTGAGTTGCGGCGGCTCGGCGAGTACGCGATCACCGACCTTGAACACTTCATGCGGGGACGCCCGATGCGCGGCCGGGTGACGGCCGAGCAGCTCGCTCGCCTGGCCTGACGACCTGCCGAAAGCCGAAAACAGCCGAAAACCTTTTCGCAACGTTCGCCAAGGCAGGCTGCCACTCCGATTGACAGGGAACTTATCTCGGTTTACGTTGCCGAAAACCTTTTATTTCGCCGATTCGACAGAAAGGATTGTTAGCGCTACCACAACCAAGCGCTAGGTTCGATCACTCCCCCCAAGCGTTCGATCGGATCGGATCACTCTGCATGAGAAGAATCATCACGGCCCTCCTGCTCATCGCGGGATCACTCGTTTTAGGCGCTCCCGCGCAGGCTGCCCAGACCATCGGATACCCCACCTTCAACGGCCCGTCGATCCCGGCCGCGCCCGGTTCGTACACGACCGGCAACATGATGCAGGCCATCTACGACTTTGAGAGCTCGGGCACGGACTTCTGGATGGACCGGCTGCTGGCCCGCCCCGGCAACGACCCGGCCGGAACCTGGCTCATGTCCCGGGGACGCGCCCTGTTCATGAAGACCCACACACCGGGCACACTCGGCTTCGCCGGCCAGGTGGCGTACTGGGAGAGCATCAGCAACAACAACGCCTACACCGTCGCCATCACCCCGGGCACCTTCACCGAGCAGGTCAACTCCCGCTGGCAGGCGCCGAGCTACTGGAAGAGCGTGCACACCAGCGGTTCCATCACGGTGAACCAGACGAAGTTCATCACCAACAACAACGTCGCCGTGACGAACCTGTCGATCACGAACGGCGGCTCCAGCTCGACCACCCTGCAGCTGCGGGCGACCTCCCCGTACGCCACCTCAGGGAGCGGGAGCGAGCTGACCGGGCAGGTCAACGCCTACAACAACCTCACCACGATCTATCCCCGGCTGACCGGTGACGGCTTCACCGTCTCCAGCGGCGGCCTGAACAGGTCCGTGACGATCCCGGCCGGAGGGACCGTGACCGCCAAGGTGGTCATGGGCTTCGTCACCAACGAGATCCCCGAGTCGCGCACCGAGTATGACGCCTACGCGGGATACACCAACGCCACCGCCTTCGCCACCCACGTGCGGGCCTACAACCTGTGGTGGGCGCAGAACGTGCCCTACATCGACGTGCCCGAGCCGGCCATCAAGAAGAACATCTACTACCGCTGGTGGCTGATGCGCTTCAACAACCTCGACGCCGACATTCCCGGGCAGACGTTCCAGTTCCCCACCTCGACCGAAGGCGTGCTGGGCTACAACAACGCCATCGCGCTCACCCAGCCCATGCACATCGACGACCTGAAATACCTGCGCAACCCGATCTACTCCTACGGCGACTGGCTGAGCGTCGGGCAGATCTCCAAGAACGGCCGCTTCCTCGACAATCCGGGCGATCCCGAGAACTGGTCCAACAGCTACACCCAGTACATCGCCGAGGCTGCGTGGAAGAGCTACCAGATCCACGGCGGCCAGCCGGCGATCGCCGCCAACCTGGCGCGCTACGCCGAGGGGGACGTCAAGGGCCAGCTGTCGTACTACGACCACGACAACAACAAGCTCATCGAGTACGACTGGGGCGCCCTGACCGGCAACGACGCCGACGCCGTCTCCTTCCACTGGAAGCCCGGCAACATGGACCGCGCCGAGTCGGCCTACCAGTACAGCGGCGCGCTGGCCGCCGCGCAGGCGTACGAGGCGGTCGGCAACACCGCCAAGGCCACCGAGATGCGCACGCTCGCCACGCAGATCCAGAACGCCATCGTCAACGTGCTGTGGAACCCCAACCGGCAGCTGTTCGAGCACCGGCTGAAGTCCACCAACGAGTGGGTGCCGTGGAAGGAGATCAACAACTACTACCCGTTCGCCGTCGGCGCCATCCCCAACACCGCGACGTACAAGCAGGCACTGCGCCTGTTCGATGATCCGGCGCAGTATCCGATCTTCCCCTTCTACACCGCCAACCAGGCCGACAAGGCGGCCTCGGGCACCGGCAGCAACAACTTCTCCACGATCAACTCCACCGTGCAGTTCCGCCTGCTCTCCTCGGTGTTGCGGAACTACTCCAACTCGTGGATCGACGCGACCTGGTACAAGAAGCTGCTGTACTGGAACGCCTGGGCCCAGTACATCAACGGCAACACCCAGTACCCCGACGCCAACGAGTTCTGGGCCGACTGGAACGGCTCCTCGATCACCTACCGCTCCTGGATCCACCACAACATCCTGGGCAGCAGCAACTGGACCGTGATCGAGGACGTGGCGGGGCTGCGCCCGCGCAACGACGCGAAGGTGGAGCTCTCGCCGATCAACATCGGCTGGCCCAACTTCACCGTCAACAACCTGCGCTACCGCAACGCCGACCTGACCATCGTCTGGGACGACCCGGCGGACGGCGTGGTCCGCTACCCGGGCGTGCCCGAGGGCTACTCCATCTTCATCAACGGCAGCAGGGTCGCCACGGTCAACTCGCTGGTGCCGTTCACCTGGGACCCGGCCACCGGTGAGGTCACCACGAGCGGCACGGTCACCTATCACGTGTCCTCGCCCGGGCTGCAGGCGCCCGCGCAGGTGACGCAGAGCAGCGCGCGGATGGTGGACCTGCTGGCCAAGGCCGGGGTCGACCTGACCGCCAACCTGACCAACCTGGCCTCCGGGGCCAGTGTCTGGACCTCCTCCACCGCCTCGGGCAGCACCGCCGCGGGCGCGGTCGACGGCTTCCCGATCAACGAGCCGTTCTGGGGCGGCACGGGCGCCGGCCAGGACTGGTACGAGGTGAACTTCGGGGCGGCCCGCACGCTCAACGAGGTCCGGCTCTACTTCAAGGACAGCCGCCCGGCCAGCGCCACCTACCGGGCACCCGCCTCGTACGACATCCAGTACTACAACGGCAGCGCCTGGGTCAGCGTGCCCAGCCAGGCCAAGAGCCCGTCGGCGCCACGGGCGAACTACAACGTGGTGCAGTTCCCGGCGATCAGCGCCCAGCGGGTACGGGTGCTGGCCACCAACGCCTCGGGGGCCAAGACCGGGCTCACCGAGATCAAGATGTTCAACCGTGGCGGCACCCAGCAGCCACCGAGCGGCAACATGGCCGCCTCGGCGACCCCGTCGGCGTCGAACACCTCCTCCTGGGAGAGCGTCGCCGCCGTCAACGACGGGATCGACCCGCCCTCCTCCAACGACACGGTGAACCCGCGCTGGGGCTGCTGGCCGGAGACCGGGCAGCAGTGGGTGGACCTGACCTGGTCCTCGGCCCAGAACCTGAACAAGGCGGAGGTGTACTTCTTCGACGATGACGAGGGCATCGACATGCCCGCGTCCTGGAAGCTCCAGTACTGGAACGGCAGCGCCTACGTCGACGTGCCCGGCGCGAGCGCGTACGGGCTGGCCAAGAACCAGTACAACACCGTCACCTTCACCGCGACGAACACCACCCGCCTGCGGGTGCTGATGACCGGCAACGGCACCAGCTCCGTCGGCCTCCTGGAGGTCAAGGCGTACGGACCGTGACCGGCGGGGGCGTGCCTTCCGGGGCACGCCCCCTTCCGACCTCCGGCAGGGCATCCCGCTGAGCTGCGTGGCCCTCGGTCTGGCAGTCGCCGCATGGCCGTTTCCTACAAGACCGGGGCGCGGGGCCGGGCCATCATGAACGTATGGACATCGATCTTTCCGTGGCCGCCGACTTCATGGCCACTCACGCACGGGTCCTGGACCGCCGCCGCTTCCAGCTCCTGACGGGCGAGCGCGATCCGGCCGCCGCGCTGGCCGCGCTCGACGGCTACCGCAATCCGGACGGCGGCTACGGCTGGGGTCTGGAGCCCGACCTGCGCTCGCCCGAGAGCCAGCCGGGGGCCGCGCTGCACGCCTTCGAGGTGTTCGAGGACGTCGCGCCGGCCGCCTGCCCGCGGGCGAGCGAGCTGTGCGACTGGCTGGAGTCGGTCACGCTGCCCGACGGCGGGCTGCCGTTCGCCCTGCCCCGCGCCTCGAACGCCGGCAACGCCCCCTGGTGGGCGGGTGCCGACAGCACGGTGTCCTCGCTGCAGATCACCTCCGTCACCGCGGCCGTCGCGCACCGCGTCGCCGCCCACCTGCCCGACGTGGCCGCGCATCCGTGGCTGGAGCGGGCCACCCGTTACTGCCTGGACACGATCGCCGCCCTCGACCGGCGGCCGCCCGCGTACATACTCGCCTTCGCGCTGCGCTTCCTGGACGCCGTGCACGACACCCACCCGGAGGCCGCCGGGCTGCTCGACCGGCTGGGGGCCTACCTGCCGGCCGGCGGCCAGGTGCGCGTCGAAGGCGGCACCGAGCACGAGATGCTGCGCCCGCTGGACTTCGCGCCGCTCCCGGACCGTCCGGTGCGGGCCCTGTTCACCCCGGAGGTGATCGAGGCCGACCTCGACCGCCTGGCCGGGATGCAGAAGGACGACGGCGGCTGGACCGTCGACTACGCCCAGATCTCACCGGCGGGCGTCCTGGACTGGCGCGGTTACGCGACCGTCGGCGCGCTCGGCATTCTGCTCCGCAACGGGCGGGTCTGACGGCGGGTGCGGGCGAGCAGGTGGGTGGGTTTGACGGCATGTACGGGCGGGCTGATCGCCCCGCCCCGGCTTCCGCGCACCGGTAGGCTGCTCCGCACTGCGGTGACGTATCCCCTGTGCAATGCTGCGCTGAATGTGCCAGAAGTGAGCAGCTCCGGACTCTTGACAGGAGCGTTGGTGCTCGATTTACTCCGAGGAACGCCGGAATCGAGCACCGGCCCAAGAGGTACGCCTAGCCGGTAAGTGGCCACCGCCACAAGCCCGGACTAAGTCGCCAGGATCGCTGTCAGCGTCCGAGGCGGGGACGTACCCCCTATCGTCTGGAGATGCGACGATGAGCCCCACCCGTAGATGCTTAGGTGCTGCCGTGGCCCTTTCGGCCGCGTTGGTCGCCGTCCCCTCAGCCGCCTCGGCGGTCGCGGTCACCCTGCCCCCGGTCCATGCCGGGTTCGACTACCAGATCGGCGGCGCGTACACGCCGCCGGCCGGGGTCACCGTGGTCAGCAGGGACCGGGGCGCCGCGCCCGCCGCGGGGCTGTACAACATCTGCTACGTCAACGCCTTCCAGGTCCAGCCGGGCGAGGAGGACGATTGGGACTCCGACCTGCTGCTGCGTGACGCCAACGGCAAGGTGGTCATCGACGAGGACTGGGGCGAGGCGCTGCTCGACCTGCGGACCGACGCCAAGCGCAAGCGGGTCGCCGCGAAGGTGAACGGCTGGATCGACGGCTGCAAGGCCAAGGGCTACCAGGCCATCGAGCCCGACAACTACGACAGCTACACCCGCTCGAAGAAGCTGCTGACGGCCTCGAACGCCCAGGCCTACATCCGGCTGCTCAGCACCCACGCCCACGCCCAGGGCGTGGCCATCGCCCAGAAGAACACCTCGGAACTGGCCGGATCGCGCGTCGCGAACGGGCTCGACTTCGCGGTCGCCGAAGAGTGCGGCACCTGGGACGAGTGCGGGGACTACACGGCGGCGTTCGGCAACAACGTGATCGTGATCGAGTACACCGCGTCGGGCCTGAAGAAGGCGTGCTCCGGCTGGGGCACCAAGCTGAGCATCGTCCAGCGCGACGTGGACGTCTCGCCCAAGGGCGCCAGCGGATACGTCCGCAAGACCTGCTGAACGGTCTTCTTCTGACCCACGGTATTTGGAGGTAATGATGGAGCGCGTTGCCCCACCGCCCTCCCGCCGGGACGTGCTGCGCGGCGGGTATGCCCTGGCGCTCACGGCGGTGGCGGGAACGGCGCTGGCCGGGTGCGCGAGCGGCGCCGGCGACGGTGTCGGCGCCGACGGGCGGGTCACGATCGAGCTCTGGCACGGCCAGACCGACACCGCCAAAGAGGCCATGGCGCGACTGGTGGCCGACTTCGAGCGCGCCCACCCCGACATCCGGGTGGACATGGGCGGGGGAGTGCTGGCCGACGCGATGCTGCAGAAGATCACCGCGGCTCTCGCGTCCGGCTCCTACCCCGACATCGCCTATATCTTCGGCTCGGACCTGGCGAACGTCGCACGTAGCCCGCAGGTGGTGGACCTGACCAGCATGGTCGAGTCCGGTCCCACGCCGTGGAACGACTTCTGGGCGCCGGCGCGGGCCGCCGTCACGATCAACGGCCAGGTACGCGCGGCTCCCGCGCTGCTCGACTCGCTGGCCGTGGTCTGCAACAAGAAGGTGTTCCGCGACGCCGGGGTGCCGCTGCCCCAGCCGGGCTGGAAATGGCCGGAGTTCATCGAGACGGCCAAGCGGCTGACCGACGCGAGCCGCGGCCGGTTCGGCACGGGCTGGCCGGGCGCGGCCGACGAGGACACGGTCTGGCGGCTGTGGCCGCTGATCTGGGACCTGGGCGGCGACGTGATCGGCAAGGACGGGCGCGGCATCGGGTTCGCCGACGCGGGCGTGCGGGCTTTGCAGGTGGTGGAGTCGCTCGCCAAGGACAAGAGCGTCTACATCGACCCCAAGCCCGGCAGCGAGCAGATGTACCAGGTGTTCCTGTCCGGCCTGATGGGGATGTCGGTCACCGGCCCATGGCAGCTGCCCGACATCCAGACCGCCAAGATCGACTATCAGGTGGTGCCCCTGCCCACCTTCAGCGGGCGGCCGATCACGATCTCGGGCCCCGACACCTGGACCATGTTCGACAACGGTGAAGCGCGCGTGAAGGCCAGCCGTACCTTCCTGACCTGGCTGATGCAACCCGCGCAGGACGTGCGCTGGGACGTGGAGGCGGGCAGCCTGCCGCTGAGCCGCCCCACCCAGCAACTGCCCGCCTGGCGCAAGCAGGAGGCGGAGACCGAGGGCCTGCCGGTGTTCGTCAAGACGTTGGAGACGGCCCGGGTACGCCCCACGCACCCCGCCTACCCGCAGATCTCCCAGGCGCTCGGGCAGGCCGTCATCGCCGTGCTGCTCGGCAAGAGCACCCCCGCCGAAGCGCTGCGCACCTGTGCCGAAGAGGCCAACGCCGCCCTGCTCATCCCGCGTTGAGGAGCCTCGCATGTCGTCTCTGCCCACCCCCATCACCATCTCCGGCCACGAGCTGCGGCAACGGTCCCGGCGCCAGGCCCGCCGCCAGGAGTCGGCGACCGCCTGGACGTTCATCACCCCGGCCGTCCTGATCATCCTCGGGCTCAGCATCGTGCCCACGGTCTGGTCGTTCCTGCTGTCCTTCCAGGCCGACGACCTGGTCACGCCCAGCCGCTGGGTGGGGCTGGACAACTACTACGCGCTGACCAAGGACCCGCACTTCGGCCAGGCCGTACGCAACACGCTGCTCTACACGGCCCTGTACGTACCGCTCAGCATCGTGCTGGGACTGGCGCTCGCCCTCGCCCTGAACCGGCGGATCAGGTTCGTCGGCCTCTACCGCACCCTCTTCGTCGTGCCGTTCGTCATCTCGGCCACGGCACAGGGGACGCTGTTCTCGTTCATCCTGGACCCGCAGTTCGGGGCGGCCAACTCGGTGCTGCACTGGCTCGGTGTCTCTCCCCAGGGGTTCTTCACCGACCCCGCCCAGGCCCTGCCCGTCCTGGTGGCCGTCAGCTTGTGGAGCGGCCTCGGGTTCTGCGTGGTGGTGTACCTCGCGGCCCTCCAGGACGTACCGCAGCCGCTGATCGAGGCGGCGCGGCTGGACGGCGCCGGGCGGTGGCACCTGCTGCGCCACGTCACCCTGCCCACGCTCACGCCGGTCAGCGTGTTCCTGGTGCTCTGGCAGACCATCAACGCCCTGCAGGTCTTCGACCTGGTGTACGTGACGACCAAGGGCGGCCCGCTCGGCGCCACCACGGTGATCGTCTACTTCATCTGGGAGCAGGCGTTCAAGAACTTCACGGCCGGTTACGGAGCCGCCGCCGCATACGTCCTCGCCGTGGCCCTGTTCGTGATCGCCGCCGGGTTGCGCGTGATCCGCGGCCGCGAGCGCCAGCGCCTCGAAGGAGCCACCCGATGACGGCGACCGCCACCACCCAACGCCGGGCCGCGCACGCGGGCGTGAGCCGTCCGGGCCGCGCGTGGCGGCTGCCCTTCAGCCCCTGGCACCTGCTGCTGGCGCCGCTCGCGCTGATCTTCGCGATCCCGCTGATCTGGCTGCTGATCAGCTCCGTGATGACCAACGCGGAGATCAACCGCTTCCCGCCCGCGCTGTGGCCGTCAGGGATCAACCTGGGCGGTTACAAGTACGTGCTCAACAACGCGCTGTTCCCGCGCTGGTTCCTCAACTCGCTGATCGTCTCCGGTGTCGCGGTCGCCTCCAACCTGGTGTTCGGCGCGCTCGGCGGCTACGCCTTCGCCCGCATGCGGTTCTTCGGCTCCCGCGTCCTGCTGGTGCTGATGCTGGCCACGATGGCCATTCCGTTCCAGCTGACGATGATCCCGACGTTCCTGGTCATGAAGAGCTTCGGGCTCATCGACACGCTGGGCGCGCTGATCGTGCCGTCGCTGGTCACGCCGTTCGCGGTGTTCCTGCTGCGGCAGTTCTTCCTCTCCCTACCCAGGGAGCTGGAGGAGGCCGCCTGGATGGACGGCTGCTCGCGGCTGCGGGTGCTGTTCCGCATCGTGCTGCCGCTGTCGCGGCCCGCGCTGAGCACCGTGGCGATCCTGACGTTCCTGTCCACCTGGAACGATCTGACCTGGCCGCTGATCGCCATCAACCACGACACCCAGTACACCCTGCAACTGGGCCTGGCCACCTTCCAGGGCAAGCACCACACGCAGTGGGCGGCGGTCATGGCCGGGAACGTCATCACGGTCCTGCCGGTGCTGCTCGCCTTCGTCGGCGCCCAGAAGTCCTTCATCCGGTCCATCACCTCCAGCGGCCTCAAGGGCTGAAACCCATCTCCAGCTACAGGAAGTCCATGTTCGACCTGCTTGTCATCGGTGACGCCAACCCCGACGTCATCCTCGGCCCCCTGGACGCCCCGCTCGCCTTCGAGCAGCGCGAGCAACTGGTCGGCGCCGGCGCGCTCACCCTCGGCGGCTCCGCGGCGATCATGGCCTGCGGCGCCGCGCGCCTGGGCCTGCGCGTCGCGTTCGCCGGGCGCGTCGGCGACGACGACGCCGGCCGCTACGTCCGCGACGCCCTGAACGCTCGCGGGGTCGACACCGAGGCGCTGCGCGTGGATCCGGCGCGGTCCACCCCGCTCACCGTCGTGCTCACCCGCGACGGCGGCGACCGCGCGATCCTGACCGCGCCCGGCACCCTGGCCGCCACCGGCGGCGACGACGTGCCCGAGTCGCTGCTGGCCGCCACCCGGCACGTGCACGCCGCCTCCTACTTCCTCATGCCGGGCCTGGCGAAGGCGCTGCCCGGCCTGTTGCGCACCGCGCGGGCCCACGGCGCCACGACCTCGCTCGACACCAACGACGACCCGGCCGGGCTGTGGGATCCGCCGGGGCTGGCCGCCGTACTCGCCGAGACCGACATCCTGCTCCCCAACGCGCACGAGGCCCGCAACCTCGCGCGCTCCCAGGACGCGTCGTTGGAGGCGACCGCCGCCGCGCTGGCCGCGCGAGGGCCGCTGGTGGTGGTCAAGAACGGCGCGGACGGCGCCCTCTGCCACGACCGACGCACGCTCATCACCACCCGCGGCATCACCGTCACCCCCGTGGACGCGGTCGGCGCGGGCGACAGCTTCGACGCCGGCTTCATCGCCGCGACCCTGGCCGGACTGCCCCCCGCCCGCGCCCTGGACCTCGCCGCCGTCTGCGGCGCCCTGTCCACCCGTGCCCAAGGCGGCACCCCGGCCCAGCCCACCTGGGATGAGGCCGTCGCACACGTCCCCAGCAAGGATCAGCAGCCGACATGAACACCCCGAAGATCGCATTCATCGGCGCCGGGAGCGTCGTCTTCACCCAGGGCCTCCTGGCGGACCTGTTCGCGTTCGCCGAGCTGAAGGAGGCCCGCATCGCCCTGCACGACATCGATGCCGAGCGCCTGAGCACCGCCACGGCCGCCGCCCGGCACATCGCCGCCGAGCGCGGGGCGAGCCCGCGGATCACCGCGCACGCCGACCGGCGCGAAGCGCTCACCGGCGCCGACTTCGTCATCAACATCGTCCAGGTCGGCATGGGCGAGGCCACCCGCACCGACTTCGAGATCCCCGCCCGGTACGGCGTGCGCCAGACCATCGGCGACACCCTCGGCGTCGGCGGCATCTTCCGCGCGTTGCGCACGTTCCCCCTGCTGAAGGCGCTGGGCGAGGACATCGCCGCCGTCTGCCCCGAGGCGTGGCTGCTCAACTACACCAACCCGATGGCGATGAACGTCCAATACCTGGCCGAGGCCACCGGGCTCACCCGCGTGGTGGGGCTGTGCCACTCGGTCTACTGGACGATGCGCGACCTGTCCGACCTGGTGGGCGTGCCGTTCGAGGAGGTCACCTACCGGGCCGCGGGCGTCAACCACCAGGCGTGGGTGCTGCGGTTCGAGCACGACGGCGTCGACCTGTACCCCCGGCTCGACGCCCTGATCGCCGCGGACGAGCAGCTGCGCCGCCGCGTCCGCGTCGACATGTACCGGCGGCTGGGCTACTACCCGACCGAGACCAGCGAGCACTCCTCCGAGTACGTGCCCTGGTACCTGGGCCACGACAGCGAGATCGAGCGACTGCGCCTGCCCATCGGCGCCTACCTGGACATCGTCGACGAGAACGTGGCCATCTACGAGCGGACCCGCGACGCCCTGGCCGCCGGAGAGCCGCTGCCGGTCGACGGGACCATGGAGTACGCCCCGCAGATCATCCACAGCATCACCACGGGCACGCCCAGGACCATCTACGGGAACGTGCCCAACCACGGCCTGATCAGCAACCTCCCCGCCCGGGGGACCGTCGAGGTGCCCTGCCTGGTCGACGCGATGGGCGTGCAGCCCACCCGCGTCGGCGAGCTGCCCCCGCAGCTGGCCGCGCTCAACCGCACCTACCTCAGCATGAACGACCTGGTCGTACGGGCCGCGCTGGAGGACGATCCACGCCACATCCGCCACGCCGCCATGACGGACCCGGCGACCGCCGCGGCCCTGCCCGTGGAGCGGATCTGGGAGCTGTGCGACGACATGGTGCGGGCCCACGCCGACCGCCTGCAGCCCGCCCTGCGCGCCACCCTCGGCTGAACCTGCCGCCTTTTCATGACCGTCGGCCCCCCGAGCTCAGGACAGTAGAAGTCAAGATCCTCACGCGTCTTGAGCTCGGGCCCCCGGTGATCGATCATCAACGGCAGTGCTGCTCCCTCGATCGGGAAGGATCTTCATGATTCGCCGCGTACTGCTGGCCGTACTCCTCGCCCTCGCCACCCTCACGACCTTCACCAGCGCTCCCGCGTACGCCCGAGCCTGCGCGCTCGGCTACCACTGCGTCACCACGTACTACTCGGACTCCAGCTGGACCACGGTGGTGGGCGCCATGTACGAGGACTGTGAAGGCGCCGAGTCCAGATGGGGCTCCCGCTCGATCTACAAGGACTTCGTCGAGACCCCCTGCTGAACCAGGCACCCTGGCCGGGTGGCTTCAGAAGGTGAAGCCGCCCGGCCGTCCGTTGCGGTCGGCGAGCAGGCCGGCCAGCGTCGCGACGGCGATCTCCGGTGGCGTGCGCGAGCCGATGTTGAGCCCGATCGGCCGGTGCACGCGGGCGATGTCCTCCTCCGGCGCGCCCAGCTCGGCCAGCGCCTGGAGATAGGGCGCCGGATGGCGCGGGCTGCCCATCACCCCTATCCACCGGCACTTGTGCGCGAGCAGCTCGTGCAGCACAGCGGCGAGTTCGGGACGGTGGTGGTCGGTGAGCACGATGTCCGCGGTGCCGTCCAGGTCCGCCGGGGGCGTGGTGACGACCTCGAACCCCTCCGGAGCGGCGGCCCGGCCGGGGTCGGGCTCGAAGAGGATCCCGCGGAATCCCAGGTCGGCGCCGTAGCGCAGCAGGTAGTCGGCGACCGGTGAGGCGAACACGGCGACGAGGGTGCGGCCTTCGGCACCGGCCGTCGCCTCGCCATGGGCGACGTCACAGAGCGCGTCCGCGTCATGCGCGTGGGCGTCATGCGAATGGGCCATGCCAGCAGTCTCGCACGCGATCGGATCGGCGTCGCCCGAGGCCGGTCCGCTACGCGCAGGCGGATAAATCGGAGCCGTCCAAGATCGATCCGCTACGTATAATCGGGTGAAGCCGAGTCCACTACCGCGGACTCATCAACCGTTTTCCAAAGCTGGGGGCATGACCATGGCAAGCATTCTCCCGACGGTACGAGGTCTCGCCGGGGTCGCCCTCGTCGCGAGCGGTGTCGCGCTCGTCCCGGCGCCCGCCTCCGCCGCCGCCCAGCACCGCGCTCCCGCCGCCGCCCAGCACCGCCTCGCCGACACGTACCCGAACTACGCCGAGCTCGCCGCGAACGAGACCGAGGGCACCGACTACCGGCGCGTCAAGCGCTTCCCTCAGGGCGCGAAGGTGGCGCACATCGCCATCCACGGGGGGAGCATCGAGGCCGGCACGTCCCAGCTCGCGGATTACAGCGCCCAAGCGAGCCAGGCCGCCTTCTACGCGTTCGAGGGCATCAAGTCCACGGGCAACGGCACCCTGCACATCACCGCCAGCCGGTTCGACGAGCCGCGGGCGCTCACGCTGCTGTCCCAGGTCGACCGTACCGTCTCCTGGCACGGCTACTCCGACAGCACCGAGGCGAGCACGTACGTCGGCGGCCGGGACACGGCGCTGGTCGAGCGGGTCACCGCCGGGCTGCGCGCCGCCGGGTTCACGGTGGCGCGGGAAATCCCGGACGGTCTCGACGGGTCGAGCCCGGACAACATCGCCAACAAGAACCGCCGCGGCAAGGGTCTTCAGCTGGAGATCAGCAGCGCCCAGCGGAAGCGGTTCTTCGCCGACGGCGATCTCACCCGAAGCTCGATCGAGAATCCGGCCAACCGCACCAAGGCGTTCTACGCCTACACCGCGGTGATCAACAAGGCCCTGAACGGCTGATCGGAACGGCGGATTCGGCCGTCCGCCGGGATCGGGGCGGGCCGGTCCGTCGGCACTCGTCACGCCGGGGGAGCGGCGCCATCAGGTGACGGGGACGATCTCCGTCGACACCAGGCGCCCCTCCTCGATCACGAGCAGCCCGATCGTCCCGTGCGGCTGGCGGCGACGGTCGGTCGGGGAGCCCGGGTTGAAGATCCGCAGCCCGTCCTCGTGATGGTCGAGCGGGATGTGCGAGTGCCCGAACACCACCAGCTCGGCGTCCGGGAAACGCCGCCGCATGCGCTCCCACCGCCCCTTGGCCGAACCGCTGTCGTGGATCATCGCCACCCGGAGCCCGGCGAGCTCGAGCTCCAGCGTCTCGGGCGCGTCCACATCAGGTCCGTCGTTGTTGCCCTTCACCGCGTGAACCGGCGCGTACGCCGCCAGCTCGGCCAGCACCGCACCCGTGCAGACATCGCCCGCGTGCAGGATGACGTCGGCCCCCCGCAGTTGCGCGGCCACCCGGTCCGGGCACGACTTCCAATGCCGAGGGGCATGGGTGTCGGACAGGACCGCCACTCTCATACCCGCGCCTCCCAGCGCACCTCGCCGTCCTGCCACCGGTCGGTGGGGCGCAGTCCGACGGAGGCGGCGACGGCGGCCGAGGCGGCGTGGTCGGGGTGGATGTGCGCGACGATCGTGTCGATCTCCTGGCCCGCGATCCAGCCGACCAGCGCCTTGGTGGCCTCGCCGGCCAGGCCCCGGCCCTGCCAGGGGGTGCCGACCACCCAGGCGAGCTCGGCCGTGCGGCGGTCGATCGTGGCCTGCACGTAGCCCACCAGAGCGTCGTCCTCGCGCAGCTGGATCACCCAGTTGCGCCAGCCGGCCGGCCCGGCGACCAGCCGCTCGTAGCGGCTGCGCAACTCCTGCGCGGTCGCGGGCGCGCCGCCGATGAAGGCGTGCAGGGCGGGATCGGCGAGCACGACGGCCATCTCGTCCGCGTGCTCGGCCCGCAGGGGCAGTAGGACCAGCCGTGGGGCTTCGATCATGTCCATACGCTCACGATATCCGGGCTGTTCGAGGGCCGATCCCCAGGCTTATGATGCGCTCGACACGCTCCGGGGCGGGGGGTAGTGGATGGCCGATGAGGTGACGCGGCTGACCGTGCATGTGGTCGACGGCGGCGCGGACGCGCAGGAGCTGGAGCGGTTGACGGCCGGGCTGCGCGGCGAATTACTCGAACTCGACATACTGGACGTCGCGCCCGAGACCGGAGAGCCGCCGCCGGGCGCCAGGGCGATCCTGTCATTTGCCGTGGGCGGCCTGGTCATCTCACTGGCGGGCATGGACCTGCTCGCGGCGGTCGTGAACGCGGTGACGGCCTGGCTGCAGCGCGATCAGAACCGCTCGGTCAAGCTCGGCGTCGACGGCGACCTGCTCGAACTGACCGGGGTGCCGTCCCGCGAGCAGCGGCGGCTCACCGACGAGTGGCTGCGCCGGCGCACCGGCCGCGGCGGTGAGCGCCCGCTGAGCGGCACGCGGATGGCGCTGATCGTGGCGAGCGACGAGTACGCCGATCCCGGGCTGCGGCGGCTGCGCGCCCCGTCGCTGGACGCCCAGGCATTGGCCCGCGTGCTGGGAGACCGGCGGATCGGCGGGTTCGATGTCCGTACGATGCTCAACGCGACCACGCAGGACATCAACGAGGCGGTGGAGGAGTTCTTCGCCGACCGCGAACCCGACGATCTGCTCCTGCTGCACTTCTCGGGTCACGGCGTCAAGGACGAATCCGGCGAACTGTACTTCGCCACGCCCACCACCAAGCTCAACCGGCTCGCGGCGACCGCGGTGCCGGCCGAGTTCGTCAACCGGCGGATGAGTCGCAGCCGGTCGCGCCGCATCGTCCTGCTGCTCGACTGCTGCTACGCGGGCGCCTTCGCGCGCGGGGCGCTGCCGCGCGCCGGACTGGGCGTCGACGTCGAGGAGCAGTTCGGCGGGCGCGGTCGCGTGGTGATCACCGCGTCCAACGCCATGGAGTACGCCTTCGACGGCACCGAACTGGCGGACACCCAGGAGCTGTCGCCCTCCGTCTTCACCAGTGCCCTGGTGGAAGGGCTGGAGAGCGGCGAGGCCGACCGGGACTCGGATGGCTATGTCGCCATCGACGAGCTGTACGACCACGTCTACGACAGCGTTCGGCGCGCCACACCCAGCCAGACACCGGGCAAGTGGACGTTCGACGTGCAGGGCGACATGTACATCGCCAGGAGAGCGCGGCCCGTCAGCCGGCCGGTGTCACTGCCGGAAGAACTCCAGCACGCGATCGACCACCCGATCGCCAAGATCAGGGCCGGTGCGGTCGGGGAGCTGGAACGGCTGCGCCACAGCAGGCACGAAGGGTTGGCCCTGGCGGCACGGCTGGCTCTGGAGGCGCTGGCCGACGACGACAGTCGACTCGTGTCTGGGGCCGCCACCAAGGCCCTGGGCGCGGCGGCCACGACTCCCGGGGTCGCGAAACGGGCCAATGGGCCGGCCGAACCTGTCGGGGCAGCCCACAAGACACCGAAGCCCGCGACACCCACACCACTCACGCCCGCGCCTGCGCCACCGACTCCTGCGCCACTCACGCCCGCGTCACCGCCACTGACACCGACGCCCACGCCACCGACGCCTGCGCCACCGACGCCTGCGACACTCACGCCACCGACGCCTGCGCCACCGACGCCTGCGACACTCACGCCTGCGACCAGCACAGTCGTCCCCGCCGCGCCCGCGTCACCGGCGGCCAGGTCGTCGCGGTGGCCCGTTCTCGTGCGGGTGTTGGCGCTGTTGGCGGCCCTGTTGCTGGTCAGCACGCCGATGAGCGCGCTCGCCACGCCGATCGCCTCGATCTGGCTGGCGCTTCTGGTGACCGCCGCCGTCCTGGTCGGCCTGCTGCCGCCCGGCCGCCTTGAGCGCGATGTGGCCGCCGGCGCCACGTTCGGGCTCGCCGCCGTCTACCTCGGCGAGCTGTCCGTCTTCTCCTGGGCACGGGGACCACAGCTCGTGACCGGATGGCTGGCCTCCGCCGCGGGCGTCCTGGTGCTCGCGGCCGTGCTGTTCGAGACGACATCCGCCGCCCCCCGCCGGTGGAGATTCCTCGACCGGGTCGCGGCGGTCCTGGCTCTGGCCGCGATCACCGCTCATCTCGCCGACCCCGAAGACATCACGCGTGGTCCCGGGGAGACCGCGATATGGATCGCCACGGTCGCCCTCGCCGGCGGCTTCGTCGTGCTGGCCGTCCTCCACCTCGTCCGTCACGCGCGCCAGGGCCTGCCGTGGGTCCCGCTGGCGCTCGGGCTGGCCGCGACCTTGCTGGTGACGTATGACCTGGTCGAGGTGTATCACCAGACCACCGGCAGGAATCAGATGGCCGCCGCCTACCAGCCCGCTCTGCTCGTGATGCTGCTGATCGCCGCGTTGTCGGCGCGTCCACGACCGTACCTCCTGGCCGCCGCGCGGCTCTCGGTGATCGTCGGGCTGCTGTACGGGGTCGGTTATTACTACAACTCCTTCCCCAATTTCTCCCGGTGGGGGCCGGAAACTCTGGGGATGGCTCCGACTCAGCCGGCGCGACTGCTGGTCCTGTCTCTCGCGGCGGTCTGCGTCGCGGTCGGTGCCTATATGAGCCGTCCGAGCGCCACAACGGAACGCGAACCGGCGTCTGACCCGAGGAGATGAAAGGATCGGAGCTTGGCGCCGGCCGCCGCCGATGGCCGGGCGCGGAAAGGTATGGGAAGAAATGGCTCCGAGGGTCGCGACCGCCAACCGTGTCGAACTGCCCGAACTCCTTGATTTCCTCCGTCCCAGGCATCACGGCCTGCTGTCGACCACCCGTGCCGACGGTCGGCCCCAGCTCTCGCCGGTGTCCTGCGGGGTGGACGAAGGCGGCCGGATCGTGGTGTCCACCTATCCTGATCGGGCCAAGACGCGCAACGCCCGCCGTGACGAGCGGGCGTCGATCTGCGTGCTGTCCGACGACTGGGACGGCCCGTACGTCCAGGTCGACGGGCGGGCCGAGGTGCTGGACATGCCCGAGGCGCTCGACGCGCTGGTGGACTACTACAGGTGCATCTCCGGCGAGCACCCCGATTGGGATGACTATCGGGCCGCCATGGAGCGGCAGGGCAAGTCCCTCATTCGCCTCCATATCGAGCGCTGGAGCCCGATCGCGACCGGCGGATTCCCGGCCCGTCTGGCGCTCTGACCGGATCAGCGCTGACCGGATCAGCGCTGACCGGATCAGCTCGGGCGGGATCAGCTCGGGCGGGATCAGCTCTGACGGGATCAGTTGAGAGGCCGCAGCGCGACGACCGCGCGCGGCGCCAGTGTCACCGTGCCGTCGGCCGTGGACCCGGTCAGCAGGTCCTCGGCCGGATAGGGGATCGGCACGCGCCGCGTCTCGTCGCCGTGGTTGAGCACGAACAGCACAGGTCCCCGGCGTACCGCCTCGACGCCGGGCGGCAGCTCGGGCAGGGCCCCGGTCACGTCCGCGTCGGCCAGCACCCGCGCGGTCAGCTCGGCCAGCCCGTCGGCCTCGGGCACGGTCGCCACGTACCAGGCGACGCCCGCGCCGCTCTCGTGCCGTAGCATCGCCGGGCGGCCGGCCAGGTCGCCGTCGGCGAACGTGGCCACCGGCTCGGCGCCCTCGGCGGCCATCAGCTCGGTCCAGATCCGCGCGGTGAAGCCGGTGCCATCAGCCCAGTGGCAGCGCACCGGCCGGTCCTCCGGCGCGGGCAGCCACTCCTCGCCGGACGCGCCCAGCACCTCGCGCAGCGGCGCGGGGAAGCGGCCGGTACGGACGTGCCCCCGCGGGTCCGCCACCCCCGAGAAGGGGCCGACCAGCAGCACACCGCCGCGGTGCACGTACTCGGTCAGGGACGCGGCGTCCCCGTCGCTGATCAGGTAGAGGTTCGGCACCACGGTTAGCGCGTACCCGGTGAGGTCCGCGGACGGCGGCACCAGGTCAACGGTCACGCCGCGCTCCCACAGCGGCCGGTAGAAGCGCAGGAGTTGGTCGGGCAGGGTGAGCCGGTCACTGGGCCGGCCGCGTTCCTCCAGCGCCCACCAGCTGGCCCAGTCGTGCACCATCGCCACCTTGGCGGGCACCGGTGCGCCCGCCACCGAGGCCAGCCCGCGCAGCTCGTTGCCGTGGGCGCGGACCTCGGCGTGCAGCCGGGTCTCCGGCCCCGCGTGCGGCACCATCGCGGCGTGGAAGCGCTCGGCCCCGAACCGGGAGGCCCGCCACTGGAAGTAGCACAGCCCGTCGGCGCCGCGGGCGAGCGCCTGCAACGACTCCAGTCGTAGCTGTCCTGCCGGTTTGGGGAGGTTGTGCGGGCGCCAGTTCACTCCGTTCGTGGCCTGCTCCATCAGCAGCCACGGACGCCCGCCGCCGAGTGAGCGGGTCAGGTCGTGGGTGAGCGCCGAGCGGGCGGGGGAGAGCGGGTCGGCGGGGTCGGGGTACCAGTCGTTGGAGACGATGTCCTCTTCTGGCGCCCACGCCCAGTAGTCGACGGGCTTGAACAGACCCATGAAGTTCGTGGTGATGGGCACGTCCGGGGTGCGCTCGCGCAGGATGTCGCGCTCGGCGCGGTAGTGCGCGAGCAGCGCGTCCGAGCAGAACCGCCAGAAGTCCAGCTGCTGTGTGGGGTTGATCATGTACGGGGCGCGGCGCGGGGTGATGATCTCGGCCCACTCGCCATAATGCTGGCTCCAGAAGCTGGTGCCCCACGCTTCGTTCAGGGCGTCCAGGTCGCCGTAGCGCTCCCGCAGCCAGGCACGGAACGCCGCCGCCGTGTCACCGCAGTGGCAGACCTGGCCGTACTCGTTGCCCACGTGCCACAGCGCCAGCGCCGGGTGCCCGGCGTAGCGGTCGGCGAGGTCGGTGACGATGGCCAGCGCCTTCTCCCGGTACGCCGGGGACGACGGGCAGAACTGGTTGCGCGAGCCGTACCAGAGCCGGTGGCCCGACTCGTCCACGGGCAGGGTGCGCGGCCAGCGGTGGCCCAGCCACGGCGGTGGCGAGGCGGTCGGGGTGGCCAGGTCGACCGCGATCCCGGCCGAGCCGAGCAGGTCGAGCACCCGGTCCAGCCAGCCGAAGTCGCGCGCGCCCGGCTGCGGCTCGATCCGCGCCCAGCTGAACACGCCGACGGTGACCAGGTTGACCCCGGCCGCCCTCATCAGCTCGACGTCCTCGATCCAGACCTCTTCCGGCCACTGCTCGGGGTTGTAGTCGCCGCCGAAGAGCAGTCCGCGTCCGGCGGTGAGGGTGTGCGTGCCCAGTCGCGGCGAGGCCGTCAGATGCCTGCTCCGTCGCGCCGGGCCCGAGCCTAACGAAGTCATTCCACTCCGGCCTGGGCGGCTCGGCGCAGCGGCGGGCCGAGACGAGTTGGTGAAAACGTTTCGCAAAAAATCTATGGCCCGGTTTGCGGATATGTCAACGTCTTTAGGTGATGCGTCCTAAATGTCCAGTCAGGTGGCGTGCGAGCCGCCTGACCTGGCCCTTGTCCTTCCGCGCGCTTGGTGGCATCCTGGCCGCCTGAAGGTGACACGTGTAGACCTCGGTCTAGAAGGAGCTAGGGGATGAAGTTCTTCAGGGTGGTTATCGCCACGACAGCCCTGGCCGGCGCCCTGGCCGCCTGCGGCTCAGGTGGGTCGGGCGGGTCGGGCGGCGCGAGCCAGGCCGCCGACGCCTCGGGCCCGATCCAGTTCGTCGGCCCCGAGGACCCCAAGACCTTCGCCCCGGTCATCGCCGGGTTCGAGGCCAAGAACCCGGGGACCAAGGTCAACTACACCCAGGTCCCCTTCGACCAGCTCAACAGCGTGCTCCAGCAGCGCCTCGCGGCCAAGGACGACTCGATCGACGTCTACACGGTCGACCAGCCGCGCGTCGCCGCGCTCGCCACCCGCGGCTTCCTCGCCGATCTGACGGACCTGACGGACAAGGCCAAGAGCGCCGCCCTCCCCGGGCAGTACGAGGTCAACGTCTTCAGGGACAAGCTGTGGGCGCTGCCCATCTGGACCTCTGACCAGTTCCTCTTCTACAACACCGAGCTGCTGGAGAAGGCGGGCGTCCAACCGCCGCCGAGCGACCCGGCCAAGCGGTGGACGTGGGAGCAGACGGTCGAGGCCGGCAAGAAGGCGCAGGAGAAGGCCGGCGCCCAGTGGGCGGTCATCCCCGAGCAGATCGAGCAGTTCTACCAGCTGCAGAGCCTCGCCGAGTCGCTGGGCGGCGGATCCGGGATCACCGGCCCCGAGATGCTGACGCCCGCCATCACGACCGACGGCTGGCTCAAGGCGATGACCTGGTACCACGGCCTGTTCGCGAACAAGCTGGCCCCGCGCGGCGTCGGCTCCTTCCAGACCTCGCCGCTGTTCAGCGAGGGCAAGGTGGCCTTCTTCGCCGGCGGCCCCTGGGACGTGGGCACGTTCGCCGCGGCCAAGGGACTGAAGTGGGGCGTGGCGCCGTACCCCTACTTCCAGGGCGGCAAGCCGGTGACCCCGACCGGCTCGTGGTCGTGGGGCGTCAACCCGGCCTCCAAGAGGCAGGCGGCGGCGAAGAAGTTCATCGAATACGCCGCGCTCGACCCCGAAGGCAACCTCCAGACCACGCAGAACACCACGATCATCCCGTCCAACAAGGCGGCGTTCGACAAGTACGTACCCCTGCTCGACGCCAAGGCGAAGGGCGTCGGCGAGATCATGAAGTACGACGCCCAGAACACGGCGGTGGCGCGGCCCAGGTCGGTCGGCTACATCCAGTTCGAGGACATCATGACCAAGGCGTTCGCCGACATCCGCAACGGCGCCGACCCCAAGGCCCGGCTCGACCAGGCGACCCAGGAGATCACCACCGCCTGGAAGCAGCTTCGATGAAGGTCGCGCTGGCCTTTCTGGCGCCCGCGCTGGTGGCGCTGCTGGCGCTCCGGCTGATCCCCGCGGGCATCGCCATCGGCAGCAGTCTGCGGCACACCAGCCTGGTCACCGGTGAGACGTCGTTCGTCGGCCTCGGCAACTACGCGACGCTGTTCGACGACCCGACGTTCCTGCAGAGCGTCAAGGTCACGCTGGTGTTCAGCCTGATCGTGAATCCGCTGCAGATCGCGGTCGCCCTGGCGCTGGCGGTCCTCTACACGCGGAAGTTCGCCGGGGTGCGCTTCCTGCGCTCCCTGGTGATCCTGCCGATCGCGGTGCCGCCGGCGGTGTCGGCGGCCATCTGGAGCGTGGCCTACCGGCCCGACGGGATGCTCAACGCCGTGCTGCACGTGCTGGGGATCCCGCAGCAGCCGTTCCTGACCTCGCCGCAGCAGGCGCTGTGGTGCCTGATCGTGCTGCTGTCGTGGATCGGGGTCGGCTACTGGATGATGTTCCTCATCGCCGGCATGCAGGACATCCCGCGCGCGCTCTACGAGGCGGCGGCCATCGACGGCGCCTCGTCCTGGGCCAGATTCTGGCACGTGACGCTGCCGCTGCTGCGCAGGCCGCTGGCGTTCGTCCTGGTGGCCGACACGGTCTCCAACTTCCTGGTCTTCGCCCCGGTCCAGATGCTGACCAACGGCGGCCCGCAGGGCTCCACGAACGTCACCATGTTCGACATCTTCACCCGCGCCTACAGCGTCGGCGACCTCAACCTGGCCCAGGCCGAGGTCATGCTGCTGGTGCTGGTCGTGCTCGCGGTCGTCATCGTCCAGTTCCGCCTGCTGCGCGCCAAGGACTGAGCATGCTCAGAAAGACACTCGCCGGCGTCGTCGTCGGCCTCGCTTTCGCGCTGCCCCTGCTGTGGGCGCTCAGCAGTTCGCTGCGCGGCACGGGCAACCTCGGCAACTCGCTGATCCCCGCAGACCCGACGCTCGCCAACTATCTGGCGCTGCTGACGGGCGGCTTCGGCCGGGCCATCGCCAACTCGCTGCTCGTCGCGCTGGCCACGGTCCTGATCGGCCTGGCCATCTCCGCGGCGGCGGCGTTCGGCCTGTCGGCCATCAGGTTCCGGGGCCAGGGCGTGCTCTTCGGCGTCGTCGTGCTGAGTTTCCTCATCCCGTTCGACGCGATCGCGATCCCGCTGGCCACGCTGTTTCGCGACTGGAACCTGCAGAACACCTACGCGGGCCTCATCCTGCCCGGACTCGGTCACGGCCTGGCGATCTTCCTGCTGCGTCAGTTCTTCCTGGCCGTCCCGGCCGAGCTGGTGGAGGCGGCGCGGATCGACGGGCTGGGGTGGTTCGGGGTGTTCGCTCGGCTGTATCTGCCGTTGTCGCGTCCCGCCCTGGTCAGTGCGGGTCTGACGCTGTTCATCTTCCAGTGGCAGGCGTACGTCTGGCCGCTGCTCATCGGCACCGACGCCGAGCACCAGCTGGGGCCGATCGCGCTGGCCAACATGCGCGGGCAGTTCACCATCGACTATGGGCAGCTGTTCGCCGGCTCGGTCGTGCTGACCGTGATCCCGCTGGTCATCATCCTGCGCTTCCAGCGCCAGTTCACCCAGTCCATCGCGACGACCGGGCTCAAGTAGAGAAAGGCCATCATGGCTGACCGTCAGATCGTTCTCGACACCGACCTCGGCTCCGACGTGGACGACGCGCTCGCGCTGGCCGTCCTGCTCGGGTCGCCGGAGGTGGACCTGCTCGGCTGTGTCACCGTCTACGGTGACACGGCGCTGCGGGCGCGCCTGGCGCAGCGGCTGCTACGGCTGGCCGGCCGTACCCTCACCGTGGTGCCCGGCGCGGAGAAGACGCTCACCGACCGCGAGGTCTGGTGGGCGGGCCACGAGGGCAAGCTCTTCCCCGACCTCGACACCGAGCGGATCTCCCATGAGCCGGACGCCACCGCCTACCTCACCGAGCTGGTACGCCAGGCGCCGGGCCAGATCGACGTCGTCGCGATCGGCCCGCTGACCAACGTCGCGAACGCCATCCAGGCCGACCCGGAGTTCGCGGCGAACGTCGGGCACCTGTGGATCATGGGCGGGCGCTTCGACTCCCCGGAGCCGGAGCACAACTTCAAGTGCGACCCCGAGGCCGCGAAGATCGTGTTCGACTCCGGCGCCCCGATCACCGTGACCGGGCTGGAGATCACCACGACCGTGCGGCTGGACGCCGGCGACGTGGCCAGGATCGCTGAGGCGGGCGAGTTCGGGCAGGCGCTGAAGGCGGAGATCGAGCAGTGGTGGCGGTTCTGGAACGAGGAGTGGAACAGCCCGCACGACCCGATCACGGTGCTGACCCTGCTGGCGCCCGATCTGTTCGGGTTCACGCCGGAGGGCCACGTGGCGATCGGTCCCGATGGGGGGAGCGTGTTCACGGAAGGCGCGGGCCGTACGAGGATCACGGTGGCGGCGCACGCGGACGAGGTCGCCGCGCAGATCGTCGCCAGGACCGTGGCGGCGCCCCGCCCGCGCCTGTTTCGCACGAGCTAGGCCCGGCCTTCCACCTAAGGCGTCCGCCGGTCCTGGCAGCCGCACGAGCCGCGGACCACGAGCTCGGCGGGGTAGATCTTCGTCACCGGCTGGTGGGCGCCCTGCTCGACCCCGGCGATCAGCGTCTCCGTGGCGAAGCGGGCCATCTCGTCGATCGGCTGTCTGATCGTCGTCAGGCCCGGCACGGTGAACGCCGACTCGCGCGCCCCGTCGAACCCGACGATCGCCAGGTCACCGGGCACCCGCAGGCCCAGGTCGGCGGCGGCGCGCATGGCGCCGATCGCCTGATGGTCAGTGGTGGCGAACACCGCGGTCGGCCGCTCGGCCAGCAGCTCGACGGCGGCCGAATAGCCGCCCTCCATGCTGAGCGGGCCCAGCGCGACCAGTGAGCTGTCGAGCCCGGCCTCGGCCAGCCCCCTGCGCCACCCCGCCAGCCGCAGCTCGACGGCCGCGATGTCCAGCGGCCCCCCGATGAACGCGAGCCGGGTGTGGCCGTGCCCCGCCAGGTGCGCGGCCGCGAGCCGGCCGCCCTCCTCATCGTCCACGGCCAGCCTGGAGAAGTAGGGGGGCGCCTCGTGGTCGATCGTCACGACCGGGATGCCGCCCTCCATCTCCTTGACCTGCTGTGGCGACGGGCGCACCCGCATCAGCACCAGGCCGTCGACCTGCCGCTCCAGGAACGAGCGCACGTAGCCCTCGGCGCGTGCGGGATCCTCGGCCGAGTTGCCGAGCAGGACGGAGTAGCCGCGCTCCCAGGCCACGTCCTCGCACGATCGGGTGAACTCGCCGAAGAACGGGCTCTTGCCGCCCGCGCTGTCGGAGGCGATGACGCCGATCGTCCAGGTCCGCCGCGCGCGCAGGGACCTGGCCACGGCGTTGGGACGGTAGCCCAGCTCCTCGACGGCCGCCAGCACCCGGCTCCGGGTCGCCGCGGACACCGGCTTGGGGCCGTTGTTCATCACATAGCTGACCACGGCGGGCGAGGTCCCGGCCAGGCGCGCCACGTCGTTACGGGTTACCACGATCACACCACTTTACCGCCCGGTACCCGCCTCTGAGCGCCGCCCCGGGGAGGGGTGCCGCCGGCGACGCTCGCGTCGCCGGCGGCCGGGACGGCGCGTCCGTCAGGCGCGATCGGCGGCGATGAGCAGATACTGGAAGCTGCCGTTCTTGTAGGCGTCGAGGAAGTGCTGTTCGATGCCGGTGGCCAGGGCGGTCTGGGCGCGGAGTTCCCAGTAGGGGATCGTCGCGGGCGTGAGGTCCACGACGCTGATGGGGACGAGGCGGTTGGCCGCCATTTCCTTGAAGTAGGTGCTGCGCGGATGGATGTCGCAGATGTAGTGCGCGTTGATCTGGCTGATGGCCCGGGACGGCAGGCCGTAGGCGTCGTTGTAACAGCCGGTGATGCACACGTATCGGCCGCCGCGGCTCAGCAGCCGGGCGTGTTCGGCGAACAGCAGCGAGAGTTCGACGTACATGGTGCTCTCGTTGTTCCAGATCGCCTGGAACGTTCCAGACTCGAAGCCAGTGTCGAGCATGTTGCGAAAGTGGAAGCGCACCTTGTCGGCCACGCCGCGCTTCCTGGCCTGCTCGTTGGCGAAGGCGACCTGCGACTCGGAAATGGAGACGCCGTCCACGTGGCAGCCGAACCGCAGGTTGGCGACGATGCTGGAGCCGCCTCTGCCCGAGCCCGCGTCCATGGCCCGGTGGTGGGGTTCGAGTGGGCCGAGCCGGCTCATGAGGAAGTCGGCCTGCGCCGATTCGAGCCGGTGGAGCTCCTTGATCACGCGTTCGTCCCGGGTCTCCGCGGGGCCGTCCAGTACCGTCCAGTCGACCTCTCCGATGCCGTAGTGATGGTGGTAGATGCCGTCCACTTCGCCCAGCCGGAGGTTGACCGGGTTCTGCTCGGTGTTCCAGTAGTCGGCGACGGATCGCTGGTAGAGGCTGCTGAGAACGGAGGATTCCTGCGTAGCGGTCACCTGAGGGATTCCCTTCTTATGAACTGCTCTTATGAACTGCCGGGGTGCGGTCAAGACTGGTAGCGGCTGGAGGAGCCATGCCATTCGAGGCAGCCGGCCATCCACGCCTGCGCTCCGCGCAGGAAACGCTGGAGCTCCACACATGGGACGGCGGCGAGTGCGCGATGGCTGGATTCGAAGCCCTTGACGAGATCGTTGTGGAGGGTGATCGCGCGTTCGGTCGCCTCGCGGGTGGAACACTTCTCCTCGGCCGCGATGAGCAGGATCACGTTGGAGTCGGGGAGTTCGTCCGCGGCCTCCTTCTCGACGGAATACAGGTCGTTGACCAGGACGCTGGCGGTGCCCGCCTGCATGAGCGCGGTGTGGAAGCGCCGCATGAAGAACAGGTCGGCGCCCAGGTGGTAGCCGCCCACGATGTCGATCAGCGTCATGGAGGTGTAGAAGCTGTCGTGCTGACGGGCCGCGAGGTAGCGCCAGACCGGTGGCGGCGTCTCCAGGTAGCGCCAAGCCGCGTAGGCCGCCCAGCTCACGTACATCTGCGAGGTGATGTTGCAGACGCGGCCGATCTGTGACGCGGTGGCGTGGCGGGAGATGTGGCTGATGCTCGACCGCAGCGAGACCAGGACGGGGTCGGCCTGGATCGTCTCCTCGAGCTGGCGGGTGTAGTCGCCCACGGGCGGCGGCGGGTCCATGGCGGAGGTCACCAGGGCCAGCCGCGGTGGCAGCTCGGTCGGCGTCGCGCCCAAATCGGTCTCGTCGGCGTAGTAGTCGTCGGCCGCCCACCAGGCGGCGTTCGTCTGCGCCGCGATCAGCAGCATGTCGGGGTCGTCGGTGTCGGGGTGCGTGAGCATGGCCAGCCGGCCGTAGCCCGTATCGCTGAACTCCTTCATCCGGCCCTCGTGGAGCCCGATCCGCTCCGCCCACGCCACCAGGCGCCGGTTGACCTCCTCGCCCAGGTCCTCGTCGACGCGTACGGTCTCGGGGCAGTACAGCGGGGAATAGGACCCGTCGCCCCATTCCCGCTCCCGGTAGGCGAGCGGCGTGAGGTCGTGCGCGCGCATGGCGCTCGAAAGGGTCAGCCGCGGCTGCGCGGATTCGTGCCCGTCGTGCTCGCGGACCCTGGGCGGGGGCCACTGGTCCGGGGACGGGACGCGGAGCGCCGAGGTGCCCAGGCCGGTGGGACCCGCCGTCATCCGGGCCAGCGCGTCCGCTTCGGCGGGCTGCTCGGGTATGGCCTGGACCTGGGTTTCGGCGGCTCGGCGGACGGAGGGGCCGGCCGGCAGCGTGATGGTGGCCGGCGGCTCTGCGGTGTCGTCTGCGGGCATGCGGCCCTCTTCCTAGGATCGTCAGGAGCGGGGGGCGGCGATGTTGGCGTTCTCCAGGATCCCGATCGCGTCGGGCACCAGGATCGCCGTCGAGTAATAGGCGCTGACGAGGTAGGACATCACCGCCTGGCTGTTGATCCCCATGAAGCGGACGTTCAGGCCGGGCTCGTACTCCTCGGGGAGGCCGACCTGGTGCAGGCCGACCACTCCCTGGTCCTCCTCGCCGGTGCGCATGGCGATGATCGAGCTGGTGTGCCCGTCGGTGATCGGGATCTTGCCGCACGGGAAGATCGGGATTCCGCGCCAGGCCGGGATCTCGTGGCCGTTGACGTTGGCGCTGCCCACGGTCAGGCCGCGCTTGTTGCATTCGCGGAAGAAGGCCGCGATCGCCTTGGGATGCGCGAGCAGCAGGCGGGTCTTGCGGCGCATGCTGATCAGGTCGTCCAGATCGTCCGGGGTCGGGGGTCCGGACCAGGTGTTGATCCGCTGGCTGTAGTCGGCGTTGTGCAGCAGCCCGAACTCGCGGTTGTTGAGCAGCTCCCATTCCTGGCGTTCGCGGATCTCGTGGATCGTCAGGCGGAGCTGCTCCTCGAACTGGTTCATCGGCTCGTTGTAGAGGTCGGCCACGCGGGTGTGGACCCGCAGGACGGTCTGCGAGACGCTCAGGGGGTATTCGCGAGGGTGGAGCTCGTAGTCCACGAAGGTGCCGCCGATGTCCGGCTCGCCGACGTGCCCGGCGGCCACGTGGACCGCCGCCTCGCCGCGTTTGTTGACCGGTTTGCGGGTGCTCTCCAGGTAACGCTGGATGTGCTCCCGCAGGGCGGGCGACTGGTCGAGCAGCCGCTGGAACTCCCGCCGCGGCGACACCATGACCGTCCCGGCGGTGGTGGCCTGGATCGAGCAGGGCCACCGGGCATCGTCCTGGGCGAAGACCTCGTCGCCGAACTGGTCACCGTCCGCGATGACCCCGAGCACCACCGTGCCGCCGTACTGGCCGGTGGACAGCCGGTTGAGCCGGCCGTGGGCGATGACGAAGGTCTCGGTGACCGGCGTCCCGGCCTCGACGATGACCTCCCCGGCCTGGAACCGCCGCGCCGTGAACGTCGAGGCGAGCGCGCTCAGCACGTCGAGGTCGCCGAACCCGCGCAGGGCGGGCAGTTCGGTGAGCGTCTCCGAGATGATCCACACGTCGTCGGCGCCGTTCTGCACCACGCTGACCCGGCCACGTCCCACCGCATGGGTCAGGCGGCGGTTGACCCGATAGGTGCCCCCGGCCACGTCCACCCACGGAAGCATGCGCAGCAGCCAGCGGGAGGTGATGGCCTGCATCTGCGGACGGGTCTTGGTGGTGGTGGCCAGGTTGCGCGCGGCCCGGGTGCCCAGGCTCAGCCGCTGTTCCGCTTGCTCGGGGGGCATGTTTCCTCGCACTCTCTTATCGTGGAATGTAACCCGTCGGCTCAGCTGGCCGATTTCGGCGGCTTTGAGAGTACGGGTGGGAAATCTCTTCCGGAGAGCATCAGATCGACGCGGGTAATTCCTCGGTCGTGGCGGCGCGGAATGTGAGCGGCTCTGTCATCGAATTCTCGGTCGCCTTCACGCTGGTGGTCCGGTCGAGGCGTCTTCGATGCTAAAGGCCATTCCGCGGCCAATCAATGGCCCTCTCTGGCTGTTCGACCATCCAAGTGCGTCTGATTTAACCGATAATTCGTGAATTAACGATGGAAAAAGCAGAGGACCCGGTCCGCACCGAAAAGGCAGGTGCGGACCGGGTCTTCCGAATGAACTCAGGCCGTTTCGACCCTGAACGTGGTCTGGTAAGTGCGCGACTCCTGAGCCCCCAGCCAGATCATGCTGCCGTCCTCCCGGGCCGCCGCGTCGCCGCCCACGTGGTGGGTGGACGGCTCCAGGCCGATCGCGTAGTTGCCGGAGCGCAGGTTCAGCCACTCGAAGAAGCACGGGAACTGCGCCGCCCGAAACTCCACACTGACCGCCATGCCCAGCCGGTCGTTGACCACCGCGACCCGGTGCAGGCCCTCGGCGCCGGGGTTCAGCGCGTGCTCGTACACCTGCTCCACGAAGCCCGGCACCGGCCCCGGCAGCGTCAGGTGGTCGGCCCCTTGCTCGGCGACGCTGTCGCTCCGCCAGAGGGTCTCGCGGATGTCCGCCTCGAACCGGGCGCCCTCGTCGAGCAGCGGCCAGCCGAGGTTGATGTGGTACAGGAACATGTGCGGCGTCGGCTCGAACCCGGCGTTGGTCACGGTGTCGCTCAGCCGGATCTCGTCCCCGCCCAGGTCGGCCTCGATGCGGCGGGTCAGGGTCAGGTTCTCGCCGAAGACCGTCGCCTGCCGTACCTCTCCCTCGGCCCACAGGACGCAGCGGTCGCCGTCCCAGCGCTCGCCGTAGCCGGTCAGCCGGGCGGGCAGGTTGCCCGCGCGACCGTGCAGGCCGTGCCGTACGGACTGGCGGGGCGGGTAGCGGTAGGTGTTGGCGGGGACCTCCCCGCCGAACAGCGTGTGGTCGAGGCCGCCGGTGACCATGAGCCCGGAGAACGAGCGCAGCCAGGACAGGCCGTCCTCGTCGTTGTTCTCGTGCAGCCCCGGATGGCGGAAGCCGGTGGGGGAGCGCCAGCCGAAGGACCGCCCGGCGTGCTCGGCCGCGCCGATGTCCATGCACCGGTCGATCAGCACGTCGAAGGCCAGCCCCGAGCCGGTGCGGAACTCCAGCGTGCGGATGCCGCGTTCGGCGCCGTCGCCGAGTGTCACCAGGCGCACCCCGCCCATCGCGGCCGGGTCGCCGGTGAGCTCCGCCAGTTGCCTGCGGGTCGGCGTCATGCCATCACCCACCCTCCGTTGACTTCGATGGTCTGGCCGGTGACGAAGGACGCGTCGGGGCCGGCCAGGAAGGACACCACGGCGGCCAGCTCCTCCGGGCGGCCGCGCCGCTGGAGCGCCTGCCGTTCGAGGACGAACCGGTTGTACGCCTCGGGATCCGGATGGATCTCCTCGGCGGCCGTGGGGAACGCGCCGGGCGAAACGCAGTTGACGCGGATCTCGCGCGGTCCGAGCTCGCGGGCCAGAGCCCTGGTCAGGGCGGTGGCGGCGCCCTTGGTGGCGACGTAGGCGGCCAGGTCGGACCAGCCGCCGTGCATGGTGATCGAGGCGATGTTGATGATCGCGCCGGCGCCGAGCGAGCTCATCTGCCTGGCCGCGTGCTGGGCCGCCAGCCAGTAGGCGCGCTGGTTGACCGCGTGCACGTCGTCGTACTCGGCCAGCGGCACCTCCAGGAAGGGCCTGCTGGGATAGATGGCCGCGTTGTTGACCAGGACGCCGACCGGCCCGAGCGCGGCGGCCGTACGGGTGAAGGCGTCCTCGATGGCGGCCGGGTCGCGCAGGTCGGCCGCCAGGTTGAGCGCGCCGTCGAGCGAGCCGGCGTCGAGGTCGAGCGCCGCCACCTGGTGGCCGTCGGCCGTCAGGCGGCGCACGATCGCCTGGCCGAGCGCGCCGGCCGCGCCGGTTACCAGCGCCGTGGTCATGTCCACTCCCTGTGCAGGTCGTCGAGCAGGTCTCTGGCCGGTCTGCGGGCGGTCAGCCCGTCGCGGAGCAGGGCGGAGGTCCGCTCCTGCTTGCCGATGTAGCCGGGGAAGCGCGGCCGGATCCAGGCCGCCTCCACGGTGTCGCGGGTGTCGCGGTAGAAGCCCGAGGCGTCCCAGGCGGAGCGGGCGGCGGGCTGGCCGCCAGTGGCGGGAAACAGCCCGGTCTGCACCGGCTCCGACAGCAACCGGCGCAGGTGGGCGCGTACGGCGTCTCTGGTCCCGGCGTCGCGCACCCGGCTCTTGGAGACCGCCAGCCCGGTGCCGCCGAGCACGCTCCCCGGCGCCCTTCCGGGCCAGGCGGGGGCGTCGGCGAAGGCCAGCGGGTAGGTGGCGTACCCGTACACCAGCGGGCAGAGGTCGGGCCCGCCCGCCGCCATGGCATCCAGGACGCCGATCGGATTACGGAGCGAGACCTCGGGGTCGGCCAGCGCGAGCAGCTCGGCCATGAGCTCCAGCGCCCGCAGCCCCGCCTCGCGGTCGAGGAAATCGCCCGAGCACAGCGCGCAGAACATCAGGAAGGCGTGCGGCCCGCCCAGGCACAGCGTCAGCCGCCCGCCCTTCCGCGCGAACTCCACCGTCTCGGGCCAGGTCTCCGGGATGTGCGTGCCCGGCCAGGCGGCGGCCACCTGGGCGGCCGCGTCGAGCGGCAGCGCCCACTGGCGCCCGTCCAGGTGGTAGCTCTCATAGGAGCGGCCGACGGTGCGGGCGCGGAAATCGGCCAGCTCGGGCGCGGCGAACAGCTCGTCCATCGGCACCAGCGAGTCCAGCGCCGCGCCCAGTCCGGGGTGGTCGATCACCAGCACGTCGTACGACGCGCTCAGGGTGGCGATCGGCTCGGACTCGAAGCCTTCGAGCGGCTGCCGGTCCCACTCGATCGGCTCGGGCACGTCGCCGTACGGGTTCGGCCCGGCCAGGTCGAGACGGGTGAGCTCGTCGAGCGGGGCGTGGCCGCGGGGGTGGTCCCAGGTCAGTCCGCGCACGCGAGCACGCCCTTCTCCACCAGCTCGGCGGCGCGTTCCGCCGGGTAGCCCAGCTCGCCGAGTATCTCCGCGGTGTGCTCGCCCACCAGCGGCGCGCCCCTGCGTACCTGGGGCGGGGCGGCGCTGAGGCCGTACGGGAAGCCGGGCGTGGTGACCGTGCCCTCGGTGCGGTGGTCGTAGGTGACGAACGAGCCGTTGTGCCGGACCTGCGGGTCGGCCACCAGCTCCGCGTAGCCGTACACCGGGCCCGCCCACAGGTCGTGGCGGGCGCAGATGTCCAGCCACTCGGCGGTCGTGCGCTCGGGCAGCCGCCGGGCGACGGTCGAGGTGATCTCGTCGCGCTGCGTGTGGCCGTCCATGTCGGCCAGCTCGGGCAGGTCGAGCGCGACGGCCAGCCCGTCGAGCCTGGGCATGCCGAGCGCGAGGTAGCCGTCCTTGGTGGCGAACACCCCGTACGGCGCGCGGATGTAGGTGTGGCCGTGCGGCTCGCGCCCGCGCCGCTGCGGGACCCCGCCGACGGTGAAGACCGACAGCTCCTGCATCTGCACGGCGATGGCCGCGTCGAGCATGTTGACGCTCACCCGCTGGCCCTCGCCGGTGCGCTCGCGGTGCAGCAGCGCGGCCAGGGCGCCCTCGAAGGCGCTGTAGGCGGTGATCGCGTCGATCGCGTAGGTGCCTGCGGGCGCCGGGGGGTCGCCGTCGCGGCCGGTGCTGAGCATGGCGCCGCTCATGGCCTGGAGCAGCAGGTCCTGTCCCGGCCGTGTCACGTACGGGCCGCTCTCGCCGTACCCGGACATGGAGACGTAGACGACGCGCGGGTTGAGCCCGCTGATGGTGTCGTGGTCCATGCCGAGGCGCTCGGCGACACCGGGCCGGTAGTTCTGCAGGAACACGTCCGCCGTCGCGGCGAGCCGGTGAACGATGTCGCGGCCCTCGTCCCACTTGAGGTTCACCGCCAGGCTGCGCTTGTTGCGGTTGAGGGACAGGAACGAGGCGTTGACCTGGTTGCCCGTGGCGCCGCCGGCGGGGGCGTGGCGCTGCCACTCACCGGTCACCGGCTCCACCTTGATCACGTCCGCGCCCAGGTCGCCCAGACGCATGGCGGCCAGCGGGCCCGCCATCGCGATGGACAGGTCGACCACGCGGTAACCGTCGAGTACGCCCATCAGCGCCCCTCGAAGACCGGCGCGCGGCGGGCGGCGAACGCGGCCCGGCCTTCGGCCGCGTCGGCGGTGGCCATGCAGACGGTCTGCAGGTCGCGCTCGTACTGGATGGCCTGGTCGAGCGGCATGGTGTACGCCGCCTTGAGGTTGGCCTTAGCCGTCTGGGCGGCGATCGGCGGCCGGGCGGCGATCTTCCCGGCCAGCTCTCGTACGGCCGGCAGCAGCTCGTCAGGAGGCAGCACTTCGGTGACCAGCCCCCAGTCCTTGGCCCGCGCGGCGTCGATCGGGTCGCCGGTGAGCAGCATGGTGGCCGCGTTGCCGGGGCCGACGGAGTGGGCGAGCAGGGCGGACTGGCCGCTGCCGCCGATCCAGCCGAGCTTGATCTCGGGCGCGGCGAACGTGGCGGTGGTGGCCGCCAGCCGGATGTCGCAGGCCATGGCCAGCTCCAGGCCGCCGCCGTACGCATAGCCGTTGACGGCGGCGACGATCGGCTTGCGCAGGGCGCGGACCGCGTCGCCGTAGTCGCCGCGGTTGCGGAACTCCCACGGCGTGGCGTACGCGTCGAGCTCGCGGATGTCGCTGCCCACGCAGAAGGAGCGCTCCCCGGCGCCGGTGAGCACGGCCGCCCGGATGGCGGGGTCGGCGTCCACGCGGTCGAGGCAGGCGCGCAGCGCGCCGGCCATCTCGGGGGTGATGGCGTTGAGTTTGGCGGGTCTGTTCAGGGTGATGACGGCCACCGGGCCGGCCACGTCGAGCAGGACGTCCATGGATTCCCTCAGCAGTGGAGCGCGTCGGCGCGGGCGACCTCGACCACCTCGCGCATGGCCTCCTCGGCCTTGCGGTGATGGCGGCGCCGGATCGCCACGGCGACGCGCTCGTGGTTGGGCAGCGTTTCCTTGTTGTGCGCGACCGATCGGGTGTGCACCTGCCGTACCGAGCGCAGGGCGATGCTGATCATGTCGTAGATGTAGAGCAGCAGGTCATTGTCGGCGGCGCCGAACACGGCCCGGTGGAAGGCCAGGTCGGCGTCGATGAAGGGGTCGGGGTCGTCGGCCGTGGCGTGCAGCGCGGCCAGGGCCTCGTCGATGCGCTGGATGGCCGCCGCGTCCGCCCGCTCGGCCGCCACCCGGGCCGCCCCGGGCTCCAGCGCGACGCGCAGGTCGGCCAGCACCCGGATGTCGCCGGCCTGGGCGTCGGCGCCGAACCGCCAGCTCAGCACGTCGGCGTCGAGCAGGCTCCAGGACTCGCGCGGCCGGACCCGGGTCCCGGCGCTCCTCCTGGTCTCCAGCAGGCCCTTGCCGGCCAGCACCTTCACGCCTTCCCGTACGGCCGAGCGGCCCACGCCGAGCTCGTTGACCAGCTGCTCCTCGATCGGGATGGGCGTGCCGGGCACCAGCGAACCGTCGACGATCCGGGCACCCAGGGCGTGCACGACGTGAGCGTGCCGAGCCGTGTCCGGGTAAGGATCAGTTGCCACGGTTTCCTCCGTATTCGGATGTTTGGCACAGTATCGGGACGGTCGGTTTTTTCATAGACTTTCATCTGATGAAGTTCGGACTTCATCAGATGAAGCTGGGAGTGTCATGCACATCGTACGGTTTGTCAGCCCGCTGACCAGCACGGACGCGGTCGGTGTCGACGACGGCGACCAGGTGACGCAGCTGGACGGAGTCACCACCGTCGGAGAGCTGCTCCGCCTGCCCGTCGCGGAGCTACGCGAGCGGTGCGCCGCGGCGGCCGGCCCGCAGCACCCGTCCGCGTCCGTGCGCAGGCTCGCGCCCGTGGACGGGCTGATGGAGGTGTGGGCCGCGGGCGTCACCTACCGGCGCTCGCGCGAGGCGCGGGTGACCGAGAGCGAGCGGGCGGCCGACGTGTACGAGCTCGTCTACGACGCCGAACGCCCCGAGCTGTTCTTCAAGTCGGTGGCCTGGAAGGTGTCGGGGGACGGCGGCCGGATCGCCGTGCGCGCCGACTCGGAGATCGACGTGCCGGAGCCGGAGCTGGGCCTGGTGCTGAACTCCGCGGGCGAGATCGCGGGCTACACGGTGGTCGACGACGTGAGCTCGCGCACGATCGAGGGGGTCAACCCGCTGTACCTGCCGCAGGCCAAGATCTACCTGGGCGCGTGCGCGGTCGGCCCGGCGATCAGGCCCGTCTGGGAGGTGGCCGACCCGTACGCGCTGGACATCACGCTGACCATCGCCAGGGCGGGGGAGACGGTCTGGGACGGCACGGCGTCCACCTCGGAGCTGCACCGGCGCCTGGACGACCTGGCCGGCTACCTGTTCCGCGCCGACGCCTTCCCCGACGGGGCCGTGCTCTCCACCGGCACGAGCCTGGTGCCCGACCTGCCGTTCACGTTGCGCGACGGTGACACCGTGACCATCGGCATCGCCGAGATCGGCACGCTGACCAGCACCGTGGTGCACGGTCTGGCCGCCATGGGCTGAGACGGGCTTGTTCACCGTCAAGCGCTGAGACCGGCACGACCAGGGCCGGGCACCGTCTCCGGTGCCCGGCCCGTCGTTATTACGGCCCGTCGTTATTACGGCCCGCAGGGCGGCGTGAAGATGCGCAGTATCCCCTGGCGTACGCCCCAGCCTCCGGAAGGCTGGCCACAGCCCCTCCAGAACTGGCCGACGAGCTTGTCGTTCCCGTCGAAGTAGTCCATGACAAGCAGGACGTCGCCTCCGCCCGGGGGAGTCGAGATGAAGGTCGTCGGCTCGGGCACGGGCGCCGAGGCCGAGGCGGTGCTCGCCGGTAGCAGCGTGAGCGCGGCGGCGACGGCGGCCGCCACGAGGACGGCCAGCATCCAGGCCAGGACGAAGCCGACGCCGCGCGGGCGGCTGGATCTGATCATAGAGACGTCCCTTCCTATGAGTTCTCCAAAAGGAGGGCGTTCCATCGCGTTCCGTGGTGGGACAGCCGAAGACGGCAAACGTTTACCGCCCGGCCATCCAAGATCACCTAGCCGGCCAATAATGATCTTTACGTTTGCGGCGTTTGTGCGTTGCCCCCACCGATAGTGGAAGGACATTCGTGCGCATCCCCGCCCGGGTCCGTCGTCGCCGTCATGTCGGTGATTCTTGCCCTGAGCTCCGTGAACTCCGCCGGCACCCCGGCCTTCGCGGACACCGACCCCGCTGACCGTCAGCGAGACCGACATCGGCACCGGCATGCCGGAGTGCCTCCGGCGGCCCTACAAAACCGTAAAGGGTGCGGTTCCGGTCATCAGGTGACCGGAACCGCACCCTTACGTGGCCGGGGTGACCCCCGCCCGGTACGGACTCAGCCGCTCATGGCGACCGCGTCGGCCTCGGTCTTGGCCTTGGCCGCCTGCGGCGTGGCGGCCCCGCGCAGCGGGACCTGGCGGATGAACAGGGCGGCCACGATGCCGATGGCGGCCACGACCGCGCCCCAGGTGAACAGGGCGGTGATGCCGTTGGTGACCGCCTGCTGGAACAGGTCCTGGACCGCCTCGGGCAGGCGGCGCAGCAGCTGCGGGGTCATCGAGGAGGCCTGGGCGGCGACCGCGGGAGTGCCGATGAGGGTGTCGGTCAGGTGGTTGGCGTAGACGGCACCGAGCAGCGAGACTCCGAGCGAGCTGCCCATGTTGCGGAGGAAGGTCGACACGCCGGTGCCCGCGCCCATGTCACGCAGCGCGAGGCTGTTCTGCGCGATCAGGGTGCTGGTCTGCATCAGCGCGCCCATGCCGGCGCCGAGCACCACCATGTAGAGGGCGGTCACCGTGGTGGAGGTGGCGACGTCCATGGTGGCGAACAGCGCCAGGCCGATGGTGACCAGGACGGCGCCGACGATCGGCACCGACTTGTAGTGCCCGGTCTTGCTGATCAGCTGGCCGGCGGCCAGGCTGACGGCCATCGAGGCGATCATCATCGGCATCAGCAGCAGGCCGCTGTTGGTGGCCGAGGAGCCCTGGACGAACTGCTGGAACTGCGGCAGGAAGCCCATCGCGCCGAACATCGCGAAGCCCGAGATGAAGGCGACCGCGCCGGACAGCGAGAAGTTGAGGCTCTTGAAGACCCGCAGCGGCATGATCGGCTCGGCCACGCGCCGCTCGACGAAGATGAAGGCGACGAACGTGACCACGGCCAGGGCGATCAGCCCGAGGATCTGGCCGGAGCCCCACTCGTACTGGGTGCCGCCCCAGCTGGTGACGAGCACCAGGGCGGTGATCCAGACCGTCAGCAGGCCGGTGCCCCACCAGTCGATCACGGCCTTGCCGGTGCCCTTGGGCAGCTTGGCCAGGGTGATCCAGCACAGGACCAGGGTGACCGCGCCGAGCGGCAGGTTGACGTAGAAGGCCCAGCGCCAGCTCAGGTTGTCGGTGATGAAACCGCCGATGAGCGGGCCGCCGATCATCGCGACCGGCATGACGGCCATCATGACGCCCTGGTACTTGCTGCGGTCGCGCGGCGGGATCATCTCGCCGATGATCGACAGAACGCCGACCATCAGTCCGCCCGCGCCCAGCCCTTGGATGGCGCGGAAGGCGACCAGCTGTGCCATATCCTGGGACGCGCCGCACAGCACCGAGCCGAGCAGGAAGATCGCCACTGCGGTGGTGAAGATGATGCGGCGGCCGTAGAGGTCGCCGAGCTTGCCCCAGATCGGCGTGGCCACGGTGGAGGCCAGGACGTAGCCGGTGGTCACCCATGCCAGGTGCTCGAGGCCGCCCAGCTCGCCCACGATCGTGGGAATCGCAGGGGCGACGATCATGTTGTCCAGCATCGCCAGCAGCATGGCGACGACCAGGCCGCTCATGGTCACCATGATCTGGCGGTGGCTGAACCCTAATCCGACCTGCTCTTCCGCTCCCGAGGCGGTGTCCGCGCTGTCCTTGGCCATTCCGTGCACTCCTGTCGATCCATAGAACTTACCTGTCGGTCGGCAAGCGTACTTGCTAACCGGCCGGTAGGCAAATAGGCTGTGTAACAGTTTTGGAGCAAGAGGGAAGAGCCATGACCAAGACGGAGCCGGCGCCGGGCGCGCGGCGCAAGGGCAGCCAGACGCGAGCCGAGATCCAGGAGGCCGCGCTGACCCTGTTCACCGAGCACGGCTACGACGCCACCTCTATGCGCGAGATCGCCGAGCAACTGGGCATCACCAAGGCGGCGCTCTACTACCACTTCGACAGCAAAGAGGCGGTCATCGTCAGCCTCTTCACCGACCACATGCGGGCGATGGACGAGCTGCTCGACTGGGCGGCCGGGCAGCCGCACTCCCCGGAGCTGGCCGCCGAGCTGCTGAGCCGGTGGCTCACGATGAGCAGTCAGCAAGGGGTGCGGAACATGCGATTCGCCGTCGCCAACCACACCGCGCTGAAGACGGCCATGCCGACGGGTCAGAGCAGCCCGCTGGAGCGGACCGACCGGGCCACCCGGCTCATCCTGGGCCCCGGAGCCTCAGTGCAGGATCAGCTCAGCGTCCGGCTGGCCCTGCTCAGCGTGCACAGCGCCGTGCTGGCCGCCCAGGGCACCGAGGCGACGAACGACGACATCGTCACCGCCGCGATGCGCACGGCGACACTCCTGGTCAGCCACCTGTTCCCCGACCTGCCTCTCCTCAGCCTCAGGGGACCGGAACCGCCCGCAGAGTGACCGGGCCGAGGAGCGGGTTCAGTTCGTCGGCCTGCGACTGTCCGGCCGGGGTGAGCACGTCCACGGCCTTGGGCACGCCGCCCGGGTCGACGGAGCACAGGGGAGCGGTCCCGCCCGGGGCGCACACGCCGAACTGGTACGGCTGTGGAGTGGCGGTGAAACCCCTGGCCTGGTCGGCGCTGAACCCGTCCTGACCGGCGAGCACGACCGCGAACCGCCAGCCGGGCCCCGGCGTGCCGAAGTCCGCCTTGGGCAGGGCGATCGTGATCGTGCGGGTGGTGCCGGAGCCGCGGACGGCGGCCCCGGACCGGGCGACGCCGGCGGCCGTCACCCAGACCGGGGCGGCGAAGCCCTGCGCCTCCACCCGCTGTGACCAGGCGTCCTGCTCGGCGATGCGGTAGTTGCGCTGCGGGAACGCCGGATCGGTCGAGCGCGCGGTCACGGCCGGGTCCTGGACGTAGACGTCGAGCAGCTGGGCGCCGATCTGGCTGCCGAAGGTGGGAGTGAGGTCGGCGATCTCGGCGCGCAGGTAGACGGTGCTCGCGTCCGTGATGACCTGGAACCTGCGCAGGTCGAAGGCGCCCGCGTGGAAGTCGGCGGCCGTCGGGTAGGCGTAGGTCCCCGGCCCGTCGTCGTCGCCATCGGGATCGGTGACGTCGAGCACGGTCGTGGCGCCGGTGATGTCACCGATGACCGACCGCCGGGCGTACCCGGTGCGGCCGTCGGCGGTTGTGGCGGTCACGGTGAGTACGACCTCGCCGAACGAGACCGGCGCCTGGGCGGTGAAGCGGCCGTCGGCTCCGGCCCGTACCGAGACGACCCTGGTGGCGGCGCCGATGTCGATGGGCGTGGCCGCGACGTCCGCGCGCGCGCCGGGCGCGGTGGTTCCCTCGACCGTGACCGACGTGCCGGTGGCCGTGCTGCCTTCGGCGGGTGCGGTGAGGGTGAGCGGCGCAGCCTCGGGCATGCCGTGGGCGGCGTAGCGGCGGCGTACGATCTCGGGCTGTTCAGCTGGGCGGCCCGACCCGAGCGAGAGGATCAGCCGCACCTCCTGGGCCTGCGCCCAGGTCAGCGGGGAGGCCGAGCCGGCGGGCTCGCCGTCGCGGAAGCCGATCGAGGCGGTCGCCGGGTCGGTGCCGTACGGCGCGGCGGCCAGGTCCGGGTTCTCCCACACCTGCTCGGGGACCAGGCCGGTGCCGGAGGACATGGCCCGCATCGCCGTCAGGAGGGACGCCGCCGTACGCGGGTCGCCGGTCTGCAACGCCTGCTCGGCCCGTTCGCCGGACAGGACCGGCCACAGGTGGCCCGAGCCGGTGTTCGCGGTGGGCCAGGGCCGCCCGGACGGGGCGCAGGAGGTGGGGTCGGGCTCATGGCAGTCGCCGTAGCCGTCCTCGGTGCCCGCGGTGTCGGAGCCGTAGCGGTACCAGCCCCGGCCGTTCGGCGTCGTACGCCCGATCACCCGGTCCACGACCGGCAGACTGGCCAGCACGTCGGGGTCGGTGGCGGGCAGGATGCCCAGCCGGGTCAGCTCCAGGAAGCCCGCGTCCACCACCCGGCGCTGGTCCTCGGTCGGGCCGCCGTTGCCGAGGTTGTACGGGGCGGCGGCGTCCGGGTCGCCGGTGCGCGACAGGCGCAGGAAGTAGCGGGGGGCGTACGGGCCGGTCGTGGTGACCGTCCAGCCCTTGACCGAGCGGGCGAAGTGGTCGGCGGTGGCGCGGTAGAGCCTGGCCCGGCCCTGGTCGTCGCGGCCGGCGGCGATCTCCCCGGCGGCGACGAGCCCGGCGATCTCGGCCGCGATCGTGGACGGCGAATAGCCCTGCTGCTCCTCCCAGCGCTCGACGCCGAACGCGGGCCCGTGCGCCACCAGGAAGTCCGCGGCCTGGCGGAGGTGTTCCCACAGTTCCGCGCCTATCCCGGCCTGGTGGGCCATGAGGATCGGGTACGCGCTCTCGTCGAGCTGGTCGCCGCCGGAGTCGGGGGCGAGCCGGCCGTTCAGCAGGGAGTTGCGCGGCAGGCGGCCGTCGGGCAGTTGCTGACGTTCCAGGAGGAAGCGGGCCGTGGCGCGGGCGGTCGCCAGGTCGCCGTCGGTGAGGAAGCCGGTGAACGCCTCGTACAGGTCGCGGGCGAACACCTCGCGATACGACCCGAAATAGACCGCCTTGCCGCCCACCTTCTCGCCCGCGCCGACCGCCTGGCCCCACGGGCTGGCCAGCGAGGCGACGACGGCTCCGGGGAAGGTCTTGTCCTCGCTCGCCTTCAGCACGTTGGCGGACAACCAGTAGGCGTCGGCGAGCGAGGCGGGCGGCTTGCGCAGCCCGGCGTCGTAGGTGGCCCAGCCCCCCTCGTACCGGGCTCGGGTGGTCTCGAACGGCCGGGCGGCGGCCGCGCCCGCGGTCCGCAACGCGGCGGCCGCCGTACGGCCGAAGCCGAGCGCGAAGGTCACCGCACCCGAGCCGTCCAGAGGCAGCCGGGCGGTGGCGACCACGTTGCCGTCCGGCGCGGTGGTGGTGGGGGTCAGCGTGTGGGCGGAGTCCAGTTGCGCGGCGCCGTCGCTGGGCGTTCCCGCGTAGCCGACGCCCGCCTGCGGCAGCCGCCGCTCCGCGCGCAGCGCCAGGTGGGTGGGTACGGCGTAGTCGCGGGCGGGCGCGGAGGTCTCGGTGTTCGGGTCGGAGATCACCGGGGCGCCGGTCGGGCCGTCGACCACGCCGCTGTCGGCCCCGCCGTTCGGCGCGCCGCCGCCTCCGTTGCCGTTGACGCTCGCGTCCAGGCGTACGTACAGGCGCAGTCCGGCCGGTTGGAGCCGGGTCCTGACCACGACGGCGTCGCTGTCCGGATCGGTGAGATAGGTGGTGGTCAGGCGGTAGCGGCCGGCCTTGCTGGAGGAGGTGATCGTGCAGGTCATGCCGGAACGGTCGGTGCTCACCTTGTAGGTGGTGTCGCGGGACTGCAACTCGGTGAACGTCGTGCCGTCGGTGACGGCGAACTGCATCGTCTCGACGTTGGTGTTGTCGATGGTCGGCTCGTAGACGTCGGACAGCACGCCGCCCGCGACCGTGTACCAGACCTTGGACGCCCGGCCCGCGGCCGTACCGACGCAGTCCTTGCGCGCCAACCCGAAGTGGGACGCCATACCCGGCCCGGCCGGGGCGGGGCCCCGCGCCATGTGGGACGCCATGCTCGGCCCGGCCGGAACGGGACCCCGGGCCATGGCGGGCGCGGCGGGTAGCCCGACCAGTGCGGCGGATACGACGAGGGCAAGTGTGAATCGTCGAACCTTGGCCATGCCGTGCCCCCTCGGGTCCGCCCTTTCGTTGCAGAGAAGACCAGGCCCTGATCCGTGTCAACCCCGACCCGCGGTGAGGCGGCGAAGGCCGTACTCGATCGGGCCGTAACGATGGCTCCGCAGCCACCACCAGCTCAGCCCGAGCAGGAGCGCGTAGATCACCGCGGCCACGCCCATCACGGCGAGCGGCGACAGCTTGCCCGCCAGGGCCAGCCCGTAGCCGGTGAAGATCAGGCAGCAGAGCAGCGACTGCCCGATGTAGTTGGAGGCCGCCACCCGCCCGGCCGGCGACAGCACGCCGATGACGGCGGGAAAGCGCTTGAACACCTGGAGCAGAGTGACCACGTAGGCGGCCGTCAGCAGCACCGAGCCCACGTTGTTCACCGCCAGCGCGACCAGATCCAGCGCGTCCCCGGATGAGGACGACACCCAGGCGAAGACGACCGCGGCGGGCAGGCCGACGCCGAAGCCCACCCACTGGACGCGCGGCACGAGATGGGCCCAGCGCGCCGGCTCCTCGAACAGCCGTGACCGGCCCGCCGCCAGCCCGAACAGGAACATCGCCATCGCCATCGGCCCCTGCCCGATCCACACCATCGCGGCCAGCGCCGGGTACGTCTCCACCTGGAACGACAGGAAGCTCAACGGCCCGCCCGTGACCAGCGCCTCCGCCCGCGCCCCGGCCGCCGCGTCGGTCACCGCCGCCGTGCCGGCCGCCGTGCCCGTCGCCGGGTCGAGCAGGGTCAGCCCGGCCAGCAGCAGCCAGATCACCGACATGACGCCGATGATGGCGCAACCGGTGACGACCGCCTTCCTGGGCGAGATGCCGCGCATCGCCAGCAGGATCACCCCGAGCGTGGCGTACAGCGTGAGGATGTCGCCGATCCACAGCAGGAACCCGTGCAGCACCCCGATCACGAAGAGCCCGAGGCAGCGTCGCAGCATCCTGGCCTTGACGTCGACCCCGTCGCGCGTCTGGAGCGTGAAGGAGTAGCCGAACAGGAAGGAGAACAGGATGTAGAACTTCGTCAGCACCAGCGTGCTGATGAGGTACGCGACCGGCCCCTCGGTGATGGGCATGATGCCCGTCCCCACGGCGTAGCCGGGATCGGCGAAGAACCCGATGTTCGCCACCAGGATGCCCGCCAGCGCGAACCCCCGGACCGCGTCGATCTCGTGCACGCGCCGTGAGCCCGGCGCCTCGGTCAGAGTCATGATCCTGACGCTAGAGACGCCGAGCTCCCCGGCACATCGATCCTTGGCAGCCTCCGACACCGACCAAAGTCGCTGGATCCCAGAAACTTCAGCTCCGACGGACCGTCTTCCACTGCTCCTCGGGAGGGGGCGTCCTTCTTAGGACCTCAGCTCCGACGGACCCTGCTCCCCCGGAGGGGGTGTCCCTCCTAAGGACCTCGGCCCGGACGGACCGTCTTCTTCTGCTCCCCCGGAGGGGGTATCTCTCCTTAGGACCTCATCCCCGGACGGACCGTCTCTTTCTGCTCCCCCGGAGGGGGTATCTCTCCTTAGGACCTCATCCCCGGACGGACCCTCTCTTTCTGCTCCCCCGGAGGAGGTATCTCCACAGAAGGACCCCAGCCACCACGGACCGTCACATACTCCGAGACGGTCGCGTGACGAACCGCCTGGGACCATCTAGTTGACAGTCACACTCCGCAGCAGGTTGTTGTACCCGGTGGCCGCCTCCCAGACGTTGTCGTTCGCCAGCCGGATCGAGTACTCCGGACGCGACGACAGCTGCGGGTCGGGCAGGTCGAGCAGCAGCGCGTACGTGCCCGCCGGCATCCCGGCCGGCAGCGTCACGCTCTGGTCGATGGTCGCCGTGGCGCCCGCGAGCCAGAGGCGGGGGTTGGCGTTGAGCGGGAAGCGGTACACGGCCGACGTGGCGGTGTTGCGCAGGACCAGCGCGACGTCGCGGGGGTTGAAGGGCGCGGCCCAGCCGTCGTTCCTGATCGTGAGGCGCACCGGCAGCGCGCCGCCGTGGGTCGACGTGCTCGGGTACGTGCCGGTCTGCAGGGCGAAGCGGTAGCCGAGGCGGCGGGTGATCCCGGGCAGGCAGCCGCCGGTGTTCCAGCCGTTGATGACGTCGGGGTGGTAGTCGGTGTTCAGGTACGACCAGTGGAACAGCGACATCTCGCCCATGGCGGTGGGGCAGCTCGAACGCGGCGGGTTGGCGCCGCAGGTCTCCCCGCCCATCGGCAGGTAGGCGGTCTCGGCCTGGAGGTAGGGGTATTCGACGGCGGTGTTCTCGTAGGTGCCGTAGTCGTCGGGGCTGGCCAGGAAGCAGTCGTTGTGGTGCCCGACCCGGGCCTGGGCGGAGCCGTCGTACGCCTGGGCGGGTGTCAGCGCGGTGGTGCCGTACATCGTGCGCGGTGTTGACCACCAGCGGCCAGAACAGGTCGTTCCACGACCACAGCAGCACCAGGACGCCGAGGGCGACCAGCCCCGGCCTGGCCAGCGGCAGCATGATCGACCAGTAGATCCGCAGCGGCCCCGCGCCGTCCAGCCGGGCCGCCTCCTCCAGCTCGCGGGGCAGGCCGAGGAAGAACTGGCGCAGCAGGAAGACCCCGAACGCGCTGAACACGCCCGCTTGTCGGTGGAGAAGCTCGGCACACTGGGCGAGAGCCCTTCGCTGAAGTGGCTGCGCGCGGTCTGCCAGGCGATGCTGCCGCGCATTGACCTGCCGGAACTGCTGCTGGAGGTGTACTCCTGGACCGGGTTCCTGGACGCCTATGTGCACCTGGCCGACATCTCCACCCGCATGCACGACCTGCCCCGATTCCTGGTCGCGCTGCTGATCAGCGAGGCCTGCAACGTCGGCCTCACCCCGGTGATCAAGGACGGGGACGAGGCGCTGACCCGTAGCCGGCTCTCGCACGTCGACCAGAACTACGTGCGGGCCGAGACGCACGCCGCCGCGAACGCGATCCTGATCGAGGCCCAGCGCGGCGTGCCGATCGTGCAGCTGTGGGGTGGCGGGCTGCTCGCCTCGGTCGATGGGCTGCGGTTCGTCGTCCCGGTACAGACGATCAACGCCGCCCCGTCGCCGAAGTACTTCGGCTACAAACGCGGCCTCACGCTTCTCAATGCAGTAAATGATCAGGTGATGGGGATCGGGCAGATGGTCGTGCCCGGCACACCGCGCGACTCCCTCTACATCCTGGACACCCTGATCAACATCGACGCCGGCCCGCAGCCCGAGGTCGTCACGACCGACCAGGCGTCCGATTCGGACACGGTGTTCGGCATCTTCTCCATGCTCGGCTACCGGTTCGCGCCACGCTTCGCGGACCTGGGCGATCAGCGGTTCTGGCGCGCCGACCTGCCGGACGGGACGGCGCCGGCGTACGGGCCGCTGGAGGCGATCGCCCGGAACAGGATCAACCGGCAGAAGATCCACTCTCAGTGGTCGGACATGACCCGGGTCGCCGGATCGCTGGTGACCAACCAGGTGCGCGCCTACGACCTGCTGCGCATGTTCGCCCGCAACGGGCGGCCCACCCCCTTGGGCAGGCGTTCGCTGAGTACGGGCGGATCGACAAGACTCTCCATCTGCTCAGCATCTTGGACCCGATCGACGACACCTACCGCCGCAAGCTGAACAGGCAGCTCACCGTGCAAGAGTCGCGGCACCGGCTCGCCCGCAAGATCTGCCACGGTGGCAATGGCCAGATCCGCAAGGCATACCGTGAAGGACAAGAAGATCAACTAGCGGCGCTTTGGTCTCGTCGTCAACGCGGTCGCGCTGTGGAACTCGAAGTACGTGTCGGCCGCGGTCGACCGGCTGCGCGCCGCAGGCGTCTCGGTCAAGGATGAGGACGCCGCCCGGCTGTCCCCGCTCGGCTGTCCCCGCTCGGCCACGCCCATCTCAACGTCCTGGGCCGCTACTCCATCTCCTCCTCCGCCTCGGCCGAGGGACTGCGGCAGCTCGGCGAGATCCCTGACCTCCCCGACGGTGGCGGCGTGAACGAGGAGGGGGTGTAGACCCCCGGGCTCGCGGGCCACGACAAGCGTCCTGGTCCCGATGCTTACCTCGCAAGCCCGGTGTGCGGGCCGGCGTGGTGGAGCGCTGACGCCGCCTGCGGTCACGGCGCGCGGTCGGCTAACGCGGCGTGACCAGGCGGGCCTCGTAGGCGGCGATGACGAGCTGAGCGCGGTCGCGGGCGTTGAGCTTGGCCAGCAAACGGCCGATATGCGTCTTCACGGTCCCGGGACTCACCTGGAGCTGCACGCTGAGCTCGGCGTTGGACAGTCCGTGGGCGACCAGGGTGAGCACCTCGCGCTCCCGGTCCGTCAACGTGTCGAGCCCGTGAAAGGGCTGCTGGACTGGCCGGCGTACGAACTCCGCGATCAGTCGGGTGGTGACGGTCGGCGCGAGCAGCGTCTCACCCGACGCCACCACTCGGATCGCCTTCAGGAGGTCGTCCGGAGGCGCGTCCTTGAGCAGGAATCCGCTGGCACCCGCCCGCAGCGCCGAATAAACGTACTCATCGAGGTCGAACGTGGTCAGGATGAGCACCCGGGTGTCCCCGGCGATCTGCCCCGTCGCGGTGATGCCGTCCATCTCGGGCATTCTGACGTCCATGAGCACCACGTCGGGTGACTCCGTACGCGTGAGCGCCACCGCCTCCCGCCCGTTGCCCGCCTCTCCGACCACGGTGAGATCGTCCTCCGAGTCGATCAGCAAGCGGAAACTGCCGCGCAGGAGCGCCTGATCGTCGGCGATGAGCACCCGGATCACGAGCCTCCTCCTGCCGCACCCACCCCGACCGAGCCCGGCCCAGTCCGCGGACGCCCTGTCCGGACCCGCCGACTCCGCTTCCTCCGGCTCACGCTCGTGATCCTCGTCATCACGTCCATCATGACCGATCCGCGCCTACCGCTCGCATCACGTCGACGCTTTCTCGGAACGCCGGCCGTGCGTACCTCCATGCGCCACTGCGGGGTTGTGCCGAATGGCCCGCCGTTCGCGCACGCCCGCGCACCGCCGGAACGCCCGGCGCTGCCCCCTGTCCCTCCGTCGAAGTCCCAGGCGGGTCAAGGGATCTCCCATGACGCGTGCACGCCGAACCCCGTTCCCGGGAGCGGGCCGGCCTCGAAGGTGCCGCCGTACAGCAGGGTCCGTTCGCGCATCCCCGCCAGCCCGTGCCCACCTGGCGGCCCCGGCAGCACCCGCTGCCCAGACCCGTCGTCGACCACGGAGATCCGCAACCTCCCATCGGCGACCGACACGCTGGCCTGGCAGTGGGCGGGAGCGGCATGCTTGACGACGTTGGTGATCGCCTCCTGGACGATGCGGTAAACGGCCGGTGCCATGCTGTCGGGCACGGTTCCGTCCACCGACAGGTCGATCTGCACGCCGGCCTCCGCCGCCTGGCGCGCCAGGGACGGCAGGTCGGCGAGCCGGGGGAGCGGCGCGTTGTCGGGCGCGCTGCCGGGTGCGCGCAGCGTGCCGAGAAAATGGCGCATCTCCGCGAGCGAGCCGCGCCCGATCTCCTCGATGGCCCGCAACGCCTTGCGCCCTTCCTCCGGATGCTTGTCCAGGACCTTGGCCGCCACCCCCGCCTTGACGGTGATCACGCTCATCGAGTGGGCGACGACGTCGTGCAACTCGCGCGCGATCCGCAGGCGCTCGTCGGCCGCCGCCTGCTCGGCCTGCCTCCTGGCCTCGCGGGCGGCGAACTCGCGGCGGGTGCGCGCCGCCGTGCCGAGACTCCAGCTCGCTGCGAGGACCAGCCAGGCCGTACCGAGGATGAAGACGGGGTCGGGCCAGCCGTTCGAATATTGTGCTGGACCCGGCATCGAGACCAGCAGCGAGCCTCCGTTGATGAGCAGGCCCGACACCAGGGCGATCGCCGATCGCCGCACCGGCCGGCCGGTCGCCACCGGGTAGATGGCCAGGGCCACCACTGCCGTCGGCATCAGCCGGTTGGCCTGCAGCGCGAGCACGGCGATGCCGATCAGGAGCGCACTGTAGTAGGCGGGCTCCGGCCATAACCGCCGCACCGCCACGGGCACCGCGAGCAGCCAGCAGAGCGCCATGGTCACGGCGTTCGTGGTCAGCTCCGGCGGACTCGCCGTGGACGCCAGCGCGAGCAGCACCGCGACCACGGTGTCGGCCAGGATGAGCAGCCAGGGTGGAGGCCGTCGGGCGAGCAGATTCACATCCCGACGTTATCGAGGAACGGCCGGGGGCGAATCGGAGCACGGGCCGTCGGACCAGGGTCGTACTCCGCGCACGTACGCCCGTACCGTATGACCCTGGTCCGATCCCAAAGATCGGATCAGGCTCCGATGTGCCGCCCGCCGCCGTACAGCATCGTTGCCGCCATGAACCGACGCAGACTCATCGCCCTGTGCCTGGCGGCCTGTCTCGCCGTGCCGCTTGGCGGTATCGCGCTGGCCTCGGCGCAGGCCCACGGCCTCGTGTGGAAGGACTGTGGTGACGGCCTGCGATGCGCCGAGCTGGTCGTTCCTGTGGATTGGGCCGACCCGGGCGGGCCCAGAACCTCGGTGCACGTGGCCAAACTGCCCGCGACGGGCAAGAGCGTCGGGTCGCTGATCGTCAATTTCGGAGGGCCCGGCACCAGCACATCGGTACTCAGGCGGAAAAACCAGCCCGACGCTCCGGCGGAGTCGCCGATCCTGCTCGATGAGTTGCAGAGGAGCTTCGACGTCATCGCCATCGATCCGCGCGGCATGTCGGAGCCCGCGAGCGGCAATAGGGTGAGCTGCGCGGAGCCCGACGCCTCCGTCTACGGACTGCTCCTGGCCAGGACGAAGCAGGACTGGGACGCCCACGCCGCCAAGAACGCGGCCCATCAGGCGAGCTGCCGCATCATGGCCAAATCGGCCTGGCGCGGGATGACGGCATGGAACGTGGCCCACGACATCGACGCGCTGCGCGCCGCGCTTGGCCAGGACAAACTTATCTACGCGGGCAACTCCTACGGCACCGTCTACGCCCAGGCCTACCTGGAGCTGTTCCCGCAGCGGGTCGGCCGCATGTACTTCGACGGCACCGCCGATCACACCCAGCAGGAGTTCGAGCCCTGGATACGCAACTACGCGCTCACGCAAGAGCGCCATCTCACCCGCTTCCGCGACTGGTGCGCCCGCCGCACCGACTGCGCCCTGCACGGCAGGGATGCGGGCAAGGCGTGGGATGAGCTCGTTGCCAGGGTGCGCCGCGTGCCACTGCCGGCGTCGGCCGGCCGGACAGTGCATGAGGGGCAGCTGTACGCCGGCGCGATCAAAGGCATGAATCCGGCACTCTGGCCCCAGCTTGCCACCGCCATCCGTAAGGCCCTCGACGGCGAAGCCGGCGACTTCCTGCAAGAACTGCTCCCGGATGAGGGCGGCGCGTCCGTGAGCCAAGACTCCTTGTGCAACGACTTCATGCCGAAGCTGCCGACGTACGAGGAGTTCCAGGGCATCGAGGCCAGACTCCGTGAGATCGCGCCGAGGTTCGGTTGGCTTGAGGGACGCTTCGAGCTCGGGCGGTGCTGGGGGCGCAGCGGCGGCGCGTCCTGGGCGCCGTACCCGTTGCGCGTGAAGGACGCCCCGCCGATCCTCTTCGCGATCGGGGAGCTCGACAACAACACCAATTATCGCGGGCAGGCGCACGTGGCCGAGCAGATCCCGTCCGCGCGTGTCCTGTGGCACGGCGACGGCCACGCGTCGTGGGCGCGGAACATCTGCCTGCGGCGGCACGTCCGCGCCTACCTGACCACGGGGGAGTTGCCCGCGCCGGGCACGCGCTGCCCGGCCGAGATCATCCAGAAGGTGGGGAAATGATCGAGGTCACAGAACTGACGAAGCTGTACGGCTCCACCCGCGCGGTGTCCGAGCTCACGTTCGACGTCAAACCCGGACAGGTCACCGGCTTCCTCGGGCACAACGGCGCTGGCAAGTCAACCACCATGCGCATGATCCTCGGCCTCCACACGCCCACCTCGGGCAGGGCGTTGATCAACGGCGTCCGCAAACACGACCTGCGCGACCCCATGCGCGAGGTCGGCGCCATGCTCGACGCGGCCGAGGTGCAGGGCGGGCGCAGCGCGTTCGCTCACCTGCAGGCGCTGGCGTACGCGGGCGGGATCGGGCACCGCAGGGTCGTGGAGGTGCTGGAGGAGGTCGGCCTGGCCAACGCGGCACGCAAGCGGATCGCCGGATTCTCCCAGGGGATGCGCCAGCGCCTCGGCATCGCGGCGGCCCTGCTCGGTGACCCGGGCGTGCTCATCCTCGACGAGCCGGTCAACGGCCTCGACCCCGACGGCATCCGCTGGCTCAGGACACTGCTCAGATCCCTGGCCGCCGAGGGGCGCACCGTCCTGCTGTCGAGCCACCTGATGACTGAGATGTCCCTCACCGCCGACCGGCTCATCATCATCGGCCAGGGCCGGCTGATCGAGGACACCACGACGACGGACCTGCTGGCCCGCTTCCAGAGCGGCGTACTGGTCCGATCACCCCACGCGGCCCGCCTGTCCAGGGCACTCGAAGCGGCCGGCGCAACCATACGCCCCGCTCAGGACGCCAACGCCGGTGAGGAGCCGGTGCCCGGTGGGCCTGCGGCGGCTGGAGCCGATACGCGCCCCGTGCGGGATGCCATCGCCGGAGCGGAATTGCTGGTGACCGGCCTGACCGCAGCCGCCATCGGCGACATCGCCCTGGCGAACGGCTGTGCCGTTCACGAGCTGGTGTCGCGCCGGACATCACTGGAGGAGGCCTTCATGGAGATCACGCAATGATCAACCTCGTCGCATCGGAATGGCTCAAGCTACGCTCGCTCCGAGCCACCTACTACGTCCTGGCCTCCACGCTCTCGGCCCTTGCGCTCACCGGCTTCGCCGCCTACTCGATCTCGCACTACTTCGACACCAACGGCCCCGGTGGCGATCCCGTCGGCACGGGTCTCAGCCTCAGTGCCGACATTCCGCCTGTGCTGTTCGGCATGCTGGGCGTGTTCGCCATCTCCGGTGAGTACGCCACCGGCATGATCAGACTCACGCTGACCACGATCCGGAGCCGGTGGACGCTCCTTCTGGCCAAGGCCGTCGCGGTGGCCGCCATGGCCGCTGTCGCGGGCCAACTGCTGGCGTTCGCCACCTACTTCACCGCACAGGCCGTGGTGGCCGGGCGTCCGATCGGCGCCTCGTTCGCCGAACATGCGGCCCTGGCCGAGGTGCTGTCCACCGGCGCCGGCTCCGCCGTCGCCGCGGTGCTGGGACTGGGCCTGGCCACGGTCCTGCGGTCGACACCGGGAGCGCTCATCGCGCTGGTCGTCCTCCCGCTGTCCCCGACCGTGCTCGAGCGCTTCCTCCCAGCTCCGTGGAACGACTGGATCAGCTCCCTGACGATTCCGTCGCTGGCCAGGCAACTGGCCGCCGTACCCGACGCAGGAGCCTTCGGCCCCTCAACGGCCGCCGTCATCCTGGTGGGTTACGTCGTGGTGTCCCTCCTGCTGGCAACCCTGGCGATCAATCACCGCGACGCCTGACCGAACCCTTATGGGCGGCCATGTACGTGGAAAGGACAGCCATCACGTGCATGGCCGCTCGCCGCTTCGCTATGGCCGGGGCTGCGCCCGAGGTATGTGGCGTGAGTGTCATGCCGAGGAGGCGGCCGTCGGGCTGACCTCGGTGGTTCCCTTCCTGCTCGCCTCCCGCCTGCGCGAACTGGGCGCCGAGCACGTGCCAGGCCCCGACTTCCAGCCGCAGGTGATCCGCGACGGCCGCCTGGTGACCGGCCAGAACCCCGCCTCCGCCATGGGTGTGGCCGAAGCCGTCGTGTCCGCCCTGGCCGACGTCCCCTCAGACACCGGCACGGCACCCGTGAACCCCACGGACATCACCGTGCGGACCAGCGACGGTCCCATGGGTGGATACCTCGCTCGCCCCGCCGGGGACGGCGTTCATCCGGCCGTCATCGTGGCCCACCAACTGTTCGGGCTGACCGAGGACGTGCGCGCGGTCGCGGACCGGATCGCGGGCATGGGGTACGTGGTGCTGGCCCCCGACTACTACCACCGCGCCGACCCGGGTGTGGAACTGCCGGCCACCGACGAGGGCCGCGCACGCGGGTTCGAACTGATGGCCACGCTGAGCCGTACAGGAGTGCTGGACGACACCCGCGCGGCCGCCGACTACCTCGCGGCACTCGACGACACGAGCGGCGCGGTCGGCATGGTGGGCCTGAGCCTGGGCGGCCACCTGGCCTACCTGGCCGCCACCCAACTCGGCTTCCCGATCACCGTGGTCCTGTACGCGGGCTGGCTGACAGGCACCGACATCCCGGTGAGCGGCCCGGAGCCCACGCTCGACCTGACCCCGGGCATCAAGGGCAAGCTGGTGTACATCGTCGGCGACCGCGACCACGCGATCATCGAAGAACAACATACGGCCATCGCCGAGCGTCTTCAGGCCGACGGGATCAGGCACGAGATGGTCGTCCTGGCGGGCGCCCCACACGCCTTCCTGGCGCAGGAGGACTCGCCGTACCACGCCGAGACCTGGCAGCGCATCGAACAGGCCCTCGCCGACGAACTGGCCTGAGCCGTCCCGAGCAGCGGGAGAACCCTCGAGTAGCATCTGTCGTGCGGGCCGAGCGACATTTCTACTGGTCACGAGGGGTGTAACGGGTGAACGGCGTAAGGGATCCCGAGGCCGAGATCCGGGCTCGGCTCCAGGAGCATTGGGCGGCCTCCGAACGCGGCGATGTCGACGCCGAGCATTCGATCTACGCCGCGGACGCGATCCTGGACTACCCGCAGTCAGGCGAGCGCTTCAGAGGCCGGGCGAGGATCCAGGCGCAACGAGGCGGGCACCCGGCCGAACGCCACTTCACCATCCGCCGGATCCTGGGCGGCGGCGACGTTTGGGTGAGCGAGTGTGTGATCACCTATGACGGCGTGCCCACACACTCGCTCAGCGTCATGGAGATGACCGATGGTCTCGTGACGCACGAGACCCAATACTTCGCCGACCCCTTCCCCGCGCCTCCCAGCCGGGCCGCGCTGGCTGAGCCGATCCCGGTCCGCGACCACTAAGAAACGCACGCCCGGCCTCTTTGGCCTGGCCGGGCGGGACCACCCCCCTCGATCGATCGGCGGTCTCGCTCGGCCAGGTCGCGTAGCCGTCTCCCCGGACGATGGGCCGTTCGCGGGGTCAGGCCGCGACAGGTGAGTACGCGGCCGCGTCCCCCTTCAGCACCGTGCTGGTCCGTCCGTCCACGTCCACCGGGACGTCGCCCGCGATCGTGACCCGGTGCAGGCGGCGCGGTTGGTCGCCGAAGTCGTGCACGACGCGGTGCTGGGTGGCGCGGTTGTCCCAGATGGCCACGTCGCCGGGCGCCCATCGCCAGCGGACGGTGTTCTCCACCTGGGTGACCTGCTCCTGGATCAGCTTGATGACCGAGGCGGAGGGCTGCGCCGACAGCCCGGTCAGCCGCTTGGCGAAATCGCCCAGCAGGATGGCCCGCTCGCCCGTCTCCGGGTGGACGCGCACCACCGGGTGCTCGGTCTCGTAGACGGTGGCGGCGAACACCTCGGCGTACTCGCGGGTCCGCGCGGGATCCTCCGACGTCGCGATGCGCGCGTAGTCGTACTGGTTGGTATGTACGGCCCGCAGCCGGTCGAGCAGGTCGCGCAGCTCGGCCGGCAGGTACTCGTAGGCGGCCACGGTGTTGGCCCACAGCGTGTCGCCACCCGCCGGGGGAATGGTGATGGCGCGCAGGACCGAGGCGAGCGGCGGCCGGTCGACGAACGTGACGTCGGTGTGCCAGCGGTCGACCTTGTGCCCCTTGCGATAGTCGAGGTCGAGGATGTGCGCGTTGTCGTCGAGAGCGGGCACGGTGGGGTGCGCGGTGGTCAGGTCGCCGAGCAGCCGGGCGAAGGCGACCTGCCGCTCCTCGTCCAGGTGGTCCTGGCCGCGGAAGAAGAGCACCTTGTGGGCGAGCAGCGCGAGGCGGATCTCGGCGACGACGTCGGCGGGCAGGTCGCCGCCGAGCCGTACACCGCCGACCTGGGCGCCGATCCGGCCCGCTACGGGGTCGATGTGCAGGGTTGACATGGATGTGGTCCTTCCGGGAGATGGGATGTCGGCCGATCAACGGAAGGACGGACAGAGCGCGCTGGCCACGCGGCAGAAGTCCACGTGACCTCGGATGGTGAGAACCATGGGCGTCACGGTTCTCACCGTAGATCGAGGACATTCCTATAGTCAACACAACAGGTAGGAAATAAGTGTTTTAGCATTTCGTGCAATCCGCATGTGGTGCTGACGCGAATAAGGGGTGACTTCTTCGGGAGGAAGCGATGCGCGCTATCGAGCCCCTGCGTACGGGTGACCCACGCCGGCTGGGCGTCTATCGGGTGATCGGCCGGATCGGCAGAGGCGGCCAGGGTGAGGTGTACCTCGCGGAAGCGGACGGGCCGGACGGGCCGACCGGGCCGACCGGGCAGCGTGTCGCCGCGAAACTGCTGAACGCCGGGTCGTGGGACGACGAGCGCGCGCAGCGCATGTTCATGCGCGAGGTGGCGCTGGCCAAACAGGTGGCCCGATTCTGTACGGCCCAGGTGGTGGACGCCGGGATGCTCGGCGGTCAGCCGTACTTGATCAGTGAGTTCATCGACGGGCCCTCCTTGGCCGAACGGGTGGCGAAGGACGGACCGGTCATCGGGGGCGCGCTGGAGCGCCTCGCGATCGGGACCGCCACCGCCCTGACCGCCATCCACCAGGCCGGCATCGTGCACCGCGACTTCAAGCCGGGAAACGTGCTGATCGGTCCCGACGGTCCACGCGTCATCGATTTCGGCATCGCTCGTGAGGCGGACGCCACGGCCACGGCGACCAGCCAGATCATGGGCACGCCCGCGTACATCTCGCCGGAGCAGCTCGCGGGCTCGCCAGCGGGTGCCCCCTCCGACGTCTTCGCCTGGGGTGTGACGATCGCGTTCGCGGCCATGGGGAAGGCGCCGTTCGGGCAGGACTCGATTCCTGCGGTGATCAACCGCGTGCTGAACGATACGCCCGATCTGTCCCCGATCCAGCTGCCGTTACGCGAACTGGTGGAGCGATGCCTCGGCAAGGACCCGGCGACCCGGCCCACCGCGCAGGAGCTCCTGCTGACGCTGCTCGGGGGTAGGTCGGGCGACCTCAAGGCCGCCGCCGACCTCGCCCCACCCGCCTCCTTGTCCGTCACCCCGTCCGCCGTCCCGGCCGCTGCACTGTCCCCAGCCCTGCTTGCCGTCCCGCCTGCCGCCCTGTCCGCCGAGCCGCTGACTGAGCCGCCCCCCGGGCCGTCCGCGGGGTTGCCCACTGAGGCGCCCGCCGGGCTGCCTGCCGAGCCGTCCGGGGGGCCGTCCGGGAGCGCCCGGCCGGGGCGTCGCGTGGCGCTTACTGTGGTCGCCGCCTTGCTGGTCGGTGCCGGTGCAGGCGCGGCAGCTGTACGGCCGTGGGCCCCGCGGACGGTGAGCGCGGACACCCGGACCGGCGCGACCGCCACCACCCACCCCCCGACGCCCAGCCTGACGACGCCCAGCCCGAGTGCGACCGGTCCGAGTGCGACCGGTCCGAGCGCGATCGGCCTGGCCACGACCGGCCCAACAACGACCAGCCTGACCACAACCAACCTGACCACAACCAACCTGACCACGACCGGCCTGACCGGGACCAGCCCGGCCACCCCCAGCGCGACACCCAGTCCGACGGTGCCGGTCCTGGCCGGGTTGCGGCAGAAGGACGCGACGTCCAGACTCCGGCAGGCCGGGCTGATCCCCGGAAAGCTCACCCCGGACTGCTCCACCGGTGGCCCACCCGGCAAAGTCCTGCGCGCCGCCCTACGGCCGGGCACGAGCACGGTCGACCTGGTGATGAGCGCGACCCGCGCCCGCGTGCTCGACGCGCGCGGCTGGCCCCTCGACGCGGGAAAGGCGGCCGTGGAGAAGGCCGGCTTCACGGTGAAGGTCGGCTACCGGAAGGGACCCGACTGGATCGGCAAGGTGGCGGCCCTGAGCCCGTCCGCCGGAGCGTCCGCGTGCACCGGCACCGAAGTGGAGATGTCGATCGGCGTCAAATGACCGGCATCAAATGATCGGCGTCAAGTGACCAGCGACCACCGGCGTTGCGGCAGAATTCAGCCATGCGCGTCGAGGAGCTGTCCGCGGCCGAGCGCCGGGTGTGGGAGGCGTTCCCCCGGGGCGAGCTGGTCGACTTCCGCACCGGGAAACCGGACGAGGACGACCCGGCGACCGGCGCGAGCTGGGGCCCGGAGCGGACGGTCCGCGCCGGAGTGATCACCGAGCTCCTCCTGCGGGAGGAATCGGCGCGGTTACCGGCCCTGCGCCTCAAGGGCGCCCGCGTCACCGAACTCCTGGACCTGGCCCACGCCACCATCGGCCACCCGGCGCGGTTCCTCTCCTGCGACTTCGAGCAGGTGCCGCGCCTGTACTGGGCCCGCTGCCAGCAGCTGAGCTTCACCCGGTCCCGGCTGCCCGGCCTGTCGGCGTCGAACGCCCAGATCGGTGGTCACCTGAGGCTGGAGAGCTGCCTGTTCACCGGGCGGGTGGAGCTGCGCGGCGCCCACATCGCGGGCAGCCTCACGCTCGACCACGCCCGGGTGCGGGCGCCGGGGCTCGCGATCGACTGCGACCGGCTCCAGGCCGACCGTGGGATCGCCGCCATCGAGTTGCGGGCCGAGGGCCACGTGCGGCTGTCCAACGTCAAGGTCGGCGGTGCGTTGATCATGGACGACGCCCGGCTGACCGCGACCGACCGGCACGCCCTGACGCTGGACGGCCTGGTCGCCGACGGCAACGTGTTCTGCCGGTGCATGACGGTCACCGGGATGATCAGCCTGCGCAACACCCGCGTCACCGGGCCCTTCGCCCTGACCGGCACCACCATCGACCACCCGGGCGAGATGGCCTTCCGCGGCTCGCGGATCACCGCCGAGGGCGGCCTCTACCTGGGCGGAACCTTCTCCGCCAACGGCACGGTACGGCTGGCGGACTCCCGCGTCGACCGTGAGCTCAACCTGACCGGCGCCCGCCTGGACAACCCCGGCGGCGACGCGCTCCAGGCAGAGGAGATCCAGGTCGAGGGCACGATCGAGGCGCGCGGGCTGACGGCGCGCGGTCGGGTCGACCTGTCCCAGGCCCGCGTCACCGGATCTCTGCGCCTGGCCGGCGCCGACCTCTCCGCCCCGGGCGAGGTGGCGCTGGACGCCGACGGCGCCTCCATCGGCGGCGCGCTGGCCTGCGTCGACGGGTTCCGGTCCGAAGGCGTGGTACGGCTGGTCGACGCCTCCATCGGCACGATCGCCGACTTCAGCGGCGCCCGCCTGAGCAACGATCCCGGCGGCAAAACGCTGGACGCGGCCGCGGCGACCATCGGCAGCGGGCTGTTCTGCGGGCGTGGCTTCACCTCCGACGGCGAGATCACGCTGATCGGCACCCAGGTCCGCCGGCACGTGTACTTCAACGACGCCACCCTCGCCAACCCCGGTGGCCGGGCGCTGGCGGCCTGGCAACTACAGGCCAGTGAGCTGTACCTACGCCCGAAGTCGGCCCCCGAAGGCGCTGTCGACCTGCGGCACGCCCGCATCGGAGTGCTGCGCGACGACCCCGACACCTGGTCACCGCGCCGACAGGACGGCCTGACGTACGAGGCACTGGATCCCACGCTGCCCGCCGCCCGCCGGCTGGCCTGGCTCGAAGAGGGCGCGGAGGAGTACGTGCCGCAGCCGTACGAGCAGCTGGCCAGCACCTATCGGCGGCTCGGGCACGATGAGGAGGCCCGCACGGTGCTGCTGGCCAAGCAGCGGCGGCGGCGCGCCACGCTCCGCAGGCCCGCCCGCGCTTGGGGCGTGCTGCAGGACGTCACGGTCGGCTACGGCTACCGGCCGCTGCGCGCCGCCGCCTGGTTCGTCGCGCTGCTGGTCGTGGGGGCCACGGTGTTCGCGCTCGATCGGCCGCCGCCCGCCGAGGCGGGCAAGGGGCCGGTGTTCAACGCTGTGGTGTACGCACTGGACCTGCTGTTCCCGTTGATCGACTTCGGCCAGGAGAAGGCGTTCCAGCCGGCCGGCGGCGCTCAGTGGGTCGCCTATGGCCTGGTGCTGGCGGGCTGGATCCTGGTCACGACCATCGTCACCGGCATCACCCGGGCCCTGTCCCGCCAGTGAGCCGTCACGGGACCATGAGCGCCTGCCACGACGGCGACATGTGCGACCACCTCGATCCCAGAGAACGCTCCTCGCCGCGCAGGATCTGGTTCATGACGACGCCCTTGCCGCCAGCAGTGATCGCGATGGTTTCGGCGAGCACCACCTCCAGCGGGAACTCGCCACCGGTCAGGCCGAAGAGCTTGTCTCGTAGGGTCGCCAGCACCTCGCCCGGCGGGTCGGCGCTGGGCACGACGTGCACCTGTACCAGGACCGCCGGTCCTGAATCCCAGAAAAGACGCTGACGTCGGGGGGCTACCCGACTCCATTTTCACGCCTGCGCGGCGTCACCACAGGGCTAGGGGGACTGATCCGAAAATCGGCCAGTAACCGGGCACCCGGCGGCGAGCCCTGGTGGATGACTAAGCGGCTAAAGCGAGTGCCGCAAGTTCGCATCCTGCCGGGGGTACCCTTCGGATCAAACATGTGGGCCGCATCGCGGTGAAGGCCAGCACCGATCGGTCACCTGCTGACGGGCCGGCGGCCGGGGCACCCCTGGCAGTCGCTAGGGCTGGGAGACCTGCTTCTCCACCCAGTCGAAGACGCCGTGCAGAGTTTGCTGGTGCCGCTCTGGGCCGAAGATGTTGAGGAAGCCCGGAATCGGGTTGACCTCGAGGATGATGTAGCCGTCCTCGGTCGGCAGGACGTCGAGGCCGGCCAGCGTGATCCCCATCACTCTGGCCGCGCGCACTGCCAGTTCCTGGAGTTCGGGGGGTGCCTCGAAGTATTCGAAGCTCGCGCCTTCCAGGGTCTTGCACCGCCACGACCCGGCGGCCGGCAGCTTCAGCATGTTGATGGGCGTGACCTCGCCGGCGACGGTGATGCGGTACTCGCCGTACTGGGTCGGATAGTACGGCTGGCACACCAGCGTGCCGTATCTGGCGAGCAGTTCCTCGACCACGGCCGTCTGCGTGGGGAAGTCGGTGACGCGCTCGACGTCGACGCCGCGGTACCCGAAGGAGGGCTTGACGATGGTCGCGCCCCACTCCTTCCACGCGGTCTCGACCTCGGCCAGGGTGACGGCCGAGCGGACGGGGGGCGTCGGCAGGCCGGCCTCGGCCAGCTTCTGCGCGGTGAGGAACTTGCTGTAACCGCGCACCCACACCTCGGCGGGGTCGAACAGACGCAGGCCAGGAACCTTGCTGAGCAGGGTCAGCCGCTCCACGCGGTCCTGCCAGTCATCGCCGTACAGCTTGGCCCTGGAGATGATGGCGTCGAAGGACTCGGCGTCGTGCCCGCCCACCTCGATGTTAAGGCCGCCCTTGGCCCCTGGAGTGTAGGCGAGCTCCTCCAGCGTGAACAGGGCCATCTCGTGCCCCCGTTCCCTACCCGCCTCCACCAGACAGGGGGCGTCGGGATCCATCTCGCCGTAGTCCCAGCCGAGCACGCCGATCTTCACGGTGTCCCTTCCCCCAGCGCTCCGTGACAGGTGTGTGATCGATCATGGAGCCTGTACCCGCGGCCGTGGGCATGTCAAGCGCTGCCATGAGATCAGCCGCTTAATCGGTCCTACCGGAAATATCAAAACATCTCCTTCTTCGGTGGGATAAGGGCTAGGTTTCATCTTCAGCATGATCTTCATTTGACGGGGGAAGGCGCGCGAAGATGTCTATCTGGGAGACTTTGGCGACCCCAGCCCCGCCGACCGCAGCCCGCTACCGCGCGGCTGGCTGGTGGCGGGATTCCACTTTTCTCGATGATCTCGCTGACGCCGCCAAGCGGCGTCCGGACCATCAGGCGATCATCAGTTACGAGGGCGGTCAGCCGGCCAGGACCCTGACCTACGCCGAGCTGGCGGACACTGTCTCGCGCTTCGCGGGCGCGCTGCGCGAACTGGGTGTCGGCCCCGGTGACGTGGTGGTGCTCTACCTGCCCAACCTGTGGATGCTCACCCCGCTCTACCTGGCCTGCAACCGGATCGGCGCGGTGAGCTCACCGGTCATCCCGGTGCTCGGGGGGCGCGAGCTGGCCCACGTCCTGCGGGCGAGCTCGGCCAAGGTCGCCGTGACCGTCGACTCCTTCGACGGCGTCGACTACGCGGCCCGTCTGGTGGAGGCCGCACCCGAGACTCTCCAGCACCGGGTCGTGGTGGGCGACGCCGCGGCCACGGGGGCCGTCGACTTCGAGGAGTTCTTCGTCCACACCGAGCACGACCCCGGCGACGCGGTGCCGCTCGGCCCCGACGACCCGGCGCTTCTGCTGTACACCTCGGGCACCACGGGCACGATGAAGGCCGTCGTGCACAGCCAGAACACCGTCTACGCGGCCGTCAGGGCGGTGTCGGAGCCGTACGGGCTGACCGCGGACGACGTGATCTCGATTCCCAACTACCTGACCCACATGGCGGGGATGAGCTACGCGGTCTACATGCCGCTCCACCTCGGCGGCACCTGTGTGATGCAGGACACCAACACCGACATGGAGCTGCTGCTCGACCTGATCGCCGCCCATCGGATCAGCTGGGCGTACTGCGCGCCGGGCTACCTGGTGAAGCTCCTGGCCGCGCAGCGCGAGAACCCGCGAGACGCGGCCAGCCTCAATCGGATCGTGTCCGGCTCGGCACCGATCCAGCCGCAGCTGATCACCGACGTCCGTGAAGTGTTCGACATCCCGCTGCACGCCCTGTGGGGCATGACCGAGAACGGCGGCGTCACCGTCACCAGGCCGGACGACCCCGAGGGCTGGGCCGCGCACAGCGACGGACGCTCGATGCCGTGGATGGAGATCAAGGTCGTCCCCGATCCGGAGGCCGAGGAAGGAGCGGGCAGACTTCTGGTCCGCGGCGCCTCGCAGTGCCTGGGCTACCTGGGCCAGCGCGAGCTGTACGAGGACTGCCTGGACACCGAGGGCTGGTTCGACACGGGCGACCTGGCCAGGGAGGACGGCCGCGACGGCATCCGGATCACCGGGCGCAGGGTGGACCTCATCACCAGGGCCAGCGGCCAGAAGGTCTCCACGCTGGAGGTCGAGGCGGTCCTGCTGCGCCACCCCGCGATCTCCGAGGTGGTCCTGGTCGGTTACCCGGACCCCGCGGTGCCGGGCGCCGACCTGGTCTGCGCCGTGGTGGTGCCCGACGGGCCGCCGCCCAGCCTGGAGGCGCTGCGCGACCACCTGGCGGCCGAGAAGATGGCCAAGGTGCTGTGGCCCGACAGGGTCCAGTTCGTCTGGCAGCTGCCCAAGAACTCGCTCGGCAAGGTCCTGCGCCAGCCCCTGCGCGAGCGGCTGGAGATCGCCGCGTCCCCTAGACGATGACCCGGAATCTGGAAGCGGGACGGCGCTCACGCGCCGTCGCCCTCTGGATCATCTCGGTCGCGCAGCTCATGTTCCTGCTGGACGCGACGATCGTGAACGTGGCCCTGCCCGGCATCCAGGCATCGCTCGGCTTCTCGGGCTCGGGCCTGGAGTGGGTCGTCACCGGCTACTCCCTCACCTACGGCGGGCTGCTGCTGCTGGGCGGGCGTGCCGGTGACATCCTGGGCCGCAGGCGGCTGTTCATCGCCGGTCTCGTCCTGTTCACCGTCGCGTCCCTGCTCGGCGGGCTGGCGACCGAATCGTGGTGGCTGCTGGCGTGCCGTGCCCTCCAGGGGGTGGGAGCCGCCGCGGCGTCGCCCGCGGCGCTGTCGCTGATCGCGACGACGTTCCCCGAGGGGCCGGAGCGGGACCGGGCGGTGGGCGTCTACTCGGCGGTGGCCACGGCGGGCGGCGGGGTGGGGCTGCTCGCGGGCGGCGTGATCACCACCTACCTGTCGTGGCGCTGGGTGATGTTCGTGAACGTCCCCTTCGGCGTGTTCATCGTCATCGCCGCGTTACGGGTGCTGACCGAGACCGAGCGGGTGCGCGACCGGTTCGACCTGGGGGGCGCCCTGACCGGCACCGCCGGGGTCACCCTCCTTGTGTACGGCCTGATCAACGCGGCCACCGACCAGGCGGGAACCGCCCACTGGGCCGACCCGGACGTGCTGGTCACGGTCGGGGTGGCCGTGCTGTTGATCGCCTCCTTCGTGGCGATCGAGCGGCGCAACCCGCACGCGCTGGTCCCGCTGCGGCTCTTCACCGACCGGGTCAGGGCCGGCATCTACATCGTGCAGATCCTCACCAGCACCGCCATGTTCGGCATCTTCTTCTTCCTCACGCTCTTCCTCCAGAAGGTCTGGGACTACACCCCGCTGCAGACCGCGGTGGTCTACGTGCCGCTGACCGCCCTGCTGATCTTCGGCGCTCGGTTCAGCTCGCGGCTGGTCGCCAGGACGGGGGCGCGGAACCTGGTGATCGGCGGCCTGGCGACCGCGGCGGCAGGCATGGCCTGGCTGTCGCAGATCGGGGACTCCACCGGTTACCTCACCGGCATGCTCGTTCCCACGATCCTCGCGTACGCGGGGCTCGGGCTCACCGCCGTCCCGCTCACGCTGTCGGCCCTGTCGCGGGTGCCGGCCGAGGACTCGGGGGTCGCCTCGGGAGTCTTCAGCGCGGCCAGGCAGGTCGGCGGAGCGATCGGCCTGGCGGTCCTGGGCACCGTGGCCTGGGCGGCCGCGGCCGCGGTCACGGGCCCCACGCCGAACGACCGCTCGCTCGCCGACCACGCGCTGGCCGTGGGCGCGGGGCGCGGTTTCGCCGTCGCGGCGGGCATCGTGGTGCTCGCCCTGCTCATCGCGGCCCTCACCATGCCGCGTGGGAGATCATGAACGAGTTCGTCGTCATCGGGGGCGGTATCGCGGGGGCGGCCGCCGGTTACTTCTTGGCCCCGCACGGCCGGGTCACCCTGCTCGAAGCCGAGCGAACCCCCGGCATCCACTCGACGGGGCGCTCGGCCGCCTGGTTCTCCGAGTACTACGGAGGCGCCGAGGTGCGCGCGCTGACCGCGGCCAGTCGCACGTTCTACGAGGCCCCGCCGCCGGGATTCGGGAACGCCCCCCTGCTGAACCCGCGCGGCGCGCTCGTCCTGGTGCCGCCGGACGCGGGCGAGGAGTTCGACCGCGCGATGGCCGACGGCGCTGTCGAGGTGAGCCCGGACGAGGCGCGAGAGATGTGCCCGGTGCTGCGGCCGCACGAGCGGGCGCTGTTCCGGCCGAGGGCCTGCGACCTCGACGTAGCGGCCGCTCACCAGGGGTTCCTGGCCGGGGTCCGGCGGCGCGGCGGCCAGGTGGTGACCAGCGCGAGAGTGTTGGCGATCGAGCCGGTTCCCGGCGGCCGGCGGGTCGAGACGACCGCCGGCGACTTCACGGCAGTCCACGTGGTCAACGCCGCCGGGGCGTGGGCCGACGAGGTCGCGGACTTGGCCGGGGTCGCCCCGATCGGGCTGCGGTCGTTGCGCCGTACCGCCGCGCTGGTTCCCGGGCCGTCCGGGCACGACGCGGCGGCGGTGGCGTCCTGGCCGATGGTCACCGACCTGGCCGGGACCTTCTACGCCAAGCCGGAGTCCGGCGGGCTGCTGCTCTCGCCTGCCGATTCCACGCCGATGCCGCCGGGCGACCCCCGTCCTGACGACCTGGACGTCGCGCTGGCGGTCGCCAGATTCGAGGAGGCCACCACCGTCAAGGTCACGCACGTCACCCACCGCTGGGCGGGCCTGCGCAGCTCGGTCTCCGGTGACGTACCGGTGATCGGCGAGGCGCCCGGCGACCCCGGATTCTTCTGGCTCGCCGCTCTGAGCGGATACGGCATCCAGGTCGCCCCAGCGGCGGGGTTGCTGCTGTCCGCGCTGGTCACCGGCACGCCACCGCCAGAACTGGCGGCCTGCGCCCCGGCGCTGGCCCCCGCATCCACCGCCAGGACTTCCTGATCCAGCCGGCACCGGCACAACCGGTGCCGCCCTGGCCCGCCACACCCCGTGGGAAAGAGATCGGACAAGCATGTCGGACACCATGTGGACCCTTCCGAATCTGGACACCATCACCCGTCGCCGGGTACTCAACGGCCTGGCCGGCACCCAGGTCGAGCACGGCCCCTACCGTCCCGTGACCAGGCTCTTCGAGGAGCAGGCCGACCGCACCCCCGACCATCCGGCGCTGTCGTACCGGACGACGACCCTGAGCTACCGTGCGCTGGACGAGCTGGCCAACGGCCTGGCCGCGGAGCTGGCCGAGGCCGGCGTGCGGCGCGGCGACGTCATCCCGCTGGTACTGGTCAACAGCCTTGAGCTGCCGCTGTCCATGCTCGCGCTGCTGAAGCTCGGGGCCGCGTTCGTGCCGTGCGACCCGGCGTGGCCGGCCGAGCGGATGCGCTCGGCGCTGGCCGTGATCGCGCCCCGGCTGGTGCTGGGCGAAGGTCACCACCCCGTCGCGGCCGACTGGGTGACGCCCTCGCCGCACCGGAGAACCGTCGAGCCGGGGCCGGAGGAGGTGGCCTACGGCGTCTTCACCTCCGGTACGACCGGGACGCCCAAGTGCGCGCTCAACGTCCACCGCGGCCTGACCAACCGGTTCAGGTTCATGTCGCGCTACTTCCAGGCCACCGGTGAGGAGGTGGTGCTGCAGAACAGCAGGCACACCTTCGACTCGGCCATCTGGCAGCTGCTGTGGCCGCTGACCACCGGCGGGTGCGCCGTCGTCCCCGAGCAGGGCGAGTTCCTCGACCTGGAGCGCACGGTCGCCACCATCGCCGAGCACCAGGTGACCATCACCGACTTCGTGCCCGCCACCCTCGCCATGATGGTCGCCCTGCTGGACACCGAGCCCGGGGCCGTGGCGAAGGTCGCCTCGCTGCGGCACCTGGTCGTGGGCGGTGAGGAGGTCGGCCCGCACGCCGTGCACCGGCTGCGGACCCTCCTTCCCGGCCTCCGGGTCTCCAACGGGTACGGCCCGTCGGAGACCTCCATCGGCATGGTCTTCCACCCCATCGACTTCGCCGACGGCGACCACATCCCGCTCGGGCGACCCATCGACAACTGCTACGCCGTCGTGCTGGACAAGGAGCTGGGTCTGCTGCCGCCCGGCGAGATCGGTGAGATCGTCGTCGGCGGCGCCTGCCTGGGCATCGGCTACCTGGGCGACCGCGAGCGCACCGACAAGGTGTTCGTCCCCAACCCTTTCGCCGAGATCCCCGGTGACAAGTTGTACCTGACGGGCGACCTGGGCTGGTATGACGAGGCGGGCCTGCTGCGCTTCTCGGGACGGGCGGACCGGCAGGTCAAGGTCGACGGGGTGCGGATCGAGCTGGGCGAGGTCGAGGCGGCCGCCGCCGGCTATCCGGGGGTCAGGCAGGCCAAGGCCGTGGCCGTACGGCAGGGCACGCGCACCCGGCTCGTCCTGGCGGCCGCCGCCAACGCCGAAGTGACCTCGGCCGCGCTCCGCGAGCACCTGGCCGCGCAGCTGCCGCGCACCAGCATGCCGCACCACTGCCTCATCCTGCCGGACCTGCCGCTCAGCGACAGCGGCAAGGCCGACCTCGGGGCGATCCGGGCCCTGATGGAGGAGCGGCTGGACAGCGGCGCGCGGCAGTCGGTCGACGGACCTCTGGACGAGCGGATCGCCGAAGTCCTGAGGGGCGTGCTCGGCCTGGCCGAGTTCGCCGTCCACGACGACTTCGTGACCTGCGGCGGCGACTCGCTGACCGCGCTCGCCGCGGTGCTCGGTTTGCGCGCGGCCGTGGGCGTGCGGGTCGGCGTGCAGGACCTGTACGAGTGCGGAACCGCGGCCGCGCTCGCCGAGCTGCTCCGAGACAGGGTGGAGCCGGCGGAGCCGGAAGAGGACGAGTCCGCGCTGATGGAGCGCGACGCCCGGCTTCCCGGTGACCTGGTGATCACCACCGCCACTCCCCGGCCGCCGCGCACCGTCCTGGTCACCGGCGCGACCGGGTTCGTCGGCGCCAGGGTCGTCCATCGGCTGCTGTCGGCCACCGACCTGCGGGTGATCTGCCTGACCAGGGCCGCCGACCACGCCCACGCCCGGCGCCGCGTGACAGAAGCGCTGCGGGCCCAGCGCTTATGGGACGCGGCGGTCGCCGGGCGCCTGGAGGCGATGGCTGGTGACCTGGGCAGGTCGCGGTTCGGCCTGGACGCCGCGGAGTGGGAGTCGCTGGCGACCGAGTGCGACGCGGTGATGCACGTCGGCGCCCTGGTGAACTTCCTGTTCGACTACCGCGCGCACCGCCCCGCCAACGTGCTGGGGACGCTGGAGGTGCTCCGCTTCGCCGTCCACGGCCGGCCCAAGCCACTGCACCACATCTCCACGCTGGGCGTGCTCGACCGGCACGCCGCGGCCTCCGGCGAACCGCTGCCCGAGGACTTCCATCCTGGCCAGGCCATCCCGCCGCGCAGCGGCTACAGCCGCTCCAAGTGGGTGGCCGAGCGGCTGCTGTGGGAGGCGCGGGACCGGGGCGCCACCGTCACCTTCTACCGGCTCGGCGAGGTGATGCCGGCCGCCGACAACGGCGTGCCCAACCCGCGCGCACTCACCCACCTGCTGCTCACGGCCTTCCAGCGGCTGGGCGTGCGCCCCGACGTGCCGATGCTCACCGACTACTCTCCGGTGGACGAGGTGGCGGCCCGACTGGTCGCGGGCCTGACAGGACCGGCAGGCGCCTTCCACGTGTTCCGCCCCGAAAGCGTCGACCTCGCCCGCCTGCTGCCGGTGCGGGAGGTGCCGGCCGCCGAGTTCATGGCGATGCTGGAACGCGACCCGGAGCTGGACACGCTGCGCGCGATGCTGACGGGCACCGACCTGGCCGAGCTGCTGGTCGACAACCCGGCCCTGTTCGTCAGGGGTTCCGCTCTTGACGCAGGATCGCTGGACGCCGCGATCGGCGCCTACCTCACTTCACTGAAGGGACACTGAGATGCGTTACCGGACGATGGGCCGCCTTGGCTGGCAGGTCAGCGAGATCGGCTACGGAATGTGGGGCATCGGCGGCGGCCCCGGCGGGTTCACCGGTTGGGACTACGATGTCGCGCCCCGCTGCCTCGACCTGGCCGTCGAGCTGGGCTGCACCTTCTTCGACACGGCGTGGGTGTACGGCAGGGGCGTCAGCGAGCAGCTGCTCGGCCGGCTCCTGCGGGACTATCCAGACCACGGGCTCAAGATCGCCACCAAGGTTCCGCCCAAGAACAGGGAGTGGCCGCCGCGCCCGTCCGACACCCTCGACGACGTCTTCCCCGCCGACCACGTCAGGGAGTACGTCCACCTCAGCCTGGATAACCTCGGGGTCGACCGCATCGACTTGCTGCAGTTCCACGTCTGGGAGGACCGGTGGACCCCGGACGAGCGCTGGCAGCGGGTGGTCGCCGAGCTGAAGGCCGAGGGCCTGATCGAGGCGTTCGGCCTCAGCGTCAACCGCTGGGAGCCCGCCAACTGCCTGCGCGCCATCGACACCGGGCTCGTGGACGTCGTCCAGGTCATCTACAACATCTTCGACCAGGCTCCGGAGGATGAGCTGTTCGAGCGGGCCCTGCGCGACGGCGTCGGCATCATCGCCAGGGTTCCCTTCGACGAGGGCGGCCTCACAGGGAGGCTCACGGCCGACACCGTCTTCCCCGAGGGTGACTGGCGGGCCACCTACTTCGGCCCGGAGAACCTCGGCCCGACCGTGGAGCGGGCCGAGCGGCTGGCGAAGACGGTCCCCGACGGCATGACCATGCCGGAGCTGGCGCTGCGGTTCATCCTGCACCACCCGGCCGTCAGCACCGTGATCCCCGGTATGCGCAGACCCGAGCACGTGCGGGCCAACCTGGCGGTCTCCGACGGGACGCCGCTCGACTCCCGGCTGCTCCAGGAACTGCGGGCGCACCGCTGGGACCGCGAGCCGGCGTGGTGGTCGATGTGAGCGTGATCGCGATGTGGGCGCATCCGCGGGCGGTCTCCACCGCGTTCCTGCGGATGATGATCGAGCGCGGTGACGTCTGCATAGTCCATGAACCGCTGGTCACGCTGACGGACTGGAACGAGGTCCAGGCCCCGGGTCTCGACGGCGGCACCGTCACGCTCCGCAGCCCGGGTGAGGTGCTCGGGCACCTGGCCGAGCTCGGCGTGGACCGCACGGTGTTCTTCAAGGACACGCTGGAGTACCGCCACCAGTACCTGTTCGACCACCCCGAGGAGATCGCCGGGTTCCGGCACACCTTCATCGTCCGCGACCCCGCCAAGGCCATCGCCTCGCATTGCCTGATCAAGCCCGAGGTCGCCTGCCACGAGATCGGTTACGAGCACCAGTACGACCTGTTCGAGCTGGCCTGGCGAGTGAGCGGGGAGCGTCCCGTCGTCATCCGCGCCGAGAGCCTGCTGGCCGAGCCCGCCGAGACGGTCGCCGCGTACTGCCAGGCGGTCGACCTGCCGTACCTGCCGCACGCGCTCCAGTGGGTGCCCGAGGACCGCGTCGAGTGGCACCGGAGCCGCCGCTGGCACCTGGACGCGATCGCCAGCTCGGGGTTCAGCGCGCCCGCAAAGGAGTACGCGGCCACAGTCGACAACGACGAGCGGCTGCGCTCCTACTACGACCACCACCGCCCCTACTACGACCGTCTGGTCGAGCACGCTCTCATCTGAAGGGACTTCCATGACCGCCGCAGCACAGCACACCGAGGTCGAGCTCTCGCCGGGAGAGCAGTTCGCCCGCGCCTACCTCAAGGAGCGGGACAGCGCCGAGGTGCGCTTCGACTTCACCATCACCGACGCCTTCAAGCCCACCCAGGACCGGCCGAGGGTGACGGTGCGCAACCTGTTCAAGAAGCGCCTGATCGATACCGACACCGTCAGGGTCTGGTGCGAGTCGCGGTCCACCGCGGCCGAGGCCGCCGGGGTCCACGAGTCCGGGCTGCGCCGTGAGGCCGCCTTCAAGTTCGGCATGGCTGAGTTCGGCGTCGCGCCGATCAGGGGCTGGGTCCAGATCCCCGACGAGCTCGCGGACGACCCCGAAGGGCTGGCCCGCTTCCTCGACTACCGGCTGCTGGTACGACTGGCCACCGCGGAGAACCAGGCGCTGACCATCGGTGAGAAGGGTGTGCTGAGCCATCCCGAGGTGGCCAAGCTGCCCTACCGTGGCACCTACGTGGACGGCGTGCTCGCCGCGTGCGACGAGATCGAGCAGACCGGCGCCACAGCGCACGCGATGGTGGTCAACCCTCGCGACTACTACACGCACATGCTCGGCGCCGGCAGCCTGCTGGGCGACCTGGCCCGCAACGGCACCGTGATCAGCCGCACCCGCATGGTCGAACCCGGGTGCGCGCTGGTCGGAGACTTCGCCGTCGCCGCCCAGCTCCTCGACGCCGGACGCTCGGTCATCAAGGTCGCCGAGCCGCCAGAGGGCACCTTCGCCGCCCCGGGCGTGGCGGTCTGCGCGGAGATCTACGAGGGCGTCGCGGTCCACCTGCCAACCCACTTCTTCCACGTGATCCCCGCATAGCCCGCCGAGCCCGAAGGTGAGCTCCCGAGGAGCGCCGAAGTCGGTCGGCCACCACGGAGCGGGCGGGGGCGGCTCGGAGCCAAGGCACCGAGCCGCCCCGCGTCCCACGCCTGCCTCACGCGCCGGCGGAGGTGGCCGCCGCGGTGACCAGCGTCCGACGCAACCGCACCACGCTGGTCATCGCACACCGGCTGTCGACCATCCTCACCGCCGACCACATCATGGTGCTGGCAGACGGTCACGTGGCCGACGTGGGCACCAACCGTGGTCTATCCGCTGGAGCGGCCCTTCGCGTGGCGGCCAATGGGCGTGATCAGGTGAAATGCGCGCTTCGCACGAACGCGACCGCACCGAGCGCGGCGATCCACCAGCGGCCGAATAACACCGCCGCCAGCCTGGCCGTGCCGTCGCCCGTCAGCCTGGAGTAGCGCCTCAGTCGCCTGCCACCGGCTTCCAGAGCACGGCGTGCTGCTGGCCATCAAGATACATGGCGTTCCCGGCGATCTCCCCGTGGACGTTGATGGCGTTGGCGGCCGTCGCCGTGCCGCCCGCGGGGTCGGGAAGCAGAGCCGGTGCCTGCGAGGGGTCGGTCCACACCGCCGCGCGGGTGGTGCCGGAAGCTGTGCCGCAGGTGTGCGTCCCGACGATCACGTCCCCGTCGTTGATGGCCTTCGGGCGGGCCACGCCGCCGCGGTCCTCAAGGCGCCGCATGCCCGTCTCGGGATTCCACACGAAGCCGGCCTGGAGCACGCCGTCCGCGTCGAGCGCTGACTGGCCGACAACCTGTCCCTGGTTGTTGAGGCCGCTCGCCTCGCTCCAGATGCCGCCCAGAGTGCCCAGCTCGGTGACGGTGCCGTTCTCCCACAGGAAGGCGCGCTGGGTCTGCTGGTTGGCCGGCAGGCCCGCTCTTTCGGTGCGGCGATGAGTGCCGGCGATCTGGCCGGTCGTGTTGATGCCCGTGGCCTCGCTGCCGGCGACGAGGTCGAGATCGGTCTTGACTCCGTTCCGGATCACGAAGGCCTGCCTGACTCTGATGTGGCCGGGCAGCAGGGTGCTGTATTCGCCGACGATGGCGCCCTGGTTGACGTCCCTGGGGAACGCGGCGAACCCCCCGAAGGTGCCCAAGTCCTGCATCGTCCCTTTGTGCCAGAGGAAGGCGTGACCTTTCTCCGACTCCGTGTAGCTGCCGCCGACGACATGGCCTTCCTCGTCGATCCCGGAGGCGTCGCCCCTGGGGCCGCCAAGGGTGCCCACGTCGATGATCTCGCCGCTGTCCCAGACGATCGCCCGGGTCGCGCCGGTCGCGTTCCGGCTGAAACCAGCGATCTGTCCCAGGTCGTTGATGTCGAGCGCACCGCCGGTCACGCCGAGGTCGACGGCCTCCCACCGGTCGGTCGCCGTCGGGCACTCGTCCGCCGCGGCCGGGCTCGCGCCCAGCGCCTGCCCGGCCGACGTCATGAGGAGAGCGCTCGCCAGGATTGTGAAGCTCTTGCTCGTGAATCGCATGATCATCACCGCGTATCGGGTAGCCGATAATTCAAAACGATCATAAAGATAAACGCGTCGTTGATTTTCGGCAAGAGTTGACAGCCGGGAAATCGGCGAGAAAAGCATCCCGCGAATAAACGCTACCTGCACAGGCCGGCGCCGCCGCGGCCCGGTGATCACGAACGGAAAGGGGAACGTCACAATCCGCTTCTCGACGCGAAAGCAGAGATGCGAATCGAGAAACCCGGCACCACCGGTGATGGCCACGGTGGGACGGCTCATAAGCACATCTCGGGAACCTGCCCACCCAGGGGGCCCGGACAGGGCAAGTTGAATTCCTTCGGCCTTACTTGCGCGACGGAACGCCGGCTACCTTACTCTCGGTTATGAGCGGGCTTGCGCTGCGTAAGATTTTAATCCTCCGCTTTGATTTCGGGCCGATGCTATGTCCGGTTGATTGCCGGCGCCAAGACATCCTTCATGAACAACGTCAGGTCGGGCAGGCATTTTGGGCCTGCCTCCACGCGGTGACCGCTCGCCTGCGTTGCGAATAATCGGGCGCACCGATTGCCCGCGGCCATGAGGTCGCGGTGGGTGGCCTGCCCGGGGTTCCGGCCGCCGGCGAGCACGAAGATCGAGAATGAGCAGGTCGCGGTGCTGCGGGCCGACGTCGGGGCCACGTTGGTCCCGGCTCCGGCGACCACCACGTGGCGGCGGCGAGCCCATGAGGCGTCCGCCACCGCCACGAGAGCACCGATGGGTGGCACACCGTTGATCAACTTCATCGCGCTTCCAGGGGCCGGAGATCTTTCGGTGGAAACGATCTACGTTGGGGCGCGACGTCCTCAACCGTGGCGGCGGGTCAGCGGCTGATGCTGGGCGTCTGCCACGTCGCCCCCGTGTTCATGTCGATCAGCTTCAGGAAGCAGCTGCCCTGGGACCCCACGGCGAAGGTGTAGGTGCGGGTCTCGCCGGCCGAGATGTAGAACGAGCCCTCGTCGCCGAACCAGCGCCCGTTGGCGCAGACGAGGTTGAAGTCCACGTGCGCCGTGCTGCCCGCGTTTTTCTGGTAAGAGGCGTCGTATCCGCGCGGGTCGATATTTACACACAAATATCCCACGCCCGTCGACGTGCACTGCGACCGGGCCTCGGCGGGCGCCCCGAAGGCCAGCAGGCCGCCCGCCACGGCCAGCGATGAAAGGGCGGTGGTAATGGTGCGACGGATGAACTTCATTGCTCTCCCCTATTTCCTGGTCGGGATCGATGGCATGGAATTTAGCAGCTCCCGGGTACGCGTACTTTCCGTTTAATGGGCGGCCCGCGAATTGTGGTGGAAAAAGAAAATAGAGGGGGGACGCAACCTTCCTCCGCCCTTGCGTGTCCTTGTAGGGGTGGAGGATCCGCAGGACGGCGAGAGGTCGTTCGAATCATTCGTGGCCGCTCGGCTGGCGGCGCTGTACCGCTACGCCATGGTCCTGACCCGCGACCGGCACGACGCCGAGGACCTGGTGCAGGAGGCACTGACCAGGACGGGGGTGCACTGGCGCAGGATCGTCCGCAAGGACGACCCGGAGGGCTACGTCCGCACGGCGATGCTGCGCATCATGACCAACCGCTGGCGGCGCCCCCGGCGGGAGGTCGCCGTGGCCGAGCCGCCCGAGCCCGCCGTGGCGGACCTCGGCCTGGAGGGCCTGCTCGACGACGCGAGCCTCAGGGCGCGGCTCGCCGAGCTGCCTCCGCGCATGCGCGCCGTCCTCGTCCTGCGCTACGTCGAGGAGCGCAGCGAGAAGGAGATCGCCCGCCTGCTGGGCTGCAGCACCGGCACCGTCAAGAGTCAGGCGTCACGGGCGCTGGCGAAGCTGCGTACCGCTCTCGATACTCAGGAGGTCGATCATGGATGACGTGGAGTCGCGGCTCGGCGACGTGCTGGGCGACCCCGGCCGGGCGGTCCCGCCCGAGGGCCTCGCCGACCGCGTCCACCGGGGCGTCGCGGTCAGGCGGACGCGGCGCCGGGCTCTGATGTTCGCGGCGGCGGCGTGCGCGGTCGTGCTGGCGGCGGGCGTACCGGTGGCGTGGCGGCAGATCGGGGGAGGGGAGCAGACGGTCGCCAACTCCATCGACGGGCTTGAGGACCTGGTCGACATGCCTGGTTCGGTCGCTTTGCCGAAGGAGACCAAGGACGCCGGCGACTTCTTTCCCGAGGCGCTGGGCGAGGACGGGTCCGTGCTGGGTAGGTCGGACAAGGCGAAGAAGTTGTGGGAGACGGGACCGGAAGGTGGTCCGCTGCGCCCGCTGAACGAGGACGCGGGCGCGACACCGGCCACCGGATCGGGTATCCGCGTATGGCCGGGGACCAATATCGTCGCCCCGCTCTACTGCCAGGACCAGAACGGCACAACACCGGTCATGCCGTTGAACCTGGTCGGGTCGCCGTTCTGGGTCAGCGGAGGGACGATCGTCGGCAGTGATCCGCAGATGCGGCCGTGGACGGCGAAGGGCTGCACCCAGGGAGCCCCGGTGTCCGGCGTCTCCGGCGAGGCGGTCGCGTTCTCCTATCCCGATCTGTTCGTGGCCGACCCCTTCGACCCCAAGGGCCTGCGCGAGGTGAACGTCGAGTCGGGGGAGGTGGCCGCTCAGCACCCGCTGCCCGAGGGGGTGAACGTCCGGACGGCCGGTGAGGACCGGTGGCAGCTCTGGCTGGCCGCCGCCAACCGTGACACGTTCGCCTGGGTCTCCGACGGCATGCTCAGAACGGCGGACCGCGCCGACTGGCGGGTCAGCGAGGGCCCGCGTGTCGGCCGGGCGGTGGAGCTCAACTGGGGCGGGACCGGGATCCCGGCGGACGGAAGATCTCAAGCCGCGTATGCCCAGCTGGGCGCGCACCTCACTGCGGGCAACCGGCTCATCGTGTACACCGGGCACGCCGAGTTCGACGAGAGGCCCGGCTGGCAGTCCGTGGTCTACGACCCGCGCAGCGGCCAGTCGTTCGAGTTCCAGGGCGTGGCGTACGCGGCCGGCGACTGGCTCCTGTGGAACGACGGCACCTCCTACCGCCTGGCGCGGGTCCGTTGATCAGACGCCCCTGGGTGATGATCGTGCTCGTGGCGCTCCCCACGGCCGTCAACCTGGCTGACGACGGGCTCACCTGGATCTGGACCCGATCCCTGCCGGGGCCCCTGCTCCACGCGATCGCGTGGGCCGGGCTGCTGGACGCGTGGCTGCTGCTCGACCTCCTCGCCGCCGTGGGTGTGCTGGGTGGCGCCGCCGTCGTGGCGGTGGCCGCCCGGCGACCGGCGGTCGCCGCCGCACTGCTCGGCCTGGTCGCGGTGGTCAGCCTCGCCGCCGTCCCGACCGGGCCCGAGGGGTGTCCGTCGCTCTGGTACGGCCTGGCGTACGCGGCGGCACTGGCGACGCTGCCGCGCTCTCGGCCACGCTCTCGGCCGCGCCGAGACGCGGCCGAGAGTCGCGCCGATCCTCATCCGGCCTCGGTCAGCACTGGTCGAGGTTGATGCCCTTCGTCTCGCGGGCGGTCAGGAAGACCACCAGGCTGATCAGGCACAGCCCCGCGAGGTACCAGGGGAACCAACTGGCGTGGCCGCTGTCCGTCAGCCGCTCGACGAGGTGCGGTGACGTGCCGCCGAACACCGCCACGGTCAGCGAATAGGGCATCCCCAGGCCGACCGAGCGCACCTGCGTGGGGAACAGCTCCGCCATGGCGGTCGGCGCTACGGAGGCGTAGCAGCCGAACAGCAGCAGCCCGACGGTCATCACGATCACCAGCGACTCGGGTGTCGAGTTCAGCAGCGTGAACAGCGGCACGATGAGCACCACATAGCCCCCGGCGAAGGCGCACAGCAACGGCTTGCGCCCGATTCGGTCGGACAGAGCGCCGTACAGGGGCAGGACCATGATCATGGCGGTCTGCGCGATCACCGACGCCCACAGCGCCGACTCCGCCGGCATGCCGAAGTTGTCCTGTGCGTAGCTGGGCAGGTAGACGAGGAAGGTGTAGTAGACGACCGTCGCGCCGACGGTGAATCCGACGACGCGGAGTCCGCTGACCGGATGCCTGCGGAGCACCTCCCAGGTCGGACGGCGCACTCTGAGGTCCCGTCCGGCCAGGAAGGGGCTGGTTTCGTGCAAGGTGCGTCGCAGCTGGAGGCCGTAGACCCCGAACACGGCGCCGAGCGCGAACGGCACGCGCCACCCCCATTCGGCCAGGCCGGATTCGCCCAGGACGCTGAAGAGCAGTTCCGCCAGCAAGGTGGCGGTCAGGGGGCCGAGTGTGCCGGTGACGTACGCGAAGCTGGAGTAGAACCCCCGGCGGCCGGGTGGGGCGATCTCGGCGAGATAGGTGGCGGCGGCGGCCATCTCCCCACCCGTGGACAGTCCCTGCACGATCCTCGCCACCAGTAACAACGCCGGTGCCAGCAGCCCGATCTCCGCGTAGGTGGGGCACACCGCCAGGATCAGGCTGCCGCCCGACACCAGGAGCACGGCCAGCGTCATGCCGCCGCGCCGGCCGAACCGGTCGGTGTAGCTGCCGAGCAGGATGCCGCCGAGGGGGCGGAAGAGAAAACCGATCGCGAAGATCATCATGGTTTTGACCTGGGCGAGCGCGGGATCGTCCGCGGGGAAGAACTGGCCGGCGAAGAATACGGAGAAGATCGCGTACGCGTTCCAGTCGAACCATTCCAACGCGTGGCCGATCGTGGCCGCGACGAGGCCGCGGCGCGACACCGGGCGAAAATGGCCGGCGGTGACGGGGGAATGGCGCATTGTGTCAGTATCACGCGCGACGTGGTCTTTCTGGGTGGGATTCGCGACCCGTGCTGGGATCGTCGGCGTGATAGGGCAACCGGGAAAAGCGACATTCCACGATTTATGATGACAATATTGGTTATTATGTGTGACACACATTTATCACACGGTCGCGAGAATAATGGTTTCCGTGGGTGGCGGGTCCCCGTTGGAGCGACGTTCGAGAAGGGTGATCCCGGCCGCGAGCTCGCGGAAGGCGACGGCGAGCTCGTTGGCGCCGCGGGTGTCGGCCTCGGCGGCCAGGCAGAGGGTCGCCAGCCGCAGCGTCGTCGCGGCACCTGAGGTGAGCCGCTCGCGGCGGGTGAACAGCGGCACGGCCGCCTCACGCAGTCCGTCGGCGATCCGGTGCGCCCACGGAGCCGGCGTGCCCGCGTCGAGCGGCCCGAGGACGCTCCTGAGTGCCTCGTCCGCCGTGTGCAGCCTGCTCGTCAGCGTGTCCGGCGGCACGACGTACGGGCCGGCCGGGAGGCTGGTCTGCTTGAGGAACGCCCGGGCGAACTGGGCCGGCCAGTCGGAGGGGGCCGTGTCCAGGCGCAGGACCCGCGCCAGAGCGTGCGACAGCGCGCGTCCCATGACCCGGTCGAGGGCCCGGTCGAAGGCGTGATCGAGGTCGAGCGCGTGATCGAGCACGAGGTCGGGGTCGAGCACGACGTCAAGGGCGTCGGCCGCCGTCCATCCGCCACCGGGGTTCGCGGTCCGGGCGCGGGTGAAGGACGCGGCCAGGGTGTCCGCCATGACGCGGGCGCGGGCGCGGTCACGTTCGCGGTCGAGGCATTGGCTGAGCGCGCGAAGGTCGGCCTCCATCTGGCCGAGGTCGGCCGGGTGGTCGAGGCCGAAGGCGTCGCCGATCCCGCGTACGTGACTGATGGTCCGGCTCAGGTCGAAGGCGTGGTCGAGAACGTGGTCGAGCGCGGGGTCGAAGACGGGAACGAGGTCGAGATCGCGGCGCAGCACGCGGACGCCCACGATGGCGCGCAGCAGGAGCAGGCGGACGAAGGTGGGCATGGAGCGACGGATGTCATCGTTGACGTGCCTGATCAGCGTCGCGGCGTCCACCGCGTAGGGCTGCCCGGCTTCGGGAGGCGTCCACAGCCGGGGAGCGCGGTGATCGCCGGGTTCGCTCCAGACGCTCAGCGCCGACGCCCCGGGGTTGAGCGAGCGCTGAACCACCGGATTCTCGATCTCGTCATGGGTCGGTAGCCGATAGACGGGCTCGTTGCCGGTGACTCCGTTGACCCAGTCGACGAAGGCCGCCGCGTCCCCCGCGCGTACCCCTGTGATCGAGTGGTCGCCGCACGGCCCGTACGCGATGGGCTCGATCCTGGCCGGGCCGTCCGGCTCCGGAGCCCGCGTGTCCAGCACGTACAGCCAGTAGATGCCCGCGGTGATCGGCCGGGCGCAGACGCGTCCGCCGGTGCCGGTCCTGGTCAGGTGGCGCAGATGGCGGGCGACCAGGACGCCGGCCATGAGCCGGCGGCGCTCGGGGTCGGCGTCCGGGGTGAAGGCGGAGCCCAGGAGCCGGTCGAGCCGTTCACGGAGAACGGGGTCGAGCTCGCTGCCCTCCTCGGCGCAGTCGAAGGCCAGGGACAGCGCGGTGACGGTGCCCGATGACAGGCAGGCCGCCACGATCGGGTCGGCGTCGGAGCGAGCGGCGTACAGGAGGGTCGTCTCCCGCCACCACACGTCGTCGACGGCGGCGACCAGCACGTCGGGCCGGCCCTTGTCACGGATGTGCGCGGCGGCCAGGTACTCCTGGAAGGTGTGGTGGGCGAAGGAGTAGAGGTCGCTCTCGCGCTCGATGAGCAGGCCGTTCGAGCGGACGTCGCACAGGAGCTCCTCCGCGGTGAGCCGCGTCGCCATGCGGCGCAGGGCCGGCCGGATCTCGGCCAGTACGGCGGTGCTCGGCAGGTCGCGGACGCCGCGTTGCATCATCGCGTGCGCGACCCGGCGCAGCAGCACCTCTTTCTTGTCGCCGCTCAGCTCGAGCGGGAGCTTCTTGGCCTTCTGCCGCCGCCAGAGCATCACCTGGCAGATCTCGCTGTAGAGGCGCTCGCGGCTCTCCGGCAGGGCGCCCGGGTGACGATGGACGTTGGCGATCATCGTCAGCAGCAGCGGGTTGATCGTCAGTTCGTACAGCTCGGGGGTGTGGTTGAGCCGGTCGAGCAGGTCGTCGGCCGCGGCCTCGGCGAGCCGCCGCGCGTCCTCGCCCGCCTCGCCGTGCTTTTCGACGGCGGTGTACCAGCCCCGGACGAACCGGTTGACCTGCTCGTCGGTGAAACCGCACACCTGGAGGACCGTCGCGCCGTCGACCCGGGCCGACAGGTAGCCCCGGGGCCGTGAGGTGATCGCGTAGTCGTTCTTGGGATAGCGCCTGATCTGGGTTTCCACCCAGTCGGCGACGCTCCTGCGGTCGTCCTGGCCGGCGATCTCGTCCAGGCCGTCGAGCATGACGACGCAGTCGCCGTCGCGCAGCTTCTCCTCGAACCAGCCGGCCGGCTCCTTGACGCCCGGCTCCACCGTGGTCCGTACGAGCTGCGGCAGTGAGACCGTCGGCGCCGTGACGATCTCGGCGGCGTGGTCGCGCAGGTAGAGCAGGATCGGCACGCTACGCCGCCGTCCCCGCCCGGCCCGGCAGATCTGCTGGGCGGTGTGGCGTAGCAGGGTGCTCTTCCCGCTGCCCGGAACGCCGACGATCGCCAGCACCACCGGGCGCCGCCGGTCGAGGAAGTCGCCGATCGAATGGCGGTCGGTCACCTCGGCGGGCAGCTGGGCGAGCACGTCCTGGCGTACGTCACGCGGCGCCCGATAGGCCAGGCTCACGTCGACGAAGACCTCGTCCAGCTCGGGGGTGTAGTAGCCGATGGTCGGCAGGCCCTTGAGATCGATGTAGCGGAGGCTGCCCAGCAGGGACTCCCGGTAGCGCTTGTCGAACCGGGACACGCGCCGCCCCACGGCCCGGTCGAGGCTGTCGACGATCCGCTGCCGCCAGCGCTCCACGACCTGCCCGGCGATCTGCCCGGCGAAGAGCGCGAGCGCGAGCAGGCCCTCGTAGAGCGCGAGCAGGACGCCGGTGACCACCGGGTCGTCCCAGATCCGCGGTCCCCACGCGGCCACCGCCACCGACGGGGGAACGATGGCCGCCAGGAGCCACTTGACGAGCTTGCCGACCATCCGCCCATCGTTCACCGGCGACGGCGGCCACGTCCGGATCTCTACGGAAGGTGATCAGAATCTATCCCCGTGTGACTGGGGCGTCGCTTCCGCGGCTACGCCTCAGATGTCGTTCGCCGCCACGTAGCCGAAGGTCATGGCCGGTCCGATGGTCGAGCCGGCGCCGGCGTAGCTGTGTCCCATGACGGCGCCGCTGGCGTTGCCGGCCGCGTACAGCCCGGGAATGACCGAGCCGTCCGCCCGGAGCACCCGCGCCCGCGCGTCCGTACGCATCCCGCCCTTGGTGCCCAGGTCACCTGGGACGATCTTGAACGCGTAGAAGGGCGCCAGCCACAGGGGCGCCAGGCAGGGGTTGGGCTTGACGACGGGGTCGGCGTAGTAGCGGTCGTAGACGCTGTCGCCACGATGGAAGTCGGTGTCCTTGCCGGTCGCCGCGAAACCGTTGAACCGGGTGACCGTGGCGCGCAGCGTCGCCGCCGGGACGCCGATCTTCTGCGCCAGCTGCTCTATCGTCCACGCCTGGAAGGCGGCGCCGCTGTCGTACCAGGACTGGGGGAAGGGCAGCAGCGGCGCGATGTCCTTGAACAGGTAGCGGTTGCGGTAGTTCTGGTCGACGATCAGCCAGGCGGGGATGTGCGGCGAGGCCGCCGTGTTGCGGTCGTACATGACGTGCACCACGTCGCTGTACGGCGCCGCCTCGTTGACGAAGCGCTCGCCCTTGCCGTTGACCAGGATGCAGCCGGGCAGGGTGCGTTCGGCCAGGCAGAAGTACGGCTCGTCGGGCAGCGGGATCGCCGGTCCCCACCATGCGTCGTCCATCAGGTCCAGCGCGGCCCCGGCGCGTTCGCCCGCCTCGATGCCGTCGCCGGTGTTCTCCTTGGCGCCGACCGTCCAGCCGGTCCCGATGGGCTGCCGCTGGAACTCCGCGCGCATCGCCGCGCTGTGCTCGAACCCGCCCGAGCCGACGATGACCCCGCGGCGGGCCTTGATCAGCGTCTGTACGCCGTTCCGCGTCACGACCACGCCGGTGACGCGGCCGCCTTCGACGCGCAGGTCGAGCAGCGGGGTGTTCAGCCATACCGGTACGTTCGCGGCGAGCAGTCCGGCGCGCAGGCTCGCCGCCAGGGACTGGCCCATGGTGAGCGGCTTCTCGCCGCGCAGCGCGGCCGCCGTCCCTCTGGCCAGGCACGCGGCGCTCACCTCAAGGCCCTTCGGGTTGACCAGGGTGAGGTTCAGCCACTTGTAGTCGGCGCTGAAGACGACCAGGCCGGCCGGGGTGGGGATGTACGGCGGGTTCAGGTGGGCGAGCTCGGCGCCGAGGATGTGCCCGTCGATCTGGTCGGGCTCGATGGAGCGGCCGTTCGGCATGCCGCCGGGGTACTCCGGATAGTAGTCGGCGTAGCCCTCCATCCACCGGAACCGCAGCGGGCTGTTCCGCATCACGAAGGAGATCATGGCCGGGCCGTTCGTCAGGAAGGCCTGCTGCCGCGCTTGGGGAACGGTGTCGCCCACGACGCGGGAGAGATACTGGGCGGCCTTGGCCGGGGTGTCCGGGACTCCGGCGGCCAGGATCACCTCGTTGTTCGGGATCCAGATCCCGGCGCCGGACCGGGCCGCCGACCCGCCGAACGTCGGCGCCTTCTCGACCACCACGCACTGCAGGCCGCGCTTGGCCGCGGTGAGCGCGGCGGTCATTCCGGCCGCGCCCGATCCGACGACCACGACGTCGTACTCGATGTCGGCGGCGTACGCGGGTGCGCGGCCCAGGGCCGCTTCGGTCATGAGTACGCCGCCGGCGATGGCGGCGCCGCGCAGCAGGGTGCGGCGGCTGGGTCCTTCTGCGGGCATGGCGGGCGTTGCGGGCGTCGAATCGGCCATGGTGGATCGGATCCCTTCAACGTGCGTGCGCTGCGGGCAGCACAGGTGGTCGGAGGAACAGCCGTGGTGGCACCTCGCGCCGGTGCGACGCTACGGAAGAGCTGGGGGGTGTGGCCCCCGTCACAGCATGAAGCATGCGCTTGGTTGGGAACGCCTGTCAACAGATTGTGCGGGAGTGGCGATCTTCCGTTTTCCGGCCGGCGCGGCTCGCGGTCGATCGCCACGGCGGCGCATGATCGCCCGGTGTCCGGGCAAAGGCCGTACGGCCCATTGGCAAACATGATTGAGTGAAATTTGACTATCCGTCAGGTACGGGAGGCATCAAGGATGCGGAACGGCCGGACCGGCACGACGATGTTCGCGAGCGCGCTCGCCTTGGCGGTGGCCCTGACCGCCGGATGCACCTCCAGCGGTGGCGCGCGGAACCCGGCGGCCGCCCCCCGATCACCGGGCCCGGTGGCGAAGGTGGCGATCACCCCGGCGGACGGGACCAAGAAGGTCGCGCCGGACACCGGGGTCAGCGTCAAGGTCACCGACGGCAAGGTCACCCGGCTGGCCGTCGCCGATTCCAAGGGCCGTGAGGTGAGCGGCGCCGTGGGCACCGACGGGACCTGGCGCCCCAAGTGGCCGTTGCGCCCCTCGACGGCGTACACGGTCAGCGCCCAGGTGACCGGCACGGACGGCAAGGAGGTCACGACGCAGGCGAAGTTCACCACACTGAAGCCGAAGCGCGCGCTGGAGAGCGGCATGTCGCCGCTGGACGGCGAGAAGGTCGGCGTCGGCATGCCCGTCCAGCTCCTGCTGTCGCGGTCGGTGACCGGCAAGGAGGAGCGGGCCGCGATCGAGCGGGCCCTGGTGGTCGAGATGTCCGAGCCGGTCGAGGGCGCGTGGAGCTGGGTGAGCGACCGGGAGGTCCAGTTCCGGCCGCGTGAGTACTGGCCGACCGGGGAGAAGGTCAAGGTCGTCGCGCACCTGGCCGGCGTACAGGCGGGCGACGGGGTGTGGGGTACCAAGGACCGCAGCCTGAGCTTCACCGTCGGCGCCAAGCACATCACCAAGGTGAACGCCCGCACCCACGAGGCGGAGGTGAGCGACGGGGACAAGGTCGTCAAGACCATCCCGGTCAGTCTGGGCAGACCGGGCGACGACAGCTATTCGGGCACCATGATCGCCCAGGAGAAGGCCGCGGACATCATCATGGACTCCGCGACCACCGGCCACCCGGGCGAATACCGCATCCCTACCAAGTGGAACGTCCGGATGACCTACAGCGGCACCTTCTTCCACGCCGCCCCCTGGTCGACCGGCGCGCAGGGCAACTCCAACGTCAGCCACGGCTGCGTCAACGCGAGTCCGGCCAACGCCCGCTGGTTCTTCGAGTTCACTCAGCGGGGTGACATCATCCAGGTCAGCGGTACGTCACGGAAGCTGCGGTTCGGCAACGGCCCGACACCGTGGGCCAAGTCCTGGGACGACTGGCTGGCCGGCAGCGCGCTGGGCAAGCCCGTCAACGGGGGCTAGCCGCCTCAGGCTGAGCCGCCTACCTTTCGAGGACGACGGCCAGCCCCTGGCCGACCCCGATGCAAAGGGCGGCCAGACCGGTGCCGGACCCGGTCACGGCCAGCTGATGGGCGACCGCCCCGGTGATGCGGGCCCCGGAGGCGCCCAGGGGATGGCCTAGGGCGATCGCCCCGCCGCAGGGGTTGACGATCCCGGGATCGAGCTCCGGCAGCTCGGCCAGACAGCCGAGCGCCTGCGCGGCGAACGCCTCGTTCAGCTCGACGGTCGTCAGGTCGCCGAACCCCTTGCCCGCCTTGGCCAGGGCCTTCTTGATGGCCTCGACCGGGCCGAGGCCGAAGTAGCGAGGTTCGAGCGCGCTCACGGCGCTCGTGGTGATCCTGGCCAGCGGCTCGCGACCACGCAGCCCGGCCTCGTCGGTGAGCAGCAGCGCCGCCGCGCCGTCGTTGAGCGGGGAGGAGTTGCCCGCGGTGACGGTGCCGTCGGCGCGGAACGCGGGCTTCAGCCGGGCCAGCGCCTCCAACGAGGTGTCCTCGCGGATGCCCTCGTCGCGGGTGAGGCCGCCGACGGGGACGATCTCGCGGTCGAAGGCCGCCTTCGCCGCCTTCTGGTGGCTGGCCAGCGCGAACGCGTCCTGCTCGGCCCGGGTGACGCCGTGCTTGTCGGCGATCAGCTCGGCGCCTTCACCGAGGGCGACCGTGTGCTCGACGGGCATCTTGGGGTTGACCAGCCGCCAGCCGAGCGTGGTGGAGACGAGTTCCTGACCCTTGGCGGGGAAGGCCCGGTCCGGCTTGGGCAGCACCCACGGCGCGCGAGTCATCGATTCCACGCCGCCCGCGATCACGGTGGCCGCGTCGCCGAGGGCGATCGCCCGGTACGCCTGGATGACGGCCTCCATGCCGGAGCCGCACAGCCGGTTGACGGTCGCGCCCGGCGTGCTCACCGGCAGCCCGGCCAGCAGCGCGGCCATCCGGGCCACGTTGCGGTTCTCCTCGCCGGCACCGTTGGCGTTGCCGAGGATCACCTCGTCGGCGATGGTCTCGCCGTTGCGTTCCACCAGCGCCTTGATGGCGTGCGCGGCCAGGTCGTCGGGACGGATGCCGGACAGCGCCCCGCCGTAGCGGCCGAAGGGAGTGCGTACGGCGTCGAGAACGTAAACGGCCTTCACGCGAGGACCTCCGCATCCGTACGCTCACGCACGTGCGTGACGCTCACGCCGGGCGCGGTCTCGACCAGCGTGAGGCCCTTGTCGGTGATGTCGAGGACGCCGAGGTCGGTGATGATCCGGTGCACGCACGCCCTGCCGGTGAGCGGCAGCGAGCACTCCTTGACGATCTTGGGGGATCCGTCCTTGGCGGTGTGATCCATGATCACGAGCACCTTGCGGGCGCCGTGGACCAGATCCATGGCCCCGCCCATTCCCTTGACCAGCTTCCCGGGAACCATCCAGTTGGCCAGATCGCCGCGAGCCGAGACCTGCATGGCGCCCAGCACCGCGACGTCGATGTGGCCGCCGCGGATCATGCCGAACGACAACGACGAGTCGAAGAACGACGCCCCCCGCCGTACGGTCACCGTCTCCTTGCCCGCGTTGATCAGGTCCGGGTCGATCTCTTCCGGCGTCGGGTAGGGGCCGACACCGAGAATGCCGTTCTCCGAGTGCAGGATCACGTCCACGTCAGAGGGAAGGAAGGACGGGATGCGCGTGGGCAGCCCGATGCCGAGGTTGACGTAGTCGCCGTCGCGCAGCTCGGCGGCCGCGCGCGCGACCATCTCGTCCCGGGTCCAGCTCATGACGCGGTCCCTTCGGAGGGGGTGGGGACGGTCCTGGCGGTGGCCTGTACGGGGGGAGTGGAGGTGGTACGCCGTTCGACGGTCTTGGCGGCGGCTTGTTCGGGGGTGAGCGCCACGACGCGGTCGACGAACACGCCGGGCAGGTGGACCTCGTCGGGATCGAGCTCGGTCAGCTCCTCGACCTCGGCGATCGCGATTCGCGCGGCCATCGCGGCCAGCGGGTTGAAGTTCCTGGCGGCCTTGTTGAAGACCAGGTTGCCGTGCCGGTCGCCCTTCGCCGCCCGGACCAGCGCGAAGTCGGTGGTGATGGCGTGCTCCAGAACATACTGCCGGCCCCCGAACTCGCGGACCTCCTTGGGAGGCGAGGCGAGCGCCACCGACCCGTCGGGCGCGTGGCGCAGCGGCAGGCCGCCTTCGGCGACCGGCGTGCCGACCCCGGCCGGGGTGTAGAAGGCGGGGATGCCGCTGCCGCCCGCGCGCAGCCGCTCGGCCAGACTGCCCTGCGGGGTCAGCTCCACCTCCAGCTCGCCGCCCAGGTATTGCCGGGCGAACTCCTTGTTGTCGCCGATGTAGGAGGCGGTCACGCGGGCGATCCGCCGATCGGCCAGCAGGGTGCCCAGGCCGCCGCCGTCCACTCCGCAGTTGTTCGACACGACGCTGATGCCGCGTACGCCGGAGTCGTACAGCGCCTGGATCAGCACGTCCGGGATGCCGCAGAGACCGAAGCCGCCGACCGCGAACGACGCGCCGTCCCGCACATCGGCCAGCGCCTCATGGGCGGTGGCCACCACTTTGTCTCTCCGCACGACACTCCGCTTCGTAGTGTTCGCTAGATGAACTTCAGTTCATTATCCTGGTTGAGTATGCGGAGTCGCATCGCTTCCTGTCAAAGTCCTTGGGGGGCTTGAGAGTGGGCGGGGGTGAGGTGGGCCTGTTGGGGTGGGGTGAGGCGCGCGGGTTGAGGGCGGATGGGGTGAGGTGGGCGCGTTGGGGTGGGTTGAGGGCGGGCGGCCTGAGGCGGTTAAGGTGCGCGGGTTGAGGCGGATGGGCTGAGGTTGGAGGTGGCAGGTTGGTTGAGGTCGGAGGAGGGCGCATGGAAGCGGCGGGCACTCTGGAGCGCGGGCTGGCCGTGCTGCGCGTGCTGGCCGCCGGTCCCAGGCGGCCGATGCGCGCGACGGACCTGGTGCGGGCCACGGGCCTGGCGAGGTCGACGGTCGACCGGATCGTGGCCACGCTCGTCCGGCTCGGCTACGCGCGGGCCGAAGAGCGCGATGTGCTGCTCGCGCCGCGCCTGATGGAGCTGGGGGAGGCGTACCTGACCTGCGGCGGTCTGGGGGCGCTCGATCCGTACGCCGAGCGGCTCGCCGACGAGCTGGACGAGTCGGTGTCGCTGGCCGTACGGGACGGGGACGGGGTCCGCTTCGTCGGGCGCTTCGTCCGGCGGCGCACCATGTCGGTGGCCTTCCGCGTCGGCGACCTGCTGCCCGCCGACCGCTGCGCGGCCGGACTGGTCCTGCTCGACCCCGCCGCGCGGTGGGCCGAGGACGACCAGCTCACCGAGCCCGGCCTGGTCGCGGTCGCGGTGCCGGTACGGGACGCGGACGGGACGACGGTCTGCGCGCTGACCGTCGCCAGCCACACCAGCAGGCACACGGCCGCCGGCCTGCGCGACCACGCCCTGCCCAGCCTGCTGAAAACGGCGGCGGACATGGCCGCGGCCCTGACCGTACCGCCGCTCCCGCCGCAGTCCACGCCCCTCCAGCCTGCCGCGCCCGCCCCGCTACCCGCCCCGCACGCAGCGCCTGTCCCGAGTGCTGAGCCCGTCTTGGGCGCTCCGCCCGTGCCGAGTGCTGCGGGTGTGGACACCTCTCGTGCCAGGAAGGAGGAGTTGGGCGCGGAGTATCTCCAGTCGCTGGCCCGGGGTCTGGCCGTGCTGGTGTCGCTCGGTTCGGTGCGCGGCGGGCTCACTCTGGCCGCCGCGGCCAAAGCCACCGGCCTGCCGCGGGCCACCGTACGGAGGGCGGTCCAGACCCTCGACCACCTGGGGTACGTCGCCGCCGACGGCGCGCGTTTCGTCCTGCTGCCCAAGGTGCTGGAGCTGGGGTACGCCCACCTGTCGGGCCGGACCTTCGGCGAGATCGTCCAGCCGCACCTGGCGGACCTGGTGGCGCGGGTCCACGAGTCGGCCTCGGTCGCGATGCTGTCGGGAGACGATGTCGTCTATGTGGCGCGTGTGCCGACCGTCGCCATCATGAGCGTCGACATCACCGTGGGCACCCGCTTCCCCGCGTACGCCACCTCGATGGGCCGGGTTCTCCTGGCCGACCTGCCCGGGGAACGGCTGGCCGGGATGCCCTCGCCCCCGCTGACCCGCCACACGCTCACCGCGCCCGCCGACCTGGCGGCAGCCGTACGACAGGCGGCCGTGCACGGGTACGCCCTCGTCGACCAGGAGCTCGAGGAAGGCGTGCGGTCCATCGCGGTGCCGATTCGCGACCGGAGCGGCCGGGCCGTCGCGGCCGTCAACGTGGCCACGCACGCCAGCCGTGCCACCCCCGCCGAGCTGATCCGTGACGTCCTGCCCGCCCTCACCGAGGCCGCCGCACGCATGGAAGCGGACCTGGCCCACACACGCGGCGCCACGTGAACCCCGGCCCGCCGTGGCCGGCCGGGGCACGTCACCCTCCAGAGCTACTCCAGAAATACTTTGGGGCTAGGAGGTGCCGTTGATCAGGGCCATGGCCAGCTCGGGGCTGAAAGTGCCGGCCGGGATGCCCTCGCCCAGGTTGCAGCTGCCGTCTGAGTCACCCGGGACCTTGACCCAGAAGACGTACTCGGCGCCGCTCGTCTGCTTGGCGGGCGCGGCGCCCAGCTTGCGGCCGGGCGGGTTGCACCAGCTGTCCTCGCCGGTCCAAGGGCCGTTGCCGTTGCGGCTGGTGTCGATGACGTACTTCTTGGCGCCGACGGTCCCGGACAGGTAGCCGTTGACCGCGACGGAGTAGCTCTCAGAGGCGGCCGTGGTGATGTAGTTGGACACGTTCACGGAGAAGCCGCGCGTGTTGGCGATGCCCGACTTGACCAGCCGTGTGGCCATGTCGTCGGCCGCGACCCAGGTGGCGTTGCCCGCGTCGAGGTAGACCCAGGTGTTCGGGGCCTGAGCCTTCAGCACCTGGGTGGCATCCAGCAGCATCTTGTACTGGTCTTCCGGATCCTTGCCGATCTGGGTCACGCAGCTGGCGGCGGCGACGCCGTCTGGCTCCAGCACGACGATCGCGTGCCTGGTGCCGATCGCCTTGGCGAACTCGGTGATCCAGGCGTGATAACCGGCCGCGTCACCCGCGCCGCCGCCCGACTGGTTCGCGCAGGCGTCGCGGTTCGGGATGTTGTACGCCACCAGCATCGGCAGCTTGTCCGCGGCCTGGGCGGCGCCGACGTAGGTGTCCACGGCCAGCGTGAGGTCGGTGAACCAGCCGCCGAACCACTCGAAGATCGGCTTGTTGCCGATGTTCGAGCCGATGGCCTGCCCGTCGTTCGTGCCCTGGTGGGCGGCGGCGTACTGGGCGGGGTGCGACTGGTCCCAGACGTACAGGGCCGTCGGCCGGGTCGTCTGCGTCTCCATCAGCGAGACGTTGTCGAAGCGGACCGTCGGGGTGCCGCCGGACCCGCCGAGCTGGAAGGTCACCTCGGCGGCGGTGTTGGTGGCGGACGCGGCCACGAACGGGATGCTGTAGCGCCTGCTGCCCGTCGTGAGCTGGACGGGCGCGGCCAGTGACTGGTTGGAGCTGGGCGTCGCCGCGTACTGCACGGTCGTGGTGGCCTTGAAGGCCGTCGTGGAGTACGCGTCGAACGAGAGCGTGTAGCTCTTGCCCGCGTTCAGGGCGGTCGTGGTGGGACTGGACACCATGGCGTCCCACGGGTTGGCGACGACGGACGTCACGTTCACCCGCATACGGCCGGACTCGGCCGTGACCGTCGTCTGGCCGATCGCCTGCCAAGGGGCCGTCGAGCTGGTGAAGGCTCCGTTGCCGATCAGCTGGGCGGCGGCTGAGGCGGGCGGTGGTACGGCCAGGACAGCGGCCACGACCGCGGTTAAGGCTGCGGCGGCTTTTGCTGCGATAAATCGCACTAAATCACCTTTCAGTGGGGTGGTGCGCCGAAGAGCTCGGTGGGGTTTGGCGCACCAGGAGAGCGTCGCCGACGGAGGCGCTGGAGGGGGAGGGTCGCCACGGCCGGCGCACACGCCGGCCGCACTCGAACAGGCATGCCGGACCTCTCTCGGTGCGGTACCGCGGCGTCGGCGTGATCATTACTGACCACCCTAGATACGGTCAAGGGATTAGGTAGTGGTAAATATCCATCCCATAGGCCCTCTTCTCCCCGAACAGGTGATGGTCTACCGTTTATGGGAGCGCTCCCAGGTGGTTGAGGCACCGGTCGGCACAGGTCAGGTGTGTTCCCAAGAGAGCCGTGACCGCGTACCGGACGCCGAGGTCGCCTGCGGCGGCGGCTCAGCGGATCGTCGGCTCGACGGCCGTTGCGGGCGCGACGATCGAGCCGGTGGTCACGACCTTTAGCGGATTGCGCCGCCGGATCACCTCGGCGGCATCATGGAGAGGGCCGTCAGGGCATGAGTTTTCTCTGGGGCGCGGCGACGTCCAGCTATCAGATCGAGGGCGCGTTCGCGGACGACGGCCGGGGGACGTCCATCTGGGACACCTTCTGTCGCGTCCCTGGCAAGGTGCGGGGCGCCGAGAACGGCGACGTGGCCTGCGACCACTACCACCGTTACGCCGATGACGTGCGGCTGATGGCGGAGCTGGGGTTGCGGGCGTACCGGTTCTCCGTCGCGTGGCCGCGCATCGTGCCCGAGCGCGGGGTGGTCAACCAGAAGGGCCTCGACTTCTACCGCCGCCTGGTCGACACGCTGCTGGAGCACGGCATCACCCCGTGGCCGACGCTCTACCACTGGGACCTGCCGCAGTACTTGGAGGACGCGGGCGGGTGGCCCAACCGGGACACGGCCTATCGGTTCGCGGAATATGCCGACATTGTGCATACGGCGTTGCGTGATCGGGTGGCGAACTGGACGACGTTGAACGAGCCGTGGTGCTCCGGGCTGCTCGGATACGCCAACGGGGAGCACGCGCCGGGGCGTCAGGAGCCGTCCGAGGCCGTCAAGGCGATACACCACCTGCTGCTGGGCCACGGCCTAGCCATCCCCATCTTGTCCGGAAATATCGGCATCACGTTGAATATGTCGCACGTGACCCCCGCCACCGAGTCGGCGGCGGACGTGGACGCCGCCCGCCGGATAGACGGCATCCAGAACCGGCTCTTCATCGACCCCGTGCTGCGCGGCTCCTATCCCGAGGACGTCGTCCGCGACCTGGCGCCCCACAGCGACTTCTCCCACGTCCTCGACGGGGACCTGGCGCTCATCTCCCGGAAGATCGACATGCTCGGGGTCAACTACTACTCGCCCGCCCTGGTGGCGGCCGGCGAGCCCGTGCCCTCCGGCAGTACGCCGTGGATCGGCGCGGAGAACGTCCGCTGGGTGGACGGTGGCCGCAAGCGCACCACGATGAACTGGGAGATCGACGAGAACGGCCTGCTGCGCCTCCTCCAGCGATTGCACAAGGACTACCCGGCCATCGACCTCTACATCACCGAGAACGGCGCGGCCTTCGCCGACGAGGTGAGCGAGGACGGCGCGGTGCACGATCCGGACCGCGTCGACTACCTGAAACGCCACATCAACGCCTGCGCCGGGGCGGTGAACAGCGGCGTCCCGCTCAAGGGCTACTTCGCCTGGTCCCTGCTGGACAACTTCGAATGGGCCCACGGGTACGGGCAGCGGTTCGGCCTCGTACACGTGGACTTCGACACCCAGCGGCGCACCCCGAAGGACTCCGCCCTCTGGTACGCGGCCCGCATCCGAGAGGGCGGCCTGGGGTGAACTGACCACGAGATGGGTTCAGTCGCGTGGGCCGTACTTCTCCGTATATGTACGGGCAACCCGCAGGAGCTCGGACTCCATCCACTCGGTAGCGGCCAGCGTGCGCGGGAGCAGGTGGCGCTCCGTGGTGGCGGCACGGAGCAGCAGAGCCGCCGTGATGTCATGGTCAGGACGGCGGACGACGGTGATCGGATCGCCCGCGCGGATCTCTCCCGGCGCGATCACCCGTAGCAGCGCGCCGGTGCGGCCGACCTCGATGAAGCGTTTCATCCAGCCCTGCTCTCCGACCCACCCCGCGAACGTGCGGCAGGGAATCCGGCCGGCGGTCACCTCGACCACCAGGTCGGAGCCCACCTGCCAGCGTTCCCCGATCAGCGCCTCGGCCACGTCCAGCCCGGACGTGGTGAGGTTCTCGCCGAAGGCGCCGTTGGCGAGCGTACGGCCGAGTGCCTGCTCCCAGGCGTCCAGGTCCTCGCGCGCGAACGCGTACACCGCCCGGTCACCGCCGCCGTGGAAGCGGCGGTCGCAGACGGCGTCTCCCGCTACGCCGCCGCCCGCCGTGCCCTTGGGGCCGACGGGTGACACCTGGACCGGCCCCGTCACCGGGCGCTTGTCGATGCCTGTCATCCCGCCCGGGGCATCGGTGTAGTCCACGGGCATGGGGCGGCCGACGTTCACCGACAGAAGTCTTATGGCCCCCAAGCTATTCCGGGCCGGGCAGGCGGAGCGAACACTTTTGGGGCGATCGGTGAAGGAGGGGGGACCGAGGCGCGTGGCCGCCCGCTTGGTACGCCGTGGCGTACGGGGGAGCGCTGGTCCTGTTACGCGTTTCGCGGCGATGGATCACGGGGTGAACGTTTCACCGGCCGCACCCGAGCTGACCCGGCAAGACCCGAAGGCCCCGAGCCCGCGCCTTGACGCACCTCGTACGGCCGAGAAGACTCACCGGCGATCCCCTCAAGTGTTAGCGATAACAGCGAGGTGGCACATGGCGCGATTTCTCGTCTCTCTGGTGACCATGCTGGTCACGGCGATGATCGCCGTGCTCCCGGCCGGTGCGGCGGCCTACCCCAACCCCGGGTACGTGACCGGCAGCATCGGCGTGCACGATCCAGCGGTGGTGAAGACGTCGAGCGGCTACCTCCTGGCCAATACCGGCGACAACATCGCCCTCAAGACGTCCACCGACCGCACGGCCTGGCGGGACGCGGGTGTGGCCTTCCCCGGCGGCGCGTCGTGGACGCTCCCGTACACCGGAGGCAGCGCCAGCCTGTGGGCGCCGGACATCTCCCGCCACAACGGCAAGTACTACATGTACTACGCCGCCTCCACGTTCGGCTCCCGCAACTCGGCGATCTTCCTGGCCACCAGTGCCACCGGCGCCTCGGGTACGTGGGCCAACCAGGGCCTGGTCATCTCCACCACCTCCGCCAGCAGCTACAACGCGATCGACCCCAACCTGGTCACGGACGCCGCCGGCAACTGGTGGCTGTCCTTCGGCTCGTTCTGGACCGGCATCAAGCTGATCCCGCTCAACTCCTCGACCGGGCTGCGCAGCGGGAGCGCGCTCTACTCGATCGCGCAGCGCACCGGCGCCGGCACGGCCGTGGAGGCGCCGTTCATCTTCCGGCACGGGTCGTACTACTACCTGTGGGTCTCGTTCGACCTGTGCTGCCGGGGCGCGTCCAGCACGTACCGGATCATGGTCGGCCGGTCGACCAGCGTCACCGGCCCGTACGTGGACCGCAACGGCACCGCCATGACCTCCGGCGGCGGCACCCAGGTCCTCGCCGGGCACGGCAGCGTTCACGGGCCGGGACATCAGGCGGTGATCACGGACAGCGACGCCGACGTCCTCTTCTACCACTATTACGCCGACAACGGCGCCTCGCTGCTGGGCATCAACCTCATCGCCTACGACAGCGCGGGCTGGCCCTACGTCTACTGATCAGGTTCGAAAGGAGCAGGCATGCTTCCCGCGCGAAGGCGCTCCATCTCTCTCGTGACTGCCGTGATCCTCGCCCTGACCGGGACCATGAACGTCGACGCCGCCTCGGCCGCCGCGGCCAGACAGGTGGAGAACCTGGATCGCGGCCTGATCAGCGTCCATTCCGGCAGCGGCAACCTGGTGTCCTGGCGGCTGCTCGGCAGCGAGAGCATGAGCACGGGATTCAACCTCTACCGCGGCTCGACCCTGCTGACCTCGTCGCCCATCACGAGTTCGACGAACTACCTGGACTCCGGCGCCGCGGCGACTTCCACCTACACCGTGCGCGCCGTGGTCGGCGGGGTGGAACAGGCGCCCTCCGCGGCGGCGACGCAGTTCGCCAACGGGTACCTGGACGTCCCGATCCAGCGGCCCGCCGGCGGCACCACGCCGGACGGAGTCGCCTACACCTACAGCGCGAACGACGCGAGCGTGGGGGACCTGGACGGTGACGGCCGCTACGAGTTCGTGCTCAAGTGGGATCCGTCCAACGCCAAGGACAACTCCCAGTCCGGCTACACCGGCAACGTGTACGTGGACGCCTACCGGCTGAACGGCACCCGGCTGTGGCGCATCGACCTGGGCCGCAACATCCGCGCCGGGGCGCACTACACCCAGTTCCAGGTGTACGACTACGACGGCGACGGCAGGGCCGAGGTCGCGATGAAGACCGCCGACGGGAGTGTGGACGGCACCGGCAGGGTCATCGGCTCCGCGTCCGCGGACTACCGGAACTCCTCCGGATACGTCCTGTCCGGGCCGGAATTCCTGACCATGTTCAACGGTCAGACCGGGGCGGCCATGTCCACCGTCAACTACAACCCGCCGCGCGGGACCGTGTCCAGCTGGGGCGACTCCTACGGCAACCGGGTCGACCGCTTCCTGGCCGGTACGGCGTACCTGGACGGGCAGCGGCCCAGCCTGATCATGGCGCGGGGCTACTACACGCGTACGGTGATCGCCGCGTGGGACTTCCGCAGCGGCGCGTTGACCCAGAGGTGGACGTTCGACTCCAACGTGTCCGGCTCCCAGTACGAGGGCCAGGGCAACCACCAGCTGTCGATCGCGGACGCCGACAACGACGGCCGGGACGAGATCATCTACGGCTCGGAGGCGATCGACGACAACGGCGGCCCGCTGTGGAACACCCGGCTGTTCCACGGTGACGCGCTGCACGTCGGCGATCTGATCCCGGCCCGCTCCGGCCTCGAGGTGTTCAAGCCGCACGAGAACACCAACCAGCCGGCCACCTCCATGGTCGACGCCCGGACCGGCGCCGTCATCTGGACGAACCCCTCCTGCGGGTGCGACAACGGGCGCGGCGTGTCCGACGACGTGTACGCGGGCAGCGCGGGCGCCGAATCGTGGTCGTCGGCCGTCTCCGGTCTGCTCAACACCTCCGGCGCGAACATCGGCCGCAAGCCCGGCTCGACCAACTTCCTCATCTGGTGGGACGCCGACCCGGTCCGCGAGCTGCTCGACGGCACGCACATCGACAAGTACGGCACCAGCGCCGACACCCGCCTGCTCACCGGTTCGGGCGTGCACGCCAACAACGGCACCAAGTCGACCCCGTCCCTGTCGGCCGACCTGTTCGGCGACTGGCGCGAGGAGGTCGTCTGGCCGACGACGTCGGAGACGGCGCTGCGGATCTACAGCACCTCCACCGTGACGACCCGGCGGCTGTGGACCCTCATGCACGACCCGATGTACCGGGTGGCGATCGCCTGGCAGAACACCGCCTACAACCAGCCGCCGCACCCGAGCTACTTCATCGGCAACGGCATGTCCACCCCGGCCCAGCCGAACGTCTACGTGCGCTAGATCGTTATGACATCAGCCGCCTTTGTGCCGCACTTCGGGTTCGGGCGGCAACCGCTGGGCCGCCCTCCGTTCCCGGTCGACCCGGTCCGCGACCTCAGTGAGGCGCGCACAGATGTGCTCGAGCCTGTCATGGGCTTGATTTCGCTCCGCGATGATCGCCGCCAGCAGCAGGGCGGTCAGCGACGCGGCCCCGTTGAACGCTTGCAGGGTGACCATGTTGAGGAAGAGGCCGTGCTCGGCGAACGGGCCCGAACCTTGCGCGGCCGCGACGATCGCGACTGTCGACACGATCAGCGCGCATCCCGCGGCGCCCGCCAGCTGGAAACGCAGGGCGGCCCAGATCAGGAACGGGAAGACGAGGAAGAGCAGGTTGATGGAGCTCACCGTCGCCATCACCGTGATGAGGAGCGTGCCCACGGCCAAGGCCACAGCCTCGCCCCAACGGGACAGACGAGCGTCCCACGGAGCCCGGGATGTGCGCAGCACCAGCAGAATGGGCGTTACCACGAGCACGCCCATCGCGTCGCCCGTCCACCACACCGACCACGTCGGCCAGAAGTCACCGCTTCGCAGCGCGCCGGCGAGCAGGAGCACGCCACTGCCCACCGTCGAGCTGATCAGCATCGCGGTCAAGGCGCCGAGGAATACCAGCGCCAGCGCGTCCCGCAACCGATCCAGCTCGATGCAGAAACGCGCGCGACGGAGCAGGAGGTAAGCGCACACCGGAGCTAAGGTGTTCCCCGCGGAGATCGCCGCGACCGCGAGCAGCGACGGTCCGAGCGTCAGGTTGACCAGGAACGCGCCGAGAGTGATCCCGGGCCAGACTCGGATGCCCATGAGAAGCAGACAGGCCAGCGCGATGCCCGTCGGCGGCCAGAGCGGCGTGACCTGCCCGCCGACCAGCTCCTGCGCCAATCCCACCTTCGCAGCTGCGAAATAGGCGCCTGCGACGGCGAGCATCCGCAAGCCGTTCTTGGCATATGAGCGGGGCCGAATGTTGTCCAGCACGCCGCCTCACTCCCTCTCACCTGCGAAAACTTCCCCCATGACATTCTGCTACGGGATGGGCCGGGGGTCACAGACCGCTGGACGGGCTTCTCGCGCACGCGACGTGCGGCGCGGGCTCGCCGGGGTTTCCGGCGCGAGCTGGGCTGCAACTTCCGCGGCAGCCGAGGTAAACCCCAGGTAGATGCGTAACGGCCGGTCCTGGAGTTAGCGTGGCGGATGCCCATCAGCGCCGCATCGCTCGTCCGGCGAGTGTCCGCGGTCAACCCCCTGCTCCTCGACGGCGCCCTGGCCCTGGCGCTGGTCGTCGGGACCTGGCTGTGGGAGATGTACGACCCGGGTAAGGGGCGGCCTCCGGACACGTTGTCCCTGTCCCTGACCGTGCTGGTGAACGCGCCGGTGGCACTGCGCAGGCGGGCGCCCGTCGCCGTCCTGGTGGTCTCCACCGGGGCGGCGCTGGTCTACCACATGCTGGGCTACCACCTCGGGCTCAACAGCATGGGGCCGCTGGTGACGCTCTACACCGTCGCCGCCCACCGGTCCTGGGCGTTCACCCTGGCCGGGGCGGCGCTGATCGTGACGGAGTGGACGCAGGCGTCGGTCCGCCAGCCCGACGTCGCGCTGTGGTCGGCGTTAGGGCAGTCGCTCCTGGTGGCGGCCTACACCGTGGGCGCGGGCACGAGCACGCGGTTGCTGGCCGAACGTACCGGGCAGCTCGCCGTGCTGGCCGACCAGCTACACCGGGAGCAGGACGCCGCCGCCCGCCGCGCCGTCACCCACGAACGGGTGCGGATCGCCCGCGAGCTGCACGACGTCGTCGCCCATCACATGTCGGTCATCTCCGTACAGGCGGGGCTCGGCCGCTACGTCGCCTTGTCCGACCCGGCCACCGCGCACGCCACGTTGGAGGTCATCGCCGACACCAGCCACGAGGCGCTGGCCGAGATGCGGCGGCTGCTGTCGATCCTGCGCATCGAGGCCGACGACGAGGACGAAGGGCTCTACTCCACGGCCCCCGGCCTGCAGAGCCTCGAACCCCTGGCGGAGCGGATCCGCGCGGCCGGTCTGCCGCTCACGGTGATCGTCGAGGGTGAGGTCAGGCCGCTGCCGCCCGGCCTGGACATGTGCGCCTACCGCATCGTCCAGGAGTCCCTGACCAACGTGCTGAAACACGCCGGTCGCGCCCGGGTGGAGATCCGGGTGACGTACGGCCCGGCCACGCTGGCCCTTCGCGTGACCAACGACGGCGTTGCGGCCACCGGGAGCTCCCGTTCTCGTGGGCACGGATTGATCGGCATGACCGAACGTGTCAGGCTTTATCAGGGAACGATCAACGCAGGGCCGCTGCCGCTGGGCGGATTCGAGGTGCTGGCGATCTTCCCGCTGTCCCCGCCCGACGATCAGCCTCAAGAAGCGAGCTCATGATCAGAGTGCTCGTGGTCGACGATCAGGTGCTCATCCGTGCCGGTCTGGCCGCGCTGCTGCGCGCGGCGGGCCTGGAGGTGGTGGGCGAGGCCGCCGACGGTGAGGAGGCGGTGCGCCTGGCCGCCGCGGTCAAGCCCGAGGTGATCCTGATGGACATCCGGATGCCGGGCATCAACGGCATCACGGCCACCGAGCGGATCCTGGCCGCCGCCGAGGGGGCGCCGCCCAAGGTGCTCATCCTCACCACGTTCGACCTGGACGAATATGTCTTCAACGCGCTGCGGCTGGGCGCCAGCGGCTTCCTGCTCAAGGACACGCCGCCCGAACGCCTGATCGCCGCCATCCACACGGTCGTCTCCGGTGACATCCTGCTGGCCCCGGTCGCCACCAAGCGGCTGATCGAGGCGTTCGTCGACCCACCGCCGGCCGTCGAGACCCCGCCACCGGCCCTCGACCGCCTGACCAGCCGCGAGACCGAGGTGCTCGGCCTGGTCGGGCACGCCCTGTCCAACAAGGAGATCGCCGAGCGGCTGTCGGTGAGCGAGGGCACCGTCAAGACCCACCTCAACCGCCTGATGGCCAAGCTGGGGCTGACCAGCCGCGCCCAGGTGATCGTCCTGTCCTACGACTGCGGCCTGGTCAGACCAGCCTCCCGGTAGCCCTGGTAATCTCCGAACCGCCCATTCGGGGACAAGAAGGGGGCCGAGTCCATGAAGATCGCCGTTGACGACCTCTCCGGTCCGGAGATCGCCGCGTTCCTCGACGAGCATCTCCAGCAGATGCGGTCGATCACGCCGCTGGAGAGCAAGCACGCCCTCGACCTCGACGCGCTCCGCGCGCCCGAGGTGACGTTCTGGACGGTCGTCGACGGAGACACCCTGGTCGGCTGTGGCGCGATCAAGCGGCTGGACGCCGACCACGCCGAGGTGAAGTCGATGCGCACCCGGCCGGTGCGCCAGCGCAGCGGGGTGGCGTCCCTGCTGCTGGGGCACATCATCGCCGAGGCCACGCGCATGGGCTTCGCCCGGCTCAGCCTTGAGACCGGCTCCGACGAGTTCTTCCTGCCGGCGAGGAAGCTGTACGAGAAGTTCGGGTTCGCGTACTGCGAGCCGTTCGCGGACTACCGGCCTGACCCGAACAGCGCGTTCATGACCAGGACGCTGTAGGCATCCCCCGGGGCCGCCGACCGGTTTTCGGTGGCGGCCCGGGATCGTCTCGGTCAAGCGGGGCTGGTGGTGCCCAGGAAGTAGTACTCGCCGATCGGGGTGGTGGGGACGACGATGGAGTCGCTGACGCTGACCACCCACCGGTAGGTGCCCGCGGGCTGGCTGGTGGTCAAGGACTTGAGGGTGGTGCCGGTTCCGGTGGTCGCCACCTCCACCCAGATCGGGGTGCCGAAGGGTCCGCAGCAGGTGTACTTCTGCAGGCTGAGCCGCATGCGCGCGGTGCCGGATCCGTCCATGCAGGCGGTGTGCGTGCCGGCACCGGCGGAGGCGAAGCCGTTCGGCGGGTAGATCCCGGCGTCGGGGATGAGGTTGCCGAAGCTGCCCTGGTGGGCCGTCAGCTCGTTGAAGTGGTGGTTCGGGTGGCCCGCGCACTGGGTGCTCACAGTCGACAGCGTGAGCCCGTACGCGTTGAGGATCTCGTTGACCGGCTGGAAGAAGGTGGTGCCGCCGGCGCTACAGTTGCCCGAGCCGCCGGAGGTGACGCCCTGTGCCTGGTAGCCGGAGATGAACGGGCCACCGGAGTCGCCGGGCTCGGCGCACACGTTCGTCCGTACGACCTGGAAGATCGTCCCCTGGGAGTAGGTCACGCTGGTGTTCCGCTCCTGGATGGTGCCGCAGTGCCAGTGCGTGGTGGAGCCCGACCTGCATACGGCCGATCCGACCGGCGCCTCGGCGGAGCCGAAGACCGGCACCATTTCGGTGCCGTAGGGGTTGACCGCCGGGCGCGCGATCCACTGCGAGTTGACCGCGACCCAGGAGTAGTCGTCGCCGGGGAACGAGGACCCCTGGAACGTGCCCTGGCTCTGCCCCCCGGAGCCGGAGGTGGTCAGTCCGGGAGTGCCGCAGTGACCGGCCGTGACGAAGCCTTGGGTGCCGCCCTGGGTCACCGGGAAGCCGATCGAGCAGCGTGTGCCGCCGGAGATGTAGTAGGCGTCGCCGCCGCGCAGGTTCTGGAAGGTGACCGGCCGCTCGGTGATGGTCTCGATCCGTACGGCGGCGCGGTCCACGCCGCTCGCGGCCACGAACGCCTCACCGGCGGCGGTGTCCAATGCCTGTACCACGACGGTGTTGGCCCGCTCGTCCACGAACCAGACCGGGACCTTTCGCCCGGCGCCCTTGCCGGCGGCGGCGTCCAGCGCGCCTTGGCCGGCGGTGGTGTCCAGGGCGCCCTTGATCGAGGTGAGCGTGGCCAGCGACCGGGCGACGACCTTCGCCTGGGCGCCCGCGGCGGTGACGGCGGTGGCCGCGGCGGCGTCGGTGGTGGCCACCACCAGCGAGCCCTCCTGGTTCACCCAGGATCCGGCGTAGCGGTCCTTGAGCTTGGCGCGCAGCTTGGGCTGGAGGCGGCGGGCCTGCTCCTCGTTGCCCAGGCGGGTGATGACCTGCTCGCGGGTGAGGCCCAGGTCGCGTCGCATCGCGTCGAGCACCTCCGGCGGCGGCTCCACCGTGGCCGCCTGAACGACCTCTCTGGGGACTGCCTGCGCGGGGGCGGCCGTGGCGGGGGCCGCGGTGAGTGCGAGAGCGATGATCGCGAGCACCGCACCCGCCGCCGACGGGCGGTAAGGGATCATGGAAGCTCCTCGGATCGGGGGGTGCCGCCAAGGTATGACGGGGCCGATCAGCGAGGGGCATACCATCCGCGCATATCGCGGCGTTATGGGAACGGGCCCCGCGGCAATCGCCGCAGGGCCCGGCTCCACCGGTCGCCGTCCGGTTCACGATCGGTTGAGGAAACTCGCTCAGCTCGCGATCGGCTGAGGGAACGCGCTCAGTTCGCGATCGGCTGAGGGAACGCGCTCAGTTCGCGATCGGCTGAGGGAACGCGCTCAGTTCGCGACCGGTTGAGGGAACGCGCTCAGCTGGGGATCGGATACGGGAACACGCTCGTCACGCCGATCTTGTCGTACTCCATCTTCGAGGTGTCGAAGCCGTCCGCCCAGTTGGCGTTGATGACCTCGTTGCACTTGTACGCCTGGTACTTGTCATCGCTGACCTTGCCCACCTCGACGTTGGAGATGGCGAAGCCGCATCCTCCCGCGTCCATGTGGACGCCGCGGGTGCCGGAGTCCGGCATCTGCCCGGCGGGGTCGTTGATGACGTCGCCGATCACCATCTGCGTGACGTAGTTGTCGATCGGGTGCGGCTCGACGTTGTGCACGCCATAGGTGTAGAAGGCGCCCATGTCGCCGCTGTCGAGGCCGGTCTCCTCCAGGCGGATGTAGGAGAATTTGTTGTTGCGGGCGTAGTTGTCCTCGTTCTTGATCTCGGGGCGGACCTCAAGGCTGATGCCGTAGCGGGCGCTGTGCTTGACGACGATGTTGCTGACGGTGTTGTTGCCCGTGCTCATCAGCTCGATGCCGGCCGCGTCGCCGGGGACCAGCTCGCCGACGTGGTAGATGTAGTTATTCGTGATCGTGTGATGTCCGGAGATATCACCTTCCCCGGGGTAGCCGCCCTCCACCTTGATGCCGTCGCCGCCGAGGTTGTCCAGCAGGCTGTCCGACACCTTGACCCGCTCGTTGGCGAAGAGCAGGAAGACGCCCGTGAAGCCGCTGTCGGACAGGTGCAGCCTGGTCAGGTCGATGTCGCGGGAGTTCGTCACGGTGATCATGCCGAACCTGTTGCGCGGCATCTCGATCTGCCGGTCGTAGATCGGGTACTTGTGCTCGTAGCCCGAGTCGCCCGGGGCGTTCCAGGCATAGCGATACCAGTCGACGAAGTCGGAGTACTGCAGCTGCAGCCCGTCGAAGGCGAGGTTCTGGACGCGCCGGTCGGGAGAGGACCCGGCCAGCGAGATGATCGTCTTGACGGTGGGGGCCATGACCTTGTCGATCGAGCCCTTGGGCCAGTAGTAGACCTCGCTGTTGGCGAAGTCGAAGTAATACTCGCCCGGCTGGTCCAGGAAGCGCAGCGTGTTCTGCAGGAAGTAGCGCGAGCCGCTGCGGCTGTTGACGAGGGTGAAGCGGGCGTCGTGGTTGAGCGTGAAGAAGTTCTTGCGGAAGTCGGCCCCGCCGAGCGGCACGGTGTCGGAGAACCAGCTCCACGAACCGCCGGACCAGACGACCATCTGGGCGTTCTTGTCGAAGTCGGCGTCCCACTCCTTCGGGATGTCCTTGGCGTCGAAGAAGAGCCAGTTGTGCACGGCCTGGTATTCCGCCTCGGGCGTCACCGAGAACAGATACGGCGACCACAGGTCGTCGCTGGTCCTGTTCGGGTAGCGGGCGGTCGTGGCGCGCTTGCCGTCCTCGAAGAGGGTGTAGAAGCTGCGGTCGACCTTGGTCTTGTAGATGGTGTCGTTGTACTTCTGCCAGCCGGTCAGCGGCTTGGCGCCGAGCAGCCTGGCCTTGCCGGGGCCGTCGGCGCTGCGGTAGGTGATCTTGTGGCCGTTCTCGCCGGAGTCGGCCTCGGTGAAGGTGATCGTCTTGTCGACGACGTAGTCACCGGTCTTGACGTTGACCACGATGTCGCACTTTTGGTGCTTCTTCTTGGCGCGCAGCTGGTCACGGGCCTGCTCGATGGACTTCCACGGACGCTGGGCACTGCCGTCGGCCCGGTCGCCGCCCGTGGGGGACACGTAGTAGTCGCACGTGGCCTTCTCCGCCGCAGTCGCTGGTGCGGTCAAGCTGCCTAGCAATAAGACGACCGCACCCAAGGACCTGAGGATCACTGGCTCTCCTTTGCTTCCCGCCACTGCTCGTACTCGGCGCGGGTTTGGGGGGTTAGGGGGTAGTAGTCCGACAGGGCGCCGCCGTCCTCGATGCGGGCGCGGCTGTAGCGCTCCCACTGCTCGTGCTCGGCGGCGGCTTCGATCACCGACTCGGCCCGGCGGCGCGGTACCACCACGGCGCCGTCGTCGTCGGCGACGAGCAGGTCACCGGGGAGCGCGAGCGCCCCGCCGACGGCGACCGGCACGTCATAGGCCCACGGGAACAGCTCCGCCTGCGAGGCGTAGTGCGGGGTCGCGCCCGTGGACCAGATCGGCACGTCCAGCTCGGCGACCCGGGGCAGGTCCCTGATCCGGCCGTCCACGACGATGCCCGCGCCGCCCTTGCGCTTGAAGTAGCGGACCAGCATGTCGCCGAAGCAGCCGGTGTAGGCGCTGCCGTATGCCTGGACGACGAGCACGTCGCCGGGCCGCACCTCCTCCAGGACCGCCCACAGCGCGGTGTGCCTCTCGACGTACTCCTGGCCGAGGCCCGAAGCGATGTCCTCGCGCTGCGGCATGAACTGCAGCGTCCGGACCCGGCCGGCGATCTTCTGCCCCCGCGCCAGCGGAAGCGGTCCCTCGACGAAGGTCCGCCGGATGCCCTGGGCGTGCAGTTTCGCGCAGGCGGTGGCCGAGCTGATCCGGGACAGCCCGGCCACGAGGGCGGGATCGGGTTCGGCGGGCAGCGGCCCGCGAACGGGAAGGTCCCAGATGGGGTCGTCCATGAAACTCCTCGGTAGGACTCGGTAGAAGGGCTCGGTGCGGCTCGGGGTAGGCCCGTGACTCGATAAGGCCCGTGACTCGACAGAGCTCGTGACTCGATAAGGCCCGGGGAAGGGCTCAGTAGTGCTGGTGCGACGGGGTACGGACGCGCGCCGTCGTGTGCAGGTCGAGCCGGATGCGGCGCCCGGGCGGCAGCTCCACGACCAGTCGCGGACCACCAACGATCACCTCCCGCTCGGCCTCACTGATCGGAGGAGCGGTGTAGGAACGGGGATCGCCCGGATAATCAGGCTCGGCCCCGGTCACCACCGCCCGGTCGATGTCGTGCTCGCCGAACGCGCCCGCCTGCACCACGACCCGGCGGGTCCGGCTCAGCCCGAGGTTGACCAGTTCGACGCGGACGCCGTCGGGCCGTACCGAGTCGACCAGCGCGGCCACGTCGGCGGGCAGGCCGGGGCGGTGGCGGTCGGCGTCGAAGTAGGCCAGCCGCGTCGGCAGCAGCCCGCCGTTGTAGAGGACCTGCGGCGTGCCCGTGACCAGTTGCAGCAGCGCCTCGGTGAGCACCGGGTTGAGCCGCTGCCAGTGGTGCACGTGGACGGTCGCCAGGTCCGCGTCGTCGGCGTCGATGAGCGCCATCCGCCGCTGTACCTGGCCGAGCGCGGTGGCCAGCATGGCCTCGGGGAAACCCGGGTTGGCGCCGCGCAGGTACTCCAGCCAGGGCGCCTCGTGCCCGGCCTCCTCCTTGTTGCGGAACGGGCGCACCGTGGTCCAGTCGTAGCCCGCCGCCGCGCGCAGCCGGTCCAGCCGGTCGGCGTCCTCGGCGGACCGGCTCGCCTGCCACAGCCAGACGGGCAGGCCGAGCTGCGGCGGCTGGAAGTCGAACCAGCCGCCGTCGTCATGCCGGTTGGGCACCAGCATGGTGGGCTGCCCGGCCTCCTCGCCCAGTTCGGCCAGCCACCGGTCGCTGGTGCTCATCTCCGTGCCGGTCACGCTCGCCTGCCTGGCGTGGGCGTACACCCTCTCCAGGGGGTCGCGGCCGATGGCGAGCGTGGCGTCGTCGCCGGTCAGCAGGTGGGCGTTGACCGCGGCGACGGCCGCGGCGGCGCCGACGCTGTAGAGGCCGTGCGGCCACTGCCAGCCGTAGTTGCCGCCGTACCACCGGCCGCCGTGCAGCTCGCCGACCTTGCCCGACGGGCCGACGTTGTCGGGGAGCACGCCGTCGTTGGCGGCGGCCCGCTCCTGCCAGGCGCCGATGTAGCGCAGCGCCCAGTCGCGGTAGCGGTCGTCGCCGTCGTACAGCCAGGCGTTGACGGCCAGGCTGGTGGCGGCCAGGTTGACCGCCACGTCGCCGCGGCCGATCCGCTCGCTCATCGCGGCGCCCATGCGGGTGGCGTTGCCGGGGTCGGCCAGGTCCGCCCAGGTCGTGATCCCCGGCAGGTCGCGCAGCGGCAGCCCGTACGGTCGCATGCTGGTCAGGCCCGCGTGGTAGGAGGCCCACTCCCGCTGCATGCCGTAGCGGGGGCCGCCCGCGCCGTTGTGCGGGGCGCGGATGAGGTCGAGCTCGGCGTCGTAGTTGGCCGAGCCGGGCAGGTAGAGCTCGGCGAAGCGGCGGGCCCGCTCGCGGTAGCGCTCGTCGCGCGGGTCCGCGGCGCAGATGCCGTAGAACAGCAGCAGTGACTCGCCTTGGTGGAACCAGTCGTAGCCACGCTCGAACTCGTCCACCAGGTAGCCGAGCTCGGTGAGCTGCGCGGTCACGCCCTCCCAGTGGTGCTTGGCCGCGTCTAGCAGGTCGTCGGCGCCGCCGAGCTGGTAGAGCGCCGGCCAGTTGAAGAACGCCTCGTAGAAGTCGTCGGCGCCGTCCCGGTCCTCGGTGGTGCCGTGGTAGATGAGCCGTCCGTCGGGCCCGCAGTAGCGGGCGGCGAAGGCGCGCCACGCCTCGTCGAGGGCGTCGAACAGCCGGCGTTCGAGCACCGCCCAGGCGGGCGGCGCGCCAAGAGGGACAGTCGCGGTGATCTCCCGCATGTCAACCTTTCGTGGCCCCGGCGGTGAGGCCGCTGATGATGTGCCGTTGCATGAAGACGAAGAAGACCAGCAGGGGGGCGATGGCCAGCAGCAGCGTCGGGAAGACCACCGTGTAGTCGGTGGAGTACTGGCTGACCGCCGCGTAGACGCCGGTGGTCACCGTGTACAGGCCGCTGCCGGGGCCCAGGATGATCTGCGGGTTCACGAAGTCGTTCCACACCGAGAAGGTGTTGAGGATGACCATCGTGGCGACCGCGGGCCGCATCAGCGGGAAGACGATCTGCCAGAACGTCCGCAGCCGCCCGGCCCCGTCCACCGCCGCCGCCTGGTCGAGCACGGCCGGGACGGTGGCGATGTAACCGGCGTACAGGAAGATCGAGAACGGCAGCGTCAGTACGGTCTCGAACAGCACGAACCCGCGGATCGTCCCCATCAGCCCGAGCGTCTTGAGCACGTAGACCACCGGGATGACCAGCACCTGCCCCGGGATGAACGTGCCGGCCAAGAAGAACAGCATCAGCACCCGGAAGCGGCGCTTCGGGCTGCGCGCGATCACGTAGGCGGCGGGCGCGGCCAGCACCACCGAGAGCAGGTTGACCGCCACCACGAACAGCAGCGTGACCGCGTAGCCCTTGACCACGTTGAACTGCGGGTTCGTCAGCGCCCGGCCCAGGGGCTCCAGCGTGAGGCCCCCCAGGCCGAACGGGTTGCCCAGGATGTCCTGCTGGCCCTTGAAGGCGTTGACGGTCAGCACGTACAGGGGGATGAGCATGAAGGCGACGGTCGCCCAGAGGAAGGGCTTTCTCACTGGTGCACCGCCAGCTCGCCACGCCTGCGCAGCCGGGTCACCACGAACGCCAGCGCCGCCGTCACCAGCATGAGCAGCACCGACTGGGCCGAGCCGAAGCCCAGGCGGGCGTCGTGGAAGGAGTTCCACAGGATGAGATAGGCGACGGTCTGCGTCTGACCGGCCGGCCCGCCCGCCGTCAGCGACACCACCAGGTCGTACGTCTTGAGCAGCGTCACCAGCGACAGCACGATGTTGACCGTCACGGACGGGCCCAGGGCGGGCAGCGTCACGTTCCTGAACACCTGCCAGCGGGTCGCGCCGTCGATGCGCGCCGCCTCGATCAGCGAGTGCGGCACGGCCTGCAGCCCGGCCAGGTACAGCACCACGTTGACGCCGAACCCCGCCCACACCAGCACCGCGATCATGGTGATCGTGGCCCACGTCGGATCGGACAGGAACGGCAGCACCTCGCCGCCCCAGGTGGTCACCAGGTTGTTGACCGCGCCGGTGGTGCCGAGGATCGCCGACCAGAGGAAGCCGACCACGAGGGCGCTGAGCACGTGCGGGTAGAACAGCACGATCCGGAAGAACGTGTTCGCCCTGGAGACGCCGTTCACCAGGAGGGCGAAGCCGAGGCCCAGGAGGTTGAGCCCGGCCGTGCCCGCCGCCGCGACCAGCAGGGTGACCAGGGCGGCGCGGCGCAGCTCGGGGTCGTCCAGGAGGTTGACGTAGTTGGCGGCGCCGACGAAGGCGGGGTTGGCGCTGAAGCCGTCCCAGTCGGTCAGGCTCAGGTAGAGGGCCAGGCCGACCGGGATGATCAGCATCACGATGTAGAGGACGGTGGCGGGGGCGACCATGATCGCGGTGGCCCATCCGTCGCGGCTCCTGGGCTTGCGCCGCACGACCGTGGTGGTGACGACGGGTGCTTCTTGGGTGAGCGTCATGAACGGCCGGCCAGCCAGCGGTCCACGCCCTCGGCCACTTCCTTGGGCGACTTGCCCACGTACAGGCCCTGGACCTCGGTGTTCCAGGCGGCGTTGAAGCCCTTGGGCAGGGTCGCGTCCCCGTACCCCTCACCCTGCGGGACCCCGGAGGGGGCGCCGTCGAGGATCTCCTGCACCTGCTTCTCCAGCGGGGTGAACTCGCGCTCTACGCCGTTGCGGAAGTTGCCGTCCTGCTTGAGCTGGCTCTTGACCGCCGCCGGGTCGGTGACGAGCCACTTCACCAGCTTGAGCGCCGCGTCCTTCTGCGGGGTGGACTTGAGGATCATGTACGGGGCCGCCATCGTGGCGCCCTGCGGGCCCGGGTAGCTCAGGCCCTTGTCGACCGGGGCGGGGAAGACGCCGACTTCGAAGTCCTTCTTGGACTTGGCCTCGGCGGCGGTGAACCAGCTGCCCATGACGTACATCGCCGACTTGCCGGACAGGAAGGCGGTCTCGGCGTCGGCGTACTTCATGCCCAGGGCGTTCTTGTCGACGTAGCCCTTGTCGATCCAGGTGCGGTAGCGCTCCAGGAACGGCAGCAGCGACTCGCCCGCCTTGAGCTTGCCCGCCTTGATGTCCTGCTGCCAGGTGGGGTGGGCCTGGGCGCGCGACGGGCTGGACAGCTGCAGCAGCTGGAGCCCGGTCAGGAACTCGCCGCCGGTCTGCAGCGGCAGCGTCCCGGCCGCCTTGAGCTTGCCCATGACCGTGTCGAACTCGTCGAGCGTGGTCGGCGGCTTGTCGATCCCGGCCTTGTCGAACGTGGCCTTGTTGTAGAAGACCAGCGACTGCGCCTGTACGCCGACGCCGACCGTGTAGACCTTGCCGCCCAGGCTCGCCTCCTTGACCAGCGGCGTGTCCTTCGCCCACGGCTGGTCGGTCAGGTCGAGCATCTGCTTGGAGAGCGTCTCGTCGGCCGTCAGCGTCTCGACCACGTCGGGGGCGTTGCCCGCGGCGAGTTGCTGGGGCAGCGTGTCGGCCACGCCCTTGCCGGTCGGCGCCTCGATCTTGACGTCGATGCCGGGATTGGCCTGCTCGAACGGCTTGACCAGCCCGTCCCAGTAGGCCTGGGTGAGGTTCGGGGTGATGTTGACCAGCATCCGTACGGTGACCTGGCCCCCCTCGCTCTGCTGCGCCTGCGAGCCGCCGGCGAAGCCGCCCCCGCCGCAGCCAGCGAGCAGGAGCAGGCCGCCGAGCGCGGTCAGGGCGTGGGTCGGACGTGGGGAGCGCATCGCACCTCCAGGGGAGACGCCTTTTAATGGGTCGTCACTCGATTAACGATTATTTAATACGTAGGTCACATATGCTCGTCAAGAGCCACGTAAATAGGTTGCGAGCAGATTGCCTGAGTCATAAATACGTTAGGATGGGCGGATGGCTGGACGCGAGGACGGCAAGCGGCTGGTGCTGGGTGCGGAGGAGCTGGCCGCCCTGCGGGCGTGGGCGGAGGGGGCCGGCGAAAGCCTGAGCCTACGCAGCCGCATCGTGCTCGCCTGCGCCGAGGGCCTGCCCCGCAACGAGATCGCGGCGCGGTTGGCGGTGAGCCCCGCGACCGTGGCCAAGTGGCGCGACCGGTTCGTCGAACGCGGCCTCGACGGCCTGGCCGACGCCCCGCGCCCCGGCCGCCCGCGCACCGCGGAGCGGCGGGAGGCCGAACGGGTGATCGCCGCCGCGGCCACCGGGCCGGCCGTCCCCTCGACGCGCACGATGGCCAGGCAGCTCGGCCTCTCGCAGTCCACGGTGGCGCGCATCTGGCAGGAGCAGCAGGTCGCGCCGCCCGCGGCCCGGCTGGTGCCCAGGGAGCTGCTGTCCGACCGGGTCTACGAGCTGCTGCGCGGCTGGATCGTCGCCGGCGAGCTGGTGGCGGGGCAGCGGCTGGTGGAGTCGGAGATCGCCCGCCGGGTCGGCACCAGCCAGGCCCCGGCCAGGGAGGCGATCAAACGGCTGGCGCACGAGGGCCTGGTCATCTCCTATCCCAACCGGGGCAGCTACGTCGCGGAGATCTCCGACGAGCAGGCCCGCGAGGTCCGCGACATCCGGGTGCTGCTGGAGGAGTACGCCGCCCGCGAGGCCGCCACCCGCGTCCGGCCCGAGACGCTGCGGCAGCTGAGCGCCGACGTGCAGGCGATGCGGCGGGCGGCGGGCGACGGCGACATCGGCGCCTTCCGGGACGCCGACCTGGCCTTCCACCGGCGCGTATGCGCCGCCTGCGGCAACTCCTTCCTGCTGCGGCTGTGGCGGACCATCGAGTCCAACCTGTGGAGCCTGCACGTGGTCGGCAACCCGCTCTACGGCGGTGACTGGGGGGCGATGGCGGGCCACCACGACGACCTGGTGGCGGCGCTGGCCTCCGGCGACCCGGACGAGGCGGCCCGCCTGTTCGCCGCCCACGCCAGGGGCGAGGCGTCCCGCACCCCGCCCCGCACCCGGCCTGGTCAGGCGGATCCCCGGGCGGGGGCTCAGGCGGACGCGGCCACCTCGTAGACCCCACCGCGCCGGGTGTCGAAGACGATCACCCCCGGCTCCGGCCGTTCGGCCTTGACCGGCCTGCCGTGCTCGGTCACCGTGACCTCCTTCGCGGTGCGCAGCGTGAGCTTCCGTCCCAGATCCGAGCGGATCTTCCCGCGCAGTACGGCCCCGCCGCCCCACTCCAGGTCGATCTCGAACCCTCCTCTGGCCCGCAGCCCGTGGAACGACCCGGCCGGCCAGGCCGAGGGCAGCGCCGGCAGCAGGTGCACCTGGTCGCCGTGGCTCTGCAGCAGCATCTCGGTGATCCCCGAAGTCCCGCCGAAGTTGCCGTCGATCTGGAACGGCGGATGCAGGTCGAACATGTTGGGCGCGGTCCGGGCGGGCAGCAGCAGGTTGCTCAGCCGCTTGTACGCCTCGGGCGCGTCCAGCAGCCGAGCCCAGAAGTTGATCTTCCAGGCCAGCGACCAGCCCGCCCCCGCCTCCCCTCGCAGCTCCAGCGTCCGGCGGGCGGCCGTGGCCAGCTCGGGCGACAGGCGCGGGTCGATCTGGTGGCTCGGGAACAGGCCCCACAGGTGGGAGATGTGCCGGCTGCGCGACAACGCGGCGTCGCCCCGGTAGTCCTCCTGCCACTCCTGGATCTGGCCGAGGTGACCCACCTGGGTGGGCACCAGCCGGGAGCGGGCCTGCTTCACCTGCTCCCGCATCCCCTCCTCCAGCCGCAGGATCGTCGAGGCCTCCTCGAAGGCGCCGAACAGGTCCCGCAGGATCTGCATGTCCATGGTGGGACCGGCGCAGATGCTGACGTTCTCGCCGCCGTCCTCGTGGTGGCCGACCTCGGGGGAGTGCGAGGGGTTGGTCACCAGGTAGCCGGTCCTGGGGTCGGTCTGCAGCGTGTCCAGGAAGAACTGGACCGAGCCCTTGATCAGCGGGAAGTGCTCGCGCAGCCGCCGCTCGTCGCCCGTGTACAGGTAGTGCTCCCACATCGTCAGGCAGAGCCACGCGCCGCCGCTCGGCCACACGCCGTAGAAGGCGAAGTCGACGGGCGCGGTGCCGCGCCAGCCGTCGGTGTTGTGGTGGGCCACCCAGCCGCCCGCGCCGTACTGCGTCTTGGCGGTCCTGGCCCCCGACTCGGCCAGGTCCTTGATCAGGTCGAACAGCGGCTCCATGCACTCGGTGAGGTTGGCGGGCGCGGCCGGCCAGTAATTCATCTCGCAGTTGATGTTGATGGTGTACTTCGACTCCCACGCGGGGGTGAGCGAGTCGTTCCAGATGCCCTGCAGATTGGCCGCGTAGCCGGGGGAGCGGGAGCTGGAGATCAGCAGGTAGCGGCCGTACTGGAAGTACAGCGCCGCCAGCTGCGGGTCGGTGTCGAGCTGCTTGCGGGCGATACGCTCGTCGGTCGGCAGCGCGACGGCCCCCGAAGTGCCCAGGTCGATCGTCACACGCCCGAACAACCGCTGATAGTCGCGTACGTGCCGGTGCGCCAGCACCTCGTACGGCCGCCCGCTCGCCCGCTTCAGATGCCGCTCCGCCACCTGGGCCGGGTCGCCGCCGACGTCCTTGAAGTTCCGGTAGCTCGAACCCATGGAGATCAGCAGCGTGACCTCGTCGGCGCCCTCCACCACCAGCGTGCCGCCGTCGGTGCGGACCGTGCCGCCCTTCGCCTCGGCCTTGGCCAGGGCCTGGAAGCGCACCTCGCCCTTCATGCCCTGGGTGTCGCCGCTGACCCCGTCGAGCGCGATCGTGGCCCGCCCGGCCGCGGCCGTGGTGGAGCTCTGCGCGCTGGAGAAGGCCGCCTGGAACGTCACCGCGCCCGGCTTGTCGGCCGTGTGGCGGACGACGATGAGCTGGTCGGGGTTGCTGGCGAAGACCTCGCGCGTGTGGCGGACGCCGTCGCGGACGTAGGTGACCGTGGTGACGGCGCGGGTCAGGTCGAGCTCGCGGCGGTATTCGGTGAATTCCGCCGACCCCGGGAACGTCAGCGTGAGGTCGCCGAGCACCTGGTACGGGGCCTGCTCGCTGGGCCGGCCGAGGAACTTCTGGTCGGCCAGGTTCTGCGCCGCCTGCCACTTGTCCTCCCAGACCAGCTGCCTGATCTGCGGGAGGGCGGCCAGCGCCTCGGGGCTGTCGTAATTGTGCGGGCCACCGGCCCAGACGCTGTCCTCGTTGAGCTGGAGACGTTCGGTCGCCACGCCGCCGAAGACCATGGCGCCGAGCCGCCCGCAGCCGACCGGCAACGCCTCCAGCCAGGCGGCGGCGGGCTTGCCGTACCACAGAGTGAGGGGGTTGTCCCGCGCGGACGGCTCGGCCCGCGCGGGTTCTGCGGCGATGCCGCTCGTGAGCAGGGATCCGGCGGCGGCTCCCAGCCCGGTCGTGAGCACGCCCCTGCGTGTGTAGCCGTGGGTCACCATTACTCCTCTTGGTTCGCTTTCGCGGAGGTCGTTTCGCGGGGTTGGTTCGCGGCGGATTTCGCGGAGATCTTGCGGAGGTTGGCGCGGATGGGCCAAGGCGGACGTGGGATGTATTAGTACGCTCGATCATCGTCCGCTGTCTAGTTCCCCACGTCCGGCGCAGTGGACTGGCCAGAACATGGGATGTTTGTTAGATTCCAGCTGGCGAACGAGAGGATCAGATGTCCCTGACAGACGAGGCCATCGCCCGGATCCGGCAGCTCATCCAGTCCGGAGACCTGCCACCCGGCTCGCGGCTGCCGCCAGAACCGCAGCTCGCCGCCCAGCTCGGCGTCTCGCGCAACCCGCTGCGCGAGGCCGTCAAGGCGCTGGTCGTCGCGCGCGTCCTCGACGTGCGCAGGGGCGACGGCACGTACGTCACCAGCCTGGAGCCGGCGCTCCTGCTCGAAGGACTCGGGATCGCCATCGAGCTGCTGCGCGACGACACGCTCATGGAGGTCATCGAGACCCGGCGGCTGTTCGAACCGGTGGCCACGGCGCTGGCCGCCACCCGGGTGTCCGACGCCCAGCTGGCGGTCATCGAAGAGCAGCTGGCGGCCATGCGGGAGGTCAGCGACGACGTGGAGAAGCTCAACCACTTCGACGCCGCCTTCCACCGCGCGGTCGTGGCCGCGACCGGCAACGAGACGCTGTGCACGCTGCTCGACGGCATCTCCGGCCGGACGACGCGGATGCGGGTGTGGCGCGGGAGCGTGGTGGCGGGCAGCGCGGACCGCACGCTGGCCGAGCACCAGGCGATCTACGACGCGCTGGCCGCACGGGAGGCCCCGCTGGCCCAGGCGGCGGCGCTGATGCACGTCAGCACGACCGAGAGCTGGTTCCGCCTCGTACTCGCCACTGAGCCGCCGCGATGACCGGCACGGAGGCGCCTCGGATAGACGCGCACCACCACGTCTGGGACCTCGGGGTCCGGGCCCACGGCTGGCTGGATGCCGAGAAGCTGGCGCCGATCCGCCGCACGTTCACCCTCGACCGGCTCGCCGAGCACGCCGCCGCGGCGGGAATGGGCGGGACCGTGCTGGTGCAGGTGCTGCCCGACCTGGCGGAGACCGTGGAGTTCCTGGCCTTGGCCGCGGCGTCCGAGCTGGTGGCGGGGGTCGTGGGCTGGGTCGATCTCACCGCGCCCGCCGTCGCCGAGACGCTGACCGGCCTGCTCGGCGGGCAGTCAGGCCGGGCAGGCCAGGCAGGTCGGCCCGGCGGGCTGGTGGCGATTCGCCACGGCGTGCAGGCCGAGCCCGACCCCGGCTGGCTCACTCGCCCCGACGTCCGCCGCGGGCTGGCCGCTGTGGCGTCGGCGGGTCTGGCCTACGACCTGCTCACGCTGCCGCACCAGCTGCCCGCGGCCATCGAGACGGTGGCCGCGCTGCCCGAGCTGACGTTCGTGCTCGACCACCTGTCCAAGCCGCCCATCGCCTCGGGGCAGCTCGAACCGTGGGCGAGCCGGATCCGGGAGCTGGCCGCACACCCGAACGTGTACTGCAAGCTGTCCGGGATGGTCACCGAGGCCGACTGGACGTCCTGGCGGGTGGCCGACCTGCGGCCCTACGCCGAGACCGTGCTGGCGGCGTTCGGGCCGGAGCGGGTGATGTTCGGGTCGGACTGGCCGGTCTGCCTGCTCGCGGCCGATTACCAGCGGGTCGTCTCGGTGGCCGAGGAGCTGTGCGCGGGGCTGTCGGCGGGGGAGCGCGCGGACGTCTTCGGCGGTACGGCCCGCCGGGCGTACCGGCTCGGGGACGTCTGACGCGGGCTCCCGCCCAGACCGGCCGGGCGTACCGGCTCGCGGACCTCCGTCCAAACCGCCGAGCGTACCGACCCGCAGGCCCCCGCCCAGGCCCCCATACGCCGATATTTCGGCCTTTACAAGATCTTGTCAGCGCATAAAACCAGTGTTAACTCTTGCGGAGGCGCGGGACACGAGTTCCCGCGCCTCTGGACGTTCAGGAGAAGACGTTCAGGAGAAAGACGTGCAGGAGGAAAAGGTGTCGAGCAGACCCTGGTTACGCAGCACTGTCGTCGTCCTCGCCATCACGGCGTCCGCTCTACCTCTCACCGGAGCCGCCCGAAGCGAACCGGGCGCGACGGCTCCCCAAGTCCAAGGCGTTCAGGAGGGCGAGCCCGGCAAGCCCGACCTGGACAACCGGCAAGGCAGAGTCCCGCCGCCGGTCGGGATCAACGCACGCGGCGCGGGACCGTCGGCCGAGATCCGCTGGAACGATCTAGGCACCCCCGCCGCCATCACCAGCGCCGAGCCACTGGCCGAAGGGCTGGGCGCCGACCCGGAGCAGGCCGCGCGCGCCTACCTCAAGAACAACGAGCGGATCTTCGGCCTGTCCGGCGCGTCGGTCGACGCCCTGGAGAAGGTCGCGGTCAACCCGATCGGCGCGGGCCACGCCGTACTGCTGCGCCAGCGCTTCGGCGGCCTACCGGCCGGCGTGGACGGCCTGGTCGCGATCGGCGTGGCCGGCGGCAAGATCAGGCACGTGACCTCCTCGCTGTCGCGCGACATGGCGGCGCCCCCAGCCGCCACGATCAGCGCGCAGCGAGCCATGGAGATCGCGGCCAGGGACGACGGCATCGACCTGGCCACGGCCGTCACCAAGCAGGTCAGCGCGGTTGCCGTACCGGCGCCCGATGGGGTGCACAGCGCGTACCAGGTCGTCCTGATCGGCGGCAAGGGCGAGGCGGCGGGGTACACCACGCACGTCGACGCGGTCAGCGGCGCGATCCTGGTCCGGGAGAACCTGGTCGAGCACTTCGACCCGGACAACCCGACCTGGTCGGCGTTCCCCTCGAACCCGCCGGACGACTACTCCTCCACCGACACCCGCCAGACCTGGTGCTTCGCGGCGGCCCCCGGCTGCGACTACGTGACCGGCGGCGACCCGCCGACCGGCAAGGCGTGGGACGTCGACCACGCCACGAACACCTCCACCACCACCAGCGCCGGCAACGCGGCGAAGACCGTTGAGAACCGGGCGAACCCCGACCCGTTCTCGGTCGGCACCCGCGGCAACGTGCTCACGCCGAGCCGCAACTACACCTACCCATGGCGGAACCAGTGGCATGAGGCGAAGTGCGACCCCGCGGTCTTCGACCAGAGCGGTGAGAACGACCTCGAAGCCGCCATCGCCAACCTGAACGCCATGCACAACCGCATGCACGACTGGTCCTACCGGCTCGGCTTCACCGAGACGGCGTGGAACATGCAGGTGAACAATGGCGACCGCGGCGGGCTCGGCAACGACCCAGAGCAGGGTAACGCCCAGGCGGGCGCCCGCGACCTGACCGTGCGCGACAACGCCAACCAGATCACCGGGCCCGACGGGGTGGCGCCGATCACGAACATGTACCTGTGGCAGCCGGTCGCGGGCTCGTTCTACTCCCCGTGCGTGGACGGTGACTACGACATGTCGGTCATCGGCCACGAGAACACCCACGCCATCTCCGGCCGCATGATCGGCGGCCCGAACGCCGGCTGGAGCGGCGCGCAGGCCGGCGCGATGAACGAGAGCACCTCCGACCTGATGGCGATGGAGTACCTGTTCGAGTACGGCTTCCGTCCCTCCGGCCAGACCCCGTACGTCACGGGCGGCTACGTCACCGGCGACCGCGAGCGGGGCATCCGGAACTACGACATGTCCAAGTCGCCGCTCAACTACAGCGACATCGCCTACGACCTCGTCGGCCAGCAGGTCCACGCGGACGGTGAGATCTGGTCGGCCACGCAGTTCGACGTGCGCGACGCCTTCGTCAAGCGGTACGGCAAGGGCACCGCCAAGCAGCAGCGGGCCTGCGCGGACGGCAAGACGCCGCTGGCCAAGTGCCCGGGCAACCGGCGCTGGGCGCAGCTCTCCCTCGATGCCCTGCTGCTCATGGCCTCGGGCGCGGTCAGCTACGTCGATCACCGGGACGCGCTGCTCGCGGCCGACGCGATGCGCTTCGATGGCGCCGACCAGGACATCATGTGGCGCGCGTTCGCCGAGCACGGCCTGGGCGCGACGGCGGCCAGCGTCGGTCCGAACGACCCCGACCCCACGCCGAGCTTCGTCAACCCGGCCGGCAAGAACGGCTCGCTGCAGCTCAAGCCGCTGGGCGAGGCGAAGGGCGCGGCGCTGCGCCTGTACGTGGGCGACTACGAGGGACGGGTGGTCCCGGTCGCCGACACCGACCCCGCGACGCCGCTCGGCGACGCCGTGGAGATGACGCCCGGCCTCTACGACTTCGTGGTGGCGGGCAATGGGTTCGGTCACACGCGGCTGAAGTTCCCGGTAGTGGGCGGGGCGAAGCTGCCGCTTCCCCTGCCGCTGTCGCGCAACCTCGCCTCGGCCTCGGCCGGCGCGGTGGCCTCGGGCGACGGCGTCAACCAGGCCAAGCTGATCGACGAGACCGAGGCCACGAACTGGGCCTCACTCACCGGGGCGCCGGCCGGCAAGTCGGTCACGGTGGACCTGGCGGGCGACAGCCCGGTCAAGATCCGCAGAGTCCAGGTCAGCGCGATGCTCAGACCCAACATCAACGACTCGGCCGACCCCGGCGCGCAGAACCGCTTCACCGCCCTGCGCTCCTTCGAGGTGCTCGCCTGCGCCAAGGACTGCGCGAACCCGGCCAGTTTCAAGAAGATCTACACCAGCCCCGCGGACGCGTTCAAGACCACGCTGCCCCGTCCCCGTGGCGCGAACCTGCTCATCAAGTCGTTCACCGTCCCCGCCACCACCGCCACCCACCTGATGCTCCGTACGCTCACCACCCAGTGCACCGGCAACCCGCTCTACGCCGGTGAGCAGGACAACGATCCCAACTCCTCGACGGACTGCGCCACGGCCAGCCCGGCACGCGACCAGGCCCGAGCCGCCGAGTTCCAGGCGTTCTCGTACTGATCCGCGGAGACGGTACGGCTTGCGCTCACCACCGGGCGCAGGCCGTACCGTTGATCTATGTATCCTCCGATCGAGCCCTACGACCATGGGCATCTCGACACCGGCGACGGCCATCTCGTCTACTGGGAGGTCTGCGGAAATCCCGAGGGCAAGCCCGCACTCGTCGTCCACGGTGGCCCTGGTTCGGGCTGCTCGGACAACCAGCGGCGCGGGTTCGATCCCGAGCGTTACCGCATCATCCTGTTCGACCAGCGCAACTGCGGCCGGAGCCTGCCCCACGCCAGTGACCCGGCCACCGATCTGTCCACCAACACCACCCCGCACCTGATCGCCGACATGGAACGGCTGCGGGAGCACCTCGGCGTCGACCGGTGGCTGCTCTACGGCGGCTCGTGGGGGTCCACGCTCATGCTCGCCTACGCCGAGGCGCATCCCACGCGGGTGTCGGAGCTGGTGATCTGCGGCGTCACCATGACCCGCCGCTCCGAGATCGACTGGCTCTACAACGGCGTCGGCCGCTACTTCCCCGAGCAGCGGCAGCGCTTCCGCGAGGGCGTCCCGGAGTCCGACCGCGACGGCGACGTGCTGGCCGCCTACGCGCGGCTGATGTCCGACCCCGACCCCGTCGTCCGCGCCAAGGCCGCCCACGACTGGGTGACCTGGGAGGACACGGTGATCTCCATGGAGGTCAACGGCAAGCCGAACGCCTACAGCGACCGGCCGCCCCTGGCTCTTCTGGCCTTCGTACGGATCTGCGCCCACTATTTCTCCAACGGCGCCTGGCTGGAGGAGGGCATCCTGCTGCGCGAGGCGCACAAGCTGGCCGGCATCCCCGGCGTCCTCCTCCACGGCCGCTTCGACCTGGGCTCACCGCTGGAGACCGCCTGGGACCTGGCCCAACGCTGGCCCGACGCCCGGTTGGTCGTGGTGGACGACTCGGGCCACACCGGCAGCGGCACCATGCGCAAGCAGGTCCTGGCCGCCCTGGACGCCTTCGCGACCTGACCCTCTTCGTTTCCCCCGAAAGGGGACCCCTCCCCAGGGGTCCTCAGCCCAGCGGACCGTTTTCTTCCGCTCCCCCGGAGGGGGTATTCCTCCAAGGGACCCCAGCCACAACGGACCGTCACAGCTCTAGTGACGGTCGGCCCCCGGTCGCTTGGCGGCCAGGGCGATCACATCGGCGAGTTCGCCCAGCTCAGCGGGCTCCTCGGTAAGCGCGGCAATAGCCAGCCGCAGATGCGGCTGCCCCGGCCGGATCCGATACCGGCTGCCGGGCGCCGCCGAGATGCCATGGGCGGCCAGCGTGACCAGAGCCTCCGACTCGTCATGGACCGGCACCCACAGCACAAGACTGTCCCGTCCCCCGGTGCGCACGCCTCGAGCCGACAGCAGAGTGGCCAGGCTCGCGCGCCGCCGAGCATAGGCGGTCCGAGCCTGCTCCACGATCGACTGCGTGCCCGGGTCGGTGAGCAGATGGGCCAGCGCGTCCTGAAGGATCCTGCTGGTCCAGCCGGTGCCGTAGCTACGCAGCACCCGCACCCGCTCCACAGCCTCCGCCGCCCCGCCGATGATCGCGAGACGCAGGTCGGGCCCATGTGACTTGGAGTACGAGCGCACTAGCACCGTCCGGTCGGGCAGTTGCGTGCCGATGCTGCTCAGCGGCACAGTAGACAGGTCGCCGATCCCGTCGTCCTCGACGACGAGGGTGTTCGTGGGCGCGAGGAGCCGGGCCAGCTCGGCGGAGCGGCTCTCGGGCACGGCGTAGCCGCACGGCGAGTGGCCGCGCGGCTGGTAGACGAACGCCACCGGGCTGGAGCGCAGGCTTTCGGCGAGCGCGGCCGGGATGGGCCCGTCCTCGTCGCAGGCGACGGGGACCACCTCGACGCCGATCATCTCCAGGATGTCGAGCAGCCTGGCCGCGGTGGGCTCTTCGATGGCGATGCGGTCGCCGGGCAGGGCGGTCGTCTGGCAGAGCAGCTGGACCCCCTCGTACCCGCCGCCGAGCGCCAGCCAGCTCTGCGCCGCGAACGGCCAGGTGGGCTCGACCGCGGCCCGCAGGCGCGGGGTGATCGTCTCGCGGACGTAGCCGTTGAACCCTTCGGCGGAGGTGGCCGTGGCGAGCGCGGCGTCGAGGGGCGGGAGCAGCGCCCGGTCCGGCGCCGCGATGGCGAGGTCGATCGCCAGCCTGCTGCCGAAGTGGCCGATTCGCTCGTAGCGCGCCGGGTGCGGCACGCCGGGAGGTCCGAGTACCACGGTTCCCCGGCGGCCCTCCGTACCGATCATCCGGTGTTTGCGCAGCTCAGACCAGGCTTCGGCGATCGTGCTCGGGCTGACGCCCAGCGCGCGGGCCAGGTTCCGCACGGTGGGCAGCCGCGCGCCGGGCCGCAGCGTGCCCTGCCGGATCAGGTCGATCAGAGAGGTGGCGATGCCACGCGCGCTCGGTTCGCGAACCTGCTGCCCCAGCCAGGCGGGATCGACCTCCACGAGAACTCCCATCTGACAAAGCTTTGTTCAGGAACAAAGAGCAGCTTGTGTAGCGGATTTCGCTGAACATAAGGTACAGCCCAATACATCGCTAAAGGGAGTTTTTGTGACGAAACCTGGCATTCGGCTTGGTCTACGGGACTGGGATCACCTCGTGCCCGTGGCGACCGGGACGCTGACGTCCGAGGCGTTCGACCTGGATCTCGATTCCCGGTCGATCACGCCGGACGTGCTGAGCGAGCCCGAGCTGGACGGCGGGGAGACCTCCTTCAGCAGGTACGTTCTGGGCCGGGCCAAGGGTGACGACCGGCTGGTGGGACTGCCCGTCTTCGTGATGCGCGGCTTCCGCCAGCGGTGCGTGCTGGTGCGGCGTGACAGCGAGCTGCGCGAGTTCGCCGAGCTGAAGGGGGCCCGGATCGGCCTGACCGGCTGGCCGGACTCGGGCAACACCTGGACGCGGGCGCTCCTGCGGGCGGCCGGGGTCGACCTCACCGGGATCCAGTGGACGGTCGGCGCCGTGGACGCGCCTGAGCCGGGCAAGGACCGCGTCGGCACGGCGAAGCTGCCGGACAACGTCAGCGTGACCGACGGCTCGCTCGCCGAGCAGCTCGACGCCGGACGGCTCGACGCGATCATGACCCCGTTCATGCCCGAGGGCTTCTTCACCCCGGAGAGCCGGTTCCGTCACCTCCTGGCCGACCACCCGGCGGCCGAGCTCGACTACTACCGCCAGAACGGCTTCGTCCCCGGCATCCACCTGGTGACGCTCAAGCGCGAGGTCGTCGAGCGCCACCCCTTCCTGCCGCAGGCCGTACAGGAGCTGTTCGAACGCTCCAAGCGGCACTGGCTGGCGCGGCGGCGGCTCCTGACCGACACCACCCCGTGGCTGCTCGCCGATCTGAGCCGGACCCAGGAGGTCTTCGGCGCGGACTGGATGCCGTACGGCACCGCCGCCAACGCCGCCATGACCGCGGCCTTCTGCACCGAACTCCACGCCCAGGGGATCGCCCCCGCCCCCATCGACCCCCAGGAGGTCTTCACCCGATGAGCAACCTGAACAACCTGCGTGTGGCGGTCGGCCAGTTCGCCTCCGCCGAGGACTGGGCGGCCAACCTCAAGACCTGCGGCGACCTCTTCGACGAGGCCGTCGCCGGGAACGCGGACCTGCTGGTGCTCCCGGAAGGGGCGATGGCCCTGTTCGTCGACGATCCGGTACGGATCCGGCAGGCGGCCCAGCCGCTCGACGGGCCGTTCGTCGCCGGGCTGGCCGAGCGCACCCGAGGGACGTCCACCACGGTGATCGTCGGCATGCACCAGCCCGCCGAGGACGGCCGGGTGATCAACACGCTGGTCGCGCTGCGCGACGGCGAGATCATCACCATCTACCGCAAGCTGCACCTGTACGACGCCTTCGGCCGGCGCGAGTCGAACAACGTGGTGGCCAGCTCGGACAACCCCGTCGTCTTCGACTGCGCGGGCTGGAAGGTCGGGCTGATGACCTGCTACGACGTCCGGTTCCCTGAGCTGGCCCGGCTCCTGTCCGACCAGGGCGCGCAGGTGGTCGCGCTGCCCGCGGCCTGGGTGCGCGGCCCCGCCAAGGAGTGGCACTGGGAGGTCATGGTCACCGCCCGCGCCCTGGAGAACACCTACTACGTGGCCGCGTCCGGCGAGTGCGGCCGGCGCAACATCGGCAACAGCATGTTCGTCGACCCGCTCGGCATCACCCGAGCCCGGCTCAACGGCGACACACCCGGTCTGCTCTGGTCCGAAGCCTCGGCCGAGGAGCTCGACCGGGCCCGCGAGAGCCTGCCCGTCCTCGCCAACCGGCGTTTCACCGTCAATCCCCTCCCCACCACCCCCTCGACAGGTCCCTCGACCTCGATCGCCCAAGGAGCGTAATGCGTAAGACCCAAGCCGCCGGAGCCGTCATGGCCGGCGCCCTGCTGCTGGCCGGATGCGGCGCCAACCCGACCGAGAGCCAGGGCGCCGTCGGGGACACCCCCTCCGCGCCCGCCGCCGCCAGCCACGCCAAGGACCAGGCCCTGTTCGACCGCCTGCCCGACAAGGTGAAGAGCGCGGGCAAGCTGGTCTCGGTGAACAACGGCTCGTTCCCGCCGTACGAGATCGCCGGCACCGACGGCAAGTCGCTGACCGGTGTCGCGGCCGACCTGTCCGAGGAGCTGGGCGGTCTGCTCGGCGTCAAGATCGAGCACGTGACCGTGGACGGGCTGCCCAGCCAGCTCACCGGCATCGCGGCCGGCCGCTACGACCTGGCCCTCGGGCCGGTGGGCGACTTCCCCGACCGCCAGGCCTCCAACGACTTCGTCGACTGGGTGCAGGAGTTCGTCGTCTTCGCCGTGGCGAAGGGCAACCCGAACAAGATCCAGTCGATCGCCGACACCTGCGGGCTGCGGATCTCCGTGATGGCCGGCGGCTCGGCCGAGAAGGTGATCAAGGCGCAGTCCGACACCTGCGTCAAGGACGGCAAGAAGAAGGTCGAGGTCCAGTCCTACAAGGACCAGCCCACCTCGATCCTCGCGGTCCGCTCCAACCGGGCCGACGCCTTCTTCTCCTCGCAGGCGCCGCTGACTTACTTCGTAAAGCAGTCGGGCGGTGAGCTGGAGCTGGCGGCTACGGGCAAGCCCAACGGGTTCGACACTCTTTACCAGGGCGCCGTCGTGGCCAAGGACTCGCCACTGCGGGATGTGATCAAGGACGGCATCCAGAAGCTGATCGACGACGGGACGTACGAGAAGGTCATGACCAAGTGGGGGACCAGCGGCAACATGCTCAAGCAGGCCGGCGTGAACCTGGCGGCGAAGCAGTGACGACCGCCACCGAGCGGCACTCGCCCCCTGAAGTGGACGTCGCGGGGGCGGCGCGGACGCGGCACCCGCTGCGCTGGGTGGCCTCGATCATCCTGCTGGTCCTCGCCGCCCAGCTGGTGAACCTGCTGATCACCAACCACAACTTCAAGTGGGACGTGGTCGCGCGCTACTTCAACGCGCAGGTCATCGGCGCGGGCATCATCACGACGCTCTACCTCACGGTGATCGCCATGGCCGTCGGCGTGATCCTGGGGGTGATCGTCGCGATGGGGCGGCTCTCCCAGAACCCGATCGCGCGGATCGTCTCCGGGCTCTACGTCTGGTTCTTCCGTGGTACGCCGGTGCTGGTGCAGCTCGTGCTCTGGTACAACCTGTCCGCGCTCATGCCGCAGATCTCGTTCGGCATCCCGTTCGGCCCGGAGTTCCTCACGGCCGACACCAACAAGCTGATCACGCCGCTGCTGGCCGCCATCCTCGGGCTCGGGCTCAACGAGGCGGCGTACATGGCGGAGATCATCCGCGGCGGCCTGATGTCGGTCGACCCCGGCCAGACCGAGGCCGCGTCGGCGCTCGGCATGAGCCGGGGCAGGACGTTCCGCCGGATCGTCCTGCCGCAGGCGATGCGGTTCATCGTGCCGCCGACCGGCAGCCAGGTCATCAGCATGCTGAAGGCCACCTCGCTGGTCAGCGTCATCGCCCTCGCCGACCTGTTGTACACCGTGCAGGCGATCTACAACCGCACCTTCCAGACCATCCCGCTGCTCATCGTGGCCTGCGTCTGGTACCTGGTGATCACGTCGGTCCTGTACGTGGGCCAGTCCTTCATCGAGCGCCACTACGCGCGCGGCGCCACGCGGAACGCTCCCCAGAGCTTCTGGAGCTTCCTGATGTTCCGGCGACGGCAGCCGGCGCCGGCCCCGACCCGCGAGGAGACGCCATCATGAGCACGCCCATGGTGCACGCCCGGGCCGTACGCAAGAGCTTCGGCCACCTGGAGGTGCTCAAAGGCATCGACCTGACCGTTGAGCGGGGTGAGGTCGTCGTCATCCTGGGACCTTCCGGGTCGGGCAAGTCGACGTTCCTGCGGTGCGTCAACCACCTGGAGACCATCGACGGCGGCGCCATCCACGTCGACGGCGAGCTGATCGGCTTCCGCGCCAACGGCGGGCGGGTGCACCACCTGGGCGATCGGGACATCACCCGCCAGCGCCGGGAGATCGGCATGGTCTTCCAGCAGTTCAACCTGTTCCCGCACTTCACCGTGGTGCAGAACATCATGGAGGCGCCCGTCGGGGTGCGCGGCGAATCCCGCGCGAAGGCCCGTACGCGGGCTCTTGCCCTGCTGGAGCGGGTCGGCCTGGCGGACAAGGTGAACAGCTATCCCCGCCAGCTGTCCGGCGGCCAGCAACAGCGCGTCGCCATCGCCCGCGCGCTGGCCATGCAGCCCAAGCTGATGCTCTTCGACGAGCCGACCAGCGCGCTGGACCCCGAGCTGGTGGGCGAGGTGCTGGCCACTATGAAGGGCCTGGCCACCGACGGCCTGACCATGATCGTCGTCACTCATGAGGTGGGCTTCGCCCGCGAGGTGGCCGATCGGGTGGTGTTCATGGACGGCGGGGTCATCGTGGAGGCCGGGCCGCCCGCCGAGGTGCTCGACAACCCGCAGAACCCGCGCACCCGCGCCTTCCTCAGCAAGGTCCTCTGAGGCCAGGCACCGGCCTGATCTGAGAACACCGGCCTTAGGTCAGGCGCCGGCCGTCTTCCGGGTGAGGGCGGCGTAGAGCTCCGGGTCGCTCGACGCCCGGACGATGAGCTCCGGCCGGAGCAGCTCGGTCTCACCCTGCTCGCCCTCAAGGACCCGGACGAGCTGGTGCAGCCCGCGGCGGCCCATCTCGTGCATGGGGGAGCGGACCGAGGTGAGCGGGACCGGCAGCTCGGCGGCGAGCGGGGTGTCGTTGAAGCCCACGACCGCGATGTCCGCCCCGACCCGCAGCCCGTGGTCGCGCAGCGCGCCGATCGTGCCGATGGCGCCGAAGTCGTTGACCACGAAGATCGCTGACGGGAGCGGGCCCGTCGCGAGCAGGCGTTCGGCCCCCTCGTGGCCGCCGCGCGCGTCGAAGCGCGAGTGCACGATCCGGTGCTCGGGGATCGTGAGCCCGGCCTCGCGGAATCTCTCGACGAAGCCGCTGGTGCGGTCGATGCCGGTGCTCGCGTACGGCTCGCCGGCGACGATCGCCACCTCCTCGTGCCCGAGGGCCAGCAGGTGTTCCGCGGCCATCCGGCCGCCGAGCCGGTCGTCGCAGACGACCGCCGGGTGCCGCCCGGCCCGCCGGTTGACCAGCGTGAACGGGACGCCGCGGGCGGCGACCTCGTCGAGGAAGCCCGTGTCCGCGTGCGCGTCGCCGAAGATCATGCCGTCGACGCGGCGGCCGAGGACCATCTCCGTACGGGTTCGCTGAACGTCGGGCAGGTCGCGCGTGTTGGTGACGAACGTCGACAGTCCGTGCTCGGCGGCGGCCTCCTCGATGCCCTCGTAAATGGTCGCGAGCACCACGTCGGACAGCCGGGGGACCAGCACGCCGATCAGATTGCTGCGCTGGGTGCGCAGGCTCATCGCGTGCGGATTGCGCTGGTAACCGAGCTCGTCGGCGAGCTTGCGGACGCGCTCCACAGTTGGGCTCGACGCCGCCCGCAGACCTTCGCCGGGCTTGGCGTGCAGCACTCGCGACACCGTGGAGACGTGCAGGCCGAGTTGGTCGGCGATCATCTGCAGCGTAACCGGCCGCGCCCTCTTCGCACCCAATGTCCCTCGGCTTCCGGCTGGGGTTTTCTTGATTTTAACGTGAAGTTCTTGACATCTCGTAGGCGCAGGTCAGATGCTACCAAACGTTTGGCGCAAACGTTTGGGTAACTGAGGAGGCCGTCGAGTGTCCAAGGTCATCGTCCTGTCCACAGGAGGGACCATCGCGACCCGCAGGGACGGGCAGGGGGTGGGTCTCGCCCAGGATCGGGCGGGCGAGCTGCTCGGCCGTCTCCCGGTCGACCCCGGGGTGGAACTCGTCGGGCGGGACGTGCTCTGCGCGGGCAGCTACCTGTTCACGCTCGCGGACATGCGCGAGGTCGCGCTGCGGACCCGCGAGGCGTTCACCGACCCCGACGTGCTCGGCGTCGTCGTCACCCACGGGACCGACGGCATGGAGGAGACGGCCTACCTGGTCGATCTGTTCCATGACGACCCGCGGCCGGTCGTGTTCACGGGGGCGCAGCTGCCGGCCGACGCGGTGGACGGCGACGGCCCGCGCAACCTCGCCGACGCGATCGCGGTGGCGGCCGGCGGCCGGGCCTGCGGGCTGGGGGTGCTGATCGGCTTCGACGGCCAGATCTTCGCCGCCTCCGGCACCCGCAAGACGCACACGCTCGCCTCGTCGGCGTTCTCCGCGCCGGACAGCGGGCCGCTGGGGCGCGTACGCGACGGCCAGGTGAACATCGTGATGACGCCCGCGCGGGCCAAGCCACTGGACCTCGACACCTTCGACCTCGACGGAGTCCGTACCGACATCGTGGCCCTCTACCCGGGCTGCGACACCGCCGCGCTGCGCGCGGTGGTCGACGCGGGCGCCACCGGGGTCGTCCTCCAGGCGCTGGGCGCCGGCAACGGCAACCCCCGGATCAGGGACGAGGTGGCCCGGATCACCGAGGCCGGCGTCGTTGTCGCCCTGTCCACCCGGGTCGACGCCGGGCCCGTCGCCGCGCTGTACGGCAACGGCGGTGGCGCGGATCTCGTCGAGGCCGGCGCCATCCCCACCGGAACCCTGCGCTCGCCGCAGGCGCGCGTCCTGCTGAGCGCGCTGCTCGGCGGCCATCGCGACCCGGCCCGGGTACGCGAGGAGCTGCGCGCGCGGACCTGGAATACCTCTGCGATCGAAAGGACGAAGTGACCATGCCCAAGGAGATTCTCGTCGCGTACGGCGTGGACGTCGATGCCGTCGCCGGCTGGCTCGGCTCGTACGGCGGGGAGGACTCGCCGTGCGACATCTCGCGCGGACTGTTCGCCGGTGAGGTCGGCGTCCCGCGGCTGCTGCGCCTGTTCGAGAAGTACGACCTGCGGACCACCTGGTTCATCCCCGGCCACTCCATCGAGACCTTCCCCGACCAGACCCGCCAGGTCGTGGCCGGCGGTCACGAGATCGGTGTGCACGGCTACTCGCACGAGAACCCGATCGCGATGAGCAGGGAGCAGGAGAGCGCGATCCTCGACCACTGCATCGACCTGGTGGAGAGGTACTCCGGCAGCAGGCCGACCGGATATGTCGCCCCGTGGTGGGAGTTCTCGCCCGTCACCAACGAGCTCCTGCTGGAGCGGGGCATCAAGTACGACCACTCGCTCATGCACAACGACTTCAGCCCGTACTACGTCCGCGTCGGCGACTCCTGGACGAAGATCGACTACTCCCGCCCGGCGGCCGAGTGGATGAAGCCGCTGGAGCGCGGTCAGGAGACCGACCTGGTGGAGATCCCGGCCAACTGGTACCTCGACGACCTCCCGCCGATGATGTTCGTCAAGGCCAGCCCGAACAGCCACGGCTTCGTCAGCCCGCGCCACCTCGAAGAGATGTGGCGGGACCAGTTCGACTGGGTCTATCGCGAATCGGACTACGCGGTCTTTACCATGACCATTCACCCCGACGTCTCGGGCCGGCCGCAGAGCCTGCTCATGCACGAGCGCCTCATCGAGTACATCAGCGGCCACGAGGGCGTGCGCTGGGTGACCTTCGACGAGATCGCCGACGACTTCAAGGCCCGCTCACCCCGGTAGCGGCCCCGCGCCTGTCCATGCCGGTCCGGTGATGACGCATGCGCGAAACCCCCCACTCTCTTTCTCCGAAAGGGCATCTCCATGACAACCACCTCATCGGGCATCCCGGAATCGGGCACCCGGCCCTTCCCACGTGTCGGGGTGCGGCAGACGCGCAAGGCCACGGTGATCGCGCTGTTCGCGTGGATCTTCGCGGTCTACGACTACATCATGTTCGGAACGCTGCTGCCGGAGATCTCCGGCCAGTTCCAGTGGTCCCCGGCGCAGGCGTCACTGATCTCCACGCTGATCTCGGTGGGGACGGCGATCGTCGTCCTCGGCGTGGGGCCGCTGGTCGACCGGCTGGGCCGCCGTAAGGGCATGATCATCACCGTGTCGGGCACGGCGCTGGCCTCGGCGGTCTCGGCCGCCACGATGAACGCCGCCTACCTGGTCGGTGTGCGCTCCATCGGCGGGCTCGGGCTCGCCGAGCAGTCGGTCAACGCGACGTACCTCAACGAGATCTACGCCGTCACCGAGGACGAGAAGATCAAGAAGCGCCGCGGCCTGATCTACAGCCTGGTCCAGGGCGGCTGGCCGCTCGGCACCCTGCTGGCCGCCGCGTTCATCGCGCTGTTCCTGCCGCTGGTCGGCTGGCGGGGCTGCTTCCTGCTGGCGACGTTCCCGGCCATCGTGATCGCGCTCCTGCGGCGCGGCCTGCGCGAGACGCCGCAGTTCGAGCTGCAGCAGAAGATGGACCGGATGCGCAAGGAGGGCCGTACGGAAGAGGCGGCCGTCCTCGCCCGCGAGTACGGCGTGTCCGAGGGCAAGTCGGCGCCGTTCCTGGAGATCTTCCGCGGGTCGGCGCTGCGCAACACGCTCGTCCTCGGATTCGCCTGGTTCGTCAACTGGTTCGGCATCCAGGTGTTCAGCGTGCTCGGCACGACGGTCCTCACCCAGGGCAAGAACGTCAGCTTCACCAACTCCCTGCTCATGTTCATCGTGATCAACGCGGTCGCCTACGTCGGCTACGTCTTCCACGGCTGGGCCGGGGACCGGTTCGGGCGGCGCAACGTGATCGCGTTCGGCTGGATGGCGTCCGGCGTCATCTTCGCGCTCATGCTGCTGGTCGCCAGCGGCACCTTCGCCGTGGTCGTGCTGTACTCGCTAGGCATGTTCTTCCTGGTGGGGCCGTACTCGGCGATGCTGTTCTTCATGGGCGAGTGCTACGACACCCGCTGCCGCGCCACGGGGACCTCGTTCATCAACGCGATCAGCCAGCCGGGCGCCATCGCGGCCGGCGCGATCATCACCGCGATGCTGGTCGCGGGCTCGGACTGGAACCAGGGCGCGCTGCTGGTCGGCGCGCTGGGCACGTTCTTGTCGGGATTCGTGATGTTCGGCGCGCGGAAGGTGCCCGCGCTGTGACCGCTCGCGACATGGACGGACGGGTTGCCGTTATTACCGGTGCCGCCAGCGGGATCGGCCGCGCGCTGGCCGTCTCGTACGCCGCCCATGGCGTCCGTACGGTCATCGGCACCTTCCCCGGCGACCCGCACGACCCCGCCGAGACCCTCCGCCAGGTGGAGCAGGCCGGTGGCGCGGGCGTGGTGCACGAGGTCGACGTACGGGACGCCGCGCAGGTGGAGGCGTTCGCCCAGCGCGCGCTTGACGAGTGGGGCCGCCTCGACATCGCGGTGGCCAACGCCGGAGTGCTGCGCCGGGCCCCGCTCGCGGAGCTCACCGACACGGCCTGGGACGACATGCTGCAGGTCGACCTGACCGGCGTCCTGCGCACCTTGCGCTCGGCGGCCGCCCGGATCTCCGGTCCCGGCGCGATGGTCGCCGTGTCCTCCATCGCGGGCGGCGTGTACGGCTGGGGCGAGCACGCCCACTACGCCGCCGCGAAGGCCGGGGTGCTCGGCCTGTGCCGGAGCCTCGCGGTGGAACTCGCCCCCCGGCAGATCCGCGTCAACTCGGTCATCCCCGGCCTCATCGAAACCCCGCAGTCGTCCGACCCGGTGAACTCACTCGGCCCCGACGGCCTGGCCCGAGCCGGACAGGACATCCCGTGGGGCCGGGTGGGCCGGCCGTCGGAGGTAGCCTCCGTCATCCGGTTCCTCACCTCGGCCGACGCCGGCTACATCACCGGCCAGAACATTGTCGTCGACGGCGGGCTCACGGTCCGCATGCCCGCCTGAGGAGGAACCGCATGCCCGCCCAGGAGTCCGCGCCCGCCCCGGAACTCGGGTCCACTTCGGAACCCTTTTCCGCCTCGGCAGCCACGCCCGCCCCGGAACTCGGGTCCACTTCGGAACCCTTTTCCGCCTCGGCAGCCACGCCCGCCCCGGAAGATCGGCCCGCCCGGGAACACCGCCCCATCCCGGTATATCGGCCCGCCCTGGAACACCGGACCGCGCTGATCACCGGTGGCGCGAGCGGCATCGGCCGCGCGATCGCCGAGGCGTACCTCCGTGAGGGAGCCCAGGTCGTCCTGGCGGACCTGGACGCCGAGCGCGCGGCCACCGACATCGGGGCGGCCGGGCACGTCGCAGTCGATGTCAGCGATCCCGGCTCCGTCGCCGGGGCCGTGGCAGGCGTGCTGGACCGGTTCGGCCGGATCGACGTCCTGGTCAACTCCGCCGGCATCCTCACCGAGGCGCCGCTGGTCGAGATGGACCCGAAGGTGTGGGCGGAGACGATCGCGGTCGACCTCACCGGGGTCTTCCTGTGCTGCCGTTACGTCGTGCCGCACATGGTCGAGCGGCGCTGGGGACGGGTGATCAACATCGCCTCCCAGCTCGGCATCAAGGGCGGCCGCTCGCTCAGCCACTACGCGGCGGCCAAGGCCGGGGTCATCGGGCTCACCAAGTCGCTCGCGCTCGAGGTCGCCGAGCACAACGTACTGGTGAACGCGATCGCACCCGGTCCCATCGAGACCCCACTGGTGGCCGGGATCACCGAGGAGTGGAAGGCTGCCAAGCGGGCGGAGCTGCCCCTGGGCCGGTTCGGCCGCCCGGAGGAGATCGCGCCGACGGCGGTCCTGCTCGCCAGCGACCCCGGCGGCAACCTCTACGTCGGCCAGACCCTGGGCCCCAACTCCGGCGACGTCATGCCGTGATCCATGTGGCGAGCCTTTGGGAAGAGCGAATGGCTGATGTGCGGCGCGTGCGGGCCGGGAGAGCCTACTGATGTGTGGGCGGGGTGGTGATGGCTGATGTGCGGTGCTTGCGGTGAACGCGGGGACACGGACTGGGCGCGGCCCTGGGTGGCGGGGCCGGGCGCCCGTGCGGCGGTGGCTCGCGCGGTGACCCGGGTGCGGCCGTCGCCTGGGGTGCGGGTCTCGCCTTCCGGTGGTGGCTGGCTCGCCGCCCGTCCCACCGGTGGCGCCGTGGTCTGCGCGACGCTCGGCGAGCTGGTCGCGGCGGTAGGCTCCACCTCCGGCACCGCCTCCGGGCCGGATTCGGGCCGCTCCTTGGGCGGCGAGGTGACCGGTATGCCAGGTTCCGCGTCGTCCGGCTGCGCCACCGGGCCGGACCTGGGCCAGCCCTCGGGCGGCGAGATGGCCGGTGCGATAAATTCCGTGTCGTTCGGCTCGATCACCTGGCTCGACCCGGCGCACGCCTCGGGGCGGTTGTCGGTCCCGGCGGCGGACGGCCGTATGGGGATCGTCCTGCGCGTAGACCCCCTCGCGCCGCCAAGCCCCGCCCTTGGTGCTGCGGTGGCCGACGTAGCCGCGCCGGACGAGGCGGCCGTCGTGGTGGTGCCGGACGACGCGGCGGCGCTGGCCGTACTGGCCGAACTGGCCACGCCGACATGGCTGCGACGGCTCTACCTGGAGCGCGTCGAGGGAGTGAGCGCGCCGTGGGGCCGGCCGTTGGACGGCCCGTCCGTGCCGCCGCCCCGATCCGCGGCGCTTGCCGCCGATGCGGTCGTCAGGCTCGAATGGGCGCGGCAGGCGGGCCGGTTCGACGACACGGCCTTCGCCCTGAGCTGCCCTCTCGACGACGACGCGGTGCTGCTGGACGTGGAGATCCGCGCCGGTCACGTGGTCCGCGCCCGTACGCGACCGTACGGACGCCTGGAGGTCAGCGGTTCAGGAGCGTACTGAGCCGGGGGGCGTACGTGGCGTGGAAGACCAGCGACGCGGCGCCGATCGCGGCGGCGTCGGCGGCGATGGGGGAGGTCTCGACTTGGACCGTGTGGAGGCGGCGGGCCAGGGGCCGGGTGGCCACGGCCGCCGCGACCACCCGACGGTAGACGTCCGCGACCTCGTGCATCGCCGGACCACCCAGCACCAGCAGGTCGATGTCGAGCATGTTGACGATGCTCACGGCGGCGTCGGCGAGCCGGGCCGCGACCTGGCCGATGACCGTACCGGCGAGGGGATCACCGGCCGCGGCCGCCGCGCAGATCGCCGCGTGGTCGAGCCCCTTGGCGGTCAGTGTGCTCTCGGCGCCCTCGGCCAGCCGCGCCCGTACGGTCGCCTCGATCGCGCTCGGGCAGCAGACCGCCTCGACGCAGCCGCGGTTGCCGCAGTAGCAGTCGGGGCCGTCCGGCGCCACCGTGATGTGGCCGAACTCGCCGGCGTTGAGGGATCGGCCGCGGTAGATCTGGTTGTCGAGGAACAGCCCGCCGCCGATGCCGGTCCCCAGATACAGGTAGGCGAAGCTCGGCGCGGCCCGTGCCACCCCGGCCCAGCGCTCGCCGATCGCCGCCGCCGTGGCGTCGTTGTCGGAGGTCACCGGGAAGCCGGCGTGCTGCTCCAGCAGGCGTTTGATGGGCACGTGGTCCCATCCGGTCAGGCGCGGCGGGACGTTCATGATGCCCTCGGCGTCGAGCGGTCCGGGACAGGCCAGGCCGATGCCCAGCACCTTGCGGTCGGGTACGTCCGCTTCGCGCAGCACCCTGCGGGCGGTGCGGGCCATCTGGCGGATGACCGCGTCGGGCGCGAGACCGGGCCGTACGGCGGTGTGCAGCTTGGCGACCGGCTGCCCGGCCAGGTCGGCCAGCACGTACGAGATCTCGCCGGGATCGAAGTGGATGCCGACGGCGTAGCCGGCGGTCGGGTCCACCCGCAGGATCGTGCGCGGTTTGCCGCCCCGGGACGGGAGCGAGCCGTCCTCGATGACGAGACCTTCCTCCAGGAGCCGCCGCACGATGACGGACACGGTCTGGGCGGTGAGCCCGGCGCGCCCGGCGATCTGGACGCGGCTGATGCCGTCCGAGACCTGGATCGCCTCCAGGACGACGGCCCGATTGAAATGGCCTACTTTCGGGAGATTTGTCCCTTTCTGCATGTATGACTGCTCCCCGTGTTTTTGGGCTTCCGTCGTTGACTTAATAAATCAAAAAGATTTACCGTCTCGTCAAGTCAGTTCTGTGGGCCGGTGAGAAGGAGTCCCATGAGACGAGCGATGGTGGCCTCGATCCTGACAGTCGCGTTAGCCGCCACGGCCGGCGCATGTGGTGCGGACACGCCGCAGAAGAGCGCCAACGGGGCCAAGGAAATCGAAGTCCTCTACAAGGTGGAACCCTCCTGGCCGCACCTGGAGAAAATGCTCAAACAGGCCAAGACGCAGTACGAAGCCGCGCACAAGGGCGTGACGATCAAGCTGACCGCGGTCCAGGGCGGCAACGAGGTCTACTACACCAAGCTCGCCCTGCTGAACCGCTCGGCCGAGTCGGCTCCGGACGTGTACCTCCACGACACCTTCCAGGTCAACGCCGACGTCGCCGCCGGCAAGCTGGCCCCGCTCGACGACTACCTGAAGACGTGGCCCGATTGGGCCACCCAGTATCCCGACTCGGTCAAGCAGGCCGCCAAGGGCCCCGACGACAAGATCTACGGTGTGCCGATCAGCACCGACACCCGAGGGCTCTGGTACAGCAAGGACATTTTGACCAAGGCCGGCATCCAGCTGCCGTGGCAGCCCAAGACCTGGGCGGACGTGCTGACCGCGGCCCGCGCGATCAAGCAGAAGGTGCCGGGCGTCGTCCCCTTCAGCATGTACTCCACCAAGCCGCACGGCGAGGCCGCCACCATGCAGGGCTTCGAGATGCTGCTCTACGGCACCCCCGGCGGCACGCTCTACGACGACACCCAGAAGAAGTGGGTCTCCTCCGGCAAGGCGTTCACCGACTCGCTCGCCTTCATCAACACGATCTACCGCGAGGACCTCGGCCCGAAGAAGGCCGACGCGTTCAACCCCAAGCTGGGGGAGAAGATCGGGCTCGACTGGTTCCCCAACGGCAAGATCGGCATCGACCTCGACGGGGCCTGGATGTCGGGCAGCTGGCGGCCCACCAGCACCAAACCGTGGCCGCAGTGGGCCGAGAAGATGGGCTGGACCGCCATGCCGACCCAGAACGGTCAGGCGCCCGGCGCCGTCAGCATGTCGGGCGGCTGGGTCATGGCGATGAGTTCCTACGCCAAGGACAAGAAGGACGCGTGGGACTTCATCGCCACGGCGACCAACAAGGACAACACGCTGCTGTACTCCGTCGGCACGGGTGACCTCGCCCCACGCAAGGACGTGGCCGCAGACCCGAAGTACACCGCTGACAACCCGAGCGTGAAGTTCTGGTCCGATCTGGCGTCGGTCACGCACTACCGCCCGGCGTACGAGGTCTATCCGAAGGTCTCGGCCGAGGTGCAGAAGGTCATGGAAGCGATGACGACCGGCTCCAAGACCCCGGAGGCGGCGGCCAAGGAGTACGCCGACGCGCTGCCCGGTGTCGTCGGCGGCCCGGACAAGGTGATCCCCGGCTCATGACCGTCACGTCCGTGACGCCGCCACGGCTGGCCGGCTCCCCTGACAAGGGGGAGCCGCGCCGGCGGGCCCGGCGCACCCTGCGCTGGCTGCTGCCGCTCGGGCCCGCCCTGATCATGTTCGTGATCTTCATGGTCGGGCCCATCCTGTGGAGCGTCTACATCGCCTTCACCAACGAGACGCTGACCGGCGCCGCGTCGGTGAACTCGCAGTTCATCGGCGTGGACAACTTCGTCAAGATGTTCAGCGACGAGGACTTCCGCAACTCCCTCCTGCTGACCTTCGTCTTCGTGATCGGCTCGGCCGTCATCGGGCAGAACACCCTCGGCCTGATCATCGCGCTGCTCCAGCGGGGCCGGGGACGAGCGGTCAGGAGCGTGGTCAACGGCATCGTCATCGCGGCCTGGGTGGTGCCCGAGGTGGTCGCGGCGGCGTGCTGGTACTCCTTCCTGGCCGAGGAGGGCACGCTCAACGAGGCGCTCGCCGCCTTCGGTTTCTCCCAGGACTGGCTCTACAGCGCGCCCATGATCGCGATCATCCTGGCCAACGTGTGGCGCGGCACCGCATTCTCCATGCTGGTCTACTCCGCCGCGCTGTCGGACGTACCGGGGGAGCTGCTGGAGGCGGCGGCGGTGGACGGGGCGAGCACCTGGCGGCGGCTGGTGCACATCACCCTGCCGCTGATCCGCCGCTCGATCCTGTCGAACCTCATGCTGATCACGCTGCAGACCCTGGCCAGCTTCGGCCTGATCTACGCCCTCACCGGCGGCGGTCCTGGCACGGACAGCCAGACCACCCCGCTCTACATGTACGAGCAGGCGTTCCGCTACTTCGAGATCGGCTACGGCAGCGCGATGGCCCTGGTGATGCTGGTCATCGGCGCCGCGTTCTCCCTCGTGTACCTGCGATTGATCAAGGTGGATACCTGATGACGCGCCTGGCCGCCCGTGGCGCGGCACTCATCTCACTCGCGGTGATCGCGCTGGCCTTCCTCGGGCCGTTCCTGTGGGTGCTCCTGGCCTCGCTGCAACCCGACGCCAACCTGGCCGCGCAGCCGACCTTCCAGTTCTCGCTCAAGAACTTCAGCGCGGTGCTGACCTGGGAGACCATCTACCACCCGATCATCAACTCGATCCTCATCTCCGGCAGCACGGCGATCCTCACCGTGATCGTCGCCGGGCTCGCCGCCTACCCCCTGTCCCGCTACACCCTGCGCTTCAAGCGGCATTTCATGCTGACGCTGCTGTTCACGACCGGCCTGCCGGTCACGGCGATCATGGTGCCGGTCTACTCGATGTTCTTCCGGTTCAACCTGTACGGGTCGATCCCGGCCATGGTGCTGTTCCTGGCCGCCAGCTCGCTGCCGTTCTCCATCTGGATGATGAAGAACTTCATGGACGGCGTCCCGGTGAGCCTGGAGGAGTCGGCCTGGGTCGACGGGGCCGGCTGGGTGCAGTCGCTGCTCAGGATCGTCGGGCCGCTGATGGCGCCCGGAGTGGCGGTCGTGGCCATCTTCGTCTTCGTCGGCCAGTGGGGGAACTTCTTCGCCCCGTTCGTCCTCCTCGACACGCCGGAGAAGCAGCCGGCGGCGGTGACCATCTACACCTTCTTCTCCCAGTACGGGCAGGTCGCCTACGGTGAGCTGGCCGCCTTCTCGATCATCTACACGACCCCGGCCGTGGTCCTCTACGTCGCCGTGAACAAGTACCTGGCCGGTTCCTTCAGCTTCGCCGGATCAGTGAAGGGCTGAGCGCCTTGGTGAAGAGCTGAGCACCACCGCTCAGTGAAGGGCTGAGCGGCGTTCCCAGTACGCGGAGACGACCCTGGTGTGCAGCGGGAAGGCCAGCTCCCGCGGCTCGCCCATCACCGACCACTCCATGGTCTCGGCCGTCGGCACCATCGGCGGCAAGGCGGCCGAGACGGTCGGCGGTGCCAGGCCGAAGACCAGCAGGGTGCCGTCAGGAGCGCTGTGCGCGTCGAACAGCCGCACGCGGTCCGCGTCGACGACGACGGCCGTCTCCTCGTACAGCTCCCTGGCGGCGGCCTGCTGCCAGCTCTCGCCGACGTCGATGAACCCGCCGGGCAGGGCGAGCTCGCCCCGGTGCGGCTCGATGCCGCGCCGGACCACCAGCAGGCCGTCGTCCACGGGCAGCAGCAGCACCGCGACGGGCAGCGGGTTGAGGTAGGCGGTGTTGCCACAGCTTGCGCAGGCCCGCGGCCACGCCTGGTCGGGTGCGAACGCCTGGCCGCAGAAGGAACAGTGCGAGTTCTTGATCGGCATGGGGTGAGACTACGACGGTCCGTCGTGGCTGGGGTCCTTAGGGGCCGGGGGAGAAGACGGTCCGTCGTGGCCGGGGTCCTTGGGGGGTATCCCTTCGGGACTAGCGATGCCGGTCGAGGGCCTTGACTACCAGCTTGGCCGTACGGTCGGCGGTGGTGAACCCCGGCTGCCGGCCCGTGTGGTAGACGATCACCCAGACGTTCGACAGGCGGAACGAGATCTGAGTCCGGTAGATCGTGTCCACGACGGATTCGCCCCTGGTGAAGCTGTACGCCTCGTCGCCCACGTCCGGGCCGTTGCGGACCTTGGTCCCCGGGTAGCGTTTCGGCTCCTCCTTCATGGTCTTGACCTCCTGCTTCTGGGTCAGGCGCGCGACCGAGGCGTCTCGCAGGCGGTTCGCCGTGACGCTCACGAACGCGCCGTTGTCGGACCGGGTCCACATGCAGGCAGTGCCTGTCTGGTACTGGCGTTTCACCGCGCCGCCGAGTAGTGAGCGCGCCTGGGCGTTGGTCAGCAGGCCACACGCTTCGAAGTCGCGCCCGAACAGCGCCTGGGCGGCCCCCGTCGAGCGGGACGTCGGGGCCGGGGTGGAGGTGTCGCCGATCGTTTCGCTGAAGGTGGCGGTGAAGTTCGGCAGGACCCGCACCAAGACCACCACCCCTGCGGCCAGGGCCAGCACGACCGCCAGCCCGGCGCCCAGGAGGATGAGGGGCACGCGGCTGCGCCTGGGCACAGCGCCGGCCTGGGTCCGCTCGCGGTGCAGGGCCGGGTCGGTTCCGGCCGTCCCGGACGAGGGTCCCGTCCTGGGCGAGGGTCCCGTCCTGAACGAGGGTCCAACGGGCGCCGGGCCCACCTCCGACGGAGCTGGCACGGTGCCCTGGGCGATGGCGTTCAGCCAGTCGGCCGCCTGGCCGGCGGCGCAGCGCCGTACCGGATCCTTCTCCAGGATCGCGGCGAGTACGGGGGCGAGCGGGCCGGCCAGCCGGGCGGGGGCGGGCGGCTGCATGAGCACGGCCGCCATCACGGCGGCCTGGTTGGCGCGGGCGAACGGCGGCCCGCCCTCCACCGCCGTGAACAGCGTGGCGCCGAGCGACCACAGGTCGGCGAGCGGGCCGTCGGTCTCGCCGCGCAGGCGCTCGGGGGCGATGTAGCCGGGGGAGCCGGTGAGCAGGCCGGTCTGGGTGAGCGCGGCGTCCCCGGCGACGGTCGCGATCCCGAAGTCGGTCAGCAGCACCCGTCCGTCGTCGGTGAGCATGACGTTGGCCGGCTTGACGTCCCGGTGCAGTACGCCCGACGCGTGCGCGGCGCCGAGCGCGCCGAGCATCTGGAGGCCGATCCAGGCCACCTGGCGCGGGGGCAGCGGGCCGTTGGTGCGTACGGCCTGGTCGAGGGAGCGTCCGCGGACCAGCTCCATGACGATCCACGGCCGGCCGCCGTCGAGGACGACGTCGTGTACGGTGACGATCGACGGGTGGGAACGCAGCCGCGCCGCGGCCCGCGCCTCGCGTAACGTGCGTTCGGCCAGCTCAGTACGTGCCGCCTCGTCGAGGTCCGGAGGCAGCCGGACCTCCTTGACGGCCACTTCCTGCCGCAGCAGTTCGTCCATCGCCCGCCAGACGGTGCCCATGCCACCCTGGCCGAGCTGCGACAGCAGCCGATAGCGGCCCGCGAGCAGCGTCACCGGACCGCCGCGCTTCGCGCACGTCCAGACGTGTTCTCGGTCCCGGGGCCGCCCACTGCTTCCTCCGCTATCGGGCCTATGCGGACAGAAGTGATATTAGGGGTCCGTGCTGCCGCGTGGGCACTTACTGCGGAGTCGCGCCGGTTCGACTGCCGCCTTCAAAAGGGCCTCCGCTTCGCTCCGGGCGTCCTCCCAGGCGGGCTGACGCCCGCCCCCTGAAGGGCCTCGCTACGCTCGGACCGCCTTCCAAGCACGCTTCGCCTGGTCGGCTGGTTGGAGCGGACTGAGCACGGCGGCAACTCATCGAAACCGGCACCAACTCAGCCTGTATCCCCGAGACCGACCCGTGGGGGATGCCTCCTTGTTGGGCCGTCAACGTCGCCAAGCCATACACGCTGCCAGCTTGGAGTGACAGTCAATCCGAAGCTGGATTGATGAGGAGAGCCTGCTGTCAACGGCCGATTGCGTGTGGGTCTGACCCCCAGGCGGCGATGAGGTGGGGGTCGCGTTGGTGATCGTAGCGGCCTGGGACCCGTCAACCCGCTGCGGGTGCCGCCGTGGGCGCACCTGACGGGGCTTGGTCGAGCGCGTGACGGCGGACGCCGCGGATCAGCAGGTAGCCGACCATCCAGAGCTCCCCTACGGTCGCGGGGACGGTGAGAGCGTCTGCGATGCCCTGTGCGCCGGGGGCGAGGTATCCGACGAACGCGCTGAGCAGGTAGCCGATGCCGCCGCCGATGAGAATCCAGCCGAGCGGGCGGGGCATCCAGCCCGAGCGGAGCACGCACGAGCCCATGGGGATGAGCCACAGGCCGAAGAACACTGCTCCCACGCCCCACAGGTTGCCGCTGACCAGGTACAGGACCTGGACGACGGCCGCTGCGTCGCCGATCGGGGCGAGCGCGACCTGGACCGCTGTGGCGAGCAGCGCCGCGCTGGAGAGAATCGCGACCGCGTTGATGAGGCCGAGGGCGGCGATACCGCCGGCGGCAAGCGGGTGTGCGGTGCGGAACAGGCGGTAGAACCATGTCGCTGTGAGGGCTTGGGTGACGACGATGAGCAGCTCTAAGGCGACCCCGGCGCGGGCGAGCGATTCGTGGTCGACCAGGTGGGCGAGCGTCGCACCGGGGTCGCCGGCCGTGAAGAGCTGCGGCCGGATGAGCAGGAAGCCCAGTGCGCCGGTGACGGCGAGGCCGAGGTAGAGCAGCCCGGTCGTGCGGGCGGTGCGGATCAGCGCGTGCATGGTGGCTCTCCTTGCGGGCCGTGTCGGCGCGGCGGCCAGCGACAGATCGACTGTGCGCCTTACCTCGTAAGGTAGCTTACGATGTAAGACGCCGACAAGGGGGTGGAAGGCCGATGGCAGCGAAGGCATTCCGCGAGCCGCTCAGCCGCGAGCGCGTGCTGGCGGATGCGGTCGTCCTGGCGGATGCGGAGGGGACCAAGTCGCTGACGATGCGCCGCCTCGCCGCCGACCTCGATGTCGAGGCCATGTCGCTCTAGCCTTCCAAGAAACGCTTCGCCTGGTCGGCTGGTTGGAGCGGACCACGGCGGGGCAGCCCCGATCAATGTGGAGACGTACGCGACTTAGCGGAAAAGTCGCAGAACCCTCTCGGCCTGGCGGTCCAGGGTGCCCATCGGGTTATCTGGCGGTCCAGGGTGCCCATCGGGTTATGAGGTGTCGCCGGCCCATCGGGGCCGAGCTGGAGAAACCAGCCCAGCGCGATCAGGCGGCGGAAGCCCCGCACCCGCTCGGCTTCCCCCGGGGCCAGGTCGATGTGAGCCAGCAGTTGCTCGGCGTCCAGGGCGCCGTCGATGCGGGAGATGTGCTCGGTTACCTCGCCAAGTTCGAAGGCGCGATCGCTGCGGCCGGAGTCTTCCCAGTCAATAAGCCGCAAGCGTCGCTCGTGTCCGTCCCACAGCAGGTTCGCGTGGTTGCCATCCGCTAGCCCGAGGACAGGCGGATGGGGGTTCGTCACGAGCTGGTCAGGATCGCTGGATGCCAGCCAGGCGGATCCCGCTTGGAGGGCGTGCCGCACAAGGGGGTTCGCGCCGAGGTCGGGTCGCTTGTCGGCCCAGACGCGGGCTTTGTTCAGAGCTGCGGCGGGCCCCCAGGAGGCGGGGGCGACTCCTTCCACCACCCGAGTAGGGATTGCCTGGTGCAATCGGTTCACGGCGGTGGCCATCGCGCTGACCTGCTCGTCCGTGGCATGCTCGCCGCGCAGGACACGGCCGGGCAGCCTGGTCATCACGATCGTGGGTGGGTGAGCGTCGAGTGCGGCGTCCAAAGGCGTGGGTGCGAGGTCAGGCGCGTGTTCGGCGAGCAGTGTGAGTGCAGCCCACTCCCGGTGGGGCTCTCCTCGCCCCCATGATGTGTAGCGCTTGATCACGACGTCGTCGCTGAATTCGAGGCTGTGAGTGCATCGGCCAGCCGTCATGTGCTCGCGTCGCCCTTTCTGTTCCTCAGACCCGAGGACAAGAACGGTCACGTCCAGCAAAGGGAAGGAAAGGGCTTGAGACTACCGCAGGTCGCGGCCCTGTTCTCAGCTCTGCTAACCAAGCCCAAGTTCATGGTCCACGCGGCTTCGGGATTCTCATACTTCATCTGACATGCCCGGAAATCAGTGCGCTCCACATGGCATTTGCCACATGGAAGGACCAGCGTTCACTCTCATGAATGACGGCCTTCCCGGCCCGGAGAGCTGTCCTGCGAATGAACCGCAACCCGCCGAGCGCGATCAGTTCGTAAAAGACCTCATCGCAGTCGCAGGTCCACTGCATTACTCGGCCGTCCGGCTCACCCCCGCGTGGAGCGTTCCATGCCAGCTCCTCGTAGCGCGACTGGACAGCGGACACGTGCGGCGCCGTGCAATGAGGGGGAAACTGCCAGGGGCCGAGTACCCAGTTCGCCTCTTCACCTCAGGCCCTCTGCGCGCGACCCCGGCCATCACGCCTTCCCCGGCGAAGACAGGCACGGCCTGACCCGTGAACGTCTCCGCCCAGACCGCGCGCTGCCCCGCGCCCAACAGGCGCACGCCCCACTTGAGCGCGATCTGCTCGACCAGCCACAGACCGCGCCCGTGACAGTCGTCATCGCCGGACGCGCGCGATCGAGGAACGGTGTTCGCCCCGTCGTCGGTCACCTCGATGCGAACGATCTCGGCATCAACGGCGACGACCTCCACCGTCATCACCCCACCATGCAGCCCCGAAGCGGTATGAATCAGCGCGTTGCTGGCCAACTCACTCACGATCAACTGCACATCCTCCACGACCCGATGCCCTGCCGCTGCCAGCATCTCCCCGACGCAATGACGAGCCACCGCCACCGACTGCGCCACCCCCGGCAACACGACTTCACCAAGAAACCGCTCGTTCACCGCGCCACCTCCCAGAACCTGCGTAGCCGCGTTCATGTCGTACGCATCCACTCATCGACCCCGACCGTGACCCCACGTGAAGATTCACTGCTGACCTCTCAAAGCCGCTCTCACGTACAGAAGACCCCGCGCTGTGCGTATGGCGATGAACGGTTCAACCGTCGATGGACACTCCACCGCGTGAGACAGCCCGAATTGCGACAGATCCCATTAAAGTCGCACTAAGTTTATAAATAGCTACTCTTCGTAGTCGAATTTACGCATAAAAGACCCCTCCTCCGGTTGGTCATTGAGCAGACGTGCGGCGAGTTGATGTGCGACGTCGATTCAGCGGCAACACTCATGCGCACGTGTGAGCACGTGCATAGTGTGCAGTCGTTTCCAGAGTTTTGGCAACTGCCATTCAAGCGGAATCTGCCATGAGTAAGTCAGTTGCTACCTTTATCTCACTGATTCACCCTTGGCGTGGGAGACTGCTGCTGCCGCACCGAGAGGATGATCGTGTGACAAGCCAGAGCCCTACCGTCCGGCGTCGGCGATTGGCCGCAGAGCTTCGCCGTCTCCGTGAACAGCGCGGACTGAGCATTGACCAGGTCTCTGCCGCCGGGAACTGGCATGCAACGAAGCTGAGCCGCATGGAAACCGGGCGCCGTGGAGCGTCAACGGCGGATGTGCGTACGCTCTTGAAGCTCTACAAGGTTCCGGAAACGGAAGCCGAGGCATTGCTTACCCTGGCCCGCGAAGCTCGGGAGAGGGGATGGTGGGAGGCATATCGGGACGTGTTGCCACCCCGGCATTCAACCTACATCGGCCTCGAAGCAGATGCGGCGTCGGTGCGCAACTACGAGAGCCTGCTTGTCCCGGGTCTTCTCCAGACGGCGCGTTATGCGCGAGCGGTAATCGGCGCGGGCTTGAGAGGGGCTTCTGAAGACGAGGTAGAGAGTCGCGTCGCGGTCCGCCTGGCTCGCCAATCACTTCTCCGAGAAGGTCGACTTCACCTGTCCGCGATCGTCGATGAGGCAGCCATCCGACGACTGGTTGGCGACCGCTCTGTCATGGAGGAGCAGATCGATCACATCGCGGAGATGTCCAAACTCGCCAACGTGTCATTCCAGGTCATTCCCTACTCGGCAGGGGCACACCCAGGTATGACCGGCTCGTTCTCAATCTTGGAATTTCCCCCCGAGACCGACGCGGACGTGGTCTACATCGACTCGGCGGCGGGAGATCTCTTCGTGGAACGGGAATCCGAAGTGTCTCGATATACACTAGATTTTGGCAACCTTCAAGAGATTGCGGCGAGTCCAACCGATTCCGTTCGGTTCATCTCAGACTCCCAAGGGGTAGGTAGCGATGCACGACGAGCTTGATCTGACGCAAGCACGCTGGCGAAAGAGTTCGCTGAGCAGTGCCAATGGACAGTGTGTGGAGATCGCCCGAGTTGGCGATCATGTCGCCGTCAGGGATAGCAAGAACCCTAGCGGCCCGAGTCTTGTCTTCAACTCCGGTGAATGGAAGGCGTTCATCGGAGGAGCCAAGAATGGGGAGTTCGACCTCCCGCGATGTGATAAATCCGCCAAGGGAAGACGCACATAATGCCGCGCCCCTGGCGCGGGCCGAGGCAGGGGAATGGTCAGGCGGAGCAGCGTGTGACGGGCGTCGCAGGGGTGCTGATAACCCTGACCTATAGTTCCTGGTCAGTCGCTCACCCGAGAGAGCTGACAGGTCTGTGGCGGTAGATCACGACTGAATGTAGAGCCTGGTTCTGGGGTTCAAGGGGGTTGCGGGCTGAGGCGTCGGGGACGAACTGAGCTGGTTTGGGCCGGGACTCAGTAGTAGGCCAGGTTCACGGCCAGGGCAGCCGCCGCCAGCGTGAAGAACACGGACCAGGCGCCGAAGTGGTGGTCACGAGCCCGCAGATGTACGCAGAACGCGCCGAGGAAGTACAACACGAGGCCGGCGGCGGCGAGTAGGCCCAGCATCGGAACGGCGAACCCGGCCAGCAGTCCCAGCGAGCCCGCCGCCAGCATCATGCCCAGCGGGAGCATCCAGGAACGGGGCACGCGAAGCTGGTCCGCCTGCTTCTTGGGGTATTCATGGCCGATGAGGTTGGCGATGGCGGCCAGGCCGACGACGGCCGAGGCGAGGAGAGTGATCACGAGGTAGGCGGCGAACACGATGGTCCCCTTGTCCGTGCGAGTGATAGGCCGGTTGCGCACTACACGGACGAGATGAGCTGCCGGGAACGTGACATGCCCGGCGTGCGATATGGGTCATGGCTCCGTCGGTCGACGCCAGGGATGGCGTCACATCGGTTGAGCGCCAGGTGCATGAGGTGGTGAAGGTCGCCCACCTGTGGTGCCAACGGGCTGGTCAGACCGCGTTGGCGGGGGTCCACGACCATGTCCACATCGCTCGCCGGCGCCTGTCGGGCTCGCATGTCGGCGTACCCCTGATCGTGCAGAGGACGGCTTATCAGGCAATTCCGGCCGGATGGTCCCAAGACTCCGACTGGCTTCAACGGTCGGCGTTGGTCACATAAAGATCGCAGACGAAGTCGAGGGATTCTTTCGGGCGGCCTCGAGGACCTGCTGGCCAGATTGAGCGACATGAACAGAGAAGCTGCGCCATCTTGAAGTAGCTGATCAGGGTGGTGGCGTGAGGGCCGTTCGGGTGCTCGGGCTGGTGGTGGGCGGCAGCCTGAGGTGTAGATCGTCTGGCAGGGTTGGTTTTGCGGGTTCCGAAGCTCGATCGCCGGTTACCGGAAAGTCATATTCAGCGCGGTACAGCTCCGTCCTGCCAGCGGTAGAGGTCGCGCAGCAGGGAAATCTCGGCGCCGTGATGGATCAGCTCCCTGTTGACGTGCAGGACGATGCCCTCCATGGGAAACTGCTCGGGACCCACCGGGGGCGGATTCTCCAGGTCAGCGTCCGAGAGCTCGCGGACCCCCGCGTTCCATCTCCCATACATGTCATCGAGCTGCTTTAGCGCCTCGTCAGCGGTCCCCGCGTAGGCGAATGTCTGGGAGTCGACGTCCTGGCCGCCGAAGTGCCATCCGACCCGATAGCCGAGGCAGGAGACGATGATGTGCGCCAGCCGCCATGCAATCGTGGTCACCGGCGCCGGCACCGGGGCGGGGGACGCGGAGTCCATCATCCATTCCCCTGAACCTGCCGACATCGGTGTGGCCGACGTGTCACATGGGCGGATGCTCCAGCAGTCGCGCACCGGCTCCCAGAAGTACTCCTCATCTGCAAGACCGTCCAGCCGCGGCCGCAGGTTCTTGTGCCAGTGCCGGTCCAGCTGGTCCGCGAGTCGCTCGCTTCTTGTCATTTCGGCACACTACAGACAACGGAGACCTGGCTGCGACCACCAGCCTGCCGTACCGAACCCCGCCGCATCACCCTCGAAGGATTGACGAAGTCGATCACTTAGCATGATCACCATGCATCGCAGTCGTGTGTACGCCCTCCTGATCGACACCCCCACGCCGGAGGCTGAGGCGGCGGCCGCGTTCTGGGCTGCGGCGCTGGGGGCCACGGCTCGTCCGCTGCCTTCCGAGGAGCAGTTCATCTCGCTGCACGGTGCCTTGCCCGAGCCCGGCCCGCTCGTGGCCGTGCAGTCGGTCGACGACGCGCCCCGCTTCCACGTGGACATCGAGACCGACGACGTCGAGGCGGAGACCCGGCGCCTGCTCTCCCTGGGCGCGAGTGAGGTGGCGCGGTGGCAGGAGTGCCGTACCCTGCGCGTCCCCGGCGGGCATCTCATGTGCGTGCTGCCTGTGGAGAGCGACCGCGCGGTGTTCGAGTCCGAGGCCAAGACCTGGCCCTGAGTCTGCCGCTGGTAGACCAGGCGGGTGGGGGCCGGAGTGGGCGTCTCGACTGTCGATGGCCTGTGACAGTGCACGAGGCGAAGGCGTGCTCAGGGGCTGGGCCGAATATGTGATGCGCGCCGTGCCGGTCGGCCCGTACGGTTGCGCCCATGCCGACGACTGGCTCGCCTCTGTCCGCGTATCCCCCGCTGAACGTGCAGGTGCACACACCTCGGCTGTCCTTGCTCGGGGCGACAGATGAGCTCCTAGAACGCCTGGTCCCGACGGTGCGCAAGGGTGTGGCCGTCAAGCCCCCGTGGCCCTTCGACGATCCGATGTCCCTCTATGCGGACAGCCCGGAGCGCGAGTGGGGTTGGCTGCGGGCGGTGTGGCGTGGCCGGGGCCAGGTCAGTGAGAGCCTGTGGCGCCTGTACTTCGTCGTAGTCGTCGACGGCGAACCGGTGGGCATGCAGGATCTGATCGGCCGCGACTTCGCCGCGTTCGGCACGGTCACCACATTCTCCTGGCTCAGCCCGGACGTTCGGGGCGGCGGCCTGGGCAAGGAGATGCGGCAGGCAGTGCTGCAGCTGGCTTTCGACGGGCTCGGGGCCCGTGAGGCGGGCAGCGATGCCTTCGTCGACAACCACGCCTCGAACCGCGTTTCGCAGGCACTGGGTTACGTGCCGAACGGCGTCGACTGGGACACCCGGCGCGGCGAGCCGGCAGAGATCAGGCGGTGGCGGCTGACCCGGGAGCAGTGGATCAAGCGACGGCGCGACGACATCGAACTCGTCGCCGTCGGCGACTGCCTGCCAGTCCTCGGGATTGGCCCACCACCAGCCGACTGACCAACAAACCTTCCAGGGAGGGTGTGACTCCTCCCGTCGGAAGCGCTGATTGGCAAGTTCGCTGATGGGGGCTGTGGCCGGGGTGACGTCCTTCTACCGCGGCTCGTGCTCGGGTGGAGGAGTTGGAGTCCCGGATCGCGGAGTTGACCGCTCGTCTGGAGGTCGAGCGGGAGGCGTGGTCGCGGCTGCGGGTGACGCGGGAGACGGTGACTGAGGTGATTTCGGAGCTCGCGGGGTGGCCGACTTCTTGCACCGCGTGGGCCCTAAGTCTGTTCTTTAACCTTCGAGGTCGCGTTTGTCGGTCAGGGCCGTGGGCCGCTTGTTGACTTTCCCCAGTTCATAGCGGGGAGCGCGGCGCTGGGTGCGGGAGCCAAGCGGTCGTCCAAGGCCGGTTGGCGAAGCGAGACGCTAACATCGCCGAATGCCGAATCCAGCGGAAGTTGAACATGTCGATGTCACGGCAGCGTTGATCGCTGAGGGGTCCGGTGATACGGCAGGGTCACCGACCCGGATAAGGGGAGGCTGGTGCGTTACCGGGATCGATGACTCTGCGTCGCTGCTGATGAAGACTTGCAGGTCGTCGCACGTTTTGCGCCGCCCGACGGAGTCGACCTGACCGGCGCATCCGAGGATGAGGAGATATTCCGTGGGCATGCGTCTGCGGTAAGCGAAGATGGCCGGTGGGCCGCATTCGCGGGTTTCGGGCAAATCGCAGCGGTCGGTGTCGAGGGTGAGATCGTTTGGCAGACACGCCATCCCCACATGAGAGGCCGCCACGCCTGGCAACGGTGGTTACCACCTCACGGGAGCCGCTCACCTCGATCCCAGAATACGAGGAAGCTCTTACCAAATCCGTCTACGTGCCAGAACTCGACGAGCTGATCGAACCGCTGAGCGATGAGCTGATCGCTGCAAATGAAGGGCAGCGGGACAGCGGAGGCACTTTGATCGGAGTCGACAAGCTCTCCCCCGCAGTGCCGGATCCCGGCGATAGCGACGACACCACCAATCCAGACGGTGAGGACACGACACCGCCGCGGGTAGTGGCGACAGAGCCGAGCAGCGGCGCCACCGATGTCTCCCTGGGCTCCCAGCTCGGGGTAACGTTCTCGGAGGAGATCTTCGATCCAGAGTTCGTGGTGAAGAGCACGCAGGGTGCCCAGATCCAGGGCACTACCCTGCTGGACGCCACCAAGAAGATCGCGACTTTCACTCCCATGCAGCCGCTTCACCCCGGCGCAATGTACACCGTCGAGGTCTCAGGAGCGATCGACGCGTGGGAGAATGAGATGGTTCCCTACACCTGGTCCTTCCGCACCATCGATCAGGCGGCCGCCAACTGGACGTTCGACGAGGGCGCTGGAAAGACTGCCGCCGACTCGTCCGGCAACGGTCACAACGCATCGCTCAGCAACACCGCGGCCTGGATCGGCGGCAAGAGCAGGAACGCGATCTCCAACGTGCCGTCGCAGGCGCGGATCGCCGCCTCTCAGTCGGCGGCCACGCAGGGCAAGCCCGTCGAGGTCGTCGACGAGACGACCGCCACCAGCATTACTTACGCCCAGCCTGACGGGAAGACGTTCAAGACCGAGGTCACGACCGGTCCGGTGCGGACCAGGCAGGGCACCGGCTGGGCGTCGATCGACACCACGCTGGCCGAGCAGGGCGGCAAGCTGCGGCCCAAGGCTATCGCCGAGGACACGGCCGTGGAGATCTCCGCCGGCGGCACGGACCCGTTCGTGAAGATGTCCGTCGACGGCAAGTCGTACGCGCTGCGCTGGCCGACGCCGCTGCCGAAGCCGACGGTCAAGGGCAGTGTCGTCACCTACATCGACGCCGCGGGCGTGGGCGCCGACTTGGTGGTGACGGTGTTGCCGACCGGGTTCCGGCATGAGGTGGTGCTGCGTCAGCGGCCGTCCAAGCCGCTGGAGCTGCGCATCGGCGTCGAAGACGAGGGCCTGACCCTGTCCGAGGGCAAGGCCGGCCGGCTGCTGCTGAAGGGCAAGGACAAGAAGCTGGTCGCCTCGGCACCACAGCCGTCCATGTGGGACGGCAGCGCCAAGGGCCGTCACACACTGGCCGAGAGCTCCAAGGTCAACACCGAGGTGGCCACCAAGGATGGCCGCACCGAGCTGGTGCTCAAACCCGATCACCGGTTCCTGGCCGATTCCGCCACCACCTACCCGGTCCGGATACAGCCTCTGGCGGCGTCGACGAGCAGTGAGGACGTCACGCTCGCCAGCACCGACACGGTGGACTGGCCGGCGTCCCCCGGCAACCCGATCATGATCGCCGGCGTGCAGCAGGACCAGAAAATGCGCTCGTACCTGCGCTTCCCCACCGGAAGTCTGCAGGGCCAGACAGTGACCGACGCGAAGGCGTCGCTGTACAACTTCGAAAGCTCGGCCTGTGGAGCGTCGGTCGGTGACGGCCTTCAGGTTCGCCGAGTAACCGGCGCCTGGAACATCGACAACCTCTACTGGGCGAACAAGCCGGCCGCGACCACCGAGGACGCGCAGATCAACAAGGCCGGCTACGACCTCGCCTGCTCCGGCGGAGCTCAGCGCCTGGAGTGGAACGTCACCGGCATCGCCCAGGACTGGGCCGCCGGAGCCGCCGACCACGGCCTGGTGGTGCAGTCACCGACCGAGGGCACCGCGAACAACTGGCGCTACCTCACTGCCTCCGAAGACACCGACTTCAACCAGCCGCCCACGCTGACCATCACCACCAGCGGGCCGGTATCGAACCCGGTCGTCTCGAACCTCGCCATCACGCCATCACGCCGGCACAGAGCGTGAACGGCATCACCGTGACCAGTTCGCTCACCCCGCAACTGGCCGCCACCGTCGCCGACACCGCGAGCGGCCGTCTCAACGGCGAGTTCGAGGTCGAGCACGACCCCGCCGCGACCGGACAGGGCACCGGCCAGATCTGGGCCGGCGCCTCTGCGGTGACCGCCTCCGGCGGGCAGGCCACGGTAAGCGTCCCCGCGGGCAAGCTGGCCGATGGCTGGAAGATCCGCTGGCGGGCCCGCGCGGCCAATGTCACCGCGGCCACCGCCTCGGCGTGGTCGTCCTGGCAGACGGCCACCGTGGATGTGCCCAACCCGACGGTCGGCGCCTTCGCAGTCACCCCCTCTCAGGTGGTGAACGGCGTCACCACGGCCACCAGCCTGACCCCAGCCCTGCGCACCACGGTCACCGACCCGGCCGCACAGCCAGTACGAGCCGAATTTGAGGTTGAGCACGACCCGGCCGCGACCGGACAGGGCACCGGCCAGATCTGGGCCGGCGCTGTCGACAACGTTGCCTCCGGCACCCAAGCCGCGGCGACCGTCCCCGACGGAAAGCTGACCGACAGGTGGAAGGTGCGCTGGCGGGCCCGCGCGATCAACACCGCCACCACAGTCGGATCGCCGTGGTCGGACTGGCAGGCCCTGACTGTCGATGTGCCGGACCCGGTCTCCGAACCGGCCGTGGGCGCGCTCCAGGTCACCCCGTCCCAGCAGGTAGACGGCACCACCGTCACCCCCACCGTCACCCCGGCCCTGCTGGCCCAGGTGAGCGACCCCGCCGGGAAGCCCCTGCGGGCCGAGGCCGAGATCGAGCACGACCCGGCCGCACCCGAAGGCCAAGGGAACAGCCAGATCTGGACCGGTAGCGCCGACAACGTCCCGGCTGGCACCCAGGCGAACATCACGGTCCCGGCGGACAAGCTGGCCGACGGGTGGAAGGTGCGCTGGCGGGCTCGCGCGGTCTCGGCCACCGCCGCCTCTGCCTGGTCGGATTGGCAGTCCTTCACTGTCAGGTTGCCCAAGCCCACCGCCACTGGCTTGACCGTCACCCCGTCGAAGGTGGTGGAGGGCGTGACGGTGACCACCGCGCTCACCCCCACGCTGCAGGCCACGCTCACCCACCCGACTGGCCAGGCGCTGCGGGCCGAAGCCGAGATGGAGCACGACCCGGCCGCGACCGGGCAGGGCACCGGCCAGATCTGGACTGGCGCCGTGGATAGCGTGGCCTCCGGCACCCAGGTGAGCATCGCGGTCCCGGCGGGCAAGCTGGCTGACGGATGGAAGGTGCGTTGGCGCCTGCGCGCGGTCTCTGACCAGGCCGCCTCGGCCTGGTCAGACTGGCAACAGGTCACCATCGACGTCACCCAACCCGGCGAAGAGCCCCTGGCCCAGACCTCCGGCCCGGCGATCCGCAGCGACCAGAGCTTCACCACGGCCGCCTGGCTGCGCTGGAGCAATAAGGATGGCGACTACATCGTCCTCGAGCAGAAGGGCACCCACCAGGCGCCCTTCCGCCTCGGCAATACCGCCGATCATGGTCTGGTATTCACCTTCACCAGCACTGACGCCACCAGTGCGACGGTCGAAGGCGTGTTGTCCGGGGTCGAGTCGCCCGTCGATGAGTGGTTCCACCTAGCGGGCGTGTACGATGCGGACACCCGCACAGCCACCTTGTACCTGAACGGGGCACAGTCCGGGACCGCGCAGTTGTCCTTCCCCGCCTGGAACGCCCAGGCCTCGCTACGGATCGGCGCGGCGATGGCAGGGAGCATCGACGAGGTCCAAATCTACCAACGCCCGTTCAGCGCTGATGAGGTCGCCAGTGTGATGGCCCCGGCTCTGACGCCTGTGGCTGTGCGCGCACAGCAGGAGACCGCGTCTACCCAGGCCGTGGCTGCGACCGGCGACTTTGATTACGAGCGCATCAATCTGCAAACATGCCAGGTCAGCGGAAGCGAAACCGGGCATGGCGAGTACGATGCGCGAATCCGCGAACTGCCGTACAACTCCTGCTGGTCCTCCTACCTCCAAGTAAACGACTACGTAGAGGACGAGTCGAGCGGCAGATTGGTGAAAGCCGGCTGTAAAAGCCTGTTCAAGAATCCGGTCTTCAATTGGGCCTGCAAGCAGCTGGATGAGCCGTTCGATGAAGACCTCGCCCTCCGCTTCCGGGCCACGGTAGTCATCCACAGCTATCTCGGAAACGCGACCGGAACCGGTGTGGTGGATGGGGCCGGAACCGGCATCAAGCCGACGGACATGAAGATGTTCATCCAGCTCGATGATTTCGCGCTCATCGGTGAAGACGGGCGTGTGGTCAAGCCCGGGAACCAGTTGAGCGACCTGCCCATCACAACGAGACTGGATATTCCGGATCCTCCTCTCACAAATGAGGGCTGCACTACTGGCGACGGAGAAAAGAAGAAGGATATCTCTACATGGCAATCCAGCCCGTACGATACCTTCAACATTCGAACGGCCATCGATAATCCGGGCGTAATCACCTGCGCGTTCCATCCCGAGGTCGTGCTCTACACCGACCTTGGGCGGGAGTGGTTGCGCCTGCCCCTCTTCAGCCAGAAGGTCATTGACGTCAAGGGCGAGTGGGTCGGCGTCGCACGCGAGGGTAAGGACGTGCCCGCGGGCTGGAAGCGATGGATGCCCCACTTCCGCTGCGACAGCCTCGCGTTCGGCGCGGGTGACCCGCAGGTCGAGGATCGCGTCGGCGGCTGCATCAACACCAGATCGAAACGCGTATTCGTTATGTCCACCAGAAGCGGCACGGAATTCCCAGAGACAGCCCAGCACATCAAGGACGCTCTCAACCCCGCAACGAACAAGAGTACCTACCCGCCTAAACGTGAAGGAGAGTACGAGGTCCCGAATCCGCCGAGCAGGGCTGTCCTCGGCACTGAGCAGCCCAAGCGCATCCCGTAGAGCTCGTCCGGCACGCTCCATGAGTTCTCCCGCTTGGGTGCTGACCAGCTCTCGGCGATCGGGGGATCGACATCGCGGAGCCAGCCGACTTCTTTGACACGCAGCAGACAGCAGTCATCGTCGCTGCCCCACCCGTTGGCGAACAGGAGAAACTGCCGGTAACCTGGCGGCAGCTCCATGCCCAGCCGCTCTTCAAGCTGGCGGACCTCTGCTTCGGTAGCCGGGGGATGCAGATCGCCGAGTGGACTGACTGTCGGGTAATCAGAACTTTTGGTAACCGGAGGCCTTACAGGGAAGCGTTCAGACCATGCGTACTGGGCACTCATGTAAAAAAAATACCCCGTTTCGAGTGGCTGCTGCACGTGCAGCACAAAGCTAGCCTCGATGTTTCGTGAGGGTGGTTGGGTCGCGTACTGACTTGGGCCACCTGCGTGTTTTCAGCGGTGGGTCAGCCAGGCGGCCCGGCTATCG
>NZ_JBITKE010000020.1:0-198477 GCF_044460705.1 Nonomuraea sp. NPDC050022
CGGAGCGGGGGGGGGGGGGGGCCCGCCCCCCCCCCCCCCCGGCCGCCCCCCCCCCCCCCCGGCCCGCCCCCCCCCCGGGGGGGGGGCCCCCCCCCCGGGCGCGGGGGGGGGGGGGGGGGGGGGGCCGCGCCCCCCCCCCCCCCCCCCGGCTCGCCTTCCGGGCGGCGGACGCCGGTGGAGGCAGGCTCGCGCTGTCTGCACAATGGTCGCCATGGACGAGAACAGCCTGGACGAGAACATCCGGGACGAAGCATGGTGGAGGCGGCAAGCCGCCGCGCAAGGAGAATGGTGGCGAAAACGGGCGGCAGCCCATCAGGAGCAGACCCTGCGGCAGAACAACCTGATGTACGGCGGCTTGATCGCCATCGGAGTGGTCTTGGTGCAGCCGTTCCTGACTCCGGGAGGCGCTGCCCTTGATCTGTCCGCCCAGATCTGCGTGGTCGCTTTCTCCTTAGCCATCCCCCTCTTGTCCGCTCTTATCGTGTTGAACCAGCATGAGACCTTCCGTCGGCGCTCGACGAGCTCCGTTTTCGTGCTGGTGGCGCAGCAGGCCGCGCTCGGGCTCGGGTACGCCGGGGTGGTCGCCGGTTTCTGGCACATCATGACGATCGCCGGGATCGCGATCCTGGTTGGCACGGTCTTGGGCGTGGCCGTGCATTCCGCGGGTTATGTGCAGGTGGAGGAAGAAGACGCCAAAGCCACGCCAGGTGCGGAGCAACCACCCGAAAGTCATGATGACTACATGAGCGAAGTCCTGAGATATGCCGCTTTCACCACTACTCCCGCCGGCGGCAACCCCGCCGGAGTGGTCCTGGATGCCCGGGCGTTGTCAGACGCGGCGATGCTCGCCATCGCCGCCGAACTCGGCTACTCCGAGACGGCCTTCCTGCACCCCACGGACGAGCGCCAGTACCGGATCCAGTACTTCAGCCCACTCGCCGAGGTCGCCTTCTGCGGCCACGCGACGATCGCCGCCTCGGTCGCGCTCGGCGAGCGGATCGGCCCCGGAACCGTGAACCTCACCACCCAGGCGGGCCCGGTCCCGGTGGACATCGCCGCGGATCCGACCGGGGAGATCACCGCCACCCTGACCAGCCCGCCGACCTCCACCCGCCAAGCCTCCGAAGAGGAGGTACGGCCCGTGCTCGCCGCACTGGGCTGGTCGGCCGACGACCTGGACCCCGCCTACCCGGCGCACGTCGCCAACGCCGGCAACGACCATCTCGTCCTGGCCGCGGCCAGCCGGAGCCGCCTGGCCGATCTCGACTACGACTTCGAGGCCCTGGGCAAGATCATGGCCGACTTGGGATGGACCACCGTCCACCTCTTCTGGCCCGAGTCCCCCACCGTCTTCCACGCCCGCGACCCGTTCCCACCTGGCGGCGTCGTCGAGGACCCGGCCACCGGCGCCGCGGCCGCCGCCTTCACCGGCTACCTGCGTATGCTGGGACGCCTCGAAGACGGCACCGTTCTCACCATTCACCAGGGTGTCGACATGGGGCGGCCCAGCCTCCTGACCTGTAGCACCATTCCCGGCGACTCCCGCGTCAAGGTCTCCGGCACCGCGGTGCCCATCCAATAACCGACTGATCACTCGGGATCTGAGCCGGCCGTCCCGAGTTCCCGGCGCAGCCTGGCCGGGTCGACCTCGGTCACGGCTGTCTTCCCGTCCAGCTCCCAGCCCTTCCCGTACGCCGTGGCGAAGGCTTCCTCCCCCAACACGGCCCGCGCACGGCGAGTGAGCTCGCGAACCTGCTGGTCGGTGCGGTCGTGCGTGCCGCGCAGCCGGGAGGCGACGCCGAGCAGGACGGCAGACTCGTGATGCCGCCCGTGCGCCTGGGCGAGCGCGGCCGCGTTCACCGCCCCCAGCGACAGGATCGGCAGGTCCCGGGCGTCCAGCGCCGCCGCGTACGCCTTCGCCAGCATCTTCTCCGCGCCGGCCAGGTCGCCCAACTCCAGACAGAGCGCGGCCCGTACGCTGCCGGCCAGCGCCCGCGCGTGGTCACCGGGGAACCTGGTGTCGCCGTGCAGAGCTCGTTCGGCCTCGTCGAGCAGCTCCCGCGCCCGGTCCAGGTCGCCGAGCCGCACCCGGAAGGCGGCCTCCCACGCGTCGACCAGGGCCGACAGCTCCGGCGAGGCCGCGCGCAGTGCCAGCTCCCGGGCCGAGCCGACCATCGCGATCGTCGAGTCGGTGTCGCCACGCCGCAGGTGCAGGTCGATCCAGCGCAGGTGGAGAAACACCTCGTCGCTGAGGCTGAGCGAGCCGAACTCGCCGGCCAGCGACTGCGCCTCGCGCAGGTCGGCCAGCGCGCCGTCGAGGTCGTCGTCGTACTGCCGCTGCTGGGCGCGCATCGGCAGCACGGTGGCCTGACCCCAGCGGTCGCCGGCCTGCCGGAAGCAGGCCAGGGCCGCCTCCACGTCGGCGCGCATGGTGTCGAACTGGCCCGCGTTCTCGGCGAACTGGGCGCGGAACATGCGGGCCAGCCCGGACAGCCACACGTCGTCGCCGTCGGCCAGGCGCGCGATCTTCGCGTACACGGTCTCCTCCTCCCGCAGGAACGCGAGCGTGAGCGCGGTGAGCGCGCCGCACGGGCCCGGCAGTTCCGGGTAGGCGAGCAGCCGGTCGGCCAGCTCGCGCAGCCGCGCCTGGTCGTCCGCGACCTCCTCGGTGGTCAGCCCCGGCCGGGTGTCGGCCCGGTTGATCAGGTGGATCGCGTGGGCGCAGTCGCGGCCGGGCGTCGGTTCGCCGCCTCCGGGCACCGCCAGCGCCTCGCCCAGCCAGTAGGCCGCGTCGGGGTGCCGGCCGAACATCTGCCAGTACCAGGTCAGGTTCAGGGCGAGAGCGACCGCGCCGGTGGCGTCGCCGGTCGCGCACCGACGGCGCAGGGCGGCCAGCGTGTTGTCGTACTCGGCGCTGATGACCCGGATGGCCGTCAGCTGGCCGGGCCCGCGCAACCGCGGGTCGTACCGGGCCATCAGCTCGGCGAAGTGGCCGGCTGCCAGGTCGCGGACGGCGCCGAGGTCGCCCGTCTCGGCCAGGCGGTCGGCGCCGTACTCGCGCAGCGTCTCCAGCATGCGGTAGCGGCCCGGGTCGGGCGCGAGCTGCAGCAGGGACCGGTCGACCAGGCCCGCGAGCAGTTCGGGGATCTCGGCGACCGGCACCGCGGTGCCGGCGCAGAGCGCGGTGGCCGAGGCCGGCGTGACGCCGCCGGGCAGGATCGAGACGCGTTCGGCGACCGTACGCTCGTGCTCGCTCAGCAGTTGCCAGCTCCAGGCGATGACCGCGCGCAGCGTGCGGTGCCGGGGCAGCGCGGTACGGCTGCCGGTGGTGAGCAGCCGGAACCGGTCGGACAGCCCGTCGGCCAGCTCGGGCAGCGACAACGTCCGCAGCCGGGCGGCGGCCAGCTCCAGCGCCAGCGGCATCCCGTCCAGGCCGCGGACCACCCGCCGGACCTCGGGCAGCGTCGTGTCGTCCACGTCGAAGCCCGGGCGTACGGCCGCCGCCCGCTCGGTGAACAGGCGTACCGACGCCGCCCGCCGGGCCTGCTCGACGCCGTCGTCCGGGCCGGGCAGCGCGAGCGGGCCGAGCGGCACCAGCGCCTCGCCGTCGACCGCGAGAGGTTCGCGGCTGGTGGCGAGTACGCGCAGCTCCGGGCAGCGGGACAGCAGCGCCGCGGCCAGGTGGGCCACGGCGTCGACCAGGTGCTCGCAGTTGTCGACCAGCAACAGGATCTCCCGGCCGCCGAGCCGGTCGGCGAGCACGTCCAGCTCGTCGCCCTCGACCCGCGTCCTGGCCTCGAACATCGCGCCGCCGCGCAGCCCGATCCCGGCGAGCACGGCCGCGCCGACCTTGGCCGGCTCGGTGACCGAGGCGAGGTCGATCAGCCAGGCGCCGTCACGGTAGTCGTGGCCGTGGCGGCGGGCGGCCTCGACGGCGAGGCGCGTCTTACCGGCGCCACCGGGGCCGAGCACGGTGACCAGGCGCCCGGCGGCGAGCAGCGTGTCGATCCGGGCGAGGTCGTCGTCGCGCCCGATGAAGCTGGTCAGCGGCGCGGGCAGGTTACTCGGCCTGGTCTGCGGCTCGGGCAGGCTACTCGGCCCGGTCTGCGGCGCGGGCAGATTACCCGGCCCGGTCTGCGGCGCGGGCAGATTACCCGGCCCGGTCTGCGGCTCGGGCAGATTGCCCGGCCTGGTCTGCGGCGCGGGCAGGTTACTTGGCTCGGTCGGCGCGACGTCGGCGGCCGGGGCGGGCCGCTCGGCGCGCAGCAGGCGCAGGTGGCGTTCGTGCAGGGCGGTGCCCGGGTCGGTGCCGAGGGCGTCGGCCAGGGTTTCGCGGACCCGCTCGTACAGGGCCAGAGCGTCGGCCTGGCGACCCTGGGCGGCGAGCGCGTCCATGAGCAGCGCGGCCGCCCGCTCGTGAACTGGGTGCTCGGTGAGCAGGGCGGTCAGGCGGACGGCGGCCGCGTCGGCACGGCCCAGGGACAACTCGGCGTCGGCGAGATCGGCGACGGCCTCGATCGAGGCGTGGGCCAGCCAGGTCGCGACGGTGGGCGCGACCTGGGCGACGACCGCAGGCTCGGCTCCGGGACGGTCGCCCCACAGCGCCACAGCCTCGCCGAGCACGGCCGCCGCGCCATTGGGGTCGCCGGCGCGCAGACGGTCACGACCGGCGGCGGCGAGCTGCTCGAACCGCAGCGCGTCCACATCGGCCGCGTCCACGCTCAGCCGGTAGCCGCCCGCGACCTGCGCGACGTCGCCGGCCGAGCCGATGGATCGGCGCAGCCGCGAGACGAGGGCCTGAAGGGCGTGAGCGGGGTCGGCCGGGAGGTCATCGGCCCAGATCGCGTCGATCAGGACGCCCTGCTCGACCGCGCGCCCGCCGGCCAGCGCCAGCCGTACGACCAGGCCCTGCGACCGCGCGCCGGGAACAGGCAGGGCGGCGTCACCGCGAGACACCTGAAAGGCGCCGAGCAGCGTGACGCGAAGCCTCGCATCCCCGTCCATCTTCCGAATCTTCGCGCGCGTGCCATCGAGTGTCCAAATCAGGACTTGTCACCATGTGAGCGCCGTGTGTGCCCCGTGTGAGCGGCCCGCGTCAGTCTTCGCATGCCCCGGAGAACGTCGTGGGGCGCGCGGAGGGGCCGCGCAAAACGCTCTGGAATAGCGTTCCAATAACTTTCGGAAAGGGGGCTTCCGTGCACGACGTAGTGATCGTGGGCGCCGGCCCGGTTGGTCTGTTCCTCGCCTGCGAGCTTGGTCTCGCGGGCTGCTCTGTCCTGGTGCTTGAGCGGGAGCCGGAGCCCGGCTCCCCGTGGAAGGCGGACCCGCTCGGGATGCGGGGCCTGTCCGCGGCGTCGGTGGAGGCGTTCTATCGGCGGGAGATGCTGCACCCGCTGTTGACGGCCTCAGGCATCCCTTCCGGCGGGAACTCCGACACGGACGAGCCGTCACCCCCTCGTGGCGTGGGCCACTTCGCCGGCATGATGCTCGATCCGGCCAAGGTCGACGTCGCCGCCCTGCCGTTCCGGCTGCCCAGCCCGGCGATGGACGGCGTGATGACGAACCTCGAAGCGGTCGAGGCGGTGCTGTCCGAGCGGGCGGCCAAGCTCGGCGTGGAGGTCAGGCGCGGCGTCACGGTCTCCGCCATCGCTCGGACCGATGAGAGCGTGGTCGCTCGAGCCGGCGAGCACGAGTACGCGGCGCGCTGGCTCGTCGGCTGCGACGGCGGACGCAGCGCGGTGCGCGGGCTCGCGGGCTTCGACTTCGTCGGCACCGAGCCGCAGTTCACCGGCTATGTCGTGCTCGCCACCATCGCCGATCCCGAGAAGCTGCGCCCCGGATTCAACCTGACGCCGACCGGCATGTACCTCCGGACGCCCGCGGACGGGTACATCGGCATGCTGGACTTCGACGGCGGCACGTTCGACCGCTCGCGGCAGCCGACTCGCGAGCATCTCCAGGCGGTTCTGCGCCGTGTGTCCGGCACCGACGTGACGCTGAGCGATGTCCATCTCGCCTCAAGCTTCACTGATCGGGCGATGCAGACGACGACCTACCGGCAGGGACGCGTCCTGCTCGCGGGCGACGCCGCGCACATCCACTCTCCCCTTGGGGCGCAGGGACTCAACCTCGGCATCGGCGACGCCTTGAACCTGGGGTGGAAGCTCGCGGCGACAGTGCAGGGGTACGCGCCGGACGGGCTCCTCGACACCTATACCCGCGAGCGTCATCCGATCGGCGCCTGGGTACTGGACTGGACGCGCGCCCAGGCGGCGGTCATGCGGCCGGACCCGCATGCCCAGGCGATCCAGGCGGTGGTCCGCGACCTGCTCGGAACCCGTGACGGAACGACGTACGTGTTCGAGAGGACATCGGGATCATCGCTCCGTTATGACCTCGGCAGCGAGCAGCAGCTGGTCGGCCGCAACGCCCCGGAGCTCTGCCTTGAGGACGGCACTCGCCTCGGCGAACTGATGCGGGACGGCCGAGGCGTCGCGCTCGATTTCAGCGCCGACCGACGCCTGCACGATTCAGCGATGGGCTGGGAAAACCGGATGCGGTATGTAGCCGGTCCGGCGAGAAACGACTTCGGATTCGGGGCCCTGCTTGTCCGGCCCGACGGCATAGTCGCCTGGGCCGGTGATCGCGCCCCTGATCGTGACGCGTTCGAGCGGGCCGCCGGCCATTGGTTCGGTAGCCCGGCGATTTAACGCCGCACCGCCCCGAAATCAACTACCACCCGCTGAATCTGGTGGTTTGCTCTCGCGGTCCCGTCTGGCTGAGGGGAGGCCGGTAGCGTGTGGCTGGTTGATAACAGCCCAGCCCGCTATGCCGCGTGTGGCGATGTTGCGGGCTGCGATGTGGTCGGCGTGCCCAGCGAGGCCACACCTGGTGCAGACGAACCGTCCCCGCGCCGGCCGGTTCGCCCTGCTGATATGCCCGCATTCCGGACAGGCCTGCGAGGTGTAGGCGGGGTCGACCAGGACGAAGGCGACTCCGGCGCGGGCGGCCTTGTAGCGGGTGAAGGTGATCTGCTGGGCGAAGGCCCAGCCGTGCAGGGTGCGCCGCTGGAACCGATGAGCCCTTACCCGCCCGCGAATGCCCTGAAGGTCCTCCAGGGCGATGCCGCGGCCGGTGCGTTCGGCTTCACGCACCACAAACGTCGAGATTTGGTGGTTGAGGTCGGTCATCATCCGGTGCTCACGACCGGACAGACGGCGCAGCACCCGCCGAGCCGCAGACGTGCCCTTCTTCTGCAACCGGCGGCGTTGGCGGTGCCGCCGCTCGCGCAGGGTGCGGACGTGGCCATTACCGCCGACCGGCCCCGGCAGCGCCGGGCCGGGCAGCACCACGCCGTCGCAGGTGACCGCCAGGTTCGCCACCTCTTGATCCACCCCCACAAAGCCGCCGACCGGCTCACGCGTCGCCGGTGTGGGCAGGGTGAGCGCGACCTGCAGCAGCCACAGGCCGCGCCGGTAGATCAGGTCGGCCTCCCCCATCGGCAGCGTGTCGATGGCTTTGAGGTCGTCTGGGCGGCCGGTGTAGGGGATGGTGACGCGGCCGGTGGGGGTCCACAGCGACACGGTGCGGGCGTCCCGGTTGAAGCTCATCAGCCGGGCGTCGTAGGGGACCGCGCCGTGCGGGCGGAAGATGTGAGCCCGTTTCTTGCTGGCGCGCCGGTTGGCGTAGGCGCCGGCGACCCGGGCGATCGCCCGCACGGCCGCCTGCGCGCCCAGCCCGGCAAGCTGCCCGCGCACCTCGTAGTAGGCGAGGCGGTGCAACTCCACCATGGTGAAGACGCGGTGCTGGAAGGCCAGGCGGGAGACGACGGTGGCCGCCTGATTGCACACCTGCACCGCTGCGGCCAGCGCGTCGGCCTGGGCCGGGGTGGGCGTGAGCCGCAGTTGCACGACGGTGGGCAGGCCGTGGCGTTTGGTGGCGGAGCGGCGGATCGCCATCGCACACCTCCTGTCACAGCTTCATCACTCACCGCACACATTACCGAACGTGACCGAACCTTTCCATACTGTTTTCGAAAGGAGGGGGTGGCGCTTCCTCACGGCCTTGAAGGACAGGGCGTCCGCGCCACCATTCAGATGAAATTTCCTCTCCTCGACCGAGATTCAGGAGCACAAATGACGATCACCCTCCGACCGGGAAGCACCGTGATGTTCACCGGCGATTCGGTCACCGACTGCCAACGGCTGGAGAGCGAAGACGGCCTCGGCTTCGGCTACCCCCTGCGCGTCGCGGGCGAGTGGGGACTGCGGCACCCGGACCGGCCCGTTACCTGGCTGAACTCCGCCATCGCCGGCAACAAGGTGATGGATCTCGAAGCCCGCTGGCAGGCGGACGTGCTCGACGCGCGCCCGGACGTGGTGTCGATCCTCGTCGGCGGCAACGACGTGGCCTGGCACACCTACGACCCGGACGGCTACGTGATCTCCACGGAGGAGTACGCGGCAGGCTACGACCGCCTGCTCGCACCCCTCGCCGAGGCTGGCGTCGAGCTGATCCTCATCGAGACGTCCCTCCTGCCGATCAGCGGCCTCGTCGAGGTCGGCGACGTACACATCGGCGAGAAGGAGAGGAAGGAGTGGCGGGCCGACCTGGACCCGAAGAACCAGGTCGTCCGCGAACTCGCCCGCAAGTACGGCGCGCACCTGCTCGCCGCCGACGGCATGTTCGCCGAGCTCGCCGCGACGACCGGGCCGGAGTACTGGGCCGCGGACGGCGCGCACCCGACACCGGCCGGTCACGCCGCACTCGCGGCGGCCTGGCTGCGCCTGGTCGCGTGACCGGGCCTCGCCGGCGGTAATTCGCGTATCACCGTCCGATCTTTATCTCCGCGCGACCACGGAGATAAAGATCGGGCTTACCTTTGCCTAGTGATCGGTGATCTGCTCGACATCGTGTTGGTCGCCCTGGTGATCGCCTTCGGCTTCTCCGGATATCGCCAAGGGTTCGTCGTCGGGGCGGCGAGCTTCATCGGTTTCATCGGCGGAGTTGTGTTCGGGATTAACCTCGCGCCGCCCATCGCGGGCGCGGTTGTGGACGGAGACGTCCCGCAGTTATTACTGGCCCTGGTAATCGTGCTCCTGGCCGCGATGATCGGCCAGTTCATTACATCTACCGTGGGGGCGGTATTGCGTTCCCATCTGCGGGACGAACCTGCCCGGAGGCTGGACGCGGTAGGCGGAATGCTGATCGCCGCCTTTTCGGTGCTGGTCATCGCCTGGCTGGTCGGAAGCCTGCTGGTAGCCACCTCGCTGGTGCCGGTCGTGGAACAGATTCGTGGCTCGCTGCTCCTGGCCACGGTTGATCAGGCGGTCCCGGACGCGGCGCGCGACTGGCAGAAACCGTTCAAGCAGTTCATCGACCGGTCCGGCTTCCCGCCGGTGCTGGACGTGATCGCCGGCCAGCCGCTCGTCGACGTTCCACCACCGAGCGCGGCAGTGCTGAGGAGCCCCGCGTTACAGCAGTCACGTGCCGGGATCGTGCAGGTGCAGGGGACGGCGAGCTCGTGCCGTAAGCGCATCACCGGCTCCGGATTCGTGTACGCGCCCGATCACATCATGACCAACGCGCACGTGGTCGCGGGGGTGGACGCGGAGTTGCAGATCATCGATCACGAGGAGCGCCCTCGCCCAGCGGTGGTGGTTCTGTACGACCCGCGGCGGGACGTGGCGGTCCTGCACGTACCGGGCCTCGGACTGCCGCACCTGACCTTCGACGGCGAGGCGGACAAGGGCGAGGACGCCATCATCGCGGGCTACCCCCAGGGCCGCGGGTTCACTCCGCAGCCGGCCCGGGTCGCGGCGCGGCAGAGCGCCGCCATCCCCGACATTTACCGTGGGCCCAAGGTGACACGGGAGGTGTACCTCATCCGGGGCAAGGTCGAGCACGGCGACTCGGGCGGTCCTCTACTGGCCACCGACGGGCGGGTGCTGGGCGTGACCTTCGCCGCCGTCACCAGCCAGGAGGACATCGGTTACGTACTGACCGCCAGCGAAGTCGCCGCCGACGCCCGTGAGGCCGCGACCGCCACCAAGCCCGTCAGCACTCAGGTCTGCGACTGATCCCATGGCGGATCACGGCCTCGCAGGCCCAAGCACTCGGCGCTCGGGCCATATAGGCCCGAGCGCCGAGTCAGAATGAGGCGGAAGCGGCCGCGTCGCCGGATCTCAGGGCCGCCTCGACGATGCAGAGCGCCTCACTCTCGTCGATGCCGACGCTCGCCACGACGGCCGCGTAGTCGGCGGCGGCCTGGCGGGCTCGTTCGCGGGCCTCCTCCCCCGCCGCCGACACGAACGACCCCGCCCGCCCCCGGGTCTCGATCAGCCCGGCCTCCTCAAGCTCCCGGTAGGCCCGGCCGACCGTGTTGACGGCCAGGCCGAGGTCGGCCGCGAGCCGGCGGATGGTCGGCAGCCGGGAGCCCACGGCCAGCGTACGGTCGTGGATCTGCCGGGCGAGCTGGGCCCGCAGCTGCTCGAACGGCGGCACCGGCGAGCCCGCGTCGATGACGATCATTCGACGCCGACCACGTGCCGCGCTGTGTCCGCGCACGACGGCGTCCTGGCATGGGCGGCGATGATGGCGGCCAGGCCCAGCACCATGAAGCCGAGGGAGGCGGCGGTCCACCAGCCGGGCGCGGCCCCGGACAGCAACACCACCGGCAACCCCAACAGCACGCTCGGCGCGTTGCTGTCGCGCGCGTCCTCGATGCGCATGATGACGTCGGCCGTCAGCGACACCTCGTCCTCGGCCACGACCGGCCGGGCCAGCAGCTCGCGTAGCTGCAGAGCCAGGCCGAGGCCGGCCCCGGCCACGGCGACCAGCAGCACGACAGCCATGTACCGCACTCTGCCCTCATCGACGGACAGTGCGCTCACCCCCAGCGCGAGCGCACCGGCGAAGATACCGGCCACCAGGACGGCGTACCTCCTTCCAAGGAGGGCCCGCCAGCCGAGCTGTACCGGATGGGCCACTCGCCGCGCCAGCGCGGCCCCGGCCTGCCGGTCGACACGCCGTACCCAGGCGTCGAGCAGCATCCGGGCCAGCACCAGCCCGATGATCGACACGCTCAGGGCCAGCACCAGCGTCGGCCGCGCCGGCCAAAGTCCGCCGGATGCGGCAGTGGCCATCAGGTCAGTGGCCTGTGCCAGCGCGGCCGCGATATACAGCGCGGCCAGCAGGACACTGCCGAGGAGCCGCGTCCGCCGCCGTACCGCCAGTCGTGTGGTCAGCAACGGTGTCGGTGGGCTGCCGCCGAGGCCGTGCTGCCGCAGCCAGGTCTCCGTGCTTCGGACCTCCGCCGGCCGCGGGTCGGCGCTCGGCATGGAACTGTTCGCCATACCGTCTCCTTTGTCGCAAGGTTTGTATCAACATGTTGCGCCATAGCTTGCGACAAAGTCAACAGGGCGACCAGGCATCGCCTGACGCAAGGCGGACGAGTCGCCTCCAGGCGCGGAGGCGAGGCTCTGGGTGTACGGAGTAGCCAATCCGGCGAAGGGATCCCGGAGTTCGAGGGCGCCGCGCCGCGCTCGAACCAATCCCATGAATCTCCCGCGCATAGTTTGACAAATTCGCCATTATATGTTCTCTTGATTTTCCCTTAGAGCGCCTTGATTTAATTTGTCAAATCGGCTCGATAAAGGCTTGGGCATACGAAATGAAGGGCTAACGTAAATGCATGGAATTTCGTCGTCTCGGCCGTAGCGGTCTCTCTGTCAGCGCTATCTCCTATGGGCACTGGCTCGCACACGACACCCCGGACCAGGAAGAACGTGCGCGGGCGTGCGTCGCGGCCGCGCTGGACGCGGGTATCACCACGTTCATCACCGCGGACGCGTACGCGAACACCGCGGCCGAGTCGGTGCTCGGCCGCGCCCTGAAAGGACAGCGGCGGGAAAACCTGGAGATATCCACGAAGGTGTTCTGGCCCACTGGGCCGGGCGGGCCCAATGACAAAGGACTTGGCCGCAAGCACGTCATGGAGTCGGCACGCGCGTCGCTACGGCGGCTGGGCACCGATTATCTGGATGTGTACCAGGCGCATCGATTTGACCGTACGGTGCCGCTGGAGGAGACCATGCTGGCCTTCGCCGACCTGGTCCGGCAGGGCCATGTGCTCTATGTCGGCGTCTCCGAATGGACGGCCGAGCAGATCACGAGGGGCGCCGCGCTCGCCCGGGAGTTGCACGTGCCGTTGGTCTCCAACGAGGCGCAGTACAGCGCGTTGTGGCGGGTGATCGAGGCCGAGGTCATGCCGGCGTGCGAGCGAGAAGGGCTCAGCCAGCTCGCCTGGTCCCCCATCGCGCAGGGCGTACTGACGGGCAAGTATCGCCCTGGGCAGCCGTCGCCCGCCGGGTCGCGCGGCGCGGACCTGAGCGGTGCGGGCAGCTTTATCCAGCCCTTCCTGCGTGAGGACGTGCTGGTACGGGTGCAGCGGCTGCTTCCCCTGGCCGATGAGGCCGAGCTGTCCCTGGGGCAGCTCGCGCTGGCCTGGGTGTTGCGGCGCCCCGATGTGGCTTCGGCGATCATCGGTGCGTCGCGGCCCGAGCAGGTGAGGGAGAACGTCAAAGCGGCCGGGGTCCGGCTCGACGCCGATCTTCTGGGGCGCATCGATCAGGTGCTGGACGGCGTCATCGAAACGAGCCCGGCGCTGACGACGAGCCCGTAACGGGATGACAGGTCGCGGCCTGGGGCGGAGTGCGTCAGCGTGACCTGTTCGCCTTGACGTACTCGGTGCCAAGGACGTTCAGCAGAGCCAGGGCTTCGGCGCCAGGGGATCCTGAGGGCGCGCTGTAGAGCACGAGGTGCTGGTCGCGGTCCGTGAGCGCGAGCGAGTCGCAGTCAACGGCGATCTCCCCGACGACCGGGTGCCGGAACGTCTTCGTGAGCGTTGGCGCGGCCTGCACGTCGTGCCGCTCCCAGAGCCGGGCGAACTCGGGGCTGGCGTCGCGGAGCTCGTCGACGAGCTCGGTCACCGCGGGGTCGGACGGGTAGCGGGCGAGGGTGGATCGCAGCCCCATGACGACCTGGTGCCGGAACTCCGCGGCGTCGGAGACCCCGTACAGCGTCGCATCGGGGCGCGTAGGGCCGAGAAATGCCCGGCGCGCGAGATTGCGGTCCCGTGGGGCGAGCTCGGCGAAGTCCTCCATGAGCGCGGCCGCGAGGTCGTTCCACGCGAGCACCTCGAACGTGGCCGAAATCACGAAAGCGGCCGTCTGCGGCAGCCGCTCAAGGAGCGCGAGGATGCTCGGGCGTACGTCGCGCCGGTGCAGTCCGGTACGGCTCGGCGCGGTCCCCGCCAGGACGTGGAGGTGGTCGGACTCGGCGTCCGTGAGCCGCAGCGCGTCCGCGATCCCGGCGAGGACCTCGCCCGACGGTCGCGGCGCCCGGCCCTGTTCGAGCCGGACGTAGTACTCCGTGGAGATGTGCGCGAGGACCGCGACCTCCTCGCGGCGAAGTCCCGGTGTCCGGCGTCGCGGGCCCGAGGACAGGCCGATGTCCTGCGGCCGGAGCCGCTCGCGACGGCTGCGGAGGAACGCCCCGAGCTCCTGTTTGTCCATATGCCCAGTGTGCACGCTTCGCGGCGATCGATCCTGGTACCGTCTGTGCCTGCATCCGGCCTGGTGGCCGGCCTGACACTGTCGTCATGACGAACACCACTGACATCGCACCCATCGGCCTGCTCACCGGCAAGGTCGTGTTCATCACTGGCGCCAGCCGGGGCATCGGGGCGGCCGCGGCCCGGCTCTTCGCCGCCGAGGGAGCCGCCGTCGTACTCGCCGCCCGCGGCACCGACGCCCTGCGGCAGATCGTCACCGAGATCCGCGCCGAGGGCGGCGTCGCCGACGCCGTCACCCTGGACCTCGCCGACCGTACGAGCATCCGCGCGGCCCTCGACCGCGTCGAGGAGCTGCACGGACGGCTCGACGGCGCCTTCAACAACGGCGCGGTGGCCCAGCGGCCCGGTCCGCTCGACACCACGAGCGATGAGGACCTGGAGCAGCAGTTCGCGGTGAACTTCCGGGCGCACTGGACCGCCATGACGGCTGAGGCCGCACTCATGCGACGCGACGGTGGCGGAGCGATCGTCAACACCTCGAGCATCGGCAGCCGCCGCGCGAACCCCGTACTTCCCGCGTACGGCGCCATGAAGCGCGCGCTCAACAGCATCACCGAGACCGCCGCGGTGAGCTGGGCCCGTGATGGCATCCGGGTGAACGGCATCACCCCCGGCGGCACCGCCACGAAGATGATCGACGATTGGGAGGCGGCGACCCCTGGCATCCTCGAGCAGGTGAAGGCATCGGTCCCGCTCGGACGGATGGCCGAGCCCCACGAAGTCGCCGAGGTGGCGGCGTGGCTGCTCAGTGACCGGGCATCGATGGTGACCGGCGCGATCGTGCCGGTGGATGGCGGCGCCGGCGCCTGAAAGGGCTAACCCCGTGCCCGCCGCTTCGATACCCGATTTCGGAGCTTTTGCCGGTCCCGTTCATAGGGCTGGCGTGCTAGAAATGAGAGTTCGCCCGTGATCTAGGAAAGGGGCGTTCGTGGGGATCGAGTCCGTGAAGCGGCCTGAACGTGTTGCGGTCATCGGAGTGGGCATCCTCGGAGCCAGCGTGGGCTGGAACCTGTCCCGGCACGGCGCCAAGGTGGTCTTCATCGACGCGGGCCAGCCGGGCGAAGGCGTCACCAACTGGTCCTTCTCGTGGGTCAACGCCAGCAACAAGACCGTGCGCAGGTCCTACTTCGACCTGAACGTCGCGGGCATGGCCGCCTACCGTGAGCTCGCCGAGACCATCGGGCCGGACTCATGGTGGTATCCCAGCGGCCACCTGCGCTGGACAGACGATCCCGCGGCGCAGGCGAAGCTCCTGGAAACAGTCGGGCTGCTGGCCGACTGGGACTACCGGGTCGAGGTGTGCACGGGGGCCGAGGTGCGCCGCCGCCTCGAACCCGCTCTCACGATGCCCGACGAGGCTCCCGTCGTGTTCTACCCCGATGAAGCCTGGGTGCATGGACGTCATCTCGTCGGCCGCCTGGTCGGCCAGGCCGTCGCGGCCGGCGCCGAGCACCGGTTGGGCACCACGGTCCGTGACATCGGCACCGGTGCCGACGGGAGCATCCGGACAGTCGCTCTCTCCGATGGCAGCCGTCTCGACGTTGACATCGTCGTGAACGCGGCGGGCCCCAGCGCCTCGCACGTCGCCGGGCTCATCGCCCGGCACTTGCCGATGCGCCGGGAACCCGGCGTCGTCACCCGGATCAGCTGTGCTCAGGTCCCGATCCACCGGGCCATGCACGCGCCGCACATCGAGATCCGTCCTGACGGGGACGCTTCGATGGTCCTGCACAGCCGCGAGATCGACGCACTCATCGACACGGTCGAGGATCCGGCGGAACTCGCCCGGCTGCTCCACGAATCGGCGCGGCAGGTCGTTCCCGAGCTCGGCGATTCCCGCGTCGTACAGACGCGGGTATCCAACCGGCCCATCCCAGCCGACGGATTCCCTTCGGTGGGAGCGGTGCCGTCTGTGCCCGGCTACTACGAGGCCGTTTCCCACAGCGGCATCACGCTCGGGCCGGTCATCGGGCGACTGCTTGCTTCGGAGATCGTCAGTGGGGAGAGAGATGAGCTGCTCGCGGACTTCCGTCCGGAGCGGTTCTCCGCGTGACAGTCCGGGCAAGTCTTGACAGTCCGGGCAAGCGCCGCCCAAGCCCGTAACTGAGTGCAGGTCCGGATCTGCTGCTTGTGCAGGTTGGGAGTGTTGCTCGACCCATAAAACATCAAGATCTTTTAGCGTCTCGGAACTCGCATGTCCGGCCGGGGGTCTCCCCAAATCGGGCATAGGCTCGCCAGAACCCACAGATCGCTCCGCCGAGTGCTTTACACCCCTCGCCGTGCGCTTCGATCAGCACCACAAGCGGCTCGACTTGATCGGGTGATCGTAACTCCTTCTGCGATGCATCCGACTATCATCGGCTTTCAAAGATCCGATAAAGGCCGGTCACCTGGAGCCGCACGGATGCAGACCCACGTCCTAGAACTCTGGGAGCGCCTGTATGTCCGCTTCATGCTCAGCGCGAAGCTCGATTCCCTGCATGGGAACAGCTTCGAGGAGTTCTTTCTCAATCTGATGTGCGAGCGCAACCAGGGCTTCTTTGATATCCGCACGCGCGGAAAGCTCGGAGACCTTGGCGCCGATGGCCTGATGATCGACGGCAAGAAGTTGTTCGCCTGCTACGGACCTCAGATCGTCGATGAGAAGAAGATCCAGTCAAAGATAGAAAGTGACCTCGCCAGCGCCATACGGCAGCGGCCCGGAGCCTTCGACACGTTCGTCTTCGTTCACAGCGACCGGCGGGGAATGGACCCGGTCGTCTCGACGGCGCTGACGGAGGCCAAGAAGGGCTTCACCCATATTTCGTTCGAGAACTTCGGCTTCCGGCGGTTCAATCACGAATTGAACCAACTCTCCCGCTACCAAGTCGAGGACCTTCTCGGCTGCGAGTTCCCTGCGAAGAAGGTGGTCACAGGCGTCGCATTGAAGGATGTACGTCCGCTTCTTGAGCACCTGGCACGCGAGCGCATACCACATTTCGGTCTGGGCCAGATTCCCATCCCGTCGCATCAGAAGATGGAATTCAACGAGTTCTCACCCGACGCGATGACCCAGATGACGAACGCGATGGCGTACGTACCGTGCGTCGAGACGTACTACCAGAACGTAGTTGATCCGACGGAGCGCGACGATGTCGCGGCTGGCTTCCGCGAGCACTACTTGATGCTCGCCGAGGCCCACAGCGACCCGGATCGGATCCTGGAAGAGCTGATCGGCCATATTCTCGGCAACGAAGCCAAGGGCTTCGCCGAGTTCTTGAACGCACTCGTCGTCCTGATGTACTTCTTTGGGGAGTGTGACATCTTCAAGATGCCACCATCCTCATGGCCTACCATCCCCGAGCTGAGGTAGCAGATGATCGTTCCAACCAAGGGAGTCGCGCCCCAACGCGCGCTGCTTGCCGTAGGAGCGCAGATCATCCTCGCTACGGGCGCACAACCCATCACCGTGACCCAGGCGTGGCGAAGGCTGCTGGCATGGCGTGCGGATCACAAGCACGACACCCCGGTGCCCTTCTGGTGGTTCGCCTTGGCGCTCGACGTCCTGTACGCGATGGGGCTGGTCGACCTTGATGCCCACATGGAGCTGCTGACGTTCCGTCCCCGGGAAAATGCTGCGTAGCCTCGGCGCCGACGACGAGCGATTCAAGACCCTGCATTTTCGACCGGGGCTGAATCTCCTCATCGCCGACCGCACCACACACTCCGCCGACACCGACAGCCGAAACGGCGCGGGCAAGTCGAGTATGGTCGAACTCTTGCATTACCTGCTGGGAGCAACCAGCCAGAAGCACTCACTCTGGACCCACAAGGCCCTCGCTCGGCATCGCTTCCAGCTGATCATGGACTGGCCCGGGCGATCCGACCCCATCAAGATCGAACGTCGGCCGTCGTCCCTGAAGGTCTACCTCCAGCCCGATGTATCGCGCTCTGCCACCCCTGATCTCTTCGGGCAGGAGTTCTCGGCGGAGATCACGTTGAAGGACTGGCAGTGGGCCATAGCCCGCGACCTGTACCGGATCCCTTCGCCCGAAACGCCGGTAAGCGGGCGTACGTTGCTGTCGTTCGCCATGCGCCGGGTGAACTCCGGGGGTTTCCTCGAGCCTACGAGCACCTTCTCTGGGCAGTCACCGCATGAAGCGATGATCTGTCTCAGCCACCTATTCGGCCTTGACATCGGCCTCACCACCGAGTATCGAACGCTGTCGCAGCAGGACGCGACGCGGAAGAAGCTGGTGGAGGCGGCGAAAGACCCTGTGTGGGGGAAGATCGTTGGCCGCTCGGCTGAGCTTCGGGGCGAGATCAGCGCAGTCGAACAGAGGATCATCGAACTTCGGCAACAGGTCCAGGCCTTCCAGGTAGTGCCCGGATACGAGGATCTGCGCCGGGATGCGGACGCGGTCGACCGACAAATCCGTGAGCTTCGCGACCTCGATGAGGTCGAACGCCACAACCTTCAGCAGATGGTGCGTGCCTCCACCGATAATATGGAGCCCGATGACCGCTATCTCGAACAGGCCTTTCACCAGCTGAACGTCGTCCTGGGCAGTGAGGTTCGGCGTCGTTTCGACGAGGTGCGAGCCTTCCACCAGACCGTTGTGCACAATCGCGAGAAGCAGCTCCGGGAAGAGACCCAGCGCGTCGAGCAACGACTGGCGGAGCGCGAACAGGAACGGGAACGTCTGGGCAAGCGGCTCGCCTCACTACTCCAGACCCTCAACGAGGGAGGCGCCCTCGATGCGCTCACCTCGCTGCAATCTGTACTGGCCAGAGAACAGGCGACGCTGGAGGCGTTGCGGAACCGATTCCAGGCTGCCCAGACACTGGAGGCAAGTCGCCGGGAGATCGAAAGCCGTCGACTGGCCTTGGAGATGGCGATGGCCGACGATCTGAACAACAGATCGGCCCTCACTTCCGAAGCCAGTCGGCTGTTCAATGTTTTCGCACGCCAGCTCTACGGCCAGTCACACAATCCGTACCTCGCTTTCGAGGCACGCAAGCAGCGATTGGACATCGAGACGCGGATCGACGCCGATGGCAGCCGCGGCATACACAACATGGTCATCTTCTGCTTCGACCTCACCGCCGCCGTAATTGCCCACCGCAACGGTCGTGGCCCGGATTTTCTCGTCCATGACAGCCACCTATATGACGGTGTAGACGAGCGTCAGGTCTCTGCAGCACTGGAGCTCGCCGCCAACGTGATGGACGACGAGGGCATGCAATACATCGTCTCGATGAACTCCGACGACCTCCATAAGGCTGAGGCCAAGGGCTTCAACCCCGCCCCATACGTCATCGAACCGCGTCTCACCGATCAGCCGAATGGCGGCCTACTCGGCTTCCGCTTCTAAGAGCGTGTTTGAGAAGATCGTCCATGTTCGGTGTGGCGGTGTGACGGCGGTGCAATATGTCGCCAGGGTGGTCGGGTGCCGTGGCCTCCTTACGCCTCGCACTTGACCGGCGCAAAGTGAAGCCGGGGATCGGGGTCCCACGCCGGGTCCGAAGACCGGTGGTCGCCCGGAGGAACGTCCGCGGCGGAAGGTCGTGAACCCAATCCTTTACATGTTGCGGTCCGGCTATCCCTTGCGGTACGTACCTTGTCGACCTTCCTCGTCAAAGGACCGTTCTCATGCCTTCTGCCGTCTCACGGATCACCGAGCTCATCCCCCCTCGAACCACCCCACGATCCCGGAACTGGGAGTCTGTAGAGAACGAGCTCGGCACTCCGCTGCCCGCCGACTACAAGCAACTTGCCGATATCTACGGCGCGGGAGTCTTCGATGAGGAGATCTGGCTTCTGGAACCTGGATGCGACCACCACGAGATCTTCAAAGACGATCTGAACTTGGTGTCTGCGGCCAAGGAACGCGACGAGGTGCTGGCCGACCTCTGGGAGTTCGAGGACAAGCCCGCAGAGCTCCGCGAAGACGGGGCGCGCGTGTTGCCCTGGGCCTTTTTCGAAGGGAGCGGCCACTTCCTCTACTGGGTCCTTCAGTCTGGCCAGGCACCGGACGACTGGACTGTCATCATGAACGAAGGACGCGGCCCCGAATGGGAGAGTCACCCCCTGTCGTGCAGCCAGTACCTCTTTGCAGCCATGACCGGAAACCTCGACTCCGTCTACTTTGACGGCCCGCTTGCCACAACCCACCAGTTCCAGCCCATCACAGAATTCGTCTAATGGTTGGCAGGCTCCGGGTGATCGAGCGTTCAGGTGGTGATCGACGTCAGTCGCAGGCGTGGCGCGGTTGGCGTTGGGCGGGTCCTCCTCGGGTGAGGCGGCGGGCCATACCGGCGATGGCGGCCCAGCGGATGATGGCCTCGGACACGGCGGGGTCGCGTTCATAGTCGCGGGCCAAGCGGCGGCAGGCGGTCAGCCAGGCCAGCGTCCTCTCCACCACCCACCTGCGGGAGATGATGTTGAAGCCGCGCTGGTCAGCGGGCTTGCGCACGATCTCCAGCGTGGTGCGCAGGGTGTCTCGTGCCCAGTCCACCAGCCTTCCTGCGAAGCCCTGGTCGGCAAAGACGTGCCGGACCGGAGTAGTCAGGTACGCCGACAGCAGGGCCATCTTGGCGCCGTCACGGTCCTGCCAGCTCGCCGCCAGCACTGCGACCGTGACGAGGAAGCCGGTCGTGTCAGTGATGATGAACCTCTTACGACCGTTGACCTTCTTGCCTGCGTCGTAGCCGCGGCTAGTCCGGCCAACGGTGTCTGCGCCCTTGACGCTTTGCGAGTCGATGATGCCCGCCGACGGCTCATCGTCTCGTCCGGCCTGACGGCGGGCCTTGATGCGCAGCTCGCTCAGCAGCGCCTCGGTGACGCCGGCCTGTTCCCACTGCTGGAAGTACCAGTACACCGTCTGCCAGGGCGGCAGATCGGTGGGCAGGTACCGCCACGGGCAGCCCGAGCGCACCACGTACAGGATCGCATTCACGATCTCCCGGCGCGAGTGCTTCTCCGGACGCCCGCCGGTGTTCGGCTTGGGGAGTATGGGCTCGATCAGCTCCCACTGCGCGTCGGTCAAGTCCGAAGGGTAGCGATCTGGGGGCATTCGTCCACCCTGACGGCATCGGCACCCATCGTCACGCCACCACACCGAACATGGACGATCTTCTCAAACACGCTCTAAGGCACAAACCTACGGCTTTCCGAGAACCCACGTTCAAGCGGCATAAAGGAAGAGAGCCAGCACCGAGATCTGCCGTGGGACCGGCGCCAAGGGAACGTCACCGGTGCGGGTAAAGCCCGCCCGGATGAGCGTTGGTTGCTCACCCGGGCCAACTTCACGACCTCGACAGTTGCCGACCAGAGAGCGTAAGGGTCCATGCTGCGGTCAGCCGCAAGCATCGCCGGCGAAAAGGGCAGCGTCCGACCCGCTGCGCCTCGCCTGGCCCAGGACATAGCCATCACCGCTCCGCTCAGCATCCACCGCGCAGTCCGCGACTGGGAGTCCTCGCGTGACCCAATCCGACCCACCACACGGCCAGCTCAGACGTGCCGGACTCCTGACGTGCGGCGGCCCGCAGTCCGTTACTGTCCTTGGACTGGTTAACTGGGCGTGCGAAGGATCGCGGCGGCCATCACATGCCGCCCCGCTTCCAGGTGATGTGACGGCAGGAGCGGTACCCGCTGTCGCCGTCCAGCCGGGGTAGCCGGGATGATCTGGATGCCGGCCAGGGCGTCGAGAATGGGCTGTCCGGTGAGGATGGCGTTCATTGAGTCACTCAGAATTCGTCGTAGCCGGAGACCTGCCCGATCGGGAAGATGTGCCGGTTGGCGGCGCAGATCGTCTCCAGGACGTGGACGGGCGTGTCCTCGGTGGAATAACTCGCCCTGAGAACCTGGACGATCCACTCGCCGGGCTCAAGCTCCAACGTCTCGCGCTCGAAAGGTGTCGGCGGCCGGGCGGTCAGGTTCTCCTCCGCGTGGCCGAAGGCATAGCCCAGGGCAATCAGCGCGGACTGAAGCGACGGCTGTACGAACTCCGGCTCGGCAAGGCGGGTGTCACCGAACAGGTCGGCGCGGAAGTAGCTGGTCGCGATCCGTACCGGCACGTCGTTCGCGGTCATCATCTTGCGCCGAGCGACGATCTCCGCACCGGACTCGACCCGCAAGCAGGCCGCTACGTGATCGCCAGCGGGCTCCAGCCCGACGTACAGCATCCGGCGGTCGGCCTTGAGTCCCTGCCGTTCGGCCTCGGCGAGAAAGAGAGACTTCGAGCCTCGTACGGCGGGCTCGGTCGGCAAGGCCCGCTGCACCAGCACCCTGGGTGCGGGCGACGCAGGCCCTTCCGGCGCTCGGGCAGCCGGTCCTTTCCTCATCTGCGAGATGCGGCCGGGAGAGACACCGAGCCGACCGGCGATCTCCTCCAGGCTCATGCCCGACTCGCGAGCCTCGGCGATGGCCTGCCGTCGCATCTTCGCCGCCTCGGTGACCAAGCCCTGCTCCTCGGTCATGAGTCGGCTGAGGATCCGGGCTCGTTCCACGGGGTCGCTCACCTCGGCAACTTCCCTCAGCGTCTTCAAGTCCATCCGGGCATTGCCTCCTCGGTGGTCGATGGCGACCGATTTTAGCCCCCCTATTGCGAGGAGCTGAATCCAGGATCTACTCTCGACTTTAGCCCCCCTATAGCGGGGGTCTTAAGGAGACCCCCGCCTATGGGAGAACGGTGCTGGAACACCGCCCACAGACGAGGGTCTGAAACGCATCGAGAGCTTTGGGGCGTCAACGATGCAGAACCAGATTACTGCCGTGCCTAAGAACGGCAAGATAACTCAAGCCAGGCTGTCCGCAGACCTCCTACGCGACGCACTGCAGACAGAACACGGCATAACGGCAGACACGCACGACGGGTACGACCTCGCTCTGGTTTCGGTCTGGGCGGGGTTGGTGGTGTGGTGCGACGGCGAGTGGTTCTGGTGGCGTGCGGGCTGGGACGACGGTCGCAAGCGAGTGGTATACGCCCGGCATTCAGCCATCGAACCTTCACGGGCCGCTCGGCGGGTGGCCTTCCGATACGTCGATCTCCGCCGACACCATCCGCTCTCGGAGGCAATCGACGATCCGTCCTCCGCTACCAGCGCAGCAGACGCGGGCGCCCTGTGAGCTCCTATCGCCAATGGCTGGGGTGCCGCGTCAAGATCGTGGACATGTTGCACAGTCCGGCGCGAACCCGGGCCTTCGGCGCATGGCTGGCAGGACTGCACGGGACGGTGGTGAACATCCTGCGCAACGAGACTCTGGCCCTCATCGAAGTCGACGGCGAGCTGAACGAGCTGGCCAGTATCGCGCGACGCTGGCCCATCCAATGGGATGACCTGCTCGTGTACACGGTGAAGCCTGGGCCTCTGGAGCCTTCCGATGGCTTCCGGCTCGGGCTGTCCGGCGCAGGACGAGAAGCCGTGCAACATGCCGTACGACTCGACACGAAGCTCAGCCTGTGCTTGGAGCCGGTGTCTCCGCTGCCGATCTGCGACTGGTCGATGCCGTTCTCCCCCATCGCTGCTCGCGCATGTCCAACCTGCGTCCGTCTGGCGGCGATGACCCCATAGAAGATGTGGCGGCGCCGGTGGGCTCTCCAGCGTTACCGCGCCCGGGGCAGAAGCCTGCGATCCTGCGGTGCTCCCACGGCCGCTCGTCCCCGCCCCCGATTGCGTCCCGACCACGGTGCCAACTCCGCCTCGGGTCTGGGTCAGGCCATGGGAGTCGGTGCCGGTCTAGATGATGTTGCCGCCAAGGTCAGGCCGCGCCAACCAGCCAACCCGGCGAAGCGTTCTTGAAAGGCGGTCCGAGCGCAGCGAGGCCCTTCAGGGGGCGGGCGTCAGCCCGCCTGGGAGGACGTCCGGAGCGAAGCGGAGGGCCTTTGTGGGCGGGCGGGCAGCAAACGGCCAACCACCGAATCGGGTAAGGGGTGGGAGAAAGAGGCTAGGCCGACTCTCGGACGATCAGGCTGGTGGGGAGGGCTATCGAGTCGACCTGGTCGGCGCCGTCGATCAGGGCCAGCAGTAGGCGTACCGTCTCCTGAGCCACGTCCCTCAGCGGTTGCCGGATCGTGGTCAGCGGTGGATGTGTGGAGATCGCCACCGATGAGTCGTCGAAGCCGCCCACCGCCACGTCCTCCGGCACGCGCCGGCCCGCCGCCCGCAGCGTGTGCAGGGCCCCCGAAGCCATCACGTCCGAGGCGGCGAAGACCGCGTCCAGGTCTGGTACGCGTTCCAGGAGGCGGGCCATGGCGGTCTCGCCGCTGGCGTGGGTCCAGTCGCCGTGTTCGATCAGCTTCTTGGACGCCTTGCGGCCGAGGACGTCGGCGAAGCCTTCGAGGCGCTGGATGCCGCCCGGCGTGTCCATCGGGCCGGTGATCATCGCGATCTTCTTGCGGCCCTGTGAGACCAGGTATTCGGCCATCTGGCGGGCGCCGCCCCGTTCGTCGCAGGCCGCGTACGGGATCACCGTCTCCCTGCCGATGACGGCGCCGCAGGAGACCACCGGGATGCCGGCGCCGTGGAGCGTGTCGACCAGGGGGTCGCCGGCGTGGGTGGACAAGAGGAAGACGCCGTCGGCGTGGCCGCCCCGTACGTAGCGCAGGACCTGTTCGCGTTCCCTGTCGTCGCCGGCGATCATCATGACCAGCGACAGGTCGCGTTCGCCGAGGCGGCGGATCGCGGTGCGGATGGTGGTGGTGTAGTTGGGGTCCTCGAAGGGGGGTTCGGACAGGACCATGACGACCGATCCGGCGCGCTGTCTGACCAGGTTGCGGGCGTTGCGGTTGACGACGTAGCCGGTCTCGGCGATGGCGCGTTCGATGGCGATCCGGGCCGCGGGGCTCACATAACGGTCGCCGTTCAGGACCCGCGAGACGGTGCCGCGTGAGATCCCGGCCGCCGCGGCCACGTCATGGATGGTCGGCCTTTTCACGCGTTCAGCATCTCACGGTCCAACGCCGACACGCTGTGAACGTGCACACACCTTTTGGGCCGTTTAACGACCCCGTAACGAGGGGTTGACAGGCGCAGATGGCCGGACACACGCTGTGAACGTTCACAGACCCCCAGGACACTGACTCCCCCAGGTCGAGGTACCCATGCACATGAACAGGCTTGCCGCTGTCGCCGCGGCCGTCACCCTCGTGGCCGGCTGCTCCAGCGGTGGCGCTCAGCAGAGTGCCGCCCCATCGAGCTCCACCACACAGAAGGTCGCCCTGACCTACTGGAACTGGGTGCCCGGCATGGACAAGGTCGTCGCGGTCTGGAACAAGGCGCACCCCGACATCCAGGTCACCTCCAGCACCCAGGCGGGCGGGGACGACTCGGCCACCAAGTTCCTCACCGCCGCCAAGGCCGGGAACCCGCCGGATCTCGTCCAGGCGGAGTACCAGGCGCTGCCGTCGTTCGTGGCGGCCGAGGCGGTGGCGGACATCAAGACGGCGGCGGATCCGGTCAAGGCGCAGTTCAGCGAGGGCATCTGGGGGCTGGTCACGCTCGGCACCGACGCGGTCTACGGCATCCCGCAGGACAGCGGCCCGATGCTGCTCTACTACCGCGAAGACCTGTTCAAGAAGTACGGCATAGCCGTACCGAAGACCTGGCAGGAGTACGCCGACGCGGCCAGGACCGTGCACGCGAAGGACCCGAAGGTGTACCTCGGCACGTTCTCCAGCAAGGACCCGGGCTCCTTCGCGGGCCTGGCCCAGCAGGCGGGCGGGCAGTGGTGGTCGATCAGCGGCGAGGCGTGGAAGGTCGCCATCAACGATGAGCCCACCAAGAAGCTCGCCGACTACTGGGGCGGTCTGGTCAAAGAGGGCGTCATCGACAACATGCCCTACTTCACCCCCGAGTGGAACAAGGCCCTGAACGACGGCAAGCTGCTGACCTGGCCGTCGGCCATCTGGGCGCCCGGCCCCCTGTCGAGCAACGCGCCCAAGTCCAAGGGCAAGTGGGCGATAGCGCGGCTGCCGCAGTGGAACGCCGGCGAGAACTTCAGCGGCTTCTGGGGCGGCTCGGCCGTCTCCGTGTCGGCGGGCTCCAAGCACAAGGAGGCCGCGGCCACCTTCGCCACCTGGCTCAACAGCGACCCTGAAGCGCTCGCCCTGCTGGTGAAGGAGGGCGCCGTCTATCCCGCCGCGACCAAGGGCGCCGACCTGCTCTCCGAGCCGCCCGCGTACTTCTCCAACATCCCCGACTTCTGGAAGCAGGCAGCCGGGTTCGGCGCGGGGGCGCGCGGCTTCACCTTCGGCCCGAACGTCAACGTGGCCTACAACGCCTTCAAGGACGCCTTCGACAAGGCCGCGCTGAACAAGACCTCCTTCAGCGGCGCCCTCCAGAGCGTCCAGGACGCCACGGTCGCGGACATGACCAAGTCCGGCTTCAAGCTCGCCCAATGACGAAGCGTCAAGTTCGCCCAATGACCCCGAGGAAAAGCTGGGCGCCGTACCTGTTCCTGACCCCGGCCGTCACCCTGTTCGCCCTGTTCCTGGCCCTGCCGATCGGCTACACCGGCTACCTCAGCCTGCGCCGGACCAAGGTGTCGGGGCTCGGGCTCGGCAAGGGGTCGAAGCGGGAGATCTTCGTGGGGCTCGACAACTACGCCGCCGCCATCGGCGACGGCGAGTTGTGGACCGGCTGGCTGCGGGTGCTCGGCTACGGCGTGCTGGTCCTGGTCGTGATGCTGGGGCTGGCGCTGGTGTTCGCGCTGATGCTGGACGCGGCCAGGGTACGGCTGGCGCGCTTCTCCCGGATCGCGATCTTCCTGCCGTTCGCGGTGCCGGGCGTGGCCGCCAGCCTGATGTGGGGCTTCCTCTATCTGCCGAGCGTCAGCCCGATCAGCGAGCTGTTCGGGGTCTCGCCGCTGAGCCAGAGCGCGGTCGTGTACTCGATGGCCAACGTGGCGGTCTGGGGCGGCACGGGCTTCAACATGCTGGTGCTCTACACGAACCTGCGGGCCGTCCCCCAGGACCTCTACCAGGCGGCGCGCATCGACGGCGCGTCCGAGCTGCAGATCGCGCTGCGGGTCAAGATCCCGATCCTGGCTCCGGCGATCATCCTGGTCACCGTCTTCTCGGTCATCGCCACGATCCAGGTGTTCACCGAGCCCACCGCGCTCCGGCCGCTCACGAACACGATCAGCTCGACCTGGAGCCCCTTGATGAAGATCTACCGGGACGCCTTCGTGACCGGTGACCTGTATTCGGCGGCGGCCACGGCCGTGGTGATCGCCGGGATCTCGCTGGTGCTGTCGTTCGGGTTCCTGCGCGTGGTGAAGAACCGCGCGTTCGGGGAGGCCTGATGGCCCGCTCCGCCTCTACGTACGGGCTGGTCCCGACCGGGGTTCTGTTGGTCGGCGCGGTGTACTGCCTGTTCCCGGTGAGCTGGGTGGTGATCGCCGCCACGAAGACGTCCGGCGAGCTGTTCTCGACCTCGATGTTCTCGCCCGGCACCGGGTTCTTCCAGAACCTGGCCGATCTGGCCGCCTATCGGGAGGGGGTGTTCTGGCTGTGGATGCTCAACACCCTGCTGTACGCGGGGGGCGGGGCGCTGCTGTCGACCGCCGTGTCCGCGGTGTCGGGCTACACGCTGGCCAAGTACCGTTTCGCCGGCCGGAACCTGATCTTCAACATCCTGATCGGCGGCATCCTGGTGCCCGCGGTGGTGCTGGCGATCCCGCAATACCTGCTGTTCGCCAAGGTCGGGCTGGCGGACACCTACTGGTCGGTCCTGCTGCCGCAGATCCTGCATCCGTACAGCATCTATCTGGCCCGCGTGTACGCCGGCGCGGCCATCCCCGACTCGCTGCTCGAAGCCGGGCGCATCGACGGGGCCTCGCACTGGACACTGCTGACCCGGGTGGCGTTGCCGCTGATGGGGCCGGGGATGGTGACCATCTTCCTGTTTCAGTTCGTGGCGATCTGGAATAACTTCTTGCTGCCGTTCATCATGCTCGGCGACGACGGCAAGTTCCCGCTGACGGTCGGGCTCTACACGATGCTGGCCGCCGGGGCCAACCATCCGAGTCTGTACAACCTCATCCTCATCGGGACGTTTCTGGCACTCATTCCGCTGATCGCGCTCTTTCTCACGATGCAGCGGTTCTGGCGCACCGACCTCAGCAGCGGCGCCGTCAAGGCATGAAAAATGGGGGACTTACATGATCGAGGGCATGGCGTTCGGCGGGGACTACAACCCGGAGCAGTGGCCGCTGGAGGTGCAGGAGGAGGACGTACGGCTGATGCGGCAGGCCGGGGTGAACCTGGTCAGCCTGGGCATCTTCGCGTGGGTGCTGATGGAGCCCGCCGAGGGCGAGTACGAGTTCGGCTGGCTCGACACCATCATCGACCGCCTGCACAGCGCGGACATCTCGGTGAACCTGGGCACCCCGACCACGGTGCCGCCCGCCTGGTTTTCCAGAAAGTACCCCGACGCCTCCCCCATGACCCGCGAGGGCCTGCGCGTCGGCGCGGGCGCGCGCGAGACCGCCTGCTCCAGCCACCCGGCCTTCCGCGCGGCCAGCGCGCGACTGGCCGAGCGGCTGGTGGAGCGCTACGGCGAGCATCCGGCCGTGGTGATGTGGCATGTGCACAACGAGTACGGGGCGCCGCTCGGCGAGTGCTACTGCGAGTCGAGCGTGGCAGCCTGGCGTGAATGGCTCCGGCACCGATACGAGAGCCTGGACGCGCTCAACACCGCCTGGGGCACCGCCTTCTGGGGTCAGCACTACGGCGAATGGGACGAGATCGACGCGCCCCGGTGGAGTCATACCGTGGTCAACCCGGCGCAGCGCCTCGACTACGCCCGATTCGCCAACGAGGAGCACCTGTCGCACTACCGGCTGCAGCGCGACATCCTGCGCCGCAGCGGCAAACCGGTCACCACGAACTTCGCGGGCACGGTCAACTGCAAGTCGATGGACCTGTGGCGCTGGGCCCCCGAGCTGGACGTCATCGCCAACGACCACTACCTGAACGGCGAGCAGCCCGACAACCACATCCACCTCGCCATGTCGGCCGACCTGAGCCGCTCCCTGGCCGGCGGCGGGCCGTGGCTGCTCATGGAGCACTCGACGAGCGCGATCAGCTGGCAGCCGCGCGGCATCGCCAAGCGGCCCGGCGAGATGCGCCGCAACAGCCTCGCCCACGTGGCCAGGGGCTCGGACTCGGTGCTGTTCTTCCAGTGGCGGGCCTCACGGTACGGCGCTGAGAAGTGGCACTCGGCGATGATCCCGCACGCGGGGACCGACTCGCAGATCTGGCGCGACGTCGTCTCGCTCGGCGCCGACGTACGCCGCCTGGCTCCCGTCAAGGGCGAGCGGGTCACGAGCGAGGTGGCGATGGTCTGGGACTGGGAGTCGTACTGGGCGCTGGAGCTGGAGTGGCGACCCTCGGGCGACCTGCGCTTCCACGAGCGGGTGGACGCCTTCTACGAGGCGCTCTGGCGGGAGCACGTCACGGTGGACTTCGTCCACCCTTCCGCCGATATTTCGGGATACAGGCTGGTTGTCGTGCCGAGCTCGTACCTGCTCGCCGAAGGGTCGGCCAAGAACCTGCAGCGCTACGTCGAGGCGGGCGGCCACCTGCTCGTGTCGTACTTCTCCGGCATCGTCGACGAGAACGACACCGTCCACGCGGGCGCCTACCCCGGCGCGCTGCGTGAGGTGCTCGGGCTCTCGGTCGAGGAGTTCCACCCGCTGCGCGAGCTGGAGACCGTGACGCTCACCGGCGGGGCGACCGGCCGGATCTGGTCCGAGCGGGTCCGCCTCGAACGCGCGGTGGCCGTACGGCACTTCACCGACGGCCCCGACGCCGGGCATCCCGCCATGACCGCCAACGCGTTCGGCGGCGGCACGGCGAGCTACCTGGCCGCCGCGCTCGGCGGCGACGACCTGCGCGCCCTGCTGGGCGAGGTGCTCGACCGCGCGGGCGTCTCCCGGCCGCGCGACCTGCCCGACACCCTGGAGCTGGTACGGCGCGGCGCCTGCGTCTTCCTCATCAACCACGGCGACGCGCCCGTCACGGTGCCCGGCCTGACCGGCACGGACCTGCTGACCGGCGGCCCCTTCACGGGCGAGGTCCCCGCGGGCGGGGTGGCCGTCGTGCGCTGAGGGCGCTGAAGGCGCTGAGGGTTGGAGGACCCCGCGGGCCCTCGGCGCCGCGCCACGTCGCGCGGCGGGTCCTTCGGTGGCGATCGGGCGCTGAGGACCGTCCGCCGGGCGCGAGGTTGATCAAATTCGGCCCCGCCGAGGTTGATCAGCATTAGAGTCCTGGCGTGATCGCCCCCTCCCCGTCCTTCAGCCGCACGACTTCGCCGAGCGGCACGACCGTCGCGTTGGTCTCCGTCCTCGCCGTCGTCATCTGGCTGGCGGGCTTCGTCGCCTGGATGGCCGTGTCGCTCCTCGGGGACAAGGCGTGCGAACTCGGCGCGCTGACCTATGACCAGACCGCGGAGTGCGACGCGGCGAGCACGTGGGGCACGATCACCCTCTCGACCTGGCTGCTCGCGCCGATCGGCTGCGCGGTGCTGCTCGCCCTGCTCACGGCCATCCCCGAGCGGCACACGGGCGCTCGCCAGGCGGCCCTGTACGCCGTGCCGCTCGTGCCGCTGCTGGTGATCGCGGAAGCGGCGTTCGCGTACGCCCTGTGATCATCCCTCTCTTCTGGCCTTCGCCCGGCGCTTGCCCTCGTGCATCGCCTGGACGCGGGCGATCGGGATCGTGTGCCCCTCCTCGACCAGGTCCGCGGGCAGTCGCTGCGGCTCCGGCATGAGCTCCGCCCACGGATCGCCGTCGGCGAGCAGCCGCGCGGCGGTGTGGACGGTGAAGTCGGACGGCACGACCCGGTCGAGGTCTTCCCACGCCACCGGGAAGGAGACCGGCGTACCCGGACGAATGCGCGGACTGTAGGCGGCCGCCACCGTCGCCCCACCCGCCCGGGTGGAGTCGAGGAACACCTTGCCCTCGCGGTCCTCGCGGATGAACGCCGTGGTGGCGAGCGCCGGGTCGACGCGTTCGGCGCGCGTGGCCAGGGCTCGGGTGGCCGCGGCCAGGTCGTCCATCGCGGTCCCCGCCACCACGGGCACGAACACGTGCAGTCCCTTCGCCCCGCTGGTCTTCACCGCCCCGGCCAGCCCCGTGTCGTCGAGGGCCTGGCGTACCAGCCGGGCGGCCTGGACGACCTGCGGGAAGGCGTCCCCTTCCGGCGGGTCGAGGTCGAGCACGAGGTGGGTGGGATGCTCGCCGCGGAACAGCGCCGGGTGGTATTCGACTGCCCGCTGGTTGGCGAACCAGAGCAGGGTCCTGCGGTCGTCGCACAGGGCGTAGGACACCTGCCGGTGCGACGCCTCGGCCCAGACGGAGACCGTACGGATCCAGTCGGGGGCGTACTTGGGCACGTTCTTCTGCATGAACGGCGCCTGGCCGGGCCGTACGCGGATCACCGACAGCGCGCGGTCCCGCAGGACCGGGATGATGCGGTCGCGTACCGCGTCCAGGTAGTCGACCAGATCCCGTTTGGTCGCGTTCGATCCGTCGAACAGCGGCTGGTCGAGATTGGTCAGCGACACTCCGTCCCGCGTCTCATCGCTGGTCACCCGGTTCACGATGCCGAGATACGGACGTGAGGTCAACTTTCCGCCCAACACGGGTGGGGCTGGATTTGCGGGGGAAACAACCCACTGCAAATGATTGACGTCCCGTAGCCCTTTCATTACCGTCCTAAGTTAAATATTGTCTGGGTGTAACGAACGGGCGTGGCCATGAGCGATCTGAGCAGACGCGGATTCCTGCGGGTCGGTGTGGCAGCCGCCGGGGCGTTAGCCCTGGCGGGCTGCGCGGGCGGTGGCGGCGGATCGGGCGGGGCGGCCAGCATGCAGTTCGCCTGGTGGGGCAGCACCGCCAGGCACAACGCCACCCAGCAGGCCCTCGCGGCGTTCCGTAAGAAGCGGCCCGGTGTCCAGGTCAGGACGCAGTTCTCCGGCTGGGACGGCTACTGGGAGAAGCTGGCCACGCAGACCGCTGGCGGCAACGCCCCCGACGTGATCCAGATGGACTACTCCTACATCGGGGAGTACGCCCGGCGTGGCAGCCTGCTCGACCTGGGCCCGTACCTCGGCAAGGGCTTGGACCTGTCCGGCTTCGCGAAGGACGTCGTCGACGCCGGGAAGATCAACGGCAAGCAGTACGGCGTCAACTTCGGCATCAACTCCATGGCCCTCATCTGGAACCGCACGCTGGCCAAGGAGATCAGCGTCGAGGTGCCCGAGACCTTCACCTGGCCGGAGTTCGGCGAACTGGCCAAGAAGATCGCCGAGAAGGCGCCCAAGGGCGTCTACGCCAGCGAGGACGGCGCCCAGGACGGCGGCGCGTTCGAGAACTGGCTGCTGGAGCGGGGCAAGATGTTCTTCACCGCCGACGGCAAGCTCGCCTACGACGAGAAGGACCTCACCGAGTGGTTCACGTTCTGGGACGGGCTGCGCAAGGCGGGCGCGGCGGCCCCGCCCGACGTGCAGGCCACGGCCTTGGGCGATGTACAGAACAGCCTGGTCGCCACCCGCAAGGCGGTGATGGACTGGGCCTGGTCCAACCAGCTCACCGCCTACATGAGCGTCACCAAGGACGATATAGCAGTCCACGCCTTCCCCACCGGGGACAAACCTGGCCAGTACTACAAGCCGTCCATGCTGCTCACGGTCAGCGCGGCCACCAAACGGCCGCAGGATGCCATCGCGCTGGTCAACGCGCTGGTCAGTGACGTGGATGTGGCCACGCCGCTCGGCTCGGAACGCGGCGTACCGCCTTCTTCGGCGATCCGGGCAGCGCTGGAGCCGAAGGCGTCGCCGTCGGAGAAGCTCGTCTACGCCTACATCGAGTCGCTCTCCGACAAGGTCGGCCCCTTGCCGCCTCCGCAGCCGCTCGGCGCGGGCGAATTGCACAACAAGGTGCTCATGAACATCAACCAGCAGGTGGGCTTCGGGAAGCTGTCCGTTGCCGAGGGGGTGTCCCGATTCTTCGACGAAGCGCGCCGCGTACTGAAATAACAGCCAAGAGGAGAGAAGGGCGGTCGGCGTACCTCTTCCTGTTGCCGTGGTTCGCGGGGCTGCTCCTGCTGACCGGCGGGCCGATCCTGGCCTCGCTGTTCCTCTCGTTCACCGACTTCGACCTGCTCACGACGCCGTCGTGGGTGGGTCTGGACAACTACGCGCGGATCATGGACGATCCACACTTCGGCAACGCGGTGCGGGTCACGATGATCTACGTGGTCGCCTCGGTGCCGCTTTCTGGCGGGTTCGCCCTGCTCGTGGCGGTGCTGCTGAACCGGCCCATGCGCGGCGTGGGCGTGTATCGCGCGGCCTACTACCTGCCGTCGCTGCTGGGCGGCAGCGTGGCGGTCGCCATTCTGTGGCGGCAGATCTTCGGGCCGGACGGGCTGGTCAACGACGTCCTGTCAGCGTTCGGGATCGTCGGGCCGAGCTGGATCTCCACGCCTCAGTACGCCATCTACACCCTGGTGGCGCTGCACATCTGGCAGTTCGGCTCGCCCATGCTGATCTTCCTGGCCGGCCTCAAGCAGATCCCGGCCGAGTTGTACGACGCCGCGGCGGTCGACGGGGCCGGCAAGGTGCGGGCCTTCTTCCGGATCACGCTGCCCATGCTCAGCCCGATCATCTTCTTCAACCTGGTGCTGCAGACGGTCAACGCGTTCAAGGCGTTCACCCCGGCGTTCATCCTCAGCGGCGGGACGGGCGGCCCCGCGGACTCCACGCTCTTCTACACGCTCTACATCTACCAGGAGGGGTTCGGGAACTTCCGCATGGGCTACGCCTCGGCCCTTGCCTGGATCCTGCTCCTGGTGACCGCGGTCTTCACCGCTCTGGCCTTCCGTTCGTCTAGGTACTGGGTGCACTATGCCGACTAGGTCACGCTGGGCCGTTCACGTGCTGATCGTCGTGGGCGCGCTGGCCATGCTCTACCCGTTGTTCTGGATGATCAGCTCGTCGTTCAAGCCCAACGACGAGATCTTCGCCGATCCCGGCCTGGTGCCCCAGACCGTCGTCACGGACAACTACACCGATGGCTGGAACGCCCTCGGCGTGCCCTTCACCGGCTTCTTCGCCAATTCGTTCATCGTGGCGACGGCGGCCGTCATCGGTAACGTCATGTCGTGCTCGATGGCGGCCTACGCCTTCGCCAGGCTGTCGTTCCGGTTCAAGGGCGTCTGGTTCGGCGTCATGCTCGGGTCGATCATGCTGCCGATCCACGTGCTGATCGTGCCGCAGTACACCCTGTTCAAAGCGCTGGGCTGGGTCGACACGTTCCTGCCGCTGATCGTGCCGAAGTTCCTGGCCGTGGACGGGTTCTTCGTCTTCCTGATGGTGCAGTTCATCCGGTCGCTGCCCAGGGAGCTCGACGACGCGGCCAGGATCGACGGCTGCGGGCCGATCCAGGTGTACTGGCGGATCATCCTGCCCCTGTCGAGCCCCGCGCTGATCACCACCGCGATCTTCACCTTCATCTGGACCTGGGACGACTTCTTCAGCCAGCTCGTCTACCTCAGCGACGTGTCGACGTACACGGTGCCGCTGGCGCTGCGGGCCTTCCTCGACTCCAGCAGCGGCTCCACGTGGGGGCCCATGCTGGCCATGGCCGTGCTGTCGCTCGTGCCGATCCTGGGCTTCTTCCTCATCTTCCAACGGCGCATCACCGAGGGCATCTCCACGACCGGTCTCAAGGGCTGACGGGTTTTGCTCAGCTCGGGTGGCATGATGCGGGAATGGTGGTAGTTCCCGAACTTCCGGCGGGCGACAGACTCTTGCTTCGCCCGTGGCGGCTGGATGACGTCGTGGCGGTGCAGGAGGCTTCCGAGGACGCCTACATCCCCCTGGTCACCGGCGTGCCACCGAATTACTCGGCCGCCGAGGGCATCGCCTTCATCCAACGTCAGTGGACCAAGGCCGCCGACGGGATCGGCTACTCCTTCGCGATCGCGAATTCCGGCGACAACCGAGCCGTGGGCCAGATCGGATTGTGGCCGGGTCTTCATGGGCGGGCCTCGGTGGGTTACTGGGTGGCGAAGTCGGCCCGAGGCCAAGGCGTCGCGGGCACCGCCCTGCGGGCCATCTCGTCGTGGGGCTTGGAGCGGCTGGGGATTCCACGGCTGCAGTTGCACGTGGAGCCGTGGAACACGCCGTCCTGGAAGGCCGCCGAGGGAGCGGGGTTCCTGCGGGAGGGGCTCTTGCGCAGTTGGCAGGAGGTGGGTGGTGAACGTCGCGACATGTACCTGTACTCGAAGCTCATCGACGAGCACCTTCGCCTTCGCTAAGGGAGCTCGGCTTCGATGAGAAAGCGATGATCGCGAGCGGTGAAGGCGCCCTGGGAACAGATGCGCTCATGCAGCGCGCGTAGCCGCCGGTCATAACGGTCGAGGTCGAAGTCGCGGACCTGCCATGGGACCGCGCGCAACTGGAAGACGACAGCGCCGATGTCGTGAAAGACGTACTCGACCATCTCCTCGCGCGCGTCCAGCACCCGCAGCCCGGCGCGGCGGAGCCGATCGACCGCGACTTCCAATGTCCAGCTCGCCGGATCGATCGGCGGCGGTGCGCCCAGGGCGTCATTCAGCTCCAGCCCATTACGGCTGCCTACTTGCTGGGTGAGCAGCCGTCCCTGCGGGACGAGAACGCGCGCGATCTCGGCGGCATTCAGCGCGCCGTGCCTGTTGAGCACGAGATCGAAGGTGGCCTCGCGGACGGGGATCCGATCGGCGGCAGCGCCCAACACCGCCACCCGCAACGCTCTCAGCCGTTTGCCGGCGATGGGGATGTTGGGCGGCCATCCCTCCATGGCGACCGTGTGCCGGGGAAGCGGAGACAGCGAAGCGAGCAGCTCACCTCCGCCGGTGTCCATGTCGAGCAGCCGCCGCGCCGTCGGAAGGAGCGACGAGGCTCGCTCGGCGTACACCCACGACGGTTGTCCACCGCTCGTCCGCCCGCGCAGCCAGCTGAAATCCCACCCGCCGAGGGATGCCTCCGTGGCCTGCTCAACGAGCCGTTCATAGCTCGGTGGGCTATTCGAACCCGACGGAATCCTCAACGCGCGGGCTGGGTCGGATGCGGCTCGCTGGGAACCATGCCGGCCATGGCGTTGGTGATGACCCACCGTTCGTGATCCCGCCAGGCGCCGTCGATGAAGAGCAGCTCGGGTGAGCAACCCTCGCTGCGGAACCCGTGGCGCTGGACCAGCTTCAGGGAGGCCTGGTTGCCGGGTTGGATCTGGGCTTCCAGCCGGTGCAGGCGCAGCTCCTCGAACGCGTAACGCAGCACCAGGCGGAGCCCTTCGGACATGTACCCCTGACCGGCGGTGGGGGCGAAGGCAGCGTAGCCGAGGGAGGCGGTCTGGGCGCGCCCGCGGATGATGCTGTTGATGTTGATGTTGCCCACCATGGCACCGGTGTCGCGCAAGCAGACCACCAGGCCTTCGGCCAGCAGCGGGTCGGCGAATTTTCCGAGAAAGACGTGGAAATCCTGCGGCGTGGTGGGCAGGGACATGTACGGGCCGTACAGGTCGGCGCTGGACCTGACCAGCTCGGTGAACTCAGCCTGATCATCGACGGTCATCCGGCGCAAGGTCACGCGACCGGAATCTCCCCCAAAACCGGTCAGGATGCTCTCATCGCTGCTTTTGACGCCATCGTTCTGAATCACAGCCCACAGGCTAGCTGATCGACTTCGGCCGGTTGAGTCCTCTCGCCGCGGCCGACCGTAGGAAAACGAGTGTCCTCCAGCTGCCCATCGGTGAGCTGCCTTTCAGAGGAAGTTCCATGATCGTTACCTTGGCCGCGTCGGGTGCGCTCGGCCGCCTCGACATCGACCAGCTGCGGACCCGGGCGGAGGTGGTGGCCGCGGTACGCGACCCCGGACGGGCCCCCCTTCTTCCGCGTGCTGGCGCAGCGTACGGTGGGCCTTCTCTAAGATCCGGTATCCACACGGTCTAGAAGCGGGAGCTATGGCGGCAGAGTTCGAGCTCGGCGATTACCGAAGGTCCGCAGAAAGCCTCGGCCTTCAGGCCGGGGATAAATGCGGTCCCCCTTTGGGGGATGGCCCGCCGTAGACGGGGCATCCCGGAGCGCGGAGCGTGGATTTGGGACCTCAGGTGGGGCGGCGCTGCTGTTCGATATACGCCTTGATGATCGATAGGGGTGCTCCGCCACAGGAGGCGGCGAGGTAGCTGGGTGACCAGAAGGGGTCGTGCATGGTGGCGTGGTTGATGCGGCTGGTGAACTCCTTGCGCAGGTAGTGCGAGGAGGCGCCTTTCAACGAGTTGACGAGTTTGCTGATCGCGACCTTGGGCGGGTAGTGGATGAGCAGGTGGACGTGGTCGTGTTCGTCGTTGAACTCGCGGAGTTCGGCCTCGAAACTGTCGCACACCTCGATCATGATGTCTTCGCAGCGGCGCAGCATCGCGTCGTCGAAGGCGTTTCGGCGATATTTGGTGACAAAGACCAGATGGACGTGCATCGCGGAAACCACGTGTCTGCCTCGTCGGTATTCCGCTTCCTGGCTCATAGACCAGATGATAATGTGTTCGAATCGGTGAGACGTGAGCATCCCGTGGAAGAGGGGGTGTTGCGCATGTTGGCGGGCCGGAAGTATCGCCTGGAGTTCGACTCCGGGCAGGCCGCGTTCGCCGAAAGGCTGGGCGGGATCTGCCGGGCCGTGTGGAACACCGGTCTCGAACAGCGGCGGGATTACCGGCGGCGCGGAGGGTGGATCACCTATGCCGAGCAGTGCGGGCAGCTCGCCGAGGCGAAGAAGGACCCGTACTGCGACTGGCTCGCTGATGCGCCCGCCCAGGTGATCCAGCTGACCCTCAAGGACCTGGACCAGGCGTGCCGCAAGCATGGCACGTGGAAGGTGCGCTGGAAGTCGAAGGCGAAGTGGCGGCCCTCGTTTCGCTTCCCCACCGCCGGACACCTGCCCGTGGAGCCGATCGGCCGCAGGTGGGGGCGAGTGTTCCTGCCCAAGTTCGGGTGGGCGCGGTTTCGGATGTTGCGCCCGCTCGGGGGGAGCGTCAAGTCCGCGACCGTGTCCCGGGACGGCAAGCACTGGTTCATCAGTTTCCTGGTCGACGATGGGATCGCCGAGCGGCAGGAACACGCCTGCCCTGGATGGGTGGGCGTGGACCGGGGGGTGGTCACGGCCGCCGTGACCTCGGACGGGGAGTTCTTCGACCGCCGCCACGCCGGAAGCGGCGGTGTCTCCTCCAGGCGGCTGCCACGGGAGACGAAACAGGACCGCAAGGACGACCTGGGGTATGTCACGCCCGGCGAAGCGGAACGGTATCTACGGCTGCAACGCCGACTCGCCCGCACGCAGAAGGGATCGAAGCGGCGCAAGAGGGTCAGGGTCGCGATGAGTGAGGTCATGCGGCGGGTGCGGTGGCGGCGCGCTGACTTCAACGCCCAGGCCGCGCACCGGCTCACCCGCGCCTACGGGCACGTTGTCATCGAAGACCTGAACACCAAGGCCATGAGCACGGCCGTCAAGCCCAAGCCCGACCCCGACCGGTCGGGCAGGTTCCTGCGCAACGGCGCGGCGGCGAAATCCGGGCTCAACACGGCGATTCTCGACAAGGGCTGGTACGGGCTGGAAGTCGCTCTCCGCTCGAAGGCGCGCTACACCGGCAGCGTCATTCATAAGATCAACCCTGCGTACACGTCCCAGACGTGCCCGGAACCTGCGTGCGGGAAGGTGGACGGGAAGAGCCGCAAGAGCCAAGCGATCTTCTCCTGCACCTCTTGCGGGCACAGCGAGCACGCCGACATCGTCGGGGCGAGGAACATCAAGAGCAAAGGACAGGCGGCCGGGCTGGTCGTCTCAGGGCGTGGAGACCCACCCGGGTCCGCGAAACGTCAAGCACCCCGTTCCACAGCGCGGGCCGCGCAAGCGGCACGAGCTGCCGCATAGCGGCACGGGAATCCCCGCCCCTTCAGGACGGGGAGCAGGTCAAATCCTGGTGCAGGACGGACCCTGGAAATCTTTCACCGGGGCCTGTCCGAGAGCATGCGCTATCACGTGGCGTTTCTCGGAGTCGACGCCCGACCGCACGGCGACGGCTTCAAGGTCCATCTCGGCACCGGGCATGGCGATGACGTCTACGGCGGGGTGAAGCTGAAGATGAGCCAGGAGGAGTTCGCGCGTTTCCGCGAGTTCATCGCCTTGGCCATCGCGGCCCGCGACCGCACGAACACTCTGTGACCGATCTCCCCTCAGGGAGCGGTCAGTACGAGGAACGGGACGGTCACTCTGATGGGAAGTTCAAGTTCGAGCTCCGCCTGATGCACCCGATGAAGTCTGTACTCGGAGGCCACGGCGTCGAGATGGAACTCCTTCGTTTCGACGATCTCGTACTTCTCGTCGAGCATGACAAGGAGGTAGAGCGGTATGCCTGCGGCGGCATACTGCGTGCGTTTGTCCGTGAGATCTTCCTGCACGGTCCCAGGTGAGGAGACCTCGACGACGGCCAGGACCTGGGACGCATCCGACTTCTGACCAGGGTCGTCCAGGCACCTGTAGACCACTACGTCCGGGCGTCGGAAGGTGAATTTGGGAACCCGCCAGAGCACCACGTCGATGTCGGTCTCAACGCTCAAACGCGGCCCGCTGATCGGCCGGGCGGCTTCCATCGAACCGGCCAGACGACGCGCGATGCGGTTGTGCTGCGGGGCAGGCGACTCGCACTTGATCACATGCCCATGCACTATTTCGATGCTCCTGGCGATGTCCTCGGGCAACGCTCGATACTCTGCTTCGCCAATGATTTCGGGAAGCGACTCGTACCATGAAGGTGTTGCCATGCCGGTCTCCCTCGCTTGGGGCTGACGTCGAAACTCGGCCAACTGGAAGACGTGGAGCGGGTACGGGAATCGAACCCGTGCTGTCGGCTTGGGCACCGCACCGATCACGGTCACCGTACCACCAGGCGTCTGGCCGGCGACGCGACCCTCATTTCCCTGACCGATGAGCCGCACCGCCAGCCTCTGCGCCTAACCCGACTTCTCGTAATGAGAGCGGGCAGCCGCGACGAAGAAGACCAGCAGCGGACTGACCGGCCACCCTATGTAGAACAGCAGCTTCAAGCGGGTGGGCACCCAGAACGAGCGCGGGCGGAAGGAAAATAGCACCTACTTTCCCGCGAGGAGAGTAGTAGCCCGGGGGCATCAGAAGCGCCTCCGCCGGTTGTGGATCCGCCTATGGGCCTACACCCAGTACGGAGATGAGCGGCCATCAATTGCCTTGTCCGCCGCATGGGCCGACGGCTAGTCTCGAGCAGCCAATGATCCTTCGAGGAGCTGAGATGCCCGGTCAATCGAGCACGCGCTGACGTTCTAGGTCACTTCCCGACCTGTCACCGCGTGCTGCACTCCAACTGCGGCACAGCGCACCTTCCTGCCCAGATCCTGCGGGACGGGCACCGTTCTCAGCGACTCAAGGACCCCTGTGCCGTACGTTTCCCCTGCCGTGCTCGCATCCCCTGCCGTGCCGACGTCCCCTGCCGTGCCGACGTCCCCTGCCGTGCTCGTGTGCTCGCCCGTGCGAGGCCGCCGATGACGGGACCCGCCCCGACTCCGCCCAGCGTGTGGCGAGACGGAGACTTCCGCCGGCTCTGGATCGGCCAGACCACCTCCCAACTGGGGGCTCAGGCCGCCCAGGTCATCCTGCCGCTCATCGCCGTCGTCACGCTCAGCGCCGACACCGAGCAGGTCGGCCTCCTCCGCGCCGTCCAGCAGGCACCGATCCTGCTGCTCTCGCTCTTCGCCGGCGCCGGGGTGGACCGCCGACGCTCCCCCGAGGTGATGGTGCTGGCCGACGTCGGCCGTACCGTGGTGCTGGCCGTCGTCCCGGTCCTCTACCTCCTCGGCATGCTCGACATCCCGCTGCTCGTCCTGGTCGCCTTCCTCGTCGGTGCCCTCTCCGTGTACTTCGACGTGGCCTACCAGACCTCCCTCGTACGACTGGTGAAACGCGACCAACTCGCCCAGGGCACCAGTGCGCTCGAAGCCAGCAGGTCCGCCGCGCAGATCGCCGGCCCCGCGATCGGCGGCGCGCTGGTGTCGCTCGTCACCGCGCCGATCGCCATCCTGGCGAGCGTCTTCTTCTTCACCCTGTCCGTCCTGTCGATCCGGCGGATCCGCCGTCCCGAGTCGATGCCCAGACCGGCCTCAGGGCAGTCGCGCGTGTGGCGGCAGATCCACGAGGGTCTGCGCCTCGTCGTCAACGACGCCTCATTGCGGGCGGTAGGGATCGCCTCGGCCCTCTTCCAGTTCTCCTTCGCCGCCGTGATGACCATCTACCTGCTCTTCTTGCCGCGTACGCTGCACCTGTCGGGCGCCGCCGTCGGGCTCGTACTGGCGGCGATGGGGCCGGGCGCGCTGGTGGGTTCCCTGCTGTCGGCCAGATTGCCGAGGCGGTACGGGTACGGCGCCGTACTGGTCTCCGCCGCGGTGCTCGCCGATGGCGTGATGCTGTGCGTCCCCGCGCTGCACGGCTCCTCCGCGGTCACGATCGGCGCGCTGATGGCGGTCAACTTCCTGTTCGGCGTCTTCAGCCAGGTGGTCGACGTCACCGTTGTGACAGTGCGCCAGGCCATCACCCCGATCCCGATCCAGGGCCGAGTCGTCGCGACACTCAACTTCGTTGGCATGGGCCTGACCCCGCTCGGGTCGCTTCTCGGCGGCTATCTGGCCGGCGCGCTGGGGCTGCGAACGAGCCTGCTGCTGACCGCTGTCGCTCTGGCCCTGTCTCCGGTGTTCATGGCTCTGTCTCCTCTCGCCCGTCTGGGGAGGCAGCTCCCTGATCCGGCGGACGGCCCCGGCTGACTCCGGGCCGGCAAGTCGACCACGTCGTGCTGCTGTGCGCCCCCGCTGAGCTGCTGCTGGCCCGGAGGGTCGCTGCCATCTGGAGAGAATGGCGGGATGGCTCACATCGTTTTGCTGCATTCCGTGTACGGGCTGCGCGCCGTCGAACGCGCCGCCGCTGAGCGTTTTCGTGCTGCCAGCCACGAAGTGGTCACTCCTGACCTGTACGAAGGCCAGGTCGTCACGACGATCGACCATGGGTTCACCCTGATGAATCGGATCGGCTGGAAGGTCATCGTGGAGCGAGCCCGTGACGCGGTCCGGAAAATGCCCGCGAGCACAGTCCTCGCCGGCGTCTCGATGGGCGCCGGGGTGGTCGGGGAACTGCTGCCCGACCGGCCCGACACGGCCGGTGTGCTGCTCCTGCACGGCATCACGGGGATTCCCGCGTCAGCGCGGGCCGACCTACCCGTGCGGTTGCACGTCGCCGATCCGGATGAGTTCGCGCTTCCCGCCGCTGTCGCCGCGTGGGAGAAGGCCGCCATGGACGCGGGGGCCGCCGTGGAGATCTTCACTTATCCGGGAGTCGGACACTTCTACACGGACGCCAGCCTGCGTGATCATGACGAAGAAGCGGCCGAGCTCACCTGGCAGCGAAGCTTGGCCTTCCTCCACCATCTGTGAGTCGCGAATGCTGAGGAGACTCGTGCCCAGGAAAGATCGAATACGACTCCGCTGATCGCAAAGTTGCCGAACCAGTGGTCCAGCGGCTTCGATGAGCCCCGTGTCCCGTCCGTACCCCATGGCCGCACGCCGGCGTTGGCCCGCCCTTCGCACGATCATGATCGCCTCGATGATCATCATCCTCGGCCCGCTCGCGCTGACCGGCTGCACCCGATCGGACGAGCCACCGTCACTGCCGCCGAACAGCGTCTACGACCACGAAGCAGCGGGCGAGAACTCACGAGCCGAACCCGTCCCGGCCAACGGTACGGCCAGATCCGTCACTCGGCCGTTGACGCAGGCCGGCTGGTTCTGCGCACAGGTCCGGACGAACGTGGATGGCCGTGCCCTGTGGTGCCGAATCGGTCACCGAGACCAGGCCGACACGGTCTACCCGCAAGTGGCGCAGTTCCTGCTCGACCACGACGACCGCCTCGCTTGGGCGTGGTTCCCACCCGCCGAGCAGTCGGCGAACCGTGAGACAGCTGATCAAGTCATCGCCGCCGCGGTACCAGCACTGACCGCGATCTGGCCCGACACCGGCGAGCGCGTACGCCAGGAGATCGACGACTTCGATCGCGACCTTACGGACCAATCCATCGACGACCTTCCTCGGACCGCGTGGTGGGACACGCATGCGGACTACCGCTATTCCGGACTCGACGGACTCGTCGTCACCGCCCGCGACAACCCCGTGCGGCGCTGGCCGTTCGGCGCCGAGCACTACGCGACCACGATGAGCTCGGCCGTGGACGATCTTCGGGCCGGTGGTTACGACTGCTTCTATCCACCCCAGCAGAACTGCGATCGCCCCCAGTCGAACGGCTACTTCCGCGTCACCCTCCATGACGATCAGATCGTCTCGGTACAGTTCGGCATCGGCAGCCGGATCGAGGCAGGCCGGCAACGGCATCCGCTCAAGGAGGAGTTCCCGCACGGCCTCGCCTTCCTCACCGAGGCGGTTCGCGGACCGGTCACCGAGCGCATCGAGCAGTCCCGGCGATCCGGCGCCGGCTTCGCCGGCATCGTGGCCGGGACGGTCGTGATCATCGACGCGGATCGGGGAGCCGTCGACGGAGGCGATCTCGTGGCGTACTTCAACATCCAGATCGGCGCACCGCTGGCCGCGACCCTGCCCGTCTGATCGCTCCGGTCGAAGTGACGCCATTTTGATCAGAGACCCGGACCGCGAGCACTCCAGAGCGACTCCGCGAAGGCTGTCTGTGGCAGCCCTCTACGGAAGCTGCTCCCATTAAGCGAGCCATCGATCAATCAAGGGGGCAACTCCAAAGAAAGCTGATCCGCATTTCTCGCCACCCGAGGTGACCAGAAGGATGGCAGGGTGAGCCGGCCGGTTGAGCTGTTGACGCACAGCTAATGCGTTACCGGCAGGGGCATGCAGCCCGTTTCTACATTGGGGCCGCGAGATTCGATCAGCACTCGCTCGGGGCGTACGTCTCCGGTGAGGCACACTCCGACTCGTACTTTGAGGCCAAAGACCACTCCAGGTGGTGGCGTAGGCTCCGTCCACAATGTCGGGATGTCAAATGCGTGAGCTCCTATCGAATCCGCTGGATAGCCCAGCGCTTCCAGGGCAGCCTTTACCGAGTCTGGATCGAAGTCCTGCGCGGCCCGCAGTTTCTTCAGAGCTGGGCGTATTCGCTCGGCGGCGGCGTCGGCGATCCGCTGTTGGGAAGGTGTCAGGTCTGGCGGATACTTCCACGCGTTGTTCTCGGCTTGATGCGGTGCCACGTCTCCGCCGACGCGTGTCGATTCGTCGTAGGGGGTGGCGCGGCTGGGACTCGGTGGGTCCGCGATTGGCGGTGCTTTAGTTCCACAGGCCGTCAGTAGGGAGAGCGCGACAGCACGCATCAGGACCTGTGCTGAAACCCTCGCCAGGTTAGGCATGAGGAGATTCTGCCAAGACTCGGTAACGAAACGGGCGGGCCGGGAACCTGCTCGATCAGGGAGCCTCCACAGCCACTCGGACGTTCGTCTGGACGCCCGAGTTCGGCCTGGCCATCGTGGAGACCGCGCCCGCGGGTGACCTGCGGCGGATCGTGAAGGGGATCTCGGCGCCATGACACGGTTTCTTACCTCCAACCCTGAGGACCTTGCCGCCCGAGGCGTCATACCGACTCACGGCAGATCTCATCCAGCGCGCCGCTCGGGGCGAATGGTGATCAAGCCAGCCGCCGTACCGGCGGAGGTCGAGTCGAAGGGGGTAAGACCGTGAAAAGCCTCAAGTTCATCAGTGTGGTCTTGAGCGCACTGACCGCGCTCCTGTTCCTGCCCGTCAGCCCGGCCGGCGCGGCCGTCAACACAGTCTGCGCCGGAAGCCTGCCCACCGGCTGGGTCAAGACGAACGACTTCTGGGATCCGACGCGCTGCGGAAATCCGTCGAGGATCACCTACAACGTGTGGAACATCGCCTCCTACTACGACCAGCCCGTCGGCACGATCATGACCGTCTGCTCCAACCAGCTGCCCACCGGCTGGGTCACCATCAACACCCAGTGGGATCCGACGAGCTGCGGCCACCCGTCCCGGATCTCCCAGAACATGTGGACCATTCAGCGCCTCTCCTGACGGCGTTCTCGCCATTGACCGGCCCCGGACGCCCGTACGTCCGGGGCCGAACCTCCTCAGCGGATTCCACGAGCGAGCAGGTCCTTGGCGGCTTGAGGCGCCTTCGCCGGTGAGCCTGCGTCGAAGGGCGGTTGGGGGTCGTACTCGATGGCGAGTTGCACAGCCTCCGCGGTTGTCTGGTCAGCGATGCGCGCCACAAGCGCCAGCGCCATATCGATACCGGAGGAGACGCCGGCGGCGGTCACGATCTTGCCGTGGAACACGACTCTTTTGGGGGTGTAGGTCGCGCCGAACGACTTCGTCTGAAGAGCCGCCTATGGCCCTGCCCTCAGCACGGCGATGGCTTCTCATTGTGCATAGAGTCGTCGTCTAGAGATCGGGCCATGTGTAGGTGACGAACCAGTCGCAGGTCGTTCGACAGAAAGGCGGTACCGGGTGAGTTCCACCCCCATGGCTTTGGGCGAGGAGGCCGGCGAGGTCCGCCGTTTCTGGGCCGGGCTCGGTCTTCCCGGGCTGATCGACGTCCACACCCACTTCATGCCCGAGCGTGTCCTGCACAAGGTCTGGGATTACTTCGACGGCACCGGGCCGCTGATCGGTGGGTTGAAGTGGCCGATCACCTACCGGAAGCAGGAGGCGGAGCGGACGGCTCTGCTGCGTGAGTTCGGGGTCCGGGCCTTCACCGCGATGCTCTACCCCCACAAACCCGGCATGGCCAGGTGGCTGAACGAATGGGCGGCCGATTTCGCCCGCCGTACCCCCGACTGCCTGCACACCGCCACCCTCTACCCCGAGCCGGACGTCGAGACGTACGCCCGCGAGGCCGTCGAAGCGGGGGCACGCGTGTTCAAGGCTCATGTCCAGGTGGGCGCGTACGATCCGGCCGACGAACGTCTCCAGCGGACATGGGCGCTGCTGGCCGAGGCCCACATCCCTGTGGTGATGCACTGCGGCTCCGGACCCGCGCCCGGCAAGCACACCGGCCCCGAGCCCATCGCGCGGGTGCTGGCACGCCACCCGAAACTGCGGCTGATCGTCGCGCACATGGGCATGCCCGAGTACGAGGAGTTCCTCGACCTCGCCGAACGGTACGACCAGGTACGGCTGGACACGACGATGGCGTTCACCGACTTCACCGAGGGATTCATGCCGTTCCCCCGCGAAGCCCTGCCACGGCTCACCGCGCTTGGCGACCGCATCCTGCTCGGCTCCGACTTCCCCAACACCCCCTACCCGTACCTGCACCAGCTCCACGCCCTGGAACGGCTGGGACTCGGACCGGACTGGCTGCGGGCCGTATGCCACGACAACACGGCGGCCCTGTTCGGCCTATAGCACTGCACCAAGTGAGTTTGGACGGTACGTGGTGACGGAACTGACGGCGTACGAGGCCGGCTGGCGCAAGGTCTGCGACGACCTGGACAACCATCCCCAGATCAAGATCCTTCACGCTTCGGAGGGTGGGCTCGACACGGGTTTCACCGATGTCGCCGCCTCGTGGGCGGCTCTCGTAGGCGAGCAGGAGGTCAAGGCGCCCGCCGCGCTGGAGCAGTGTGGTCCGCGCTTTCGGGAGCTGGGGCGCCAGTGGATGGGTGAAGGGCCGTACGTCAACGGTGAGTTCTACCTCACCCACCTCGCACGGGCGGGCAGCCCGGGGCTGGGCGAGGAGTGGATCGAGTCGTGGACGGGCAAGGAGCTTTTCCCGTCATCGCAGCTGCGCGTTATCGATTGCCACCCCATCACAGGTACGGGGCACTATGCCGCGCTGCGGCTGCTTCCAGGCGGGGGCGAACCCGAAATCTGGTGGGTGGCCGAGCCTCGCTATGGCGCCTGGAAAATGGACCTTGGCTACGGTACGTACCTGGAGATGCTTCAGCTGACCAAGGGCGCCTTCTCCTGGCAGTTCTTGTTCACCCGAGCGCCGCTGGACAATGAAGAGTTCGAGGGCGTGCGCGATCGAATGGAGAACATGCTCGGCGCATTGCCGGTCCTGTTCCCCGGGCACGACTACAAGCCGCTCACAGAACGCCTCTCCGTACGTCTTCGAGACGGGTGTAGCTAGATCTCACTGACCGCACGGAGGTGTTCGATGCCGGTGTCGAGCGCCGCCTTGAGGTGGGTCGAGTCGCCCGTGGCCATCATGATGGTCACGCCTCCCTGGATGCCCGCCAGCAGCGCGGCGGCCGTCCGGTCCACATCAAGGGCCGGCCCGACCAGTCCGTTCGCTTGGAGGGCGCGCATGCCACGGGCGAGCTGCCGCTGCCATTGGCGCATCAGCTCCGTCACGATTGCCCGTGCACCGGGTGTTGACCGCCCGACCTGCAGGAACAGTGACCCCAAGGGGCAGTGGTCGCCCTGGCGCTCATAGCGTTCCACCACCAAGTCCCGCCACTGATGCCAGGACTCCCACGAATCCAGGCGCCCTAGGTGCGGCTGCTGGTCCTCCAGGACGCGGTCAGCTTCGAACTGGGCTACCGCCAGCAGCAGTTCGTCCTTGCCGTCGGGGAAATAGTGGAACAGCTGGCTCTTGCTCGTACCCGTGCGACTGCGGATGTCGTCGAGTGTCGTAAGAGCGACACCTTGCTCGCGCAGCACCTCAGCCGCGCCCGTGACGATGCGGGCACGTGTGGCGCGGCCCTTCGCGGTCGGCGCGTCCGGCATCCACCCTCCAGATCATTGGACTAACGGGTCCATTATACCGGCATGAGCTTTGGTCTGGACTTGCTGGTCCATTTTCTGGGAGGCACAGTTGGCCACACACAGCGAGACAAGGGAGATCGCGTCATGAGTGAACGACTGCGGAACAAGACGGCGCTGGTCACGGGGTCGACCAGCAATATAGGACAGGCGATCGCCGAAGCGTTCGCCGCCGAGGGAGCCCACGTCATCGTGTCGGGGCGCAATCGCGAACGCGGGGCCCAGGTCATCGAAGGGATCCGCGCGTCCGGCGGCCGGGCCGATTTCCTGGTGGCGGACCTCGATGGCAGCGTGGAGTCCTCCCAGGACCTGGCAGATCGGGCCCGTGAGACCTTGGGCGGGCGGATCGACATCCTGGTGAACAACGCCGGCATCTATCCGGCCCCCAGCACCACCGCCACCGACGAGAAGACGTTCGACAAGGTCTACGGAGTGAACGTGAAGGCGCCGTTCTTCCTCACCGCCGCCGTCGTTCCGGCCATGGCTGAGTCAGGTGGCGGAGTGATCATCAACCTCGGCTCGTGGATCGCGCGCCTGGGCGTTCCGCTCGGCGCGCTCTACAGCTCCACCAAGGGAGCCATGGAGACGCTCACGCGGGCATGGGCCGCGGAGTTCGGCCCGATGGGGGTGCGGGTGAACGCCGTCTCGCCGGGCGTGATCCTCCCCCCGGCCGCGGAAGGCGGCGAGCCCCATCCGGGCGAGATCATGATGAAGGGCACCCCGGCCGGCGGCATCGGCACGCCGGATGCCATCGCGCATGCCGTGGTCTGGCTGGCCAGTGACGAAGCGGCCTTCGTACACGGAACCGTCGTGGACGTCGACGGGGGCAGGACCGGGGTCGCCGTCATCGCCGCGTAGTGGCACGGATTCAGCCGCGGCGGACGAGAACGCTGAGGGTGTTGGCGGCCACGATGGCGCCGATGCTCGCCCATTCCGTCGAGCCCAGGTTCTGGCCCAGGCCGATCCAGCCGACGAGGGCCGCGAGGAGCGGGTTGACACTCATGAAGAGCCCGAACGCCTGGGCGGGTACGCGACGCAGCGTGAACAGGTCGGCGAGGTAGGGCACCGCCGAGGAGAGCACACCGGCCGCGACGGCATAGCCGACGGCAGCGGCGGTCGGCGGCCGGTGCAGGACGAGAACGATGCCGACCGGCAGGAACATCAGCGCGGAGATCCCGGCCGCCGTGGCGGTGCCCTGCGCACCCGGGATGCGGCGGCCGACGGTGCGGTTGAGCAGGATGTACGACGCCCAGCAGCACGCGGCCAGCAAGGCCAGGCCCATCCCCACGTAGTCGGCCGAGGGCTGGGGGCGCATCAGTACGACGACGCCGGCCGCGGCGATCACCGCGCAGAAGGCGTCGACGCGGCGACGCGCGGCGGCGAGGGCGATCGTGAGCGGGCCGAGGAACTCCAACGTGACCGCCAGGCCAAGGCCGATGCGGTCGATGGCGGTGTAGAGGGACAGGTTCATGGTCCCGAACACCACGGCGAGCCCCAGCACCGGCCGCCACTGCGCCCAGGTGAAGTCCCGCAGGCGGGGGCGGCCGACGGCGAGCAGGACGAACGCGGCGACGTACTGGCGGACCGCGACGACGCCCACCGGCCCAAGTACGGGAAAGGCAAGGGCACCGATCGCGGCGCCGACCTGGTTCGACAGGCCGCTGCCGGCCATCGTGACCACGCCGGCCAGCCGCCCCTTGGACGGCGCTGGGACCAAGGGCCCCGAAGACCGGGAAACCGTGTCGGACGCGCTTCGCATGACTAGATGGTGGGACCTCGCGATACTTGCACAAAATGCGTTTATTGCGTGATCTATACACTTGAGTCATGGATGATGTGGAGCTGCGGCAGTTGCGGTGCCTCGTCGCCATCGTCGACGAAGGCACCTTCACCGACGCGGCCATCGCTCTGGGTGTCTCCCAGGCGGCGGTGTCCCGGACTCTGGCCTCGCTCGAACGCGCACTGGGGGTGAGGCTGCTCAGACGTACCTCACGCGAGGTGACACCGACCACGACCGGGCTGCGGGTGGTCGCCCAGGCCAGGCGGGTGCTGGGTGAGGTGCACGACCTGGTCCAGGAGGCCGCCTCGGGCCACGGCATCCTGCGGATCGGCTATGCCTGGTCGGCGGTCGGCCGCCACACGCCCGCGTTCCAGCGCCGCTGGGGCGCGACGCACCCCGGGACGGATCTGCGCCTGGTACGCGTCAACTCCGCGACCGCCGGCCTGGCGGAGGGCGCCTGCGACCTCGCCGTCATCCGCAATCCCCTGGAGGACCGCCGCTTCGAGAGTGCCATCATCGGCCTGGAGCGGCGCCTGTGCGGCCTGTCCGCCGAGGACCCCCTGGCCACACGCCGGTCGCTGCGCCTTGCCGACCTCAGCGAGCGCATCCTCCTGATCGACCGGCGAACCGGCACCACCACACCCGAGCTGTGGCCACCCGGCTCCCGCCCGGCGACTGAGGAGACCCATAACGTCGACGACTGGCTGACCATGATCTCCAGTGGACGCTGTGTCGGCATGACGGCGGAGTCGACCGCGCACCAGTACCCCAGGCCCGGCGTCGTCTACCGGCCGGTCCGCGACGCCGAACCCATCGCCGTACGCCTCACTTGGTGGCGAGACGAGCCGCATCCGGCGATCCAGGCGGCGATCGAACTGCTCACCGCCCTCTACCGGGGCGGCTGAAGACGGAGTAGGCGTCCGCCGGCGCATCGGAAGGCCTCCACCTCAGCCATCTACGGATCTCAATCCCGACGCGTCGATCATCTCGGAGCCAGATTGCCCCGCCGGGGACCTCTAGGACGCAAGCTGATCGGTAGTGGAACGGTTGTCGGCGAGGGTTTGGACGATGTCAGGACCCCATGTGTACTCGACGACAGGTAGTTCGAATCCTGTAGGGAAGCGTTCCATGAACTCATTGGTGGGATGGCCGCCGAGACGCCGGTAAAAGGTGATCGCGGCGACGTTGTCGCGGAGCACCTCCAGGTAGACCGTCTTGTCAGGGTGTTGCTCGGAGGCCCAGCCAAAAGCGTGGTACACGAGTTGGCGGCCGATGCCGGACTGCTTGCGCTCCGGCTGGACGTGCAGGTTATCGAGCAAGAGGCGCCCGTCGGTTCCGGCGGCGAGATAGGCGAACCCCAGCAGGGCGTTGCCATCGACGGCAACGAGCAAGCAGCGGGCGCGATCCGGTTCCGAGGCGAGGGTGGCGAGTCGGATGCTCCACATGGCCTTGCGCTCGTCGAGCAGCGGCCCATTCAAATAGCTGGCGGGCATGATCTCGGCATATGCCGTAAGCCAGCTACGGGTGTGGAGCTCTGCGATCTGCTCGGCGTCGTCTTGGGTACCGGATCTGATCTGCATGGCATAGAGGTTGGCATAGTCGCTGATAGAGCCGGTAATCGCCGGGGGCATACCGAGGAGGTCTTGCATGGCGCTGCGACCGGGCCAGGACCTCTCAGGACTCGGAGAAGACGGGGTGTATCCCACGTGGATCGGACGCTCGGACAGTGGTGAAGCGGTCTGCTTCGTCAGCGACCTGGAGCTCTTGAGTCACAGCCTGGAGCCGATCCCGTAGCCTGCCGATGTGACGGGCCGCCGCACGGCGGCTCAGCGAACGCTCCTGGAATTATCAAGGCCAGGTCGGGGCTCACGTCTCCTCGAGTTGCCGCAGGTACCCGGCCAGTTCGGGGACTGTCGGCAGCATCTGCGGGTCTACGCTCTTCCGGATCAGACCGGCCTCCTCATCCCCGCGTTGTCCTTCGAGGATGACGACGACGAACCCGGGCGGAAGCGAGCCGTGAATGCCGCCCCGGCGCGCTGTCGTGGTCATCGCTTTGCAGGCGTTGGCCATCGCGCTGTCGTGCGCCGCCTCGAGTGCGTCCATCGCCGCATCCCGTTCGGGCTCGGTGGTGGCGGGCGCCAGATACTCCTCAGTGAGACGCTGATACCACGGCGACATCGCATCGCTCGTGGCGTCCAGGACATCCCACCGCCACTCCGGCGCGACGAACCGTGTCGAGTATCCATAGTCCTCGCGCACCGCTGCCTCAGTGTTGGCGGCAAGGGCGGGCGGCAGGATCTTGGCGCCGTCCATGTAGAAGAGATGGAACGCCGCACCGTACAGTCGCTCGCCCGGACACGTCGCCGCAAGGTCACTCAGGATGCGACATCCGCTGTCATGCCATGCCTTCTCGAATGCGCCCCAATCCATCGCCGCATGCTAGCGCGCGATCTTAAAGGTCAGCGCACGTCGCGCGCCAAGCGGTCACGACTGACTGCACGAGGGTGGTTGATACGCCGTTCGTAGTGTTCACCTCGTAGTCGTACGGACCGAACGTATGCATACCGTTGATTTCGACGTGCCCACGGCCTTCCCCGGCACGACGGTCCCCGCGCTCGTGTTCTCTTCGGTCGATCTCCGCAAGGTCGCAATGCACCCCGACCAGGAACACATCGAAGTCAGTCAAGAGGCGTGATAGCTCCTCGCGCCAGGTCCGGTATTCGATGACGTGTTCCACGATCAGGTCGTTGCCTGCGGTCGCAAGGACAGGCAGGCATCGGTGAAAGCCGTTGAAGAACCGTGGCCGCATCTCATTCCACCAGGAGAAGGGGCTTCGTCTTCCCGCCGCTCCGGGAGCATGCCGCTCGCCACGAATTGGTCGGAGGAGACGTCCTCACACGATGGCAGAGGACCGGATTGTGCCGTGTGCTGGATACGCCTGGCGGCCTTTCGCGCCTCGGCGATGAGTTTCGGGCTGCGATGTCGCAACCGGCTCGCTCCCCCGGCCCCTCGCCACCACCGGGCTACGCCCGCGTGGCGACTACCAGGGCAGTTCCCCGGTCTCGTCTTGGAAGGTTCCTGTCGGGCCGTCCACATCGAGAGTGGCCAGGCGTACGACGGCTCTGGCGCTCTCCTCCGGCGATCTTCCGATCCCGAAGGCCGCGGTCATGTCGGTGGCTGTGGTGCCGGGCTCCAGAGCGTTGAACTTGATGCCGGGCTGGGATTTGGCGTACTGGACCGTCAGCATGGTCGCCGCCGCCTTGGACGCGGAGTAGAGCGCCAGCGGCAGGTGAAACTCGGGCCGGTCAGGGTTGTTCACCGCCCAGAACGATCCGGCGCTGCTCGATACGGTGACCACGGTGGGGTTCGAGGACTTGCGCAGCAAGGGGAGTGCCGCTTCTGTGACGCGTACGATCCCCACCGCGTTGGTGTCGAACACCCGCAGGGCCGTGGGACCGTCGAGGGGTTCGTTCCCGAGGATGCCCGCGTTGTGCACCAGGACGTCGAGCCGTCCCTCGGCCGCGTTGATCGTCGCCAGCGCGTTGCGCACCGAGGCGTCGTCGGTCACGTCGAGCCGCACGAACCGTGCGCCGAGGGCGGCTGCGGCCTTCTCGCCTCGCTCGATGTCGCGCGCACCGATATAGACGGTGTGCCCCAGTTCCAGAAGTTGTTTGGCTGTCTCGAAACCGATGCCCTTGTTGGCTCCGGTGATCAGTGTGACGGTCATGGGTTCCCTCCCGAAGTGTGTGGCCCGAGTGGACCGTTGGGTGCGGCCGGTCGCCACGTCGTGGGCCTCGGCCCCCGAAGGGTCAGCCGGTAAGCTGCCGGAGTAGTTCACCGGCATCGTGCGGGGCCGTCATGTGCACGAACCGCCCGTCGCGCACCTGGTAGATGGCGTACTCCGTGATCTCGAACGAGGCGCCGGTGGGTGCCACACCGAGCCACTCCTTCACCGGCGTGCCCGTGTTGACCAGCCGCGCGGCCAGGCGATCACCGTCGAAGAGCAGTTCCTTGAGCTCCCAGCGCAGGTCCGGAACCGCCTCGACGTCAGCCTTCTGCACCGCGATGAGATCGTCCCGGGTGGCAGGCTCACCGTTCAACGTGGGCCGGTCGTCGATGAACTGGTCCATCTGATCGAACCTGTGGGCGTTGAGCTCACTGATGTAGCGCCGGTAGAACCCGCGCAGATCACTGTCGGACATCGCTGTCCCCTTCTGTACGGCACCGGGTAAGGCGATCCCGGTGCTTGCCTTCGGGAGGTCCCACGGAGTCGACCCGCGGCCGACTTCCGCATCGATCGATGCAGAACTACACCGTAGCACGTTCCGCATCGATCACTGCAGAAGTGCGTGGACCTGTAAGGATGGAGACATGCGACACCGGCCGGGACGGCTCGCTCGCGAACGTCAGGAACCGTCATAGCCCGGACAGGCTGCGCAGAACCCAGGAGTCATTGCTTCAGGGATCAGCCTGGTCGAGATGCGGCAAGGGACTCTCCGCCAGCAGCACCTGATGCCCTCGGCGCGAAACCAGGTCGCTAATGACACGGTTGTTCGCGAAGACGAACACCGGGCGGCTCTCAGCAGGGCGGCCAGTTGCGCAGGGCGGCGTCGGCCATGTCCTGGAGTTCGTCGCGGTCGACGCCGCTGGCGGCTTGTACGGCGATGCCGTAGCCCAAGGCGGTGACATAGCGGGCGAGCAGCGCCGGGTTGGCCTCCGGCGGCAGGTCGCCGTCATCGACGGCTCGTTCGAACCGCTCTCGAATGCGGGAGTAGCCACTGTCGCGCCACGCGACGAGGAGGTCGCGGGCTCCACGACTGGAGTCGCCGGTGGCCAGGGCACCCTGGACACCCAGACACCCGTGGGGACCTGCCGGGCGAGTGGTGGTTCGAACAGTGCCGGCAATGATCGCCGTGGCGACGCCGAGGGCGGTCGGCTCGTCCAGGGCTCGGGCCAGGTATGCGCTCGGGCCCTCGGTGTAGCGCTCCAGAGCCTTGCGGAACAGCTCTTCCTTGTTGCCGAAGGTGGCGTACATGCTGGTGGTGGAGATGCCCATCGCGTCGGTCAGGTTGGCCAGACTGGCCCCCTCGTAGCCCTGCTCCCAGAACACCAGCAGGGCGCGCTCGAGCGCCTCGTCGGCGTCGAATCCCCGCGGTCGGCCGGTTGGGCGGCGCTGCCTGGTCTCCACCTCCGCAGTCTAACCCTTCTGCAACGATCGATGCGGAAGGTGCTGGCAGGCCAGTGCCGTACGACCGGCGGTCGAGGGCGCACACGTGTTCATCACCGGCCGGCGCAAGACCGAACTCGGCGCGGCCGCCAACGACGAACCTGGTGGTCGTAGGAAGAGACTGCCCACAGCATCCGGCCTGATGGCCAGGAACGGCCACGACAACACCCCGGCCGCAACCGGAGCGCCCTTCGCTCAATGGTGACGATCGATAGGCGTGCGCGGCCCGCCACCACCTCGCCTCGCCTCTGTGCGAGCGCGGCAAGTGGCGGGTGCGATGTCCTTGCCGCGAAGATCCAGCAATCCCACCTCAATGCAGCATACTATGCAGCATCATTTGTTGCACTCCCTGCTATACACTTAGCTGCATGAGCGTTCGCAAGAGCGTCCCGATGGGACCTGAGGATGTCACCACCCTGGAGCGCATGCACGCTCCTGTCAGCCCCGAGCGCCAGGCCCTAGCGCAGCTCACCGGCCAGGAGTTGAAGGCCAGCGCCTCAGACGCAGAGATCCTCGCCGCGTTGGTCCGCGCAGGACGGGATGCCGTCACTCAGCAGATGGGAATCACCGGGTATGCGGCGTGGGCAGCCGAGATGGACGACGAGGACCGCGCGTACCGCAACGCCCGCCGTGGCTGGGACCGTGGCAACGAGACGGGTGGTGGAACGCGAGCGTGAACGCTGCCCCCAACATCGTCCCCGTCCGCGGCCGGATCTATCGAGCCGATCTCGGTTTCGGCCTCAAGCCATGGCTCGTTGTCTCCAACAATGCCCGCAACAACGCCATCGATGATTGCCTGGTAGCGCGGATCACCACCACTCGCCGCGATCTGCCATCCTGGGCCGTCCTACGCGCTGGTGACCCACTCACTGGCTACGTCAACTGCGACGACCTCGGCCCCCTGTATCGAGACCAGATCGTCGCCGATCTAGGGGCGCTGTCGATGCCAACGATGATGGACGTCGGCCGGGCGCTACAGCATGCCTTGGCTCTGTAGCTCCTCCCGGTGAGGACCAAGCGGACTCCTCCGAGCGCTCTGAGCCAAGAACTAGGCGGGATGATCAGGCTTCCGCCTCAGCCGCCAACAGACCTCTGCCTTTCGCGATCATCCCGGAGCCGGAGGTATTCGATAAGGGCATCGCGTGCGCGACAAGATTGAGACCACCAGGCTGCGGCTGACTGCTTGCACGCTCGACGACACTGACGAGTTTCACGGCCTATTTAGCGATCCGCTAACCCACACGATCGGGGCGGGGCCGTTCACGTCGCGGGCTGAGACGGTGGACTGGCTTGAGCGCAGGCTCAAGACGAAGCAGGACTATGGCTTTGTCTGGTACGGCATACGCCATCGCGACGGCGGCCCGCTGATCGGTGGCTGTGGCATTCTCGCCAACCGCACAGGAGTTCTGGAGCCGGAGATTGGTTACGAGATCAAGCACTCCGAACGTGGAAGCGGCCTCGCGCTTGAAGCGGCTCAGGCCGTTGTGTCCGAGCTACAGGCAACCACGACCGTGAAACGTCTGTGGGCGACGGTTCGACCCCGCAATGCTGCCTCGCTCAGGATCTGCGAACGGCTGGGCCTGGTGCTGGACCGCGTCGAAACCGACAAGCGTGGTGAGCTGCTTTATCTGGTGCGCGATCTCGCATAGGCGCCGCCCGACTGGCGGGTGACTTGTCCAGCGGCAGATGGCCGAGGGTTAGCCCCGGGCGCCATCCTCCGGACCTGCTCCAAACGCACCGCCAGGTCGGCGCTGCCGTGAGAGGGGGCGGGGTTCGGTCTGACCGAACCCCGCCGGTGTGCAAAACCGCTCAGCTAGAGAAAACCGCGCTGTGAATGTCCACAGGGTTGGTGGCGTCGCCGGTGGCCACGCCATACACGGCCGTGAAGGCTGCGCCAACCGAGACCAGGCCGGTGTAGTCCCCGACCAGGCGTCCGACGCTTGTCGCCGGAACCTTCCTCGCGTCGAACGGCCCTTCGATGTGCTGCTCGCGCCACGCCCCGGGCTGCGTGCAGTCGGCGGTGCAGGTGACGGCCCACACGTCGGTGGGCAGGGTGGCGGGGTCGGGCGTGTTGTTGCGGAAGTCGTAGTAGGTGACCGCCACGGTGCCCGTCTTGGACGCGGCGATGACCGGTACGGCGGCGGAGCCGGTGGGTGTCTTGTCCACGCGGACCGGGCTGGACCAAGTCTTTCCGCCGTCTGTCGACCGCGAGTAGGCCACGTGGAAGGTGCCGTCGGCCTCCTGGCTCTGCCAGGTGGCGTTGACCACCTGGGTGCCCGGCTGGGCGGCCAGCAGCGGCAGGGAAGCGTTGCGTACCGGGTCACCCGAGTTGTCCGGGTCCGGGATGCGGGGGCCCACCGCGAGCGGGGCCGGAACGTTCAACGTCGGCGCCGACCACGTCTGGCCGCCGTCGGTCGAGCGGATGACCTGGGTGGCACCCTCGGTGTCCGTCTCGTGGTGCATGCCGATCAGCAGCGTCCCGTCGGCGAGCGGCACCAGTTGTGTGCCGATGACGCCGCTGTTGGCGGGTACGTCGTACACCTTCTTCGTGGTCCAGGTGCGCCCGTCGTCGGTCGACTTCGCCAGATAGATCGGCTGTACCCAGCTCGCGTCCGTGCTGTCGATGCGGTCCCACACCGCGTAGACCACGCCCGGGTGGTACGGGTCCGCGGTCACCGACGGGCGATCGTTGAAGTAGCGCGGGTTGTCGTCCCGTTGCAGGGTTACCGGGGCGTCCCAGCGCCGGCCGCCGTCAGCGGACCGGGACACCAGAATGGCGGTCACGTCGCCGGTGCGCGACAGCGAGAACGACGCGGCCACCGCCGCGCCCGATGGTGTGACCGTGACCCAGTTGTCGGTCGTGACGTCGTAGTCTCCGCCGTTGGCGGTCGTGCCGCCGTTACACCGAGAGAAGGCAGGCAGGTTCTCGGACCGCTGCCAGGTCTTGCCGTAGTCGTCCGATACGGCGGTAACCGCGCCGTTGCTGCCGTACCGGTTCCAGCGGTCCTGCTGGAACACCGTGACGAGGTGCCACGGACGGTTCGGGTCCCGCGCCAGCATGGGCAGGACTTCGGTGTTGGGGTTCAGCGTGTAACCGTCGGCCGGGGGTAGTCCGCAGCCTGCGGGCAGGGGGCTGCTGCCCGAGACCGGCCGCACGATGGCAGGTCCGGCGGATGCGGCACCTTGCGCGGAAGCGGGCTGCGCAACAGCGCAGGCGATCAGGATGGCCGCTGCGGGTAATAAAACCCTGGAGCGTCGAATCACGAGCCTTCCTCATCTTCGTCGATGGGGCATCTACAGGGGACGTCGACCGCCTCGCCGGAGGGTGGCCCCAGGAGTCGGCAAACGATGCGAGGGCAGATTACTGTCTCAAGATCAGTTTTGTCTGCCCCGTTAGCCATACGCACAGTCAAGGGGGGTGTCCGAACCGAACTCTCGCCCCAGGCCCTGTAGCACCTACGAGAGCCTGTCGACCGCAGGCGAGCGCGGCCGGAGATGCCAGTGGCCGGAACCCGCCCCAGGCCGCATGACCGGCCGCCGAGCGGGCTGGCGCGAAGCGCCGCCGCCTTGATACCTATACAAGAACTATTCGGCAGTGCGCCGACTGGATCTCGTGTCTGGTCACACTTGACGCTTGACCCTCTCTAGCCGATCTCTCGCTTCTTGGTATGCGCCGTGGACTTGATCCGGGTGATCTCCTGGGTGGTGGTTCGGGGGATGACGCGGATTGGCAGAGGCATTTGCACTCGAGACGGGCTTGCCGACGGGACTCGGCCTCATGGAGAGCGACGAATGTGAGGTCGACGTGGCTGCCTTCGCGGCCTTCGTGAGCGCTCTCATCGAGCGCTACGAGCGTTCGAACCATGCGATCCTGCATTCAATCATGGAGGGCTTCATAGCGACGGCCCTCGTGCTCGTCGAGCGTGGCGGAGCAATACTTCCCCTGCATGATGCGAGCGATGGCGGCTGGAGAGATGTGCAGGTAGGCGAGCATTCCGCATGTCCGCAAGGTGATCACATACGTGATGTTGAGCGATGGGCGGCCCTTTCCGCGCAGCATGCTCGGGCAATGCCGCGCTGAGGCTCGGGGAGCTGCCCGACCTACTCTCTCCTGCCAGGTGATCACCAATGCAATACATCACATGTGCTCCTCGGCGAGGCGTGCGATCTGGTCGACGGTTTCGAGCGGCACCGTGACCGCAATGTCCCATGTCTCGTCGTCCTGGCCGATGAGGATCGTCGCTTGCTCCTCGTTTGCCACCCAGAACACGTGCGCGTCAGCACAGGTCCCGATTGGAAGTGAGCGGCGTGCATCCCAATCTGCCTCCTTGATCCCGCGGAGGCGCATCAAATCCGCCAGGGGCGCCCAGATGTTAAACTCCCAGGCTTCGGTCTGGAGCTTCACCACGGCCCCGGAATCACCGGACTCATCCAAGGTCACATCAACCACGCGGCCATAATCGCACCCATAGGACGCGTAATGACACGCGAAGATCAACAACCCACTGCATGGTCAAAGCCCAGGTACCGAATCCGTCGGCCTACCCGGGGCTTTCGCGGATGAGAGCGGGTGACGGGAATCGAACCCGCGTTGTCAGCTTGGGAACTGCATCGATCACGGCCTGATGAGGCGCTGAGCTGGGCAGAAAGCCGGCCCTGAGTGACCGTGATTGCCCCCGCGTCACCCCTCTTAATGGCCGCTAATGGCCCGGTGATCAGCCCGTCACCTGGTGTTTCTCGCGCAACGCGCGGCCCCCGCCCGCCTGATCATCCCGTCTGCCGTCGACCCGCCCGAAGGGGAAGCGGGCCAGGGTCACGGCTACCAGATGGAGCGCCCCACCGGACGAACGATCTGGTACGTATGGCCCTGTTCTGCTCGGCTTGTCCCGGGTCGATGATGGGCGGGATGATCCGGCTTCCACCTCAGCGGATTCCCGGTTCGCGCGGCGAGCATCCCGGAGCCGGTGCGCCCCCGCCGGGGGCTATGGTCTGCCCATGCCGGACTTTGACGCATGGGCGCGGCTTTCTCTATGGGAGCAGGCTGACTCCCTTGTGGGTGACGCCGAGATTGTGATTGATCGTCCTGCGGGCACGCCGCATCCCAAGGTGTCGAGCTTCATCTACCCGCTGGATTATGGCTTCTTGTCGGGCACCCAAGGCGGGGATGGTGAGGGCATCGACGTGTGGGTCGGCTCGTCTCCAGTGCGGACCGTGTCGGCCGTGGCCTGCACGGTGGATCTGCTCAAGCGGAACGCAGAGGTCAAGTTTTTGTGGTGCTGCTCGTCGGATGAGATCGCGCTGGTGGAGGGCTTCTACGCCCCCCAGCCTCAAGCGGCTGTAATGATCCACCGGCCGAGCTGAGCACGGCCGCGTGGCTCTGGCGGCGGCGTGACGGTGGTCGGCGCGATGGCAGATCACGGACCGGTCGGCTGGTCGCCGTCATGGCGCTGGTCAGGTTCCTGGTGTGGCTGCGCGGGCGTGGCACGGTCCGCCGGCGGGCAGGACGGGTCACCGCACATACCACCCAGCGTGCGCCGGACACCGGGGCGCACGGCGTGCCTGGGCGGAGCTCAAGCACGAGGCGCAGCTATGGACGGGGAGTCACAGGTGAGCGATGCTTTTGAGGTAGTCACGATCGGCCCGGCCCGGCTCTTCCTCGGCCTGGCCGACCTACCGCCGCTGCCATTCACCGTTGCCCAGGCTCTCGTTGCGGGAACTGGTCGCACTGGCGGAGGACGTCGACCTCCGCGGCCGGGGAGGCGCCGCTTTCCCGTTCGCCCGCAAGCTCAACGCGGTGACCGACGCGGCCGTCCGCCGCGACACCCGGCCGGTGGTTCTGGTCAACGCGACCGAGGGCGAGCCGGCCAGCGCCAAGGACAAGACGCTCCTCGCACGGGCGCCGCACCTGGTTCTCGGCGGGGCCGCGCTCGCCGCCCACGCGCTCGACGCCAGTGAGATCGTCATCGGTGCGACCGACGGCGGGGCCGCTGAGCGCTCGCTGCTGAGCGCGATCGGGGAGGCGGGCATCGTCCCCACCGTGCGGGTCGTTCACCTGCCCGAACGCTTCATCACCGGGGAGGGTGGCGCCCGGGTCCGAGGGGTCAACGGGGAGACGCCGATCCCGCCGGGCCGGAAGGTGAGGGCCGCGCAGAGCGGGGTCGACGGCCTGCCGACCCTGCTGTCCTACGCGGAGACCTTCGCCCAGTTGGCCGTACTGGCCGAACTCGGAGCCGCCGGCTTCCGAGCCGTCGGAACGCCCGCCGAGCCCGGTACGGTCCTGCTTACCGTGACCGGTCCTGATCGGCGGCGCACCGTCGTGGAGGCCCCGGCCGGCCTCCCGCTCTGGGAGGTGCTTCAGCACTGCGGGCTGAACGCGGGCCAGGGCGTGATGGTCGGCGGCTACCGCGGGGCATGGCTCGCCCCGGACCAGGCCGCCGCGGTCGCCGTGTCACGGCAGTCCATGGCCGAGGTGGGCGCCGCGCTGGGCGCCGGAATCATCGTCCCTCTGGAGGAGGGGACGTGCCCCCTGGGAGAGGTGGCCCGGGTGGCCGACTACCTCGCGACCGAGTCGGCGGGGCAGTGCGGGCCCTGCCACATGGGGCTGCCCGCCATCGCCCGATCCTTCTCTTCCCTGGCCGCGGGCCACGCCGGTGCTGGGGCGCTGGCCGCGATCAGGCAGGGTAGCGGGATCGTCCGCGGCAGGGGGGCCTGTCATCATTCGGACGGGACCACCAGGTTTCTGCTCTCGGCGCTCGATGTCTTCAGCGACGATGTCGCCGCGCACGCCGCGAAGGGCGGCTGCGGTCGCCCCGTACGTGGGCTCCTGCCGGTGCCGGGTGAAGTGGTTCAGGACTCCGGGGGGGGCGACTGACCGTGGACTGGTCCCGCTGCGCCGGCCACGGCCTGTGCGGCCACCTCGTTCCCGAGGTCGTACAGCTGGACGTGTTCGGATATCCGGTGCTCACCGAGAGTGAGTTGCCCGCGCGGCTCCTGCCAGACGCCCTGCGAGCCGCCGAGATGTGCCCCGCTCTGGCCCTCGGGCTCAGCCGGACGCCGTCTGTTGTCGCGCCGGGCCGGCACGCGACCCGCTGACGAGCCCCGATCAGGGCATACAGACGCTGAATCGTCACCGCGGAAGAGTGCCATCCGAACGCAGTGGGGCCCGCATCCATGCTCGGGTTCATGTGGTCGTCGCAACACCTCGATCTGAGGAGTTGCGACGACCATGTCGTTGTCGGAGGGGTCATCGCGTGAGTGCGATGAGTTGTTGAGGCTGGTCGATGCCGGGGTTTCGGTGCGGTCGGCGGCGACGGCGTTGGGCCTGCCGAGTTCGCGCGCGTATGCGATCTTGCGGGCGGATGGTCGGGGGACGGGGCGTGCCAAGACCGTGGTGACCGACGAGCATCGCCGGCGGGTGCTCGCGGTCTTCGCGGAGTCGGGGAGCGTCAACCGGGCGGCGATCGCCGCTGGGCTGAGTCATGGGGCTGCCCGGCGGGTCCTGGTCGGTGCCGGGGTGATGGCGGCCGAGGCGAGGCCTGCGGGTAAGGAAGCGGCCAAGCGGCGGTTCCTGGAGCTGATCGGGCAGGGTTGGCCATCGGCGCGGGCCGCGCGGGAGGTGGGCGTACATCCACGTACCGGACGGGACTGGCGCAGGGGTGTTCGCAAGTCCAACAACACACGGGTCTATCCCGACGGCACGGTTGTGGACTCGGGCTCGGGTACCCGCTACAAGGCTTCCATGATCGATCCTGTCGAGGCCGAGGTTCATAGCCGGTATCTGTCGTTGACCGACCGGCTGGCGATCGCCGACGGGTTGATCAACAAGCAGACGGTCACCGAGATCGCTGAGGGGATCGGCAAGCACAAGTCGACGGTCTCGCGTGAGATCGCTCGGCACTCGCTCGAGGGTGTCTACCCGCCGCACCGGGCTCACCGAGCCGCTGCCGCCGCGCGGGCCCGCCCCAAGACCTGCAAGCTGGTCGACCATAGAGTGTTGCGTGAGCAGGTCGAACAAGGTCTGGAACGGAAGTTGTCTCCCGAGCAGATCTCCCACAGGCTCGTCAAGGACTTCCCCGATGACGAGAGCATGCGCGTGAGCCACGAGACGATCTACCAAGCCCTGTATTTTCAGGCCCGCGGCGGCCTCAAACGCGAGGTTCAAAGAGCGTTGCGGACCGGCAGGACCCGCCGCAAACCGCAACGCCAGCCAGGGCAGCGGCAGCATCGGTTCGTCGAGGAGATGGTGATGATCGCCGACCGGCCCGCCGAGGTCGAAGACCGTGCCGTGCCCGGCCACTGGGAGGGCGACCTGATCATCGGCGCGAACAACCAGTCCGCGATCGCCACCCTGGTCGAGCGGACCACCCGCTACACCATGCTGGTGCACCTGCCCCACGGCCATGACGCTGAGCAGGTCCGCGACGGATTGATCCAGACGATGTCGACCCTGCCGGCCCACCTACGCGGGTCACTGACCTGGGACCAGGGCTGCGAGATGGCCCAGCACAAGCAGTTCACCATGGCCACCGACATGGCCGTCTACTTCTGCGACCCACACTCGCCCTGGCAGCGCGGCACCAACGAGAACACCAACGGCCTGCTCCGGCAATACTTCCCCAAAAGCACCGATCTGAGCGTCTACGGGCCCGAGGACCTGGAACACGTCGCCCAAGAACTCAACGGACGTCCACGCAAAACGCTCGACTGGGACACCCCAGCCGAGCGCTTGCGTGATCTACTGACCACCTAAAACACCAGCGGTGTTGCAACGACCCCTTGAAACCGCCATGCCGATGCGGGCCCCACTTAAGGCATGCGCCATGTCAGGCGGGAACGATGTTCTCCGCCTGCGGGCCCTTCTGGCCCTGGACGACGTCGAAGGCCACCTTCTGGCCCTCGGTCAGCTCACGGTAGCCGCCGTTGGCAACGATGTTGGAGTAGTGGGCGAAGACATCGGCGCCGCCGCCGTCCTGCGCGATGAAGCCGAAGCCCTTTTCCGAGTTGAACCACTTCACGGTTCCGGATGCCATATCGATCTCCTTCTGATGGTTGCAGATACGGGATCCGCACGTTGCGGATCCTGTGTCGCTTTGATGAGCCCATCCGGAGACGACCGGCAAACAAAAAACGCACCTGAAGATCATGCTCGTTCAGGTGCGCACAAGTCTTTATGGGTACCACAACTGCAACCTGCGAAGCGTAGCACACATCTTGCCGCAGCTTGGCCGAGAGAGACGCCGCAGAGTGGGATGCCATGCCGGAAGTTGGCCGTCCCATCCCCCGGGTCGAGCGCCCATTTCAGGCCATCACCGATGGAGTCCGGCGCGCTCGTTGCTTGGAGGTCGCGCACGTGCACCGCATCGTGACCGGCCTTCGTCAGCAGTTCGATCCGGAGCGGCCGGGCTGTCGGAGCCGCTTTGCTCACGCGACGTCTCAGGTATTCGCGGCCAGGCGCCCCGCCAGGAGATCCCGGCGGTGAAGAGACGTCTCAGGCAGGCATGTCGATGGTCAGTCCGGCTGTCTGGGCAGCATCGGCCAGTCGTTTGTCGTACGTGACAAATGAAGTGAGCCGGGAGCGGATGCGGAGAGCGGTTGCCAGGTGGATAGCGTCCAGGCTCCGTACGATCATCGGTTTCACAGTCTGGGCCAGGATGCGAATGCCGGCGTCCAGTTCCACCAGGTCGATCAAGTCGAGGACCAGGTGAAGTCGGGTGACGGCTTCTGGGGCGTAGCGTGCCAGGGCCCGTGATGACTCGATCTCCAGCAAAACCGAACTCGTCCATCCGGTCTCTGCCCGTTCGTCGAGCCAGTCGCGCAATGCCTGCGACTCAGCCTCGGCGTGGGCGAGTTTCACGACGGCGGCCGAGTCGAGATAGATCATCAGCGTTCGTTCTCGCGGCCGTGGGCGATCTCCGCGGCAATGTCGATGCCGTCCGGTTCGCCGAGCGGCATACGCAGGACAGCGCGCCGCATAGCGACAGCGCGCTCCTTACGAAGGGCGGCTTCCAGCACGGCTTGGCGGATAGCCGCCGAGCGTGAGCTGCCGTCATGGGTGAGAATATCCAGGGCGTGCTCAGTCTCCGGGTCGCTGCGGATGGTGATGGTGTCAGCCATGCAGCCACCGTAAGACGCTTTGTCTTACGAGACAAGTACTGGCCTGCCTTCCCCTCCGCGGCACCCGTCCAGCCCGGAAAAAGATCTTGATTCCTCGGCGTGGACATACATCGGGGACTTTAAGCGAAGGCAGAGGTGACACGCCGTTGAAAACCCCTGCAGAAAAGCGGATATCACTGCTCTCCGGCCGAGCGCTCCGAGCATGCGTGACGGCGCGGTTCTTCCCAGGGCCGCGCGACGCAGCGGGCACGTCTGGCGGACGCTGCGAGGGGGCGCAGGAGATCGATCAGCTCTTGTCAATGCACAACTCAACTCACCGCCAGCGACCTCGGGAGGATGAGAGGTAGGATAGAGAGCATGAGCGAGCCTACTGGCAAGTATTCGATCACCATGCCGCGTGATATCGCCGAGGCAGCCCGATCCCGGAGCGGCCCTTCCGGCCTGTCCGCCTATGTCGCCGCCGCCGTCGCCCGCCAGATCGAACGCGACAACCTCAGCGAACTCATCCAAGTCGCCGAGGCCGAGCACGGCCCCATCACCGACGAGGAGGTCCAGGCACTGCGCGACCAACTCCACCAGGCCCGGCGAGGACAGGCCAGTGGTGGGACGGCCGCGTGACCCGTTCTCCCGCCTCTCCCGGCGGCACCCTCGTCCTCGACAGCGAAGGACTGGCCAAGGCCGTCCTGCGCGACCGTACGGTCACCGCATGGCTTGCTCTCGCCCGTGCTGACGACTTCCGCGTCATCACCTCTGCCGCCACCCTCGTCGAGGTGGTCCACCCTCGCGTCAACCGGCCGGCTCTGGAGTGGACGCTGTCCCGCCTCGTCATCGAGCCGGTCACCGAACGAATCGCCCGCCACGCCGCCACACTCTTGTCCGACGCCGGCCTGCACGGGCACAAGTACGCCATCGATGCCATGCTCAGCGCCACCGCCCTCGCTGCCCCAGGCCCCGTCACGGTCCTCACCTCCGACCCCGAGGACCTCGCCGTACTGTGCGGTGCACGCGTAACTGTCATCAAGGTTTGAGTGATGCCCCGTCCTGCCGTTCCGCCAGGGTGATCATGAACCTAGTGGCACGCAGAGATCAACGACATCAGGAAACATCAAAGCCCAGGTCCCGAATCCATCGGTCTATCCGGGTTTTCACAGTGAGAGCGGGCGGCGGGAATCGAACCCGCGCTGTCAGCTGGGAAGTCTTTCGAGATCATGCACTCTGATCAGGGGAAACGCCGACGTGGGCGTACGTGAATCGAGTGCCGCTAAGTCCCGTGACTCCCCGATGATCGCCGACCGTACGGGCACGCAACGGGCACGAGGCTTCGAATGGCGTCGGATCAGAAGTGGATCGCTCTTCCTTGGCCCGAAGACGCGCTGACCTGCGGGTGATCGCTCGAAGCCTCTCGGCTGTAGCAAGGTCATTCCGAGCATTTTCCGGATCTTGTTCTCGTCAGAGTGCCACGTACAAATACGATCGGCGAGTGATCGTACGCTGCGTTCGAATCATCAGCCCGCAGGGCGAGCCCATGGATGCCTATCCGGGCGTGCATGTAGGTGGGCGATACGTTGTCCTGGAAATGTACTCGGACGCAGAGGTTTACTACATCCGCATCCTTGGCGATGCCGGCGAGAGCCCCGGCCCCCTCTGGGACCCGTCGATGTTCGAAACCGTAGATTCGCGGATCCCCACGTGCTGGAGGATGACACTTGAAGATGGCCGCCTTCGCGCGGCACCTTTGAGTTGGCACCGAGCTGGTTTCTGGAGCGACTACTTCGACCGAGACTCTCGAGCGATGGCTGACTTTGAGGAAGGCAAAGCACTGACGCTCGCCGAGTCAACCTCTCTTTAGCCTGTCTGCCGGACCCTGCCTAGACCGCTGTTGTCCAGCTCACCGCAAGCCCCCTCAAGTCAACAGCGTCGTGGCTATTCGCCTGTTCACTTGGATGCGAACTCGCGCTGTCAGCTTGGGAACCGACTACTGAGCTTGGTGTCCTGAGCGAGGAGAACGGAGGTCCTGGTCAGAACCCGACGAGTGGCCGTGAGCGACCCTGAATGACCTTGACCTGCCGTTCGTTCTGGCACGCATCTGGCACGGGGATCAGCTCTCCGACCTGGGGTTGAAACGCACTGCGCGCACCCCGTCCGCCTCGGCCCCATTAGGACCCGCCGATCTTGAGCACTTCCCCCTCCCTGAGCTGGAGATCCACTCCAGAGGCGATTGTTGACTCGGCACTACAGACCCTCGGGCGACGCGTGCGTGTAGCGGTTGAACGTGGTCGAGGTCGACGAAGCGGGTATCCGGCCTGGCCTTGCCCGAATCACTGCCATACCCGCGATATACCGCCCCTCGCTAGCGTCAGCGGCGTCAACAACCCGCATGTGGCAGACGCTTCTTGCTGCCCAACCGGCAGCATCCAAAATCGCCGCGATATCCCCAAGGAGAACGATGGATTCCCGTGCCATCATCCGAGCCGCAGCAGTGGCAGCAGCTGTGATCACCATGACTGTCGCCACACCGGCTGCCGCCGAACGGCAATCGGGATCGTCGCAGCTGTCCAGCAAGTTAACGTTCCCGGAAATTAAGCACGTGCAGAGCGGTAAGTGCCTCGCCGCGAGCGTCTCCCTAGGCGTCAAACTCAGAGACTGCAACGGAACCGACTACCAGAGGTGGTACACGGAGTCGACGATGAATGGTGTGACCATCGTTCACCTGCAGAGCCGCAAGTGCCTCGACGGGAGCGTCGAGAAGGGCATCAGACTCGTCGACTGCAGGGGAAACTTGTACCAGCGGTGGTACACGTACGATTCGGGCACTGTTCCGAATCTGCAGAACGGTAAGTGCCTCGCCGCGAGCGTCTCCCTAGGCGTCAAACTCAGAGACTGCAACGGAACCAACTACCAGAAGTGGTCCTGACCAGGGTCATGTGGATCAGTGCGGGCGTGCGCGGGCCGCGCGGCGGCGCGGAGCGTGGCCTTGACGTCGGCCAAGGCATACCGCCTAATGCGTGGCGTCCTCAACACCGCCGTTGAGGACGAGCTGAGCAAGAAGGATCCGCGCAAGATCAAGAATGCTGGGGTGGAGCGACCGGAGGAACAGCCCGTGCTGACCGTGCCCAGGTGTTCGCGCTTGCTTCAGCCGTGCCGCCTCGCTTCCGTGCCCTGGTGCTCCTCGCGACTTTCGGCGGTCCGAGGTGGGGTGAGCCGACGGCTCTGCGGCGGCACACCCTTGACCTCGACGCGCGGGCGGTCAGGATCGAGGAATCGGTCGCCGAGATGAAGACGGGCGAGCTCGTGACGGGACGCCCCAAGACCGATGCGGGCGTGCGGGTCGTGTCGCTGCCGGAGGTCATCATCAGCGACCTGGCGTGGCACCTTCGGCGCTTCAGCCAGGCCAAACCTGATGGCCTGGCCTTCGTCGGCGAGCACGGCGCTCACCTCCGGTGTAGCGCCTTCACGCATTTCTGGGCCAAGGCGATCAAGAAGGCGAACGTCCCGGCAATTCACGTTCACGATCTTCGTCGGGTGACGGGAATCGAACCCGTGCTCTCAGCTTGGGAACTCTTTCAAGATCACAAAAGGTGAAAACAAGGGGCGTGCTGAACTGGGCCGATGCCGGTCGAGCGACCGTGCGTTCCCACGACTCCCCGTTGATCGCCGTCCGAACGGGCACGCAGTGGGCACGCCTGGCGGACGCCGCGGGGGCCAAGATCTTGGCATGCTCACTCGGACTCAGAGGTGCCGGGCCTGCCGTGCGAAGGGCCGGCGGTCGTTGCGTAAGAGCCGCGCCGACAGTGAACGCCTATCGAGAGTGCGGCTGTCACTCCGCCGAAGGTCGCTTGCTTGAGTGCTCGAGGAGCGCCGCGTAATGGCAATCATCATGGGCTGCGTCAGCCCGCACGTCGCCCCTCCGAAGCCGTACGCCCACCGGCTGGAATAGCTTCCCGCCCGGCCACAACATGGCGATCGTGGTGCTGTACCTGATCGGCGGGCACGACCTGCGCTACTCCCGCTGCGGCACCCCGATCAGGCGCGTTCCTTTCATGAAGCGGTCGTCCTACCCCTGCCCGAGATGCCAGCGGCGGCCGCGCTGACCACGGCGAGCGCCGCTCCCACCCACATCACCGCGGATATCGACGCTCCGTCCACGACCCGGCCGCCGATGAATGAGCCGAGCGCGATGGAGACGTTGAAGGCGCCGACGAAGAGCGCCGTGCCCATTTCGCCGCCGCCCGACCGCATGATCCAGAGCTGCAGGGTCACTCCTACGCCGCCGTAGCCCAGGCCCCACACCACGAGCACGATCAGGGGCAGGCCGATCAGGGGCAGCGCCGCCGTGGAGAGTGCCATGAGCACGGCCAGCGTGACCAGGACCGGCTTGGGGTTCCTGGCCGCCCATGCGCCAGCCGCGAAGTTGCCGGCCACGCCCGCGGCGCCGTACATGAGGAGGGCGGCGCTGACGAGGGCGGGACCGGCGTGCGAGACCTGCTCCAGGAACGGCCGGACGTAGGTGTAGGCCGCGAAGTGGCCGGACACGATCAAGACGGTGAGGACCAGGACGATCTTGAGCGGGCCGGAGAGCCGCACGAGCCGCCCCTCCGACGCGCGAGCCGTGGCCTCCCGGGGCAACGGCTCGGACGCGCGGGCTCGGGGATCGCCGGGTAGGGGCGGTAGGGTGATAGCGAGTAGCGCGAGTAGGGCCAGGGCCAGCACCCCCATGGCGATGAACGCGGTCCGCCACCCCGCGAACGACGAGATGAACGTCGCCACGGGCACCCCCAATACCGACGCCACCGACACCCCGGCCAAGATGATCGACGTGGCTCGCCCGACGGACCCTTCGGGCACCAGTCGCAGGCCGAGTCCGGCCGCGAAGGCCCAGAACCCGCCGATGCTTACCCCGGTCAGCACCCGGGCGGCCAGCATGACGGGGTAGTTCGGCGCGAACGCGCCCGCGAGATTGGCCACCGCCAGCAGTGCCATCAGCCCCAGTAGCGTGACGCGCCGGTCGAGCCGTCGGGTGGTGATCGCCAGCACGGGCGCGGAGACGGCGGCGACCAGTCCGGGCGCCGACATCATCAGCCCGGCCATCCCGTCGGAGACACCGAGGGTGGCGGCGATCGAGGTCAGCAGGCCAACGGGCAGCATCTCGCTGGTCACGATGGTGAAGGTGCCCACCGCGACCGAAAACACGGCGAACCAGCGCGCCCGGGTGGCGGCAGAAACATCAGTCATGGTCATGAATGCCAGCTTTCTGCCGGCCACCAGCGGGAACAATGGCGGAAGTCGAAGGCTTGGTTTAGGTGGACTAAGCGATCCGATGGAGGTGGGGATGGAATTCAGGGAGCTGGAGTGCTTCGTCGTACTCAGTGAGGAGCTGCACTTCGCGCGTACAGCCGAGCGTCTCTACCTGTCACCTGGCCGGGTGAGCCAGCTCATGCGCTCGCTGGAGACCAGGCTCGGCGGCCGGCTCTTCCACCGGACCAGCAGGCGCGTGCGCCTCACGCCCCTGGGCGAACGTTTCCTGGCTGATCTGCGCCCCTCCTACGACGGCCTCGCGAACGCGGTCAGCCGGGCCAAGGCGGCAGCCCGCGAGGTGACAGGCGTGATCAGGCTCGGCTTTTTCGCCACCCCCACAGACGTCGTCATCGGCAGCGTGCGTGCCTTCGAGCGCCAGTACCCGGAGTGCGAGGTCGAGCTGGTGGAGATCCCGCTCTCCGACCCTTTTGGCAAGTTGCGGGTCGGGCAGGTGGACATCGCGTTCACGCTGCTCCCGGTGGACGAGCCCGATCTGGCTACGAGCGAAGGGCTGAACCGGGTCTCGTACCAGCTCGGCCTCTCCTCGCGCCACTCGTGGGCCGCTCGTGCGAGTATCGGCGCGGAGGAGCTGGCCGACCTGTCCCTGATCGGCCTGGACGGCCCGGCTCCGCGCGCGTGGCGCGAGCGTGTGACACCGTCCGCAACCCCTTCCGGCCGGCCCATTCCCCTGGCCGGTACGGTGGCCACCAGCCAGGAGGGTCTGACTCAGGTGGCGCTCAACCGGGGCGGCATGTTGTTCTGCACTCCGACGGCGGCTCACCACGGGCGCCCGGACGTCCGCTTCGTTCCCGTCGCGGGGTTGCCTCCCTCGATCCTCGGCCTGGCTTGGGTGAAGGCGGCGGAGACTGCGGCGATCCGTGCGTTCAACGAAGCGGCTGTCGGGCACGCACTCGGGGCAGCGGCCCTGGTGGCATAAGACATAGCGGGCAACAAAGTGCCGCGAAGCGTACATCCGCGGATTTCAGCTCGCCGAGTTCCGTCAGGCCGCCAGTGTCACCCAGGCTGAACTCGCCAACACCTTGGGAGTCAACCAAGCTCGCGTCTCCAAGATTGAACACGGCGAGGTATCCGGCATCGACGTCGTGCGAGAGTACATCGCCGCGATCGGGGGCACTTGGATCTCGTAGCTGCACTCGGCGACCGAACCTGGAAAGTCGCCTGAGGGGGCGCGCCGATCTGCGGCCAAGTAGTTCAGAGCTTCGACGGCCCCGACACGAGCCCCTACCTGGGCTTTCCCATGAGAGCGGGTGACGGGAATCGAACCCGCGCTGTCAGCTTGGGAACTGCAAGGATCTCGGCTCGTAGGGGCGCTGACCTGCGACTGGGGACGGTCCTGAGTGACCGTGGTTGACCCCTCGTTACTCTCCTTAATGGCACGCTAATGGCACGACCTTAGGCGAGGATGTGGGGATGAACGAGCAGGTCGCGGCCGAGCTCGCCGAGGAGTATCTGGCCCGCTGGCGTCGCGTTGCCATCTACGCGGAGCTTGCCGTCATGGAAGAGAACGGGGACAAGGACTGGGAGAACATCGTCGGGCGGGACGGCAACGAGTACAAGGTCCTCACCTACGTCGTTCGCGACGCCGACGAACACCTCCGAATGATCGTGGCAGTGAGCGATAGACGACGCCGGTCAACCGACGCTCCATTTACACGTGACCAGATAATCCGATCGGACGGCACCTACGTCGAGTAGCGCAGGTCGCCCACCCCGCCCGCCTGATCATCCGCAACGTCTGCCGTCGACCCGCGGCGGCCGGGGCGATTCTCTGGTCCTTGTTAACCCGGTCCTTCGGATGACGATTTCCTACGTCACGAACCAGAGCCTCCACGCTAAGTAACAGATTCGTCACTTAAATGAGTATGGTCGCGATTAGTGATCTCTCGAAAACATTGAGTCTCCCGAAGAGCGGAGGCGGATGTGGCCAGCGAGTTCCAGCGTAGAAAGGTCGGCAGAGTCTTCCGGGCAATGGATGTGGACGGCGACGGCCGACTGACCCAGGCCGACTTCCAGGCGCTCGCCCATCGCTGGATGGCCGTCGGGGGATCCGTCGACCCAGAGCGACTGGCCTCCATCATGACCGGTTGGTGGCCGGTACTCCGAGCCGCCTCCGACCCCGGCGGCGACGACGCCGTCTCCCTCGACGAGGTGCTTCGCGTCGTGGAAAGACTCGGTGACATGACCGACGCGGTCTCCGGCACTGCCGACGCGATGTTCGAGGCCATCGACCTCAACGGCGACGGCCTCATCTCCTGTTCGGAATACGGCGCGCTCATCGAGACGTGGAACGGGGCGCCCTCAGCGACCGATGAGATCTTCCCGCGCCTCGACCTGGACGATGACGGCCACCTCACCCGCGAGGAGTTCCGCATCCACTGGACAGAGTTCTGGGCCGGCGACGACCCGGACGCTCCCGGAACCTACGTATTCGGCGCGCTGGTCGAATAGCCCGAAGGTGGCGTCATCAGTGAGGCCGTGGAGCGCACCGAACGCCGGGGCGTTCCGCTATGGCAGGACTTTGTCGCAGGTAGAGGGTGCGACACTGCGCAGGTTCAGCTCCGGCCGTTGTTCCACGCCGTGTCGTCGATGGCGACGCGCGGCCCGATCAGGCCGATGATCAGATATCCCGCAAGCCGCCACAGGACATTCCGCTCCTCCGGGGCGTCATCCTCGCCCCCGGCGAACTCCAGGACCAACGTCTGGTCCTTGCCGAGGCGCCGAGGATCGGGAGATGATTCTCGGACCGCCCAAGTTCAAGGCCGGCAAGCGCGTGATCGGTATCCCGGAGGCCCATCCTGCCGGAGTTGCGCGAACGTGCGCGCCGCGATGATCTATCAGCATGCGGTGCGCGGGGCGGACCCAGGCCATCACGCAAGCGCTCGACAAGCACCTGATCGGGAACGAACGGGCACGCGGTGACGGCGAGGACGACCCGCTTGGCGTACTGGTACGCTGGGTGATCACCGACCCTAAAACACGCCAATGGCACGAGAAGCTCAACAAGCTCGAGCAAGATCAAGGCTCAGATCCTGAAAATGCCGGTTGGCCTGGGCTTTCTGTGGATCGGGTGACGGGAATCGAACCCGCGCTGTCAGCTTGGGAATTGCAGGGATCTTGGCTCGTAGAGCCGCTGAGCTGCGGCTGAGGCCGGTCGTGAGTGACCGTGGTTGACCCCTCGTCACCGCCCTTAATGGCACGCTAATGGCACGACGGTCAAGTGCTCTCAACGGAGCGGGAGTGCTCGCACTCTGATGCCCGCTGGGGCGAAGGCCACGATCGCACCCGTAGACAGGTGAGGTTCGAGGACATCAAGGTGGTTAAGGATGATATTCACCAGCTCAGGCGGTCGAAGCTCAAGGATCTCCCGCACGAGCACGACCGAAGGCTTGGTGGTACGGGCCTGAGCCAAAAGCGCGCCGAAGTCCGTATCCGCCGAGACGATGACCCGGTTGTCCGCCATGGCAAGGGCCATGATCGTGGAGTCCGGCGCACTCGTTGCTTGGAGGTCGCGCACGTGCACCGCATCGTGACCGGCTTTCGCCAGCAGTTCAGCGACGCGCGGTGAGAGGTTCTCATCGATCAGGAAGTTCACGCCGGCTCTCGGAGGCGGTAGAAGTGGACGTTCGTGGAGGCCGCTGCGTACTCCAGCCCCTGCTTGATGTCCTCGCGTTCGAGGTCGGGGTAGTCCGACAAGATCTCATCGAAGGTCCATCCGGCCGCGACGAGCCGTACCACCGTCTCCACGGTGATGCGCAGCCCTCGGATGGTCGGTTTACCTTCGAGCTTGTCGAGCTCGACAGTGATCCGATCGAAGTTCATGGTGTCTCCCCTCCATCTCGATACTGCCAGCTCGCATCTGTGCTAGCGACCGCGATACCGCAGCGACATGAAGAGGGATGAGGAAGTTTAAGGCAACCGACAAGCACCAGGGGTCCGGCTGAGTTTCTGTGGAGCGGGTGGCGGGAATCGAACCCGCGCTATCAGCTTGGGAACTCTTTCAAGATTACGTAGGCTGAGCTGGGGCAACGCTGACCTGGGCGTATGCCGGTCAAGTGACCGCGAGTCCCCCTGAGTCTCCGCAGATCGCTCTGTGAACGGGCACGCAACGGGCACGGACACCGGTCTGCCTCGCCCTGCACAAACGGCCAGGGAGGCGAGCATGGCGAGGCGTAGACTGCGACCATGAGCGCGATGCGTGAAGAGTTGCATGCTCTGGTCGATCGGCTTCCGGATGATCGTGTCCAGCCGGTTCTCGCACTTGTCCGCGAGAACCTTGAGACGGCTGGTCGGCGTGAGCGAGCGCTGGCCATTATGGAGCGGGTTCAGGAGCGGATGCGCGGTGTGACAGGCGTCGACGAGGAGCTGGACCGTCTCCGGGAAGGCGCGCGTGGCTGACGCGTACGTCGTGGACACCGGTGTGTTCCTACGGTGGTTCGTCGATCAATCTGGCTTCGAGCACGCCCGCCAGATCCGGGACGACTTCCTGCACGGCCGGGTAAGACTGGAGACAGCGGACTTCGCGCGGATTGAGGTTGCCGGAGTGTTGCGAAAGAAGGGTCTGCTCGCGGGTCGGCTATCTGCAGATGAGTTCATCGCGGCCGTTCGGATCATTGATGAGCTCGGCGTCCGAGTCTATCCCGTGGACGCCGACCGGTTGGAGCGGGCCGCCGCCCTGGCGGTGCGGTTGACGTTGCGCATGTATGACGCCGTCTTCGCACAGCTTGCTCTCGATCGAGAGATTCCGCTGCTGACCACCGACGCGAAACTCCACCGGGCGCTTGATGGCGTCGTCGAGACCGAACTCCTTAACGACGCAAGCTCTCAGTGACCATCGCTGAGCGGTGGGACTGAACGCTGTTACACGAACACTGGAGCGGGTGACGGGAATCGAACCCGCGCTGTCAGCTTGGGAACCGGCTACTGATCTTGGTGTCCTGAGCGGGGAGAACGGGACTCCTGGTCAGACCGCGACGAGTGGCCGTGAGTGGCCCTGAATGACCTTGACCTGCCGTTCGTTCTGGCACGCATCTGGCACGAGTATCAGCTCTCCGACCTGGGATTGAAACGCACTGCGCGCACCCCGCCCGCCTCGGCCCCATTAGGACCCGCCGATCTTGAGCACTTCCCCATCCCTGAGCCGGAGATCCACTCCAGAGGCGATTGTTGACTCGGCACTACAGACCCTCGGGCGACGCGTGCGTGTAGCGGTTGAGCGTGGTCGAGGTCGACGAAGCGGGTATCCGGCCTGGCCTTGCTCGAATCACTGCCATACCCGCGATATACCGCCCCTCGCTAGCGTTGGCCGTGTCAACAACCCGCATGTGGCGGGCGTTTCTTGCTGCCCAACCGGCAGCATCCAAAATCGCCGCGATATCCCCAAGGAGAACGATGGATTCCCGTGCCTTCATCCGAGCCGCAGCTGTGGCGGCAGCTGTGCTCACCATGACTGTCGCCACACCGGCCGCCGCCGCTCCGGCGGCCAACGCCGCGCCCTCCTGCGTCAATGTCCAGCATGGGAGGACCTTCTACGAGGAGACCGCCTTCGGAAAGTACTATGACCACTGGGTGAAGATCACGAACAACTGCGCCAGCAAGAAGAAGCTCAAGGTGGACTGGAGGGGGGCCTTTATGCCCGACTCGAAGTGCACCACGATCAACAAGGGCAAGAGCGCAGAATTCACCAAGAGCGGCAAGTGGGACGCCTACGCCGGGTGGTACGGCTGCTGAGCTGACCCGTAGGGCATTCAGCTCCTCACCGGGTTCTGGCGGAGAACGCCAGCCCAGCCCGGTAGAAGACCACACCGAAGCTCACTGATGCCCCGCTTTCGATGCATGCGAGGTCAAGGTCGCTCACATTCGGAAGTGGCGCAAGCAGCTCCTGGACGGCGGGGTTGGACCGATCACCGTGGCTAAGGCATACCGGCTCCTGAAGGCCATCTTCAACACGGCCGTGGAGGATGGGTTGATCAAGGCCAACCCCTGCACGATCAAGAAGGCAGGTAAGGAAGACTCACCCGAGCGGCCCGTACTGACCATGAAGCAGGTCTTCACCCTGGCCGACGCCATCGAACCGCGGTTCCGCATGCTGATCCTGCTGGCGACCTTCGCCAGTCTGCGGTGGGGTGAACTGGCCGCACTCCAGCGGAAGAACCTCGACCTGGAGGCGGGGACGATCCGCATCGTCGGGACCACAACCGAGCTCAAGGACGGCTCGGTGACCATCGGGCCGCCCAAGTCGGAAGCGGGCAAGCGTCTCGTCAGCATCCCGGCGACGCTGCTGCCCGATCTGCGAGCGCATATGGAGACGTACGCCGAGAAGGGCGAGCACGGGCACGTCTTCGTCGGCCCCAAGGGTGCCAAGCTCCGGCGTGCGAACTTCACCCGCGTCTGGGTGGCGGCGCTCAAGAAGGCGATGCTCAGCGGATTCCACTTTCATGATCTTCGTCACACCGGAAACACCCTCGCGGCCCAGTCCGGCGCGACTCTCCGGGACCTCATGACCCGCATGGGCTACGCGTCCACCCGAGCCGCGTTGATCTACCAGCACACCGCGATGGAGCGTGATCGGGCCATCGCCGACGCTCTCGGCAAGCTCGCCGAAGAAGCCCTGAAGGATCAAGATCAAGACGGATCGGGCACGTAACGGGCACGGAAGATCGAAAGCCGCCGCAAAAACGATCAAAGCCAGGTCGGGAATTCATCCCTGACCTGGCTTTTCGCTGTGAGAGCGGGTGACGGGAATCGAACCCGCGCTGTCAGCTTGGGAATTGCATGGATCTTGGCTTGTAGGGGCGTTGACCTGCGGCTGAGGACGGTCATGAGTGACCGTGGTTGACCCCTCGTCACCGCCCTTAATGGCACGCTAATGGCACGACGATCAGCCTTCGACCTGGCATGACCTGAGAGCTGACCCCTAGCGTATGCGCCGTGAGAGTCGAACACAGCGCAACGCTTCGGATCAGGAGCAGGGTGCACAGCCCCGCCGAAATATCCCGGGCATTAGGCGTGCAGCCTTCAGAGATCACTCATTCTGGCGATTGGCAGCTCGAAGCTTCCGCTCAGGGCAACGAGGCATCGCTAGAAGAACTCGTCAGGGCAGTGACTGGCCCCCTGCTTGGGGCTGGAGACAAGCTCGCCGCACTGGCCAGTCAGGGGGCAATGATCGAGCTGCACCTTACTCGGGAACTGCTCGGGCCGGGAGCGGGCGCTCTGTGCTTCATGTTGGACTCCCCTGTGATCAAACTTCTGGCGAAGGTCGGCGCCGAAGTGTGGATCGACGAGTACGACGAGGTCGACTGGGAGCGCGATGCGCATACGCCGTCCGCCTGATCATCCCGTCTGCCGTCGACCCGCCCGAAGGGGAAGCGGGCCAGGGCCACGGGGACAAGGTGGAGCCCCCAACTGGAGGAACGACCTTGGCCCCGTGGCCCTGGTCTGCTCGGCTTGTCCCGGGTCGATGGCAGGCGGGATGATCAGGCTTCCACCACAGCCACCTACGGCCCTGGCACCCCGCACGGCGATCATCCCGGAGCCGGAGCGCCCCCGCCGGAGGCATGAAAGGGGTTGTCTGTGCGCCTGTTGAGGCTCCTTGCGGACTGGTTCTGGCGAGTAGATACGTTCTTGGGTGGCGATGTTAAGCCGCATCGCGGTCAGCGGTTCGCTGCGGCCCATCCTGTGCGCCTCGGGTTGATCGTAGGCCCTGCCTTCGGAGGGCTCTTGGGCGTCATCGTGTTGATCAGTGCCGCGCTCGGGGCGGAAGACGCCCTCACGCTGGTTTCCTTGCTCGTTTGCCTCGGCGGTGCGGTCCTCATGGGTGTCTTCTTCGTGGGCCTGGGCTACTTCGGGCGTCGGCAGCAACGGCACTACGGGTATTACCCGCATGAGGCTCAGGATGAGCCTGGTAGCAATGCATAGCGGCCCGCGCGCGTCGCACGCGAGAACGGCCCCCAGGCCGCACGCGCAGCGTGCGGGCGTGCGCGGGCCGCGCTGCGGCGCTTGCGCCGCAGCCTTGATACCTACAAGAACTATTCGGCAGTGCGCTGGCTGTATCTCGCAGCCTTACGTGCCTCAGCGATGAGTTCAACGAGATCAGCAATCAGCTTCGGGCTTGCGGCGATGGTCGCGTGAGCGGTCATGCTGTGCGGGCTTCCATCAATGTCGACCACGGCGGCTCCGGCTTCGCGGGCGATGACGACACCTGCGGCGGTGTCCCACGGGTTGTTGCTCAGCATGATGTTGGCGTCGATCTTGCCGTCCGCAACCCACGCCAGGTCGATCGCGGCTGAACCGAACATCCGAACGCGCTGAACCCGCGCCGCCAGCTCATGAGTCAGAGCGAAGCGGGGCCGGTTCCGCTCGTGGGCGTTCTCCCCCACGGCATAATCGCCCAGAGCCACGATGGCGGACTCCAAGTCGCGGGCATCACTCACCCGGATGTCGGATCCGTTGGCTTGGGCTCCTGCTCCTTCTGCGGCGATGTAGCGGATGCCGAGCAGCGGCAGATCGATGACCCCCAGCGTGGGCATGTCCTTATCGACCAGGCCGAGAGAGACGCCGCAGAGTGGGATGCCGTGCAGGAAGTTGGCCGTCCCGTCCACCGGGTCGAACGCCCACATCAGACCATCACCAATGTGGCTGACGCCCTCCTCTTCGCCGAGGAATCCGATCTCAGGTGTCTCTCGGGACAGAAACTCGCGTACGACCTGTTCGACGGCGTAATCCACCTCCGTAGCCATGTCCCGATCGCCCTTGGCCGTGACGACGCCAGGAGCCTTGGTCCGGATAATCTCGCTGGCCATCGACACGGCGTGTTCAGCGACGGGGAGGAGGGTCCGGGCGTCGATGGTCATACGGGTTCGCTCCGCTCCCACATCTCGTTGAACACCTGGTCGAAGACCGGAAACAGGCCGTCAGCAGCGGTGTTATCTCTAATAACCAAGGTAGGTGAGTCAACTCCGCGGGCCTGCGGCAGGTATGGCTGCACCACGCAGAACGCCCGGTCCACGATCAAGAGGTTGAACCGGATCGTCTCGTCGTAGACGTGCAGTTCAAGGCGCTGAGCCGATGCGGTGTCGAGCCGGTCGCGCAGTCTGGTCAGCATGGTGATGTTGAGCGCCGTGAGGGTCGTCAACGTGCTGTCTGTGTAGCGCTCTTCTGCCTCGCGTGCGCGGATCGCCTGGCCCTTCGGGTCGAGGAAGAGGCACCGGATCCGGGTGCCGGAGTCCAGCAAGCGTTTGAGCTGGTGATCGGGATAACCCTGGCAAAGCACATTGAGCGACAGGCCCGCCGCGTTGATCTCCTTCGCGCTGTCGAACAGAGTGGAGGCGGGATAGGCGGAGGAGAAAGCAGAGCGGCTGCTGAAGACAGCGGTCACATCGGCCATCTGCGGCATGGCGCAGATCTCGGTCTCGGGGTCGGCGCTTCTGGCTGGCTCCGGCTCTGTCCTCGGTGTGGGCACTTCGGCGGTGTTCGTGGAGAACAGTTCGTGGGCCGACCTGCCAGGGAACATCGCCTCCAGGACACGGCAGTGGCCGGAGTACGGCAAGCCCTTGAGTTCGCCGGTCAGCCAACGGTGGAGTTGCGCCCGGCTCGGCCAACCGCCCTGCAACGAGGGGTCCACCTTCTTGGCCGCCTTGTCGTACTCCTTACAGAACGTGCTGTATGTCTGCCAGTGGCGTTGCGTCAGGAGCGTCTTCAACAGGATCGGCTGGTCAGTCATGATCCGCGCCTCGGGCTGGGGTGCCATATGGGCCCAGGTTAGCGACAGAGACGAGCGAGGACGAGACAAAGAGGAGACGGAAAGAGACAAGTCGATCACAGACGGTACCTGGGAGCGATCGAGACGTGACAGGGCCTCGGGCAATCCTCGTTGCATGACTGCGCGATGTGTTTCCTGCTCGGGGCGGGGCTGGAAGTACGTGAGCCTGCGCCGCGTCCTGGTGGCGGCCGAGAACTCCGCTGACGCCTCTTCCGGCGAGCGACACCGGGACGACTGCTGGCGATGCAACGGGACCGGCAAGGCAGGGGCACTGTCGTGAGCCTGATTGCCGACTGCCTCAGCTTCCATGTCGCCCCTGCCCGTCCGGATCACATGCGCCTGGTCTGGCGAGACCCTTTCAAGGCGGAGGAACGCGTCCGCGTGGCCGCCTGGACCTGCGACTGCGTGGACACGGTGTACGAGCTCTGCCATGCAGCCGGCCAGGCCTACATCCGCAGAACTCAGCGGAGCCACAGGTCGATGCAGAGCCATGAGACCTACCGATGGCGGTTCAGCGAGGCACAAGGTGTCTGGCTGGCTCTGCTCGACGGTGGGGCTCGATAAAGCAGGCGTGACGGTGGGCTTATACCGGGTGCCCGTGGCCGTCGCGTCTCGGTTGGTGGGGGACGTCTGTTGCGCAGTCAGATAGTCCCCCACCATGCCGAACGTTTCCTCGCCTGAGGGGAAGACAGGCCGTCCAACTCGAACTAGGCTTAACGACAAGTCGAGTTGTTGGATGGTCGTCATGTCGTCTGAAGAGTTCGCGCCGCCGAAGTACGCCCAGATCGTGCAGGCGATCAGGCAGAAGATCGCGGACGGAACCTATCCCCCGGGCTCTCTGCTGCCTTCCGAGACTCAGCTTGTCCGTGAGTTCAGGGTGAGCCGTCCCACCGTCGTGCGGGCGCTCCAAGTCCTCCAGCTTCGGGGCATCATCGAGCGGGAGCACGGCAAGGGATCCTTCGTAAGGGCGACTCCGCCCGTCTCGGCGGATCAGAGCACCCGGCCTGGGCGGGCTGTCCTAGATCGAGTGGAAGCCGAGGAGAACTGCTCGGTCGTTGACGCCGGACCACTCACCGCGACCGCCTCGGTGGCGAAGCTCCTTGACGTGCCCGAGGGGGCTCCCGTGGTACGGCGTCGCGTCCTGTTTCGCGACGCTGAGCAGCCCACCGACCTCGTTACCGTCTGGTGCCCGGCACATCACGCCGATGGCACGCAGCTCAGCGAGGCAGCGCCACTGTCAGCCGGCATCAGGCAGCATCTCGCGGCAAGCAAGGGTCTCAAGCTCCAACACGTCGTCGAACGTCTGAGTGCCCGACACCCCTCGACCGACGAGGCCAAGCTCATGGAGATCCGCAAGACCACGCCAATTCTCGGGGTGCTGGCGAGTGTGTTCAATGGCGGAGGACGGCCCGTACTTGTCGTGGACTTGGTGCTGCCCGGCGACCTTCACGAGCTAGAAGACTCATATTCGCTCTAGCTCATAGCCCGTTCCTGCGGCCTTCTTGCTGCCCTACGCTCAGCCACATTTAGGATGATTATTCGCTTTAGGGCTCTATTTTCCTAATTTGTGAGCCTATGTCAGGCCCGTTGCCGGTTATGTTCCGATCGCCGCACTTTGTCGCAATGACTTATGGGCTGATTTGTCGGACGCATAAAAAGATCTTGAAGATTTCCCGCTAACTCGTGTTGTCAAGTCGTCGACCCATGGGTACCTTCATGACAACTCGACAATACGAGTTAGCGACAAGACGACAAGCTAGGAGCAAGCCTCATGGCACTGCAAGGTCCCATCCCCGTCACGTTCGACATGGTCTTCCCGCACGGCTGCTACATCGTTGGCGAGGTCGAGCCCGTCAAGGACTTCGACGCCTCGACCAACGGGCGCTTCGTCCAGGCACGCGACAAGCAGTCGGGCGAGCTCGTCTGGCAGGTCACCGTCATGGACGCGGACCCGTCGCTCAAGGCCGCTCAGAAGACGGTGGCCGTGAAGATCCTCAACCCGGTGCAGCCAGTTCCTCCGGCTCCCATGCCGGGGCTGCCGTTCACGCCGGTGGACTTCGACCACATGGCGGTCACGCCGTACGTCAACCAGGCCGGGCGGCTGGCGTACTCGATCAAGGTTCGCGAGATGCGCGCTCCTCGTCCCGCTGCCAAGGCGACCGCGAGCAAGGACGCGGCGTGATGGGGCGGCGCAAGGTTTTCCCGGCCAGCACGATCAATCTCAAGGCCGGTCAGGGCGCCGACGTGCGCAACCATCCGTATCCACTGCGATCGCCCGTCCTGGGGCTGGTCTTCGGCGGCACTCAGGTGCTTGTCACCACCTCAGCGAACGATCACGTCACCCTCGACGACGTCGAGTTCGCTCGGAGTCTGGCGCGCGAGGCCGCGATGTTCGCCAGCGCGGTGGAGCGCATGTTCCACGGCCTGCCGAACGGGCTGGGGGTGGCGGGCCGATGACTCGTAACCCGTACACCTACATCACCGTGTCCATGCGTCCGGGCGAGCCCTCGCGGGTTGGCGTCTATTTCAACTCGGTGGACCTGCGGGCTCGTGCCTGGCTGGGCGAGGGCGGCAGGCCCTGCTTCGACCTGGACACCTCGGACGCCTCCGTGACCGTCTCAACCGCGGGACCTGTGACCGATCAGGACCTCACCGTCGCTCAGGAGATCTTCAACACCGCCGCTCGATATCTCGCTGACTGCGAGCGACTGCACTCCGAGCAGACAGCCAAGGCCACCGCGGACGAGGCGGCCTGATGTTCAGCGGGGCCGCAGGAAGCGGCAACTTCCGGCGGCCCCTCGGTCTTCCGCACACACCACATGCTTGGAAGGACTTCACCCTAATGTTCAAGAGGTTGCCCGGCGACGAGCCGCACCGCATCGTCTCCACCACCCCTGACACGGCGGTGGTCTTCAAACCGGCCGTGGTCCCTACCCCGGCGATCATCACTCTCATCATCTTCACCGCGCGGTTCGTCGCCGGTCTGGTTCGCCTCGTCTGGCGGCATCCGTTCGCACTGACCGTGGCCGCCGTTCCGGGCGCGCTCTGTTTCGCGTACGGCTGGCGCGTCGCGCTGCTGCTCGTCACTCCGGCCCTCGCCGGACTGATCGCCTGGGCGATCCTCGACAGGCCCACGTTCGCGCGGTGGGTCGGCTGGCGACTGATGGCGTTCGCACGCTGGTTCTGGATCTACCGGCGACACTGGCAGCCGGTCATGACCGTCTCCGGTCTGGCTCGGCACATACGCGGACGGGAGTACGTTCCACGGCTGGTCAAGGTCACCTGCGACTCGTGGGCCGACCGGATTACCGTCCGCATGCTCGACGGCCAGGCAGTCAAGGACTGGACCGACAAGATCGAGAACCTTTCCCATGGCTTCGGCTCGGAGTCATGCCGGGTCTCGGTGGCGAAGGCCGGTCGTCTCGTGCTGACCTTCCCACGCCGTGATCCGCTGGCCACACCGATACCGGCGCTTCCCGTTTCAGACATACCGACCGTGGGACCGGTCGAGGTCGGCAAGCAGGAGGACGGCTCTCCTTGGCTGCTCCGGGTGCACGGAACTCACGTCCTGGTCGCTGGTGCCACCGGGGCGGGCAAGGGCTCGATCATCTGGTCAGTGGTGCGTGGGCTCCTGCCTGCCATGCGGGCGGGCCTAGTGGAGGTCTGGGCGCTCGATCCGAAGCTGATGGAACTGTCGTACGGGAAGGCGCTCTTCGGCGGTCGGTACGCGGCCGATCCCGCTGACTGTGCTGACCTGCTCGACGAGGCCGTGAGCGTCATGCAGAAGCGCGCGGCTCGTTTCGCCGGGGCGCAACGCTCGCACACGCCGACCCTCGACCATCCCTTCGTCCTAGTTGTGGTCGACGAGGTGGCGTTCCTGACCGCGTACCAGTCCGACAAGCAGCTCAGGCAGCGTATCTCCGCCGCCCTGGCCACGCTGACCACCCAGGGGCGCGCGGTCGGCTTCGGCGTCCTGGCGGCTCTCCAAGACCCGCGCAAGGAGGTCATGAACATCCGCAACCTCTTCCCGGACAAGATCGCCCTTCGGCTCGACGAGTCGGAACAGGTGGACATGGTTCTCGGCGACGGGGCGAGAGATCGCGGCGCGCTGGCCGACCTGATCTCCCCTCGTCCTGAGAGGGGCGCTGGCGTCGGCTACGTCCGGCTGGAGACCAGTCCCGATCCGATTCGCGTCCGGGCGGCGTACGTCTCCGACGAGGACATCCGCGCGATGGTCGGTGAGGTCGAATGACGCTCGCCCACTTCCTCGATGGCCTGCGCTGCGCTGTTTGCCGCGCCCTCAATGTCCTGTGGCTCGACCCGCTGCGTGGCCTGGTCGAGTGCCGCGAGTGCGGACAGACCGCGCTCGCCTTCCCCGAGATCGGAGAGGAGGTCCGTTGACCGACCGAAAGACTCCGCGCGCTGTCCGCATGGCTCAACCGCTCGCCCGCGATGTGGCCGAGGAGATCGCCAAGCTGCACGGCGTCTGCATCCGTCCTATCGCCCTCAAGCGGCTCGACATGACCACCGGCAAGACAGAGGTCGTCGATGTCCCGTGCGGCTCACCGCTGGAGAGCAAGTGCCCTCCCTGCGCGAAGCGCAACCGGCAGCTCCGCATGGCCCAGTGCCGTGAGGGCTGGCACCTCGACGAGGAGCCCATCATCACGCCCGACGAGCCGACCGACGGGCAGCGCTGGCTCGTCGAGTTCCGGGCTGACATGCAGGCGAAGCGGGACAGCGAGGAAAAGGCCGGCGGCGACACCACCGACTTGGACGCCGTGCTCACCGGGCTCGACATCGAGATCAACGAGGCTGGGATGCGGGGGAACGTGCTGGGTCGTACGGCCTCCAAGCGGGTCCGCTCGACCAAGCGCCGCCAGGACGCACCGGACCTCCCCAAGCAGAAGATGGCCAGCACCACGCTGGGGCGGACCTTCGAGGCTGCGGACGGCAAGACCTACCGGCCCTCGCTGTTCGTCACGCTCACCCTGCCCGGCTATGGCAAGGTCATGAACGGCGCGCCCGTCGATCCTGACAGCTACGACTACGTGCGGGCGGCCCGCGATGCGCTGCACTTCTCCAAGCTCGTGGACCGGTTCGTGCAGAATCTTCGCCGTGTGGCGGGCTATGACGTGCAGTACTTCGCCACTGTGGAGCCTCAGAAGCGGCTCGCGCCGCACCTGCACATGGCCATCCGCGGCACTCTGCCACGCGCGGAGATCAAGCAGATAGCGGCGGCCACCTATCACCAGGTCTGGTGGCCCCAGGCCGACGAAGCACGCTTCGAGGGCGAGCACCTGCCCGTCTGGAACGACGGCATCGGCTATCTCGACCCTGGCACGGGCGAGGTCCTGCCCACCTGGGACGAAGCTCTCGACCAGCTCGGGGACGAGCCCATGCATGTGATCCGCTTCGGCGATCAAGTGGACGTCAAGGGTGTGCTCGCCGGGTCGCCGGACGCGGACCAGTGCATCCGGTACCTGTCCAAGTACCTCACCAAGAGTCTCGGGGAGACCTTGGACGGTCAGGCGCAGCGGGAGCACGCAGCCCGGTTCGTCGATGCCCTGCGCTACGAGCCGTGCTCACCCACCTGCCCTAACTGGCTGCGGTACGGCATGCAGCCCAAGAGCGCCAAAGCCGGGATGGTGCCCGGCCACTGCCGGTCCAAGGCGCACAAACCGGAACACCTCGGCTACGCGGGCCGTCGCGTCCTGGTCAGCCGGAAGTGGTCGAACAAGACGCTGGCAGAACACAAGCAGGATCGCCGCACTTGGGTGCTTGAAGCTCTCGGGCAACCGGACGAGACACCCGACCCGCACCGGTACGTCTGGCGTCCCATCAAGGCTGGTGACCCCGATCTCGCCCCGATCGGCGTCCGGCTACTCCGATCCGTCGCAGAGCGCCAACGCTGGCGCGCTCACCTGCAACGACTCGAAGAACAGAATCTTTCGGCAACTCGACCAGCGGCCTGAAGGAGGCGACTTTGGACCAACTGTTCACCGTGCCAGAGGCGGCCAAGCTGCTGCACACCTCGGTTCGCTTCGTGCGCCGACTCATCGCCGAACGTCGCATCGAGTTCGTGAAGGTCGGGCGGCACGTCCGCATCCGTGAGTCAGCGCTGATCACCTTCGTCGTCGCGGGCACCGTCGCGCCCATGACGACCTTCGACGCAACCGGGAAGGCCGCCTGATGGCGAACAAGGACAACCATCGCCGTTTCGGCAACATCCGGAAGCTGCCCTCTGGCCGGTTCCAGATCCGTTACCCCGGTCCGGACGGGCGCATCAGGACCGGAGAGGACACCTACGAGCGCAAGGGCGATGCGGATAGGGCGCTCACCCTGATCGAGGGACAGATCCTCTCCGGTGAGTGGACGGATCCGGAGCGGAGCAAGATCAAGCTCGCTGAGTATTCGGCAATCTGGATCGACCAGCGCCCCGGCCTCCGGCCCAGGACGGTGGACCTGTACCGCTGGCTGCTCAAGAAGCACATCGCCCCGCACCTCGGCGCGGTTCCCCTCGGGAAGCTCTCGACGGCGATGATTCGGCAGTGGCGTGCTGATCTTTTGAGCAAGGGTGTCTCGGTCAGCATGGCGGCCAAGGCTTACCGGCTGCTACGCGCCGTCCTGATGACCGCAGCCGAAGACGACCGGATCATCTCGCGCAACCCGTGCAGGATCCGCGGGGCCGGTGACGAGAAGGCGGAGGAACGGCCCGTCCTCACCGTGTCTCAGGTCTTCGCCCTGGCCGACGCGATCGGGCGTCGCCCTATCGGCAACATCCGGAAGTCCGGCAAGGCGTACCGGCTCCGGTTCCAGCGGCATGGCGAGATGCGAACTCATCCCGAGGTCTTCACCACACGAGCAGCAGCCGAGCAGGCTCTTTGGAAGATGCTTCACAAAGGACAGGCCGACGGCATCCACAACCGGCGCTTCCGGGCCTTCGTCCTGCTGGCCACCTTCGCGAGCCTGCGATGGGGTGAGATCACCGCGCTGACCCGCAGTGACATTGACCTCGACGCCGGAACGGTACGGATCAAGGCCGCATACGTCGAGCGCTCCACCGGCGAGTTGGTGATCGGGCCGCCAAAATCCAAGGCTGGCCGGCGCGTGGTCGGCATCCCGCAGGCGATCATCCCGGCGCTCCGGGAGCACCTGCAGATCTTCGTCAAGCCGGAACAGGGCTCTCTCGTGTTCGCGGGCATCAAGGGCGGTCCAATGCGGCGGAGCGGCTTCAACAAGCTGGCCGGATGGACGGAGGCCGTACGCGCGCTCGGCCTTCCTGGTCTGCATTTCCATGATCTCCGTCACACCGGGAACATGATCGCCGCAGAGTCCGGGGCGGGGCTCAAGGACCTGATGGCCCGGATGGGTCACGACAACGTCAGAGCCGCGATGATCTACCAGCACGCCGTCAGAGGTGCCGACAAGGTGATCACGGAAGCGATCGACAAGCACTTGATCGGGCACGAACGGGCACGCGAAGACGGCGAGGATGATCCGCCTGATGTGCTCGCCCCGGTCGGCTGATCGCAGACCTAATGGCACGCTAATGGCACGCAGAGATCAACAACCCTAGACAAGATCAAAGCCCAGGCACCGAGTTGATCGGTCTACCTGGGCTTTCACTATGAGAGCGGGTGACGGGAATCGAACCCGCGCTGTCAGCTTGGGAAGCTGATGTTCTGCCATTGAACTACACCCGCATCGGCCGTAGCCGCGACCACCACTCTAGCGGAAACTCGGCCCACATCAGCCAGCCGTGCCCCCCGAGTTTCCCACCGGCACGCGGTAGGTTGCTCTGCGTGCTGCTATCTGACCGCGACATCATGGCCGAGATCGACTCGGGACGCCTGGCCCTCGATCCGTTCGATCGGGACATGATTCAACCGTCCAGTATCGACGTCCGGCTCGATCGGTTCTTCCGGGTGTTTGAGAATCATCGGTATCCGCATATCGATCCGTCCGTGGAGCAGCCGGATCTGACGCGGATGGTGGAGCCTGACGGGGATGATCCGTTCATTCTGCATCCCGGGGAGTTCGTGCTGGCCTCGTCGTACGAGGTGATCAGCCTGCCCGATCACCTGGCGTCGCGGCTGGAGGGGAAGAGTTCGCTGGGGCGGCTCGGGTTGTTGACTCACTCGACTGCCGGGTTCATCGATCCGGGGTTCAGTGGGCACGTCACGTTGGAGCTGTCCAATGTGGCCACGTTGCCGATCAAGCTGTGGCCGGGGATGAAGATCGGGCAGCTGTGTGTGTTTCGGTTGAGTTCGCCGGCTGAGCATCCGTACGGGTCGTCGAAGTACGGGTCGCGGTACCAGGGGCAGCGGGGGCCGACGCCCTCCCGATCGTTCCGGAACTTCCATCGGACGAAGATCTGATGATGATGATCCGTTGAAGGTCTCTGACGAAGGTCGGATGCTCTGGGGCGTTTGAGCGCGAGCTGTGCTGTGCTGTTGGGGGCTTGCCTGGGGTGCGGGCGTCCCCCGGAGTAGGTGCGGGCGTCCCCCGGAGTGCCGGCGTGTCTCAGGTGGCTGGCGGGCGTCCCCCGACGTACTGGCGGGTCTCGGGTAGCCGGCGGGGCGCCTCTGAAAACTGGCGGGCGGCTTGCGGAGAGCAGCGCGTCTCCAGCGTCCGACCTATGAGCAGCGGCGATGCGCCTGCCGGTAGACACAAGACGTCCGAAGCCACAAGACGTCCGAAGCCACAAGACGTCCGAAGCCGCAAGACGTCCGAAGACACGCCCCAACAACCCACGACCGGACTAGCGGTGGTCCGGAAATGTCACCAAGATGGACTGGACAAGCGGTGACCGCAACCCACGGCCAAGTCTCCCCCACATCGCCGTGGAAAAAGGGCAACCAAAGTACCAACTGGCCCGGTGTCGCACACCATACGGAGGGTAGCCAGTAGGAGAAGGGGACATGAAGTTCGCATTTCTCCTGGTAACCCGTACTCTCTACCACGGACCATCCCCGCACATCTGGAGAACGACGTGCGCCTGCGTCTCACGCCACGTGAGGACAGCTACTATGACCTGTTCGCCGACTCCGCGAACAACCTGGTCACGGCATCCCGTCTATTGGTCGAGATCATTAGTGAGGGATCGGACAGGGAAACCCTGGCCGAAAAGATGCGCGCCTGCGAGCACGCCGGGGACGAACGCACCCATGCGATCATGAACCGCCTCAATGAGAGCTTCATCACTCCGTTCGACCGTGAGGACATCTACCGCCTCGCCTCGAACCTCGATGACGTGATGGACGCCATGGAGGCGGCATCCGATCTCATCGTGCTCTACCAGATCGATCACCTCCCCAAGGACGTCGTCCGCCAGGTGGAGGTGCTGGAGCGGGCCGCCGAACTGACCGCCGAGGCGATGCCGCGCCTGCGGTCGATGAAGAACCTCAACGAGTACTGGATCGAGGTCAACCGGTTGGAAAACCAGGGCGACCAGGTCTACAGAAGGCTGCTGGCCAAGCTGTTCAGCGGTGAGTACGACGCGTTGACGGTCATGAAGATGAAGGAGGTCGTCGACGCGCTCGAAGAGGCGGCCGACGCCTTCGAGCACGTCGCCAACACGGTCGAGTCGATCGCGGTCAAGGAAAGCTAACCTCTGTGGACCTTTCGCTCGCCCTCGTCATCGGCGTGGTCGTCATCGCACTGGCCTTCGACTACACCAACGGGTTCCACGACGCGGCGAACGCCATCGCGACCTCGGTCTCGACTCGCGCGCTCACGCCCAGGGCCGCGTTGTTCATGGCCGCCGCGATGAACTTCATCGGCGCCCACCTGGGCACCCAGGTCGCCGCGACCGTCGGCAAGGGCATCATCGACGCGCCGGACGGCTCGCATGGCCTGGTCATCGTGGCCTCGGCGCTCATCGGCGCCATCTGCTGGAACCTGATCACCTGGTACTTCGGCCTGCCCTCCTCCTCCAGCCACGCCCTCATCGGTGGCCTGGTCGGCGCGGCCCTCGCGTCGGCCAGTGCCGTCCACTGGGACGGCGTGCTGGAGAAGGTGGTGGTCCCGATGGTGCTCTCGCCGCTGCTCGGGTTCACGCTGGCCGGCGCGATCATGATCGCAATATATTGGATCTTCCGCAACAGCCAGCCCGGCAAGACCAACCGCGGCTTCCGCTACGCGCAGACCGTCTCGGCCGCCGCCATGGCGCTCGGCCACGGCCTGCAGGACGCGCAGAAGACGATGGGCGTCATCTTCCTGTCCCTCGTCGTCGGCGGCTACATCAGCCCGGGGTCGGAGATCCCGCAGTGGGTCATCCTCGCGTCGGCGGGGGCGATCTCGCTCGGCACGTACTCCGGCGGCTGGCGCATCATGCGTACGCTGGGCCGCCGGATCATCGCGCTCGACCCGCCGCAGGGCTTCGCCGCCGAGTCCGCGGCGGCAGTGGTCCTGTACACGGCGGCGATCGGGTTCGGGGCGCCCATCTCCACCACGCACACGATCACCTCGGCGATCATGGGCGTCGGCGCCACCAAGCGGCTCTCGGCCGTGCGCTGGGGCGTCGCGGGCAACATCGTGACCGGGTGGATCCTTACGATTCCGGCTGCGGCTCTGGTGGCCGCTGTGTCCTACTTTGCCCTGCATTGGGTGGTGGAATAACGGCATACATCACGTCGACGTCCCAGCGGTCGAAGCCCAGGGACTCGTACAGGCGGATCGCCGCCGTGTTGGCCTCGTCCACGTAGAGCATCGCCTGGGCGAGGCCACGCGCGCGTAGATGGTCCAGACCCGCCAGCGTGAGCGCCTTGCCCAGCCCGGTGCCCTGCTGGGAGGGGTCGACGCCGACGACGTACACCTCGCCGATCGGTTCGTGGCCGTGCTCCGACGAGCCGTGGATCTTGGTCCAGTGGAAGCCGGCCAGCCGCTCGCCGCGGAAGGCCAGGAAGAAGCCCTCCGGGTCGAACCAGGGCTCCTGCTCGCGCTGGCGCAGGTCGCTCGCCGTCCAGGCGCCCTGTTCTGGGTGGTGGGCGAAGGCCGCGGCGTTGACCTTGAGCCACGCCTCCTCGTCCTGACCTGGTACGAAGGTGCGCAGCCGTACTCCCTCAGGCATCTCGAAAGCGGGCAGCGGCGAGGACAGGGACCGGCGCATCTGCCAGAGCGAGCGCACGCGCTCGAACCCCGCCGACGCCGCCAGGACGCCCGCGCCCTCATGATCGCCGTGCGCCCACAGGCGCAGGCTGCCACCCGACACCTCGAGTACGGCCCGCAGCAGCCGCGTGCCATGCCCCTTCCGGCGGCGAGCCGGGTGGATGGCCAGTTCGCCGCTGGGACCCTCGACCTCGTCGGTGGGATCTATGTGGGCATAGCCCACCAAAGCCTCATCTTCGTCGTACAAGAGCAGGGAACGGGCCTGCGGATCACCGCCATAGCGCAGGTGGAGCATGACATGCTCGTTGAGCGGGCGGACGCCGTCGGCCTCCGTCGCCGCGTCCACCACGCCGAGCACCTGAGCGATTTCGCGGTCATCAAGTCGTTGTCTGATCTCCACGTGCGCTGTCACAGTCCGAACTCTAGGGGTACTGCTGGCAAATAACGCCATGTGGCGGGCCGATGAATCGTTACCTTTGCGACATTGGCTGCATAGGTTCCGGCCGTAACGTCTTAGGCCATGACCTCACGTTCCCTCCTCCGGCTAGTGCTGGCCGGAGCCGTCGCCGCGGGCGGGTTCGCCGCGGCGACCGCCCCCGCGAACGCGAGCAAGGCACCCAAGACCGTTCCGGTACGGCTGCTCGCGCTCAACGACTTCCACGGCAACCTCGAACCCCCGACCGGATCCTCCGGCCGGATGGTCGACGAGAACGGCGCCACCGTCGAGGCGGGCGGCGCCGCGTACGTCGCCACGCACATGAAGGCCCTCAGCGACAAGAACACGATCGCGGTGGCCCAGGGCGACCTGATCGGCGCGAGTCCGCTGATCTCGGCGGCCTACCACGACGAGCCGTCCGTCGAGTTCATGGGCAAGCTCGGGCTCAAGGTGGCCGCGGTCGGCAACCACGAGTTCGACGAGGGATACACGGAGCTGCGCCGGATCATGAAGGGCGGCTGCCACCCGGTGGACGGGTGCTCGCCGGCCGGCACGTGGAAGGGCGCCCAGTACGACTACGTCGGCGCCAACGTGCTGTTCAAGAACCCGAACGAGAAGTCCGACGCGCTCGCGGCGCTGGGCGCGCCGCAGAGCCAGGTCAAGAAGCTGATGAGCGACTGGGGCGTGCCCGCCCTGCCGCCGGTCAGCGTCAAGTGGATGAACGGCGTGCCGATCGGCTTCATCGGCCTGGTCACCCAGACCACCCCGAACATCGTCACCGCCGAGGGCATCAAGAACCTCAAGTTCGTGGACGAGGTCAAGGCCGCGAACCTGGCGTCCAAGCTGCTCAAGCTGGTGGGCGTCAAGGCCCAGGTCGTACTCGTGCATGAGGGTGACCAGGTGACGGCGGGCCAGTCGCCGGACGCCTGCAGCGCCGTCCCGGGCGCGGGCAACCGCATCGCCACGCAGGTCGACCCCGAGATCGACGTGATTCTCAGCGGCCACTCGCACCAGGCGTACCTGTGCAAGGTCAAGGACCCCGCAGGTCAGGACCGCCTGTACTCGCAGGGTGGCTCGTTCGGCCGCGTCATCACGAAGGTCGATCTCAACGTGAACGTCAAGACGCGGGACATCGACCGCGCCTCGGTGGTGGCGGACAACCAGATCGTGACCCGTACGGTCACCCCGGATCCCGAAATTTCCGCCTTCGTGCAGACCTGGAAGGACCGGGTCGCCCCGGTCGCCAACAAGCCCGTCGGCCGGATCACCGCGGACATCACCAACACCGCGGCCCCCAGCGGCGAGTCCGCGCTCGGCGACCTCATCGCCGACGGCCAGCTGGCCGCCACCAAGACCGGCGGAAACGCGCAGATCGCCCTGATGAACCCGGGTGGCGTTCGGGCCTCGCTCACCTTCGCCGGCTCCGCGGCGGGCGAGGGCGACGGCGTGGTCACCTATGGCGAGGCGTTCACCGTGCAGCCGTTCAACAACCTGATGCAGGTCGTGACGCTGACCGGTGCGCAGCTCAAGACGGTCCTGGAGCAGCAGTTCACCGGCGGGCCGAATGCCCAGCCGTTCACCAAGATCCTCCAGCCGTCGGCGAACTTCACCTATACCTACAGCAGCGGCGCGGCGTGGGGGTCCAAGGTGTCGAACATGAAGATCGACGGCGTCGCGGTGACAGACGCGCAGACGATCCGGGTCGCGGCCAACAACTTCCTGGTCGGCGGCGGTGACGCCTTCCTCGGCTTCAAGGACGGTACGGACCTCTGGAGCGGGCCGCTGGACATCGACGCCTTCGTCGACCAGCTGGGCCGCGACAATCCGATCGCCCCGCCCGCCACGACTCGCATCACCGTAACCCCCTAGCGAACTAGCGAGGGGCCCGCTTCTGCTCGGGTTCATGTGGTCGTCGCAACACCTCGATCTGAGGAGTTGCGACGACCATGTCGTTGTCGGAGGGGTCATCGCGTGAGTGCGATGAGTTGTTGAGGCTGGTCGATGCCGGGGTTTCGGTGCGGTCGGCGGCGACGGCGTTGGGCCTGCCGAGTTCGCGCGCGTATGCGATCTTGCGGGCGGATGGTCGGGGGACGGGGCGTGCCAAGACCGTGGTGACCGACGAGCATCGCCGGCGGGTGCTCGCGGTCTTCGCGGAGTCGGGGAGCGTCAACCGGGCGGCGATCGCCGCTGGGCTGAGTCATGGGGCTGCCCGGCGGGTCCTGGTCGGTGCCGGGGTGATGGCGGCCGAGGCGAGGCCTGCGGGTAAGGAAGCGGCCAAGCGGCGGTTCCTGGAGCTGATCGGGCAGGGTTGGCCATCGGCGCGGGCCGCGCGGGAGGTGGGCGTACATCCACGTACCGGACGGGACTGGCGCAGGGGTGTTCGCAAGTCCAACAACACACGGGTCTATCCCGACGGCACGGTTGTGGACTCGGGCTCGGGTACCCGCTACAAGGCTTCCATGATCGATCCTGTCGAGGCCGAGGTTCATAGCCGGTATCTGTCGTTGACCGACCGGCTGGCGATCGCCGACGGGTTGATCAACAAGCAGACGGTCACCGAGATCGCTGAGGGGATCGGCAAGCACAAGTCGACGGTCTCGCGTGAGATCGCTCGGCACTCGCTCGAGGGTGTCTACCCGCCGCACCGGGCTCACCGAGCCGCTGCCGCCGCGCGGGCCCGCCCCAAGACCTGCAAGCTGGTCGACCATAGAGTGTTGCGTGAGCAGGTCGAACAAGGTCTGGAACGGAAGTTGTCTCCCGAGCAGATCTCCCACAGGCTCGTCAAGGACTTCCCCGATGACGAGAGCATGCGCGTGAGCCACGAGACGATCTACCAAGCCCTGTATTTTCAGGCCCGCGGCGGCCTCAAACGCGAGGTTCAAAGAGCGTTGCGGACCGGCAGGACCCGCCGCAAACCGCAACGCCAGCCAGGGCAGCGGCAGCATCGGTTCGTCGAGGAGATGGTGATGATCGCCGACCGGCCCGCCGAGGTCGAAGACCGTGCCGTGCCCGGCCACTGGGAGGGCGACCTGATCATCGGCGCGAACAACCAGTCCGCGATCGCCACCCTGGTCGAGCGGACCACCCGCTACACCATGCTGGTGCACCTGCCCCACGGCCATGACGCTGAGCAGGTCCGCGACGGATTGATCCAGACGATGTCGACCCTGCCGGCCCACCTACGCGGGTCACTGACCTGGGACCAGGGCTGCGAGATGGCCCAGCACAAGCAGTTCACCATGGCCACCGACATGGCCGTCTACTTCTGCGACCCACACTCGCCCTGGCAGCGCGGCACCAACGAGAACACCAACGGCCTGCTCCGGCAATACTTCCCCAAAAGCACCGATCTGAGCGTCTACGGGCCCGAGGACCTGGAACACGTCGCCCAAGAACTCAACGGACGTCCACGCAAAACGCTCGACTGGGACACCCCAGCCGAGCGCTTGCGTGATCTACTGACCACCTAAAACACCAGCGGTGTTGCAACGACCCCTTGAAACCGCCCTGACAACGAGAAGCGGGCCCTTCTTTCTTCGTCGCCTGACGCTCTCTTCCGCCCGATGCTCTTCTTCGCCTGATGGTCAGCCGGCGATCGGCTCCACCTTGCGGATCAGGAGGCCGAAGCAGAGCGCGCCCAGCACCGCCACCACACCGGTCACCAGCAGCGGGACCACGAACGACCCCGTGGCCTGGGCGAGGGCGCCGATGACGATCGGGCTGAGCGCGCTGGCGATGTTGGCCGCGAAGTTCTGCAACCCGCCGAGCGTGGCGACCTGGTGCGCGGGCGCGACGTCGGCGGGCAGGCACCAGAGCGACACGATGGCGAACGCGATCGCGGCGTAGCTGATGCTCAGCAGGGTCAGTGCCAGCGCGGCGCTCTCCACCAGGACGGCGGCCGCGACAGTGGAACTCAGCAGCATGCCCGCCACCAGGCAGGTCTTCCTGGCCCTGGTGAGGCTCCAGCCGCGCTTGAGCAGCCAGTCACCGGCGATCCCGCCCGCCCAGCCACCCGCCACGGCCGTCAGACCGGGGATCATGCCGAAGAAGCCCAGCTTGAGCAGGTCGAAGCCGCGATCCTGGACGAGGTAGCTCGGGAACCAGGTGAGGAAGAAGGTGACCACGAAGTTCAGGCAGGAGAAGCCGCCGATCATGCCCCAGACCACGCGGTGCCGCAGCAACCACGCCACGCTCCCACGCCGCTCCGGCGCGAAAGAAGTACCGGGCGTGCCGGTCGGGGCGCCACCGGAGGCGCCGGGCGAGGTAGCGGACGAGCTCTCGACAGACGTACCGGTCGAGGTAGCGGACGAGCTCTCGACAGACGTACCGGTCGAGGTAGCGGACGAGGTGTCGACAGACGTGCCGGTCGAGGTAGCGGCGGACGTGCCGGTGATGTGGGCGCGTTCGGCGGCGTTCGGCTTGGGGTGGGACTTCGGTGAGCGGTAGTACGACCACCACCCGATCGTCCACAGCACCCCCAGAGCGGCCATCACCACGAACGCCGCATGCCACCCGAACCCCGCGATGATCGCCGTGATGATCGGCACCGCCAGCGCGGACCCGATGCGGGCGCCACTGTCATAGAAAGCGGTCGCCCTCCCCCGCTCACTGGGCGGGAACCACAGCGACACCGCCTTGGCGCTGGCCGGATAGGCGCCGCTCTCGCCGATGCCGAGGCCGAGCCTGAAGCCCAGCAGCACGCCGAAGCTGCTGGCCAGCGCGGTGAGCCCGGTGAACACCGACCACCACAGCACGCACGCCCCGTACATGATCCGGGCGCCGAACCGGTCGATGAGCCAGCCCGCGGGCAGCTGCATCACCGCGTACGTCCAGGAGAACGCGCTGAGGATCAGCCCCTGCTCGGTCGGGGTGAGGCTCAGGTCCTGGGTCATGAAGGGCAGGGCGACGGAGAGCGCGGCCCGGTCGACGTAGTTGATGGCGAGTCCGCCGAAGCAGAAGGCCGCCACCACCCACCGCACACGGGTTGCCCGGCCCCTGTCGGGAGCCGGTGATCGTGGCGCTGCGGCGGTCTCGTGCTTCACCATGCTGACCTCCTCGCGAGATTACGGCACGGCACCAATTTGATCGTTTCGCTCAGAGCCTGCCGTGCTGTGATGTGGTTAACAGGATGCTCGTTACACGCAACCTCGCTGTCAAGACCTGGAAACAAACGCGCAATCAGGGCGTCGTTCCGAGTTAAACGCTCATATCAATGAGCGATTCGCGCAGAGACTTGACAAGCAACTCTGCTCGATACAATCATCAAAATGACCGATTCAATCATCCAGAAGGTGGTGCACGGTGAGCCGTTTGCCCAGCAGGGCGCGCCGCGAGCGCATCATGGAGCTCCTCGCCGCCCACACGGACGGCACCGTCGAGGTGGAGCGGCTGAGCGAGACGCTCGACGTCTCCCTCGCCACGGTCCGCCGCGACCTCGCCCAGCTGCGCGAGGAAGGCCGCATCACCAGGACGTACGGCGGGGCGGTGCTCGGCGGCGGCACCACCGAGATCTCCGTACGCCAGCGCCGCATGAAGCACGTACGGCAGAAGGACGCGATCGCCCGCCAGGCCGCCGAGTACGTCGAGGACGACCAGGTGGTCCTGCTCGACGCCGGCACGACCACCGAGCGGCTGGCCCGCTACCTGCTGGGCAAGTCCGGGCTCACCGTCTTCACCAACGGCCTCGGGGCGGTCAACACGCTGGTGGAGGAGGAGGGTGTCGACGTCGTGGTGATGGGCGGGCGGCTGCGCCGCATCAACCAGACCATGACGGGTCCGGGGGCTGAGGAGATGGTCAGGGGGCTGTACGCGGACATCGCCTTCCTGGGCGCCGACGCCGTGCATCCCACCCGGGGCATCGCCTCGCGCACCTTCGAGCAGAGCTCGCTGAAGACGCTGATGAGCCAGCACACGCGCCGGCTGGTCGTGGTGGCCGACTCCGCCAAGCTCCTGGACGACGCCAGCTCCTACTGGTCGCCGATCGATCGCCCCTGGACGCTCCTCACCGACGACGGGGCCGACCCCGAGGCGCTGGCCGCCCTGCGCGCGGCGAGCGGCGGCGACCTGCGGATCGTGGTGTGCCCGACGACGGACCTCCCACCGACCGACATGCAATGACCACCGCCCTCCCGCCGACCCGCACGCACCGACCCCCACCGACCCGCAGGCAGCGACGACCGACCCCCACCGAGCGAGAGGCCATGATGAAACAGGCAGTGTTGCGCGCCCCAGAGCGCCTGGACGTGTCCCAGGTCGAGCGGCCCGCGCTGGAGCCGGGCGACGTCCTGGTCCGCGTGGAGAGCTCCCTCGTGTGCGGCACCGACATCCGTATCTACCAGGGCACCAAGAAGCGGAACGTCACCTATCCCACCGTGATGGGTCACGAGTTCGCCGGGACGATCGCCGAGGTGGCCGGCGCCCTGCCGGCCGGGCTGTCCATCGGGGACCAGGTGGCGGTCTATCCGCTGGTGCCGTGCGGCGCCTGCGTGGCGTGTGTCAAGGACCGCGGCAACATCTGCCGCAACCGGGTCGCCTTCGGCTACCAACTGCCCGGCGGTTTCTCCCAGTACGTCCGGGTGCCCGCGCAGGCGGTCGAGGCGGGCAACCTGGTGCCCGTGCCCGGCGTGTCCGCCGCGGAGGCCGCCATCGTGGAGCCCCTGGCCTGCGCCTACAACGGCCAGCTGCTGGCCGGCGCGCCGGGCGCGGAGACCATGCTGGTCAGCGGGTGCGGGCCGCTGGGGCTCATGCACGTACGGCTGGCCAGGGAGCTGGGCGTCCCGCGGGTCGTGGCGGTCGATCCGATCCCGGAGCGGCTCGAAGCCGCGCTGGCGTCCGGGGCCGAGCTCGCGCTGTCCCCCGGCGAAGGCGCCGCGGCCGACGTGCTGGAGTGGACCGGCGGGGCGGGCGTCGACGTGCTCATCGCCGCCGTGGGGCGGCTCGACGCCGTGCATCCCTACCTGACCTGTCTGGCGCCCGGTGCCAGGGTCAGCATGTTCGCGGGGTTCGGTGGCGAGGGCAGCGTGCTGGAGATCCCGGCCAACGACATCCACTACAACGAGTGGTCCGTCGTGGGCGCCTCCTCGTGCCGGCTCGACGGCTTCACGAAGATCGCCGAAATGATCTCCGCGGGCGAGCTCAGGGTGGATGACCTGGTCGGCACCCAGTTCCCGATAGACGACATGGCCAAGGCCATCGACCTGGCCGCTTCAGGCCGCGACCTTCGCGTCGGCATATCTCCTTGGAAGGACTGACATGACGGCTTACGCCACACTCGATATCAACCCGACGGGCACGACCAGCGCTCTGGGCCGGACGATCCGGCTGCGCCGGCTGTTCGGCGCCACGGGCCGGACGGTCACCGTGGCCCTCGACCAGGCGGTGCCGCGCGGCGTCGCCCCGCGCCTGGCCGGGATCGCACCCACGTACGACGGCATCGTGGCGGCGGGTCCCGACGCCGTGACGATGTTCAAGGGCATCGCCGGGCACGTGATCGCCCACAATCCCACGCGCGTCCCCTGGATCCTCAAGGCGTCGACGTTCTCCGTGGACTTCCACGCCCACTACGACGCGGTCGTGGCCACCGTGTCCGACGCGATCCGCCTGGGCGCCGAGGCGGTCGCCGTGGGCATCAGCGCCGGGTCCTCCAACCAGGCGCGCGACCTCGAACTGCTGTCGGGCGTCGTGGAGAGCGCCGGCGCGGTCGGGCTGCCCGTGGTCTGCCACGCCTACCCCAGCGGGGAGCTGTGGGAGGACAGGAAGGGCAGCGTCGAGGCGATCCTGTACGCCGCCAGGGCCGCCGCCGAGCTGGGCGTCGACGTGGTCAAGACCTGGTACTCCGGCTCGACGGAGACCTTCCGCGAGATCGTCGAGGGCACGCCCGCGATCGTCGTGGCCGCCGGCGGCGCCAAGGCCGACAGCCCGTTGCAGGTGCTCCGGCAGGCGGCCTCGGTGATCGAGGCGGGCGGGCGAGGCGTCACCTTCGGCCGGAACGTGTGGGGCGCGGAGGATCCCGGCAAGATGGTGCGTGCCCTCCGCGCGGTCGTCCATGAGGACGTCGAGCCGGAGAAGGCCGCGGAGCTGCTGAAGTAGGGACCACATGGCCACCTATCTGGGGATCGACCTCGGCACATCGGCGACCAAGACCGTCCTGGTCGACGGCGCCGGCCGGGTGCTCGCCCGCGGCCGCGCCGACCACCGTCCCGCTCACCGGCAGGCGCGGGGCCGGGTGGACACGGCGGAATGGGCGCGCAGCGTGCGGCTGGCCTGCCACGATCTCGGCGACGCCACCCGCGCCGACGCCGTGGGCCTGGCCGTGCACTGCCCGGTCGCGATCCCGCTCGACGACGCCGGCGATGCCGTCGCGCCCGGCCTGTGCTGGGACCATCCCGCGCTTCCCGACCTCGTGGAGGCGTACGCCAAGGCACGCGGCGACGAGGCGGCCGCCCTGGTGGGCAATGCCGCCTTTCCGGCCACTGCCATGGGGCTGGCCTGGCGGTTCTTCGCCGAGCACGAGCCGGAGACCTTGGCTCGTACGCGCACGATGGGGTTCGTCGGCACCTGGCTGGGGCACCGGCTGACCGGCCGCGACGCGATCGACCCCACGCAGGCCTCCTACAGCGGCCTGTTCGCCTGCACCGACGGCTGTGACTGGATCGACGACCTCGCCGAGCTGGTGGGGGTGCCCAGGCACGTCCTGCCGCCGGTGGTCCCGTCGCTGTCACCCCTCGGTGCTCTCCTTCCCGAGGCCGCCGCCGAGCTGGGGCTGCGCCCCGGCATCCCGGTCGTCACCGGGGCGGCCGACACGGCGGCCGCCGCCTGCCTGCTCGACATCCACGGGTCTCGCGCGCCGCTGTACACGGTGGGCACGACGCATGTGGTCACGCGGAGCTCCGCCGTACCCGATCGGGCGCCGCGGGTGTTGCAGCGCGCGGACGTACGGCCGGGCAGATGGCTGTGGCATTCCGCGACCAACGGCGGCGTGGCTCTGTCGGTCGCGGCGCGGCTGCTCGGCTACGGCGACGCGGTGGAGGAGCTGATCGCCAGAGCCGGAGCGGCCACGATCGCGCAGGCCGAGGCGGCGCCCGTGTTCATCCCGCATGTGACACCCGAGCGCGGCCCGCTGTGGCTGGAACGGCCGCGCACCGCCCTGCTCGGCTACCTGCCCGATACCGACGCCTGGTCGGCGGCGTGGGGCGCGGTCGAGGGGGTGGCCTTCGCGGTACGCCTGATGCTGGGCGACTCCGCCCATGTCGTTATGGTGGGCTCGCTGGATTACGCCGGGATCGTGGCGGACCTGTTCGGACGGCCGGTCCATCTCGTGGAGGAGACGTACCTGCCCGCGATGGGAGCCGCGGCGATGGCCGCCGAGGGGACGGACGGGGTCATACTCCCCGCGCCGCCGTATCGGCGCATCGGCCCGCGTCCCGAGTGGGTGCACGTCGTCGCCGCGCGGTGGGAGTCGTACGGCGAGACCTGGGGCAGGATCGTGGGCCGCCCCGCCCCCACGGCACCCCCGATGAGCGAGGAGAGTCGATGATCTACGTGACCCGCACCCTGACCGACGCCGCCATGGCGCTCGTGCGCTCGCTCGGCCGACCCGTGGTGTGCGGCGAGGAGGACCCGCCCGACCGCGCCACGCTGCTGCGCCTGGCCGCGGGCGCGGAGGGGGTCGTGTGTACGCTCACCGAGCGCATCGACGCCGAGTTCCTCGACGCGGCGGGCCCATCGCTGCGGGTCGTCGCCAACACCGCGGTCGGCTACGACAACATCGACGTGGCCGCGGCCACCGAGCGCGGGATCCAGGTCACCAACACTCCTGGGGTGCTCGACGGCGCCACCGCCGACCTGACGATGGCGCTGATCCTGGCCGCCGCGCGCAGGGTGCTGGACGGCGACCGACTGCTGCGGGAGCGTACTCCATGGGTCTGGGGGCCGCGCATGCTGCTCGGGCTCGATCTCAGTGCCGGGGCGTCGCTCGGCGTGGTCGGCTACGGCCGCATCGGGCGGGCCGTGGCGCGGCGCGCCCGCGCGTTCGACATGGAGATCCTGGCCACGCCCACCTCCTCGCCGCTGCCGGAGGACGATGAGCGGGGCGTCGAGTTCGTCGAGCTGCCCGAGCTGCTGGAGCGCGCCGACGTGGTCAGCCTGCACTGCCCGCTCACCCCGGCCACCCGCCACCTCATCGACGCCGACGCCCTGGGCCGCATGAAGCGCACCGCGATCCTGGTCAACACCGCTCGTGGCGGCATCGTCGACGAGGACGCGCTGGTGAAGGCGCTGCGGGCGGGGACGATCGCGGGGGCGGCCCTCGACGTGTTCGAGGGCGAGCCGGCGGTGAACCCGGCGCTGGTCGAGCTCGGCAACACCGTGCTGACCCCGCACATCGGCAGCGCGGGCACGGCGACCCGCGAGCGGATGTGCCACCTGTCGGTGTCGAACGTCGCGGCCGTGCTGGACGGGCGCGAACCGCTCACACCGGTGAATCTCCATCCAGGTACAGCGGCAGACGGGTGACGAACTGGGCGCCTGGATGGTGGTCGGTGATCGTCAGGGTCCCCCGGTGCGCCTGGGCGATCTCTCTCGACAGGGCCAGGCCGAGTCCGCTGCCCTCCTTGTCCCTGGCCCGGCCCTCGGCCAGGCGGGTGAAGCGCTCGAAGACATGCTCGCGCTCCTCCGCCACGATACCCGCTCCGTCATCGGTGACCGTGATGTCGACGGTCCGGTCCCTTTGGTTGACCTCCACCTGGAGGTCGATCTTGGAGGTGGCGTGCCGGGTGGCGTTGTCGAGCAGGTTGGTCAGCAGCCGGTCCAGCTGGATGCGGGAGCCCATGACCGGTGCCTCGCCCATCACGTGGGTGACGACGCTGATGTCGCCTCCCGCACGGCGCCGCCCCTGCTCCTCCGCCAGCTGGCAGGCGTCGACGACGTGCCATTCGATGACGGCGCCCGCGTCGAGCCGGGCCAACATCAGGAGCTCCTCGATGATGTCCGTCAGACGGTCGGCTGACTTCAGGGCCCGGGCGCCCGTCGACGCCCAGTCCGTGTCGTCCGGGTAGGCGCTGGCCACCTCCAGCTGGGTGCGCAGCGCGGTGATGGGGCTGCGGAGCTCGTGCGAGGCGTCGGCCACGAAGCGGCGTTGCGTCTCGGCGGAGCGTTCCAGCCGGTCGAGGGTGTCGTTGGTGGTCACGGCGAGGTTGGAGATCTCGTCCCCGGCGCCGGGTACGGGAACCCGGCGGCTCAGGTCGTGACCGGTGATCTCGGCCAGCTCGGCCCGGATGCGTTCGACCGGGCGCAGGGTGTGGCCGACCACGACCCAGGTGATGCCCGCGACACCGAGCAGCATCAGTGGGGTGCCGAGGAAGATCAGGGCATAGAGCCACCCAAGTGCCCGGTTGACGTCGCTCAGCGAGGACGCGCCATACACGGTTATCAGGCCGTACGACGTCCGCGACTGCATGGCCATGACCAGGTACTTGGATCCGTGCTCCACACTGTCGCTGTCGCCGGTGAGCTCGATCTCGGTGGCATAGATCGTTTCCGGCTGGGGCAGCCGCAGGTTCGCGATGGGGGGCTGCCCTCTCAGGTTGTGGCTGGAGGCGAGGACGATGCCCTCGGCGGAGACGACCTGCAGGAGGGGTACGCGGGCCGGCGCCGGGAGCAGGCTGCGCAGCTCCTTCGTCCGGGCGTCGTTGGCCACTCGCCGTACGGCCAGCTCCACCCGGTTCTGCACGGCGCCGCGGAGGTTGCCCGGCAACGTGCTCAGGGTGAGGCCGACCGTGGCGGCGAAGACCACGGCCGCGACCAGAGTCGCGATCATGGTCAGGCGCGCCCGCATCGAGCAGGGGAAGATCCTTTTCACCATTCCATGGTCCCTAGCATCACTATCTGTGACACTTCCCCATTATGCCGCGAGGAACAGCATTGACACTGACCTGCTGATATATCTACCTTTACAGCGCTAAATTGTCGCGGAGAGTAAGGGACCCCACTGTCGGCGACGCCTTGGTTTCACTGCTGGCGATGCCTTGGTTTCGCTGTCGGCGATTCCGCGGTCGGTGGTTTCGCTGCTGGCGATTCCGCTGTCGGCGTGCACGGCTACCGGGTGGCGACCGGGATCGGCAGGGTGGTGGCCATGAGGCTTCTGGTGCTGGGCGGGACGGAGTTCGTGGGGCGGGCCTTCGTCGAGGAGGCTGTCGCATCCGGCTGGGACGTGACCGTGTTCAACCGGGGCACGCATGCCCCGCCGCCCACGGTGACGGCGCTGCGGGGCGAGCGGGCGAAGCCGGGCGGGCTGGCGGCGCTCGACCGTGGTCAGTGGGACGTCGTGGTCGACACCTGGTCGTGGGCGCCGTCCGCCGTACGCGACGCGGCGAGGCTGCTGGCCGGGCGAGCGGGACACTACGTCTACGTGTCCAGCCGGTCCGTCTACACCTACCCGACGGCGGCCGGTGCCGGAGAGGACGCTCCGGTGGTGGCGGCCTCGGCCGATGACGGCGACGAAGTGGGTTACGCGCGGTTCAAGGCCGGTGGGGAGCTGGCGGCGGTGGCGGCCTTCGGGGAGCGGGCGCTGCTGGCGCGGGCCGGGTTGATCCTGGGGCCGCACGAGAACATCGGGCGGCTGCCGTGGTGGTTGAACAGGATCGCGCGTGGCGGGCCGGTGCTCGCGCCGGGGCCGGCCGAGCTGCCCCTGCAGTACGTGGACGCGCGCGACATGGCCCAGTGGTGCCTTGACGCGGCCAAGGACGGGCTGGGTGGGGCCTACAACGTGGTGAGCCCATCGGGATTCGTCACCATGGAGGAGCTGCTGCGGACCTGCGTACACGTGACCGGGTCCGAAGCCGAGCTGCGGTGGGTGGAGCCGGAGCCGATCCTGGCGGCCGGCGTGCAGCCGTGGACCGATCTGCCGATCTGGCTGCTGGGCGAGGACCACGACACCATGCACCGAGGTGACGTGTCGAAGGCGGTGGCGGCCGGGCTGCGGTTCCGGCCGGTGGCCGAGACGGTGGCCGACACGTGGGCGTGGCTGCGGAGCATCGGCGGGCGGGCGCCCATGCGTCCTGACCGGCCGCCGGTCGGCCTGGACCCGAAGGTGGAGGCCACGCTGCTGGGGCTCGACGGCTGATCCCGGCTGCTTTGGGGCAGCCGCGGTGCCGGTGCTCTGGGGCGGCGCGGTTGCCGGGTGTACCGTCCGATCATGGACATGATGACCGTCGAGCAGAACGGCATCAACGCCGTTCCGGCAGCCGAGCGGCGGGGCACGCCTCGGGACCTGTTATGGCCATGGGCCGGCGCCAACCTCTCCCTCTTCGGCGTCGCCTTCGGTGTCTACATCGTCGGGCTCGGTCTGGGCGTCGTCCCGGCGATCATCACGGGAGCGATCGGTTACGCGCTCTCGTTCGGGCTGGTCGGGCTGGTCGCCATCGCGGGCACCCGGTCGGGGGTGCCGACGATGACGCTCGGCCGCGCCCCCTTCGGCTACCAGGGCAACAAGCTGCCGGCCGTACTCTCCTATGTCTCGAACGTCGGCTGGGAGATCGTGCTCGTGACGCTGTCGGCGCAGGGCGGCGCGGCGATCCTGAAGCGGGTCGCGCCCGGCATTCCCGGCACGACCGCCATGGCGGTCTGCTTCGCGGTCGCCGCGTTGCTCACGATCGTGGTCGGGGTGTACGGCCACGCGTTGATCATGGCGGTGCAGCGGTATCTGACGTACGCGTTCATCGTGCTGACCGTCGTGTACATGATCCTCATGGCCCCGAAGCTCGGCACCTCGCTGGACACCACCGCGGGCCCCGGCGGCTGGGTGGGCGCGGTCATCTTCGCGATGACGCTGCTCGGCCTGGGCTGGGTCAACTGCGGCGCCGACTACTCGCGCTACCTGCCCACCGCGTCCAAGCCCTCGTCGGTGGCGCTGTGGACGACGGTGGGCGGGGCGGTGCCGCCCATGGTGCTGCTCGTCTTCGGCGTGCTGCTGGCCGGCGGCGACCCCAAGCTGGCCCAGGCCGCGGGCGCGGATCCGGTCGGGGCGCTGGCGGCGGCGCTGCCGACCTGGTTCCTGCTGCCGTACTTGCTGACCGCCATCGGTGGCTTCCTGGCCGGGGCGATCATGGACATCTACTCGTCGGGGCTGTCCATGCTGGCGCTGGGGGTGCCGATCAAGCGGCACTACGCGGTGCTGGTCGACGGCGCGCTGATGGTGCTCGGCGGCTACTACCTGCTGTTCGTCTCGACCAGCTTCCTGGCGACCTTCCAGGCGTTCCTGGCGATCATCGGGGTGGTGATGGCCGCCTGGGTGGCCGTCTTCCTCGTCGACATGTGGCTCCGGCGGGCTGGTGGCCGGTCGTACGATGAGCGGCTGCTTCGGCCCGGGGCACCCGCTCTGAACTGGTCCGGGGTGATCTCGCTGGTCGCGGCGTCTGTCGTGGGTGTCGGGCTCATCACCTCCACCGACCCGAACATCGCCCGGGTGGTCGGTTTCCTGATGAGCGATCAGATGAGGGCGGGGACGTTCGGGGCGGCCAATATCGGCGTGGTGGTCGCGCTGGTGCTGGCGGGGGTCCTCTACTTCGCGATTTCGAGTCTGGCGCCCCGCCGTAGCGGCTGAGGACCCCGGACGGTCTCACCCCCTGTGACGGTCCGTGGTGGCTGGGGTCTTTTGGGAGATACCCCCTCCGGGGGACACCGCGTTAGGCGGTCACGATGGCGAAGTCGGGGATCGGGTGGTCGAGTACGGCCACCAAGCGCCGCAGTACGCCGATGTCGCCTTCTCGTTCGACCCGCTCGACCCCCCGGCCGGCCAGCAGGCCGAGCAGTTGCGCCTTGGTCAGTCGCAAGGTCAGGTCGACCGGCCCCTCGGGCGGGTCGGCGTGCTGGATGAGCGCGCCGTTCGACAGCGTGGTCCGGTACCTCTCGCCCAGGTCGGTCAGGTGCCAGTCGATGGACAGGCTCTCGTTCCAGGCCCGCGGCCCGTCGATCCGGATGGCGATCGAGTCGAGGATCTGGTCGACGCCGAGCGCCGCGACCAAGCCGGGCGCGGCCCGCTCCGTGGCGGCCGGCACGACGCCGTCGCTCAGCTCCAGCGCGCCCGTCAGGTAGAGGTTGCGCCAGGTGGCGTTCTCCGCGCCGTGCCCGAGCCGGGTGTACACCTCGGCGAGCAGGTCGCGGGCCTCCTTGTTGCCCTCGTCGGCGAAGACCGCGTGGTTGAGCAGCTGGGCGGCGAAGCGCAGGTCGTTCTCCTTGAGATAGCGCCGGGCGAAGGCGACGACGGCCGCCCCGCCGCCGAGGCACTCCACGTAGCGGGTCGCGCTCTCCCTCGGCGGGTGCTCCCACAGGTGCGCGGGGTTGCCGTCGAACCAGCCCAGGTAGCGCTGGTAGATGGCCTTGACGCTGTGGCCGACCGGCCCGTGGTAGCCGTGCGTGTGCCAGACCTGCTCCAGTTCGGGTGGCACCCGCATGGCCTCGGCGATCTCGGCTCCGGTCAGGCCCTTGTTCATCAGCCGGAGGGTCTGGTCGTGCAGGTAGGAGTACAGGTCACGCTGCTGCGACAGGAACCGGGTGATCTCCGGCCCGCCCCAGGTGGGCCAGTGGTGCGAGGCGAAGGCGACGTCGAGCTCGGCCGCGAACAACGTGACCGTCTCGTCCAGCTGCCGGGCCAGGGCCTTGGCGTCCCGTAGGGGCAGGAGGTTGTGCGGGTTGCGGGTGGCGTTCTCGCCCAGGCACAGGGCCCGGCGGCCGGGCAGGTACAGGGTCAGCTCCGGTGGCGACTGGGCGAGCTGGAAGACGATGCGTACCCCGTCGACCGTCTCCTCCTGTCCCGTACGTTCGACGTCGACCGTGGGGGCGATGAGCGAGATGGAGCGGGTCTTGCCCAGGCCCGGACCGATCTGGCCATCGGGTGATCGTTCGAGGGCCTGGCCGTACAGGTAGACGGATCGGCGGGCCGTGGCGGACCAGGCGTGCAGGTGCTCGCGGGCGACGTTCCGCAGGAAGCCCGCGGGCGCCAGGACCGGCACGCCGCCGCCGGTGACGCCGCGTACGCCGCCGAAGTGGTCGACGTGCGGATGCGTGTAGATCACCCCGGTCACGGGCCGGGCGCCGCGATGGGTTCGGTAGAGGCGCAGCGCCGCGGCGGCGCACTCGGTGGAGATGAGCGGGTCGATGATGATCACACCGAAGTCGCCCTCGACGATCGACATGTTCGACAGCTCGAACCCGCGCACCTGGTAGACGCCGTCCGTCACCTCGTACAGCCCCTGCCTGGCGGAGAGCCGCGCCTGCCGCCACAGGCTGGGATGCGCGCTGCCAGGGCACTCCTGCTCCAGGAAGGCGGCCGACTCGCCGTCCCAGATGACCTTGCTGTCGGCGGCGCTGACCACCGCCGGGCTGAACTTCGCGATGAAGCCGCGATCCGCCGCCGCCTCGAAGTCGTTGGAATCGTGGAGTGGAAGGTCGGCCATGCCCAGGCCCATTCCCGAGAACCGGTCAACGCATATCCTCGTTAATGGGCAATCCCGACAAAGCCCGCTAGGGGGTTCCGTGGAAGCGTGCGTGTTCGACCTCGACGGCGTACTCGTCGACTCCGAGCCGGTCTGGGAGGAGGTACGGCGGGCGTTCGTCGCCGAACACGGCGGCACCTGGCAGGAGGACACCCAGTCCAGGCTCATGGGGATGAGCACCCAGGAATGGGCTGCCTACCTGCACGAACTCGGTGTGGCGCTGCCTCCGGACGAGATCGCGCGCGGCGTGGTGGACCAGATGGCCGAGCGCTATCGGCACGGCGTACCGCTGATGAAGGGGGCGCCCGAGGCGGTGCGGCGCCTGGCGGCGGACCTCACGCTGGGACTGGCCAGCTCCTCGCCGCGTGCGTTGATCGAGGTGGTGCTGGACGCGGCCGAGTTCCGTGACTGCTTCGCCGTCACCGTCTCCACCGAGGAGGTACCGCGCGGCAAGCCCGCCCCGGACGGCTACCTGGAGGCGACCGCCAAGCTGGGAGTCGACCCGCGCGGGTGCGTGGCGGTGGAGGATTCGAGCAACGGCCTGCGCTCGGCGCACGCGGCCGGGATGCGGGTGATCGCCGTTCCCCATCCCCGCTATCCGCCCGCCCCCGACGCGCTGGCGCTCGCCTGGAAGGTCGTCCCCGACCTCGACTCCCTCACGGTCGCGGCGCTCGAACGATGACCCGGCTCAGAAACCCCCTCACGATGGCGGCGCTCCAGCGATGATCCGACTCAGAACTCCCGCCGATCTCGACGCGTGTGTGCGGGCGCTGGCCGAGGTTCAGGCCGCCGACCGCTACCCCGTGGACTGGCCCGACGATCCGCACAGCTGGCTCACGCCCGGCGACCTGCTCCGCGCCTGGATCGCCCTGGACGAGCAGGGCGCCATAGTCGGCCATGTCGGGCTCGCTCAGGTCGAGTCGCGGGTGGCCGAGCTGGTCAGCACGCCCGTCCGCGCGTCCGTGACCCGTCTGTTCGTCACGCCGCCCGCCCGGCGCGGCGGGCTCGCCGCCCGTCTGCTGGACACCGCCCTCGCCGACGCGGACGGGCGCCTCACCCTGGAGGTCTCCGCCGAGGGCCGGGCGGCCATCGCCGCCTACGAGAGGTACGGCTGGCAGCGCGTCGCCACCTCACGCGCCCGATGGCGCAACGCGGCCGGTGAACCCGCCCTGGTGCACCATTACCTGAGCCCGTGAAGCTATCCTTTCGGAATCGTGCGAGACATCACGGTATTCAGCGGCAGCGCCCACCCTGCCCTGGCTGAGGAGATCTGCTCCCACCTGGGCACCCCGCTCCACCCGGTCAAGGTCAACCGCTTCGCCAACGACGTGCTGGAGGTCCAGCTCCAGGCCAACTGCAGAGAACGCGACGTCTTCATCATCCAGCCGCTGGTTCCCCCCGTACAGGAGAACCTGGTCGAGCTGCTGCTGATGCTCGACGCCGCCCGTGGGGCGTCCGCCGCCAGGACGACCGTCGTGATGCCCCATTACGCCTTTGCTCGGAGCGACAAAAAGGACATGCCGCGCATCTCCATGGGGGCCAGGCTGGTGGCGGATCTGTTGGTGACGGCGGGCGCCGGGCGGGTGCTGACGATGACGCTGCACTCGCCGCAGGTGCACGGCTTCTTCAGCGTGCCCGTCGACCACCTGCACGCGCTGCGCGAGCTGGCCGCCCATTTCCGCCGGCACGACCTGTCCAACACCGTCGTCGTCTCCCCGGACCTGGGCAACGCCAAGGAGGCCGCGCACTTCGCCCGGCTGCTCGGCGCCGACGTGGCGATGGGGGCCAAGCAGCGCTTCAGCGACGACCGGGTGGTGATCAGCTCGGTGATCGGCGAGGTCAAGGGCAAGGACGTGATCATCCTGGACGACGAGATCGCCAAGGGCACGACCGTCATCGAGCTGCTCGACCGGCTGCGTGAGCGTGGCGTCAACTCCGTACGCGTGGCGTGCACGCATGGGCTGTTCGCGGCCGGGTCGATCGAGCGGCTGAGCGCGCTGCCCGAGGTCGAGGAGATCGTCTGCACCAACACCGTGCCCGTGCCCAAACCGACGGACAAGCTCACGGTCCTGTCGATCGCCCCGGCGCTGGCCGAGGCGATGCGGCGGATCCACGACGGCGAGTCGGTGAGCGCGCTGTTCAGCGCGCCGTGACGAAAGGTGATCACGAGGGCCTCTCGCAATCGTGGATCGAGCACGACATGCTCCTCGGATGATCGATACGAAACTCGCCGGTCGGACCGTTCTCGTCACCGGTGCCAGTGGCGGGATCGGGGCGGCGGTCGCGCGGGCCTTCTCGGCTGAGGGGGCGCGGGTGGCGGTGCACTACTTCAGCGAGAGGACCGCTCCCCCTGGCATCACCTGGGAGCACGTCACCCCCGCCGGGGACGTCGCCGAGACGCTGGCCGCCGGGCTCCGCGACGCGGTGGCCGTACCCGCCGACCTACGTGAGCCGGAGGCGGCGCGGCAGCTGTTCGATGCGGTCGAGCGGCTGCTGGGGCCGGTCGACGTGCTGGTGAACAACGCCGCGCACTGCGAGACCCCGGACACCTTCGGCGCCCTGACCGCCGACGGCCTGCGCCGCCACTACGAGGTCAACGCGATCGCCCCCGCGCTGCTCGTCTCCGAACTGGCGAGTCGGCAGCGGGACGGCCGCGAGCCGTGCGTGGTGAACGTCTCCACGGACGCCGCCCGCGCCTTCCCCGGTCAGATCGGGTACGGGACGTCCAAGGCGGCGCTGGAGGCCCTTACGCGGGCGGCCGCGCTCGACCTCGGCGCGACCGGCATCCGGGTCAACGCGGTGGCTCCCGGCCCGGTGCAGACCGGCTGGATGGACGCCGAGATGTGCGCGCGGGTCGGCGAGATCGTGCCGCTGGGGCGGGTGGGCGAGCCCGCCGACATCGCCGACGCCGTCGTGTTCCTCGCCTCGCACCAGGCTCGGTGGATCACCGGTCAGGTCCTCCAGGTGGCGGGGGGCCACGCGCTCTGAGGAAGACGGTCCGTCGTGGACGCCGCGCTAGGCGAAGCCGCCGTTGCTCATCAGCAGTTGGCCGTTGATCCACTGGCCCTGTGGGGAGCACAGGAAGTCGACCAGGTCGGCGGTCTCCTTGGGCGTGCCGAGGCGGTTGAGTGGGGTCTGGCGGAGGTGCCGCTCCCGGATCTCGTCCGACATCCAGCCGGTGTCCACCGGGCCGGGGTTGATGACGTTGGCGCTGACCCCGAGGTGGGCCAGCTCGCGGGCGGCGGCCAGGACGATGCGGTCCAGGGCGCCCTTGCTCGCGCCGTAGGGCAGGTTGCCGACCGTGTGGTCGCTGGTGAGGCCGATGATCCGGCCCGTCCCGTGGGCGCCCGAGAAGCGGCGGCCGTACTCGCGGACCAGCAGCCAGGTGGCCCGCGCATTGACGGCGAAGTGGCGGTCGAAGCTCGCGAGGGTGGTGTCGAGCAGGCCGGAGGCGACCGATTCGCAGTGGCACATCACCAGGGCGGTGACGTTGCCCAGCCGGCGTTCGGCCTCGTCGAAGATCCGTGCGGGGGCGTCGGCGTCCGTCAGGTCGGCCTCGATCGCCGCGCCGCGCCCGGCGAGGCTTTCCCCGATCACGTCGGCCGCCCCCGGCTCGGCGCCCCAGGACATGCGCTCGTCGTACGGGGTCCAGTACGTGTAGGCGATGTCCCAGCCCGCGGCCGCCAGCTGTCGGGCGATGCCGGCGCCGATGCCGACAGTGCGCCCCACGCCGGTGACCAGGGCCACTTTTCCGTCGCGTCTCGTGTCGACCATAGTGGCCATCATGCATGGGCCAACCGATCTTCTCCTAACCCGTTTCTTGCACGACATCAGGCCGGCCGTACCCCTGGTCGCCCTGTGGGCGCACGGGTCGCTCGCGGCGGGTGACTACCAGCCGGGCAAGAGCGATCTCGATCTCATCGCGGTGGTCGAGACCGACCTCACCGAGGAGCAGCGGCAGGGGCTGGCCAAGCTGCACGAGGAGATCGCGCTGCCGCTCGCCGAGCATCTGCACTGCTCCTACATGCCCGAACACCGGTTGGGCGACTTCGCGACCGACCATGTGACCTGGGCGCACCAGGAGCTGTACGAGCGGCCGGTCACCCCGGTGACCCGTCGTGAGCTGCACTCGGGCGCTCTCGAGCTGTACGGCGCGCCGCCCGCGGGCCTGCTGCCGCCGGTGTCGGACGAGGAGCTGAGCGAGTTCATCCGGGCGGATCTCCGGGACTTCTGGCTGGTCAAGACGCGCGCGCGCAAGCTGTGGCTGCGGGACATCTGGGTGGATCTCGGGATGATCACCGTGGCGAGGGCGACGGTCACGTTGCGGGACGGGCGGCTGATCACCAAGCGGGAGGCCCTGGACGTGCTGGCCGAGCTCGGTGCGCCGATGAACGTGGTGGCGGACATCCGAGCCCGCAGGTACGGCCTGCCGCGGCCGTTCCTGAGCCGGTTCAGGCGCGCGACCCTGGCCAGGGTCTTCATCAGGTCGGCGATCAGGCGCGCCCTCGGCTGACGGTCAGGACAGTACCCCGGATAGTCTTTGCCGGGTCACCACCAGAAAACGGGGAAAGGCGGGACATGGGGGAGATCAGGGAGTCCTATCTGGTCGCCGCGTCGTCCGCGGTGGCACTGCTGCGTGAGCCGGCCGTGGCCGCCGCGTGGGAGAAGCCGAGCGCGTTGACCGAGTTCAGCGTGGCCGGCCTCGCCGCGCACCTGGCCCACCAGATCGTCCGGGTCGACAACCTGCTCGAGGACGGCGGGCCGCCCGGTGAGCCGATCCCGCTGATCGAGCACTTCACCAGGTCGCCGTGGGTGCAGGCGGGCCTCGACCACGAGAGCAACGTGGGCATCCGGCGGGCCGGTGAGGTGGCCGCCGCCGACGGCCCGGTGGCGCTGGCCGCCAAGGCGGGCGAGCTGTTCGACCGGCAGCGGGTCGCCCTGCCCGCGCAGCCCAGCGACAAGGTGGTCTATCTGCCGTGGTCGGGCTGGTCGCTCCGGTTCGACGACCTCCTGCTCACCCGCCTGATGGAGCTGGTCGTGCACTCCGACGACCTGGCCGCCAGCGTGGGTGTGGAGACTCCGGAGCTGCCGTCCTCGGTCGTCGAGCCGGTCGTCGAGCTGCTGGCGCGGCTGGCCGTACACCGTCATGGCGCGACGGCGGTGATCCGCACGCTGAGCAGGGCCGAGCGGGCGCCCGCCACGATCAGCGCCTTCTAAGCCACACGAGAAGCTACCTCTGGACCATGCGCAGGGCCGCGACCACCTCGCGGCCCGACAGCGCGCTGTCGGGATCGATGAGCCACTGCGACAGGAACCCCGTCAGCATGGCCTGGTAGAACGTGCCGACCAGCCGCGCCCGCTCCGGCTCCGCCGCCGGGTCGATGCCCTCGAACAACTCCGCGAGCCCCTGGCGCCCCTCCTGAATGCCGGCCACGAGCTGCTCCCGGATGTCGGGCAGGTGGTCGATCTGGCCCAGCAGCTCGAACTGGGTGACCCAGAGCGGCCGCAGCCGGTCGAATGACTCGATCACCCGGTCCCATGCCGCCTCGAAGCGTTCGAGCGGCTCCGTGTCGGCCTTGACGTCGGCGTGCTTGACGTCGGCGGCCAGCGTCGCCGCCAGGTCGTCGCCCCACTCCCGCATCACCTCGAACAGCACCTCGTTCATCAGCGCGTCCTTCGACCTGAAGTGATAGCCGATGCCCGCCAGGCTCACTCCGGAGGCCGTGGCGATGTCGCGCGCCGTCGTGCGCGAGTAGCCCTTCTCGATCAGGCAGCGCTTGGCCCCGGCCAGCAGGTCTTCACGATTTCCCATGCCCAGAGTCTAACACGAACGTCTCAGAAATCCGTACTAGACAAGCGTCTGAGACGACTGTACCTTTCAGGGCATGACGAACATCCTGATCTCCGGCGCGAGCATCGCCGGCACCGCGACGGCTTACTGGCTGCGGCGGCACGGCTTCACCCCCACCGTGGTGGAGCGGGCGCCTTCGATCCGCGAGGGCGGCTACAAGGTCGACATCCGCGGGGTGGCGCTCGACGTGGTCGAGCGGATGGGCCTGCTCGACGCGGTCCGCGCCAGGAGCACCGACATGCGGATCGCGACGCACTACGACGGCAAGGGTCGGCGAATCGCGGAGATGGACGCCGACCTGTTCGGCGGGCGCGAGGGCGCCGACGCCGAGATCATGCGCGGCGACCTCAACGAACTCCTCTACGACCTGACCCGCGACGACGTGGAGTACATCTTCGACGACTCCATCACCGGCATCGCCGAGGACGGGACGGTGACGTTCGAGCGGTCGGCGCCGCGGCGGTTCGACCTGGTCGTCGGGGCCGACGGGATGCACTCCAACACGCGCGGGCTGGTCTTCGGCGCGGAGTCGGCGTTCGTGCGCGATCTCGGCTACTACATCTCGATCTGTACGGTCCCCAACCGCCTGGGCCTCGACCGTGAGGAGGCGGTCCACGCCGCCCCCGGCCGGACCGCGAACGTCTACAGCACCAAGCAGGACAGCCACGCCAAGGCGCTGTTCATGTGGTCGTCGCAGCCGCTCGCCTACGACCGCCGCGACCCGGAGCAGCAGAAGGAGTTGCTGGTCCAGGCCATGGCCGGGGTCGAGTGGGAGGTGCCGGCGCTGCTGGAGGCCGTGCGCGGGTCGACGGACTTCTACTTCGACTCCGTCAGCCAGATCCACATGGACCGCTGGTCCAAGGGCCGGGTCGTGCTGGTCGGCGACGCCGCCTACTGCGCCTCGCCGGCGTCGGGCCAGGGCACCAGCCTCGCACTGGTGGGGGCGTACGTGCTGGCCGGTGAGCTGGCCGCCGGCGGCGGCGTGGACGGCTACGAGCGGGAGATGCGCGCCTTCGTGGACGCCAACCAGAAGCTGGGCCCGGCCAACGTCAAGGGCATGGTGCTGCCCTCTCGCGCGGTCATCTGGTTCCAGACCAGGATGCTCAGACTGCTCCCCCACCTGCCCGGCCGCGACCGGATGATCGACCGCGTCACCGGACCCATGGCCCGCGCCGCGACGGCCATCACGCTGAAGCCTTATGTGGAATAAAGCGTTCCGTTCTGGTAGAGTAAGGAATCGAACGTTCCGTTCCGCATAAATGCCAGAAGGAGCCTTTCATGACGATCCTCATCACCGGTGCCACCGGAACCGTCGGCCGCCTCATCGTCGACGAGCTCGCCCGGAACGGGCACCAGGTGCGGGCCCTGACCCGCGACCCGGCCAAGGCCGGCCTGCCCGAGGGTGTGGAGGTCGTCGCCGGGGACCTGGCCGAGCCGGGCAGCCTCACGACCGCCTTCGAGGGCGTCCAGGCCGTTCACCTCATCAACTTCGCCGGCGACGACTACGCGCCGCTGAAGACCGGCGAGCAGATCGTGGAGCTGGCCGTCAAGTCGGGCGTGCGCAAGGTCACCGTCCTGGGCGGGCGCGCCGACGGCCCGCTGGAGCAGGCCCTGGCCGCCAGTGAGCTGGAGTGGACGCTGCTGACGCCGGTCGAGTTCATGTCCAACACGCTCCAGTGGTGGGCCCAGACGATCAAGGCCGAGGGCGCCATCAGGGAGCCGTTCGGCAGCCGGCTCAGCGCCATGGTGCATGAGCGTGACATCGCCGCGGTGGCGGCCACCGTGCTGACGAGCGATGGCCACGCGGGGAAGACGTACACGCTGACCGGGCCGCAGGCCGTCACCACCACGGAGAAGGTGCGCATCCTCAGCGAAGCCGTCGGCCAGGAGATCCGCTTCGTCGAGCTCTCCGAGGCCGAGGCCCGCGCGAAGTGGAGCGCCGACGGCATGGGCGCGGAGACGATCGAGTTCCTCATCGGCGCGCTCGGCAACACCCCCGAGATCGGCTACACGGTGGTCCCGACCGTCGAGCAGGTCACCGGCCGGGCACCGCGTTCCTTCGCCGAGTGGGCCGCCGAGCACGCCACGGCGTTCAAGCGCTGAGCTCCGCGTAATGGCAGGCCGCCCGCGCCGCCGGGGTGGCGGGCAGGATGTCGAGCTGCTGCGACCTGCACTTGGCGTCCACGCCCGCCTCAGCCGCCTTGCCGGAGGCGAGCACCTGGCAGCGGGCGTGGAAGCGGCAGCCACCCGGGATCCGCGTCGGGTCCGGCGGCTCACCGGTCAGCACGATCCGCTCGGGCGACTCCGGCAGCACCGACATCAGGGCCTGGGTGTACGGATGGCGGGGTGCGGTCAGCACTTGCTCGACCGGCCCCGCCTCGACGATCCGGCCGAGGTACATGACCGCGACCCGATCGGCGATGTTCCAGGCCAGCCCGAGGTCGTGGGTGACGACCAACGCCGACAGGCCCAGGTCCGCGCGGAGCCGGAGCAGCAGCGCGAGGATCTCACCCCGCACCGAGGCGTCCAGCGAGGCCACCGGCTCGTCGGCGACCAGCACCTTCGGGTTGAGGGCCAGCGCGCCGGCGATGACCACGCGCTGACGCTGACCGCCCGACAGCTCGTGCGGGTAGCGCAGGAAGAACCGCTCAGGAGGCCGCAACCCGGCCCTGGACAGCGCCTCGGCCACGATCTCCCGCTCGCCGGACAGGCCGTGGATGCGCGGCCCTTCGGCGACCGCCTCGTACACGGTGTGCCGCGGGTTCAGCGAGCCCATCGGGTCCTGGAGGACCAGCTGCACGGCCTTCCGGTACGCCTTGAGCGCCTTGGAGTGGTAGTCCAGCTCCTTACCGTCATAGACGACCGACCCCGAAGTGGGCCGTTCCAGGCCCATCAGCGTGCGCGCCAGCGTGGTCTTGCCGCAGCCGGACTCACCGACGAGGGCCACGATCTCACCGGCGCCGATCGCCAGGTTCACCCCGTCGACCGCGCGGGCCCGCCGCCCGCGGGAGGGGAACTCCACATGCAGGTCACGGGCCTCCAGCAGGGTGGTGTGCCCCGTGGCGACGGTCTCCGAGGACGTCTCCGTCTCGGTCATGAGGCCTCCTCCTTCGCCCGTACGTGCACGCAGGCAGCGCTACGGCTGTCGCCCGCGGGCCAGAGCTCGACATCGAGGGTCGCGCACTCCTCCAGCGCCACCGGGCAGCGCGGATGGAAGGCGCAGCCGGTGGGCAGGTCCATCGGGTCCGGCGGATCGCCGCCGAGGCCCTTGGGCGCCAGCCGCGACACCGGGTCGCCGACCGTGGGGAACGCCGCCGCCAGTGCCCGCGTGTAGGGATGCTTGGCCTCGTGGAACACCTCGCGCGACGGGCCGTGCTCCACGACGCGGCCCGCGTACATGACCGCGAGCTGCCCGCAGACGTCGGCGAGCACCGACAGGTCGTGCGAGATCATGATCAGCGAGATGTTCTTCTCGGCGATCAGCTCCTTGATCAGCGTCAGGACCTGGGCCTGGACCATCACGTCGAGCGCGGTCGTCGGCTCGTCGGCGATGATCAGCCGGGGCGAGCAGGCCAGGGCCATCGCGATCATCACGCGCTGCCGCTGGCCGCCGGACAGCTCGTGCGGGTAGCTGCGGGCCCGCCAGGCGGGCAGGCCGACCTGTTCGAGCAGCTCGGCCACTCGCTTGCCGGCCTGGTCGGGTTTGGCCAGGTTGTGCACCAGCAGCGGCTCGGCGATCTGGTCGCCGATCTTGCGGACCGGGTTGAGACCGTGCTGGGCGCCCTGGAAGACGATCGACGCCTCGGCCCAGCGGACCGCGCGCATGCGGCCCCATTTCATGGCCAGGATGTCCTCGCCGTCGAGCAGGATCCGGCCGCCGACGCGGGCGTCGCGGGGCAGGAGCCGCAGCAGCGCCATGGCCAGTGTCGACTTGCCGGATCCCGACTCACCGGCTACCCCGAGCGCCGCGCCCGACTCCAGTTTCAGCGACACTCCCCGTACGGCGGGCACCTCGCCGGAGGCGATCCGGTAGGTCACCGAGAGGTCGTCGAGTTCGAGGAGAGTCATGCGCCCGCCTTCCTGAGTCGCGGGTTGAGCACGGCCTCCAGCGCGCGTCCCACCAGTGTGAACGCCATGACGACGGCCAGGATGCAGAGGCCGGGAATGAGGATGTACCACCACGCGCCCTGGGTGGCGGCGCCGAAGTCGTAGGACGCGCGCAGCATCGTGCCCCAGGAGGTCTTGTTCGAGCTGACGCCGAGGAAGGCCAGCGTGGATTCGGTGACGATCGCGCTGGCGACCTCCAGCGTGGTGCTGGCCAGCAGCAGCGGCGCCACGTTCGGCAGCACGTGCCGCGTGGTGATGTGCCAGTGCCCGCCGCCGAGCGCCTTGGACCGCTCGATGTACGGCCTGGCCTCGACGGACAGCGTCTGAGACCTGATCAGCCGGGCGGTGGACGGCCAGGTGGTGATGCCGATGGCCACGATGATCGTGGCCGTGCTGCCGCCCAGGATGGCCGCCAGCACCAGCGCCGTGATCAGCGAGGGCAGCACCAGGAACCAGTCGGTGACCCGCATGAGCACGGCCCCGATCCAGCCGCGGAAGTGCCCGGCGGCGATGCCGATGACCATGCCGATCACGATGCTCAGCAGGGCGGCGAGGAAGCCGATGAGCAGCGAGGTACGCGAGCCCCACCAGACCATCAGCAGGACGGACCGGCCGGACTCGTCGGTGCCGAAGGGCTCCGCGAGGCTGGGCGCCGCCCACTTGGCGCCCGTGCCGGACACCACGCTGGTCACGCCGTCGCTGATGAACAGGGGCGCGACCAGCGCCAGGAGAACCGCGGCGACGAGCACCACCAGCCCGGCCATCCCGGCCCGCTCCTGACGGAAACTCCGCCAGAAGCGGCCGAGCGCCAGACGCCTGCGAGACGTGGCCACGGCGGTCATGCCGACCTCACCCTCGGGTCGATGATGTGATAGACCACGTCGGCCAGCGTGTTCATGAGGATCACGGCCACCGTGATCAGCATGAACGTGCCCTGCATGAGTGTGAAGTCGGGCACCCTGACCGCCTCGTAGAACAGCTGCCCGAGCCCCGGCCAGCTGTAGATCGTCTCGACGGTGACCGCGCCGCCGACCACGAAGCCGATGCGCATGAAGACCAGCGTCACCGTCGGCAGCAGCGCGTTGGGGACCGCGTGGCGGCGGCGCACCTGGTCGTCGCGCAGGCCCTTGGCGCGGGCCACGTTCACGTAGTCCTGGCTGACCTCCTCCAGCAGCGACGAGCGCATGACCAGCAGGTATTGGGCGTAGACCACGGCCACGAGAGTCAGGCACGGCAGCACCATGTGCATGCCGACGTCGAGCACGTAGGCGAAGCCGTCGGGCGCGTCCACGCTCTCGATGCCCCGGGTGGGGAACAGGCCGGGGATCGGGCCGATCCCGACGCCGAACACCATGAGCAGGAGCAGCCCCAGCCAGAACGTCGGCATGGACCACAGCACCAGCGAGATGCCCGTGGAGACCTGGTCGAAGCGGCTGCCGCGCTGCCATCCGGCCCGCTGGCCCTGCCAGATCCCGAGGCCGACCGCGATGACCAGGCCCCCGCCCGCGAGCAGCAGCGTCGCGGGGAACCGCTCGCCGATGAGGCTGAGGACCGGCCGGTTGTACTCGTAGGAGGTGCCCAGGTCGAGGTGGAGCGTCTTGCCGACGAAGTCGAAGAACTGGTCGATCAGCGACTTGTCCAGGCCGAGCCGGTGCCGCTCCAGGGCGAGCTGCGTCGGGGTCATGTTGCGGCCCTGCGCCAGGTTGCGCACCGGGTCGCCGGGCAGCAGCCGGAACACGAAGAACGTGCCGACGATCACCATCGCGATGCTGAACAACGCCCCGCCGACCTTCGACAGCGCGTACTTCAGCGTGCCGCGGTAGGCGGGGCGGTCATCACCGGAGCCCGCCGCCTGGACGGCGGGCTCCGCTGCTTCGAGCGGTGTGGTCATTCGCGCTCGTCGGCGACGCTCTTGCGACGCCGGGTCAAGAGGAAGGCCACCAGTCCGATGACCACCACTCCGCCGACCACACCGGCGATGAGGCCGGTGTTGGAGCCGCCATCGCTGCCGGCCGCGCTGGTGCCGCCGGTGGCCTTGACGTCCATGGCGTAGAACGGGTAGCCGCTGCTGCCGCCGTAGAACAGACCCTTGTCCTCGGGGACCGGGGTGATGCTGGTGATGCGGTCCTTGCGGTAACCCTCAAGGTCGTTCGGGTAGTAGATCGCGATCACCGGAGCGTCGGTGTAGAGGCGCTCCTGCATCTTCTTGATGATCTCGACGCGCTTGGCCCGGTCGAGCTCCTTGAGCTGCTCCTGGTAGAGCTTCTCGAAGGTGGGGTCGCAGTAGAACGACTCGGTGCCGCCACCCTCGCCCGACGGGGTGGGCCGGCGGCTGCACAGGTGCGTGGCCAGGACCTCCTCGGGGTCGGGGTTGACCGACCAGCCGCTGATCGCGATGTCGTACAGGCCCGTGACGCCCGTCTGCTCGCTGAACTTGCTGGAGTCGAGCTTCACCGTGGTCAGCGTGACGCCGATCTCCTTGAAGAAGCCCGTCAGGTATTCGGCGAGCTTGTCCTCGATCGGGGTGTCGGTGTGGATGCTGAAGCGGAACTCCAGCTTCCTCTTGCCGTCTGGCATCGTACGGACGCCGTCGGCGCCCTTCTTGTAACCGGCGTCGTCGAGGATCTTGTTGGCCTTGGCGACGTCATAGGTGACCTTCTGGTCGCCCGTGGCCTCCCAGAAGAACTCCTTGTACATCGGCGGGATGATCGAGCCGTCGGCGGGCTTGGCCAGTCCGCTCTGCACCTCGTCGGCCAGCTTCTGCTTGTCGATCGCGTAGTGCAGCGCGGTGCGCACCTTCGGGTCCTTCAGCGCGGGGTGACCGTCGCCGACAGGCTTGTTGTCCGTGGTGGTGGCGCCGGGGTTGACCTCCAGGTACGCCGCGCGGCGGCCCTGGGTGTTCCACTGCTCGATGTTGGGGTCGCCCTTGATCGACTCGAAGTCCGGCGGCGTCATGCGGCCGATCAGGTCGATGTCACCCTTCTTCAGACCGGCGATGGCGGCCTGCGGGTTGTCATAGAAGATGAACTGCAGTTCGTCGACCTTGGGCTTGCCCCGCCAGTAGTCGGGGTTGGCCTTGAGCTTGACGAACTGGTCCTTCTTCTGCTCGACCGCGATGTACGGCCCGCTGCCCACGGCCGGGTAGACGTCGGCCTCGTACTTGGCCATGTCGGTGACCTTCTCCCAGACGTGCTTGGGCACGATCGGGATCGGGTTCTCCAGCATGGACGCCTGCGGCGCCTTGGTCTTGATGGTCAGTTCCTGGCCGTTGGCCGTGACGCTCTCGAAGTTCTCGACGGCGGGGCCGTTGGCGGTCTTGGCCGCGTCATCCGTCATGACCTTGTTGAAGGTCCAGGCCGCGTCCTCGGCGGTGACCGGCGTACCGTCGGACCACTTGGTGCTGCGGATCTTGAACGTCCACGTGAGCCCGTCGGGCGAGGTCGTCCACGACTCGGCCAGGTCCGGGCTGGGCTGCAGCGTCTTGGGGTCGGGCGTGGTCAGGAAGCTGTACATCTCGCGCTGGATCGCCGACGAGACCAGCCTGACCGCCAGGAAGGGGTTCATCGAGTCCATCGACTGCGTGGCGCCGATGCGGACGATCTTCTTCCCCGCTGCCGGTTCCGCGGCTTGGGCCGCCTGGCCCTGACCTGCGACTAATACCGCTACGCCCAGCAGAGCCAGGCGTGCGAACCATTTCCTCATTGTGCCTCACCTTCAGGCGGGGGTGTCCTGTGTAGAGAAAGGCACACCATACGAACACTGCGTGTCAACGAGTGCCGGAAAATTGTTTCACCTTCGTTTCCTTGAGCGGTGTAAATTTTCAGACCGACTCAAGAACTGTCCCGTCGCTCAGTCTCAGGCGACGATCGACGTGCACGGCGTCGAGCATCCGCCGATCGTGGGTGACGAGCAGCAGCGTGCCTGGGTAGCTCGACAGGGCCGACTCCAACTGCTCGATCGCGGGGAGGTCGAGGTGGTTCGTCGGCTCGTCCAGCACGAGTAGATTAACGCCTCTAGCCTGCAGCAACGCCAAAGCCGCGCGGGTACGCTCGCCGGGCGACAGCGTGTCGGCGGGCCGCAGCACGTGCGCGGCCCGCAGCCCGAACTTCGCCAGCAGCGTCCGCACCTCGGCGGGCGGCAGCTCCGGCGTCTGCGCGCCGAACGCGTCGAGCAGCGGCTCCCCGCCCTCGAACAGCCCTCTGACCTGATCCACCTCGCCGACCACCACGCCGGGCCCGAGTGTGGCGTGCCCCTCGTCGAGCGGGGTGCGGCCGAGCAGCGCGGCCAGCAGCGTCGTCTTGCCCGAGCCGTTGGACCCGGTGATCGCCACCCGCTCGGCCCAGCCGATCTCCAGGTCGACCGGGCCGAGCGTGAACGCGCCCCGTCGGACCACCGCGCCGCGCAGCGTGGCCACCACCGCGCCGGAACGCGGCGCGGCGGCGATCTCCATCCGCAGCTCCCACTCCTTGCGCGGCTCCTCGACCACCTCGAGGCGCTCGATGAGCTTCTCCGACTGGCGGGCCTTGGCGGCCTGCTTCTCGGTCGTCTCGATGCGCGTGTTGCGGCCGATCTTGTCGTTGTCGGTCGCCTTGCGCCGGGCGTTCCTGACGCCCTTCTCCATCCAGGCCCGCTGTGTCCTGGCGCGGGATTCCAGCTGGGCGCGGGTGTCTGCGTACTCCTCGTACCGCTCGCGGGCGTGCCTCCTGGCCACCTCGCGCTCGTCCAGGTAGGCCTGGTAGCCGCCGCCGTACAGGCGGATCTGCTGCTGGGCCAGGTCAAGTTCCAGCACCTTGGTGACGGTCCTGGCCAGGAACTCCCGGTCGTGGCTGACCACCACCGTGCCGGCCCGCAGGCCCTGGACGAAGCCCTCCAGCCGGTCGAGCCCGTCAAGGTCGAGGTCGTTGGTCGGCTCGTCGAGCAGGAACAGGTCATAGCGGCTGAGCAGCAGCGAGGCCAGTCCCGCGCGGGCCGCCTGGCCGCCCGACAGCGAGGTCATGGGCTGGTCCATGCCCACCGGCAGCCCGATCTCGGCCGCCCGCTCCTCCAGGTCGGCGCCGCCGAGCGCGAGCCAGCGCTCCAGCGCGACGCTGTAGGCGTCGTCGGCGCCCGGCCGCGCCTCGACCAGGCCCTGGGTGGCGTCGTCGAGCTCCCGCTGCGCCTGCTCCACGCCGGTACGCCTGGCCAGGAACCGCCCGACCGTCTCACCGGGGCGGCGCTCCGGCTCCTGCGGCAGGTGGCCGACCGTGGCCGTGGCCGGACTGAGGCGTATGGAGCCCTGCTCGGGCCGGTCGATCCCGGCCAGCAGGCGCAGCAGCGTGGACTTCCCGGCGCCGTTGGCCCCGACGAGCCCGATGACGTCGCCGGGGGCCACCACCAGATCCAGGTTCGAGAACAGGATCCGCTCGCCGTGCCCCGCCGCAAGGTCCTTGACCACCATCGTCGCGCTCATGTAGGCCGATGCTACTAACGTGAGCCAAATGTCTCGCTGGCTCGTGCTCGCCGCCGCTGTCGTCACCGTTGTGGCCGGGCTGGGGGTGCGGCTGCTGTGGGACGGACCGTTCGCCAAGTACGCGGGCGACGCGCTCTACACGGTCCTGATCTACCTGCTCGTCGTGCTGGTCCTGCCGCGCGTCCGGCCGGTGTGGGCCGCGCTGGGGTCGGCCGCGCTGAGCTGGGCGATCGAGTTCGCCCAGCTCTGGGAGATCCCGCCGCTGCTGCGGCCGCTGCTGGGCAGCACGTTCAACCCGCCCGACCTGTTCTGGTACGCCGTGGGCGCCGCCGTGGCTTGTACTGCGCATTTAGCGACGAGGTCCACATTTAGGTAAAGAACGGTCCTTACCAGCTCGAAACTCCGCTGTAACGCCTTGCCTGTGACATGGAAATGGTCTAGAGATAGACCAAATCCTAGAGAGTCCTCCGCCGCGCATCCCCCCAAGGAGACCTCAATGACCACAGAAGAGGATTCCAGGCGCCTCGCCGAGCTCGGTTACAAGCAGGAGCTGTCAAGGACCTGGAGCGGTTTCTCCAACTTCGCCATCTCCTTCTCCATCATCTCGATCCTCGCCGGCTGCTTCACCACCTTCGGCCAGGCCTGGAACAACGGTGGCCCCATCGCCATCTCCTGGGGCTGGCCGCTGATCTCCGTCTTCATCCTGATCATCGGTCTCTGCATGTCGGAGCTGGTCTCCGCGTACCCGACGGCGGGCGGCATCTACTGGTGGGCCGCCACCATGGGCAAGCCGATCCACGGCTGGTTCACCGGCTGGCTCAACCTGATCGGCCTCATCGCGGTCACCGCGTCGGTCGACTACGGCTGCGCGACGTTCCTGAACATCACCATCAACCGGCTCACCGGCGGCGGCTGGGAGGCCTCGCTCGGGAACGCCTTCCTGCTGTTCGTGATCATTCTGGTGCTCCACGCGCTGATCAACATCTACAGCCACCGGCTCATCTCCATGCTGCAGAACGTCTCGGTCTGGTGGCACGTGGCGGGTGCCGCGATCGTGGTGGCGATCCTGATCTTCGCTCCGAGCCACCACCAGACGGTCGGCTTCGTCTTCACCGACACCATCAACAACTCCGGCTTCGGCGACGGCGACGGCGGCATTCCGTTCTGGTTCTACGTGCTGCCGCTGGGCTTCCTGCTCACCCAGTACACGATCACCGGCTTCGACGCCTGCGCGCACGTGTCGGAGGAGACCCAGGGCGCCTCCACGGCGGCCGCCCGCGGACTCTGGCAGTCGATCTTCTACTCGGCGATCGGCGGCTGGATCCTGCTGCTGGCCTTCCTGTTCGCCGCGACGAACGTGGACGAGATCAACAAGCAGGGCGGCTTCGTGGGCGCCATCTTCGAGACCGCGCTCTCCTCGCCGCTGGCCACCGCGGTCTTCGCGATCTCCACGATCGGCCAGTTCTTCTGCGGGATGAGCTGCGTGACCTCGATGTCGCGGATGACCTACGCGTTCTCGCGAGACGGCGCCGTGCCGGGCTGGCGGCTGTGGTCGAAGGTCGACCGCAACCGGACGCCGGTCAACGCCATCCTCGCGGGCTGCGTGGTGGCCGCGCTGATCACGCTGCCCGCGCTCTGGGCGCCGCCCGGCTCGACCACTCCGGTGGCCTTCCTCGCCGTCGTGTCGATCGCGGTCATCGGGCTGTACCTGGCGTTCCTCATCCCGATCTGGCTGCGGCTACGCATGGGCGACAACTTCCGGCCCGGCCCGTGGACCCTTGGCCGGAAATATCGGGCCATGTGCTGGATCGCCTGCATTGAGATCGTGATCATCTCGATCTACTTCATCATGCCGATCAAGCCCTCGGCGATCCCCGGCAACGAGAACTTCACCTGGACGGACGTGAACTACGCCCCGGTCCTGGTCGGGGTCGTGCTCCTCGGCATCGCCCTGTGGTGGAAGCTGTCGGCCAAGCACTGGTTCACCGGGCCCCGCCGGACCATCGACGAACTGCCCATGCCTTAAGACGCTTACGACGCTTCAAAGGCGGTGGCCACGGCCGCCCGGACGGTGTCCATGGACGTGGCCTCCAGCTCTCTCTTGAGCGAGGTCATGTCCACGTCGGGCATGCCGCAGGCGACGGCCCAGTGCCACGGCTCCAGGTCGCCGTCGACGTTGAGCGCGAAGCCGTGGCTGGTGACGCCACGGCTCTGCCGCATCCCGATGGACACGACCTTGCGCCCCGTCTCGGACGTCCAGACGCCGGTCAGCAGCTCGGAGCCGGGCGGGGTGTCGCGGCGCTCCGCGGGCAGCCCCAGCGCGCCCAGGGCCTCGACCAGCCGGAGCTCCACTTCCCGTACGTAGTCGACGATGCCCTCCTCCTCGCCCAACTTGACGATGAGGTAGCCGACGAGCTGGCCGGGACCGTGGTAGGTGAGCTGGCCCCCGCGGCCGGTCTCGACCACGGGGATGCCGCGCGACGGGTCCGGCAGGTGGGTCACCGGCGTGCGGCGCCCGACCGTGTAGACCGACGGGTGGCTCAGCAGCCAGAGCGTGTCCGGCCGCTCGTCTCGTTGGCGCTCACCGACGAGGTCGGTCATGCGCTCCATCGCCTTGTCGTAATCGACGAGCTCATCCTGGACGAGTGTCAGCGGCCTAGCCCTCATGCGTTCCAGCATAGGACGCCCCAGGCGGTGTTTCTAAAGCCATGTCCTGCTGCATGACGCCCAGCGCGGCACCTCGCGGGGTCGCCCTGCCCCGCGAGTCATCTTCGGCCGCCAGCCAACCCCCGGCTGACTCCCTCCTCCGCCTCGCGATGCACCACCCTGGACCGCTGCTCGCTACCGACGGCCGCTTTGCAACACTCCCTAGTCCTTCGCGGGGTTGACCGCGTTGAACGATGTGCCCACGGCGACATTGTCGTGGAAGATCACCCGGTTCTCGACGAGGGTCGGTGCGGTGTTCCAAGCGGGCTTGTAGAGCCCCCACTTCAGATAGCCCTTGGTCTCGGCGTCGTCGTTGAAGGTGTTGGCCCCGGTGGCACTCACGACCTTCTTCCAGCCGGGCGTCTTGTCAGTCTGATGCCAGCCGGTGAGGGCGCCGTCGCTGCCGTGGCTCCACTTGATGTGGAACACGAAGTCGTGCCACCGCCCCGGCTGCGCGTCGGCCAGGTCGTAGCTGGCCTTCTGGAGGGACTCGGACGTCGAGCAGCGGTTGCCGTCGGAGTTGACGCGCAGTTGAAACTTACCGGTGGGCTGCACGGTGATGAACGCGCTCGGCCACTTCTGCGCCTCGCACTTGTCGCGCCACGGCTTCCACTGGAAGACGATCTCCTCCCTGGAATCCTTCTCCCACGTACTCGGGATGTAGATGCTGAAACCGTAGTAGGCCGTGATGCCCGACCTGAAGTGGCTGGCCTTGTTGTGGAGCGTGTGCGATTCCGCCCTGACTCCGCCCTCGACCTCCGGATCGCCGTATTTCAGCTGGCTCATGACCGCGTGCTCACCGGTCCGCCCGAGGGAACTCATCCCGAGCGAGTGCGTGCAGCATTCATTGACCTCGAGTGCGGTACCCGAGGAGATCTCGCCCTTCTCGTAGGTGAACCTAAGAGTGCCCGCCGCAGCGCTCGTGGCAGTCGCGGTACCCGCCGCCGTGGCCGGTCTCGTGGCCGACAGCGCGGCGCAGCCGGCAACCAGTGCCACACAGGCAGCACCCAGCCGGTAGTTCCGGGATATCACTTTTGCCACCTTCCGTCGCGTACGCAATGGAGCGCGACCCTAACGGGGGGTGGTATGTCCCGGGTATGTCGACTAGTAGCGCTTCGGCTCCTCGGGGACGAGGATCCACATGGCCACGTAGACCACCCAGAGCGGCCCGGGGATGAGCGACAGCAGCAGCCAGAGGATCCGGACGAGGGTGGGGGGCAGGCCCATCTTGTCGGCGAGACCGCCGCAGACGCCGGCCAGGATTCTGTGCTCTCGTGAGCGGTACATTGTTTCCTCCGTGTGGTTGCACCTATCTGGAAAACGGATGTCCAGGCTGGAGATATCCCACTAGGCACCCTGAGAAAACCCTGAGAGGGTCAGCCACTCATGCGCCTGGGCGAGGTGTTGGCTGGTCAGGCCCTGTCTCGGATCAACATGAATGAGCAGGAAATCATCGAGACCCTGAGCGCCCCTGAGGTATTCCTCGTCCTCCAGCCATACCTGGTCGTCGAACCATACGAACGGCCTGCGGCCGACATAAGCGGCTACGTGCGGGGTCTTAAACATTTCCCCGTACAAACCGCCTTGGTCCGGTCCCATAGGGATGACGGGCAGCTCGGGCAGGCCGAGCCGGGGCCCGATCCACTCGTTGGCGTGCTGCTCCCAGGTCGTCGCCCAGACCAGCTCGGCCCCGGTCACCAGGGCCAGCTCCAGCAGCCTGGTGCCGTGCCTGGCGTTGAGCTGCACCGTGTAGACCTGATCGCCGACCGTGCAGTGGTAGCGGCGGAAGTCGGGCGTGGGCCGGCTGAACGGGTTGAGCACGCCGTCGACGTCGATCAGCAGCAGCGGTCTCATCGGACCGCCCGGTGTTCCTGCGGGCTGCGGTCTCACCGGACCGCCCCCCGATGCTCCTGCGGGCTGACGCCGCGTACCCGCTTGAAGGCCGCGCTGAGCGCGAACGGGCTGCCGTAGCCGACCTGTCTGGCCACCGAGCCGACCGTCGCGTCGGGCTCGCGCAGCAGGTCGGCGGCCAGCGCCAGCCGCCAGCCGGTCAGGAACGCCATGGGCGGCTCGCCGACCAGCTCGGTGAAGCGCCTGGCCAGCGAAGCCCGCGAGACGCCCACCTGCGCGGCCAGCGCGGCGACCGTCCACGGGTGGGCCGGGTTGTTGTGCAGCATCCGCATGGCCCGGCCCACCACCGGATCGCTCTGCGCCCGATACCAGGCCGGCGCCTCGTGGGTGGCGAACCATGACCGCAGCACGGAGATGAGCAGCAGGTCGAGCAGCCGGTCGAGGACCGCTTCCTGCCCCGGCTGCTCCTTGACGATCTCGGCGCCCAGCAGCGGGACGAGCGGGTCACCCCGCTGGACCAGCAGCGTGGGCAGTGCCTCCAGCAGCCGCCTGCTCACCTCCCCCTCCATGAGGTAGGCGCAGGTGATCATCACGGTTTCGCCGTCCGCGGCGTTGCCCCAGGTGCGTACGCCCAGGTCCATGGCCTGGGCGAGCGACACTCCATCGACCGTCGTGCAGTGCTGGCCGGGATGAATGACGATCTGCGGCGGCGTGGACGGGCTGTCGGCCACCGTGTACGGCTTGGGCCCGCGAATGATCGCCACCTCTCCAGGACACAGCCGGACGACGTCCCCCTCATCGGGCACCACCCACGCCTCACCGCGCACCATCACCACCACCGTGAGCGGGGCCTCGTCCTGGATGCGCAGCGACCAGGGCGGATCGAGCAGACAGCGGAGCATGAAGGCGCCCCTCGCCCGCGGACCGTCGAGCAGGGCGGCTAGCTGGTCCATGGCCTAGACGATCGCATATGGGATTGCGCTTCTCAACCATGGAGAGTCTCAGCCTTCGGCGGCTTACTTGAGCCATGACAACTTTGGTGCTGGGCGGCACCGGCAAGACCGGCCGCCGCGTGGCGAACAGGCTCACCGTTCTCGACCACCCGTGGCGGATCGGCTCCCGCTCCGCGCGACCGCCCTTCGACTGGACCGACCGATCCACCTGGGCGCCCGCGCTGGACGGCGTCGACTCCGTGTACGTGACCTACTATCCCGACCTCGCCTTCCCCGGCGCCCTGGCAGACATCCAGGCCTTCACCTCGCTCGCCGTGGCCGGCGGCGTCGGCCGGCTGGTCCTGCTCTCCGGCCGGGGCGAACCGATGGCCGAGGCGGCCGAGCAGGTCGTCCAGTCGTCCGGGGCCGACTGGACGATCGTGCGGTGCAGCTGGTTCATGCAGAACTTCAGCGAGGGCTACCTGCTGGACCCGGTGCTCGAAGGGGTCATAGCGCTGCCGATCGCGGACGTGCCGGAGCCGTTCGTGGACGTGGACGACATCGCGGACGTCGTGGTGGCGGCGCTGACCGAGGACGGCCACGGTGGCAAGCTGTACGAGCTGACCGGGCCGAGGCTGCTCACCTTCGCTGACGTGGCCGCCGAGCTGGCCAAGGCGACGGGGCGGGACATCGTCTACGTCCCGGTGACAGCTGAGGAGTTCGCGGCCGGGGCCCGCGAGCAGGGCGTGCCCGAGAACGAGATCGAGGGGCTGAACGGGCTGTTCGCCGAGGTCCTGGACGGCCGCAACGCGCACCTCGCCGACGGCGTCCACCAGGCGCTCGGCCGGCCCGCCCGGGACTTCACCGACTACGCCACAGCGAACAAGGCGATCTGGACCGTACGTTGACGCCCCACCTGGACCGCGCGCCACGCGCCACCTGGACCGTGCGTTAACGCCCCACCTGGACCGCGCGCCACGCGCCACCTGGACCGTGCGCTAACGCACCACCTGGACCGTGCGCTCAGCGCACCACTTTGGCCGGATCCCAGCCGGGGCCGGGCACCGAGGCCAGCAGCAGGCGCGTGTAGGGGTGCTCGGGCTCGGCCAGCACCCGCTCGACCGGGCCCCGCTCCACGACCACCCCCCGATGCAGCACCAGCGTCTCCTCGCACAGGTGCCGGACCACGGCCAGGTCGTGGCTGACGAACAGCAGGGCCACGCCCGCGTCGCGACGTACCTGGGCCAGCAGCTCCAGGATCTGGGCCTGGATGGAGACGTCGAGCGCGGCCACGGCCTCGTCGAGCACCAGCACCGACGGCTCGACCGCGAGCGCCCTGGCGATGGCGAGGCGCTGCCGCTGGCCGCCGCTCAGCTGGTGCGGGCGCGCGCCGGCCTCGCGGCTGCCGAGGCCCACCTGGTCGAGCAGTTCGGCGGCGCGGGCGGGCGGCTTGCCATGCAGGCGGAGCGAGGTGTGCAGGCATTCGGTCGCGGTCAGCCGGGGGTCCAGCGAGAGGTAGGGGTCCTGGAAGACCATCTGGATCTCGCGGGCCCGGCGCAGCCTGGCCGCCCTGCTGCGCTCCTTCGGGCCGCGGGCGCGGCCGGCCACGGTGATCGTGCCGGAGTCGGGGGTGACCAGGCCGACCAGCATGCGGGCGATCGTGGTCTTGCCGGAACCGGACTCGCCGACCAGCCCGAGCGAGCCGCCGGGCGCCAGCTCGAAGGAGACCTCATCGGCCGCCACGGTGCCTTGGAAGGACTTGCTGAGCTTCTCTACGGCCAGCATCAGGCCTCCACGAGGTCTCGTACGGGCGGCACGGAGCCGTGAGCGGCGAGCATCGGGCCGTGGACGGCAGCCATCAGGCCATGGACGGCAGTCATCAGGCCTCCACAAGGCGGCAGGCGGCCGAGCCGCCCGCGACGGTCAGGGGCCGCGGCTGCCAGGCGTCGCAGTCGCCGGTGGCGTGCGGGCAGCGGGGCGCGAACGGGCAGCCGGTGAACGCGTCGTCGAGCGACGGCGGCCGGCCGGGGATGGGGCGGATCGGGCGCGGGTCGCCGAGCTCGGGCGTGCAGGCGAGCAGCCCGGCCGTGTACGGGTGCCGCGGGTCGGCGAACAGCTCCTTGGCCGGCCGCGACTCCACCACCGCACCGGCGTACAGCACGTGCACCCGGTCACAGTAGGCGGCCGCCAGGTGCAGGTCGTGCGTGATGAACAGCATGCCGAGCTCCCGTTCGGCCTGGATCCGGCGCAGCAGCGCGAGGGTCTCGGCCTGGGTGGTCACGTCGAGCGCGCTGGTCGCCTCGTCGGCCAGGAGCAGGGCCGGGTCGGCGGCCAGCGCGGCGGCGATGACCACGCGCTGGAGCATGCCGCCGGACAGCTCGTGCGGATACTGCCGCACGCACCGCTCGGGGTCGCGCAGGCCGACGGCGGCCAGCAGCTCCAGCGCCCGCGTACGGGCCTCGGCCTTGGATCGGCCCAGGGTGAGCACCATGCGTTCGGTGAGGAAGTCACCGATCCGGCGTACCGGGTTGAGCGACGAGCGCGGATCCTGGTAGATCATCGACACCTGGGCGGCCCGCAGGTCCCTGAGCGCCGCGGGGTTCATCGAGAGCACGTCGTCGCCGGAGACCAGCACCCGGCCCGACACCCGCGCCCCCTGCGGCAGCAGGCGCAGCACCGCGCGGGCGATCGTGGACTTGCCCGAGCCGGACTCGCCGACCAAGCCGACGACCTCGCCCTTGCCGACGCTCAGCGACACCTCGCGCAGGATCGGCCGCCGGCCGCCCGCCTCGATCGTGAGGTCCTCCACGGAGAGCAGCATCAGATTCCCCTCACGCCCATGCGGTCGGCGAGCCGTACGCCGATCACGTTGAACGACACGACCACCAGGGCGATGGCCGCGCCGGGCACCAGCACGGGCAGGAAGGCGCCCTGCACGATCGCCGGCTGCCCCTCCTTGACCATGAGGCCCCAGTCGGACGACGGCGGCTGCGCGCCGAACCCCAGGAAGCTCAGCGTGGCCAGGCTCATCAGCCCCTCGCCGAACAGCACCACGAGGTAGCCGACGATCGAGCGCCCCATGTTCGGCACCAGGTGGCGTACGCAGATCGCCAGGCCGCCCATGCCCTGCACCCGATAGGCGTCGATGTACGGCTTGCCGCACTCGGCCAGCGCGACGCTCCTGGTGTACTTGGCGATCGTCGGGGCGTAGGCCAGGCCCAGCGCGATGACCGCCGTGGTCATGCCGTTGCCGAAGACGGCCACGATCAGCACCACGAACAGCAGCCCGGGGAAGGCGTACATCACGTCGGTCACCCTGGACACCACCGCGTCGACCCAGCCCCGGTGCCAGGCGGCCAGCGTGCCCAGGGCGACGCCGAGGGCCGAGGCGATGGCCAGCAGCAGCAGCGGGCCGACCAGCGAGGTGCGGGCGCCGTACAGGATGCGGGTGAGCAGGTCGCGGCCCGACTGGTCGGCGCCGAGCAGGTGCTCGGGCGAGAGCGGCGCGAGCGAGGCGCCGAAGTCGACCGCGTCCGGCTCGAACGGCGTGATCAGCGGCGCGCACACCGCGCCGACCACGACCAGGCCGAGGAAGGCGGCGGCGAGCAGGTAGCCGAGCGGCCGGGCCGGTCGCGGCGACAGCGTGGTGGCCAGAGCGGTCATGCCCGCCTCCTTGCTCGGGGGTCGATCAGCGGCTGGACCAGCTCCACCAGCGTGGTCACCACGATGTAGGCGGTGACCATGAGCAGCAGCACCGCCTGCGTCACGGGGAAGTCGTGCGTGTTGATCGCGTTGACCAGCAGCGAGCCGATGCCGCTGAGGCCGAACGCGGTCTCCACGGTCACCGTCCCGGCCAGCATCCCGGCGGTCACCAGCCCGCACATGGTCACGATCGGGCCCAGCGCGCCGCGGAAGACGTGCCGGACCACGATCAGCCGCTCGGACAGCCCGGAGGCGCGGGCGACGGTCACGTGGTCGAGCTCGCGCTGCTCGACCATGGCCTGCCTGGTGACCCGGCTGATGATCGCCAGCGCGCCGAGCGCCAGCGTCACGGCCGGCAGGGTCAGGTGCCAGAGCGAGCCGCCACCCATGACGGGGAACCAGCCGAGCCGGACGCCGAACAGCGAGATCAGCACGGTAGCCACCACGAAGGGCGGCACGGAGGTGGCGAACGTCGTGCCCGCCACCACCGCCGCGTCGGTCCGCCCGCCGCGCACCGCCGCCAGCACGCCCAGCGCGATGCCGAACACCACGAACAGCACGGCCGCGTAGGCGACCAGCCCGAGCGTGCTCGGCAACCGCGCCGCGAGCAGGTCGCCCACCTGGTCGTTGTACTGCGTGGACCGGCCCAGGTCGCCGGTCACGGCGTCGCCGAGCCAGCGCCCGAACTGGACGAGGAACGGGTCGTCCAGGTGGTACTGGGCGCGGACGGCCGCTAGGTATTCGGGCGTCAGGTTCTCCTTGCCGCCCGCCAGGAACGTCACCGGGTCGCCGGGCGCCGCGTACGACGCCCCGAAGATGACGAACGAGGTGACCAGCAGCGTCGCGAGCACCCCCGTCAGCTTGCGGACCATGCTCAGCCCTTGGCCCCGAGGTCGGCGGCCCACGGGTAGCCCATGTAGACCTGGGAGGCGGGCGGCCCGGTCACCTTGCCACCGAGCACGACCGCGGACGGCACCTCGACGAGCGAGATCCACACCATGTCGGCGGTGAAGCGCCGCTGCAGCTCGATGACGTCCTTGGCGCGCTGGGCGTCGTCGGTGCCGGCCAGCGCCTTCGCGACGAGCGCGTCGTATTCGGGCGAGCTGAAGCCGACCCAGTTGTTGGCCGAGCCCGTCAGGCCGTTGTCGTAGAAGCCGATCGGGTCGGACTTGGTGATGTACCAGTCGTCGGGCACCAGGTCGACCTGGGCGCGCAGCGCCTTGTCGGTGTAGAAGCTGCCGAACTCCGACGGCGGCACGGTCTTGATCTGCGCGGTGAGCCCGATCTTCTTGGCCGCGTCGACCACCGCGTTGGCGATCACCGTACGGGTCTCGTCCCCGTTGGTGGCCACCACGATCGGCTCCTTGGGCGTGCCTGCCTCCTGGACGAGCTTCTTGGCCTCGTCGAGCGACGGCGTCTCGGGCGCGCCGGACAGCTGGTCATAGGCCGTCTGGAAGGCCTGCTTCTCGTACGACCAGGCGCCCGCGCCCACCGGCACCTTCCACGGCCTGGCCAGCCCGGCGAACCCGGACTTGGCGATGCCGGCCCGGTCGACCGCCAGCGACAGCGCCCGGCGGATCTTCGGGTCCTTCAGCACGCCACGGTCGGTGGGCAGCAGCACGAACACCCGCGTGGTGGGCCCGTAGGCGACGTTGACCGCCTGGTTGCCCTGCAGCGCGACCGCAGGGCCGGTGCTGGAGAGGTAGGCGCCGTCGGCCGCGCCCGTCGTCAGGCTGTTGACCAGCGCGGTGTCGCCGGCCCATTTGAAGGTCACCGTCTTGGTGAGCGGCTTGACGTCCTTGTTCCAGTACGCGTCATAGCGCTCGATGGACAGCTCGGTGCCCGACTTCCAGTCCTTCACCTGGTACGGCCCGCTGCAGGCGTCCTCGTGGCCCGGTGTGCCGTACTCCTTGCCGAGTTTGTCCACGACCTTCTGGTTCAGCACGATGCCCGCGCCGCCCGCCATGGCCTGGACGAACAGCGCGTTCGGCTTCTTGAACGCGATCGTGACCTGGCCCTCGCCGGACTTGCTGATCGACTCGACGTCCTCGAACTCGTCGGATTCGTCCATGCCCTCGCCCGAATGCCGCTTCAGGCTCCACACGACGTCCTCGGCGGTGACCGGCGAGCCGTCGTGGAAGGTGGCGTCCGTGCGCAGGGTCATGACCATGGTCTTGGGGTCGGGCTGGTCGATCTTCTCGGCCAGCCACGGCTTGACCGTCATGTCGGGCTGCGTCTGCATGAGCCGCTCGCAGACGTTGGCCAGGACCGTGCGGTTGTCGGTGTTGCCGTCGATGTCCATGTCCAGCGTGCCCGGCTCCTCGTCGAGCAGCCAGGTGGCCGAGTCGAGCGCGCCGGTCGCCTTGGCCGTCTGGTTCACCAGCGTGAGCTTGGCCGGGTCGGGCGCCTTGGTGGTGGCGGCCGGGCCACCGCACGCGGCGGTGAGACCGATCAGCCCGGCCACAGCGAGTGTCTTCTTCACAACGTCTCTTCTCCGTGCGGTCCGTCGTAGAGGTTCCAGGGCACGCGCTCGTACTCGTGGTCGCAGGGCGTGCCGGCGGCGATCAAGTAGTCGCCCGTGGTGAGGTCGACGCAGCTCGACAGCAGGGTGGCCCACTGCTTGACAGGGGGCTGGCTCTCGTCCGGGTGGGTGCAGAGCGACTCGGGGTAGCCGAGGTGGTCGGACATGGCGTGCCTGATCAGCTTGCGCGCCTCGTCACTGCCGGACGCGTGGCGTACGGCGCGCAGCCCGCCCTCCGCGCGCGGCACCCGGAACAGCGAGTCGGCCGAGCCGGGGCGGTAGGTGGCGGCGAGCTGGGGCGGCATGAACGCCTGATAGTGGTTGCCATGCACGAGCAGTCCGTCGGTGGGATACATCCAGCCGACCGCGCCGGGCGTGGTCTCCAGGTCGATCGCGAAGCCGGCGCGGTGGGTGACCAGCGCGTTGCTGGCGATGTGGGCCCGCGACTTGGTCAGCGCCTCCAGCGCCGAGTTGAGGTCGGCGCTGTCGAGGACCCGGCGCCTGATCAGCGTCTGCGGCACGCCGATCGCGTCGTCGAAGCGGCCGCCGAGCCCGTTGGCGTTGAGCGCGATGCCCGCCGAGTTGGCCCCCTGCCGCCCGACCTGGCCCGCCTCGACGTGCATGATCACGGTGGGCCTGCCCGGCTGGACCACCCTGAGCACCATGACCGTGTCGGCCACGCCGGCCCGCCAGTCCCAGTTCTGGCCCGCGTACACGTGGCCGTCGCCGGACGCCTTCTCCAGCAGGGCGAAGGAGGTGCACCCGTCCGGCTCCATGGAGTTGAACGTGGTGTCGTAGATGATCTCCCCGCGCGCGTTCAGCGCGACGATGTCGAGGAACTCGACGCCGGCGCCCTCCGCGATGCCCTCCATCTCCTCGACCAGGTCGGGGGCGAACGCCTTGCTCGGCTCCACCCAGCGCGCCGCCCGCTGCGTCACCTGGGGCCAGGCCAGGCCACTGGAGTGGACGAACGCCTCTGCGTAGTAGGCCAGCGCCCGGTGGATCCGTTCGCGGGCCTGCTCGCCGTACTGGCGCCCGCGTTCTCGCGGACTCCCGGCGATCTCGACGACGGGCAGGGAAGTGAGGCTCAATGGTGCTCCTTGGACCGGCCGATGCCTGTAACGTTCATTTCAGTGAGGCAACGAGTCCGTAGCGGTCGTTTCCAGGCAAGAGTAATGAGCGCTACACAGGAGTCAAGGTTCGTAATGGAAAATTCACACAGTCCGATCGAGCAGCTCAGGAGCACGGTGAAGCAGCTCTGGGACGAGCTGTCTCCCGCCGAGCGAGCCGTGTGCCAGTTCTTGATCTCCGCCGCGCCCGAGCAGATCCTCTTCTCCAGCGCGCAGGAGCTGGGCGCGGCCTCCGGCACGAGCAACGCCACCGTGATCCGCACCATGCAGCGGCTCGGCTTCGGCGGGCTGCCGGGGCTCAAGCGGGCGCTCGCCGGTGAGTTCACCTCGGCCGTGGCGCCCGACGTACGCATGCGGCAACGCATCAGCCATGTCGGCCACGACCTGTCGGCGATCTGGGACCGGGTCTTCGACGAGGCCCGCGAGCGCCTCGACCACGGCCGCCGGCTCTATGACGCGGAGGCGTTCCAGCGCGCGATCGAGGTGATGGCCCACGCGAGCTCGGTGCTCGTTTACGGCGCGGGCGCCTCCGAGCCGTCGGCCCGTTACTTCGCGCTCAAGCTGGGCCGTCGTGGCCACCGGGCCCGCGCGGTCTCGGCCACCGGCTTCGCGCTGGCCGACGATCTGCTCTCGCTCCAGCACGGCGAGGCCGTCGTCATCTTCCAGCCCGGCCGCAAACTCAGGGAGCTCACGGTCCTGATCGACCGGGCGCACGCGGTGGGCGCCGGCGTGATCCTCATCTCGGACGAGCTGGGTGGCACTTTCGCCGATCGCGTCGATGCCGTACTGGCCGCCCCCCACACGCCCACCGGCATCAGCGCCGAGCCGCTGACCGGCATCATCGTGGCCGACGCGCTGCTGCTGGCCCTCGATTCGCTCGACGAGACCCGCTCCGTGGAGCACTCACACCAGCTGACCGCACTCCGCGAGCAACTGCTGGGCCCCCGTATCCGCTAGCCTCGCCTCGTCACTTACGCGGGTATGGGGAAGGTGTAGTCGTGATCGGCTGGCTCGAAGCGGTGGTGCTGGGGCTGATTCAGGGCCTCACGGAGTTCCTGCCGATCTCCTCAAGTGCCCATATTCGCGTGGTGTCCGCGTTCTTCGGCTGGCAGGATCCCGGCGCCGCGTTCACGGCGGTGATCCAGCTCGGCACCGAGACGGCGGTGCTGATCTACTTCAGGAAAGAGATCTGGGAGATCATCTCCACCTGGACCCGCGCCCTGTGGACGCCCGAACTGCGCAGCCACTACGCCGCCCGCATGGGCTGGTACGTGATCGTCGGCTCCCTGCCCATCGGCATCCTGGGCCTGGTGTTCAAGGACCAGATCGAGACGGTCTTCCGCGACCTGCGCCTGGTGGGCACCACGCTGATCGTCTTCGGCATCATCCTCTGGTTCGCCGACTACACCGCCCGCAACAGGCTCACGCTGGAGAAGCACCTGAGCTTCACGCACGCCATCGTCTACGGCTTCGCGCAGGCCCTGGCGCTGATCCCCGGCGTCTCCCGCTCCGGTGGCACGATCACGGCGGGCCTGTTGCTCGACTACCGGCGCGAGGACGCCGCCAAATACTCCTTCCTGCTGGCCATCCCCGCGGTCCTGTCGTCGGGCCTGCTGGAGGTCGCCCAGATCGGCGGGGGCCAGGCACCCACCTGGGGGCCGACCATCCTGGCGACGGTCATCTCGTTCGTCGTCGGCTACGCGGCGGTGGCCTGGTTCCTGAAGTACATCAGCCAGCACCGCTTCACCGGGTTCGTCATCTATCGCATCCTGCTCGGGCTGTTCGTCATCCTCGCGGTCACCATCGGCTGGATCCCCGCCCAGGGCTGACGCCTCAGACAGACACCCTCTTACTGGACTCACTGGCCGAACGTGTCGGCTCCGGCCGATAGGTCGCCAGCGTGAAGACCAGCGCCAGCAGCGCGAGCCCGGTGGCCAGCACGATCACGCCCGCCCTGCCGTACCCGTCGAGCGCCAGGCCGCCGGTGATGCCCGCCACGAACAACCCGACGTACTGCGCCGAAGACAGCAGTCCAAGACCGATCGGCACGTTGTGCGGCACGGCCGCCACGGTCCTGTACTGCTGCGCCGGCGCGACCAGCCATCCGAGCGCGCCCCAGCAGAGCGCCCACACCAGGGCGATGGGCAGGGCGAGGTTCGCGACCGGGATGAGCGCCAGGAACACCGTCGAGGCGGCGATGCCGATCAGCACCATCCGCCGCGGCCCGTACTTGTCGGTGAACCGCCCGCCGACCTGGTTGCCCACGACCCCGCCGATCCCCCACGCCCACAGCACGGCGGGCAGCGGCAGGTCGAACAGCGAGCCGATGTAGGTGTAGGCGGCGAACCCGGCGGCGAACATCAGCAACTGCGTCGTCAGCACCGCCAGCACTCGCCGGTCGGCCAGCGGGGCGAACCGGTCGGCCAGCCGTCCCGTGGTCTCGATCATGACGTCGGGCACCACGGCGACCACCCCGGCGAAGCCGAGCACACCGAGCGCGACCACGAGCCAGATCGTCGCCCGCCAGCTCAACGCGGACCCAAGCCAGGTACCCAGTGGCACGCCGATCGCCGACGCGACGCTCAGGCCGCCCATCACCAGCGCGAGCGCTCGGCCACGGCGTTCGGGCGAACTCAGCGCCGTGGCGACCCCGGAGGCGGTCGGCGTGAACATCGCCGCCCCCGCCGCCGCGACCACGCGGGTGACCATCACCAGCGGGTACGTAGGCGCCAGCGCGGTCAACGTGTTGCCCAGCACGAACACGGCCAGCGCGATCAGCAGCACCCGCCTGCGGGACAGCCGCGCGGTCAGGGCGGCCAGCACCGGCGACAGCAACGCGTAGGCCAGCGCGAACACGGTCATCAGCTGGCCGGCCGCCGATAACGAGATATCCAGATCATGTGAAATGGGCGCCAGCAGCCCGGCGGTGACGAACATGCCGGTGCCGACGGCGAAATTCCCGAGCGCGAGAGGATAGAGCCGACTGCTCACTGAGTCTCCTTCAGTTTGATGCTCATCAAACTGGACTATCGTTGGATTGTTGTCAAACAATGCGACGGAGGTAAGGTCGGACCATGCGCCTGCTTCCACATCCGGCCACTGCCGACATCCAGCTCACCGAGGTGTTGCGGGCGCTGTCCGACCCCATACGCATGGAGATCGTCATCCGGCTGGCCAGCCGCGGCGAGATAACCTGCACCGCGGCGTGCGACGACCTCGGCGTCCACAAGTCGACGGCCTCACACCACTACCGGACGCTGCGCGAGGCCGGGGTGATCATGTCGAGACAGGAGGGGCGGCTGAAGTACATCAGCCTGCGGCGCGACGGCCTCGACGCCCGCTTCCCCGGCCTGCTCGACGCGATCCTTTTGGCGGCTCATGTCCCGGTCTGAGAGGTGGTCCGCGTCTGACGGCCGCCCGCTGCCCCAGACTGACGGGCGGCGGGCGTCCCCGGCTGACGGGCGGCCGGTGTCCCCGGCTGATGGACTGCCCATCCGGCAAGTCCTGCCCGAGCTGCTCGACGTGCTCGACCGCGCCGGCTCGGCCGTCCTGACCTCGCCGCCCGGCACGGGCAAGACCACCGTCGTCCCGCTCGCCCTGGCATCGGCCGGGCTACGGGTGCTGGTGGCGGAGCCGCGGCGACTGGCCGTACGAGCCGCGGCCAAGCGGATGGGCGTCAGCTACACGATCCGCGGCGAACGGCACACCGGCGCGAACCCCCTGGTGGAGGTCGTCACCACCGGCGTACTCCTGCAGCGGCTCCAACGCGACCAGGAGCTCTCTGGCGTGGACGTGGTGATGCTCGACGAATGCCACGAACGCCACCTCGACGCCGACACGGCGCTCGCTTTCCTGCTCGACGTACGGGACACGCTCCGCCCTGACCTGCGGCTCCTCGCCGCCTCGGCCACCGCGGACGCCGCCCCCTGGTCGCGTCTGCTCGGCGACGCGCCGATCGTCCACGCGTCGGGGGCGACGCACCCCGTCGAGATCGTGTGGACGCCACCGGTACGCCCGGTCGCCCCACCACACGGGCTCCGGGTCGACCCTGCCCTGCTCTCGCATGTCGCCCAGGTGGTACGGCAGGCGCTGGCGGAACAGGAGGGCGACATCCTGTGCTTCCTGCCCGGCACAGGCGAGATCGCCAGGGTGGCCGCCCTGCTCAGCGGCACGCTCTCGGGCGACGGACTTTCGGGCGATGGGCGCTCGGGCGGCGGGCGCTCCGGCGGCCGGTCCTCCGGCGGCGTCGAGATACTTCAGGTGCATGGGCAGGCGCCGGCCCGGGTCCAGGACGCGGTGCTGTCGCCCGGGTCGGCGCGCAGGGTGGTGCTGGCCACGTCGGTGGCGGAGTCGAGCCTGACCGTGCCGGGGGTGCGGGTGGTGGTGGACTCGGGCCTGGCCAGGGAGCCCCGCACCGACCACGCCCGGGGCCTCGGCTCGCTCACCACCGTACGAGTCTCGAAGGCATCGGCCGACCAGCGCGCCGGCCGGGCCGGACGGGAGGCTCCCGGCACGGTGTACAGGTGCTGGACGGCGGCGGAGCACGAGCGGTTGGCCGACCATGCACGGCCGGAGATCGCGCTGGCAGACCTCACGGGCTTCGCACTCCAGGCCGCCTGCTGGGGCGACCCGGACGCCTCAGGCCTCGCCCTGCTCGACCCGCCTCCACCCGCCGCGATGACCGCCGCCACCCGCACCCTCCACACCCTGGGCGCCCTGGAACCGACCCCCGGCACCACCACGCCCTCGTACGCCCCGGACGACGAAACCGACCACGCAACCGGCGACGACACCGACCAGCTGACCAGTGGCGGCGCCGGCCGGGTGATGTGGCGGGTGACCGCGCGAGGGCGGCGGATGGCGCTGGTCGGCGTGCACCCGCGCCTGGCCAGAGCGCTCCTCGACCTCGGACCGCGCGCCGCCGAGGTGGTGGCGCTCCTGTCCGACCAAATCCCCCGCGAGGCGGGTGACGACCTCGTGGAGATCTGGCGCTCGGCCCGCCACGGCCGCGACGGCTTCACGGCCCGCTGGCGCCAGGAGGTCCGCCGCCTCACCAGAAGCACCCCACCCCCGGACCGACCCGCCCCACCACCGAACCGGCGGGCCACGTCACCGGACCGGGGGCCCGCGTCACCGGACGAGCGGGAGATGACCGACGACGCGATGGCCGGGCTGGCGGTGGCCTTGGCGTTTCCCGAGCGGGTGGCGCGGCGGCGGGGCGGTGGATACCTGATGGCGTCCGGCACCCAGGCGCAGTTGGCCGAGGGGTCGCGGCTCGGCGAGGCGAAGTGGCTGGCCGTGGCGGTGGCCGACCGTCCCACCGGCTCGGCGTCGGCCCGGATCCGGCAGGCCGTGGTGATCGACGAGGAGACGGCCAGGCTGGCGTTCCCGGTCACCACTGAGGAGGAGATCGCGTGGCGGACCCCGCCGGGCGAGCGCCGCGGCGATGTGTCCGCCCGCGTCGTCGAGCGGCTCGGCGCGATCGAGCTCTCCGCCACCCCGCTCAAGAACGCCGACGTCCGCGAGGCCATCCTGTACGGCCTGCGTACCGAGGACGTACTGACCTGGACCAAGGAAGCCACCGCCCTCAGGGACCGCCTGGCGTTCTGCCATCGCGAACTCGGCGACCCATGGCTCCCGATGGACGACCTGGCGGAGATCGCCGAACGCTGGCTGGAGCCTGAGCTGTCCCGCGCCCGCCGCCGCGCCGACCTGGAGCGCATCGACGTGGCCACCGCCCTGAAGCGGCTGATCCCATGGAGCCGACGGCTGGACGAGGTGGCACCCGAGCGCGTCGCGGTGCCCAGCGGCTCCCGAGTCCGGGTGGACTATTCGGGCGGGCAACCGGTGCTGGCGGTAAAGCTGCAGGAGCTGTTCGGCTGGACGGAGACGCCGAAGATCGCGGGCGTGCCGCTCCTCGTACACCTGCTCTCCCCCGCCGGACGCCCGGTGGCGGTCACCGCGGACCTTGCCTCGTTCTGGCGCGAGGGCTACCGTGCGGTCCGCGCGGAGCTACGCGGCCGCTACCCCCGCCACCCCTGGCCGGAGGACCCGCTCACAGCGGCCCCCACCCGCCGCGCGAACCCGAGATGACCCCGTGGCCGGACGAACCCGACCGACTGGCACATAAACCGACTGACGGACGAACTGGGACCGGAACCGACCGACGGATGAGCCAGGTGGGACGGAGCCGAGATGACCGATGACCGGCTGCTTGAGGCGGCGCGCAACAACGCCGAGTGGTGCGACGCGGTGTGCCGCTCGCACGGGTCCCCCGGCACGTTCAGCGCGCTGAGCTGGACCAACCCCGGCGTCAGCCCTACCTACTACCCCGATGCCGTCACCCTCTCCCCGGAAGGGACGTGGGACGACCTGCTGGCCGGGGTCGAGGGCAAGCGGAGCGCCTCGGTCAAGGACAGTTTCGCAGTGCTCCAGCCGCCGCCCGGGTGGGACCTGCTGTTCGAGGCCGAGTGGATCCACCGCCCGGCCGCCACGACGACCGGCGAGGCCATCACGCCCACGGCGACCGGCGTGACCATCACCCCGGCGGCAACCGGCGAGGCCACCGCCCTGACCGACGAGACAACTGCCCCGACCGGCGTGGCCATCGCCCCGGCGGCGACCGGGGACGTCATCGTCTGGGAGGCGGTCCGCGACGCGGGCACGCTCCGCGACTGGGAGCGCGCCTGTTTTCCGGCGGATGACGGGGATCTGTTCCGGCCGTCACTGCTGAGCGAGGTCACCGTGCTGGCGGGCCGGATCGACGGCGACATCGTGTGCGGGGCCGCGCTCAACGCGAGCGGCAGTGTCGTGGGCGTCTCGAACGTGTTCGCCTTGGGCTGCGACCTGGACGCTGCCTGGTCGGGCACGGTAGCTCTGGCGGCCGAGCTGTTCCCCGGCCGCCCACTGGTCGGCTACGAGACCGACCCGACCCCCGCGTCCCGGCACGGCTTCACCCCGATCGGCCCGCTCCGGGTGTGGCTGAAGGCGTGACCCCGGACGCGCCGCCCCGACCCGGCGGCGCCACAGCGGACCTCAGCGCACATCGCCAGGCCATGGACGACCTCACCGCATGCACAGACGACCTCACAGCACGTCGTCCATGGTCGGGTTCGTCAGTACCTCGACCGTCTCCGACCCCACCCCCACATCCTTGAACCCGCTGGACGTGGCGACACAGACCACCGGCCCGTCGAAGTCCCGCCCCAGCCTGCGGTAGGCGGCCAGCCCCGCCGCTCCCGACAGTTCCTGCCACAGCCCCTGCCTGGCCAGCGCCCGTTGCGCCGCCCGCATCTCCTCGTCGGTGACCAGCAGTGCCTCTCCGTCGCTGTCGCGCACCGCCCGTACGCCCCGGTGCCCGCCCACCGAGCCGCCGATGCCGTACGCGTCCGTGTGCCCGAGCGAGACGATCGCGGCCGGCGCCCCCGTGGCGACGGCCCGCGCGTGGGGACCGCCCGCGGCGGGCTCGCAGGAGAACATGCGCGGCGTCGTACCCGCCAGCCCGAGCCGGCGCAGCTCGGTGAACCCCTTCCAGACCCCGTAGAGCAGCTCCGCGTAGCCCGTCGGCGCGAACACCGCCGCCGGCACCCCGCCGAGCTGCAGGAACAGCTCGTACGCGATCGTCTTGTAGCCCTCGGCCCCGAACGGGTGCCCGGTGTGGGTGACGGTCAGGTTGCTGACCGGGTGGTAGCCGAGCCGGTCCACGATCTCGCGCATCAGCGGCCAGCGCGCCTCGACCGGCACGGCGAGCACCTTGGCCCCGTACGCGCGGACGAGCGAATGGACGGCGGGCGGCGCGTCGGCCGAGGCCAGCACGATGGCGGGCAGGCCGGCGCGGGCGGCGTAGGCGGCGGCCGAGGCGCCGTGATTGCCAGACGAGGCCACCACCACGCCGGGCGCGCCCGCGCCCACGGCCGCGCTGACGGCGACCCGGTTGAGCCGGTCCTTGTGCGACCAGGTGGGGTTGCGCGACTCGTCCTTGACGTACACGCCCTCCAGCGGGATCAGCGGCGTGCCGCCCTCGCCCAGTGTGGGCGCGTGCAGTGGCGGCAGCAGCGGTGACCAGCGCGCGAGGTCGGGGCCCGGCTCCTGCTCGAACAGGGTGGCGCTGACCCGGGCGTAGTCATAGTCGACCTCGACCGGATAGGCCAATGACGCGGTGCTCGTTCTGGGGCAGCCGCGGGTCAGCGGCGGCCACAGCGGAAACGTGATCGAGGGGTCGCCCAGGGAGCGCTGGCCGGTGGCCAGAGATGGTCCGTTCACGCGGCCCAAGCCTAGACGCGCTATCATTGTGATATCACTTCGATAGCAAGGAGTCGGGATGGAACGATACGCCTTCCGCCTGAACGGTTTCCTGGTCGTCCTCGTCCTGCTGGTGCTCGCCGCCATAGCGGCCATCGGCTCGCCGGAGGTTCTGGGCATCGGGTGGATCGTCCTCTTCGCACTGGTCGCCAGCGGGTTCACCGTGGTCAACCCGAACGAGGCGAAGGTGGTGCAGTTCTTCGGCCGCTACATCGGCACGGTCGAGGACGCGGGCTTACAGTGGGTGCTGCCGTTCACCAACAAGACCACGATCACGCTGCGGGTCCGCAACTTCGAGACGGCCAAGCTCAAGGTCAACGACGCCGACGGCAACCCGGTCGAGATCGCCGCGGTGGTCGTCTACAAGGTGGACGACGCGGCCAAGGCCAAGTTCTCGGTGGATGACTATGAGGACTACGTCGAGATCCAGTCGGAGGCGGCCGTGCGGCACCTGGCCACCACGCACCCCTACGACTCGCACGACGCCGGTCGCACCAGCCTGCGCGACGGCACGGAGGTGGCCGCCGAGCTCACCACCGAGCTGCGCGAGCGCACCGAGCTGGCCGGGATCGAGGTGCTGGAGGCGCGCATCACGCACCTCGCGTACGCTCCCGAGATCGCCCAGGCCATGCTGGTCCGCCAGCAGGCCGCGCAGGTCGTGGCGGCACGCACCCGAATCGTCGAAGGCGCTGTGGGCATGGTCCAGCTCGCGCTCGATAGGCTGGCCGCCGAGCAGGTGGTGGAGCTGGATGAGGAGCGTAAGGCGCAAATGGTCTCCAACCTCTTGGTCGTCCTCTGCGGCGACCGGGCGATCCAGCCGGTGGTGAACACCGGCAGCCTGTATGCCTGAGCGCAAGAAGCTCCTGCTGCGCCTCGATCCGGCCGTCTACGACGCCCTCGCCAAGTGGGCGGCCGACGATCTGCGCAGCGTCAACGCGCAGATCGAGTTCGCGTTGCGGCTCGCGCTGAAGCAGGCCGGCCGGGAGCCTCGCAACGAAGGGTGAAAACCCGCACACTTTAAGCATGTTGTGGACAGGCAGGTCCGCCATCGAGATCGCGACGGCCGTACGTCAGGGTGAGGTCACGGCCGCGGCCGTCGTCGAGCAACACCTTCACGCGATCGCCGAGCGCGATCCAGGAGTCGGGGCGTTCCGGCTGGTCAGGGAGCGAGCCCTGGACGAGGCGCGGGCCGTGCAGGAGCGCCGCGACCTGGCCGACCTGCCGCTGGCGGGCGTACCCGTCGCGGTGAAGGACAACCTGGAGGTCGCGGGCGAGGCCACCCGGGGCGGATCCGCCGCGACGGCGGACACGCCCGCGCCCAAGGACCACGAGACGGTCGGCCGGCTGCGCGCGGCCGGCGCGGTGGTCGTCGGCCTGACGAACCTGCCCGAGCTGGGCCTGGTCGCCTTCGGCGACAGCGCCTACGGCACCGTGCGCAACCCCTGGAACCTGGCCCGTACGTCCGGCGGCTCGTCGGCGGGCAGCGCCGCGGCGGTGGCGGCCGGGATGGTGCCGCTGGCGCTGGGCAACGACGGGATGGGCTCGCTGCGCATTCCCGGGGCGTGCTGCGGGGTGTACGCCATCAAGCCGGGCACGGGCCTCGTACCACCGCCGACGGAGACCTGGGGCGGCCTCACCGAGAACGGCCCGCTGGCCAGGAACGTGCCCGACCTGGCGCTGATGCTCTCCGTCCTGGCGGCCGACGAGGGCCTGGCCGAGTCCTGGCGCGGCGGCGAGCGGATCGAGCCCCGGCCGCGCATGCTCCGCTCGGTCTGGGCGGACGATGACGACGAGGTCTGGGCGCCCCGGCCACCGCAAGACACCCCGGAGCCCTTCGACCTGCGCGTGGCCTACGCCCCGCAGCCGCTACCGGTGGGCCTGCCGATGGACCGCGAGTTCCAGGCTGCGGTACGCGCGGCGGCCGAGACCCTCAGGGTCGCCGGGCACACGGTCGTCGAGCACGAGCAACGCCTGCCGGCCGCCCTCGGCCCCGCCACGATCGCCGCCTGGCTGACCCGCGCTTCCGGAGCGGCCACCGGCCTCGACCGCGCGCGTCTGGAACCACGCACCCGCGCGCTGGCCCGCGCGGGCCGGGTGCTCCACGCGCTCAGGCTGGACGGCGAGCGGGGCCGCGCCCGCTGGCACGGGTACGGCGCCGACCAGTGGTTCGGTGACGCCGACGTGCTGATCACGCCGACGCTGGCCCGGATTCCGCCGAAGGCCGACCGCTGGGGCGAACGCGGGCTCTTGCGCAACCTGCTGGCCAACGTCAGGTACGCGCCCGCCACCGGCGCCTGGAACATGTGCGGCTGGCCCGCGCTCACCGTCCCCATCGCCACCCACTCCAGCGGCCTGCCGATCGGCGTCCAGCTCATCGCCCCACCCGGCGGCGAGCCGCAACTCCTCGGCCTGGCCGCCCAGCTGTCAGCCGCACACCCACCGGTCCGGCCGCGCGGCTACTCAAGCTGACCCCGGCGGACGAACCGACTCTGCGAACACGGTCGATTCAGCTGAAGTCGGGCAGTCGGTGGCGGGCGTGGTCGATGAACGCTCGCGCGGCAGGCCCCGACGGCCCCGTGGCCCGCCAGATGAGCGCCATCCGGCCGCGCAGCCGCGGCTCGGTGATCTCCAGTACGTGTAGGTCGTCCTTAGCGACGGTGACCGCCGACTCGGGCAGTACGGCCAGGCCGAGCCCTTTGGCGGCGAGTTGCCCCAGCACGTACGGCTCGCTGGCCTCGAAGGCGACATGCGGCGTGAACCCGGCGGCGGCGCACGCCTCGTCGAGCGCGGCCCGCAGACCGGTGCCGCGCGGCAGGCAGATCAGCGCCCGATCCGCCAGCTCCCGCAGCGTGATGGCGGATGTCCCCGCCGAGTCGTGAGCGACCCCCACGGCGGGCTCGTGAGCGAGCCCGCCATCGGACTTCCCCGCCAGGTCGTGAGTGAGCCCGACGGCGGCCACCAGAGCCTGGTCGATCACCACCTGCGCGTCGAGCCCCGGCGGCACGCTCGATCCGATGCCGATGAGCCCGAGGTCCATCCGCCCCGCCCGCACCGCCTCGGTCAGGCTCTCCGGATCGGACTCCCGCAGCGAGATCTCCACGGCCGGATGCCGGTCGTGGAAGTCGGCCAGCAGCCCCGGCAGGTCGAGCACGGAGGGCGCCGAGACGGTACCCATCACGACGTGCCCGCGCAGCAGCCCGGTCATCTCGTCGACGACCAGCCGGGCGGCGGCGACCGCCGCGAGCGCGGCCCGCGCGTACGGCAGCACCGCCTCCCCCACCTCGGTGAGGCGCACCTGCCGCGCCGAGCGGTCGAACAGCGGCTGGCCCAGCTCCCGCTCCAGCTGCCGGATCTGCGCGCTCACACCGGGCTGGGCCACATGGAGCCGCGCCGCGGCCCGGGTGAAGCCCGCCTCCTCGGTCACAGCCACGAAGTACTCAAGCTGTCGGAGCTCCATAACAAATCATGCTAACAGCCAGACAATCCATCTCTTTGACTTCTGGATGGGCCGGACACAAGCTGAACCGCATGGAAGACCTGCTGAAGTGCCCGGTGTTCCGGCCGGGTGATGAGGGATATGACGATGAGCGGGCCGGTTTCCAGGCCCTCGCCCGGCACCGGCCGGACGTGATCGTCGGTGCGACGGACGCCGCCGACGTAAGCGCGGCCGTGACCATGGCGGCGGCGAACGGGCTGCCGGTGGCCGTGCAGGCCACCGGGCACGGTATGCCGATGGCGGCCGACGGCGGCCTGCTCATCAGCACCCGCAGGATGACCGGCGTACGGATAGATCCCGAGACCGCGACGGCCAGGATCGAGGCGGGCGTGCGCTGGTCGCGAGTCATCGAGGCGGCGGCCCGCCACGGGCTGGCCCCGCTGTCCGGCTCGGCCCCGTCCGTCGGCGCCGTGTCCTACACGCTCGGCGGCGGGCTCGGGCTCATGGCGCGCCGTTACGGCTACGCCGTCGACCAGGTACGCGCCATCGAAGTGGTCACCGCCGACGGCGTACTCAGGGAGGTGACGGCCGCGACGGAGCCGGACCTGTTCTGGGCGCTGCTCGGCGGGCGCGGCAACTTCGGGGTGGTCACGGCGCTGGAGATCGGGCTGGTCCCGGTGACCGGTCTGTACGGAGGCGGCCTGTTCTTCGATCTCGCCGCCACCGACGTAGTGCGGCGCTGGGCCGAGTGGACACGGGACCTGCCCGAGGAGATGACCTCGTCCATCGCGGTGATCCCGTTCCCCGAGGCCCCGCAGGTGCCCGAGGTCTTCCGCGGCCGCCGCGTCGGCCACGTGCGGATCGCGTACACGGGCGGCCAGGAGGAGGGCGAGCGCCTGCTGGAGCCGCTGCGCGCGATCGGGCCCCGGCTCGTGGACTCGGTGAAGGAGCTGCCGTACACCGAGTCGGGCAGCATCCACAACGACCCGGCCGAGCCGATGGCCTACTACGCCACCCACTCGCTGCTGCGCGAGCTGCCCGCGCGGGCCGTGGACGCGCTGCTGGAGACCGAGCGCGCCATCCTGGAGATCAGGCACCTGGGTGGCGCGCTGGACAAGCCGGGCCTCGGGCCCGTGGTCAACCACGACGCCCAGTATCAGGTCGGCGTCCTGTCCCGGCTCGCGCCGGGCGGCGACCCCGGCGAGGTGCGCCCTCTCCACGACGGCGTCCGCGCGGCCCTGTCGCCGTGGGACACCGGAGGCCGCGGCCTCAACTTCCTGTACGGCGAGAACACCGCGCCCGACCAGGTCCGTCTGGCCTACGATCCGGACGACTACCGGCGGCTCGCCGCGCTGAAGACGGTGTGGGATGCCGGCAACCTGTTCCGGCTCAACGCCAACATCCCACCGGCGTGACGGCTCTCAACGCCAACATCCCACCCGCCTGACGGTCAGACCCCCATCGGGTGCCAGACCGTCTTCGTCTCCAGGAAACGCGTCATACGAGTCAGGGCCGGGGCCGCCCGCCAGTCCTCGTCCGGCGACGGGCGCAGGACCCGCTTGAGGTTCTCCGCCGCCGCCTGCTCGCAGGTCAGCGCCAGCTCAGCGTCGGACACACCGGTCAGGTCCAGCCCGTTGACGTCCATGTGGGCGGCCAGCCAAGGCGCGAGCTCCCGCTGATGACCCGTGAGGACGTTGACGACGCCGCCCGGCAGGTCCGAGGTGGCCAGCACCTCCGCCAGGGTGATGGACGGCAGCGGCGTCCGCTCGGAGGCGATCACGACGCACGTGTTGCCCGTCACGATCACCGGCGCGATCACCGAGATCAGCCCCACCAGCGGGTCCTCGGGCGCGACGACGGCGACGACCCCCGTGGGCTCCGGCGAGGAGAGGTTGAAGTACGGGCCGGCGACCGGGTTGGCCGTGCCGTGCACGGAAGCGATCTTGTCCGACCAGCCCGCGTACCAGACCAGCCGGTCGACCGCGGCGTCCACGGCCTCCAGCGCCGCCTTCTTGCCGCCGCCCAGCTCCTCGGCGAACTGCGCGCGGCGGCCCTCCAGCATCTCGGCGATCCGGTAGAGGATCTGGCCCCGGTTGTAGGCCGTGGCGCCCGACCAGCCGGGGAACGCCTTGCGCGCCGCCACCACGGCATCACGGACGTCCTTGCGGGAGGCCCGCGAGGCGTTGGCGAGGAAGTCGCCCTTGGGCGAGGTCACGGCGTAGGACCTCCCGCTCTCGGAGCGCGGGAACGCCCCGCCGATGTACAGCTTGTACGTCTTGCGAACGGCCAACCTACTCATCGCCGCGCCCCCTCCGCATGGTCTCCTCCGACATCTCGACCGGCACGAAGACCTGGCCGCACCGGCTCACCCCGCAGCGGTGGGCGTACCAGCCGGTGCGTACGGGCCTTCCGGCGCGGGCGAAGGCGTGGCCGCGCGTGGCCTGCGCCCGCCGCCTACCCCGGCGGGAACGGCGGTGCTCACACATCAAGGTAGGCCTCCAACCCGAGCAGCCCGCCCTCGCGGCCGTATCCGGACTCCTTGTACCCGCCGAACGGCGCGGCCGGGTCGAACCGGTTGAACGTGTTGGCCCAGACCACTCCGGCCCTGAGCTTGTCGGCCATCCACAGGATGCGCGAGCCCTTCTCCGTCCAGATCCCGGCCGACAGCCCGTACGGCGTGTTGTTGGCCTTCTCCACGGCCTCGGCCGGGGTGCGGAACGTCAGCACCGACAGCACCGGGCCGAAGACCTCCTCCCGGGCGATGCGGTGCGACTGGGCCACGCCGGTGAAGACGGTCGGCGGGAACCAGAAGCCCTTGTCCGGCAGCTCGCAGGCGGGCGACCAGCGCTCGGCCCCCTCCTGCTCGCCGAGGTCGCTGAGCGAGCGGATCTTCGCCAGCTGCTCGGCCGAGTTGATCGCGCCGATGTCGGTGTTCTTGTCGAGCGGGTCACCCAGCCGCAGCGTGCCGAGGCGCCGCTTGAGCGCCGTCAGCAGCTCGTCCTGGATCGACTCCTGCACCAGCAGCCGGGAGCCCGCGCAGCACACGTGCCCCTGGTTGAAGAAGATGCCGTTGACCACGCCCTCGACGGCCTGGTCGAGCGCGGCGTCGTCGAAGACGATGTTCGCGGCCTTGCCGCCCAGCTCCAGCGTGAGCTTCTTGCCGGTGCCCGCGACGGTCCGCGCGATGATCCGGCCGACCTCGGTGGAGCCGGTGAAGGCCACCTTGTTCACGTCGGGGTGGGCGACCACGGCGGCGCCGGTCTCACCCGCTCCGGTGACGATGTTGACGACACCGGGCGGCAGGTCGGCCTGCTGGCAGATCTCCGCGAACAGCAGCGCCGTCAGCGGCGTGGTCTCGGCCGGCTTCAGCACCACCGTGTTGCCGCAGGCCAGCGCCGGGGCGATCTTCCAGGCCAGCATGAGCAGGGGGAAGTTCCACGGGATGACCTGCCCGGCGACACCGAGCGGCCGGGGGTCCGCGCCGAACCCGGCGTACTCCAGCTTGTCGGCCCAGCCGGCGTAGTAGAAGAAGTGCGCGGCGACGAGCGGCAGGTCCACGTCACGCGACTCGCGGATGGGCTTGCCGTTGTCGAGCGACTCCAGCACGGCCAGCTCGCGGGCGCGTTCCTGGATGATGCGGGCGATCCTGAACAGGTATTTGGCCCGTTCGGTGCCCGGCATCGCGCTCCAGACCCCGAACGCCTTGCGCGCGGCCTGTACGGCCCGGTCGACGTCGTCGGAGGAGGCCGTCGCGACCTCCGCCAGCTTCTCCTCCGTCGCCGGGTTGATCGTCTTGAAGGCGGAGCCCGAGCCGTCCACGAACTCGCCGTTGATGAACAGCCCGTACGACGGCTTCAGATCGACGATGTCGCGCGACTCGGGCGCCGGTGCGTATGCGAAGGTCGCCATCATCAGTCCAAGGTGAAGTAGTCGGGGCCCGCGTAACGGCCGGTGGTCAGCTTCTGGCGCTGCATCAGCAGGTCGTTCAGCAGCGACGACGCGCCCAGCCTGAACCAGTCGGGCGACAGCCAGTCCTCGCCGGCGCTCTCGTTGACCAGCACGAGGTTCTTGATGGCGTCCTTGGTGGTGCGGATGCCGCCGGCCGGCTTCACGCCGACCTGCCGGCCCGTCTCGTCGCGGAAGTCGCGCACCGCCTCCAGCATGATCATCGTCACCGGTGGCGTGGCGGCCGGGGCCACCTTCCCGGTGGAGGTCTTGATGAAGTCGGCTCCGGCCAGCATCGCCAGCCAGGACGCCCGCCGTACGTTGTCGTAGGTCGACAGCTCGCCGGTCTCGAGGATCACCTTCAGGTGGGCGGAGCCGCAGGCGGCCTTCACCGCGACGATCTCCTCGTACACCTTGAGATAGTCGCCGGACAGGAACGCGCCGCGGTCGATCACCATGTCGATCTCGTCGGCGCCCGCGGCGACGGCGAGCGCGGTGTCGCTCACCTTGACCTCCAGCGAGGAACGCCCGCTCGGGAAGGCGGTCGCCACGGAGGCGACCTTCACCCCCGAGCCGCGCAGCGCGCCGGCGGCCACGGCCACCAGGTCGGGATAGACGCAGACGGCCGCCACCCGGGGCGCTCCCTCGCCGGGGTGCATCGCCTTGGTGCACATCGCACGGACCTTCCCGTGCGTGTCCGCGCCCTCGAGCGTGGTGAGGTCGACCATCGAGATGGCCAGGTCGATCGCCATGGCCTTGGCGCTGGTCTTGATGGAGCGGGTGCCGAGCATCGCCGCTCGCTGGTCCGCGCCGACCCGGTCGACACCGGGCAGGCCGTGCAGGAATGCTCGCAGCGTCGCGCCGGACGAGCCGACGTCGGCGAGCGAGGTAGTCACAGTTGACACCTCCACAGGATCGCCGACCAGGTGGGCTACGTCCAAACCGGATCTCTAAGGCGGCATCGGCGCCCCTCCTAGGTACTCCCTGGCCTGGAGTTTCCCGGGAGATAGGGCATCCGCCCGATGTGGCGGTAGGGGCCTTAGCCCGAACCTTAAGAGTGTCAGCAAGACACAAGAAGGAGACACACCACCATGAGTCCCGAGATCGAATACCAGATCATGAAGAGCCACGTCAACGAGCTGCGCCAGGCGGCCGCGCGACACCGTCAGGTACGCGAGGCACTGGAGGGCAACAAGTCCGAGCGCCGCTCGGTGTTCGGCAAGCGCCGCTCCTCATGACCGCCCCACAAGCGCCCGGCCGCACCCTCCCTCGCGGCCGGGCCACCGTCCCTCCCTAGCAGCGCCTTCCTGAGGACCCCGACCACGACGGACCGCCTTCCTCCTCTCCCCCGAAGGGGTACCTCTCCGAAGGACCCCGACCACGACGGACCGTCACACGGGATCGGGACGGTCGGTGTGACGACTCCCCGGGAACCCCCATTTGCGGCCACCGCCCCAGCGGGCCAAAGCCGCTTATCAATCCGCCCTAAATGCGTCGAAAGCGGCTGGTGAGGCATGACATGCTGGACGACATGCTGGGACGTTCGGTAAGTCCCGTCTTCGTGGGGCGGGAAGAGGAGCTCACGGCCCTCTCTCAAGCCTTCGACGAGGCCCGGAAGGGCACCGCGACAGCAGTGCTGGTCGGCGGTGAGGCGGGAGTCGGCAAGACCCGGCTGGTACAGCGCTTCGCCGAGCAGGCGGCGCGGAGCGGCGCTCATGTGCTGTACGGCGGGTGCGTCGAGCTCTCCACGGAGGGCTTGGCCTACGCGCCGTTCACGGCTGCCCTGAGGCAGCTGGTCAGGGAGCAGGGCACCAGCCAGATCGCCGCGCTGCTGCCGGGCGGCGCCGAACGCGACCTGGCCCGGCTGCTCCCCGAGTTCGGCGAGCCCAGCGGCGACGGCGAGACCGACACGGGCCGGGCGCGCCTGTTCGAGCAGTTCCTGACGCTCCTCCAACGACTGGCCGGCAACCGGCCGACGATCCTGCTCATCGAGGACATCCACTGGGCCGACCGGTCCAGCCGCGACCTGATCGCCTTCCTCAGCCGCAACCTCGGCACCGCGCAGATATTGATCGTCATGACCTATCGATCTGACGATCTGCACCGGCAGCATCCGCTCCGGCCGGTACTCGCCGAGCTGGGCAGGGTGAGCAGCGTGCTCAGGCTCGACCTGCCCCGCCTGTCCAGGGACGAGGTCGCCCTGCAGATGGCCGGGATCCTCGGCATCGACCCCGACTACCCCAAGGTGGAGAAGGTCTACGAGCGCAGCGAGGGCATCCCACTGTTCGTCGAGGCCCTGCTGGACTGCGGCGAGGACTGCGCGTTCCCCGAGTCGATGCAGGACCTGATACTCGGCTCGGTCGAGCGGCTGCCCGAGGAGACCCAGCGCGTGCTGCGTATCGCCGCCGCGGGCGGCATCAGGGTCGGCCACGCCCTGCTCGCCGCGGTCAGCGGCCTGTCCGACCTGGAGCTGGAGGCCGCGCTGCGGTCGGCCATCGCCGGGAACGTGCTGCAGATCGCCGACAACCGCGCCTACGTCTTCAGGCACTCCCTCATCCGCGAGGCCGTACACGACGAGCTGCTGCCCGGTGAGCATCAACGGCTGCACTCGCGCTACGCCGAGGAGATCTCCCGCGACCGCAAGCTGGTGCCACCGGGCCGGGCCGCCGTGGAGCTGGCCCACCACTGGTACGGCGCGCGCAACGACCTCTGGGCACTGATCTCGGCCTGGGAGGCGGCGCAGAAGTCGTTCGGAGCCTTCGCGTACACCGAGGCGATCCCGCTGCTCGAACGGGTGCTCATGCTGTGGGACCGGGTACCGGACGCGGCCGAGCGCATCGGCGCCGACCACACGGCGGTGCTCGAACGGGCCAGCGAGGCCGCCCTCGCGGGCGGTGAGCTCGACCGGGGCATCAAGTTCGTCAAGGCGGCCCTGGCGCAGCTCGACGAGACCCAGGAGCCGGCCCGGGTCGCCACGCTGATCGTGCGCTGGGCCAACCTCAAGATCTACAAGGGCAAGACGGGCGTCGTCGACGACTTCCAGCACGCGCTGCGTCTGGTGCCCGAGCCGACCCTGGCCCGCGCGAGCGTCATCATGCCGATGAGCCAGCACCTGATGCTCCGTGGCGACGTCAAGGAGGGCACCCGGCTCATCGAGGAGGGTCTGCGCCTGAGCCGGGATCTCGGCGACAAGTGCCTCGAAGGAGACCTCCTGCTGAACCTGGCGCTCGGCCACTCCATCGACGGTGACACAGAGGCGACGCTGGCCACCAACCTGCGCGCGCTGGAGATGGGCCGCCAGGAGAGCTCGGGACGGCTCATCGCGCGGGCGATCGGCAACAACATCGACGCGCTGAGCGACCTGGGGCGCTCCGAGGAAGCCCTCGCGCTGGCCGACGAGGGCTGGCAGCTGGCCAAGCAGTACGGCCGGATGCGGGTCAACGGGCTGTTCATCCTCCTCAACAGGGCCGAGGCGCTGGAGGCCATCGGCCGCTGGGACGAGGCCCTTGAGACCATCGGGCAGGCGCTCAGCTTCGGTCCCGTGCTGCGCACCCACAACCACCTGCTCCGCGTACGCGCCGACATCGCACTGGGCAGGGGCGAGCTCGCGGTCGTCGAAGGCATCCTGGCGGAGCTGGGCGTGCTCAAGGAGCGGCCCGAGGAGTTCTTGCAGGACATCACTAACAGCACCCGGCTGCGCATCGGCTGGCATCTGTTCAAGGGCGAGTCGCTGGCCGCGCTGGCCATGACCGAGCACATCCTGTCGCTGTCGTCACAGTCCCCCAAAGCCATGCTGGGCTGGCGGCGGCTGTCCCTGCTCACCCTGGTCTGCGACACCGCCGAGGAAGCCGAGCCCGACCGGGTCCGCGCGGTGCGCGAGCAGGCCGCCAAGGTGGCCGCGAACCTCAAGGTCAGCGGGCCGGTGGCGGAGGCGTACAAACTGACGTACTCGCGCGACTTCGACGCGGCGGCGGCCGCCTGGGAGCGCCTCAAGCGCCCGCACAACCAGGCCAAGGCCCTCGTCAGAGCGGCCACCGCGGTGGCGCGGTCGGGCGACAGGGAAGGCGCGGCGACCCGGCTCGCCGTGGCCGCGCCGCTGGCCGCCGCGCTGCGGGCGAGGCCGCTGATCGACGAGATCGAGGCGCTCTCCCGCCGTGTCGGCGTCGTCCAGCAGCAGGCGACCGTCCCCGAGCTGCTCACACCACGCGAGACGGAAGTGCTGCGGCTGGTGGCGCTGGGCCGTACGAACCGGGATATCGCCGCCGAGCTGTTCATCTCGGCCAAGACGGTCAGCGTGCACGTGTCCAACATCCTGGCCAAACTTGGCGTGACCACCCGAGGCGAGGCAGCCGCGGCCGCACACCGTCTCTGCCTGCTGTCCCGGTAGGAGCGAGTCTGACCGGCTTCCTCTTCTCCCCTGAAGGGGTATTCCTCCCGAAGGACCCCAGCCACGACGGACCGCCTCCCTCTTCTCCCCCGAAGGACCCCAGCCACCCACGGACCGGTTTCTTCCGCTCCCCCGGAGGGGGTATCTCTCCTAAGGACCTCAGCCACCACGGACCATCACAGGGGCCGAGACGGTCGCGTCACGGACCTACTCCCCTAGGAGGCCAGGTCCCGGCGCAGGAACTCGGCGGTGTGTGAGCCGGTCGCCGCCAGCAGATCGCGCGGCGTGCCCTCGAAAAGCACCTGGCCACCCTGCCCACCGCCCTCGGGCCCGAGGTCGATGACCCAGTCGGCGTTCTTGACCACGTCCAGGTTGTGCTCGATGACCACGACCGAGTTCCCGGCGTCGACGAGCCGGTCCATGATGTCGAGCAGTCGCTTCACGTCCGACATGTGCAGGCCGGTGGTCGGTTCGTCCATGACGTACACGGTGCCGCTCTTGTGCAGTTCAGTGGCCAGCTTGATGCGCTGGCACTCGCCGCCCGACAGGGTGCTGAGCGGCTGGCCGAGCGTGAGGTAGTCGAGCCCGACGTCGTTGACCGCCCGCAGCACCCGCCTGAGCTTCGGCTGCGGGAAGAACGCGTACGCCTCGGCCGCCGTCATCTCCAGCACGTCGCTGATCGACTTCCCATCCAGCTTGTGCTCCAGCACCTCCGGCCGGAAGCGCCGCCCCTGGCAGTCCTCGCAGGTCGACTTCAGCCCGTCCATGAACGCCAGGTCGGTGTAGATGACGCCGAGCCCCTGGCAGGCGGAACAGGCGCCCTTGGAGTTCGGGCTGAACAGCGAGGCGCTCACCGAGCCGGCCCGCGCGAACAGCCGCCGGATCTCGTCCAGCATCCCGGTGTAGGTGGCGGGGTTGGAGCGGCGCGAGACGCTGACGGCCGACTGGTCGATGACCACCGCCTCGGGGTGCCGGCTCAGGAACACGTCGTTGACCAGTGTGCTCTTGCCGGATCCCGCGACGCCCGTCACGACGGTCAGCACGCCGGCCGGGATGTCGACGGTGACGTCCTTCAGGTTGTGCGTGCTCGCGCCGGCGATCGTCATCGCGCCCGTGGGGCGCCGGTAGTCGGTCTTCAGGGGTAGTCGCCGCTTCATGTACCGGCCGGTCAGGGTGTCGGCCTCGGGCAGTGCCGCCGCGGTGCCCTCGTACACCACCTGCCCGCCGTGCGTCCCGGCGCCGGGGCCGATGTCCACGACGTGGTCGGCGATCCCGATCACCTCGGGGTCGTGCTCGACGACGATGACCGTGTTGCCCTTGTCACGCAGCTTGCGCAGCAGCGTGTTGAGCCGTTCGACGTCGCGCGCGTGCAGCCCGACGCTCGGCTCGTCGAAGACGTACATCATGTCCGTGAGGCTGCTGCTGAGGTGCCGCACCATCTTGACGCGCTGTGACTCGCCGCCCGAGAGCGTGGCGGTCTCGCGGTCGAGACTGAGGTAGCCGAGACCGATCGTGACGAGGTCGCGCACCCGGTCGATCAGGCTCGCCACCACAGGGGCGCCCACCGGGTCGGTGAACCCGGCCAGCACCTCCACGAGCTCGGTGGCCTCCATCGCGGCGAGCCGGGCGATGTTGAAGCCGTCGATCTCGCAGCCGAGCACGTCCTGGTTGAGCCGGGCGCCCGCGCACAGCGGGCAGGTGGCCGTCGTGACGTACTCCTGGAAAAGCCGGCGGTTGGCCTCGGACATCTCGGCGACGTCCTTCTTGATGTACAGGCGGGTGAACCGCGCCACCAGGCCCTCATAGCTGGAGTTGATCGTGCCGCCCTGCCACTCCAGCGGCACCTTGGTCTGGGCGCCGTGCAGCAGCGTCGCCCATTCCCGCTCGTCGTAGTCGGCCAGCCTCTTGTCGTTGTCGAACAGGCCGGAGTTGGCGTAGATCTTCCAGTACCAGGTGCCGACGGCGAAGTGCGGGTGCAGGAGGGCCCCTTCGTTCAGCGACCGGGACCTGTCCAGGAAGACGTCGAGGTCGAGCGCGACCGTCCTGCCCAGGCCCTCGCATTCGGGGCACATGCCCTGAGGATCGTTGAACGAGAACGCGTTGGAGTAACCGACGAACGGCTTGCCGACCCGCGAGAACAGCAGTCTCAGCAGCGAGTAGATGTCGCTGATCGTGCCGACGGTCGAGCGCGAGCCGCCCCCGAGCCGCTTCTGGTCGACCACGATCGCGGCGGACAGGTTCTCGATCACGTCGACGTCCGGCTGCCCGTACTTCGGCAGCCTGTTGCGGGCGAAGGCGGTGAAGGTCTCGTTGAGCTGACGCTGCGCCTCGGCGGCGAGGGTGTCGAACACGATGGACGACTTCCCGGACCCGGATACGCCGGTCAAGACGGTGATCTGCCCCTTCGGGATGCTCAGGGAGATGTCGCGGAGATTGTTCTCGCGCGCGCCGATGATCTGGATACGGGACGTCTGCAACGCCACTCCTCGCCCTCGATAAACTCCGTACGTCGTACATCGTACTATGTACGAAGTTAAGTTGAGTGAGAAGATGGATGACGTGCCGCCCACGATCGCCCGGACCAGCGCCGGAGACCCCGCCCGCACCATCGAGCTGCTCTGGCGGCAGCCGGGAGCGCGGCCGGCGCAGCGCGGGCCACGTCAGGGCCGCACGGTCGACGAGGTCGTCGCGGCCGCGATCGCCGTCGCCGACGAGGAGGGCCTCGACGCCACGACGATGCGGCGGGTCGCCCAGATTCTCGGGATCGGCACCATGTCGCTCTACACGTACGTGCCGGGCAAGGCCGAGCTGCTCGACCTCATGCTCGACACGGTCCTCGGCCAGATGCCCCGCCCCGACCTGTCAGAGCTGCCGTGGCGGGCGCGGCTGGAGGCGGTGGCGCGGGCCAACCTCACGGTGTACGAGGAACACCCGTGGATGCTCGCCGTGTCCACCACGCGCCCGCCGCTCGGCCCGGGGGTCTTGGCCAAGTACGAGCATGAGCTGCGGGCTTTCGAAGGGCTCGGCCTGGGCGACGTGGAGATGGACGCCGCCCTGGCCTACCTGCTCGGCTTCGCGCACTCCTCCGCCCGCTCGGCCGCCGACCAGCGGGCCGCCCAGAGCGAGGCGATGACCGACGAGCAGTGGTGGGCCGTCAGCTCTCCGCTGCTCGCCCGCGTCTATGACGAGGCCGCCTATCCGACGGCCAGCCGGGTCGGCGCGGCCGCCGGAGCCGCCAACAACGCCGCTTACAGCGCTGACCACGCCTACGAGTTCGGCCTCCAGCGCGTCCTGGACGGCCTCCAGGTCCTCATCGAACGACGCTAAACGACCGCATCGACCAGCAGCACGATTCCGAAGATCGCGAACACGGCGGCGGCACCATACCTGATCGCCTTCTCCGGCAGGTGCTTGCCCAGCAGGCGCCCCACCACGATCGCGAGGGCGTCGGCGGCGACCATGCCCACCGTGGAGCCGATCCAGGTGCCCAGCCAGCCGTGCTGCGTCGCCAGCGTGATGGTGGCCAGCATGGTCTTGTCACCCAGCTCGCTCAGGAAGAACGCCACCGTCACCGCGACCACGGCGTTCCTGGTGGTACGCCGGGCCTTGCTCGACTCCTCGTCCGTCAGCTCGTCACCGCGCAGCGTCCACAGGGCGAAACCCAGGAAGGCGAGGCCGGCCACGACGGAGATGGCGGTGGTGGGCAACGCGTCGCCGATCAGTCCGCCCACCGCGACGCTGACCAGGTGCACGGCGGTCGTCGCGATCGTGATGCCGGCCAGCACCGGCCAAGGCTTGAAACGGGTGGCGAACGTCATCGCCATGAGCTGGCTCTTGTCACCCATCTCGGCCACGAAAATGACCGCGAGGCTGATCCAGAACGCTTCCAACTGTCCTCTTCCGCGCGACCGAGCCGGAAGCAGGCACCCAGGGAGTTTTCGGGCACGACTTCGGCCCGGCAGCGTCTTGATCCATAGCTACCAGGCCGAAGGTCTCGTCCGCCCGTACAGGCCCGCGTGACCGGGCGCGCTAGCGCGCCAGCATGTCGATCACGCGATTGGGACTACTCCCCTTCGGTAATTCCGAACAACCATAACAGCGGCCCTCAGGGACCTATTCCAGCGAGCAGCCGACCAGCACCGGCTCGTTGACGAGCGTGACGCCGAACTTCTCCAGCACCCCGTCACGCACCTCCCCGGCCAGCAGCAGCAGATCGGCCGTGGTGCCCGTGCCGTTGGGGTTGGTCAGGGCCAGCGTGTGCTTGGTGGAGATGCGGACCGGGCCGCGTTCGTAGCCCTTGGGGTAGCCCGCCTGCTCGATCAGCCAGGCGGCGGGCACCTTGACCGCGCCGTCCGGCATGTCCCAGCGCGGATGGCCGGGGGCCCGCGCCGCCAGTTCCTCGGCCTCGGCGGCCGTCAGGATCGGGTTGGTGAAGAACGACCCGGCGCTGCGGGTGTCGGGATCGGCCGGGTCGAGCACCATGCCCTTGCCGCGCCGCAGCTCCAGCACCGCTCGACGAGCCTGGTCGAGCGGCACGCGGGCGCCCGGCTCGACGCCGAGCCGGGTGGCCAGTTCCTGGTAGGCCACGGGACCCGACAGCTCCGAGACGTCGAGCGCGTACGTCACGCCGAGCACCACATGCCGCGCCAGATCCCGCTTGAACGCGCTGTCGCGGTAGGAGAAGCCGCACTGCCGCGCCTCCAGGTCGACCACCTGCCGCGTCTTGCGGTCGTAGGCGCGTACGCACCTGATGGTCTGGGCCACTTCCTGGCCGTAGGCACCGACGTTCTGGATCGGGGTCGATCCCACGAGCCCCGGAATGCCGGACATGCACTCGATGCCGGACCAGCCTTCGGCCACCGCGCGAGTGACCAGTCCGTCCCAGTCCTCGCCCGCCTCGACCGTGACCAGCACCTCGTCGCCGTCACGGGAGACGGACACGCCCTGGGTGACGACCCGGATGACCAGCCCGTCGAACCCCTCGTCGGCGACCACCAGGTTGCTCCCGCCGCCGAGCACCAGGGTGGGCTGGGCCTGCCGGTCGGCCTCGGCCACGAGGGAGACGAGGTGCTCCGCCGTACTGGCCTCGACGAATTCGCGGGCGGGGCCGCCCAGCCCGAGGGTGGTGTACGGCGCGAGGGTCTCCATGGGGCACAAGCTTATGAGGCCCTCGGCATGCCCAGCACCTTGTCCTGGTTCACCCGTCCTGGCGTAGGCGGCGTACCGGAAGGCGGTCGGAGGGCACGACCAGCTCGCCCTTGAGGGCCATGGAGAGCTCCAGGTCGGCGTTTTTCCCGTCTGGGGCATCCTCGGGCAGCGCGCCGATCGCGGCCGACCTGCGTACCGCCATCAGGTCGCCGCGCAACGCGCGCACGCGCCCCGGTCCCGCCTCATGCCACCCCGCGCCGATCAGCTGCCGCTCCAGGCCGCCCTGCGGTGCCTCCGTATCGTCCGGTGGCGTCACCGAGCCCTCCGGCGGTCGCTCCAGGCCGTGCCACCCCGCCGCCACCGCGCCGTCCGCGACCGCCGCGACGAGCGGCGTAAGCGCGTCGCCGGTCAGTACGACCGAGGTCTCCATCAGCACGTGCACCTCGGACCTGTCGAGGCGCAGCAGCTTGGCCCGGCAGGCGCCCCACGTGGCCGAGCCGCCCTGCCAGTGCGGGGTCTCGGCCACCCGCCACTCGGTGATCCGGTCCGGATGGCGCAGCGCCAGCTTGTGCAGCACCTCGCCGGCACCGTCCACGTCTCCCAGGTCGAGGGCCAGGACATGGGCGTCGGTGTGCTCGAGCACCGACTCTATGGACGCCCGTACATCATCCGGCCGGCCGTCGACGATGAGACTCACGGACGCCGTGACGTCGGCGGTCGCCACCCGCTGCCGCTCGTCGGCGACGCCCGCCGCGTCGAGACGGTTGGCGGCCAGGGTTCCGTCCCAGACGCGCTGGGCGTGCAGCATGTCGTCGCCCGGGTCGCCCCGCTGCTCAGGGTCACCGGAGAAGCCCAGCTCGTCGGCGGGATTGGCGCGAGCGCCTCTCGCCCTGGCCCCCGCGGTGCCGACACCCGTCGCCGCGCCCGCGCCGCCGGTCGTGTCGCGGCCCGTGCCGACGGCGCCCGCCACGTCCTCGGTCCTGACGGGACCCAGGTGGCCGGGCGGCTTGTCGGTCACCGCGGAGACCGGGATCGATTCGACCGTGGGCCAGATCCTGCCTTGGTGCGGTGCTGTATCCATAGGGTGCCGCGTACCCGAGAGCCGCCCCGCCTATCATCCCGCCCGGCTCATCCCGCCCGGCTCATCCCGCCGGGCTCGTCCCGCCGGGCTCGTCCCGCCGGGCTCGTCCCGCCGGGCTCGTCCCGCCGGGCTCGTCCCGCCGGGCTCGTCTCGCCGGGCTCGTCGCGCTACGCGAGTTGAACCACTGCGCGGGCCTTGGACAGCACCCGGGTGTCGCCCGCCCTGGCCGTCAGCCCGACGACCACCCGCTTGTCCGGCAGCTTCTCCTCCACGACGCCACTGATGGTGATCGTCGCGCCTTCGTCGTCATCGGGCACGACCACCATCGAGGAGAACCGCACCCCGAAGTCGACCACCGCGCCGGGATCGCCGACCCAGTCGGTGACGAACCGGCCGCCCTGCGCCATCGTGTACATGCCGTGCGCGATGACGTCAGGCAGCCCCACCGCCTTGGCGAACCGCTCGTTCCAGTGGATCGGGTTGAAGTCGCCCGACGCCCCCGCATACATCACCAGGTTGAGCCTGCGGACGTCGTAGCCGGTGGCCGGGATCTCGTACCCGACCTCGATCTCGTCGTACTTCACCGTGGCAGTCATCTCAGGCCGCCCCTCCGCGCTCGACGATCGTGTTGTACGTGGTGCAGACCGGCTCACCGGAGACCGTGGCGATGTCGCTTCTCACCGTCAGCAACTCGTTGCGACCGGCGCTGCGGATGTCGGTGATCGTGGAGCTGGTGACGAGCTCGTCGCCGGCGTAGATGGGGCGGACGTACTCAAAACGCTGCTCGCCATGGACCACCATGGCCAGGTTCAGGCCGAGGTCAGGATCGGCCAGCGCCTCACCGCCGCTCTGCAGGCTGAACACGATGGGGAAGGTCGGCGGCGCGACCACATCGGGATGCCCGGCGGCCTGGGCGGCGTCCCGGTCTCGGTAGATCGGATTGCCGTCACCGATCGCGGCGGCGAACTCCCTGATCTTCACCCGGCTGACCTCGTACGAGGACTTGGACGCGTACGTCCGGCCCACGAAGTCGCGGTTCAAGGCCATCTGTGCTCCCTCGCATGTCCGTTACGCAGACGCTAACAGAACAAGGTTCGGCTGTCGCCGGGATGACCACGACTTTGCCGCAGGGACGACCGGTGAATTCCACCGCGGTGACGGCTGGCGGATTGCCCACCGGAACGACCGACGGAGACTGCCGCAATGACACCCGACGGCTTCCGCCACCGGGACGACCAGCAGACACGACAAACCGGCGCCCTGGTGCAGGACGCCGGTTGTGCGTTGGGTAAGGCCAGGAGAATGCCCCCGGCGAGACCGCGCTCGGAAAAGAGCTAGCGGGTCTCGCGGTGCGCGCGGTGGCAGCGGCAGTTGGGGCAGTACTTCTTCAGCTCAAGCCGATCCGGGTCGTTGCGCCGGTTCTTCCGCGTGATGTAGTTGCGGTGCTTGCACTCCTGGCAGGCCAGCGTGATCTTCGGCCTAACGTCGGTGGCAGCCACGTGGGAGTGCCTTTCTACGTTTGGGACTGGGACATGCCCAAGCCCAGGTCGGCGACCTGGGGAGGGGCAGTAGCGGAGGCCGGACTTGAACCGGCGACACAACGATTATGAGCCGTTTGCTCTGCCTGACTGAGCTACTCCGCCTTTGAGCCGGACGAACGACCCCGGCCCGTAGAGGATACCTGACCTGGGGAGCACATACGTAATCGACCAGCTCGCCCAGGCTGGCCAGCAAACAACCCTAGCAGCCGGGGTACGGCGGGCAAAATCCACGCACAATGGCAAGGCAGGAGCGCGATCTCGCGCCAACCCCCAAGTGCGCGGATCTCCACTTTACCGGCGGGCATGACCTCGACCTCAGGCCTTGGGCCAGTCCTTGCGCGCCGCCACGTACGTGCCGCGCATCGGCACCGTGAACACCCACCCCTGCTCGCGCAGCAGAGCGACCGCCCGCCTGACAGTGCCCTTCGCGAGGCCGTACTGCTGCATGAGCGTCGTCTCGCTCGGGATCGGGAAGTCAGGCCGGAGTTCGCCAGCGCGGATGCGTTCGGCGATCTCGGCGGCAACCCGCTGGTAGGGCGACGTCGTCTCGGTGACGCGCGGCTGGTCTTCGGGGCCGGCGAACGAGCCGATCCCGCGGACCGTGTAGACCAGACCGTCATCTCGCAGCGTGCGGATGGCTTTCGTCGCGGTGATGCGCGACACCTCGAACTCGGCGACGATCTGGTGCTCGCTGGGGATGGCGTGGCCAGGCGGGATCGCCCCGCTGGCGATGCGGCGCCTGATCTCATTGGCGACCTGCTGATATATCGGCACAGGCCCCTCACGGTTGAGCACGCTCGCGACGATAGATGAGCTATCTCATGCCCTATTGTTCCACTACATGCTCCCTGTTGATCGAAGTCAACCATCTAACTGATTTATAGCAAGCCATAGACCAGATAGGGCAAGTGGACGTACGGTCAAGGCATGGCTGCTCCTGAACCCGCGCCTGACCTCCTCCTAATGACCTCGACCGCCCTCCGGGTGCCGCACGTCGTCGCCTACAGCGAGGAGACCGTCTCGCTGGCTCTGACCGTCCTCGTCGACGCGTGGGCGTTGAGCGGGCGGCGACTGTCGTACATCGACCCTGCGGCGAGCGACTGGGGCCTGGGCGTCCTGTGGGCCCGGCAGCAATCGCACCGCCTCGGGAGACCCCAGTACGACGAGCTGCACACGCTGCGGCAACGGGAATGCATGCTGCACCGACTCTGCCAGGTGTGCGCCAAGCCCGCGCTGGACCCCGATACCGGGCGCCTCTCCTGGGTTTTCCACGAGACGGTACACGCCGCGTCCGGTCACCTCAGCAAGCCGCCGACGTGCCTGCGGTGTATCCCCGGGGCGCGAGCCGCGTGCCCGCGCCTCCGGCAAGAGGCCCACGTCTACACTTCGCCCGACTATAAGCCGTGGGGTGTGAAGGGAATCGTCTTCTCCTCCGGCTGCCCGGCTCGCCAGGACGTCCCGCTGACCGACCACGCCACGCTGGAATTCACGCTCGCCAGGGCCCTCATCGTGCACGTATCGGATCTGCGGCCCGAGTCGGCCCCATAGACAGCCCGGCCTTCCACCTGGAGGGGACGAGCGAAGGCCGAGCCTCACAATCACACGATGTAGACGAGCCGCCGTCGCTCCATCACGACATACGTGACGATGCCCGAGTGGCCGAACGGGAACTCAACGGCGACGCCAGGCGAGCCTACTGGCCGCGTTTGATACGTTCCCGAGTTTGGCGGTCAACGGCGTCATCCCACCGTGTGGCGCCAGGCGGGCGTTCTCCCCGCTCGGAGTACTCCGCTGCGCGCTCTCCAGCCTGGAGGGTCTCCGCGTACTCGTCTGGGTCGGCCTTGAGGACGGCGGTCATCCACCAGCGCGTCTGGAACTCCTGAACGGGTGCCAAATCGTAGGAGACCTTCGCCTGGTCCAGCGCAGTCCGGTATTCGCGGTCGAACAGCGCGTGGTCCTCGGCCGGCAGCGCGGCACGGATGGCTTTGGGGCTGCGGTCATCCTTGAGCGATGCCCGGACCTGCTCCGGCGTACGGCGTGTGTCGTGCGGCTGAGCGCTCACCACCTGCCCTCCTCTCGCTGCCCTTCGAGGGCACCGACCCTACCGGCATTTGGCACGCGAGCGAGGAGGACCGAAGTCCTCGGATTCCCAACTAGACCAGTGGGTTGATCAAGGTCATCGCGCATAACGAGAAACGCCCGACTCCGCGATTTCACGGGTAGGGCGAATTGCCTTGTCAGTGTGCCAGGGCCGAAGCGTTCTCATGTCGTAAGACCGAGTTGTTGGAGTCCGTCGGCGGGGTGGCTGCGGTAGTGGTCGGTGGCGGCGGCGATGTTGGTCCAGCCGATGAGGCGAGCCAGGCCGATGGCCGCAACGAGCCTCCAACGAAGCCGGAGCGCTTCAGCAAAGCGGCACGGACACTTCGCGAGGATGGCCGAGACGGTAACCAGGCTGACCAGATGCGCTCCCGAGACCCGGGCTACGTCCAGGGCCTTCCGCGAGGAGCGGATCATCTTCGGCGACTTCGCGTAGTTGGCTGGTGCCCGCGTGCCCGTACTGGACGGTCTCTTCCGCCCACGCGTCGCCCTGTCTACGGGGCCGTACGGACGGAGTGGAGGTTCTCGTCCAACCCGGCACCTTCATAGCCTTTCCTCCATACCGACGTGTGGGATGTGGCGCCGCGCATCACCGTACTCATACGGCAGCAAGACCGTCGACCAAAGCGCGGCTTGTCGCGCGGAAGCAATCGTGACCTGCTGGCAGGTGGAGAACCATCACCGACAGCAGGAGGGCAACATGTGGAGACGCGCATCACGAGCGGTTGTCGTAGCACTCATTCTCATCGTCATCCTCGCGGCCGGGGCTGCTTTGGTGCTCTCGCCCGTTACTCTGAGGGGGATGGCTGATCTTGCTTCGCCAGAGCAGTGGGAACTGCTGAGTCGGGTAGGCCAAGCGTACGGGCCGGTCGCCACCCTCGTCAGTGCTGCGGGACTCGTCGGGGTCGCCATGTCGGTCGCCGCACAAGCCCGGATCACACGCATAACAGCCGAGCAGGGGCTCATCACCCGCCAGTTCGAACTCAGCCGCCTCGTGGCCGAAAATCCCGCCCTCATCCAAACGGAGGGCGAGATCTGGCGAAGCCACGACGACGACTTCCACTACCAGTCGATGCTCCTGCTCCATCACTGGCTCACCCACTGGCGGACCATGTACGCCCTCGGACTCCTCACTCCAGCCAAGGTACGCCTGGAAGCCAGCGCCATCTTTCGCGGCCAAGTCGGCAGAGACTTGTGGATCAGGAATCGTGAAGGCTACTGGACAGACGCGAACCGACGGGAGCGACAGTTTCTCCGTCTGATGGATGAAGAACTAAACAAGGTTGAAGGCACCCCGGCTCGCCCCACCGTGACCCCTAGGAGCCTCGATGAACGAACCCGGACGCGCGCCATCATGATCACGTCAGCAGCGCTGGTCGGGTTCGGAATTCTGCTAGGCCGAGGCAGCACTCGTCCACACTCGCCATGGCGGCGGTGACAAGACGTGGCGGGTGGATCGCTGGTGCCGCGAGGCCAACAGCGCACGGCCCACAAGCGTGATGCATGTACACATCCTGGCGCCGGGTATAGCCGCTACCGTCCTCTCGAACAACGGCTGCTAGCGACCTTCGCCGACGCCGTCGGGCTTCCCCGAGCAGGTGGATGTCGTCGGGCTGGTGTACCACCGGACCACGTTCATCACCGTCCGACGCGCAGCCCTGACGCTCCGATCCGGAAGGGGAGGATGTGGCGGCTTTCGGCCCGCCTATCATGGAGCACACGCCGCCTCCACGCATGCACCGGATTCACCAAGCAGGGTCGTATCTGACCGCTCAAGAGTGAGGTGAGCAAACCGCCGGAAGACGATCCTTAACCGGTCACTGTTCGCCGGGCGATGTGGCTTCATCACCGAGCTTGACCGAGCCGAGGAGGATGCCGCGGAGCACGTCGCTGGCAAGCGTGGCCCGCTGTTCCGGCTCCAGTTTCTCGATCCTGTGCAGCAGTCGCTCGGCCGCGAGGTAGCGGGAGAACTCCAGCGGCTGGCCGAAGTACGAGCGCAGGTGCGCGGCCGAGCTTTCCTGCGAGCGGACGAACGTCCGACTGATGTAGGCGGCAAACGTCGTCGCCACCGCGCCCAGCGTCCCGGCGACGATCGCGCCAGTGGTGGTCCGGGCGAAGAACGCCAGGACTGCGAAGCCGACCAGCAGGATGAACCCGGTCGCCATGGCGATCTGGGCATTGCGGAACGACTGCCGCGCCTGCCCGGTCGCGATCTCGTGGTAGTAGTCCAGCCGCGCGTGGGTGACCTTCCACAAGGCAGGCAGCGTCAACTCCTCAGCATCGGTAAGCTCCCGTTCGGCCTTGGCCAGTTCGCGGCGGGCGGCCTGTTCGGCGGCGGTTGTGCCGGAGACAGGCACGCGGGAGATCGGGTTGGAGAGTCGCTCTGCGGCTTTCACCCAGGGAGCGATCTCACGCGGTGAGAGCCCGAGAGCGGGAAGCAGGAGCCGTAGTGACGGCGTATTGCCCACATACGTGGTCGAAAGCATGCCTTGTAAAGACGCCTCGCTCAGCCCGGATCGTGACGCTACCTCGCTGATCGACAGCTTCGTCGTCTTGTGCAGCATGCGCAGCGCGTCCGCGAACTCCTCGTCTGTTGAGATCTCATCTGGAGAGATCGACTCGCTCGTGTGGTCGTCGCCCGCTGCAACGTCCGGTCCAATCGCGTCGCCCATACAGGGATAACGTCCGAGCACGGCGTTTCGCTACGCCGAGACACGCTCGGCAGCTCGCGCTGGCAGGGTGTCCGGCATGGCGCATGTCCACCTGTGGTGCTGGCACTGCGACGAGAAGAATCTTGTCGAGGGCGAGTCCTGCGACTGGCTGCGACACGATCGAGGTGCCGGAGAAGCGGGACAACTGGAACTGCGGCGCCGAAAACTCCACCCTCGACAACGATGACTAGGTCACGTCCTTTGCGGGCGGTGCGCTACGAATCCCCGGCAGAGGCATACGTTCACCGCGCCTGGATCGCCACCCAAACCGCCGCCCTGGTCGCTCATGGTCTTGGTGAGGAAACCTGACCCTGCTGCCATCCTGCCCCAGCGTAAGAGCGCCAGCGCTCTCTGCAGCACTGCCTCCACGGCGCGGAGACGTTCGGGGATGACGCCCGCCGAGGTGCGGCAAATAACTGCGATCGTTCGTGGGCTGGACGAACGCCTGGACACTCTCGAACAGCGGGCACAGGACATCACCGAAGCTGAAGCCAGGAGTTGCAGTCGTCAACTCGGCAGCGTGGGGACCCCGCCGCGGACGGCCGCTATCCGGGCAGTAACGACCAGCGGGGCCGCGAGAACCACCCGGTGCTGGTCGAGCTCGACAGCCCATGGCCGGGGTGCCGATCCCGGCCTGGCCGCGCGCCGTACCGGGTCAGCCGTACGAGCGCCCACCGATGCGCGGCTATCAGCGGCGGCCGCTGCATCTCGGAGTGAACACTGCCTCGCCGCGGCCGGATCTGGTGGTGTTCGCGATCGGCTGAGGGGTGCCCGAGGGCGAGGCGCATGCGATGACCCGGCAGCAGATCATCGACCGGTTCTTCCGGTCGCAGTACCTATCGGAGGCCGCGCCGGTCGCCTCGTGGGTGCCGATCCAGGACGGCTTCACGCCGCACCAGGTGCGTACCACGCACAGCACGCTGCTGCACGACCCGGGGACGCCACTGCGGCTGCGCGATGACCGCATGGGGCAGATCTCGCCGGAGATACGCGGGATGCGCCTCGCCTACGCCGGCATCCTCACCCAGGGGCGGGTGGATCTCCGGGCGGCCCTGCAGGAGGTGTGGGAGCAGGCGCTCGCCGAGCCCGCCTGGCTCGGTCTCCGTTCGCCGGTGGCGATGCTGGACGACTTCCTGGCTCCGTTCCGTGATGGCCGCAGAACGCCGATCCCGCCGTTCACACCGGGCCGGGGAGGTGGTCGAGTTGCGGTCGCGGGGCGCCTGACAAACCAAGGTCATCGCACTTTCGTCGCACTCAATCAAGAAAGCCCAGTCCGAGATGATCTCAGACCGGGCGTTTTCGCTGTTCAGTGTGCGAGCCCCCAAACGGAATCGAACCGTTGACCTTCTCCTTACCATGGAGACGCTCTGCCGACTGAGCTATAGGGGCCTGTCCGGCGCTGCGGACAGGTGTAACCATACACGGCCCTCAGCGATGACGCGAACTCGTCAGCCCCACTAGCCGACCGCCTCGTAACCCCGCTGGAACGGCAGCTCCACGACCTCGCAGAGATCGGCCAGATCGACGTGCCGGGCCACCTCCGCGACCGACACGCAGTCGGCGACGGGAACCCCGTCCCTGCGCACGCGGAGCACCTGTCGCCCGTCACGCTCGGCGAGAACGACCTCGTAGCCGTCTAACCCAACCCATCGCCTGTCCATAGCGGCACACAGTAGCTCCTGGGTCTCTCAATTTCCGATAGGCGACATGCGTTACACGCCATACCGAGTTGCTACTGCGGTCCTTGCGTCGACGCATCTAGGTTGCGATGAGTGCCGATTCGATGCCGGACACAAGCTCGTGCAGCCAGTCCCCGCCGCACTCGTACTCCCACACGAGTGCCAGCAGCATGTAGAGCAGTCGGTGGTTGGCCATGTGCGATGGCGCGTCGAGTGGAATGCCCGCGGGGAAGTACGCGTCGAGCATCGCACGTTGCAACCCGGGCTCGCGGAAGTCCATCCTGGCCAGGTCCAGCCATGAGCTGGCGGCACCGCAGTCCGCCCAGTCGATGATCCCCTCGATCCGGGACCCGACCGATAGGACATGCCGCGGGTGGAGATCACCGTGCACGTACACGCAGGGCTGATCCCACCGAGTACCGTCCACGAGGAGATCCCGACATCGGGAAAAGAGCGTCGGGGTCAAGATCCCGGCATTGGCGACAAGGCCGAGTCGATCCGCCAGCCCCGCGACCTGATCAGCCCAGGTTCCCTCACCTGCGCATGGTGGCGAGCCGGACGCCTCCTTGAAAAAGCCCGCTCCCTTCACAGGAAGAGAGTGCACGGTACGCAGCAGCCGTCCCACCTCGGACGCCGCCTTGAGCGACGCGACCCCCGGCTCGCCAGAGACGAGTCGCGTCACCAGGTACGGAGTCTCCGCGTCCGCCGCACCGGCGATGACCTGGGGGACCGGAACGCCCCTCTCCGACATGGATCGCAAGGCCCATAACTCCACCTCGACTTCACGCGCGGCGGCGGCCTTGAAGACAGCGCGTGCCCCGGACTCCAGGGTCACTGCGGCGACCGTGTTGGCCGCGAATCCAGACAGCGGCTCATACCCTGTCACGCGCTGGGACAGCAAGCGCTGGATCACCTCACCATCGATGCGCCTGGCATCGCTCACGACTACCGGCCTCCTCTCACTCCCGTGGACCGTACACACTGAGGTCAGTAGCGGTAGAAGCCCGCGAGGTCCTTGATCCGTCGGATGTCGTCGACGCGTACCGAGGCTCCCGTTTCGGGGGCGTTCATCATCTTGCCGTGGCCCAGGTAGACGCCCACGTGGTGGGTCTTAACGGTGTTTTTGGTGATTTTTCCGAAGAAGACGAGGTCGCCTGGTTCGGCCGAGCCGACTCGACGCAGCCTGCGTACGTGGGCGTCGGTGGTGCCGGGGCCGAGTACGTCGGCGCCGAAGGCTCGGGCGTACACCCACCTGGTGAAACCCGAGCAGTCGAGCCCCCGGGTCTTGGCCGCCGGGCAGGGGCGCGTCTTTCCCCGGTAGCCCAGGCAGGTGCCCTTCGACGGTCCCGGATCCGTAGCGTGGCCGCCTCCCCAGGAGTAGACGACGCCCCGCTGCTCGATCTCGTACGCGATTCTGACGATCGCCGAAGGGGCGGGGAACCGCAGGAGCGGCACCGACGCGGTGGCGGTCAGCAGGATGAGGGCGATCGCCACCCAACGCCATCCCGATGCCGCCGCTAACCCTCGCAACCTAGGCATCGGGATTTATTCTGCGTTATCGGGCGGCCCGGCGAGCAGACCAGGTCTATCGGGCAGTGAGGGTGAGGTTCACCGAGCCGACCGTGACACGTATGCCGACCTTGCCCTTCCCCTTGGTCTTCGAGTTCGTGGTGAAGGTCAGTGTCGTCTTCTGGCCGCGCCCGAGCTCAGCGACGTCGCAGCGCACCGCCGTACCGCTGAAGTCGCAGCCCGGCGCCCGCACCACCCGCTGGCCGCCGAACGCGCGTCCGGACACCTTGACGTGAGTGACGGTGACCGGTCCCGTGTTGGACACGGTGACCGTGTACGTCTTCCGGTTCCTGGCCAGGCCGGAGACCGTCACCTCGGCAGGCGGGTTGGCCAGCTCGGCCAGCTCGTCCTCGGAGCCGTTGAAGGAGTTCTGGCCGCCGGCCAGCGTGCCCTTCTCGGCGGACTGCCAGAACGTGTGCCGCTCCCAGCCCTTGGGCAGCTCACCGGGATCGCCGCCCCATCGGGCCAGCCACAGCGGGTGGGCGCCGAACTTGCCGGAGTCGCCGGTGCACGTCTGCCACCAGGCCCGGGTCGTGTAGATGATCGCCTGGCGGCCGGTCTGCTCCCGGTACTTCGCGGTGAACGACTTGATCCAGCCGACCATGTCCTTGTGCGACAGGCCATAGCAGCCGTCCTTGCCGTTCTTGTCCTTGTACGGGTTCTCCTCCAGGTCGAGCACTCCGGGCAAGGTTCGCCCGTCGATCTTCCAGTCCCCGCCGTTCTGCAGGAAGAAGTCGGCCTGGGCGGCGCCGTCGGACTCGTGCGGCTGCGCGAAGTGGTACGCCCCGCGTAGCAATCCGGCCTCCGCCGCGCCGTCGTACTGCGCGTCGAAGGAGGGATTGCGGTAGTCGGTCCCCTCAGTCGCGTGGACGAACGCGAACTTCCCGCCGCCGGACGCGACGGCCGGCCAGTCGACCTCGCCGGTCCAGTTGCTGACGTCCACCCCGGCGACCCCGTCGGCGGCCCACGCGGTGCCAGTCATCCCGGCCGTGGCGAGCGCCGCCAATAACAACAGACGTTTCACGCGGGAGATCATCGCGGAGCGCCGAGCGGCCTCGCAAGAAATTTCTTATATCGGTATAAAACCGCATTTCAGGGGCCGGAAATTGGTCATCCACAGGGTGTGTACGAGATGGCGTTTCCGCAGGTCAAGTCCATTTATGAACGTCACATTCGCGTTTGCCAAACCGGCTTTATCTGGCTCAAGCTGATTCCGATCCTCAATCGAGCCCCCGACCTGGGGTTTCTTCGCCATGCCCGGAGGAGAACGACCATGATCCACGCCCGGGGACTGACCCGAGTGTTCAAGCTGAAGAAAGAGTCCGTCGAGGCCGTACGCGGCATCGATCTCGATGTGGAGGCCGGCCAGCTGGTCGCCTTCCTCGGCCCGAACGGCGCCGGCAAGTCCACCACCCTCCGCATGCTGACCACCCTGCTGCCGCCCACCTCCGGCACCGCCACCGTGGCGGGCCGGGACATCGCCCGCGACCCCGGCGGCGTACGCGCCCGCATCGGGTACGTCGGCCAGAAGAACAGCGCCGGCGAGAACTTCCGCGTCCGCGACGAACTCGTCACCCAAGGCCGCTGCTACGGCCTGGCCCCCGCGGAGGCGGGCAGGCGCGCCGACGAGCTGCTCGACCTGCTCGAACTGCGGCCGCTGGCCCAGCGCAAGCCCGGCACGCTGTCGGGCGGCCAGCGCCGCCGCCTCGACATCGCGCTCGGCCTCGTCCACCGTCCGGGGCTGCTCTTCCTCGACGAGCCGTCCACCGGTCTCGACCCCAAGAGCCGCGCCGAGGTCTGGGCGCACATCCTGCGGCTGCGTGCGGAGTACGGCACGACGCTCTTCCTGACCACCCACTACCTCGAAGAGGCCGACAGCATGGCCGAACGCGTGGTGATCATCGACAACGGCGAGATCATCGCGGACGGCACGGCGGAAGGACTCAAGAACGACCTGGCCGGCGACCGCATCACGATCACCACCGCGACGGAACAGGAAGCGGCCACGGCCGCCCGGCTGGGCGGCGGCGAGGCGGCGCTCAGGACGGCCGCCGGGATGACCAGTGAGGCGGCCGCCGGGACGACCGGCGAGGCAGCGGTCGAGGTCGAGGGCACGACCGTGCGGCTGCGCGTCGCCAACGCGGCCACGGCCCTGCCCGAATATCTGCGCACCCTGGAGGCGAACGGCGTCAAGGTCGCCACCGCCGAGACCGCCCGCCCGACCCTCGACGACGTGTTCCTCACTCTTACCGGGAGAAGTCTCACCGATGACGACATTCCTTCGTGACACCACGACGGTCTTCACCCGCGAAATCACCCCCGCACTGCGCGAGCCCGTCGGGCTGCTGTTCTCGATGGGGCAGCCGCTACTGTTCCTGATCCTGTTCGGGTCGCTGCTCGATGGGGCGATGGGCTCGTCGTGGCAGTGGTTCGTACCGGGCATTCTCGTCATGATGTGCCTGATGGCGCCCATGTCGTCGGGCTATCTCATGCTGGTCGAGTTGCTGGGCGGCTCGATGGAGCGGCTGATGGTCACCCCGTTGAGCCGCACGGCGATGCTGGTCGGCAGGACGATGAAGGAGATGGCGGTCCTGCTCTGCCAGGCCGTGCTGATCATCCTGCTGGCGCTCCCGCTGGGCTTCCGGCTGTATCCGGCGGGTGTGCTGGGCGGGCTCGCGATGTTGATCGTGCTCGGTGTCGGGCTGGGGGCGCTCTCGTTCGTCCTCGCGATCAAGTCGGCGCCCAGCGGGAACCTGTTCTACGTGGTCACCCAGGTGGTGCTCTTCCCCGTCCTGCTGCTGTCGGGGGTGCTGCTCCCCGTGGAGACCGGGCCCGCGTGGCTGCGGGTCATCGGACAGATCAACCCGATCTCGTACATCGTCGAGGCCCAACGCGCCCTCTTCGCGGGCGACCTCACCAATCTGTCCATCCTGTACGGCACCGCGGCCACCTGCCTCATCGCCGCGATCGGCCTCTGGCTGGGCAACCGGGCGATGCGCCGGGGCGTGTGATTTTCAGGGACTGATCGCCAAGAACAGGAACGCGGCGAACAGCACCAGATGCACGCCGCTCTGCAGCAGCGTCGCCCGCCCCGGCACCACGGTGAGCGTCGTCACGACGAAGGTCAGCCCCAGCAGCACCAGATGCGTGGCGCCGAGGCCGAGCACCAGCGGCCCTTTGAGCCAGATCGAGACCACCGCGATGGCCGGGATCGTCAGCCCGATGCTGGCCATCGCCGAGCCCAGGGCCAGGTTGAGGCTGATCTGGATCTGGTCGCGCTTGGCCGCGCGGACGGCGGCGATGGTCTCCGGCAGCAGCACCAGCAGCGCGATCACCACGCCGACCACCGCCTGGGGCAGCCCGGCCGACGAGACCGCCAGCTCGATCACCGGCGACTCGACCTTGGCCAGGCCGACGACCGCCACCAGGGCCACCAGCAGCAGCCCGAGGCTGATCATGGTGGCCCGCGCCGAGGGCCGCGGCGCATGCTCCTCAGCCGTGCCGGTCGCGCCCTCGGCCGCGTCCTCAGGGGTGACCGGTAGGAAGTAGTCGCGGTGCCGTACGGTCTGGGTCAGCACGAACAGCCCGTACAACAGGAGCGACACCACCGCCGCGAACCCGAGTTGCGCGGCGGAGAAGGCGGGCCCCTTGGCACTCGTCGTGAACGTCGGCAGCGCGAGGCTGAGCGTGCTCAGCGTCGCGACCGTCGCCAGCGCGCCGCCCGTGCCCTCGGCGTTGAAGACCGCCACCTTTCGCCGGAGCGCTCCGCTGAGCAGGGACAGCCCGACGATGCCGTTACAGGTGATCATGACCGCGGCGAACACCGTGTCCCGGGCCAGTGACGCCGAATGCTCGCCACCTGAGATCATCAGGCTGACGATCAGCGCCACCTCGATCACCGTCACGGCCACGGCCAGCACCAGCGATCCGAACGGCTCGCCCACCCGGTGCGCGATGACCTCGGCGTGGTGCACGGCGGCCAGGACGGCGCCGGCGAGCAGCACGGCCACGATGATCACCAGGACGGGCGGGAGTTCACGACCCCATGACAGGGCCAGAGCGAGGAGCGCGAGTAGGGGGACCGCGACCGTCCACTGTCTCGTTATGTAACGAAGCATATACAGGGTGTTGCCCAATCTTTCGGAGTTACCACCGATCATGCCTTGTCATCCGTTTTGAGGTGAAATAGACCATGGATCACGTGATCGCGACGGAGACCGTGCCATGGATCCCGACGGCACACCGGCTGGACGTCGTCCTGTCCTCGCGGCTGCCGCCGACCGGCCAGATCACCACAGCCTTCGCCGTCGTACGGGACGACGCCGACAGGATGCTGCTGACCTGCGTCGACCGGGCGGGACGCGGCTGGGACATCCCCGGCGGCCACCTCGAACCCGGCGAGTCCCCCGTGGACGCCGCCGTCCGGGAGTTGGCCGAGGAGACCGGGCTGGTGCTGGCGCCCGAGAAGCTGTCCGTTTTCGCGTGGTTGCGGATCGAACTGACGGGGCCGGTGCCCGATGGGTATCGCTATGAGGCGCTGACGAATCTGGTGATGTTCCAGGCGCGGCTCGACTCGCCGGGACCCGCCGTACGGCCCGCTCCGGGGTCGGAGAGTACGCGGGCCGCCTGGCTTCCGGCCGAGGAGGTGGAACGATTGTGCTCCGGGCGGAGCTGGCTGATCGCGTACCGGACGCTCTAGCCGTTGCACACGCTTCGTTTAACGGAATAATCTCGTCCCATGCCCAGGGGAACCTCAGAAGTCAGCGAGCCGATGTACTTCGTGCTCACCGCGCTGCGCGGCGGACCGCTGCACGGACACGCGATCAGCAAGTCGATCAAGGAGCTGTCCGGCGGCCGGGTCCAGCCCTCTGTCGGCACCCTGTACGGCATCCTTGAGCGGCTCAACGAGCGAGGCGTGATCGCCGTGGACCGTGAGGAGACGGTCAACGGCCGCAACAGGCGCTACTTCAGGATCACCGACGAGGGCCAGGCGCTGGTGGAAGCCGAGGCGAGACGCATGCAGGAGGCCGCGTCCCTCGTCCTGCGGCCGACCATGTTCGCGTCCCTCGTCCGTCTGCTGACCGCATGACCGCGCTCGAACGGCACTACCGCAGGCTGCTGCTGGCCTACCCGAGGCGGTACCGCGCGGCGCACGGCGACGAATTACTCGACGTCCTGCTCGAATCCGCCGCTCCAGGACAGTCCACCCCGGTGCTCAGAGAGGCGTGGGGACTGCTCCGAGGCGGCGTGCGCACCCGCATCACCCACCAGGCGACGGGCACCGCCTGGGCGGACGGCCTGCATCTCGGGGTCACGGCGGTGTCGGCGGTGAACCTGGCCGCGCTGCTGCCGTTCACGGGCTCGCTGCCGCTGTGGACGCTGCTGTCGGTGCTCGCGCTGCTGGCGGTCATGCACGGATGGACGCGGACGGCGTTCCTGCTCACTCTCGCCACCGGCGTCAAGGCGGTCTCGATCGCCGGCGGCTGGCAGCCCTTGGACCTCACCCTCCTGCCGGTCTACCCGTCAGCGCTCGCCGACCGTCCCCTGTTCGAGACCAGCAGCCCGCAGGCGGTGGCCATGGGGTACGCGGTCGTACTAGCCGGGCTGGCGGTGCTGGCCTGGCGGCGGCACCGGCCACGAGCCCGGTCGTGGTGGTGGTTCGTGGCTGCGCTGGCGGCCGCGTGGGCAGGCCCGTCGTGGCTGCCGGAGGGCACACTGTTCCCGATCAGCCTGAGCAAGATGGCCGTCGAGGTGGTGGCGCTGGGGCTGGCCGTGGCGGGCGCGTACCTGGCCCGTGACCCGCGCTGGGCACTGGCCTCGGGCATCTACCTGGTGGTCACGTCGGGCGACCTGGGTCTGCACGGCGACCAGCTGACCAGGCAGCACCTCGCTTACTGGGGCGTACTGGTCGTACTGACCCTGGCGACGGCGTTCGCGCCCTACCGGCAGCGGCGGCACGCCCTGGATTGACCATGCTCCGTTAAACGGAGTATTGTCCTCTGCCATGCCCAAGAGATCCCCTCTTGCTCCTGCCGTGGCGATGGCCGCGCTGGTCGCACTCGGCGGCTGCGGGGGCACCGCCGAGAACGCGCCACAGCCGTCCCAGACCGCGGCGGCAAAGGACAAGAAGCACCTGCTCGAATCGGCCAAGGCAGACTGCATGAAGCTGAAGGGCTTCAAGTACGTCGCCTACGTACAGCCGGAGAAGCAGGACAGCGAGGAAGACAAAGCCCGCAAGGCTGGCAAATACCCGGCGATGCGGAAATATCGCGAAAAATATGGGTTCGGGGTGTTCGCGATGCACGTCTATCCCAAGGAGATGGGGAACCCGGCCGTCAAGCCCGACAACCCGGACATCAACCCCAACTGGAAGATCCAAGGCTCGCTGTCCCACGCGCAGAGTGTGGCCTACCAGGAAGCGGCGAACGCCTGCATGGCCGAAGCCGTCAAGAAGGTCCTCGGCAAGACCGTGAAGTCGACCAGCGACTACCTCGCACAGATCAACGAGGCTTCCGAGCAGGCCATCTCCAGGGCTATCGACGCCGACCCCCAGTTGGTCGAGCAGGCCGTCACCATGGCCTCGTGCCTCAAGGGCAAGGGCTACCCGATCGGCAAGTCCACGCCGATGGCGATGTCCAGCCGAGGCCGGGACGTGTTCATGGCCCAGGAGGACAAGCTGGGCAGACAGCAGCGCGACGACGTGCCCGATGTCGCACCGCCGGTGAAGAAGGGCGAGGTCAAGATGACCTACGCCCCCACGCTGACCCCGACGGAGGCCAAGCCCTACCTGACCAAGGAGATCAAGGCGGCCCTCGACGACCTGGAATGCGGCAAGGACTTCTATCCGGCGTACTTGCCCAAGGAGGCCGCCGCCGATCAGCGGGTCTACGAAGAATTCGGTATGTGAGGCTCGATGAAGTCGCCCCGGAGGCTGCTCGCCTTCGTCATCGCGGGTGTCGTGGCCATCGCCGCCGCCGGCTGGGTCGTCAGCACCCGCCTGCGCTCCCCTGCCGACGAAGCCGCCCGCCGCGCCGCGCCGAAGGCGTCGCTCGTCACCGCAGCGGTCGAGCGCCGCAAGCTGGTCAGCACGGTCGTGGTCAGCGGCACGCTCGAATACGGCTCGCCGCTGCCCATCACCCTCGCGGGAGTGGTCGGTGGCACCTCGGAGCTGCAGCGGGTCACCCGGGCACCGCGCCAGGGCAGGCTGAAAGAGGGAGCGGCGTTCATGGAGGTGAACGGCCGCCCGGTGTTCGCGCTGCGCGGCTCCGTGCCGATGCACCGCACGATCGGCCCGGGCACCGAGGGCAAGGACGTCAAGCAGCTGCAGAAGGCGCTGCGCAGACTCGGGTACGGCGGGCCCACCTCGGGGGTGTTCGACCGGGCCACGATCGCCGCCGTCACCAGGATGTACAAGAAGAAGGGGTACGAGGCCCAGCAGCCCACGCTGACCGACCGGCAGGCCCACGACCAGTTGCGCAAGGCCGTACAGACGGCGCAGGAGACCCTGGCGACCGAGAAGAACACGCTCGACCAGGGGCGTGACGTGCTCCCGCTGAAGGTCAAGCTGACCAACGCCAAGGCGGACCTGAAGTCGGCACGCGCCGCGCTGAAGGAGGCCGAGAGGCAGCGGCTCACTCCGGAGGACGACGGCAAGCTGGCGACGGCCGACGCGACCGTACGCGCGGCCGAGGAGAAGCTGCTCGAAGCCGAGCAGGCGCTCGCCGCGGCCAGGAATCAGCCGACCGCCGCCCCGACCGCCACCTCCACCGCCGTGCCCACCGCCACCGCCGCGCCTCAGCCGACCCAGGACACGAGCCTGCTGGAGCTGAAGGTACGCAACGCCAGGGCCGATCTGGACCAGGCGCAGGAGGCGTACGGCCGGATCAAGGAGGAGTCGCGGCAGGCCCGCGAGAAGCTGCTGGAAGAGCTGCGCAAGGCCGAGCGCACGGCGAAGGACGGGCTGGTCACGGCCGAGCAGGCACTGCGCCAGGCGCGGCGGCTCTCCCCTACCAAGCTCAAGGTGGCCAACGCGGCCAAGGACGTGAGCGCGGCCAGGTCGCTGCTGGCGGAGTTCGAACGGACCTATGGCATGGCGATCCCGCCGGGCGAGATCGTGTTCCTGCCGAAGCTGCCCGCGCGGGTGCAGAAGACCGCGGTGAAGGCGGGCGAGGCCGTCGAGAAGGAGATCGCCACGGTGACCAGCTCGACGTTCATGGTGACGGGGTCGGTCGAGAGCGCGGAATCCGACCTCCTGCGTACGGGCATGAGCGCGGTCATCGAGCTCGACTCGGGCAAGACGTACCCGGCGGCGCTCACCGCGGTCGGCGAGAAGGCCACGGTGCCCGGCCAGGAGAAGGGCCCCGAGGGCACCCAACCGGTGCTGCTCACGCCGAGTTCGGCGAAAGGGCTCAAGGGCCAGTCGGGCGCCACGGTCACGGCCAGGGTGACCGTGGGGGCGACCAAGGAGCCGGTGCTGGTGGTCCCGGTGGCCGCGGTCGTCACGGGGGCCGACGGCAAGGCGCGTGTGCAGGTGGAGTACGCCACGGACAAGACCAAGGAGGTCGAGATCCGCACCGGCCTGACCGCTGACGGGAACGTCGAAGTCACCGGCGCGCTCAACGCCGGCGACCGGGTTGTGGTCAGCGGTGTCTGAGCCCGGCATCGCATCAACCAGCTCAGCGGCGCTGGAGCCGGTCATCGAGCTGACCGCCGTGTGCAGGGACTACCCCGCGCAGCCGCCCGTCCGCGCGCTCGACGACGTCTCGTTCCGGGTGGCGCGCGGCGACTACCTGGCGATCGTCGGCCCGTCAGGCTCGGGCAAGTCCACGCTGCTCAACGTCCTGGGCCTGCTGGACCGGCCCAGCTCGGGCAGCTACCGCCTGGACGGCACCGAGACCACCACCCTGCGCGACGGCGAACGGACCAAGCTGCGCGGCGACCGCATCGGCTTCGTCTTCCAGTCCTTCCACCTGCTCGCCCACCGCAGCGTCGTGGAGAACGTGATGCTCGCGGAGATCTACGGCGGCCACCCGCGCAAGGGCAGGCGGGAGCGGGCACTGGCGGCGCTGGAGCGGGTCGGGCTCGGCCACCGCGTGGGCTTCCTGCCCGATCGACTGTCCGGCGGCGAGCGCCAGCGCGCGGCCATGGCCAGGGCCCTCATGGGCGAGCCGTCCCTGCTGCTCTGTGACGAGCCCACCGGCAACCTCGACAGTCGCAACACCGAGGCGGTGCTCGACCTGTTCGACGAGCTGCGCGAGCAGGGGCTGACGATCGTGGTCATCACGCACGAGCGGGAGGTCAGCACGCGCGCCGGTCGCCGGGTGCGGATCACCGACGGCGTGCTGGTGGAAGAGGCGTGATGCACGTACGGGATCTCCTCGGCGAGGCCGTCGCCGGCATGCTCGCCAGGCCGGTGCGCTCCGCGCTCACCACGCTCGGCACCGTGCTGGGCATCACCACGCTGGTCATCACGCTCGGCGTGGCCGCCACCGCGGGCAACCAGATCGTCGGGCGCTTCGACGAGCTGGTCGCCACGGCCATCACAGTGGAAGTACCGGAGAGCGCGAACGTACCGCTGGTCGCCTGGGACTCGCTCGATCGGGTGACCAGGCTGCGCGGGGTGGTCTCGGCCGCGGCGGTGGCCGAGACCAAGGACAGCTCGAACCTGTCGGTCCGCTCCAACGATCTCGTCGACCCGGCCAGGGTGACCACGCAGACCCTGACGGTACTGGCCGCCACGACCGGCCTGCCCGAGGCCGCCAGGGGCCGGGTCGTGCAGGGCAGGTTCTACGACGCCGGTCACGTCAAGCGGGCGGACCGGGTGGCCGTGCTCGGCGACCAGGCGGCCAAGATGCTCGGCGTCACCAGTCTCGACCGGGCTCCGGCGATCTTCATCGGCAAGCACGCGTACACGGTCATCGGCATCCTCGGCGACCTGCGCCGCGAACGGAACCTGAGCGCCGCCGTCATCGTGCCGCCCACGGTGGGCAAGCAGTTCGGGCTGCGTGACGTGACCAGGGTGCTGGTCAACACCAGCCTGGGCGCCGCCGACCTGATCGCCGGGCAGGCGCCGAACGCGCTCTCCCCCGGCAACGGTGACCAGTTGCAGGTCGTCGCCCCGCCCAGCCCCACCAGGGCGCGCGACCAGGCACAGGACGACGTCAACGCGCTCTTCCTGATCCTCGGCCTGGTCTCGCTGGTGGTGGGCGCGGTCGGCATCGCCAACGTCACGCTGGTCACCGTGATGGAACGCGTCGCCGAGATCGGCCTGCGCCGCTCGCTGGGCGCGGCCCGCCGCCACATCGCCGCCCAGTTCCTGCTGGAGTCGACGCTGATCGGGCTCGCGGGCGGCGTGATCGGCGCGAGCATCGGCGTGGTCGCCGTCGTCGCCGTCTCGGCCGCCAAGCAGTGGACTCCGCTCCTGGACGTACGGCTGGCGATCGGGGCGCCCATCGCCGGGGCCGTGGTCGGCCTGCTCGCCGGCCTGTATCCGGCGCTGCGGGCGGCCAGAATGGAGCCGGTGGACGCGCTCAGGTAGCTTTTCGATCATGAATCCGACACCCGAGGACGGCGTCACGCTCACCGTGTGCCCTCCCCTGACCGACCACGACCTCAACGACCTCTTCGCGGCCTCCTGGCCCGGCCACGACCCCACCTCGTTCGCGGGCCGGCTTGGCCACAGCCTCTGCTGGATCGCCGCCCATCGCGCGGATCGCCTGGTCGGCTACGTGAACGTCGCCACGGACGGCGGCATCCACGCCTTCATCCTGGACACCACCGTGCGTCCCGCCGAACGCCGGGCGGGCCTCGGTGTCCGCCTGGTCCGCGCGGCCGCCGACGAGGCCAAGGCGCGCGGCGCCGAGTGGCTGCACGTGGACTACGAACCGCATCTTGAGGGCTTCTACGCCCAGTGCGGCTTCCGCCCTACGGCGGCGGGGTTGATGCAACTCTGAGATCGCGGTTCTGAGGACTGCGGCGCGACGAAGCGGCGGCGCGGAGGATTGCGGGAAGGTCTTTCGCGGGGTCTACTTCGTCCATGGCACTCCCCGAACTCGTCCCCTCCGGGCAGCCGGTGGACGTCCAGAAGACCAGTTTCTCACTCGATGTTCTCGGCCGCTTCTTCTGCAGCACCTGGCAGGAGGCGACGGGCAGCGGCGGGCCGCCGTTCTCGGCGGTGGTGGTCGGCGGTGGGATGTACGGGGCGTACTGCGCGACCAAGATCTACCGGCGGCACCCGGGCAAGCGGGTGCTGCTGCTGGACGCCGGCCCCTACCTGGTGCCCGAGCACGTGCAGAACCTCGGCCGTATCGGGCTGAACGTCCCCGCGCCCATAGCGCCCGGCGCCGATCCGCGCGTGCCCCGGGAGCTGGTGTGGGGGCTGCCGTGGCGGGGCAACGTCGACTTTCCCGGGCTCGCGTACTGCACCGGCGGCAAGTCCCTCTACTGGGGCGGCTGGTGCCCCCGGCTCACGGCGGATGATCTCCGGCATTGGCCGGCGTCGACGGCCGCGTACCTGGAGAGCACCTACCTGGAGGTGGAGAGCGAGATCGGCGTCGTGCCCGCGACCGATTTCATCGCGGGAGACCTCTATACGACGCTGTTCGAGGCGTTCGCGTCCGCCGCCGCGGTGACGCCGGGGTTCGAGACCGGCCTCGGTGATCGCGGCGCCGAGGTCGCGCCGCTCGCGGTGCAGGGTGACTCGCCGGTGTCGGGCCTGTTCAGCTTCGACAAGTACAGCAGTCTGCCGATGCTCATGGACGCGGTCCGCGAGGATGTGACCGCCTCCGGGGGACGCGACGCGGACCGGCGGCTCTTCGTGGTGCCCCTGGCGCACGTCCTCCGGGCGCACGCGGCCGACGGGGTGGTGACCGCGATCGACGTCGACGCCGCCGGGCGGCCGGAGTCCCTGCGGGTCTCCCCCGACTGTGCCGTGATCCTCGCCGCGAGCGCGGTGGAGACCACCCGGCTCGCCCTGGGCTCGTTCCCCACCCCGCTCATGGGCCGTAACCTGATGGCGCACGTACGCAGCGACTTCACCGTCAGGATCCGCCGTACGGCGCTGCCGCCGCTGCCCGAACACGTACAGACCGGCGCGCTGCTGCTGCGCGGGCTGGTGCCCGCCGGCCGGTTCCACATCCAGATCACCGCGTCGACGAGTCAGGGCGGATCCGACGAACTCCTGTTCCGCATGCTCCCGGACATGGACCTGCTCGAACGGCAGCTGGCCAACACCGACCCCGACTGGATCACCGTCACCCTGCGCTGCGTCGGCGAGATGCACGGGGACCGGACGACCGAGATACCGGACCCGGACAAGAGCTGGATCAATCTCAGCCCGCACGAGGTCGACGAGTACGGCATCGCGCGCGCGTACCTGCACCTCACGCTCGATCCGCGGGATGAGCAGGTCTGGGCGGCCATGGACGGCGCGGCGCTCGCCATCGCCCAGGCGGTCTCCGGCTCGCCGGACCAGATCGAGTATCTGTACGACAACGCATGGCACGCGCGGCCGTTCCCCCTGGACAGGCCGTTCCCCGAATGGCATCGGGGACTCGGGACGACCTACCACGAATCCGGCACGCTGTGGATGGGCGACGACCCGGCCACCTCGGTGACCGATCCGGTGGGCCGCTTCCATCACGTACGGAACGCCTACGCCTGCGACCAGTCGTTGTTCCCGACGGTCGGATCGGTCAACCCGGTCCTCACGGGACTGACCCTCGCCAGGCAGTTGGCCGACCGTCTCTGAACGGAACGCCGCCCCCCTTGTGGGAGACGGCGACCGTGCGAGTCCTAGCGAACCCAGAGGGGGTAGTAGCCGGGGCTACCCGTGCAGTCGTACTGGCTGAAGCCCTCCCGGACGTACTGCTGGCCCATGTCGATGCACTTGGACTTGGTGGTGAAGACGCCGATGTACACCCAGCCGGCCGCCTGAGCGGGGGTGCTGAGCACGCTGACGCCCATGACGGCGATGGCTGTCGTGAGGAGCGCGGCACGTAGACGCGACATGTGTCTCCTTCATACCCGGGGACGCGATACGCGAAGATCATGTCAGGGCAGGGTCCGAAACGCGATCTCGACGACCTGGTCAGTCGTCGCCGTGCGCATGGTGAGCCGGCCGATCCGGGCCACCGGTCCGAACGCCGCCCACCAAATGTCGATATTGTGTTGCTCCGCATCGCCCTGGCGGCAGGTAGAGAGCTGAGGTAGGACAAGTGGCGGCACATGGCTTCGGTGACTTCGCGAACATGAATATCGATGCGTTGTTGGCGGATTCACAGAAGCGGGTGGCCCGTTTCGAGGAAGCGCAGAAAAGGGCCGCGGACGTGGTCGGCCGGGCCGCTACCGCCGACGACCACATCGCGGTCGAGTGCACCGCCTCCGGGGTGAGCAGACTCGATATCGACCCCCGGGCCAAGCGCATGAGCGTCGAGGAGATGTCCGCGGCGATCCTCCAAGCGATTCACGATGCCGACGCGGACCTCAAGCGTCAACTGTCGGAGATCCTGACGGACTCGTTCGACGGGGACCTCCTGAACCCGACCGGCGACCCGGAAGCCGCAAGTGCGCAGGTCGAGGAGGCGCAGAAAGCGTTCGACCGCATGATGACCGACACGTTGGGCGAGCTGGACCGCATGCGCAAGGAGTTCGGCTACTGACCGGGGGACCCGCGTGGCGGCGTCGCCGCACCCGTTACTTCAGGCCGTCCGTCAGGGTCTTGTCGTACCCCCAGGCGACCCCGCACGCCACCAGCAGCAGGAAGAGCTTCCACAGAACCTTCTTCCACAACACCAGAAGCCGCTGCTCCATCGAGAGAGCCAGCGATTGCGCCTTCCATTGGCCGTAGAACCACCCCCCTCCGCCGAGGGTCCCGGAGAGCGCGAGCGCCGCTGTGAAGGTGGCACTCGTGAAATTGAGGTAGATCCACGCGGTCCAGAGGTTGGCCAGCACTCTGAGGATCAACGAAAGGCGATGCGCCGAGTTGGCGGCGGTCTGCGAGGCCATGTCGTACTCGTCGACCTTCTCCCCGAAAGCCGCTCGATCCATCGCCTGCCAACTGGCCGCCGACACATTGTCGTGCTGATTCCGCATGGACGCGCCGGAGGCGGACACGCTGCCACTGATGGCACTCCAGCCGTCCGCGGCCTTGTGCAGCAACTGCGGATCCGCCGGCACCGTGAGGCCGAACTGGAGCACGTACTTCTGCAGCGCCGGCAGCAGGGCGGCGGCGAACGCCCATTCAGCGAGTGCCGTCAGCTGCATCCACCGCAGATCGCCGCCGCCGCCGGGCTCGTACGGACTGGGCGTGCCACCCGGAATGGGGAGTTTAAATGCGTCGGACATTTTCTATGTTCTCCACTTCCGCGGTGTCCACGTTTCCGGATGCCGTATACAGCTCGTCTCGATGACCGTGCAATGATTGGACCATGTCGCCCAGCTTCCACTCGGCGGCGGCGACTATTTTGTCGTGCTCCCGGGTCAACGGAAACCCAAGCACACCCAACGCACCCCAGCCGAGCCGCATATTCGGCGGAAAGGTGCCGGCCTCTTCCAGATGTGATACGGGAGAAGTCCCGGTGGTGTCGTCGACAAGCGCGTCGCCGAGCCTCTTGATCGCTGGCCTGTTGTATATCCGGGCCGACTCATCCGCGCCTGTGCCGGGTGTACCCGAAGGCAACGTCATCACCATCCGTCCCCAACGAGTTACAAAGAGTAACTTTTTCGCAGTATGTCAGTAAGATCTTATAAGTCGAAAGCAGCGCACACAGGCTTCTGCGCCTATTGCTCAGCACGAAGTGCAAGCAGGGCCGTGCCGGGCAGCCGGCTGAACGCACGCGGCGCCGCCGGTCTGCCCGAGGCGGTCAGTCGTTACCGAGCTCCATCGCGGCGCGGTCGAGCATCTCCTCGTCCTCGGAGACCTCGCCGCGTGAGGCGATGATCTCGGCGCCGCCCTGCGGCATGTCGCCGATCAGCGGGGTCGAGGGCGTCTGGGAGGCGTCGATGAGCGCGGGATGGGTGGGGCCGAGCATGCCGAGGCTGGCGTACTGCTCCAGCTTGGCGCGCGAGTCGGCGATGTCGAGGTTGCGCATGGTGAGCTGGCCGATCCGGTCCACCGGTCCGAACGCCGAGTCCTCCGTACGCTCCATCGACAGCTTGTCCGGGTGGTAGCTGAAAGCCGGGCCGGAAGTGTCGAGGATCGAGTAGTCCTCACCGCGCCGCAGCCGCAGCGTCACCTCGCCGATGACCGCCGTGCCGACCCAGCGCTGCAGCGACTCGCGGACCATGAGCGCCTGCGGGTCGAGCCAGCGGCCCTCGTACATCAACCGGCCGAGCCGCCGTCCCTCGCTGTGGTAGCTCGCCAGCGTGTCCTCGTTGTGGATCGCGTTGACCAGCCGTTCGTAGGCCGCGTGCAGCAGCGCCATCCCGGGCGCCTCGTAGATGCCGCGGCTCTTGGCCTCGATCACCCGGTTCTCGATCTGGTCCGACATGCCCATGCCGTGCCGGCCACCGATCGCGTTGGCCTCCATCACCAGGTCGACCGGGGTGGCGAACTCCTTGCCGTTGATCGTCACCGGGCGGCCCTGGTCGAAGCCGATGGTCACGTCCTCGGTGGGGATCTCGACCGTCGGGTCCCAGAACCGCACGCCCATGATCGGGTCCACGGTCTCGATGCCGGTGTCGAGGTGCTCCAGGGTCTTGGCCTCGTGGGTGGCGCCCCAGATGTTGGCGTCGGTCGAATATGCCTTCTCGGTGCTGTCGCGATAGGGCAGGCCGTGGGCCAGCAGCCACTCCGACATCTCCTTGCGCCCGCCCAGCTCGGACACGAAGTCCGCGTCGAGCCAGGGCTTGTAGATGCGCAGGTGGGGGTTCGCGAGCAGGCCGTAGCGGTAGAAGCGCTCGATGTCGTTGCCCTTGAACGTCGAGCCGTCGCCCCAGATCTGCACGTCGTCCTCGAGCATCGCCCGGACCAGCAGGGTCCCGGTGACCGCCCGGCCGAGCGGGGTGGTGTTGAAGTAGGCCCGCCCGCCCGATCGGATGTGGAACGCGCCGCAGGTCAGCGCGGCCAGGCCCTCCTCGACCAGCGCCGCGCGGCAGTCGACCAGACGCGCGATCTCAGCCCCGTACGCCGTCGCGCGACCGGGCACCGAGGCGATGTCGGGCTCGTCGTACTGGCCGATGTCGGCGGTGTAGGTGCACGGGACGGCGCCCTTGTCGCGCATCCAGGCGACGGCGACCGAGGTGTCGAGACCACCCGAGAAGGCGATGCCGACCCGCTCGCCGGTGGGCAGGGAGGTGAGAACCTTGGACATGAGACAAGAGTATGCATTGCTTCGCATGATCATGCAAGATTCGGCGCGGGCCATGGTCTTCGCGTGCAACAGTTTTTGCCCCTGCCCCCTCTCGGAGGTGAAAGAACGACGAAGGGCGAGAACCGTTGGAAGGCGATCCCCGTTTCGCAGAGTTCGTCGCAGAACGCGGCGACGCGCTGCTGCGCTACGGCTATGTACTGGCCGGGAACCCCCATGACGCGGCCGACCTGGTCCAGGAGTCGCTGCTGAAGCTCCGTGGCGCCTGGCCGCGATTACGTCTGAAGGAGAACCCGGAGAGCTACGCACGTACCACGATGGCCAGGCTGCACATCGCCAAATGGCGATTGCGGCGACGCGAGCTGCTCGTCTGGGACCTGCCCGAACGCGAGCACCACGATCCGCTGCCCAGCGGCGACGAGCGCAGCATGTGGCAGGCACTGGCCGGGCTGCCGCGCAAACAGCGCGCGGTGCTGGTGCTGCGCTACTACGAGCAGCTCGACGACGCGGAGATCGCCGCCGTGCTCGCGATCTCCCGCGGCACGGTACGCAGCCAGGCCGCCCGCGCGCTGAGCAAGCTGCGCTCCGCCCTGCCGACTGAGCGGAATTCGACGACCGGAGGGAAGGTCCGATGAACGAGGTCGAGGAGACCCTGCGCAGGACGTTCGGTCAGGCGGCCGAGCACGCGCCCAGACTGCCGGGGATGCTGCCCGAGCGGCTCGAACGGGTTCACCTGCGCAGGAGGCGGCGGTCCCGGATGGCGCTGGCCGCCGCGGCGGTCGTGCTGGTCTCGGGCGGGACGCTGGCCGTAGTGCGTGGCGGCGAGACCACGACGGCCGTACAGGGTGACGTCGCCTCGCAGGTGCGCGGCGAGGCGCCGGCCGAGCCCGTGGAGAAGGTCTGGCCGGAGGCGGTGATCAAGGTCGCGGGGAAGGGGTACGGCGGGACGGCGTGGCGGCCGGCCACGGTCATCGACGACCGCACGGTGCTCATGACGACAAGGGATGGGTTCGAGAGCACGGCGGCCATCTACGCCTACGACCTCGAGACCGCCGCCCAACGCAAGATCGCCGACGTGCCGAGGCCCGCGGGGACAGTGTTGTTCGCCTCGGACTTCACCGTGGGCGGCGGCCACGTGGCCTGGTGGACCGCGACGGAGGACTCGGTCGCGCACCTTTGGGCCGTACCGCTGGAGGGCGGTGAGGCGAAGATCGTCGCCGACCAGAGGGTCCAGGTCGACGACGACGGCAACTTGATCGACGGGCTCGGGGTGGTCAACGACAAGATCGTTTTCTCGGTGCGCCCAGGCGGAGTCTTCACCGTTCCCCTCGGGGGCGGCACGGTGGAGCCGATCGCGGAGAGCGCCGGAATGCACCTGCTGACCTGGCCGTGGGCCGGCACACCAGGGCCGGGCGGCCAGCCCAAGACGGGCCCGGTGGGCGAACGGACGGAGGGCCCGCTGTACGAACGGATCCGGAACCTGGAGACCGGGGAGACCGCCACCGCCGTCGTCCACGCCGACGAGCAACTCCGCTCGTGTGGCGTGCGCATCTGCCTGGGCACCACCACTAGCGGCGAGAGCTTCTACCGGCAGCGGGACGGCTCGCAGGAAAGGAAGGCGATCGGCCACCCTTTCACGCTCGAACCACCGACCCAGGATCGCTTCTCCTTCTCGTCGTACGGCCCGCAGCCCGCGGGTGTCGGGCTGTACGACCTGGTCAGCGGCAAGTCGGCCAGCCTCGGCATCAAGCCGGAGGGTAATTCGATCAGGCTGCCAATGGCGGATTCCACCGGAAGGATCCTCAGCTACTCGCTCGGGGACGACCTGTACATGATCGACCTGTCCAAGATCCGGTAACCGTCGCACGTTCCTCAGAAGCGGTCGAGACGGCATTGTCACCGCCTCGGCCGCGGCGGCGAGAATGGTTCAGCCGCCATTTGCTACTCGCGTGTTACCGTCGGGTCATGGTTGGGTCGATCCTCCCGCCGTCTTCAGATATCGCCCGCATTCGGCGGCACATTTTCTACGCGGATGCGGTGAGTGTGCTCATGCTCTTAGGAACAGGGTGCTTCCTTACGTTGAGCAGCCAGACGGTATTCGAAGGCTACCTATCGGCGGGGACGGGCGTGGTGTCGCAAGCGTGCGCTCCCGTGGCCGCCATCATTCTCCTGTTAGGGCTCTGGTATCGGCCCGGCACCGGTAAACCCCTATTGGACCTCTCCAGTCCCAGCGAGCAGCGCGCCGCGTCGAAGTCGGCGCAGATAGACCGGGCGGCTCTGGCGCTCTACCGGAAACTGATCGTGCTTCGCGTCGCCACCGGGATCGTCATCGTGCAGGCCGCCTTGTACGGCGTGTCGGCTGTAACGCCCTATTGAATTTCTCGCTTGCCCGGCTTCATGCGGTGACGCAACACTGCAATCTCGACGATCGCTACTTCTCCTCGCCAAGGCCGAAGGAGACGTCGGTGAGGCGGACCGTCCCGACCTCCGGGTCGTCGAGGAGTTTACGCAGGTCGGCGAGTTTCCAGCGGTCGGCCACGAGCCCGTACACGACACCCTCCTTGGCCGTATCCGCGAGCCCTTCGTAGGTCAGCTCGAACTCACTGAAATCGTCCCCCTCGTCAAGCAGCCCGACCCACCTGCGGAACTCCTCCAGCGCCGCCTCCGGCTCGGTCTCGCACTGGTAGACGAGATCCGTCAGGGCTTGGTCCTTGGTCATGTCGCGGTTCCAAACGACCGCGTTCATCGAGGACGGTTCATCGGAGTCGTCGTAATAGGAGGGCGCGTAGATGTAGGAGACGCCTGCCCCTCCGCAGAGTGCGTGCCTGCGGTTGAAGGCGACGAGCCGCTCGGTGGCCATCGGATGCGCGAACTCCACGACCGCGACGGCTTCGAGCGTCTGCGGAAGTCCGTCGATGGTCTTCCGGACCTCCTCCTTGTCGACCTCGGAGTCCGGCTCCACGGAATCGATCGCGTCCTTCAGGCTGCCCGCCGGCCCGCCGAGGGAAGGGGCACGGACGGCGCCGAACAGGTTCTCCACGATTTCGTAGTCCGTCCGGCCCGCGCTGGGACCGGCCCGGCGCGGCTCCCCCTGCAGCGTGTAGGACGTCTCCAGCAGCCCTACGCCGTTGCCGTACCCGTACGACAGGCGCTTGTCCGGGTTCGCGATGCGGGCGGCCGTGCCGTACACCTCGCCGATCCGCGCGTCGTCGGAAGGATCGACGAACACCCACAGGACCCGGTCGACCGCGCTGAAGGCCAGGAACAGCGCCGCGGTGACAGCCAGGACCTTGACGAGAGACCTGGCCACGTACGCCCAGTCGGGCTCCCTCGTGTTCAGCACCGCGCGCGCTCCTGCGATCTAGATCAAATCGGGTAAGGCGCACCATAGCCGCCCGGAACCGGGGCGGGCGGGGGAATCCAGCCCCGCTCAGCTGTGAAAGAGCTGCGCTCAGGGCGGTGCCGGTGGCCGCGAGGTGAGTGGGCGGCACCGGGCTTGTTCGAGGTGTGTGCGGAGGTGCACCCTACCGGGGGTTCTGCGACTACCGAGTGTTCAGCGACTCCGGGGGTTCAGCGACTCCGGGGGTTCAGCGACTCCGGGGGTTCAGCGACTCCGGGGGTTCAGCGACGCGGTGATCGCCATCGTGGTGTAGGCCATGGTGAAGCCGCCGCCGATCGCGTCGATGGCGGCACCGACGCCCGCCAGCACCTCGGCCAGCTGCTCCGGTGGGAGTTGGGTGAGCGCGCCGGTGGTGGGCAGCAGGTCGAGCCAGTCGTCGCGGCTGTAGTACCGCTCCCAGTCGAACCGCCACTGCTCCGGCTCGCCGAACTCGGCCGCCTTCCGGATGCCGTCGGCGAACAGGGCGAACATCGCCTGGTAGATGTCCTGGCCCGGCCGCGGCGGTCCGGCGCTCAGCGGCGAGTCGGGCGCCACCTTCCGGAAGACGGCGGCGAACGCCTCTGCGACGACGGGCGGCGGGTCGTACACGTGCGCGAACACCGCCAGCAGGCCGCCGGGCCGCAGCACCCGTGCCGCCTTGGCGGCGCCCGCTACGGGGTCCACCCAGTGCCAGGACTGTCCGGCGACGACCGCGTCGAAGGTACGGCCGGCGGCCTCCCAGTCCTCGAACGTCGCCACCTCGACCTCAATCCCGGTACGGCGGGCGAACTCGGCCATCCGGACGTCCGGCTCGACACCCAGCACCTTGCACCCGGCCGCCAGGAACTGACGGGCTTCTATGCCGGTGCCGCAGCCGACATCGACGATGTCGCGGCCGGGGCTGGCGGCGATGATCTGCCGCACCAGGGCGTCGGGATAGTCGGGGCGGGCCCGGTCGTAGCGTTCGGCGTCGACCCCGAACGACTCCGCCATCTGCCTGGCCGTATGGGGCTCGTTCCGCGAAGGCTCTGGTTGCTCCTGCGATAAAGTGGGCATGCGCCCACCATAGTGGGCAGGCGCCCACTCCACAATCGGGCAGACGTTCGCGGTGAGCGAAGGGTGGGCAAAAGCATGTGAAGCATGTGAAGAAGGAGGACGGGCGATGCCGACTGGAGTGGCCCTCCGGGATGTGCGGCAGCAGTTGTTCGACGCCGCCGAGCGCGTCCTGCTCCGGGACGGGGCGCCCGGCCTGACCAGCCGGGCGGTCACGGCGGAGGCGGGTGTCGCCAAGGGCGTCCTGCACAAGCACTTCGAGGACTTCGACGCCTTCCTCGCCGAGCTCGTGCAGGACCGCATCGCCCGGCTCGAAGGCCAGGCCGCCGCCCTTCGCGACTCCGCCGGAACCGGCACCGTCGCCGGCAACCTGATCGGGGCGCTGATGAACCTGTTCGACTCGGTCGCCGTGTCGATCGTCGGTCTGGTCATCTTCCGGGATGAGTTGCGGGCCCGGCTGCCTCGGGCCCGGCCGGCTTTCGGCATCCCGGTCCTGACGGATGCCGTGGCCATGATCGCCGCCTACCTGAACGAGGAGTGCGAGCTGGGCCGCATCGCGGCGGACGCCGACGTGGAGGCGCTGGCGCTCTCCCTGATCGGAGCCGGGCACATGCTGTTCGCCGGCCGGGACGGGGTCGCGCCGGAGCCGGCGGAGGTCGGCAAGGTCGTGAACGCCGTCATCGCCGATGTCACGCAAAGACGCCTGCTATGAGCTGATGCTCACCGGCCGCCGCGCGCGTACCAGGACGAGGCCGACCGCGAGCGTCATGGCCAGGCAGACGGGGGTGTAGAGGAACAGGTTCAGCCAGTAGAACGGGCTTCCGGTGTCCGTGCCGAGGCCGAAGGCCCACACCACGCCGGCAAGCCCGCGCACCAGCACGCCGGCGCCCACGGCCATGGTGACCGCCCTGGCCACCCAGCCGCCCCGCCCGCCGGAGGCCGCCGCCACCGACAGGGCCCCCACGCTCAGCATGAGGATGAGCGGCAGCAGGACCCGTGGGGTGAAGGGCACCTCGGCGTTGAGGACGGCCAGGGAGAGCGCGCGGGGGTCGGCGATGGGCCGGACCACCCAGAACAGATGGACGAATGCGTCGAGAAGCAGGACGGCGGCCGCGAACGCGCCGGGGCGTGAGATGTTCATGCCCTCCAGGAGGCGCCGAACTCGCCAATGGTTCCATGGAACCTTCTGCCCCCGAGCCGCCTCTGGATAGACATGTACTGGCCTGTTGCCGACCTGGACCCGGTGCGCCGGCTGCGCGCGCTCGCCGCCGGCGTCCCCGGTGCGCGTGTCGCCGAGCGGATTCTCCCCGACCCCTTTGAGCTGGTCTGGGAGGTGGCGAGCGACTTGGAGCGGGAGTTCGGCACCTTCGAGCCGGACATGCGAGACCTGCGGATCGTCGCGGACGACGGAGGCGGGCGGCTGGTGGCCGAGGCCCGTAGCAAGTACGGCATGCGCGCCCGCTTCGACGTCGACCTGCGGCCCGGCTGGTGCTGGATGCAGAGCAGGTTCCTGCTCGTCGGCCTGGCGGCCACCGCCGTTCCGGAAGGCACGCTGGTGGCGCAGACCGGCGGCATCCGCGTGCCCGGACGTACCGCGCTGGTGCCCCTGGGCGTCCGGAGAGCCGGGGAGAAGGCCCTGGCCCGGCTGGCGACCCGGGTCGCCGAGCGGGCCCGATGAGCGCGACGCTCGTCCGGGCCGCTCAACGCGGGGACACGATGGCGATGAACGACCTGCTCCGCGAGCTGACGCCGTACCTCGGCCGGATCTGCGGGCCCATCGCGCTCGACAGCGGACAGGACGCGGTCCAGGAGGCGTTGATCGCCGTCTTCCGCAACCTGCGCGCGCTGCGCGAACCCGACGCGCTGTACGGCTGGGCGCGGGCGATCGCCGTGCGAGAGGCCGTCAGGATCGCCAGGCGGGACAACCGTATCGGCCCCACGGAGCCGGGCGACCTGCCGTCGCGACAGGACGTGGAGAACGCGGTGGACATCCGCGACGTGCTGGAACGGCTCACACCCGAGCACCGCGCCGTGCTGGTGCTGCGCGATGTCGAAGGGCTCGACGAGGCCACCGCCGCCAGGCTGCTGGCGGTGCCGGTGGGCACGGTCAAGTCCCGGCTGGCGCGGGCCCGGCTGAGCTTCCGCAACGCCTGGCAATCGTGAGCGATTCCCTGCGGGGAATTGTCCAATGTCATGACTCGCCCGGAGGATCCTCACGTAACCGAAGCGGGGGAAAGGACGTGCGATGAGGAGCTATCACCTGCGGCCGGGACGCGGTCTCGCCGGGCTGACCGTCGAGGACCGGGACGAGCCCGCGCCGGAGCGCGGGCAGGTCGTGGTCAGGATCCACGCGAACGGACTGGGCTATCGCGATCTGATGGTGCTGGCGAACGACTATCCGCTGCCGATCAGGCCAGGCGTCGTGCCCGGCTGCGAGGGCGTGGGCGAGGTCGTGGCCGTCGGCGAGGACGTGACCCGGGTCAGGCCGGGCGACCGGGTGGCGGCCACCGTGTTCCCGCGCTGGCAGGACGGGCCCTTCCTGCTGGAGAACGCCGCCCAGCTCGGCACCATGACCGACGGAGTCCTGGCCGAGTACGCGGTGCTGAGCGAGGACGGCGTGGTGCCCATCCCCGAGCACCTGTCGTACGAGGAGGCGGCGGCGCTGCCGCTGGCGGCCGTGACCGCGTGGAACGCGCTGACCTCCGGCGGCGCCCCACGGCCCGGCCAGACCGTGCTGACGCTCGGCTCGGGCGGGGTGTCGCTGTTCACGCTGATGTTCGCCAAGCTGAGCGGCGCTCGGGTGATCATGACGACGTCCGGCCCCGCCAAGGTGGAGCGGCTGCGGAAGCTCGGTGCCGACGAGGTGATCGACTACCGGGCGAACCCGTCATGGTCGGAGGAGGTCCGCGCGCTCACCGACGGCCTGGGCGCCGATCGCGTCGTCGACCCGGCGGGGCCGCTGGAGCAGTCGCTGAAGTCGGTGGCGTTCGGCGGCGAGGTGGCGTTCGTCGGTTACCGGCTGTCCGGCGCCGAGGGCGCCCGGCCGGTCGACCCGGCGCTGCTGTTCGGGGCGGGCGCGGTGCTGCGCGGAGTGGCGACCGGCAGCCGCGCCCACTTCCTCCAGGTCAACCGCGCGATCGTCACGCACCGGCTGCGTCCCGTCCTCGACCGGGTCTTCCCGTTCGAGGACGTCCACGAGGCGTACCGCTACTGCGAGGCGGGCGGCGGCTTCGGCAAGATCGTCATCAGCCACGACTGACCGGAGCGCGCCTGTCAGGAGGCGGCGCGCCTCCGCTGGTGGGCCCCCGTCGTCAGGCGCTCGTGAGGATGACGAGTTGCTGGGTCGCTCGGGTCATCGCGACATAGCGGTCGACCGCTCCCTCGATGCCCTCGCCGAACGCCTCCGGGTCGACGAGGACGACCAGGTCGAACTCCAGCCCCTTCGACAGCTCGGGCGTCAGCGACCGGACGCGGGACGTCGTACGGAATGTGGGGTACCCGATGACGCACGCGATCCCGTCGGTGTGTGCGGCGAGCCAGGTGTCGAGGATCGAGCCCAGATCCGAGGCGGATCCGTGGACGACGGGGACGTCACCGCGGCGGATGGAGGTCGGCACGTTGGCGTCCGGGAGCACGGCCCGGATGACCGGCTCGGCTTCCGTCATGATCTCTTCCGGCGTCCGGTAGTTGATGCTCAGGGAGGCCAGGTTGATCCGGTCGAGCCCGATCCGTTCGAGCCGCTCCTGCCACGACTCCGTGAACCCGTGCCTGGCCTGGGCACGGTCCCCGACGATGGTGAAGCTCCGTGATGGGCACCGGAGCAGCAGCATCTGCCACTCCGCGTCGGTCAGCTCCTGGGCCTCGTCCACGACGATGTGCGCGAACGGGCCGGCGAGCAGGTCCGGTTCGATGCTGGGCAGTGTGCTCTCGTCGACCAGAGAGACCTTCGCGTCCTGTCCGCGCAGCATCGTCACCAGACCTTCGCCGTCGTCATCGGCGGCGAGCAGGTTGTCGACGACCTTGTCCATCTGCTCACGCTGGGCGGCGAGAGAGGCCTCGTGCCGGCGCTTACGGAGCGCCGCCTCCGGGTCGCCGAGCCGCTGCCGTGCCGCGTCCAGGAGCGGCAGGTCGGACACCGTCCACGCCTGGGCGTCGGCGCGCTGCAGCGCTCGCACCTCGTCGGGGCTCAGCCAGGGCGCGCACATCCGCAGGTAGGCGGGTACGGACCACAGGTCCCCGACGAGGTCGGCCGCTTCGATCAGCGGCCACGCCTTGTTGAAGATCGTGAGCAGCTCCCGGTCCCGCAGCAGCGACTTGCGGAGCAGGTCAGGCGAGGCGTCGCCGTCGTGCTTGTCCATCAGGATCGTGAGCAGCTCCTCCCAGATCTGGTCGCGCGCCTCGTTGTGCGGAGTGCCGGGATCCGGTGCCTGGAACGCCTCGGCCCAATCCTCGGCGCTCAGCCAGATGTCGGACCAGGGGGTCGTGATCGTCATCCCCTTGGTGGGCGGGTTCTCGTAGAACCGGACGGCCGGCTCGATCGCCTGCGTCAGGTTCGCGGAGGACTTCAGGCGGGCCACGTCCGGGTCGGTCTCGATCGCCGCCGCGGCTCCCTCGGCGACGAGGTCCCGCAGGGTGCAGGTCTGCACGCCCTCCTCCCCGAGGCTGGGGAGCACGTCGGCGACGTACGCCAGGTAGGGCTGGTGCGGACCGACGAACAGGACGCCGCCCCGGTGGTGACCGAGGCGCGGGTCGGAGTAGAGCAGGTAGGCGGAGCGGTGCAGCGCGACGACGGTCTTGCCCGTACCCGGGCCGCCGTCGACGACGAGAGCGCCCCGGGAGCCGGCGCGGATGATGGCGTCCTGGTCGGCCTGGATGGTGCCGAGCACGTCCCGCATCCGTGCCGACCGGTTACTGCCCAGGCTGGCGATGAAGGCGGACTGGTCGTCGAGCGCGGCGTGCCCGACCAGCCCGTCCGAGGTGAAGACCTCGTCCCAGTAGTCGCTGATCCGGCCGCGGGTCCAGCGATACCGGCGGCGGCTGGCCAGACCCATCGGGTTGGCGTGGGTGGCTCCGAAGAACGGCTCGGCCGCCGGGGAACGCCAGTCGACCAGCAGTTGACGGCCCTGGCCGTCCCTGAGGCCGAGCCGGCCGACGTACACGGGCTCGGGGTCGTCCGCGCTGACCATGTGTCCGAGGCACAGATCCAAGCCGAACCGGCGCAGCGCGCGCAGGCGAGCGGTCAGCCGGTGGATCTCCATGTCCCGGTCCATCGCCGCCCGGCCGATGCCGCCGGGCGCCTTGCGCTCGGCGTCGAGGCGGTCGGACAGGTCGGCGATCGACTGCTCAAGGCTCTCAGCGATGGCCGCGAAGTGCCGCTCATCGCCGGCGATCAGCGCCTGGTCGGCCTTGAGGGCGAGGCGGTCGGGAAGGTCGAACGCGCTGGTGGTCAGGGGGTTCAAGTAACAAGCTCCGATCTGAGGTCACTGGGGACCCGTTCCTGGCGTTCTGGCCTCGACCGCTGATTCTGCGGCACGACCCGGGTCTTGCCGCAAGCCCCCCGGTGCGCTATACGTTGAGAGTGGAAAGGTGCGGATAATCCCCTTTCCCCTTCGCGAGGCGGCGCATCGCCGCCGCACGCACGGTTCATCGGAGACGATCTTTAGTCGCGTTCGGCATTGACAAGTGGGGGCTCCATACGTCATTATGGAAATGCGACCGGAACAATGGGTCTGCGTAAGCGTGGACAAACTGCATTTGAGTGAGTACGCTCATGCTTCCACGCTGCTTTTCTGACGACCCGCTCCGCTTGCTCACGTTGCGAGGTTGTCTGGCGTGCGTGTAGTCAGTCCGCCGCGAGCCCTCGGAAGGACATCTGTTGGCAGCCT
>NZ_JBITKE010000021.1:0-183586 GCF_044460705.1 Nonomuraea sp. NPDC050022
GCCGGAGCCGTCCTTGGCTCGGTCAGCATGAACGTCGCGGGCCAGGTGCCGGTTCCGGTGGTCGTCGTCCGGCCAAGGACCGCGGTGGCCCACGGTGAGATCGTCGTCGGTCTCGATGGCTCCCCTACCTGCGAACCCGCCCTGGCCTACGCCTTCCGGCAGGCCGAACTACGCGCAAGCACCTTGCGGGCGGTATACGCCTGGGCGCTGCCGTTCGCCCTGGCCGCCGGCTTCTCCTGCGACTTCGAAGCGTTGCGTGAGGCCCACCAGCACGTCGCCGACGAACAACTCGCGTCGTGGCGGGAGAGACACCCGCAGGTCAACGTGATCGCGGACGTGCGGTGCGCCCACCCCGTCAACGCGCTCGCCGCCGCCGGCGACCGGGCCGACCTGCTGGTCGTTGGCTCGCACGGCAGGAACGCGATCGAGTCGATCGTCCTCGGCTCGGTCAGCCGAGGCGTCTTGCACCACGCCCACTGCACGGTGACGGTGGTGCGCGCCAAGGACGCACCTACTACGGCATGACATCCGGCTCTCTCACCGCGCCAGGGAGGGCGGCAACAAGCCCAACAGCAGCGCCCCTTCCTCGGAATCGAACTCAACACCGACTTCCGCGCACTCGCCACAGCTCGCCTCCCGCCTACGGCACCGCGGCACCTGTTCGGAACCGAGGCGATGGGCGGCGGCGGGGCGCACCCGCGCGATCGGGCTTCCGGTTCTCATGCCCGGTGTTGCCGGTATCTCGGTTGGACCTGGAAGCGACCATCATCCCGCGAAACCGGCTCGGTGACAGCGGTGAACTCGGCTCCCGTTTCGACGGTGACGTGCTGATCGGGCGGGAGCGGCGGCGCCGGGGGCAACGCCGGCGGAGTCAAGCGGCGCAGCCGGTTGGCATTGCCCACCACTGACAGCGACGACAGTGCCATGGCGGCGGCAGCGAAGACCGGGCTGAGCCGAATACCGAGGAAGGGGTAGAGCACCCCCGCCGCGACCGGGATGCCGACCACGTTGTAGACGAACGCCAGGAACAGGTTCTGTCGGATGTTGCGCATCGTGGTCCGCGACAGCCGTACCGCGGTGACCACTCCGCCGAGCGCGCCGGAGATCAACGTGATGTCGGAGGCCTCGATCGCCACGTCGGTGCCGGTGCCGATGGCGAAGCCGACATCGGCCTGGGCCAGCGCGGGCGCGTCGTTGATGCCGTCGCCGACCATGCCGACCCTCGCCCCTTCTCCCTGCAGGCGGGCGATCTCGGCAGATTTGTGCGCGGGCAACACCTCGGCCAGCACTCGGGTGATGCCGACCTGGCGGGCGATGGCCTCGGCCGTCCGCCGGTTGTCCCCAGTGATCATCACCACCTGAAGTCCCAGCCGCTGCAGAGCCGCGACGGCCTGGCGGGAGTCGTCCTTGACGGTGTCGGCCACCGCGATCACCCCAGCGGGCTCGTCGTCCACGGCGACCATGATCGGGGTACGGCCCGCCCGGGCCAGGCGATCGGCCTCTTCCTCAAGCGCCGAGGTGTCGCCGAGCAGGCGCTTCCCGCCGACCAGCACACGACGCCCCTCGACGGTCGCCGCGATGCCCTGCCCGGTGACCGATTCGAACTCCGACGGCTCGGTGAGGATCAGGCCGCGCCCGGTCGCGCCCTCGACCACAGCCTGGCCCAGGGGGTGCTCGGAGGAACGTTCGGCACAGGCGGCCAGGCGTAGCACCTCATCGGCTGCCCAGTCACCGTACGGAACGACGTCCGTGAGCGCCGGCTTGCCACGTGTGATGGTGCCGGTCTTGTCCAGGACGATCGTGTCGAGCTTGCACGCGGTCTCCAGGGCTTCGGCGTCGCGGATCAGGATGCCGGACTGAGCCCCCTTGCCGGTGCCCACCATGATCGAAAGTGGGGTGGCCAGCCCAAGCGCGCACGGACAGGCGATGATCAGTACGGCTACCGCCGCCACCAATGCCAGCGACAACGCCGGAGCCGGTCCGGCGACGAACCACACGGCGAAAGTCACGATCGCGATAGCGATGACCACCGGGACGAAATAGCCGGACACCAGGTCGGCCAGCCGCTGGATCGGCGCACGGGAGGCTTGGGCAGCCTGGACGAGACGGATGATCTGAGCCAGCGCCGTCTCCGCGCCGACCTTCTCGGCCCTGAACGTGAACGATCCCGTCTGGTTCACCGTCGCGCCCACCACGTCATCGCCCGGGCCCTTGTCCACCGGGATCGACTCGCCGGTCACCATCGACTCATCCAGCGTCGAGCGCCCCTTCACGACGACCCCGTCGACCGGAACCTTCTCGCCCGGCCGTACGACCACCACATCGCCCGGCACGACGTCCGCGATGGGAATCTCGATCTCCGCGCCGTCGCGCTGAACCCGGGCAGTCCTGGCCTGCAGACCGATCAGCTTGCGGATCGCCTCGCCGGTGCCCGCCTTGGCCCGCACCTCCAGCAAACGGCCGAGCAGGATCAGCGTCAGGATGACCCCGACGGCCTCGTAATAGACGTCACGGACCCCCTCCGGTAGCGAGCCGGGCGCGACCGTGACCAACAGGCTGTAGCAGAAGGCGGCACTCGTACCCAGCGTGATCAGGCTGTTCATGTCCGCCGAGCGGTGCCGTAGAGCGAGCCAGCCCACGCGGTGGATCGGCCAGCCTGTATAGAACATCACTGGCGCGATCAGCGCGAGCTGCACCCAGCGGTTGAGCAGGAACTCCGGGATCCATCCCGCGCCGAAGAGCTCATGCGCCATGACGACGAACGCCACAGGCAGGGTCAGCACAGCCCCGACCAGGACCCGACGCGACAGGTCGGCGATCTCGGCACGCCGCTCCGTCGCCTCGACATCCTGTGACGGCAGTTCAGTCGACAAAGGTGCGGTACTCGCGGCGACATCGTGACCGCCGCCGGAGCCCGGTTCGACGATCAGGCGGCCGTGCACCATGTTCATCCCGCAGGCGAAGCCGTACTCCCCCGCATCGCCGGGCCGCAACTCCACTGTGGTCTTGGCGAAGGCAGGCAGCGCCCGGCTGACCCCGAAATCGGCGAACACCACCCTGGAGGTGCAGTCCCCGCTCTCTCTCCGGTTGAAGGTCAGCCGCACGGGGGTGCCCTGCCGTACCCGGATGATGTCCGGCGAGAAGCCGCCCCGCACGACGATCTCGATCTCCTGTACTCCGTCACGCAGCTCGGCCAGGCTGCTCTTCCTCGGCCCGAAGAAGTACCAGCCGAGGAAACCCAGCAAGGCCAGGGAGACGCCGATCACGACCCAGTCGGTGGCGGTCACGACCGCCCTGCCTTCTTGTGGTCCTCGCCCTGACGGTCATGCTGCGTGTCGCCGTCGTGGCCGCTCATGGATCGCATCATCATCAGCATCATGAGCGGGCAGCCCAGCAGGGCGACCACGAACAGGACCGTACTCGCCGGGGCGCCGGCCCAGACGGCCACGATCACGGCCACGGCGGCGACAGCCGCCAGGATCAGGTGCTGTTTCGTCATGATGACCTCCGCAGGTTGTCGTATGCATGCCGTTGGCGAATCGACCCCGTGTCCGTCATCACGAACACGAGGGGCACGAGGATGCCGAGAACGACGAGGGCGGGATCAACGAAATACCAGAGCACGTCGGTTTCCCTCCGTCCTTCTCTACTATGCTCTCGCTAGCATGCGACGGAGGCTTGGCCTGTGCTACAGCAGAACGTCCTGATGATAGGGGTCGAAAGTCCCACTAACGGAGTGCTACCGGCCGTAGTAGATGACCCTGAGACGACCTCCTCCCTGTCTGTACGGAGTGCGCTAAGCCCCCGCGCCGAACTCCACCACGGCACGGCCGCGCAACCTGCCCTCGCGCAGCAGTTCCAGAGCCTTCGCGATCTCGGACAGGTCGAACCGCTCGACCTCCACGCTGAGCTCCCCCGCGGCCAGGCGCTCGATCAGCGCCGGGGCCACCTCGCGAGCGCGCCGCTCATGCCGGACCATGTTCACCGGAAGCAGCGCCACGTCGTCGAGCAGCCAGGACGGCAGATCGACGGTGACGGAGGCCCCCAGTACGTAGCCGATCACGACGGCCCGGCCGCCGGGACGGACCCAGCGCGAGCGCTCGACCAGTGCGCTCCCACCGAGCGTGTCGACCAGCAGGGACGCCGAGCGCGCCGCCGCCAGCTCCGCGACCGCCTCGGCGTCGTCGGTGACCACCCCGCGGATCCCCTCGGGCACCTGGCCGAGCTGGTCGGCCCGGCCGACCACCCCGGTCACCGTGGCTCCGGCCAGCCGGGCCTGCTGGGCCACCATGGCGCCGACCGCGCCGGCCGCGCCGGTCACGATGACCTCCTCGCCCGGCTCCAGGCGGGCGACGTCGTTCAGGGCGACGTACGCCGTGGTGGTCGGTACGAAGAACGACGCCGCGACCTCCGGGGGCAGCGGCGACGCCAGCGGGGTGACGGCCTTGGGAGAGACGCTGAGGCGTTCGCGCCAGCAGCCGTCGCGCAGCAGGCCGAGCGCGCCACCGCGAAGGAGCACCTGCGTGCCCGGAGCCAGGGTGTCGGACTCCAGGACCACGCCGGCGGCCTCGACGCCGCCCACGTACGGAAGCGGGGGCTTCATACCGAAAGACCCGCCGGCGACGGTCAGGTCCAGATGCCCCAGCGCCGCCGCCCGTACCTCGACCAGCACCTCTCCGGGCTTGCGTACGGGCTCGGACAGCTCCTCCACGACCGGCGCGGCGCCCCACTCGTGGAAGCGGGCCGCGCGCATCAGCCGCGTCCCTTGCCGGAGAAGCCCGCCGCCGAGCTCTTGGCCAGGAAGGCCAGGCTGAGCGGGTTGTAGCGGGCGGCCTGCTCGTGCTGCGGCCAGTGGCCGCACTCCTCGAACAGCTCCAGCTCCGAGCCCGCGATGGCCTCGTGCATGGCGGTGGCCTCCGGCACGTCGCCGAAGGGGTTCTTGCGCCCCCAGACGATCAGCGTGGGCTGGGTGATCTTGGCCAGGTCGTCGCGGCGAAGGATGTTGCGCAGGCGGGTGTCCATGTCCTGCAGGCATAGCAGATTGTCGAGGTTGTCGACGAACTCGGGCTCATGGTAGATGGCGTGGCGCACCTCCACCAGCTCTTCGGTGGCGTCGGCCGGGTCGGCCATCAGCAGCCGCAGCCGCTTGCGGGTCAGCTCCACGTCATCGCTGACCACGGCCTCGCGGGTGCTCGTCCGGATCCGCTTCATGACCTCGGGGTTGGCCACGGTCCCGCCCGCGCAGAGCAGCTGCAGGCTGGCCACGCGGTCGGGGTGGTCGATCGCGGTGCGCCCGCCGACCCAGCCGCCCAGCGACTCCCCCACGATGTGGGCGCGCTCGATGCCGACCGCGTCGAAGTAGGCCAGCAGGTGGTCGACATAGCGCGGGATCTCATAGGCGTAGTCGGGCTTGCCCGTGTAGCCGTGGCCCAGCATGTCGATGGCGTGACACTCGTAGTCCGCCGCGTGCGCGGGCAGGTTGCGGGTGAACGCCTCAAGGTGGCCGCTGGTCCCGTGCAGGAACACCACGGGCTCGCCCGACCCGGCCCGGAGGCTGCGGGTCCGCACTCCTGCGGCGTCCACGTACGAGACGCTCAGGCTCAGGGGGCTCAGTTCGGTCCAGATACTCATCGTCACCTTCAGCGGTCGAGAGCGGGCTTGTCTTGGTTGATGCGGTGCACCTGGGTGTTGCTGCGGGCCGCGAGCAGGCGGCCCAGGATCGCGGCCAGCGCGACGACCGGCACGGCGATCAGCAGCTTCTTCGATCTGGACATGCTCATCTCCATGGGTCCTTGAGGGAGTTCAGGAACCCGGTGACCACCGCGTGGTAGGCGCCCGGTCGTTCCTCCTGCAGGTGGTGCGAGGCGTGGTCCATGATGTGCAGGTTCCCGCGTGGCACCATGCGGGCGAGCATGAGCGGATAGTCGGGCGTGAGGAAGGCGTCCTGCATGCCCCAGATGAACAGCGCGGGCGCCTGGATCTGGCCCAGTTCGGCGGTGAGGTCCTGCCATTCGCCACGGGGCGAGTCCGACATGGCGGCCAGCTCCCGCTCACCGGGGTCCAGGCTCTGCTCGTAGCGCAGGTCCAGGGTGGTCTCGGGCAACTTGTCGCCGTCGTACCACTCCAGCCGGGTGATGAGGTCGCGCATCTTCTGCCGCGTCGGCCCCTCGCCGCCGTAATAGGCGTCCCGGGCGGCGCGACCCCGGCGGCCGTTCTCGGGCAGCGGCGCGAGCGGGCCGTAGAACACCGGCATGCTGCCGGTGATGACCAGGGAACGCACCCTTTCGGGGTAGCGGGCGGCCAGGCACAGCGCGATGGTGCCGCCCCAGGAGTTGCAGACGAAGTCGGCCTGCTCCACGCCCAGCGTGTCCATGAGCGCGACGGTCTTGGCCGCGTGGAAGTCCCACATCGGGCCGGTGATGAGGCACTTCTCCGACTTGCCGTACTGCAGGATGTCGACGATCAGGCAGCGGCGGTCGGCGGCGAACAGTGGCGCCACCGGGCCGAAGTCGCTCCACCCGGTGCAGCCGGGGCCGCCACCGTGCAGGAAGATCGTGTCCGCCCCCGAGCCCAGGTCGAGGTAGTGGTATTTGACGCCGTCGGCGTCGGCGTACGAACCGGCGGGGGGTTCCATATCGCCTCCTTTAGTCATTTGGTCTCGTCGATCTCGGCCCGGGTCCGCGTGGTGGTGTCGACGGCCACCCGTAGGAGCAGCTCGCACAGGCGGCGCATGGCTCTGACGTCGACGGTGTTCATCCCTCGGGCGAAATCGACGTCGAAGTCGGTGGAGGCGACCTTCGGCATGCCCACCCGGGCGGTCGGGATACCCCGCGCGCGCAGGATGTTGGCGTCGGTCGCGCCGCTGTTGCCGTCGATGGGCTCGTGCGGGCGCCCGGCCACGCTCTCCCAAGCGCGAACGGCACTGCGAATGACCCAGTCCTCCGGCGGCGTACGCGTCCCGGGGATGGCCAGCACCATCTCGACCGTCAGCTCCACGCCCAGCTCGGCCGACAGCCCGCGGACGTACTCCGCGAGCTCCCGCTTGGCCGCCGGCGGCGTCGTGCCGGGCGCGATCCGCAGGTCGAGGCGGATGCGGCAGGCCGCGGGCGTGACCGCCGGCATGCGCTCCCAGCCGCCGGCGATCGAGCCGATGATCCCCTGAGGCGCGGCCGTCGCGGTGCGGTGCCGCTCGGGATAGGCCGCCAGCCACCCTTCCAGGCGCGTCACCACCTTGGCGGCGGTCACGATCGGATTGTGGTACGGCAGGCGGTGCCGGCTGCCGGCGTAGGTGTGGATCCCCGGTACGACGATCTCGAACCAGCACAGACCGACCTCTTCGTGCGCGACGAAGTCGCCCGGTTTGGCGATCACGGCGTAGTCGGGCTGCCAGCCGCGTTCGAGCAGGAAGGAGCAGCCGGCGCCCTGCCCGGTGTTCAGGCGGCCGGTGCCGTCGATGGCGTTGGTCGGCATGCCGCCCGCCCCGAAGGCGACCAGCAGGTCTCCGGCGGTCCGCACGCCCACCGAGGCCAGGGCCTCGCCCACCATGAGGACGCACGCCGCGTGGCCCTTGGGGTTGCTCGCGCCGAGGCCGGTGACGTAGGGGCCGTCGCACTGTGCCTCGGCCCGCATGTCGGGGCGCAGCCCGGGGCCGATCCACGGTACGTCCTCGTCCGGGTCGCCGGTGGTCAGGGTGTCGATCGGGGCGTACAGCATGAGGTCGGCGCCCGTACCGTCGCCCCTCAACCGGCCGATCGCGTTGGCCTGGCCGTCGTCGATGCGCTGCAGGTGCGACTCCAGGCCCGCGGCGGCGAGCCGTTCGGCCAGCCGCCGGGCCAGCGGCTCCTCCCCTCCGGTGGGGCTGGCGATGGAGGTGACCTCCACCGCGGTCTTGCGCAGCCTGGCCTCGGTGATCGTGGCGAGGGCCTGGGCCACTATCCGCTCGCGCTCGTCCTCGTTCATATCGATCGGGTGGGCTCGATGATGGCCACCCCCATGCCGGTCAGCCATTCCGGCATCGGCGCGTAGGTCAGCGTCCGGCCGGGTGCGAAGCCCAGCGCCGCCGCCATGGTCAACCAGGTACGCAGCTCCTGGCCACCGTTGCCGGCCACCGCCTCGATCTCCGCCGTTGACAGATTCGCGTAGCGCGCCAGCTCGCCCTTCTCCAGCGCGGCGAGGAACTCCTCGTCGAACTCGGGGAAGATGGTCGGCCGGGCGGCGGTGATGATCTGCCGCCTGCGCGCGTCGTACCGCTGCCAGTCGCCCCTGCCCTCGCGCCAGGCCTCGACCAGGAACTCCTCGTCCTCTCCTTCGGGGTCCTGCCAGCGGCTCGGCCACGGGAGCCGGTGCGACAGGCCGCCCGAGGCGATGACGGCGACCCGCAGCTCGTCCGGCAGCGCCGCCACCGCTGCGGCGATGTTGCGCCCCAGCTCGACGCAGCGCCGCATGAGCGGCAGCGGAGTGGCGAACACGTTGACCACCAGCGGGATCACCGGCACGTCGAGGTCACGCAGGAGGTACTGGATCGCGTGGCTCTGGCCGTGGTCGATCTGCAGCTTCGCCGAGATCGCCACCTCGGTACCCGCCGCCACCAGGGATTCGGCGACGGCCTGGGCGACGGCGGGGTTGGTGCGCTGGGGTCCGGACGGCGTCCCTGCCTCTCCGGAAGAGACGACCTGGTCCACCCCGAGGGTGAAGGCGGGGATCAGGTCCAGCCAGAAGCCCCGGAAGTGGTTCGAGCCGATGATGATCGCCACGTCGGGGCGGGCTGCGGCGAGGGCGTCGCGGGCCGTGCCGAGCGCGTCGCGGAAGCGTTCGGCGTCGTCTTTGTGCTCGACCTGGTCCCAGTGCGTGTTCATGAGCGTGGAGTGGGACGCGCCCACGCCCAGGACGATCCTGGCCATCAGCCGGCCTGCTTCGGCGGCCGGACGTCCTGTTTCGAAGACTGGGCGCCCTGCTTCGGAGGCTGGGGGTCGTCGACGGCGAGCCCGGAGGCGCGCAGCCGTTCGATGCGCTCCTCCGTGACGTCCTCGGCGAGCTTGCGCCACTGCAGGAGCGAGTCGTCGGGACGATAGAGCCGTTCCGGCGGCGCGTCGGTCACCTCGACCATCCATTTGTCCTGGCCGGAGAACTGGCCGTGGAAGAGCCAGCGGACGGCGCCGAGATACTTGGCGTAGAAGGGCAGCGTCTTGACGCCCTTCTCGAAGTTGGCCATCGCGCCGACATAGAGATGGTTGTCGGCGTCGACCGGCACGTAGAACTCGTAGTGAATGAAGGTCGGGTAGACGATGCGCAGCACGCCCGGCATGCTCACCGAGGCGAAGCCGGGGAAGTCCTCGGCGGCGATGGCCGGGTTCACCTTGCGGTGGCTGCCCGTGTTGCCGATGTTGGCGACCTGCTTCGGCGGCTTGAGCTTGAACCACGCCTGGTTGTTCCACCGGCCGAGGCCCGGGAAGTCGGCGTCCCAGTGCTGGGCCTCCTGCACCCGGTAGATCCAGCGGCCGCGGCGTTCGATCCGCGTCTCGTTCCACACCGGCATGGCCTTGAACAGCCGCCACAACGCGGTGCGGTGCAGGTACTTCGCGTGCCCCTCGTCATAGCCGTTCTCGCAGGCGAAGCGCCAGTTCCCCTCGCGCGCCTGGATGCGCGCGCCGATCACGGCGGGGTTGTCACGCAGCTCCTCGGGGAGCTGGTCGTCGATGGGCGGCGCGTCCTCGCCGTTCCCCACGAAGATCCACACCATGCCGAGGCGTTCCTCGACCTCGTAGGTGGGCTGGGTCACCTTCCCGCAGATCGGCGACTGCGGTCCGTCGGTGATCGCCGCCTTCAGATCGCCGGTCTCCAGGTCGAAGGTCCAGCCGTGGTACGCGCACGAGATCGTGCCGGGGAACTGCTGGTTGCCGTAGCTCAGCGGCACGCCCCGGTGCGGGCACCGGTCCTTGAGCGCGTACGCCTTGCCGCCGTCACGGATGACGACGATGCGCTCGCCGAGCAGAGTGATCGCCTTGGGCTTTCCCGTGATGTGCGAGGAGAACGCCACCGGATACCAGTAGCCGCGAAACCCGCTGTCGGCACCCTGGTAGTGGGGCCAGCTCGACCAGTCCTGGCGTCCGGGCAGCTTGCCCCGTCGTGACGGCCGGCGTCTGGCGACACCCCCGCTCGCAGCCGGCGCACCCGCCTCTGCACTCATTCTCGCCTCCGCTTCCCATGGCTTGTCGGGTGGCCGGTAGAGGCGCTCAGACGCGCCGCTCGACCACGACAGGCAGTTCACCACCGGCGCGGCCGGGCGGCCCAGCGGATCATCCCGCCCAGCGGACCGTGTCCCACTGAGCGAGCCGCGTTCCGGTCAGCGGTCCGCGACCTGCGAGGTCCCGTCGCCGGGGTGTGTAGCTTCCGTGGCTTGACAGGCGACTACCGGAGGACCCAGGTGGAATCAGCATGATCCAGACCGACATCGTGATCATCGGAGCGGGGCCGACCGGCCTCTACGGGGCCTACTGCGCGGGCTTCCGCGGCTTGCGGTCCGTGGTCGTGGACGCGTTGCCTCAGGTCGGCGGGCAGATTTCGGCGCTGTACCCGGAGAAGGAAGTACGGGACGTGGCCGGCATCCCCGGCATACTCGGGCGCTCGCTGGTGGACGCGCTGACGGCCCAGGCGGCGGCCTACGACCCGGTCTACCTGCTGGGCAGGCAGGCCGTCGAGCTGCGCCGCGACGAGAGCGGGCGACCCGTGGTGGTCCTGTCCGACGGCACGGCCGTACACGCGCAGGCCGTCATCCTCACCTCGGGCATCGGGACGTTCACCCCGCGTCCGCTGCCGGCCGGCGAGGAATGGCTCGGCCGGGGGCTGACGTACTTCGTGCCGGACCCGTCGGAACACGCCGGTCGCGATGTCGTCGTCGTGGGCGGCGGGGACAGCGCGGTCGACTGGTCGCTCGCCCTCGCGCCCCTGGCCAGGTCGGTCACCCTGGTGCATCGCCGGGCCGCGTTCCGCGCGCACGCCGCGGGCGTCGAGGCCGCCCGGGTCGCGGGGGTACGCATCGTGGTCGACAGCCAGGTGGTCTCCCTGTCCGGCGGCGAGCGGGTCGAGAAGGCGCACCTGCGTACGCGGGGCGAGGGGGACCGGGCACTGCCCGCGGACTCCGTCATCGCGGCCCTCGGATTCATCAGCGACCTCGGCCCGCTCGCGGACTGGGACCTGGAACTGCGCGGCAGATCCGTCCTGGTGGACCAGCGCATGCGAACGAACCTGCCCCGCGTGTACGCGGCCGGCGACCTCACCGAGCACGCGGGCAAGGTCCGCCTGATGTCGGTGGGCTTCGGCGAGGTGGCCACCGCGGTGAACAACGCCGCCGTCGAGCTCGACCCCGCACTGGGCCTCTTCCCCGGCCACTCCACGGACGCCGCCTGACCCCGTACCTCACCCAGAAGACAGGAGAGATCCATGAGCTATGTCATCGGCCCGGCCTGCATCGACGTCAACGATCGCGCGTGCGTGGACGTATGCCCCGTCGACTGCATCTACGTCGGCGACCGCAAGAGCTACATCAACGCCGCCGAGTGCATCGACTGCGGGGCCTGCGAGCCGGAGTGCCCGGTTGAGGCGATCTTCGTCGACCGTACGGCGCGCGGCGACGAGACGCGCACGCTCTTCCTTCAGGACGCCAAGGACTTCTTCACCGAGGTGCTGGCCGGCCGCGACGAGCCGCTCGGCAACCCGGGAGGCGCCCGCAAGGTCGGCGACCTCAACACCGACACCGCGCTGGTGACCGGCTACGACGGCTGAAAACCGCGGATGTCCGGAGTGAGCACTTCGGACATCCGCGGTCGTCAGCATCCGGCGTCAGCTCGGATGCTCCGCGATCGTCAGCGTCCGGTGAACCGGGGCGGGCGCTTGTCCAGGAACGCCTGGAGTCCTTCCGCGGCGTCGTCGGTGTGGATCAGCTCCATGACCGCCTCGCGCTCCACTTCGAGCGCCTCTTCGATCGGCAGGCCGTACCCGGCGTCCACGACGTGCTTGAGCAGGCCGATCGTCCCGGTCGGCTTGGCCGCCAGGCTCTCGGCGTGCTCGGCCACCACCCGGTCGAAGTCCTGGTCGTCGGCCACCACGTCGACCAGCCCCAGGCCGAGCGCTTCGCCCGCAGACAGGCGCTTACCGTCGATCATCAGCCGCTTGGCCCGGTGCGGACCGAGCAGGCGCGGCAGGCGCTGGCTGCCGCCCGCCCCCGGGAACAGCCCCAGGTTCATCTCGGGGAAGCCGATCGTCGCCGAGGCCGCCAAGATGCGCAGGTCACAGGCGAGGGACAGCTCGGCGCCGCCGCCCAGGGCGTGACCGTTCATCGCCGCGATCACCGGCTTGGGCGCCAGTTCGAGCAGGCGCTGCACCTCGATCCAGCGGCGCATCTTCACGTGGTTGGCCGTCGAGAGGTCCCGCATCACGGCGATGTCCGCCCCCGCCACGAAGAAGCGGCCGGTGCCGCGGATGACGAGGCAGCGGACCGTGACGTCCTTGGCCAGCTCGGGGATGATCTCCAAGAACTCCTCGATCATCGCGGGGTCGACGGCGTTGGCGGGCGGTCGGTCGATGACGATGGTGGCCGTCCCTCCGTCGCGCCGTACGTCCAGGACCGGCCGGTTCGGCTGGTTCATCGAGACTCCTGAGTGTCGAGACCCCGGGCTTCAGCCGCGGGGAGAAGGTCGTGGGTCAAGGGGGCGGGTGTCATTCCAGGACGCCGGCGTCGCGTAGCCGGGCGAGCTCTTCCTCGTCCATGCCGAGCAGCTCCTTCAGCACCGCGTCGGTGTGCTCGCCCAGCAGTGGCGCCGGTGCCGTGAGCGCTCCGGGAGTGTCGGACATGCGGATCACGATGCCCTCATGCCGGACCGGACCTGCGATCGGGTGATCCAGCACCGGGTAGAAGCCGCGCGCGGCCAGGTGCTCGTCGGCCTCCACCAGGTCCCGCCCGGTGGCGACGACGGCGGCGGCTATGCCCAGCCCCTGCAGCTCGGCCGCCAGTGACGCGCCGTCGTGTCGCGAGCACCAGACCGCCAGGGCGTCGTCGATCTCGTCCTCGCGCCCGCGCCGCTCCTCCAGCCCGGCAGACGCCAGCGCGGCCAGTTCCGGCGCTCCGGTGTGCTCGGCGAGGCGCCGCCATTCCTCGTCCCCGCGTACGGCCAGCGCGAGCCAGCGATCGTCTCCGCTGGTCGGGTAGACACCGTGCGGCACCATCCGCGGATGCCGATTGGGCCGCACCACGGCACGCGGGTCCCTGGACTCGGCTTCGGTGCGCGAGTCCCCGAGCTCGGCTTCGAGTACGGCCGGTCCCATCGACGCGGCCATCGCCTCCAGCTGGGAGAGATCCACATGACCCGCCCGACCGGCCGCGATCATGTCGAGCACGGCCAGGACGGCCGAGTTGGCGGCCACCATGTCCCCCAGCCCGAACGTCAGCCCCTGCGGGCCTTCCCCGGGATCGGCGGTCTCGCTGGTGAGCCCGGACATGGCGGCGAGCGTGTCGGCGAAGGTCACCGTGTCCCGCCACGGCCCGCTCTGCCCGACCCCGGCCATCGATACCAGGATGACGCCGGGGTTCAGCTCCGCCATCTGGTCGTAGGACAGCCCCCACTTGGCGAGCACGCCGGGGCTGAAGTTCTCGATGACCACGTCGCACTCGGCGACGAGCCGCCGCAGCACCTCGCGGCCCGGCTCGGTACGCAGGTTGAGCGCGACGCCGCGCTTGCCCCGATTGAAGTTGATGAAGTAGCCGCTGTCGTCGAACCCAGCGTCGGGGCGCAGCCTCATCGACGGGGCGAAACGCGTGGGATCCTGCCGGTGCCGAGATTCGATCTTGATGATGTCCGCGCCGTGCTCCGCCAGCGTCTTGGTCGCGTACGGGCCGGCGAGCACCCAGGTCAGGTCCAGAACACGGACCCCCGCCAGCGGGCGCCCGGTGCCCGTCGCCGCCCGGCGGCCTCGGGGGTGCGCGGTCCGCCAGGGGGCCTCGACGGGGGCGGGAAGCGGCTCGGTGAGGCGTACCGGGCGCGGTGGCTCCACGGCGGGGAAGGGGAACCCCACGTCCGTGACACCGTCCGCCGGTAGGCCCTCGCCCAGGATGCGGGCGAAGAAGCCGCGCGCGACCAGCTGGGAGTTGGCGGGCAGGCGCGCGGCCGTGGCGACCTCCGCCCACGGCAGCGCCCGCGCGCGTCCTTCCTCGGCCACCGACGCGGCGGAGCGTTTCGCCACGAACCTGGCCACGATCTCGTCCACGTGCTCACGGCCCCGCCAGCGGAAGACGGGATCGGACCACTTCTCCTCGGTCAGGTCCGCCGCCTCGCCCGACTCCGCCATCCAGGCGAGCAGATCCGTCCACATACGGTCACTGCCGGAGTATCCGCCCGCGACATGACCGTCCGCGGCACGGAAGACGCGGTGCGCCACGTGCTCGTACACCCCGCCATTGCGGGAGGGGTACCGGCCGGCGTGGATCCAGGAGATGGCGGCCGTCTCCAGCGTGGCGGCCACCGCCTCCTGCACGGAGACGTCGATGAGCTGCCCCCGCCCGGTACGGTCGCGGGCGATGACACCGAGCAGCGCCGCGATGGCCGCGTGCGCGCCCGCGAGCTGGGTGGCCTGCTCGCGGGGCGGCGGCTTGGGCTGCCCGCCGGGCTGCCCGCCCAGCCAGCCCATGCCACCGGCGGCCGCGGCCACGAGATCGTCGGCTCGCCAGGCGCTTCGAGGGCCGCTCGTACCGAACGGCGTGACCACGACATGGACGGCCCGCGGCCAGCGCGACGACACCGCGCCGGATCCCGCGCGCACGCCCGCGAGCTCTTCGAGCGGGCCGCTCTCGATCACCACGTCCGCCTGCTCCACGAGCCCGTCGAGCACCTCGGCGCTCTCGGGTACGCCCACGACCCGCTTGCCCGCGTGCCAGTGCAGGGTCTCCGCGCGCGACAGCGCCGCGGCGGCCGGACGTTCGACGCGTACGACGTCGGCCCCGAGCCCCACCAGCAGCCTCGCCCCGTTGAAGGCCAGCTCGTCGGTGAGGTCCAGAACCCGCAACCTGTCCGGCACACCCGCTCCTCTCAGCGGCACGTATTGACGGCTCGAACGTAGAGCGCGGAATCGCCGGGACGCGACCATCCCGGTCTGTCCAGCGGTCCGGCCGACCATGCGGTCTGTCCAGCGATCCGCGCGGTCAGGCGACCCCGCGCCGACATCCGACACGTCCAGCGGTCCCCGCGTCGGCGTTCCACCCGTCCGGCAGTACGCCCGGTCAGGCGATCTCCGCGCCGGAGTCCCACGCGTCCGGCGGCACTCCGTCGCCGCGCAGCTCACCCTTGACGACCTTCGTGGCGGCGTTGCGCGGCAGGTCGTCGAGTACGCGCACGTATCGCGGGACGGCGTGGCGCGGGAGCCGGTCGAGGCACCAGGCGTACACCTCCGGCGCGCGGACGACGGCTCCGGGCGCGGCGCTCACCGCCACCAGCACCTCCTCCTCGGTCAACTCGGAGGGCACACCCACCGCGGCCACGTCGAGGACGCCCGGCATCGCGGCCACCACCTGCTCCACGTCCCAGGTCGCGATGTTCTCGCCGCGCCGCCTGATGACGTCGGCGCGGCGGCCGGCGAAATAGAGGAAGCCGTCGTCATCGAGCCGGCCACGGTCCCCGGTCGTGAACCAGCCGTCGCGCAGGACCTTCCCGGTGGCGGCGTCGTCGCCGGCGTACCCGCTGAAGATGATCGACCCCGTTCTGGGCCGCGCGGTGATCTGCCCGACCTGTCCCGCCGGAAGCGGCCGGCCGTCCTCGTCCCTGATCACCACCTCGTACTCCGGGACGGGCCGGCCGGCTGAGCCCGGCCGCCGGACACTGGCCGTGCTCACCGCCACGTCGGCGAGTTCGGTGCACGCGTACGCCTCCAGCAGCGGCACGCCGAACCGGTCCTGGAAACGCCTCGTCAGGGCTTCCGGCGCCGGTCCCCCATAGGCGCGGCGCACTTGGTGCAGACGGTCGGACTCGGTAGCCGGAGCCCGTTCGAGGATGGCCGCAACGGCGCCCATGAAGTTGAACGCCGTGACCCTCTCCCGTCGGCAGATGTCCCAGAACCGGGAGGCGGAGAAGCGCGAGTGGGCCACCAGCGTGGCACCGGAGATCAACGCGGGCAGCAACCCCGCGTGCCTGACGTTGATGTGGTTCCAGGGGAACACGTTGAACAGCACGTCCCCCTCCTCGTACCCCATGGCCCAGGCCACCCGCCGGGCCTGCCGGACGCCGGCGAAATGCGGCAGCAGCGCACCCTTGGCCCGGCCGGTGGTGCCCGAGGTCGCCATGACGGCGGCCGGATCCGCCGGTCCCGGACGCCACTCCGGCAGGCGGCGCGGATCGGCGAGCAGGTCGCCCATGTCCACCGACCCCGCCAGCTCGGCCCGCTCCCGCTCGGTCACGAGCACCACGCGCTCCATCTCCACGGCCAGGGCGACGAGATCGGGATTGTCACGTACGGCGTCCGTCCCGGCGATGAGCACGCGCGCCCCCGTGGCCCCGGTGAGGTGCCGAGCCGTGGGAAGCCGGACGTCCAGCGCCAGCGGCACCTCGACGGCACCGAGCCTGGCCAGGGCGAACATCACCTCGACCAACCGCGGACCAGGACGCAGGCAGGTGACGACCCGATCGCCAGGAGACACCAGACCCGCGAGCCCGCGCGCGACTGCGGTGGCCCGCGCCCGGCACTCCTCGACGCGGAGCGACGTGCCATCCTCGAACCGCACGAGCTCCGCCTCCGGTGCGACGGCCGCGCGACGCTCCAGCACGTCGAGCATCGTCTCGGGCGAGGCCGTGACATCATCCGCGTTTTCCATGGTCCCCCTCACGATCGGCACTATGTGAGGATGTCCCATGCCTCATCCCGGGGACGACAGCGGGTGGAGGTTTCAGGGGCGGGCCTCTTATAGTCATCAGTTGAGGTCGTGGATTTCCGGCGGACCTAAAGAGCGGGCGGTCAGGCGTCCAGCCCCTTGCGTAACAACGCCCACGCCCGTGCGGCGGCGACTCGCCGGGCAGGTGCCGGCCGCTGGACGAGGGCCGCCGCGAGCATGCCGACGGCCATGACCAGGTCCTCAGGGGTGAGGTCCGGACGGATCCGCCCAGCGCGCTGAGCTTCGGCGAGCTTGTCCGTCAGCAGGTCCGCCACGCGGTCGCGCACCGCGATGAGGCGGAGGTCCGCGGGGGGCACGCGCACCATGTCGATGAACGCGGTCGAGGCGATGGCCTGCTCGGTGATCAGGGCCAGTACGTCGTCGAGCGTGGCGCCCGGTTCGGCGGCCAGCGCCTCCAGCGCGGTCACCCCCTCCTCGAACACGGCGAGCGCGAGGCTGACGCGATCGGGGAAGTGCCGGTAGAGGCTGCCTTGGCCGACGCCGGCCGTGCGGGCGACCATGCTGAGCGGCGCGTCGTAGCCCGCGGTGGCGAACACGTCGCGGGCCGCCGCGATCAGCGCCGCGCGGTTCCCGGCCGCGGCGCCGGGTCCTCTGTTCATCCGGCGTACGTCAGGCATGGCAGCAACGATAGCAACCGGACATCAGAGTCCGATTGCTCGACTCCGTGCATCCGACCCTCTCGACACACGTCAGGCCCAACGGTTACGTTGTCACCGGACACGATTGTCCGGTTATGGCCTGCCACCGCTTGCCTTATCGAAAGGACCTTCTCTTTGAGCACCTTTGACAACAAGGTCGCCCTGGTCACCGGAGCGGGCTCCGGGATCGGCCGGGCCATGGCGGTCGCCTTCGCCAAGGCCGGCGCCCGCGTCGTGGCCTGCGACATCGACTCCGGCAGCGCCGAGCGGACCGCCGCCGACCTCGGTGACGCGGCGATCGGCGTGGCGGCCGACATCTCCGACGAGGCCTCGGTGACCGCGCTGGTCGAGACCGCGATCAGCGCGTACGGGCACATCGACGTGCTGTGCAACAACGCCGGGATCATGGACACCATGGCGTTGCCCGCCGACATCCCGCTCTCACTGTGGGAGCGGGTGCTGCGCGTCAACCTGACCGGCACGTTCCTGGTCACGCACGCGGTGCTGCCGTACATGCTGAGCCAGAACAGTGGCGCGATCGTCAACACCGCCTCCGAGGCCGGCATCCGCGGCGGCACGGCCGGGGCCGCCTACACCGCCTCCAAGCATGGCGTGGTCGGCCTGACCAAGAGCGTGGCCTGGGCGTACGCCAAGAGCGGCATCCGCTGCAACGCCATCCTGCCCGGCCCCACCATGACCGGCATCGCCACGAACACCACCTTCGACCCGGCCGGCGCCGCCCGCCTCGCCCCCGTGCTCGCCCTCGGCGAGAACATGGCCCAGCCGGAGCAGATGGCCGACGCCGCCCTCTTCCTCGCCTCCGACGCGGCCTCGTTCATCAACGGCGCGATCGTCCCGGTGGACGGCGGCTGGTCGGCCGGCTGAGCGAGCGCCGGTCAGGACGTCTTCGGGTCCCGGCTGGCGAGGGGCAGCCAGGTCGGCGTGCGGGTCAGAAGGCGGGTTGTGGGCGCGGGCGCTCGCTCAGCGTCGTGCGAATCCGGCTGCAGGAGCCGTCGAGATGGGCGGTGAGCGCGGCCAGCGCGGCGTCGACGTCGCCCGAGCGGACGACGTCCCTCAGGACGACGTGATCGTCGGCGACGCCGGCCAGGTCCCGGTCGGTGTTGGTGATCTCCATCACCGCCGCGAACAGCGGCCGGTGCAGCGCCCAGGTGGCGGCAAGCCAGCGGTTGCCGCCGAGCGTGTAGAACCCGCTGTGGAAGTCGAGGTCGGCGGCGGCGAACTTGGCGGGATCGGCGGGATCGGCCGCGATCCGCATCTGGTCGAGAGCCTCGTCGATCTGCCCCCAGTCGGCGGTCTCCAGGCGGACGATCGTCTCCTGGATGGCCAGGCTCTCCAGGGCACCGCGCAGCGAGTAAAGCTCCAGGAGGTCCTTGTCGGACAGCCCACGGACGAAGACGCCCCGCTTGCGCGTCTCGACCAGCCCTTCGATCTCCAGCTGGCGCAGCGCGTCGCGGACCGGCCCGCGGCTCACCCCGAAGCGCTCCGCGATCCTGCCTTCGACCAGATGCGTGCCCACACCCAGCTCGCCGCGCACGATGAGCGAGCGGAGCTGGACGAGCAGCTGATCTCCGAGCGGGGGATTGCGCAACGGATTGATGATCGTCACCGGCTCTCCTCCCATGTTGTCCACCCGGACGGAGACTATCGTTGCTTGCCGTAGACGGTAAATGTTACCCGTTAACGGTTAACTATTCCCGGCCGCTCAGCGTGATCATGATCGCGCCGAAGACCGCGGTGACGGCGAACACGGTGAACCCCCAGCTCTGCGCGTGGTTGGCCAGCAGGACACCGCCGAGCCAGGGTCCGAAGACCGCGCCGAAGCGGCCCATCCCGGCGGTCCAGCCCAGGGCCGTGGCCCGGCTCTCCGTGGGGAAGCGTCCGGCGACCGCCGCGTACACCATCGTCTGGGCGCTGAACAGCCATACGCCGGTGAGGAAGACGACGACGTACGTGAGCGGCAGCGGCATGCGGACGCCCAGCAGGAAGGTGCCGACGGCGGTGAGCGCGAACCAGAGAGCGGAGACGCGGGTGGCACCGAAGCGGTCGGCGATCCGGCCCGCGACGAGCATGCCCACGATGCCGCCGAGGTTGATGACGAGCAGGAAGCCGAGCGCGGAGCCCAGTTCGTAGCCGTTGGCCCGCATCATGGTCGGCAGCCAGGTGTTCACGCCGTAGACCAGCAGCAGGCCTCCGAAGGAGGCGAGCCAGAACAGCAAGGTCGGCAGCCACAGGGAGTTCTGGAACAGGCCGCGCAGGGCGGCCCACCGGTCGGCGGGGGTGGCCGGGGCGTCGCCGCTCGCGGGGAACTCGGCCAGGTCGACGCCGTGCCGGCGGGCCAGCGTCTCGGCTTCGTCGCGGCGCCCGCGGGCCACCAGGAAGCCCAGCGACTCGGGGAGGAAGCGCGCCACGAGCGGCACCGCGAGGACCAGCGGTACGACTCCCACCCAGTACAACGAGCGCCAGCCGAAGGGGGCCACCAGCCACAGGCTCAGCGCGGAGGCCAGGATGCCGCCCGCGTGGTGGGCGGTCATGAGCAGGCCGATCATGAGGTTGCCGCGGCCACGCGGGGCGTACTCGACGACCATCGCGATCGCGATCGGCAGCAGGCCGCCGAGGCCGAGTCCGGCCAGGAGACGGCCGAAGCCGAACACCCCGAGCGACGGCGCGACGGCGCAGACGCCCGACGCGATCGAGAACAGCGCGCAGCATCCGGCGATGACCTTCTTGCGGCCCGCCCAGTCGGTGACGGTGCCCGCCGCGAGCGCGCCGACGAGCATCCCGAAGGTGGCGTAGCTGCCGATCTCGCCGCCCTTCGCGGGGGTCAGTCCCAGGGTGGGGTCGTCGAGCATCTTGGGCAGTACGGCGCCGTACATGAACATGTCGAGCCCGTCGAAGAGCACGACCATCCAGCACAAACCGATCACCAGGGCGACGAGCCTGGTGGGCCGCCCCGAGGCGACGGCCGGTGGTGTTGAGGACATCTGGTTCCTCTCGGAGGTTCCCGGGGGGGTAGGAGTGCCGCCGACCGTAACTCGCGACAATCCTGTTGGCAATATGGCTAACAAGATTGTTGACAATTTTGTCGCCCTAGATTTAGCCTCATCAAGCACTCACAGAGAAGGGCGAGCGATGCCGTACGAAGACGGCCCGATCAGCGGCGAACAGGCGAAACTGCGCGCTCTGGCGGCGTTGCGCGAGGCCATCACGCGGGGGGACATGGCGCCCGCCCAGCGCCTGGTCGAGCACGAGCTCGCGGAGCGGTTCGGCGTGACCCGGGGCGGCATCCGGGCCGCGCTGATCGACCTGACCGCCGAGGGGCTGGTCGAGCGCATCCCCAACCGGGGTGCCCGGGTCCGGGTGGTCACCCTTGAGGAGGCGGTCGCCATCACCGAGTGCCGGATGGTCCTGGAGGGGCTGTGCGCGGCCAAGGCGGCGGCGCAGGCCACCGAGGAGCAGCTGGCCGAGCTCGCGGCCATGGGCGAGGCGATGGCCAAGGCGGTCGCCGACGGCGAGCCGCTGACGTACTCGGCGCTCAACCACGAGCTGCACACCTACATCCGCGACATCTCCGGGCAGCAGGTGGCGGTCGAGTTGCTGGAACGGCTCAACGCCCAGCTGGTCCGGCATCGCTTCCAGCTGGCCCTGCGTCCCGGCCGGCCGCAGAAGTCCCTCAACGAGCACCTGGCGCTGATCGAGGCGATCCGCGCCCACGACCCGGCGGCGGCCCAGGATGCCGCGCACGCCCACCTGGCCAGCGTCATCGCGGCCCTGCGCGAATAGCGCCGTCCGGCAGCGCGAAGCCGGCCGGGCCGGCAGGGCCCGCGGCCGACCCCTACCCCGAGGAGAGCGATCATGACCGACGACGCGAGCCCGGCGGCCGCGGCGCAGTCCACGCCGGCAGCGCAGTCCACGCTGACGGCGCAGTCCATGCTGGTGGTCAGCGCGCATGCCGGCGACTTCGTCTGGCGGGCGGGCGGGGCGATCGCCCTGGCCGCCGCGCGGGGCGAGAAGGTGACCATCGTGTGCCTGTCCTTCGGCGAACGCGGTGAGTCCGCGAAAGCCTGGCGCGAGGGCAGATCCCTCGAAGAGATCAAGCGGCTGCGGCGAGCCGAGGCCGAGCAGGCCGCCGCGACCCTGGGGGCGGACATCCGGTTCCTGGACGCCGGTGACTACCCGCTGCGGGAGACGCCCGAGCTCACGGACGAGCTCGTACGCCTCTACCGGGAGGTGACGCCGACCGTGGTGCTCACGCACCCGCTGGAGGATCCGTACAACGGCGACCACCCCACGGCGGCCCGGATGGCGCTGCAGGCCCGGATCCTGGCGCAGGCGATCGGCTATCCGGGGCCGGGTGAGCCGCTCGGCGCGCCGCCGGTGTTCTTCTTCGAGCCCCACCAGCCGGAGATGTGCGGTTTCACCCCGCAGGTGCTGCTCGACATCACCGAGGTCTTCGAGACCAAGCGCAAGGCGATGGAGTGCCTTCCCGCCCAGCGGCATCTGTGGGACTACTACACCGACCTGGCCACGCGCCGGGGTGTGCAGCTCAAGCGCAACGCCGGTCCGAATCTGGGACTGCCCCACACCACGTACGGCGAGGCGTACATGCGCCCCTTCCCCCAGGTGACGGGGGTCCTGGCATGACCGGTGTGATCGTCACCGACCCGCCCAGGGCCGACGCCGCCGACGTGGCCGCGCTGGCGCGCTTCGGCGTGGCCACCGTGCACGAGGCCCTGGGCCGTACGGGGAGCCTCGGTCCCGGGCTGCGGCCCATCCAGCAGGGCGTACGCGTCGGCGGCACGGCGGTCACCGTCCTGTGCTGGCCCGGCGACAACCTCATGATCCACGCGGCGGTCGAGCAGTGCCGCGAGGGCGACCTGCTGGTGGTAACGACGACCTCGCCGTCCACCGACGGGCTGTTCGGGGAGCTGTTCGCCACGGCGCTGCGGCGGCGCGGCGTGCGCGGGCTGGTGATCGACGCCGGTGTACGGGACACCGCGGAGCTGCGCGCGATGGGGTTCCCGGTCTGGTCGGCGGCCGTCTGCGCGCAGGGCACGGTCAAGGCCAGCGCGGGGTCGGTCAACGTGCCCGTGGTGGTCGGCGGCCAGGTGATCAGGCCCGGCGACGCGATACTCGCCGACGACGACGGGGTGCTGCGCGTCCCCCGTGACCTCGTCGCCACGGCTGTGAAGGCGGCGGCGGCGCGGACGGCGAAGGAGGAGGCCACGCGGGCGGCCTTCGCCGAGGGCGAGCTCGGCCTCGACCGGTACGGCCTGCGCGAGACGCTGTCCCGGCTGGGCGTGCGCTACGTGACGGCCGAGGAGTACGGACGCGAGGAGGCGGCCACATGACCTCCGGCGGCCTGCGGTGCGCGCTGATGCGCGGCGGCACCTCCAAGGGCGCCTATTTCCTCGCCGAGGACCTGCCCGCGGACCGGGCGGCCCGCGACGACCTGCTGCTGCGCGTCATGGGCAGCCCCGACCCGCGCCAGATCGACGGCCTGGGCGGCGCGCACCCGCTGACCAGCAAGGTGGCCGTCGTCGCCCGCTCCGGCGACGACGCCGCCGACGTCGACTACCTCTTCCTGCAGACGGGTGTCGAGACCGCCGAGGTATCCGACCGGCAGAACTGCGGCAACCTCCTCGCCGGGGTGGGCCCGTTCGCCGTCGAGCGCGGGCTGGTCCCGGCCGGCGACGGCGAGACCACCGTGCGGATCCGGATGCTCAACACCGGGGAGCTGGCCGCGGCGACCTTCCCGAGCCCGGGCCGGGTGGTGAGCTACGAGGGTTCGACGGAGATCTCCGGCGTGCCGGGCACCGCCGCCGCCATCGTGATCGAGTTCACCGGCGGAACCGGCGACCGGCCGCTGCTGCCGACCGGCCGCGCCCGCGACGAGGTGGCCGGCGTCGAGGTGACATGCGTGGACAACGGCATGCCGGTGGTCCTCGCGCGGGCGGCCGACCTCGGCATCACGGGATACGAGAGCCCGGCCGCACTGGAGGGCGACGCCGCGCTCGCCGCCGGGCTACGCGAGATACGCCTCGCGGCGGGGAAGCTGATGGGCCTCGGCGACGTACGCGACACGACCGTGCCCAAACTGACCCTGCTCGCGCCGCCCCGCGACGGCGGCGCCGTCTGCACCCGGACGTTCATCCCGGTCCGCTGCCACACCGCCATCGGCGTGCTCGGCGCCGCGAGCGTCGCCGCCGGGCTGCTGCTCGCCGACGGCATCGGCCACGACCTGGCCGTACTCGCCGGTACCGGAGATCGGTTGAGCGCCGAGCATCCGCTCGCCGGTACCGGAGATCGGTTGAGCGCCGAGCATCCGCTCGCCGGTGCCGGGGACCGGGTGCGCATCGAGCATCCGACGGGGTTCCTCGACGTCGAGACCGTCGTCGAGCAGGGGCCGTCCGGCTCCCCCTACGCGGTACGCACGGCCGTCGTCCGCACCGCCCGCAAAATCTTCGACGGCACGGTCCACCCACGCCCGTCCGACTCCTAGAGAGGCTCTGCTATGGCCCCGCCGCTGGGGGACATCGCCCATCTCGGCCATGTCCGGCTCCTCACCCCCGACCCCGACCGCAGCCTGTGGTTCTTCACCCAGATGCTCGGCATGACCGAGAGCGGCCGTTCCGGCGACTCCGTCCACCTGCGTACCTGGGACGACTACGAGCACCACAGCCTGACGCTCACCGCCCACTCCACCTCCGGCATCAGCCGTACAGCGCTGCGGACCTCAAGCGAGGAGGCGCTGAACGCGCGGGTCAAGGCTCTGGAGAACGCCGGCCTGACCGGCGCGTGGATGGAGGACGAGCCCGGGATCGGCCCCCTGTACGTCACCCACGACCCCGACGGGCACGAGATCGCCCTCTACTGGGAGAGCGAGTGGTATCAGGCGCCCCCCGAGCTACGCCCAGGGCTCAAGAACCAGCCGCAGGCCAAGCCCGGCCAGGGTGTCGGCGTACGGCGGCTCGACCACGTCAACTTCCTCGCCGCCGACGTCGCCCCCAACGCCGACTTCACCCACCGGCTGCTCGGGGCCAGGCCCACCGAGCAGATCGTGCTCAACAGCGGCAGGCTCAGCGCGCAGTGGCTGACCTTCACCAACAAGTCGTACGACCTGGTCTACACCGAGGACCGGTCGGGCTCGCATGGGCGCCTGCACCACGTCGCGTTCGCCACTGACAGCCGCGAGGACATCCTGCGCGCCGCCGACCTGTGCCTCGACAACGGCGTCCACATCGAGACGGGACCGCACAAGCACGCGATCCAGCAGACGTTCTTCCTGTACGTCTACGAGCCCGGCGGCAACCGGATCGAGCTGTGCAACCCGCTCACCCGCCTGGTGCTGGCCCCGGACTGGCCGCTGATCACCTGGACGGAGGAGGAACGGGCCAAGGGACAGGCCTGGGGGCTGAAGACCATCGACTCCTTCCACACGCACGGCACCCCACCCCTCGCCTGAGGCCCTCCCTCCTGACGCTTCGTCGAAGGGCTTGACGTCGGAGCCCGCCAGGCCTGGCGTCTGTAGCTGCCGGGCTCACGCCCTATGCGCCCCTGTCTGAGCTGATTTCGGTATCTTGCGTAGTTCAGGACCGACCGAAACCACCCGCTACAGAAGGGACGGCACGTGCTCGACGATGCCGGTCTCCAGGCGCTCCGCGAGGCGGCCCGCCTATCCCCGGACAACCTTCCCCTGCGGCAGCACCTGGCCGGGCAGCTCCTGGCCAAGGGGTATCTCGGCGAGGCCGAGGCCGAATACCGCGCCGCGCTCGTGCTCGCGCCCAAGGACGCGGGCATCATGGCCGGGCTGGCGGAGGCGTTCGTCCGGCAGAGCGCCTACGGTGCCGCGCTGGCCGCGCTCGAGCCGTTGCTGGCCTCGCCCGGCTACCCGCCCAAGGTGGGCGTGCTGGCGGCTCGGGCACTGCTCGGCGAGGGGGACACCGCGCGGGCGGGCTACCGCTACCACGAGGCGGTCTCCCGCGATCCGTCCGTGGGAGACGCCGACCTGGCCGCCCGGCTGTCGGCCCCGCCCGCCCCACCGTACGGGGCACCGGCGCCTGCCGCTCCACCGGCGCCTCCCGGGCAGTCCTACGCCGCACCGCCCCCTCCCACTGGACAGGCTTACGCGACGTCGGCGCCCGCACAGGTGGACGGCGCCACTGCCGAGGTCGAGCGCTCCAAGCTCAACTTCGCCGACGTGGCCGGTATGGAGGCGGTCAAGGAGTCGCTGCGGGTCAAGCTCCTGCTGCCGATCCAGCAGCCGGATCTGTTCGCCGCCTACGGCAAGCGCGCCGGTGGCGGAGTGCTGCTGTACGGCCCGCCGGGAGCGGGTAAGACGCACCTGGCCAGGGCCGCCGCCGGAGAGCTCGGCGCGTCGTTCGTCAACGTCGGCCTGGCCGACATCCTGGACATGTACATCGGCTCCAGCGAGCGCAACCTGCGGGCCACGTTCGAGCTGGCCCGGCGCAACCGGCCGTGTGTGCTGTTCTTCGACGAGGTCGACGCGCTGGCCGCCCGCCGCTCGGACATGCGCCAGGCGCACACGCGGCAGCTGGTCAACCAGTTCCTGGCCGAGCTCGACGGCGTGGACCAGAACGCCAACGAAGGTGTCCTGGTGCTGGCGGCCACGAACGCCCCCTGGTACGTGGACGTGGCGTTCCGCCGTCCCGGCCGGTTGGACCAGCCGGTGTTCGTCCCGCCGCCCGACCCGGCGGCCCGCGCGGCCATCCTGCGCCTGCTGTGTCGTGACAAGCCCCTGGCCGAGATGGACTTCGACGCGGTCGCGCGGGTCACCGACCATTTCGTCGGCGCGGATCTGAAGGGCGTGGTGGACCGGGCGGTGGAGGTCAAGCTCCAGCAGTCGATCAGCGCGGGCCGTCCCATCCCGCTGTCGACGCCCGACCTGCTGACGGCGGCGCAGAGCGTACGGCCGACCGCGGTTCGCGAATGGATGGCCACCGCGCGCAACTACGTGATGCACTCCAACGACTCCGGCGCCTGGGACGAGCTGCTGCCCTGGGTCAAAGCCAAGTGGTGACCACCGCCGATCCGGTACGGCGGGCGCGGACCCTGCTGGGGATGCGCCGTCCGGCCGAGGCCGAGCGGGAGCTGCGCGGCGCGCTCGCCCAGGATCCGCAGCACGTCACCGCGCACTCCTTCCTGGCGCTCGCCCTCGCCCAGCAGGGCGTCGTGGCCGAGGCGGTCGAGGAGGCGCATGAGGCGATCCGGCTGGCGCCCGACCAATGGCTCACCCACTATGTGGCCGGACAGGTGCATCAGCTCGCCCGCCGGCCCGACGAGGCGATGGCAGCGCTCCACGTGGCCCTTGAGCTCGAGCCCGAGTACGCCCCGATCTGGGAGCTGCTGGCCCGCGTCCACGTGTCCAAGAGTCAGTGGCACCAGGCGGCCGAGGCGGCGCGGCGCGGGCTGGCCATCGATCCGCAGGAGTCGGACCTGGTGAGCCTGCTGGCGGTGGCGCTCACCGAGCTCGGGGAGGCGGAGCAGGCCACGTCCGCGGCCGCGGACGCCGTGGGGCTGGACCCGGAGAGCGCCATCGCGCACCTGGCGTACGGCCGGGCGGCGCTGGCCTTCGGCGATCCCCGACAGGCGGCGGACGCCTTCCGCGAGGTGCTCCGCCTCGACCCCGGCTTCGACCAGGCCAGGGATCTCCTGGTGACGGCGCTGAAGCAGCGCAATCCGCTCTACCGGCGGCTCGCGCGGCTGCGGGGCGGGTTCCGTGGCGGCCGGCTGGTGTTCCTGCTGCCCGCGGTCCCGCCGCTCGTCGTGGTCTTCATCATCATCGCGCTCCTGCACTGGGTGGCGTGGGTCGCCGAGGCGTGGACCACGCTGCGGCTGGCCCGTGCCAAGGCCACCCGCCTGCTCTTCGAGGGCGCCGAGGCCCGCGTGGCCGTGCTGTGCTGCGGTCTGGTGGCCGTGGGCGCGGCGGTGCTCGTGCTGGGCGTGGCGCTCGGTCAGGACACGGTCGGCACCGCGGGCGTGGCCGTCATGGCCCTGGTCACCGCGGTCCAGGAGGCCGTGCACACCGGGTCGGCGCGCGGACGGGCGATCCTGTACGGCTGGACGGGCCTGCTCGTCCTCGCCATCGTCACGGCGACGATCCTGGCCTCGACGGGCGTGGCGCTGCTGAGCGTGTACGCCGGGCTGGCCACGATCTGGGTGGCGGCAGGAGTACGGCGCGTGCTCGGCCACCACGGCTAAGGCGCACGGCGCACACTCGGCCACCACGGCTGGCGGTTCGCCACCGCCGCGGCCACCACAGCTGGCGCTACTCCCGCAGGGCGGAGCTGAGCCCGGTGATGGCGGTGATCAGGTTGTCCCCCAGCCGCCGCCAAGCCCGCTCGGCGGTTCCGGGGTCCGCCCGGCGGTCGGCCAGGTCGGCTTCCAGTTCGGCGCTCATGTGGACGATCAGCTGCCGGATCATCGCGCCCCGCTGCGCGGAGAGCTCAGGGTCGGCGGTCCGCCCGGGCGGCTGGCCGAGCTCTTCCAGGCGGCGGAACGACGGCATGTTCAGATGCGCCTGGATCGTGTATTCGCGCAGGCTGGGCTCCACGACGGCCTGGGCGAGGAACCGGCCGTACCAGGACGGCGTGCCCACGTCGATGTGATGCTCGATGCTCGGCAGGACGAGGCAGGTGGCCCAGTCCCGCAGGGACATCTCGCCCGACTCGCCCAGCGCGGCCACCATCGCGACGCGGTGCTTCTCGATCGCGGCCATGTGCCGGGCCAGGATCGCGTGGATGAGCTCGTCACGGGTGCTGAAGTGGTATTGCACCACCGACTTGTTGCGCTGGCCCGCCGCCTCGCCGATCTTCCTGATCGACACGTTCGCGAACCCGTGCTCCGCGTAGAGCCGCTCCGCGGTGTGCATCAGTTTGTCCCTGGCGAGCGCGGAGCGGGGCGAGATCGAGGTGGCCGTCTCGGAGAGCGTCACGTTGCACTGACCTTCATGACCGTTGTCCGACCTCGCTCTGGTTCACCGCGCGCTGGTCGCGGTCCCTGCCTCCACCGGGGCCAGATTACCCCTATCGCGGCCGCTCGGGATGAACGCGGCGATCAGGAACGCGGCCAGCGCCGCGCCGCCGCCGATGATCATGGCGACCCGGAAGCCGGTGAGGGACGGCAGTTCGGCGGGGCCGAAGCGGATGACCATGTTGGCCAGGACGACCGAGATCACCGCGCTGGAGGTGGAGGTGCCGATCGAGCGCATGAGGGCGTTCAGGCCGTTGGCCGCGCCGGTCTCCGACGCCGGGACGGCCGACATGATCAGCGCGGGCATGGCGGCGTACGCGATGCCGACCCCGGCGCTGATGACGCAGGTGAACACGACGATCTGCCAGACCCCGCCCATGAGCGCGATGCCCAGGAAGTAGCCGACGGCGATCACGAGCGAGCCCGTCATGAGCGACACCTTCGGGCCCCGCGCGGCCGACAGCCGCGCCGCGAGCGGCGAGGTGGCCATCATCACCAGGCCGCCCGGCGCCATGCACAGGCCGATCACCAGCAACGACTGGCCGAGGCCATATCCCGTGGCCGCCGGCATCGCCAGCACCTGGGGCAGCACCAGCGACATCGCGAACATCGAGAAGCCGACCGTGATGGAGGCGAGGTTCGTCACCAGCACCCGGCGGCGGGCGGTGATCCGCAGGTCCACCAGGGGCCGCCGCGCGCGGAGCTCCCACACACCCCACAGCAGCAGGATGACCGCGGCGGCGGCGAACAACCCGAGAACCGTTCCACTCGTCCAGCCCCAGTCGCCGCCCTTGGAGATGGCCAGCAGCAGGCACACCAGTCCGGCCGTCAACCCGACCGCGCCCAGCAGGTCGAAGCGGCCACCGGTGCGCAGCGGCGACTCCGGCACGATGGCCAGCACCAGTCCGGCCACCACGGCGCCGAGCACCGCCGAGACCCAGAACAGCACGTGCCAGCCGATGTGCTCGGCGAGCAGCGCGGCGCTCGGCAGACCCAGCGCGCCGCCCACGCCCAGCGAGGAGCTCATCAGCCCGATCGCTGAGCCGAGCTTCTCGGGGGGAAGTTCGTCACGCATGATGCTGATGCCCAGCGGGATGACGCCGGCGGCCGCGCCCTGAAGGGCCCGGCCCACGATCATCGGGGTCAGCGAGTTACTGAGCGCGCAGACGACCGACCCGGTCACCAGCAGCCCGAGGCAGAGCACGAGGATCAGCCGCTTGCCGTACATGTCCCCCAGGCCCCCGAACACCGGGGTGGCCACGGCACCGGCCAGCAGGGTGGCGGTGATGGCCCAGGAGGTGTTCGACGGGGTGGCGTGCAGCAGGGTCGGCAGCTGCGGGACCAACGGGATGACCAAGGTCTGCATGAGCGCGACCACGATGCCGGCGAACGCCAGCACCGCCACCGTCAGGCCGCCGCGTGGCGCCCGCACCTCGGTCTCAGGGACCAGCGTCGTCATCGACGTCCTGTCTCGATCGTTGCGATATGGGGCTCTATGACCAGTCCCCCTTGTGCGCCGCGCTCACGCCTGCCCCCTTTTTGGGTACGCGAAGATCGCGCGGCGGCCATCCCAACCGTAAGGCGATCGCCTCAATAGAGTCAAGCAGTTGACTTAATCAAGGCGCTCCCTCTACGGTGCTCCCACGACCGTGCGGAGGTAATGGTGACCACGACCAAGCCCGAGCGTGGCGGCGAGACCCGCGAGCTGCTCATGACGACGGCCGAGCGGCTGTTCGCCGAGCACGGGGTGGCGGCGGTGTCCAACCGCCAGGTCAGCGAGGCGGCGGGGCAGGCCAACAACTCCGCGGTCGGCTACCACATCGGCACGAAGACCGATCTCGTGCTCGCGATCGTCCGCCGGCACGCCGAGCCGATGGAGCGGCGGCGCGCCGAGATGATCACGACGATCACGGATTCGGCCGGCCTGCACGAGTGGATCGCCTGCCTCGTACGCCCCGTCACCGAACACATAGCCGACCTGGGCACCCCGACCTGGTACGCCCGCTTCGCCGCCCAGGTCACCACCGACCCCGCCTTCCGCAAGCTCGTCACCGACGACACGATCACGTCCTCGTCGCTGCGGCAGACCCTCGACGGGATCTCCCGGCTCGTACCCGACCTGCCCGAGCAGGTACGACAGGAGCGCAAGGACATGATCCGGCACCTGCTGGTGCACATGTGCGCCGAGCGGGAGCGCGCGCTGCACGAGGGCACGGCCACCCCGCACGCGACGTGGGACGCCGCCGCGACGGGGATGATCGACGCGATCACCGGCCTGTGGCTGGCCCCGGTCAGCCCCACTCCCTGATCAGGCGGAGGTCACTCCACGAGCCGGATGGCCGAGGCGGGACACCCCGCGGCCGCGACGCGCACCGCCTCATGCTGCTCCGGCGGGGGCGCCTCGTCCACCACGACGACGATGCCGTCCTCCTCGCGCTGGTCGAAGACCTGGTCGGCGGTCATCACGCACATCCCGCTGCCGCAACACAAGTCCTGGTCGGCGATGACCTTCATGACAAGTCCTCCAGTTACCACGTGACCCAGACGTCCTGCAGCCCGCCGGAGATCCCTCCGGTACGGAGCTTGAGGTCGTCGGGGGCGTCCCGCAGCCGCAGGCTCGGCAGCCGCTGGGCCAGCGTGCCCAGCACGACCTGAAGCTCCATCCTGGCCAGGGGCTGGCCGATGCAGAAGTGCGGCCCCGCGCCGAAGGTGAGGTGCTGGTTGGCCTGCCGCCGCGGATCGAACCGCTCGGGCTCGGGGAACTTGCGCGGGTCCCGGTTGGCCGAGGGCGCGCTGGGGATCAGCGTCGTCCCCGCGGGCACCGTCACGCCGCTCAGCTCGACGTCCTCGGTGATGAACCTGGGCACGCCGATCGCCGAGAGCGTGCTGTCCATGCGGAGGACCTCTTCGACCGTGCCCTGGATCAGCTCGGGATCGTCGATCACCGCCTCGAAGCGCTCCCGCTCGGAGAGCACCATCGCCGCCATGATGGCGATCATGTTCGACGTGGTCTCGTGCCCGGCCAGCAGCAGCCCGCGTACGGTGGCGATGAGCTCGGCGTGACTGAGGCGGCCGTCCTCGCTGTCGGTGATCTGCGTCAGCTCGCTGAGCAGGTCGTCGCCCGGGTTGGCCCGGTTGCGGGCGATCAGGTCGGAGACGTAGGCGTTGAAGTCCTCGTACGCCTGGTCGACCTCCTCCTGGGTGTTACGCGTCAGGGTCAGCATGGTGCTCGACCAGTGGGCGAACTTGTCCTGGTCCTCACTGGGCGCGCCGACCAGCGCGCAGATGACGCGCACCGGAAGCGGCAGTCCCAGCCCGGCCGACAGGTTCGCCGGGGAGCCCTTGGCCACGAGGCCGTCCACCAGGTCGTCGGTCATCGCCTGAATCCTGGGGCGCCACACCTCCATCCGCCGGACCGTGAACCAGCGGCTGAGCAGCCGCCGCCACCGCAGGTGCCCCTCCCCCTCGCTGATGTTCTCGCTGCCCATCCGGCGCCGGCTGAACAGGCCGCCGTCCTTCGTGGTGGACATGCGGGCGGCGCCCTCACGGGCGAGGTTGCGGCTGAACCGCGGGTCCGAGATCACCGCCCGGGCGTCGTCGTACCGGGTCACCAGCCCGGCCACGTCGCCGCTGGGCAGCCGGACGTGCGCGACAGGACACTGCTCGCGCAGTTCCGCCAGCTCCGCGGGGGGCTCCAGAGCCGTGGCCCGGGTGAAGGGATAGTCAGGAATCGCCTCAGCAGTCATCGTGCCCTCCAGTTCGGGAACCTGATCGAACTCACCTTAAGTCGCCTGCTTTATTAAGGCAACCTCCTTGAAATGGCCCTCGGATGCCTTTCCAGGCCGCCTTTGGTGCATAACGGGCTTCGCGGTCGGCGGGTGGTGTGGCTGACCGGCGACGGGCGACCGTCGGGCGCGGGGCCGTCGCGGAGCGTCGCGTGGGAGCTAGGCTCAATAGATCGGAAATGTGGGAGAGAAGGGACCCGATCATCGTCAACGACCACTTTCCCTCGTCCGAGGGCCCGCGGCGATCGGCGCGCCGGCGCGTGACTGAGGCGGCGATCCTCAGCAGCCATGACCAGAGCCGGGCCGACATCGCCCAGTGGACCTGCCCGCACGGGCAGCACGCCGGGCACGGCTGCGTCACCTGCTACGAGGTCTCGGCCGACGCCGATCCGGCGTTGCCGTTGTGGGAGGTCGCGGTCTGGTTCACCTCGGCGCGGCCGATCCCGATCAAGACCCTGCACGACGTACACCGCCACGGCCGCCGCTTCGCGCTGGACCAGCCGTCGACCCCCCTGGTCTACCTGCTGAGCGGGCAGATACGCGCCGAGCTGGGCGCGGAGGCGGTGGCGGGCATGGTCGGGTTCCTGCTGCAGAACCAGCACATCGTCGACGAGTTCATCGTCACGGAGATCCGCGCCGTCCACTCCTGAGGCCCGAATGGGTAGGGGACTACTCAGGTGCGGCGCTCCATTCCTCCTCACTCTTGGCTTAACGGCACAACCAAGAGAGAGGGGGCGCGATGGCCGTCACTCGAATCGACTGGCATTGGTTCTCCGCCTGGGGAAACGGCTACCACACGGTCGATGTCAACCTTCCCCCGGCGCTGGTCGGCACGTCGGTCTCGCTGTACGGCGCGACCGGGGGCGGGACGCAGTACGCGGGGATCAAGCACTTCCGGCGCAGGCTCGACTCCGGCGCCGACCAGGACGTGGACTTCGGCGAGTGGCCCTCGTGGCCGCCGCTGGTCTTCGACCGCGTCAGCAGCGTCACCCTGGCGATCGCCACGGGCACGGATCAGACCGGCTGGCTGCTCGCGCGGCTCGACTTCTGGGGGTGAGAGATGGAATTCAGGTCAACGGGCGGCGGTCGGGTCGCCTACGTCAAGAGCTGCGTCCTCTATGACGCCGACGGCGTGATCCAGCATGTCCATCACGTCGTGGACATGGAGGGCGTCGAGGAGACACCGGAGAGCGTGGTCGCCGAGCGGGCGCTCGCGCTGGCCAGGGATCGCGGGCTGGACTACGCCGCGCTGCGGACGCTGCACGTGGACCCGTCGCTGATCAGCGGCCCGGTGCACATGCGGGTCGACACCTCCAGCGGGGCCCTGGTGACGGAGGAGTCTTCCACCCTTTAGCCACGGTCCCGGCCGACCGGCGCCTGGCTCCGCTGCCAAGCCGGTGTCAATCTCCGTGCAAGCGGGTGTCGTTAGCGTCGCCGGTATGTCACGACGATGGTTATTCGGTGCCGGCGCGGCGACCGCGGTCGCCGCGCTGCTGGCCACATCCTCTCCGGCGGCGGCCGTCACCGCCGCCCCGAACACAGCGGCACCGGCGGCCACGCCGGCGAAGGTGTCCAACAAGCTGTTCCACGCGTGGCTGCGGCGCGACCGCGCGGCGGCCGCGAAGGTGGCCACTCCGGCGGCGGTGAATTCGATCTTCTCCTACGCCTACCGCGCGCCCGACGAGTTCGCGGGCTGCGCCGGCAACGCGTGCCGGTTCGTCCACACCAGCGTGCGGGTGCCGGGCGGGCTCAACGGCCTGCTCATGATCGTCTCAGGCTCGAAGGTGACCCGGGTCTACCAGTCGCGCCACGTGACCAAGCCGGCGGTGGCCGCCAAGCAGCTGCTCACGGCCTGGCACCAGAGTGATCGCAACCTCGGCCTCGAGGTGGCCTCGCAGCGGGCGGTCGCCAAGCTCTTCCGCGTCAAGTACGACCCCAAGGGCGTCACCTACTACTTCCAGGGCTGCACCAAGGAGCCGAAGGGCTACGGTTGCGCCTACTCCTACGACGGCGGCGCCCTGCTGATGCACCTCAAGGGCTCGGTCACACGCGGGTACGACGTCCAGTCGATCGGCTACATCGCCGACTGACCGTTTCCGATTTCCGAGGACCCGGGGCGATAGGGGTCACACCACGATCGGCAGGCTGCGGTCCAGCCCGGACACGCGCAGGAGGTTGAGCATGAACGGGCGGGGCCCGGCCAGGGCGAGCGTGATGCCCTGCGCCCGGGCGCGGTGCTGGATGCCGACCAGGATGCCCAGGCCGGTGGCGTCGCAGAACGACACCCCCGACAGGTCGATGATGAGCGTGCTGGTGGACGTCGTCAGGGCCGCCACCAGGCTCTGCCGAAGCTCCTTGCTGGTGAAGATGTCGATCTCACCGCTCAGCTGGATCGTGGTCGGAGCGGACGCTCCGACGGCCCTGGGAAGCGGTACGGCGTGCGTGATGGTCATGATGATCCCCCATCGAGGTCCGAGCTCAGCGTGCCCCGTCCATGCCTCTGGAGAGACCCGTGGGCGACGCTGACCTGAGTGCCAACGCACGAAATGTCCTCGGTGGGATGAGTTTATCGCATTTCGCGGTCAGCATTCGGAATGGTGTATTGGAGGATTCATTAACCAAAAAGGGATATTTCGCGCGATTATTTACTGAAGCCCGCCATGAGGCCGCTGAGGAGTTGACGCCGGCCCACCACGTACAAGGTCAGGATCGGCAGCGTGGTCAGGACGACCGAGGCGAGCACGGCCGGCACGTTGATGCTGTACTGGCCCTGGAAGGTCCACAGAGCCAGCGGCAGGGTCCGCTTGTCCGGGCTCTGCGTGAGGATCAGTGGCAGCAGGAAATTGTTCCAGATCGTCAGCGCGTTGTAGATCGTCACCGTCACCACGGCCGGGCGGGACAGGGGGAAGGCCAGGCGCCAGAGCGTCCCCCATTCGGTGGCGCCGTCCATCCGCATCGACTCGAACAACTCCTTCGGGACGTCGCGGATGAAGTTGGACAGCACCAGCACCGACAGCGGGATCGCGAAGGCGATCGACGGCAGGATCATCGCCAGCAGGGTGTCGTAGAGGTGCAGCCGGATGATGATCAGGTAGATCGGGATGACCGTCGCCTGCAGCGGAATGGCCAGGCCCATCAGGAACAGGGAGTTGACCGACCGGATGAACCGGCGGGAGGAGGAGCCCCGCACGATCGCGTAGGCCGCCATGAAGGAGACGCCGACCGCGGGGATCACCGCGCCGACGGTGACGATGAGGCTGTTGACGAAGTACTGGATGAAGTCGGACTCGATGACCATGCGGTAGTTGGCCAGGGTCGGCTCCGTCGGCGGCGCCAGCGGGTTCATCGCGTAGTAGTTGCTCTGCGTCTTGAAGCTGGTGATGACGATCCAGTAGATGGGCACCACCACGACGACCAGCCAGAGCCACCCGGTCGCGCCGCCCAGCCAGTTCCAGTGACGGGCGGGCGCGTCGCGTTCGTGCCGGGGCCGCTGGGCGCTGGTCCGCTCAGGGCGTGTTGTCAGGGTCGTCCCCATGTCAGGCCCCTTCCATCTGGCTGTGGTCGGCCTTGCCGCCGCCGAGCCGGCGCAGCAACAGCGACAGGGCGAGGCCCACGAGGACGAGGATGAGGGCGATCGCGCTGGCCGGGCCCATGAGGTTGGCCTGGAAGCCCCGCTTGTACATGTCCAGGGCGAGCACCCGGGTGGCGTCGCCCGGCCCTCCGGCGGTCAGCACGAAGATCAGATCGAAGAAGGTCAGCGAGCCGACGAGCACGAGGGTCGTGGACGTGATCATCGTGTACTTCAGCTGCGGCAGGGTGATGCTGAAGAACTTGCGGACCCGCCCGGCGCCGTCCAGCTCCGCGGCCTCGTACATCGACTTCGGGATCTGCCGTACGCCGCCCTGGTAGATCAGCGAGTGGAACGGGATGAACTGCCAGGACACCACGAAGACCACGACGCCGAGGGCGAGGCCGGGCCGGCCGAGCCAGTCCTGGCTGAGCAGCTCGATCTTCAGTCCGGCGCCGAGGCCGAAGTTCGGGTCGAGCAGCGCCTTGTAGGTGATGGCGATGGCCGCCGAGCTGAGCAGGAGCGGGATGAAGTACAGCACCGACAGCACCGCGCGGTAGCGCTGGGCCCCGGCCAGGAACACCCCGAGCAGGATGCTCGCCGGCGTCTGCACCAGCCAGGACAGCGCCATGATCAGGAACGTCACCCACAGCGCGTGCGGCAGGCCCGGGTCGGTGAGGACGGCGTGCCAGCTGGTGAAGCCCGAGAAGTGGATGTCGCCGATGCCGTCCCAAGTGGTGAAGCTGAGCGCGAGGACCCCGATCAGCGGGATCACCCCGAAACCCACGAAGAACACCAGCGCCGGAACGGTCAGCCACGCGAGGGGGAGGTTGCGTCCCCCTCGCGCCCGGGCCGATGGCTGACCTGGTCCGGCGGAGGTCGGAATGGTGGTCACTTGCCGATGACCGCGTTCATGTTGGTGGTGAACTGCTGCGGTGAGATCGACAGCTGGAACAGCTTGGCGATGTTGTCGAGCAGCACCTCCGCCGCCGTGGGGCTGAGCGCCTGGTCCCAGGACTGGGCGAAGGTCTTGGCATTGCTGGCGATGCCGTAGACGAACTTCAGCCACTCCGCGTCCTTGGAGGAGCCGAACGCGCTGTCGGCGCCCTTGACGATCGGCACCGAGCCGGCCCCGACCCATGCCTTGATCTCCTCGTCCGAGAGCAACGAGGCGAAGAACTTCTTGGCGATCTCCTTCTGCTCCGGGGTCGCCTTGGCGGAGATCGACATGTACTGGCCGGGGTTGCCGACCGTGTCGCTGGGGTCGCCCTTACCGCCGTCGACCGGCGGGAAGTTCATGTAGCCGAGGCTGCCACCGGAGACGAAGTCGCCGCCGTCCTTGGACATGCTCCCGTAGGTCCAGCCGCCGTGGAGCATCATCGCGGCCTTGCCGGTGTACAGCAGCGCCTGGTCGGCGTTGGAGTCCGCGGTGATCGAGGAGAAGCCCTTGATGAACCCGTTGGCCTTGATCAGGGCCTGCATCTTGGTCAGGGCGTCGATGGCGGCCGGGTTGGACCAGGCGTCCTTCTGACCGTCGAACACGGCCTGGAACACCTCGGAGCCGCCGATGCGGTCGAAGAGGAACTCCAGCCACATCATGTTCGTCCAGCGGGACTGCCCGCCGAGGGAGAACGGCGCGATGCCCTTGGCGTTGAACTTGGGCACCAGGTCCATGATGTCGCCCCAGGACTGGGGCGGCTGGGCGCCGATCTGCTCGAAGAGCTTCTTGTTGTAGTACAGGACGATCGGCTGCACGGTCTCGCACGGCATCGCGTAGATCTTGCCGTCCACCGTCGCGGCCCCGAACGAGGACGGGAACAGCCGGTCCTTGACCGCGGCGTTCTGCCCGAACCACGAGGTGAGGTCCTCGACCTGGCCGGCCTGTACGTAGCTGCGCAGGCCGCCGCCGCCCCAGCCCCAGATGATGGTGGGCGCCTGGCCGGCCCCGATCGCCGTCTTGATCTTCGTCTTGAAGGCGTCGTTCTGGAAGGTCGTCCCGGTGATCTGGCCGTTGGGGTTGGCCTTGTTGAACCGCTCCATGGCGGCGGTGCGGATGCCTTCCTGCGGCTGGGTGGACAGGTACCAGTAGGTGGCCTTGGCGCCACCGCCACCACTGCTGGCACCGGGTTTGGTGGGGCCGGAGCTGCCGCAGGCGGCGAGCGCGGCGCCCAGGGGCAGGCCCATCGAGAGGCTGAGGAAGGTGCGGCGAGACGTTGTCCTGGACTCCACGCTGATCTCCGTACTCGAATGCCGGGGGCGGGCCGCGGCTCGTTGATCATGGGATGCGGTGGCCGGCGGTCGTGGAGCAGCACCCCCCGATGCCTCTCCCCCAATCCGCCTTTAAGTAGGTTCTCGAAACATTTGCGAAATGACCGCGCGGCCGTCAATCTAGATTTCGGCTGTTGACGTGTCAAGACCCAGGAACGACCGGCAAGCGCTACCCGCAAAGATCACTTGACGGCGCCGAAACATTGCGAAATATTGCGGCACTAAGGAGAGCAGCAGATGACGGCTGTAGATCGGCCCCTCGCGGCGGAGCGGGTTCTCCGCCCGTGGCAGGACCAGACGCTCCCCGTGGCCGAACGGGTCGACGCCCTCGTTGCCGAGATGACCCTGGAGGAGAAGGTCGGCCAGCTCGGCAGCCGGTGGGTGGGCAACGACATGCGGCCGGCCGACCAGCCCGATCCGGACCCGGACGTGACCCTCAATGTGGCGCCGATGCAGGACGTGTTCGCCGCGTCCGGGACCATCCCGTTGGAGGAGGCGAGCCGCCACGGGCTCGGTCACCTGACCCGCGTCTTCGGCAGCGGACCGGTCACCGCCGCCGAGGGCGCGGCGGAGGTGGTCCGCCTGCAGAGCTTGGTCGTCGAACGGTCCCGGCTCGGCATTCCGGCGCTGGTCCATGAGGAGTGCCTGACCGGGTTCACGACGTACGGCGCGACCGTCTACCCCGCCGCCATCGCGTGGGGCGCGACGTTCGACCCCGGCCTCGTGGAGCGGATGGCCGCCGCCATCGGGCGGGACATGCGCGCCGTGGGCGTGCACCAGGGCCTGTCCCCTGTGCTGGACGTCGTGCGCGACTACCGCTGGGGCAGGGTCGAGGAGACGATGGGCGAGGATCCCTATCTCGTCTCGATGCTCGGCGCCGCCTACGTCCGCGGCCTGGAGAGCGCCGGGATCATCGCCACGCTCAAGCACTTCGCCGGCTACTCCGCCGCGCGGGCGGCCCGCAACCACGGTCCCGTCCCGATGGGCCGCCGCGAACTGATGGACATGATCCTGCCGCCCTTCGAGACGGCCATCGCCGAGGGCGGCGCGCGCTCGGTGATGAACTCCTACTCCGACGTGGACGGCGTCCCGGCCGCCGCCGACTCCTGGCTGCTGAGCGACCTGCTGCGCGAGGAGTGGGGATTCACCGGGACCGTCGTCTCGGACTACTGGGCCGTGCCGTTCCTGGCGACCATGCACGAGGTCGCCGCCGACACCGACGAGGCCGGCGTCCTGGCGCTCAGCGCGGGCATCGACGTCGAGCTGCCCGACACCCTCGGCTTCGGCCCGCACCTGGTGGAGCGGGTACGCCGGGGCGAGCTGCCCGAAGCCCTGGTGGAGCGGGCGGCGCGCCGCCTGCTCACCCAGAAGGTCCAGCTGGGGCTGCTCGACCAGGACTGGACGCCCGAGGGCTCGGTGTCCGCGGCGGACACGGTGGACCTGGACTCGCCGGACAACCGGGCGCTGGCCCGCGAGATGGCCGAGCGGTCCATCGTCCTGCTCGACGGCGGCACCGCGCTGCCGCTGCGCGCGCAGGAGCTGCGCCGTGTCGCGGTCGTCGGGCCGGCCGCGGCCGAGCCGCGCGCCTTCATGGGCTGCTACGCCTTCCCCAACCACGTCCTGCCCCGCCACCCCGGCCTCGGGCTCGGCCTCGAGGCGCCCAGCGTCCTCGACGCCCTGCGGACGGAGCTGCCGGACACCGAGATCCTCCACGAACGCGGCTGCGACGTGCGAGGTGAGGACCGCTCCGGCTTCGCCGCCGCGACGGCCGCGGCCCGCGCGGCGGACCTGTGCGTGGCCGTCGTGGGCGACCTGGCGGGCCTGTTCGGGCAGGGGACCTCGGGCGAGGGCTGCGACGCCGAGGACCTGCGGCTGCCCGGGGTGCAGGAGGACCTGCTGGCCGAGCTCGCCGCCACGGGGACGCCGGTCGTCGTGGTCGTCGTCTCGGGCCGGCCGTACGCGCTGGGCGAGGTGCACGCCGGGGCCGCCGCGCTCGTCCAGGCGTTCATGCCCGGCGAGGAGGGCGCGGCGGCGATCGCCGGGGTGCTGTCCGGCCGGGTGCAGCCCGGCGGCCGGCTGCCCGTCCAGATCCCCCGCCGGCCGGGCGGGCAGCCGGGCACCTACCTGCAGCCGCCGCTGGGCCTCAACAGCCACGGCATCAGCAATCTCGATCCCACTCCGCTGTTCCCCTTCGGCTACGGCACCTCCTACACCTCCTTCGAGGTCGGCGACCTGCTGATCAGCGACGCCGAGGTGCCCACGGACGGGGAGTTCACGGTGTCGGTCCGTGTCCGCAACACCGGTGGCCGGGCGGGCGAGGAGGTCGTCCAGCTGTATCTGCACGACGTGCTCGCCCAGGTGACCCGGCCGGTGCGGCAGCTGGCCGGGTTCGCGCGGGTCCGGTTGGAGGCGGGTGCGAGCGCGTGCGTGCGCTTTCGCGTACACGCTGACCGGACCGCCTTCACCGGCCGTGACCTGCGGCGGATCGTCGAGCCCGGGGACGTCGAGGTGCTCGTCGGCACCTCCGCCGCCGACCTGCCGTGCCGCGGCGTCATCCGGCTGACCGGCCCGCTGCGGCCCGTCGGTCGCGGCCGGCGGCTTGTCACACCCGTGGACGTGGACCCCGTGGCAGGGAAACAGGAGGGCAGAGATGCCGGTCAGTCCTAGGCGGGCCACGCTGGCCACCGTGGCGGCCTCGGCCGGCGTGTCCGTCGCGACCGTCTCCAAGGTGCTCAACGGCCGCAGCGACGTCGCGCCGGCGACCCGCTCCCTGGTGCAGTCCCTGCTGCAGCAGCATGACTACGTCGCGCCGTCGCCGCGCCGGACCGAGGCGACCGGGGTCGCCACGATCGAGGTGCAGTTCGACACGGATCTGACCGCGTACTCCGCCGAGATCATCCAAGGCGCGGTCGAGGCCGGGGCCGAGGTCGGCATCGGGGTCGTGATCAGCATCCGCAGAGGCAGGGAGCGTACCCCCGGGTGGGTCCGCTCCCTGATCTCCGCCGGCCGGCGGGCGCTGATCGCCGTGACCAGCGAGCTGACCTCGGCGCAACTGACCGCCCTGTCCCGGGCTCACCTGCCGCTGGTCGTGATCGACCCGCTGAACCTGCCCAGCGTCCGCGTGACCAGCATCGGCTCGACCAACTTCACGGGCGGCTTCGCCGCGACCCAGCACCTGCTCTCCCTCGGGCACCGGCGCATCGCCTACCTCGGCGGCCCGGCGTCCGCGGCCTGCAACCAGGCCCGCCTGCACGGCTACCGCGCCGCCATGGAGGCAGAGGGAGTGCCCGTGCCGCCCGCGTACGTACAGACGGGGCGCTTCCACTACCACGACGGCATGGTCACCGGCGCGGCGGTGCTCGACCTGGCCCAGGCGCCGACGGCGATCTTCGCGGCCAACGACGAGATGGCCCTGGGCGTCATGGAGGCCGCCCGGGCGCGCGGCCTGCGCATCCCCGAGGACCTCAGCGTCGTGGGCTTCGACGACACCCAGCTCGCCCCGATGGCCTCACCCCCCCTGACCACCGTCCGCCAGCCGCTGCGCGAGATGGGCGGCGTCGCCCTGCGTACGGCGCTGCGCCTGGCGGCCGGCGAGAAGATCGACTCCCACCACGTGGAACTCGCCACCGAACTGATCGTCCGGGGCTCGACCGCTCCGGCCGGCGGACCGGCGTAATTCGCTGGCGTCACCCTTGCGCTCCGGCGGAGACTCGCCAGATGCCCGAGATATCGAGATTGTCCGACAGCACGGTCACCCTCTCGCCCCTGTGCCTGGATGACGTCGACGCCCACCTGGCCGGGGAGGACGACCAGCTGGTGCGCTGGCTCAACGGAGGCCCGGGAACCCGGGCCACGGTCGAGGCGCACATACGCCGGTGCCTGGAGCGGTGGGCGGCCGGTGGGCCCGTGCATACGTTCGGGGTGCGTACGGAGGGGGTCCTCGCGGGGACGATCGACGTGCAGTTCGACCAGCCGTATCTGGTCCCCGGGCAGGTCAATCTCGCCTACGGGCTCTACCCGGCCTGGCGCGGCCGTGGCATCGCCACCCGCGCGGTGCGGCTGGCCTGCCTGCACGCGGTGGCCGCCGGGGCCACCCAAGCGGCCATCAGGGTGAATCCGGAGAACACCGCCTCGGCGGCGGTGGCCGGCCGAGCCGGCTTCACCTACCTGAGACGGGGCCAGGACGACCACGACTGGTACGTACGGCGCCTGGCCGCCTGAGGCGCTATCGGCTGCCTTCAACATCACCTGCGCCACTCTCCTGACCCTGGCCATCACCACGCAACCGGCTGTGGCGACCCCGCCGAACATCCCGTCCGCGGCCACCGCCACCTCCCGGCTCGCCACCCTCACCGTGGCCGCCGAATCCCACGGCAGCACCTACGACCGCGACCTGTTCCCGCACTGGATCACCCAGAGCGGGACCTGCAACACCCGCGAAGAGGTCCTCAAGCGCGACGGCACCAACGTGGTGACCGACTCCGCCTGCGCGGCCGTCTCCGGCAGCTGGTACAGCCCCTACGACGGCGCGACCTGGACCGCCGCCTCCGACGTCGACATCGACCACATGGTCCCCCTTGCCGAGGCATGGGCCTCGGGCGCGTGGGCGTGGACGACCGCCCAGCGCCAGCAGTACGCCAACGACCTGGGCGGCCCCGAGTTGTGGGCTGTGACGGACAATGTCAACCAGTCCAAGAGCGACCAGGACCCGGCCGAATGGCAGCCCCCACGTACCGCCGAACGCTGCCGGTACGCCCGATCCTGGATCCAGGTCAAGTGGTACTACAGCCTGACCCTCGACAGCGCCGAGAAGACGGCCCTGAGCAGCATGCTCGCCTCCTGCTGACTCCCAACCTAACGGCACCACGCCTTCGAGGAAGCGGACGTGGTGCCTTCCACCCCGCAGCTTGGTCGTCCAGCGATCTGCATTAGCGTGGCCCGACGGCGTACCGCCGGAAGTCTGTTGGGAAAGAGGTCGATCGTGGACAGTCGAGGCGTGCTCGTAACCGGATCGTCGCGTGGGATCGGCCGTGAGATCGCCAAGATCTTCGCCGCCGACGGCGACCGGGTCGCGATCCATCACCGGGACTCCCCCCGCGAGGCGGAGGAGGTCAGATCGGCGCTCGACGGCGACGGCCACGCCGTCGTCCAGGGAGACATAGCGGATCCGGAGGCCGTCGCCGCGTTCGTCTCGGCGGCGATCGACGCCCTCGACGGCATCGACGTGCTCGTGAACAATGCCGCCGTCTACCTCTTCCACGATCCGCTGACCGTGGACTACGCCTCCTGGCAGCGGATCTGGCGCCGGACCGTCGAGGTGGACCTGCTCGGCGCCGCGAACGTCTCCTGGTGCGTGGCCCGGCACATGGTGGAGCGCGGCCGTGGCGGACGCATCGTCAACGTCGCCTCCCGCGGCGCCTACCGGGGCGAGCCGCAGGCGCCGGGATACGCCGCCGCCAAGGCCGGCCTGACCGCGATGGGTCAGTCGCTGGCCATCGCGCTCGCGCCGCACCGCATCGCGGTCTCCGCGGTGGCGCCGGGTTTCGTGGAGACCGACATGGCGGCCTCCATCCTGACCGAGGAGAACCGGGCCGGCGTCGAGGCGCAGAGCCCGTTCGGCCGGATCGCCCAGCCGCAGGAGGTCGCGGCGGCGGTGCGCTATCTCGCCTCGGCCGAGGCGGAGTTCGTCAGCGGCACGGTGCTCGACCTCAACGGCGCCTCTTATCTGCGCTGAAACGCGGATCGGCGCTGAGGCGAGCACAGCCTGTCGTCACAGTAAGTGTTGCCTCGACTACTTTCCGTACATGATGGAGGGCGTCCTACGGCGGGCCACGCGCCCGCCCAGCGGAAACTTGCATCAAGGAGCAGTGTGAAGAGAATCCTCCTCGTACCCGCCCTGACCGCCGGAATCATCGCCCTCACCGCCAGCGCCGCCTACGCCTCGCAGTACATCGCCTACGAAGGCCGGGGTTTCACCGGCAGGTCCGTCGTCCTCGACGCGTGCGGGGTGTCCAACATCCCCTTCCACGGGTCCTACAAGTGGTACGGCGACGGTCAGTCCGGGCGCATGTACAACCAGCCCAACGCGCAGGGCGTGATGCATTTCGAGCTGCCCTCCAACCGCAACGCGGAGCAGCGGACGCCGGTCGGCTGGCAGAGCATCTTCATCGTCTGCTGATCTGAGCGACCACGGGGGGCGTCCGCTCGGCGGGCGCCCCCCGTGGCGTCAGCGCTCCACGAGAATCCGCACGTCCCAGGGCCCGAGGGTCAGCTCCCCGCCGGCGTAGTGGTCGCTCCCATCGAGTACGTCCCGCACCGCGACGGGCAGCCGGACCGCGACCGGATCCCACGACCAGTTGTGTACGAAGCGGACCTTGCGCCCGTCCCGGGAGGTGGCGCCCGTGGACGTCACGCTCGCGGCCCCGAACCGCCAGCCCGACGGCTCGGCCGGGACGGCCCAGTCGAACAGGGCGCGGGCCAGGACGGTGTCCGGCACGGTCCCCACGTAGGTGATCCGTCCCTCTCCGTGCGCGCGGCTGGTGACGGCGGGCCACCGACCGTAGTGCGGGTGCTCGTAGCGGGCGAGCACCTGCGCGCTCTCCACCCGCACCCGGTCCGCCTCCACCCGTACCCCATCCGCCCAGCGCGTGGCCGCCGCGCCGGGCGGGAGTGCCAGCGGCGAGCCCTCGGGCGCGTGGACCGGGAGGTCGGCGTCCAGGTTGGCGAACTCCTCGTACGAGATGCCGGCGGGCTCCGCGAGGCGGCCCGGCATGACGTCCGTACGGGCCCGCGCCTCCAGATCGCCGTAGCCGGTACGCGGTCCGAGCACCAGGTGACCGCCGGCGGCGGCGTAGGCGGCGAGCCAGTCGAGCGTGTCATCGTCGGCGATATAGAGCGCGGGGACGACCAGGACGGGATGCCGGCCGGCGGCGTCCGCCGGCTCCTGCTCGGTGAGCTGCCCGGTGTGCATGATCCGCACCTGCAGTCCCGCGTCGAAGGCGCCTCGGTAGAACGGGTCGAAGATGCCCTCGTACGAGCGCCGGTCTGGCCCGCCCTCGCCGTCGGTGAGCGGCGGGTAGAACTCCAGCGCCCACTTGCTCGGCGCGGAGTAGAGCATCGTGACGTCGGCGTCCGGTGTGAGCCCCGCGATCAGGTCCCCGGCGGTCCTGAGCTCGGCTCCGATGCGCGCGATCTCCTGGTAGACGCGCCCCGGCCGGCCGCTGTGCGGCAGGATGCCACCCCAGTACGTCTCGGCGCCGAAGTGCAGCGTGTGCCAGTGCCAGTACTCGATCATGCCGGCCCCGCGCGACACAAGGGCGTAGGCCGCCTGGCGCCACTGCCCATCGTAGGCGGGGCGGTTCATCCAGGGGGCGCCGATCGACTGCGCGTTGGTCTCGGTGACGAGGAAGGGCTCCTGGCGGGAGGAGTACATCCGGTCGGCGCTGTGGTAGAGCGCCCAGGTCCCGCTGGTCGTCCAGCCCTGCGGGCCGGCGTCGGCGCCGGGCAAAGCCAGGCCGTCCTGCATCGCGTAGTACGGGTTGCCGGCGGTGACGTCCAGGTGGCGGGTCAGCCGGTCGTCGGCCAGGGCGGGCCGGTTGTAGGAGATGCAGGTGGTGACGAACTGCCCGGGCCGCGAGTACTCCCGCACGATGCCGGCCTGCCAGTCGATGAACTCGGCGGTCTGGTCGGCCTGGAAGCGGCGCCAGGCCAGGTCGTACTGGGCCTGGATGTTGCCGTCGGGAGTCCACAGGTCGGCCCAGGTGGAAAGGCAGTGCGACCAGTAGACCAGGCCCCACTCGCGGTTCAGCGTCTCGACGTCGCCGTAGAGGCGGCGCAGGTGGTCCACGAAGCGCTGGAAGAGGCCGTGGTTGTGGAGCAGCTCCAAGCCGGGTTCGTTGTCCACCTGGAAGCCGATGACCGCCGGGTGATCGGCGTAGCGGGCGACGATCACCCGGATCACCCGCTCGGCGTGGAAGCGGAAGGCGGGGTGGGTGAAGTCGACCTCCTGCCTGGCCCCCCACGGGATGCGCTCACCGGTCCGCCGCTCCCCGGCGATCTCGGGGTACTGGCGGGCCAGCCACGGCGGCACGGCGTACGTCGGGGTGCCCAGCACGACGTGGATGCCGCGCTCGTGCGCGCCGTCGAGCACCGGCCGCAGCCAGTCCAGCTCGAACCGGCCGTTGTCCGGCTCCCAGGTGGACCAGACGGACTCGCCCACGCGGATGACCGAGAAGCCCGCCCCGGCCATCAGGTCGAGGTCGGTCTTCAACCGCTCGTACGGCTGGTATTCGTGGTAGTAGGCGGCGCCGAAGAGCACTTGCTCGGGTAGCAACACGTTCTCCCATCCGGGTCATTGCTTGACCGTTAGCCGGTCACCTCGATTCCGGGGGCGCGGTCGAGCCGCGCGGGATGAGTTCGGCCGGTGGTTCCTCCAGCACCGCCGGGCCCGTGGCCCCCTCGATCCGCTCCACCAGCAGCTGAAGGCCGCGAACCGCGGCGCCCTCGAAGTCGCTGTGGATGGTGGTCAGGGGCGGGACCAGGTAGGCGGCGTGCGGCGAGTCGTCGAAGCCGACGAGGCTGACGTCCTCCGGCACGCGCAGCCCGGCCTCGGCGAACGCCCGCATGACGCCTATCGCCATGTCGTCGTTGGCGACGAACACGGCGGTCACATCGCCCGCCGCGACCAACTCGACGCCTGCGGCGTACCCCGACGCGGGATACCAGTCGCCCTCCAGGACCGGCGGCTCGGGCACGCCGGCCGCGGCCAGCGCCTCCCGCCAGCCGGCCAGCCGATCACGCGCGGCCCACCAGCGCTGCGGCCCCGCGACATGCCAGACGGTGGCATGGCCCAGGGACAGCAGGTGCTCGGTGGCCACGCGCCCGGCGGCGACGCCGCCACCGCTGATGAACACGCCGTTGTCGGCGTACGGCGGGCTCAGCTGGTTGAAGCTCAGGACCGGTACGTCCGGGTCGAGGGCCAGGTCCTGTCCCTCGTCTATGGGCTCCGACAGCACGATGCCGTCCACGCCCTGGCTGATCAGCGAGTCGATTGCGGCGCTGATGCCGCCCGGCTCGCCTTCGAGTGTGCACACGATGCTGAGTGAGTAGCCGGTCCTGCGGGCCGCCCGCTCCAGCGCGACCAGCGTCGCGGCGGGGCCGTACAGGGTGCTGCCGAGCGAGACGACCCCGATGCGGTGGAATCTGCCCTTGATGAGCGCCCGCGCGGCCGTGTTGGGGCGGTAGCCGAGCTCTCGCGCGGCCTGCAGCACGCGCTCGCGCAGGTGCTCGCGGACGTTGGGTTCGGCGTTGATCACCCGGGAGACGGTCTTCTGCGACACTCCGGCCAGCCGCGCGACGTCCATGCTGCCGGCCGGGCGGCGGGGGCCGCGACCTGTATCGCGCATGGGTCACGCTCCGGGAGCCGTTGACTACGTAGTCAGGAGTCTCCGGTAACTCCTCCCCCACGTCAACGGCTTGTTACCGGAACGTTGCCACCCCAGCGCTCAGCGTGTGTCACTGCCTTCAAGGCCACGCGATCACGCCAAGACGTCGAGGTCCTGGGCGCGGTGCAACCCCATGGCCCGGTTCACGCGCCCGGTCAGCCGCGCGACCGTGGTGCGGGGCAACGCGCGGGAGAGCCAGGTCGCCGGTCTGTTGATCGCCCGCCCGGGGTAGGAGTTGACGGCGCCCTTGGCGAAGGCGTCGAGGGTCTTGGCCGCGACATCCTCCGGCGCGTCGGTGAAGGCCGGGTTCATGGTGGCGGAGGTGGCGTCGAAGAACCCCGTGGCGGTGGCTCCGGGGTGGGCCGCCATGACCCGCACCCCGGTGCCGCGCAACTCCTCGGCCAGCGCCTCGGTGAACGACAGCACGAACGCTTTCGTCGCCGCGTAACTGGCCTGGTACGGCATCGGCTGGAAGGCGGCCGTGGAGGCCACGTTGATGATTCCGCCGCGCCCCCGCTCCGCCATGCGGTTGCCGAGCACATGGGTCAGGCTCATCAGGGCGATGGCGTTCAGTTCGACGGAGTCGACGTTGCGCCGCAGCGAGGAGCTCAGAAACGGACCGATGGCGCCCGCACCCGCGTTGTTGACCAGAAGATCGATGGTGCGGCCCCGCCGGTCGAGTTCCGCGATCAGGCGCGCCACCCCGTCTGGGTCGGCGAGATCGGCCACTTCGGTCGCGACCTCGACCCGGTGCTCCTGCTGGATCTCGTCGGCGACCCGGCGCAGCGCGTCGCCGGAGCGGGCCACGAGCACGAGATCGGCCCCTCGTCGGGCGAGTTCACCGGCGTACGCCACGCCGAGACCCTTCGAGGCGCCGGTGACGAGCGCGGTGATGCCGGTGTACCTGTACATGGGTGTATCGCTTCCTCGTGCTCGGCCTCGCTATTTACTTCGAACCTCAAAGCAAGAAACAAGGTAACAGCTTCGAGCCTCGAAGCAAACTGTGAGCCTCAGCGCACGACGGACCAGCCGCTCGAGCCGATGGTGCTGGCCGACCGGCTGTTCCTCATCGATCAGCTGGACGGGCTAGGTGAAGGCCGGTCTCCAGGTCTCGGCCAGGGCGAGGAAGGCCGAGTTCTCCTCCGGCAGTCCCATGGTGACGCGGACGCCTTCTCCGGAGAAGGCGCGGACGATGACCCCGTTGGCGAGGCAATGGTCGGCGAAGGCCGTGCTGTCCTGGCCGAGCGGCAGCCACACGAAGTTCGCCTGGGAGGCGGGCAGGTCATAGCCGAGGGCCCGGAGCTCACGAGTGACGCGCTCGCGCTCCTCGACCGTGCGGGCGACCCGCCTGGCCACCTCCTCGTGCTCCTGGAGCGCGGCGATCGCCGCCTCTTGGGCGAGGGCGCTGACGCTGAACGGGGTCTGCGTCTTGCGTACTTGCGCGATGATCTCGGGCGCCCCGACGCAATAACCGATCCGCAGCCCCGCCAGCGCGTACGCCTTGGAGAAGGTTCTGAGGACGACGACGTTCGGCCGGTCGCCGAAGAGCGCGAGCGCGTCCGGTACGACGGACGGATCCGCATATTCGTGGTAAGCCTCGTCGACGACGATCAGCACGTGCTCGGGCACCCGGTCGATGAAGGCGCGCAGGGCGCTCTCGCCGACGGGCGTCGAGGTCGGGTTGTTGGGGTTGCAGACAAAGACCAGGCGGGTCCGTTCGGTGATGGCCGCCGCCATGGCCTGCAGGTCCTGGACGTGGTCGCGCAGCGGCACCGGTACGGCCGTTCCGCCCGCCACCGCGGTCAGGATGGGGTACGCCTCGAACGACCGCCAGCCGAAGACGACGTCGCTGCCCGGCGCCGACACCGTGTGCAGCAGTTGTCCGCAGACTTCGGAGGAGCCCGCTCCCACGGCGACGCGGTCGGTGGTCACGCCGTGATGGTCGGCGAGCGCTTCGAGCAGGCGGCCGGCGCCCATGTCCGGGTAACGGGACAGGCCGCCGGTCAGCCGGGCGAGCCGGGCGGCGACGCTGGGCAGCAGACCGTACGGACATTCGTTGCTGGCCAGGACGACGGCTCCGGGCACCTTGCATCCCGGCACGTAGGACTGGAGTCCGATCAGGGACGGGCGTACATGGACCACGTGGGTCTCACTTCCTTTCGGGGCCGGTCGCAGTAAGTGGCGAGCTTTCGGTGCCGGTCGCTGTGCGGGTGGCTGTGCGTCGGCGAGTCTGTGCCGGTCGCTACACGTGGGCGACCAGGATCGCGGGGTTCTCCACGCAGTCGGCCACGTAGCGCAGGAAGCCGCCGGCGGCGCCGCCGTCGCAGACTCGGTGGTCGAAGGTCAGTGACAGCTGGGTGACCTTGCGGGGTACGACCGCGCCGTCGGTCACCCAGGGGCGGTCGATGATGCGGCCGACGCCGAGGAGCGCCGCCTCGGGATGGTTGATGATCGGGGTGGATCCGTCCACGCCGAAGACCCCGTAGTTGTTGAGCGTGAACGTACCCCCGGTCAGCGCCGTGGGAGGCAGCCCGCCCGAGCGGGCGAGGCCCGTGAGGCGGGTCAGCTCCGCGGCGAGTTCCACGGTCGTCATCAGGTGCGCGTCCCGGACCACCGGCACGACCAGACCGCGATCGGTCTGCGCGGCGAAGCCGAGGTTGATGTGACCGTGCCGGGCGATCTCGGCGCGGGCGGTGTCGACCGAGGAGTTCAGCTCAGGGAAGCGTCGCAGACCGGCCACACAGATGCGGGCCAGGAGCGCGAGCAGCCCGATGCCGAGTTCCGGGCGGTCCTGTCGCAGCGCGTCCTTCACCGCGAGCAGGCCGGTGGCGTCGACGTCCACCCAGGTGGTGGCGTCGGGGATCTCGGTGCGGCTGCGGGTCAGCTTGTCGGCCACCACCCGCCGCAACCCGCGCAGGGGAATGCGCTCCGCCGTCAACGCCGTCCCGGCCGAGCCGAGCGCGGACGCGGGCGGCGCGGGGGTCTCGGGTGCCTTGCCGAGGTCGGCGATGGCCTGCTCGACGTCACGACGCAGGATCACGCCGCGAGGTCCGGTGGGGGTGATGACGGTGAGATCCAGTCCGTGCTCGCGGGCGATCCGGCGGACGAGCGGAGAAACCACGCGCGGCGCCTGTCCCAGTGCGCGCTCGCGCGCGTGCCCCGGCGCAAGCTCGGGTTCGGCCGCAAGCTCCGGACCGACGGCAAGCTCCGGTTGGGCGGCTAGCTCGGGTTCGGCGGCAAGCCCGGGTCCGGCCACAAGCCCCGGTTCGGTCGCAAGCCCAGGTCCGGCGGCGAGAGGGGAAGCGGACGCTTCCGGTGCGGCTTCGGGGGTCTTGTGGTCGGTGCGCCGGGAGCCGCCCCGGCGCCGCCGCGTGCCGGACGTGCGGCCGGTGCCGTACCCGATCAGGACGTTGCCGGAGCCGGCCTGTTCCTCCTCGCGGTAGCGGGCCGCCGCGGGGTTCGTGTCCTGGTCGACGGTGGGCGCAGAAGCCGCGTCCTGGTCGGTGGCGGCGGGGCCGACCTCGATGAGTGGTTCGCCGACCGTCAGGACGGTGCCCGCCTGCGCGTGGAGCCGCAGGACGGTTCCGGCGAAGGGGACCGGCACCTCCACGGCCGCCTTGGCGGTCTCGACCTCCACCACGATCTCGTCGATCTCGACCCTGTCGCCCACGGCGACCTTCCATACGACGATCTCGGCTTCCGTCAGCCCCTCGCCGAGGTCGGGCAGGCGGAACACCTGCCGCGCGGCAGTGGTCGTCATGACGCCTCCCGGGCCAGGTGCAGGAGATCGGGCTCGTCGCCGAACTGGAGCCGGTCGACCGTGTCGAGGATCCGGTCGACGTCGGGCAGATGCGCGTGCTCGAGTATGGGCGGCGGGTAGGGGATGTCGAATCCCGAGACACGCAGCACGGGGGCGGCCAGGGAGTGGAAGCAGCGCTCCTGTACGCGGGCCGCGATCTCCGCGCCGACCCCGGCGAACCCCTGGGCCTCCTGGACCACCACGCAGCGGCCGGTCTTGCGTACTGAGGCCACGACGGTCTCGTCGTCGAACGGAACGATCGTCCGCAGGTCCACCACCTCCAGGGAGATGCCGTCCTGGGCAGCGGCTTCGGCGGCCTGGAGGGCCACGGGGACGCTCGGCCCATAGGCGACCAGGGTCGCGTCGCGCCCCTCGCGCCGTACCACCGCCTGCCCGAACCCCCCGGCCCGCCGGTCGGCGGGCGTGATGTCGCCCTTGGACCAGTACAGGCGCTTGGGCTCCATGAAGATCACCGGGTCGGGGTCGGCGATGGCGTCGCGCAGCAGCCAGTACGCGTCGTCCGGGGTCGCGGGGGTCACGACCTTCAGGCCCGGAGTGTGGGCGTAGTAGGCCTCGCTGGAGTCACAGTGGTGCTCGACACCGCCGATGCCACCCGCGTACGGAATCCGGATCACCATCGGCAACGACAGCCGCCCGCGCGTGCGGTTGCGGAGTTTGGCCACGTGTGAGGCGATCTGTTCGAAGGCCGGGTAAGCGAAGGCGTCGAACTGCATCTCGACCGCCGGGCGGAAGCCACCCATGGCCATGCCCACGGCCAGGCCCACGATCCCCGCTTCGGCCAGCGGGGTGTCGAAGCACCGATCCTCGCCGAACTCCTTGGTCAGCCCGTCGGTGACGCGGAAGACGCCGCCCAGCGGGCCCACGTCCTCGCCGAAGACGAGAACCCGCTCGTCTTCGCGCAGCGCATCGCGCAGCGCGGTGTTCAGCGCCTGCGCCATCGTCATCGTGGTCATGTCAGTCCTCATGGGCGGTCAGCTCGGACGCCAGCAGCGCCCGCTGCTCGCGCAGCTGGGGTGTGGGCTCGGCGAAGACGTGGTCGAACAGCTCGAACGGGTTCGTCTCCGGGTCGGCGTTCATCTCGTCGCGCAGGTGGGCGGCGTACTCCTCGGCGGCCGCGTGCGCCGCGGCGACGGCCTCGGCGTCCAGGAGGCCCCGGCCGCGCAGATAGGTTTCCAGGCGGGCGAGGGGATCGGCCGACTCCCACCGCTCGACCTCTTCCGTATCCCGGTACCGGGTGGCGTCGTCGGCGTTGGTGTGGGCGTCCATGCGGTAGGTGTGCGCCTCGACCAGGAAGGGGCCGCCGCCGGTCCGCGCCCGCCGCACCGCCTCGGTCAGGACGGACAGCACCGCGACGAGGTCGTTGCCGTCCACCTGCTCGGACGGGATGCCGTAGCCGATCCCCTTGTACGCGAGCGCGGGGGCGGCGGTCTGCCTGGCCAGGGGTACGGAGATCGCGTACTTGTTGTTCTGCACGAAGAACACGACGGGGGCGTGGAGGACCGCGGCGTAGTTGAGCGCCTCGTGGAAGTCGCCCTCGCTGGTGCCGCCGTCGCCGATGAAGGCCATGACGACGCCGTCCTCGCCCTTGCGGCGCAGGGCCTCGGCCATGCCGACCGCGTGGATGGTCTGGGTGGCCAGCGGCGTGCACTGCGGCGCGACCCGCGTGGCGGCGGGGTCGTACCCGCAGTGCCAGCCGCCCCGCAGCAGGGTGAGCACTTCGACGGGGTCCATGCCGCGGGAGACCAGGGCCACGCAGTCCCGGTAGGTGGGGAACAGCCAGTCCTCCTCGCGCAGCGCCAGCACCCCGGCGATCTGGCAGGCCTCCTGTCCGCGGCTGGACGGGTAGACGGCCAGGCGGCCCTGCTTGGTCAGCGCGGTGGCCTGACGGTCGAAGCGGCGGCCCAGGACCATCCGGCGGTACGCCTCCAGCAACTGCTCATCGGCGGGCGCCGGGTAACCGGCGGGCGCTCGCACGGCCGTACCGTCCTCGGCGATGAAGCGCACCGGCTCGGGTGAGGGGAGAAGGCCGTCGACCGCTTGACGGCGCGTCCGCACGGACATCGCGACGCTCACTTTCTCTGGACGTTTGACAAGGAAAGCGTCGACCTCCAGAACCATCTGTTCAAGACATCGGGCATGATGAGCGACAAATGGGTTCAATGGGGACGCGGGGAGGGCCAAATGTCAGCCGACGAGGGCGTTGAGGGGGGCTGGCCGGGACATTCGGCCAGCAAACTAGACGGAGTCGACCGCGCGATCATCGCCGAGCTGCTGCGCGACGGCCGGATGTCGATGCGGACGCTCGCCGAGCGCGTCCACATCTCCCGCGCCAACGCCTACGCCCGCCTCACGCGACTGATGGACGACGGGGTGATCACCGGCTTCACGGCCGAACTCGCCCCGCACAAGGCCGGTCTGGGCACCAGCGCGTACGTCTCGGTCACCATCGAGCAGAACTCCTGGCGTACGGTGTCGGCCAGGCTCCGGAGCATCCCGTACGTCGAGCACTTCGCGATGGTCGGCGGCGACTACGACGTCCTGGCCCTGGTCAGGACGCCGGACAACGCGGCGCTCAGGCAGGTGGTGCTGGAACGCATCCAGGACGTCCCCGGCGTCCGGGCCACCCGCACCTGGCTGGTGTTCGACGAGGCCCGCGGCCGGGGGACGGACTGGGGGGCACGGGAGAGCTAGCGCGCGTCCCGGGAGGACTTGTACTCCTCCAGGAGCGCGTCGAGGCCGCGCACCATGAAGATGTAGTACTCGTGCATCTCCCGCAGGCGCGCCCCCTGCCGCTCGGGCAGGTCGGCGGCGCGGCGCTGCGCGCTCTCGGCCAGGGCCAGCAACTCGGTCGTCTGCTCCAGCTGGTGCTGCAGGCAGCCGCTCCAGGCGTCGTCGCGCCATTCGTAGACGTACTGCCGGGAACCCGGCTGCTTGAAGCGCCGCACGGTTCCGCTGACCATCAGCAGGCGCGTTGTCTCCGACACCGAGCCCTTGCTCGCGTCCAGGGCGTCCTGCAGCTCCGTCATCGTCATGGGCGCCTCCCTGAGCATGAGGACGCCCGCGGCCCGTCCGGCCATCGGCGGCCAGCCCATCGCCCGGCCGATGTGCAGCCCGAAGTCGTCGATCAGGGGATTCACCGCATCGTCGCCGACGGGGCTGGACACCACCGGACTCCCATCGCTCAGAAAAAAATGAACTTTCACTATTGACTGAACTTTCCGCTGGAGGGCAGTCTACCGGCTAACAGCGGTTCGGGCATGTCTGGAGCCGCGCTGCCTGAATGCAGGAGGTTCGCCGTGACAGGCACGGGCTGGGACATCATCGTCGTGGGAGCCGGCTCCGCCGGCGCGGCACTCGCCGTACGCTCCGCCGAGCGGGGCAAGCGCGTCCTGCTGCTGGAGGCCGGGCCCGACTACCGGTCGGCGCAGATGCACGAGGCGTGGCGCTCGCCGAACCCCGTCCGCGCGCTGCTGGATCCCAGCGCCACCGAGGGCCTGGTCTGGATGGGCGTCAACTCCTCCCGGACCGACAAGCAGGCGCAGGCGCCGTACTGGCGCGGGCGTGGAGTGGGCGGCAGCTCGTCGATCAACGGGCAGATCGCGATCCGCCCGCCGATGGAGGACTTCGACGACTGGGCCGCGGCGGGCTGCGCCGGCTGGTCATGGCAAGACGTACTGCCCTACTTCGCGAAGCTTGAGGACGACGCGGAGTTCGGAGACGAGCCGTACCACGGGCGCGGCGGGCCGACGCCGATCTTCCGGATGCCGCAAGGGCGGTGGGGGGCGGTGGACTCCGCCCTGTCGGCCGCCGCGCTGGCCGCCGGACACCCGTGGGCGCCGGACGTGAACGCGCCCGGAGCGAGCGGGGTCTCGCCTTACCCGATCAACTCGCGCGCCGGGCGCAGGGTCACCGTCAACGACGGCTACCTCGAACCGGGCCGAGCCCTGCCCGGCCTCACCGTACGCGGCGGGGCCCTGGTGGATCAGGTCGTCTTCGACGGCGACCGCGCCACCGGCGTCCGGGTGATCGTGGACGGGACGGCGACGACCGAGTACGCGGACGAGATCGTGCTCAGCGCGGGCGTCATCCACTCCCCCGCGATCCTGCTGCGGTCAGGGGTCGGCCCGGCCGCCGACCTGCGCCGGCTGGGGATCATGGTACGGCGGGACCTGCCGGTCGGCCTCGGCATGCAGGACCATCCGATGATCGTCGTCGAGCTGCCGCTGACCGCGCAGGCCGCCATCAAGACGGCCGACGACCGCCACACCAATGTCTGCGTCCGCTACACCAGTGGTCCCGGGGGTCTGCCGCACGACATGATGTTCGTCTCGCTGAACCAGAACGTGCTGTCCATGGAGGCCGCCGACACCCGGTTCCCGGCGGGCGGCTTCGGCGTGTGGCTGAACCAGAACCACTCACGCGGCGTACTGACGCTGACCTCCGCCGACCCCGAGGCTCAGCCCGAGGTACGGGAGCGGATGCTGTCGGACGCCCGCGATCTGGAACGGCTGCGTCAGGGGGTCCGCGCCCTGGTCGAGATGGCGCGCGGCCCCGAGGTCGCCCCGATCCTCGACGGCTCGGTCAAGGGCCGCAACAGCCGCCTGTTCGCGGTGCTGGACAACGACGCCGAACTCGACGACCACCTCCTGGCCACCGCCGTGGACGCCCAGCACGGCACCAGCACCTGCCGGATGGGCGCGCCCGGCGACGCCGTCACGGTGGTCGATCCGTCGTGCCGTGTACTCGGGGTCGACGGGCTGCGCGTGGTCGACGCCTCGATCTTCCCCTCTGTCCCGCGGGCCAACACCAACCTGGCAGCGATCATGGTCGGCGAGCTCATGGCCGACCGTCTCGGCTGAGCCGGCCCCTACTTACCTGGCAAGGAGCACCATTTCGTGAAGACCCTGCAGAATCTGATCGGCGGCATGTGGGAGGACTCGCGTGGTGACGCGTTCCACGACGTGATCGATCCGGCGACCGAAGAGGTCGTCGGCCGCTCCCCCGGCGGCTCGCCGGAGGACGTCCGCCTGGCCGTCGACGCGGCCGTCCAGGCGCACCCGGCCTGGGCGGCACTCCCGGTCGCCGAACGCGTGGAGCGCCTGTCCCGGTGGGCGGACACGATCGCCGAGCACGCCGAGGAGCTGGCGGAGCTCGAATGCCGGGAGATGGGCAAGCCCGTCGCGCTCGGCCGTACCTTCATCGGGGGCGCGGCGCAAGGGTTGAAGGCGGCGGTGGCCGAGGCCCTGGACTATCCGTTCGAGGAGACCGTCGCCGGTCCGGGCGGGAGCGCCACCACGATCCTGCGTAAGCCGCTCGGCGCGACGGCGGTCATCGTGCCGTGGAACTTCCCGGTGCCCATGGCGCTGGGGGCGCTCGGCCCGCTGCTGGCGGCGGGCAACACCGTCGTGCTCAAGCCGTCCGAGCGCTCCCCCATGTCGGCGGTACGGCTGCTGGAGCTGATGGACCTGCCGGCCGGCGTGGTGAACCTGGTCCTCGGCGACTCCCGGGCCGGTGCGCCGCTGGTCGCGGACGAACGGATCGGGCTCGTCCACTTCACCGGCTCGGTCGAGGCCGGACGCCGGGTCGGCGCGGAGAGCGGCGGCCTGCTGCACCGGGCGATCCTCGAACTCGGCGGCAAGGACCCCGTGGTCGTGGACGCGGGAGTCGACCCGGCCGCGACCGCCGCGGCGGTCGCGTTCGGCGCGTTCGCCAACTCCGGCCAGATCTGTACGTCCATGGAACGCGTCTACGTGCACCAGGACATCGCCGAGGCGTTCGTCGACGCCCTCGTCGAGGCCGCAGGCGGTTACGCCCTGGGAGACGGGCGCGAGGAGAGCACGGTGCTGGGCCCGCTGGTCGACCGGCGTCAGCGCGACATCGTGGACCGGCACGTCACCGACGCGGTGGACCGCGGCGCGACCGTCCGCACGGGCGGGACCGTACCCGAGGGCAAGGGCTTCTTCTACCCCGCCACCGTGCTCACCGGCGTGGACGACTCCATGCTGGTCATGACCGAGGAGACCTTCGGCCCGCTCGCCCCGGTCGAGGTCGTCTCCTCCTTCGAGGAGGGGCTGGAGAAGGCGGCCGGCACGCGTTTCGGCCTCGCCGCCACCGTGTACACCAACGACCCGGCGCACATGGCCGCCGCTCGCGACATCCCGGCCGGGGTCGTGTGGGTCAACCAGTGGCAGGGCGGCGGGCCCGAGCGGCTGTATGAGCCGGCGGGTGACAGCGGCATGGGGGCGACCGGGTCCCGCGCCGCCTACGACGCGGCCACCCGCCCCGTCTCGGTCCACACCGCCCCGTCCGCGTGACGGCCGACGCCAAGCGGCATGCCGCCAACGCCGTCGGCGCCTGGAGCAGCCGCCTGGTCGAGCTGTCCCATCGCATCCACTCCCACCCCGAGCCGGCCTTCGAGGAGACGCGGGCCAGCGCGTGGGTATCGGACGCGCTGAGCGCCGCCGGTTTCGACGTCCAGCACGGCTGCTACGACCTGCCCACCGCCGTACGGGCGAGCGTGGGAACGGGTCCGCTGCACATCGGGATCTGCGCCGAATACGATGCCCTGCCGCAGATCGGGCACGCCTGCGGGCACAACATCATCGCCGCCGCCGCGGTCGGCGCCGCAGCCGGACTGGCCGGGCTGGCCGACGATCTCGGGCTGACGGTGACCGTCCTCGGCACTCCGGCCGAAGAAGGCGGCGGCGGCAAGGTCCTCATGCTGGAGCGCGGCGCGTTCGCGGGGCTCGACGCGGCGATGATGGTCCATCCCGCCGCGGTCGAGATGGCGGCGATGCCCGGCTCGGCCGTCGCCCAGTTCGAGGTCTCCTACCTTGGGAAGCCCGCCCATGCCGGCGCGTACCCCGAGCTGGGCGTCAACGCGGCCGACGCGATGACCGTCGCACAGGTGGCGATCGGGCTGCTGCGCCAGCAGACGGGCGCCGGTGACCGCGTCCACGGCATCGTCACCCAGGCCGGCACCGCGCCGAACGTGATCCCCGACGCCAGCCACGGGCGGTGGATCGTCCGCGCCTCCACGCTGGAGGCCCTGGCCGAGCTCAAGCCACGCGTGCGGCGCTGCTTCGACGCGGGAGCGGTGGCCACCGGGTGTGAGCTGACGATCACTCCCCTGGGCCCCGACTACGCCGACCTGCGGCCCGACGCGGGGATGCTGCGGCTGTACCGGGCCAACGCCGAGGCGCTGGGGCGTGTCTTCCCGGATCTGCCCGGCGGCGCTCCGGCGGGCGCGGCCACGGACATGGGCAACGTCTCCCATGTCGTCCCCACCATCCATCCCATGCTGGGGCTGGACTGCCTGCCCGCGGTCAACCATCAGCCCGAGTTCACCGCGGCCTGCGCCACTCCGGCCGCCGACAGAGCGGTCCTGGACGGCGCCACCGCCATGGCGTGGACCGCCATCGACCTCGCCCACGCCGCATCCGCTCAGCGGGCCTCCCACGACTGAGCCCCAGCCCGCGAGCCCGCGTTCGCCCCGGTCACCTCACTGATGACCGGGGCGGACGTCGTGCTGGAGAGGAGCGAGCTAAGCACCCCAGGGGCGGGCGCAGCCCCCAGAGGCAGTGGATCTGCACCCTGGGGGCGGTGGGTTAGTGCCCCTCGAAGACGGGCTTGCGCTTGGCAAGGAACGCCTCGACCGCTCCTGCGTGGTCGGCGGTCCGGCCCAGTTGCGCCTGGGCGCGTGCTTCGGCCGTGAGCACCGTCCCTAGGTCCCGGCCCCAGGACTGTGCGATCAGCAGCTTGGACGCGGCGTAGGCGGCGGTCGGCCCGGCCGCGAGCCGGGCCGCGAGCTCACGGCCCGCCGTACCGACGTCCGCTCGCGAGACCACGCGGCCCGAGATCCCCCACGCGACGGCCTGCTGGGCGGTGAAGGACTCGCCGAGCAGGACGAGTTCCTTGGACCGGGCCTCACCGACCGACCGCGTGAGCGTCGTGGACAGCCCGGAGTCGCACGTCAGCCCGATCCCGGTGAACGCCGTCGCGAAGACGGCCTCCTCGGCGAGGACGCGCAGGTCGCAGGCCAGCGCGAGGGCCAGCCCCGCGCCGACGCACGTACCGTTGACGACCGCGACGACCGGCTTGCCCATCGTGGCCAGAAGCCGGATGATCGGCGCGTAGTCCTCCTCGACCGTGTCGAACGCGTGCGCCGCGTCGGCGCGGAGGGCGGCCGCGTGCTCGGCGAGGTCCTGACCGACACAGAAGGCGCTGCCCGCGCCGGTCAGCAGTACGGCGCGGACGGCGTCGTCGGACGCGGCCTCCTCGAGCGCCCGGCGCAACGCCGTCTTCATCCCGGCGTCCAGCGCGTTGCGGCGATCCGGGCGGTTCAGGGTGAGAACGGCCACGGCCCCGTCACGTTCGACGGTGACCGGGGCCGCGTCACGCTCGGAGATGACCGGGGCGCCGTCACGTTCGACGGTGACCGGGGTCGCGTCCTGGCTCGGTCCGGACACGTCAGGACTCCGGCGCGGACGTCGCCGGCCAGGTCTTCGCCACGAGGGTCAGCACGTCGTACGTGGCGACCGCCTGGCCGTCCTGGTTGGACACGACGGCGTCCCAGCGGACCTCGCCGTAGTCCGCGCCGCCGCGCGGGGTGATCTGCTTGACGGTCAGCGCCACGTCGATCGCGTCGCCGGGCTTGACCGGGGTGAGGAAGCGCAGTCCGTCGACGCCGAAGTTCGCCAGGACCGGTCCGGGCGCCGGGTCGACGAAGAGACCGGCGGCCAGGGACACGACGAGGTACCCGTGGGCGACGATGCCGCCGAACAGCGGGTTCCGCGCGGCGGCCGCGGCGTCGGTGTGCGCGTAGAAGGTGTCCCCGGTGAACTCGGCGAAGTGCTCGACGTCCGCGAGCGTCACCGTACGCGGCGCGGAGGCGATCGTGTCGCCCACGCGCAGCTCCGCCAGGGACTTCCGGAAGGGGTGGACGCCGGAGTCGACGCGGGCGGCGCCCGTCGTCCACCGTCCGGTGATCGCGGTGAGCTGGTCCGGGGATGCCTGTACGGCGGTGCGCTGCATGTGGTGCAGGACCCCTCGGATGCCGCCGAGCTCCTCACCGCTCCCGGCCCGCCCGGGGCCGCCGTGGACCAGGACGGGCAGCGGCGAGCCATGCCCGGTGGACTCCCCGGCGTCGTCCCTGTCCAGGACGAGGACGCGACCGTGCCAGGGCGCCAGCCCGAGTACGACGGACCGCGCGACCTGCGGGTCGTGGGTGACGACGGAGGCGACGAGGCTACCCTTGCCCCGGACGGCGAGGGCGACGGCCGCGTCTACGCCGTCGTAGGTGAGCACGGTGCTCACCGGGCCGAACGGCTCCACGTCGTGCGGCTCGCCGGCGCCGGGGCGCGCGCGCAGCACGAGCGGGGTCATGAAGGCACCGCGCTCGGAGTCGCCGTCGAGCAGGGCCGCGCCTTCGGGGTCGCCGAAGACCACCTCGGCACCCGCCGTGAGCGCTTCGACGGCCTTGCGCACCTCGTCGCGCTGGGCGAGCCCGGCGAGGGGGCCCATCCGCACGTCCGGGTTGCGCGGGTCTCCGACGGTCACCTTCGCCAGGCGGGCGGTGAGCGCGTCGACCACCTGGTCGGCCATCGCCTCGGGTACGAGCACCCGGCGGATGGCCGTGCACTTCTGCCCCGCCTTGACCGTCATCTCGGTGACGACGCCCTTGACGAACAGGTCGAACTCCGGATCATCCGGCAGCACGTCCGGCCCGAGGATCGAGCAGTTGAGCGAGTCGGCCTCGACGCCGAGCAGGACGCCGCCGTCGAGCACGTTCGGGTGGCGGCGCAGGACGCCCGCCGTGTGCGCCGAGCCGGTGAAGGCGACGGAGTCCTGGATCGTCAGCTCGTCGAGCAGGCCGCCCGCGCCGCCGGCGACGAGCTGGAGCGTCCCCTCGGGCAGGATCCCCGACTCGATGATCAGCCGGACGGCGAGTTCGGTGAGGTACGCGGTCTGGCTCCCGGGCTTGACGATCGACGGCAGCCCGGCGAGAAAGGCCGGGGCCAGCTTCTCGAGCATGCCCCAGACCGGGAAGTTGAAGGCGTTGATCTGCACCGCGACACCCGGCCGCGAGGTGTAGATGTGCTGGCCGACGAAGGTGCCGCCCTTGCCCAGACGTTCGAGGCCGCCGTCGAGGAACACCGTGTCGTTCGGCAGCTCGCGGACCCCCTTGCTGGCGTAGCTGAACAGGGTGCCGATGCCGCCGTCCACGTCGACCATCGTGTCCCGTGAGGTGGCTCCGGTCCGTACGGACAGTGCGTAGAGCTCCTCCTTCCGCGCGATCAGGTGCTTGGCCAGCGCTTTGAGCAGGGCCGCCCGCTCGTGGAAGGTCAGGGATCGCAGCGCGGGTCCGCCGATGTCCCGGGCGTGCCGGACCATCGCGGCGACGTCCAGCCCCCGGCTCGAGATTCGCGCGACCTCCTCACCCGTGGCGGCGTCGAGCAGAGGTTGCCCGTCGTCCGCCGCCCGGAACCATCGTCCGGCGGCGTAGCTCTCCAGCAGCGCGCTCACGCTGTCTCCTCTCTGCGGTTCTGCGGTTTCGCGGTTGGCGGGGGGCATCGGTCCTCTAGAACATTCCCCGTCACCGCGACCTGTTGCGCGGGACCCCCGACCCATGCGATGGTATTACTGACCGAGCGATAAGTAAATACGATCGATGTCACCGATGTCTCGGAGGAAAGATGACCACGACTCCGGCGGAGCCGGAACTGGAGGAGCGGCTGCAGGCCGGGTTCGACGCGACCATCGCGCGCAACGACCGGATCGAGCCCCGCGACTGGATGCCGGACGACTACCGCAGGACGCTCGTACGCCAGATCGCCCAGCACGCGCACTCCGAGATCATCGGCATGCAGCCCGAGGGCGCCTGGATCGGACGCGCCCCATCCCTGCGCCGCAAGGCGATCCTCCTGGCCAAGGTGCAGGACGAGGCCGGGCACGGCCTCTACCTGTACTCGGCGTGCGAGACCCTCGGCGTCTCCCGCATCCAGCTGACCGAGCTGCTGCTGGCCGGCCGGCAGAAGTACTCCTCGATCTTCAACTACCCGACGCTGTCCTACGCCGACGTCGGCACGATCGGCTGGCTGGTCGACGGAGCCGCGATCTGCAACCAGGTGCCGCTCTGCCGCACCTCTTATGGACCGTACGGGCGCGCCATGATCCGCATCTGCAAGGAGGAGTCCTTCCATCAGCGGCAGGGCTACGAGCTGCTCATGACGATGATGCGCGGCACCGACGCCCAGCGCGCCATGGTCCAGGAGTCGGTCGATCGGTTCTGGTGGCCGTCGCTGATGATGTTCGGCCCGCCGGATGGCGAGTCCCCCAACAGCGCGCGCTCGATGGCGTGGGGCGTCAAGCGCAACTCCAACGACGAGCTGCGCCAGCGCTTCGTCGACATGACGGTCCCGCAGGCCGACGCCCTCGGGGTGACGCTGCCCGACCCCGACCTGCGCTGGAACGAGGAGCGCGGGCACCACGACTTCGGCGACCCGGACTGGGCGGAGCTCGCCGCGGTCATCCGCGGCGACGGGCCGTGCAACGCCGAACGTCTGCGCCACCGCCGCACGGCCCACGAGGACGGCGCCTGGGTACGCGAGGCGGCGTCGGCATTCGCGAGCCGCTCCGCCGAAGCGAACGGCTCGACGTCGGTGGACCCCTCCGACGAGGGCGGTGCGCGATGAGCGGCGACCGGCGGGAATGGCCGCTTTACGAGGTGTTCGTCCGTAGCAAGCGCGGGCTCAACCACGTCCACGTCGGGTCGCTGCACGCCCCGGACGACGCGATGGCCCTGCGGCACGCGCGCGACGTCTACACGCGGCGCAACGAGGGCGTGAGCATCTGGGTCGTACGGGCCGACGTCATCACGGCCTCCAGCCCGGACGAGAAGGATCCCTTGTTCGCGCCGAACGGCGACAAGGTCTACCGGCACCCGACGTTCTACGAGATCCCCGAGAACGTGCCGCACATGTGACCCGGCCGACCACTCCCCCGCCCATCCGGCCCGCTCCGCTTTATCCAGGCCATCCGGCCCGATCCATCCAGTCCACTTCAATCCACCGACACGTCCGGAAGGCGGACCACCATGAGCGACGACCACGGCAGCGTCTTCGACGGCCTGATCGGCGGGGATTCCGCGCAGTGGGCGTTCGGCACCGATTTCGAGGACCCGCTGGCCGGCGTCGACACGACCGTGCCTGACGGCGTCGACCACGCCGAACTCGCCGCGTACTGCCTCATGCTCGGCGACGACGCGCTGATCATGTCGCAGCGCCTGTCCGAGTGGTGCAGCCGGGCGCCGGACCTCGAAGAGGACATCGCGCTGGCGAACATCGCCCTCGACCTCCTCGGGCAGGCACGCCTGCTCCTGGCGCGGGCGGCCGCCGCCGACCCCGGCGTCGTGCCCGCCCTCCCGGAGGGCTCGCCGGTGCCCGCGGAGGACGCGCTGGCGTTCTTCCGTGACGCCGGGCAGTTCGGCAACGTACGCCTGGCCGAGGTGGCGAACGGCGATTTCGCGCACGTCGTCGTACGTCTGCTGCTGTTCTCGGTGGCCCGGCTCGCGCTGCTGGAACGGCTGCGCGCGAGCACCGACACGGTGCTGGCCCATGTGGCGGCCAAGGGCGTCAAGGAGCTCACCTACCACCGGGACTGGGCGGCCCGCTGGTTCCTCACGCTGGCGCAGGGCACCGAGGAGTCGCGCCGCAGACTCGTCACCGCCTTCGGCGACCTGTGGCCGTACCAGCCGGAACTTGTCGCCACGCATCCTGTCGAGCGCTCGCTCGCGCGGGCCCGGGTCGGTGTCGACCCCGCGACCGTCCGCGCCGAGGTGGACGACATCCTCGACCAGGTGCTCGCCATGAGCGGCGTCGCCCGCCCGGACCGTCCGCCCCTGGCGGGCGACGGCGGGCGGCACGGCGCGCACACCGAGGCCCTCAGCGACTTGATCGCCGAGATGCAGGTGGTCGCACGCGCACACCCGAGCGGGCGCTGGTGACCGCCCAAGACCGCGCCGTCGAGATCACCGGGGCTGAGCGGGTAGCGGCGAGCGCCCAAGAGCGATCCGCCGATGTCGAGGGGGTGCCGGTGAGTGGACGGGAGCGGGCCGCCGAGGTCGCCGGGCAGGTGCGTGATCCCGAGATGCCGATGCTGACTCTCGCCGATCTCGGTGTGCTGCGCGGTGTCGACGTCGAGCGGACGACGGACGGCGACGAGGTCGTGGTCGCCTCGATCACCCCTACCTACACCGGCTGCCCGGCCATGGGCACCATGCGCGACGATCTGGTCCATCGGTTGAACGACGCGGGATTCCCCCGTGTCGAGGTCCGCGTCGTGCTCGACCCGGCCTGGTCGAGCGACTGGATCTCCGAGCGGGGACGGGCCGCCCTGCGGGAGGCCGGGCTGTCGGCCCCCGGCCCCGCCCGTCGGCAGAGGGGGCCGGTGGCGCTCACGCTCGGGCCCCGGCGGCTCGCCCCGGCCTGTCCGCGCTGCGGTTCGACGGCCACCCGCCTGGTCTCCGAATTCGGCGCCACCGCCTGCAAGGCCCTCTACAGCTGCACCGACTGCCTTGAGCCGTTCGAGCATGTCAAGGAGATATGAGATGAGCACGCTCGCGCCCGGCCGCGCGACGACCCGGGCGTCCGCCGCTTTCCACCAGCTGACCGTGGCGGCGGTCGACCACCTGTGCGAGGACGCCGTGGCGATCACGTTCGCGGTGCCCGAGGAGTTGCGCGAGGTGTACGACTTCCGGGCCGGGCAGTCGCTCACCCTCCGCCGGTTCGTGGACGGCCAGGAGCACCGGCGGTCCTACTCGATCTGCGCACCGGCCGGCGCCCCGCCGCGTATCGGGGTCCGCGAGATACCGGACGGGCTCTTCTCCTCCTGGCTCGTCCACGAGGTGGTGCCGGGAACGCGGATCGAGGTGCAGGCTCCGACCGGCTCGTGGCGGGCCGACCCGGCGCTGGGAGAGCGGCACCTGTGCATAGCCGCCGGGTCGGGCATCACCCCGATGCTGTCGGTCGCCTCCACGGTGCTGGCCCATCCCGGCGCCCAGGTATCGCTTCTGTACGGCAACCGGACGAGCCGTACCGTGATGTTCGCGGAGGAACTCGGCGACCTGAAGAACCGGTACGGTCCCCGGCTCCAGGTCGTCCATGTGCTGTCGCGCGAGCCACGCGAGGTCGAGTTGTTCTCGGGGCGGCTCGACGGTGACCGGCTGCGTCGCCTGCTCACCCAGCTGGTTCCGGTTGAGACCTTCGATCACGTCTGGCTGTGCGGGCCGCTGCGCATGGTCGAGGACGCGCGGACCGTACTCACCGAACTCGCCGTCCCCGCGCGGAACGTCCACGTCGAACTCTTCTACGCCGACGCGCCACCGCCACCGCCGCGGCGGGAGGACAAGATGACGACCGGCGCGAGCAGCGTACTGACGACGGTGCTCGACGGACTGCGTACGACGTCTACCGTCTCCCGGGAGACGACGCTCCTCGACGGCGCCCAGGCGACGCGGGCCGACCTGCCGTTCGCCTGCAAGGGCGGGGTCTGCGGGACGTGCCGCGCGGTCGTCCGCGAGGGTGAGGTGGACATGCGCCGTAACTACGCCCTCGAAGAGTCCGAGGTGGCGGCCGGGTTCGTCCTCACCTGCCAGACGTTTCCCGTGAGCGAGAACGTCACGGTCGACTTCGACGCCTGACCATCGCTTTCACTGCCTGACATTCCTTTCGCCAGTCGATGTTCTCTTCGTTTCCCGACCACAGGAGCTCTTCGTGACCGAAGCGTCTTCAACTCTCTGTGTTTACCTGAGTAAAACGGACATCAGCGTAGCCTCGTCGCTTTCCGGCCGAGGTCGGGAGGCGATCCGGTGGAAGCCGATGCCGCGTCCGTCCGGCGAGCCGGGCGGACCGTGGTTGAGAGCCGCGTTGTCGGGGCCTGATTCCGCATTCCCAGATGGGGTGCGGCTCTTGGGCCACCGCCCCGCCGGACGCTGTCCGGTTGGTGCGAACACCAATCGGGGCGGGGACCGAGCGCCAGTCAGGCACCCGTCTGTGACTGAACATTACCATCTGATTACCTTCAGTAGCGATCGATCGGAAACTTCGATCACAGTTCTTCCGGCAACCACAGGTTGGCCTAGCGAGCGCTGGCAACGGTTCATACCCTTCGTCGTCTCCGGCGTACGGACGCCGATAGGCCGCTACGGCGGCGCGCTCGCCCACGTCCGCCCCGACGATCTCGCGGTCAACGCCGACGGCGGAGCCATCGCTCTCGGACACCCGCTGGGCGCGTCCGGGGCCCGGATCCTCGTCACCCTGCTCGGCCGGCTCGAACGCTCCGGCGGCCGGCGCGGGCTGGCGACCATGTGCGTCGGTGTCGGCCAGGGCAGCGCTCTCCTGGTGGAGCGGCCATGACGCTGATCGTCGAGGAAGGGGCCGACCGGGTCGTGTGGCGGCTCAACAGACCCGAGGTCCGCAACGCGATCGACCGCGAGCTGGTCGCCGCGCTCCACCAGGCGTGCGCCGCCGTCGAAGAGGAGCCGCGTGTCGTACTCCTGACCGGCGAGGGGCCGGCCTTCGCGGCCGGAGCGGACATCGCCCAGCTCCGCGAGCGGAACCGGGAGGACGCGCTGCGGGGCATCAACTCGAAGATCTTCGACCGGATCCACCGGCTGCCGATGCCGACCGTGGCCCTCATCGACGGGTACGCCCTGGGCGGCGGGGCCGAGCTCGCGTACGCCTGCGACTTCCGCATCGGCACGCCGCGCGCGCGGATCGGCAACCCGGAGACGGACCTCGGCATCGTCGCGGCGGCCGGCGCGGCCTGGCGCCTCGCCGAGCTCGTCGGGGAACCCCTGGCCAAGGAGATCCTCCTCGCGGGCCGTGTCCTCACGGCTGAGGAGGCGCGGGCCGTGTACCTGCTCAACGACGTCGTGGAGCCCGAAGACCTGCTGGCCGCGGGACATCGGCTCGCCGACCGCATCACCGCGCGGGCGCCGTTGGCGACGCGGCTGACCAAGGCCGTCTTCCACGCCCCGCGGGCCGCGCACCCGTTCGTCGACGACGTCGCGCAGGCGGTCCTGTTCGAGACGGAGGAGAAACACACCCGCATGACGGCATTCCTGAACCGGCGACAGGAGCGAAGCTCATGACCGGCGACGCCCAGGCGCAGACGCGGCACACGACTGGCGATCCCGTCGCCCAGACGCGGCACGCGACCGGTGATCCCCTCGCGCAGACGCGACTCACGACCGGCGGTGCCCTGCCACGGACGGTGGGTGTCTTCGGCGGCGGGCGGATGGGGTCCGGGATCGCGCACGCGTTCCTGGCCTCGGGCAGCCACGTGATCGTCGTGGAGGACGGCCCCGAAGCGGCCGGCCAGGCCAACGCCCGGGTGGGCGACAGCCTGGCCAAGGCCGGCGTGAAAGGCAAGCTCGAAGTCCCGCTCCCGGACGCCTTGGCCCGGCTGCGGACGACCACCGACCCGGGCGAGCTGGCCCCGTGCGAGCTCGTCATCGAGGCGGTTCCGGAGGACGCGGCGCTCAAGGCCGAGGTGCTCGCCCTGGTCGAGCGGCGGGCACCGGACGCGGTGCTCGCCTCGAACACCAGCAGCCTGTCGATCGGCGGGCTCGCCGCCGGTCTGGCCGCGCCGGGCCGCTTTCTCGGGCTGCATTTCTTCAACCCCGTCCCGGTGAGCGACCTCGTCGAGATCGTCACCGGGCCCCGCACCGAGCCGGCGCTCGTGACGCGGGCGCAGGAGTGGGTGACGGCCCTCGGCAAGACGCCGATCACCGTCGCGGACTCGCCGGGTTTCGCGAGCAGCCGCCTCGGCGTCTGCCTGGCGCTCGAGGCGATGCGGATGCTGGAGGAGGGGGTCGCGAGCGCGGCCGACATCGACACGGCGATGACCCTCGGCTACCGCCACCCGATGGGACCGCTGCGGACCACCGACGTGGTCGGGCTCGACGTGCGGCTCGCGATCGCCGAGCATCTGGCGCGCGAGCTGGGACCCCGTTTCGAGCCGCCGCGGATCCTGCGCGACCTCGTCGCCGCCGGGCACCTTGGCCGCAAGACGGGCCAGGGCTTTTACGTGTGGTGAGCGGGCGGCGCTGAGGTGGGCGCCGTCGCGCGGGCTGAGGCTTCAGGGTCGGCGGGTCGCTCGGGGAGTTCAGGCTTGGTGGCGGGCCAAGCCGTCGAAGGCGATGACCGTGATGGCGTCGGCGACCGTCGCCGCGTCGTACACACCGTCCGGGCGATACCACTCGACCAGCGAGTTCACCATGCCGAACAGCAGCCGGCTCACGAGCGTCGGCGGCACGTCGTCGCGCAGGGAGCCCTCCGCGACGGCGTCCGCGACGAGCGCGGCCAAGCGGTCGTCGAGCCAGCGGCGCCGCTCCAGGGCGGCCAGCTCGATCCCGCTGTTGCCGCGCACCCGGAGCAGAAGCGTGACGGAGGGCTGGTGCGCCACGAGGACCTCGACGCTGCGCCGCACCACCTCACGCAATCGTTCGTACGCCGTCGCCCCGGCCCGATCGCGAGCGGCCGCGGTCACGACGGCGGTGAGCTCGTCGAGAGCGTCGTCCAATGCCTGGCTGAGCAGTTGCTCCTTGCTCGTGACGTGGTGGTAGATGGCCGGCTTCGTCAGTCCGAGCTCCTTGGCCAGGTCTCCCATGCTCGTGGCGTCGTACCCCTTGCGGTTGAACAGCTCCACGGCGGTGCGCAGGATCGCGGCCTGGTCGTAGCCGGGACGGCCACGACCACGGCGCGGGGTCGGCTCGGCGGGCTCGGTCGTCGTCACGAAAGAAGGATCTCACGGCAGTTCAGGCGCCCCGGTGGCCGCCTTGCGCCTTGACGGCCGGCCGCGCGCTCACGCCGGGAAGTCCTTGGGGTTGATCGAGGTGGTCCGCGCGTTGCCGCCCCTGACCGGGTTGAGGGTCAGGGTCCAAACGCTCCTTGAGGTGGCGGTCGTGGTGAACCTCAGCCGATCGTTGAACCGCTGGTACACGGCGCTCTGGCTGAACCTGCCCTTCGACACCCTGAACCGGGAGCCGGTGGTGAAGTAGACCCGGTACGTCCCGTCCCTGACATCCCTGACGCTGGCGCTGGACCTGGCGCGAACGTAGATGCTGATCGCCTTGGTCCCGCCCTTGACCAATGTGACGACGCCGTCCCTGGAGGTGCCGTTCTTGATCTTGAGCGTGCCCTGGCCGCCGCTGACGCGGTCGTACAGGATCCTGCCATTGCGCGGCCGCGAAGCGGCGGCCGAGTCGGCCGCCTGCGAAACCGAAGCGACGGTACGCTCGCCGATCGCCGTGGCGGCGGCCGGGGAGACGGTCAGCAGGCCGCCGGCCAGCGCGACGGCCGCGACGACACCGGTACGTAATGGGGTTCCTTCGAGAAGTCTCTTCACCGTGTACATCTCCTTTCGCGAACATGCTCCTTGAGGGTCGCACGATCAGACCAAAGATAGATCGCCTATCCGTTATTCACCAGGAGGCAGGAATTCGCGGCGAGCGATCAGCCGATTCACCCGGCGACGAGACAACCACCTTCGTGATAGTTGCGCATGGCGCTTGATTCCGTATCGTCCTCACCAGCGGCCCCGACGACCACGTAAGGAATGATCGGTATGTCCGACGATGTGGCGCGACGCGTTTTCCAGGTGGTCGACACATTCGACCCCGACAAGTTCGTCCTGTTGCTGGCCGAGGACGCCACGTTGGTGTTCGGCAACGCCGAGCCGACAGTGGGACGCGCGGCCATCGCCGCCGGGCTGCGGACGTTCTTCTCCACCATCGGCGGCCTGCGGCACCGGATCGTCCGGAGTTGGCAGGTGGACGCCGACACCATCGCCGAGACCGAGGTCACCTACCGGCGGCTCGACGGCAAGGACGTCAGCGTCGCGGCCGTGTCCATCTGGCGCACCCGCGACGACGGACTGATCTCGGACTACCGCATCTTCATCGACCTCGCGCCCGTCTACGCGGCTTAGTCAGATCGGATCTCTGGCCTACAAGATCGCTATAAGCGGTATGCGCCTTTACAAGGTAAATCAATATCTCGGGCGCTTTTCCAATGCGTATTTCTACACGTTCCGTCGTTGAACCCGGCTGCCGCCGCACCCCGTACAACCGTGCGTCAACACAGCTACGAGCCTCACCCTCGAGGCGCTTGAAAGGGTCATCATGACGAAGCGCATCCTCACCGTCCCCGGCCTGGTTCTCGCTACCGCTCTGGTCGCAGGTGGCCTGGCGCCCGCCGCGGCGCAGGCGAGTACGAGCTCCGATGTCTACCTGGCCGCCTCGCTGCAGGGCAAGAACGAGGTGCCCGCGGCGGGCGCGAAGGTCGGCGACAAGAACGGCAGCGCCATCGCCGTGTTCCGCATCCATGGCGACCAGGTCGATTACGCCATCCGCTGGCAGAACATCGCCACCCCGACCGCGTTCCACATCCACCAGGGCAAGGCGGGCAAGAACGGCGACGTCAAGATCCCGTTCTTCGGCGAGGCGCTGCCCGGCAGCCTGAGCGCCGTGAAGGGGACCGTCAAGATCAGCGACTCCGGCCTGCTCAACCGGATCAAGAGCAACCCCAAGAAGTGGTACGCCAACCTGCACACCGGCGAGTTCCCCGGCGGCGCCGTCCGCGCCCAGCTGTACAAGATCCGCCCGGTGGCGCTCGAGTCGGTGCTGGCGAACGGCTCGCACTCCACTCTCACCGCCTCGGCCGACGGCCGCCAGGAGGTCCCGGCGCCCGGTACGAAAGTCGGCGACAAGGACGGGCGGGCCGCCTGGCTCGTCTGGGTCAAGGGCACCCAGGTGCACTTCGCCACCGCCTGGAAGAAGATCGCCGCGCCGACGAACGGGCACATCCACCGCGGCAAGAAGGGCAAGAACGGCCCCGTGGTCGTGAACTTCTTCAGCGCCGCCAACGGCCTGCCCGCCGGGATCAACGGCATCGCGGGTACGGCGAGCACCTCCGCCAAGGTGGCCGGCGGGATCAAGCACAACCCGAAGAACTGGTACGTCAACCTGCACACCGGTGAGTTCCCCGGCGGCGCGGTGCGCGGCCAGCTCCACGGCGGCGGTTGGTAAGACCTCCGATACCGCGCGGGCCGGCCGATCAGGGCCGGCCCCCTCACCTTCTGACGAAACCCGCGCCGCCTTCGCATCCGCCTCCGCCCAGCTGCCGGTCAGCCGCTCAGGAGCGCCTCGTGCGGCTACGTTAAGGGTTGACAACCAGGACAAAGCGGCGCAGGAGATCCCCCATGACCGACATCCCGGGCCAGGCATTCTTCGGCAAGATCGACACCACGAGGCCGCATTCAGCGCGGGTGTGGAACTACCTCCTCGGAGGCAAGGACTTCTACCCCGTCGACCGCGAAGCAGCTGAGCAGTACAAGGAGATGTTTCCCGGGATCGTCGACATCGCCCGGACCGACCGCGCCTTCCTTGGCCGGGCTGTGCGCTACCTGACCGGCGAGGGCGTCCGCCAGTTCCTGGACATCGGGACCGGCCTGCCGACGATGGACAACACCCACGAGGTCGCCCAGCGGGTCGCCCCGGAGTGCCGCATCGTCTACGTCGACAACGATCCCCTCGTGTTATTGCACGCCGCGGCGTTGCTGAGCAGCTCTGAGGAGGGGGTCTGCGACTACATCGACGCCGACCTGCGCGACCCGGACAAGATTGTGGAGCTGGCCGCGCGGACGCTGAACTTCGACGAGCCAGTCGCGATCATGCTGCTGGGGATTCTGCATCTCATCCCGGACTTCGACCAAGCGCACCAGATCGTGATGCGCCTGCTGGACGCCGTAGGCCCAGGCAGCTGCCTGGCGATCACCCATGCCACCCTCGATCTCGACGGTGAAGCGACTGAGCAGGCCGAGGCCCAGCAGGAATGGAACAAGAAGGCCGACCCGATCACCCCCCGCACCCACGCCGACATCAGCCGGTTCTTCGACGGCCTGCAGATGGTGGAACCCGGCCTGGTCTCGATGTCACGCTGGCGGGTCGAGGCCACTCCCTGGGGTGAGCCCGCCGAGGTGCCCGGCTTCTGCGGAATCGGCCGCAAACCCTGAGGCCCGTGACTGCGGCCGCCGCCGACGGATCGTCCGTGACCGGGCCGTCCACGCCGGTCCGCTGACCAGGACTCCGCGGGACGACCCGCCCTCGGCGCGCGTTTCGGCGATGAGTACGGTGTGTCCAATGCTTACGGTAGTGACGGCGTTCACCCCCATCTGGATCATCGGCGCCCTCGGGTGGCTGACCGGGCGTTTCCGGGTGGCGAGCGGGCAGTTCCAGCAGGCGCTCACGGGGTTCACCTTCACCATCGCCATGCCCGCCGTACTGTTCACCACGCTCAGCCGTACGCCGCTCAGCCAGATCCAGCCGCGGCCGCTGCTCGCCTTCGCGATCAGCACCGTCTTCGTCGGCGTGCTCGCGCTCGTGACGCTGCGCGGCAAGCTGCCCGACCGGGTGATCGGGGCGATGTCGTCGGCCTACGTCAACGCCGGCAACCTCGGCATCCCCATCGGCCTGTACGTCCTGCACGACGCGACCTTCGTGGTGTCGGTGCTGATCTTCCAGGTGCTGGTGATGTCTCCGCTGATCTTCCTGGGCCTGGGCGTCGAACGCTCCTCCCTGCTGGCCCCGCTGCGGATGCCGATCGTGGTGGCCTCGGTGCTCGGCCTGGGCATGTCCGCCCTCGGCTGGCAGCTGCCCGAACCCGTGATGCGGCCACTGAACCTGCTCGGCGGCGCGGCGGTGCCGCTGGCGCTGTTCGCGCTGGGCATGTCGCTGAACGGCTCGGCCGTCGCCTGGCGCCGGGTCGCTCCCGTGGTGACGCTCAAGCTGCTGATCCAGCCGCTGGTGGCGTTCCTGGTCGGGCGGTTCCTGCTTCATCTCGACGGCCACGCGCTGTTCGCGGCCGTCCTGTTCGCCGGGCTGCCCACCGCGCAGAACACCTACGTCTACGCCGCCGAGTACGGGCGGCCCACCGAGCTGCCCCGCGACACCATCCTGGTCTCGAGCGTCCTGTCGCTGGCCACCCTCTCGGTGATCGCCGTGCTGGCCGGGGGCGCGGGCGCGCTCACCCTCAAGTGATCGCCAACCAGCGATCTTTGGGTAGAAGGTACTCGTAACATCGAACTCAGCTCCATGAGGTACCCGTGTCGAGACTTCTGCGCCTGTTAACCGCCCCGCTGCTCATCGTGACCCTCGTCCTGACCGGCGCCCCCGCCCGCGCCGACAGCGACCCGCTGCTCGCCACCCAGTGGCAGCTCGCCTGGGACACCTACCGCTTCTACGAGCACCTGACCGGCCCCCTCCCCCTGGACGGCCGGACCGCGGTCACCCGTGACCTCCCGATCGACATCGACGCCCCCCTTGACCACGTCTTCGCGGCGTACTCCGACATCAACCACCACATCGGCCTGCACCCCTTCCTGAAGCGCGTCGCCACCCACGCCGACTACGTCCAGGACGGGCTGCGCTACGTCAACTTCACGGCCGTCGAGGACGTCCCGGTCACCGACGGGGTGCCCGTCACCGTCAACACGCACGCCCAGCAGCGCGTCCACGCGGCGGAGTACTTCTACGAGACAGACACCTGGACCATGCCCAACGTCGTCACCCATCAGCGGATCGACTTCACCGACCTGGGCGGCGGCCGGACCCGGGTGACCGAGCACCTCACGTTCGAGGCGAACGTCCTGCTCATCGACTTCACCGTGACCAACGGCGTCTCCTCCCACCAGCAGACCCAGGTGGCGCTGAAGGAGGCCATCGAGAGCGGCCGGCTGTGACGGGCCGGCCGGTCGCAAGGCCGACTGCGACGGGCCAGGTAGTCACAGGGCCGACTGCGACGGGCCGGTTGGTCGCGTTCGAGAGGTGACGCCCTTACCGCGTCCTGTCCTCGGCCGGGCAGGACGCGGTAGCCGGCGTCCACGGTGTTGACGACGATGCCCCACCCGCCGGCTTCGGCGGCGACGTGCCGCGCGAAGGTGTCGAGCGCGGCCTTGGCGGTCGCGTGCGGGTGCGGGTGCGCACCGTCACGCCCTCCACTCCGCCGCAGGTCAGCTACACGCTGACCGACCTCGGCCAGGGGATCACCGAGCCCCTTCAGGTGCTGTCCGACTGGATCCGGGATCACGCGAACGCCATCCTCGCCGCCCAGGCAGCCCACGAGGGGCAAGGCGGCTGAGCCGGCTCTGACATCACGCCCGTGCATGGCCCGATACCCACCGTTAATCCCTAGATCCTGGACCGATAACCAAGTTTCGGGCATGCTTGTCGAGATCATCAGTAAAGTGGTCTATGAAGGGACAATCAGGTGAGAATGCCGACAAAGGCGGCAATCTTTACGGCGGCACTCTGCCTCAGCGGTGTCATAGCGAGCCCGGCGAACGCCGCCGCGGCGGCGAGCCCGGAGAGCATCTGCGGCTCCGGCTACGCGCGCATCACCGGCGGTACGCAGCCGGTCAAGACCTCGAGCGGCCGCCGGTACGGCACGGTCTACCTGCTCTACAACCGCGGCAACGGCTACAACTGCGTGGTCACGATCAAGTCGAGCTTCGTCGGCACCAAGACCCCGGTCAGCGCCGAGCTCACGATCATGGCCAAGCCGATCAAGGACACGAAGCAGAGCCCGATCGTGCGCTCCGACCGCGGCAACTTCAAGTCCTACGCGGGTCCGGTGAAGTACTGGGCGCAGGGCAGGTGCGTGAAGTTCTGGGGCTCGATCAAGCCGCTCGGCCACGACCCGGCGGTCGCCAGTGGGGGCCGTGCGAAGTGGGGCAACTGCGGATAACGTCCGCGATGGCGCCTCCGTCTTACTCCTGGCTTGTCGAGGTTCCATACTGACTCCCTGACTTGATCGTCGGGAGGCCAGATGTTGTACGGACGTGGGGCCGAGCAGGGTGAGATCGACGCGCTGCTCGAAGCCGCAAGGGCCGGACGCAGCGGCGCGGTCGTCGTCAAGGGCGAGACCGGCATCGGCAAGTCGGCGCTCCTCGGCTACGCCGCCGGGCGGGCCGCCGGCTGGCCGGTGCTGCGCACGCTGGGGGTGGAGTCGGAGACCGAGCTGCCGTTCGCCGCTCTCCATCTGCTTCTGCGGCCGGTGCTCGGGCATGCCGAACGGCTGCCGCCCGGCCAGGCGGCGGCGTTGCGCGGTGCGATCGGGGCGGCACCCGCCGAGGTGGCCGACCGGTTTCTCGTCGGACTGGCCGCGCTCACGCTGCTGTCCGACCTCGCGGGCGACGGGCCGATCCTGTGCCTGGTCGACGACGCGCAGTGGCTCGACGACGCCTCCGCCGACGCGCTGCTGTTCGCGGCCAGGCGGCTCGACGCTGAAGGCGTGGTCATGCTGTTCGCCCTCCGGGACGGCGCGGCCACCCCGCGCCCTGGGGCGATGGCCACTCCCGGGGTGGCCGAGCTGCGGCTGGGCAGGCTGGAGGCGGCGGTGGCCGAGGAGTTCCTGGCCGATCGGGCTCGCGATCTGGCGCCGCAGGTGCGGCGCCGGGTCCTCGACGAGGCGGCGGGCAACCCGCTGGCGCTGATCGAGTTCGCCGCCGTACTGACCCCTGAGCAGCAGGCGGGGCGGTTGAGCCCACTTCCGTTCGCGGGCGAGTCGGGGCCGCTGTCGCACCGGGTGCGGACCACGTTCGAGGCTTACATCGATCGTTTCCCCGAGCCGGCCAGGGCGGCGCTGCTCGTCGCGGCGGCCGACGACACCGGGGATCTGGACCTGATCCTGCGGGCCGCCGCCCGTCTCGGCGCGACGGTCGCGGACTTGGCGGTGGCCGAACGCGAGGAACTGATCGAGCTCTCGGCGGCCGGGCTGTCGTTCCGGCACCCGCTGATCAGGAGCGCGGCCTACCGTGGCGCGCCGTACTTCCGCCGGGTCGCGGCCCACCTGGCGCTGGCGGAGTCGCTGAGCGAGCAGACAGGCAGGTGTCTGGGCGACCCCATGGGCAGACCCCTGGCCGGCCGGACGACCGCGCCCCTGAACAACGGGACGGCCGTGCCCCTAGACGACCGAACAGCCGCGCCCCAGAGCAACTGGATGGCCGCGTCCCTGGGCGATCAGGCGGCCGAATCGCTCGATGGCCAGGCGCGGGCCGATCGGCGGGCCTGGCATCGGGCCGCCGCCGCGACCGGCCCGGACGAGAGGGTCGCCGGGGAACTGGAGCGCGCCGCCTTACGGGCGCGCGACCGGCAGGGCACGGCCGCCGCGTCCGTGGCGTTCGAGCGGGCCGCCGATCTCACCGCCGACACCGCCCGCACGGCGCGCAGGCTGATCGCGGCGGCGGAGCTGGCGGTCCAGGCGGGTCAGCTGAAGCGGGCCGCCGGGCTGGCCGACCGGGCGGCGCCGCTCGCCACGACACTCGCTACGACCCCGGCCGAGCTCGCCTGCCTCGCCCAGGTACGTGCCTGCGTGGAGGTGGAGCAGGGCTCGCCGAGCGCGGCGGGCCGGATCCTGGCCGAGGGCGCGGAGCACGTACGGACCGCCGACCCCGCGCTCGCGGCCCGCATGCTGGCCGAGGCCATCCATTACGCCTCCTTCGCCGCCGACCCCGAGCTCGCCCACGACGCCGACCACCGACTCAGCGCGCTCGCACTACCGCTCCCAAAAGGGCCGCAACCGCCACAGCCAGACGAACCGCGGCCGCTACCCCAAAGGCCCGGGGTGCTCGCCGCCGGAATGGCGGTCATGGCGCGGCTCGTGGAGGGCCAGGCCGTGATGGACCTCTCCCCCATCCGCGCGGCCGCCCGGCTGGCGCGCGACTCCGCCGACCTGCTGCCCCTCGCCGCCTCCCTGAGCATCGTCTCGGGTGACGAGGTCACGGCCCACGGGCTGGCCGAGTCGCTGGTCGCCCGCTGCCGCGAGCACGGGCTGATCGGCCTGCTCCCCCAGGCGCTGGCGCTGTTCGCGCAGGCCCAGATGCTGCGCGGCAGGCACCGCGAGGCGTCGGCCGCCGCGTCCGAGGCGCTGACCGTCGCCTCCGACATCCACCAGGCCCATCGGGCCGGCCACGTGTACGGGCTGCTGGCCTGGCTGGCCGCGGTCAGCGGTGCGGAGGAGCGCTGTCTGGAGCTGGCCGCGAAGGCGGACGGCGACGTCGAGGCCACCAGGGCGCTGGCCGCCTGGGCGCTCGGTCTGTCCCAGCTGGGCCAGGGCAGGGCCGGGGCCGCTCTCGACCACCTCCGGACGGCGGGCGACCGCCATCCCGTGGTCGCGCTCTGCGCGGCGCCCGATCTGGTCGAGGCGGCGGTCCGCGCCGGGCGGGCGGATCTGGCGGAGGGGGCGGCGGCCAGGTTCGCGGGCTGGGCGGCCGTCGTGGAGCGCCCCTGGGCGAACGCGGTCGCCGCCCGGCTCAGGGGGCTGCTGGCCGAGGGCGACGAGGCGGGCAGGCACTTCGCGCGGGCTGTGGCCGTACCCGCTGATCAGCCGTTCCAGCAGGCGCGCAACGAGTTGCTGTACGGCGAGTGGCTCAGGCGCGCGCATCGCCGTTCGGACGCGCGGCGGCGGCTGCGCGCCGCCTTCGAGGCGTTCGACGCGCTCGGCGCCGCGCCGTGGGCCCGCCGCGCCCACGGCGAGCTGGAGGCGGCCGGCGAGGCCGCCGTGTCCAGGAGCGGCGGCCTGCTCGACCGGCTGACGCCGCAAGAGCGTCAGGTGGTACGGCTGGCGGCGGCCGGGCTGTCCAATCGGCAGATCGGCGCGCGGCTGTTCCTCAGCCCGCGTACGGTGGGACATCATTTGTACAAAGCGTTTCCCAAGCTCGGTGTGGCTTCCCGAGCCCAGCTCGGCGACCTCGACCTAGGTGAGTGACCGCGGCTACTTAGTCGCGAGCCCGTATGACCGGTCAGGCGCCGCGCGCCGACCGATTCGCGGATGATCGCCCGCGCTTTACCGTGCTTCCGACCTCACGGAAACGGAGCGCGTGGATGCACAGATTAGTCAGATCCGGCTTATCCCTGCCCCTGGTCGGGGTCCTGGTCGCGGCCGCCCTCATGGCCACGGCACCGGCCGCCTCCGCCGCGCCCGCGCGCCAGGACGGGCAGCGGGTCACCCTCCTGGTCCACGGCTTCGACCGTGAGGCCGACACCAACTGCGCCAGCAGCTGGAAGGACGCCAAGAACCTGCTGAACGCCAATGGCTGGGGCGAGGTCCGTACGTTCGGCTACTACAACAAGGCCACCAACTGCGACATCAGATATCAGGGCACCACCGACTCCCGCATCCAGGAGATCGGCCGCCAGTTCGCGTGGACCGTCTACTACTTCTATTCCAGCCATGACACGGCGATCGACGTCGTGGCGCACTCCATGGGCGGTCTGGTCGCCAAGGCCGCGATCGAGGGCGTCAACAGGTACGGCGTGGGCAAGACGCCGCCCGATCTGAGCGGGCTGAATGTCGATCTGAACAACATCGGCGCGGCCGGGTGGCCCAGCGGCTGGCCTCCGTACCTGTACATCGAGGACATGGTCACGCTCTCCACGCCGCACCAGGGCATCGGCAGCGCGCTGGTGACCGCGTGCGCCATCACCCACGAGCAGTGCAGCGACATGCGTCCGGGCAGCGGCTTCCTGAGCTGGCTGTCGAAGCAGCCACTCTCCCAGATGGGCACGGACTACACCTTCCTCGCTTCGAGCCACGACGACACGGTCAGCGTCGATTCGGCGACCAACAAGCGCACTGCCCATCATTGGGCGGTCTATGACAAGAACGCGGACGGCGGGACGCTGAGCCACACCGCCATGCGGACGACCTCGACCGGCGCGTGGCAGGCGTCGTGGGGCGGGCAGCGGAGTGACGCGGGGTCGGGTTCGTACCCCGCGCCGCTCCTTCAGACCATGGACGGCCTGTACAACCAGCAAAGCGAGTAGCAAAACACGCGAAAACGGATCGGCACGCCCGGCGTGCCGATCCGTTTTCGCGTTACTTCAGGCCGTAGGCCCGGGTGATCGTCTGGTCGACGGTGTTGCCCTCGGCGTCCACGCCCTGGGCGCGGATGCCCACGGTGCCGTTGGTGGCCGACAGGGCGGGGTGGGCGATGATGGCGGTGTAGGAGGTGGCGTTCTTCTTGGCGGTGGTGACGGGCTTCCAGTGGGCACCGTCGTCGTAGGTGACCCAGAGCTTCAGGCTGCCGAGGCGTGCGTCGGGCACGTCGTAGGAGCCCTGGTAGCCGGTGACCGTGATCTTGTGCGGCCTGGCCGCCGCGGTCGTGTTGTCCAGGCCGAGGTCCAGGTCGTAGCGGAGGTTGAGCCGGCGGACCGGCTCGCACGGGGCGAGGGTGCTGGCGAAGAACCAGCCGACGCACAGGCCGTCGCTGGGCGTCCGCATCCCGTCGGTCGGGCGCTTGGACTTGAACGTCCACTCCGTCGCCACGTCGGTGGCGTACTTCTGCAGCGGCTGCGGGGTGTGGAACTTGTCGGTGAGGCGATAGCGGGCCTCGCCCTCCGGCAGCTCGAACCTCGGCATCTGGATCAGGACCGGGCCGCTGGTGCCCGATTCGACCATGGGGATCTCCTGGCCGTCACGGTAGAGATGCAGCTCGTCCTTGCCGCCGCGCTCCTCGTAGAAGCGCGCGTTCCAGGTGAACGCCTCCTGGTGGTTCGGCTCCGGGCCCAGGATCGGCAGGGCCGCCACGAAGGTGTCGCCGTTGCGGCAGGGAAAGCACGTGGTGTTCCCGGCGGAGCGGGTCAGGTCGGAGAACACCGGGTTGCCGGGCACGCGCGGCTGGGCGCCCCACTCCTCGGTCTTCCCACCGGCCGTCGGGTAGACGTCCACGGCGGTCGCCCACATTCCGGAGCTCTGGCCGGAGGCGTCGCCTTCGGGGTAGGTCAGCTGGGTCTCGCGGGTCCACGACACGTCCCGCGAGACCGGCCCGACATACTCGGTCACGGTGCTCTGCGCGGGCCAGGAGGAGCCGAACCGCGGACCGAGCAGCCAGCCGGGGTGGGTCACCACGGTCGCCGACCAGGAGATGGAGGCGAGGGCGGGCCGGTCGGCGTGCAGGCGGTTCTTGATCTCGTACAGGTTGCGCCTGCCGAGCTCGTAGTCGAGCTTGGCCGGGACGCGCAGGCGCTCGTGGAGGAGCAGCGAGTAGATGTACGGCGTGGCGGTGACGCCCTCGGCCTGGATGCTCACCGGCCGCCTGGCCAGCAGCGCGGCCAGCGCGCGGCCTTCGCCGGCGGGCAGGCTCATCGTCGGGATGGGGTAGATCGGCCAGTACTTCGCCAGATCGAGGAAGGGCCGGTTGACCGCCCCGTAGCCGAGCACCCCGGCGGCGCCGGCGTCGGCCGCGGCCTTGACCCGGTCGAGCGCGTCGCCCGTGCAGCCGGTGGCCGGGCACAGGTCGGACAGGTCGAGCAGGACGAGCTTGCCGCGTACACCGGCGCCGGCGAGGTCGGCCGCCTGGCCGCGGCCCCCGGACACCAGGGTGAGCGTGCTGCGGCCGTTCAGCTTGGGAACGTCCTCCGCCAGGCTCTGGTAGCGGGGACTCAGGGTGAGCTTGTCGGCCTTCATGCTGATCACGGGGGCGCCGCGCAGGATCTGTCCCGCTACGTCGAAGGTGCCCTGGGTGATCGAGCGGGTGGGCAGCAGCCAGTAGTTGTGCAGCCCGTAGGTGGGGTAGGCGGACTCGAAGCGGACGGACCCGACACCGTTGGCCGCCTCACGCTCGGAGGCGTACTGGGAGTTGTAGACCTCCGTGGGGTCCGGGGTCTTCTGGGTGACCTGGCGGGCCTTGCGCATGTCGAGGGTGATCGTGGTGTCCTTGGTGGCCTCGAACTCCGGCTGCGACGGCAGGCCGATGTTCCACTGCCCGTCGCTGCCACGCCAGCTGATGCCGGAGTTCGCGCTGTAGGTGCCCGCGTACACCTTCGTCTCGGTCTCGGTGCCGCTGCCGGGGTACCACTCGACGTCGAGGTCGTCGCGGTCGTCGGTACGCAGGATCGCCCAGGGGATGCCCTGCACGTCGGTCGCGCCGTCGGGCAGCACCATCCGGGTCTTGATGGTGACCTTCTTGGGCTCGACGAACGCGCCGACGGCCGTGTTGACGCTCACGCCGCTCGCGTCGGTGGCGTGCACGAAGCCCTCGTACCAGGTATCCGGTCCCGACGGGTCGAAGGTGACGGCGACGGGCGCGGTGCCGTGCGCGGGGACGGTGACCGTGTCGTGGTCCAGGGTGAGCGTACGCGCGGGCGCGGTGCCCTTGTGGGCCTTGAGCCCGGTCTTGAGCGTCAGCGTCACCGGCTGGTCGCCGTCGTTGGTGTAGGTGAGCGTCTTGGTGACGGGAGCGGTGTGGGGGTAGGCCATGAGGCCGAAGTCGATGCCGCCCGAGGCGGTGACCGCCTGCTTCACGGCGCGCGCCACGTCCACCCGGCCCGCGCCCTGCTCGTAGGAGCCGTAGCCGTCGTCGCGGGCGGTGCTGGTGAGCGCGTTCTTGAGCTGGGCGCCGGTCCAGTCGGGGTGCTTCTGGGCCAGGAGCGCGGCCGCGCCCGCGACGTGCGGGGTGGCCATCGAGGTGCCCGACGCGCCGGTGTAGCGGTCGTTCACGGGGGTGCCCATCGTGGTGCCCGCGGCCCGCGCGGCCACGATGCCGACGCCGGGGGCGGCGATGTCCGGCTTGAGGCTGTAGTCGGCCAGCACCGGGCCTCTGCTGGAGAACTCGGCGAGCTTCTCCGACCCGTCCACCGCGGCGACGGTCAGCGCCGACGGCGCCGAGCCCGGCGAGGCGATCTTCCGGTTGAGGTAGTCGTTGCCCGCCGCGATGACGAACAGCGACCTCGACTGGGCGCTGAGGTTCTCGACCGCCTGGCTCATCGGGTCGGGCCCGGTGTAGCAGCAGCCGCCGAGGCTCATGCTGATCACTCTGGCCTGCTGGCCGACCGCCCACTCCATGCCGGCGATGATGTCCGACTCGGCGCCGTTGCCGCTCTTGTCGATGACCTTGCCGATGAGCAGCGACGCCTTGGGTGCGACGCCGGTGTACTTGCCGTCGGAGGCGGCGCCGTCGCCCGCGATCGTGGAGGCGACGTGGGTGCCGTGCCCGTGGCCGTCCTGGACGTCCGCCTCGTCGGTGAAGTTCGCGCTGGCCGCGACGCGGCCGGCGAGGTCGGGGTGGCCGAGGTCGATGCCGGTGTCGAGGACCGCGACCTTGACGCCCTCGCCCTTCAGCCCGGCGGCCCACGCCTCCGGCGCGCCGATCTGCGGCACGCTCTTGTCGAGTACGGCCTGCACCTTGCGGTCGAGCCAGATGGCCGAGACGCCCTTGCCGAGCTTGGCCGTGGCGTTCTTGTCCGCCGCGGGGGGATCGAGCGCGGTCCAGAACTGCTGGACCGCCTGCTTGTCCACCCGGATCGCCGCGCCGCCCACGCTGGGCAGCCCGCGCGGCGCGGAGGTGGCGGGCAGGGCGTCGGCCTGCGCCGACAGGGTGTTGGCCGGCTGCTTGGCCGGACCGTACTGGACGATCAGCGGCAGGCCGGCGCTGTCCTTGTCGGTGTAGCCGTTCTTGGCCAGGTAGGCGACGTCGAACAGGCCCTTGTCCATGCGGCCCGACGACACCAGGTCCATCACGTCGGAGGGGAAGACGTAGTAGGAGTCCCGGTCGCGGACGGAGATGAAGTTCACCGGGGCGCCGTCGGGCCGCTTGGCGGGGGTGACCTGGTGGCGCGGGGTACCGCCGGGGCCGGTGTCGTAGGCGACCACGTCACCGGTGATCAGCGTGATCTTCGGCGCGTCCTTGGCCGGTGTTCCGGACGACTCGACGGCGGCGACGGTCTGGCCGGAAAGGGCGGGTGCGGGGGTGGCCGAAGCCGGCGGCTCTACGGCCATGCCGGTCGTCAGCACCAGCCCCAGCGCTAAAAGCCCGATGGACGGCTTGCGCCATCGTGGACGAGTCATGGTTCTCCTCGCGGGATAGCAGGCATGATCGACTCTCCCGAACCATGACATGTCAAGAAATATCCTGAAAAGGTGACTCGTCGTCCTTTTCCCGCCAATGACGGGAAAAGGACGGCCAGGAAGCGGGGTTTTGAGTGATCATGTTGGGATGCTGCGCATCCTCGGCCTGTCAGCGGCGGAGCAGGCCCTCTACGAGGCTCTGGTCGAGCACTCCCCCGTCACCCTCGAAGAGCTGGACGAGCTCGCCGGCACTCCCGGCCTGGCCGTCGGGCTGGAGGAGCTGGGGCTGATCGCCCGCCTGCCCGAGGACCCGCCCCGGTTCGTCGTCGTACCGCCGGAGATGGGGCTGGACGCGCTCATCCGCGAGCGGGCCCGCGCCCTGGCCGACGCCCGGCTGCGGGTGGCCCAGCTGTCCACGCGCTATCACCTCACCACGCCCGCCCAGGAGTCGGGCGGGCTGGTGGAGGTGGTGATCGGGCGGGAGGCGGTGTTGCGCCGGTTCGAGCAGCTGCAGCGCGGCACCCGGCGGGAGATCCGGATGTTCGACGCGCCGCCGTACGCGGGCGAGGTGGGCGGCAACACCCAGGAGTTCGACCTGCTCAGCCGCGGCGTGGACTACCGGGTGGTCTACGACCGGCGGGCCATCGAGATGCGCGGCACGCTGAAGACCATCGTGGACTACATCGCCGCGGGCGAGCAGGTGCGCGTCGGCGACGTGCCGATGAAGCTGGTGCTCAGCGACTACCCCATGGCCCTGGTGCCGCTCCGGCATGATCTGCAGATGGTCGAGTCGGCCCTGGTCGTGTACGACTCGACGCTGCTCGACGCCCTGGCGGCGCTGTTCGAGATGTACTGGGAACGCGCCGTGCCCCTGCATGTCAGCCATGGGCGCGCCCGGCTGCCGGAGACCAGGAGCCCGACCGACGCTCAGCGCGACCTGCTGGCCCGGCTGGTGGCCGGGCAGACGGACAAGGCCATCGCGGCCCACCTCGGCTGGAGCGACCGCACGGTACGCCGTCACGTGCACGCCATGATGATCCAGCTGGACGCCCAGACTCGCTTCCAGGCCGGTTACCAGGCCGTCCTGCGCGGCTGGCTGGCCGATGAGAAGGGCGTACAAGATGAGCCGGAATGACCGGGACGGCGTCGGCGCGCTCGGCGCGGCCGGGCTAACCCCGGACGAGGAGGCGGTGTACGAGCTGCTGATCGACGGCTCGCCGGCCACCACCGCCCGGATCGCCTCGCTCGGCGCGCCGGCCGGGCTCCGCCCAGACCAGTTGCCCGCCGTGCTCGCCGCGCTGGAGGCCAAGGGGCTGGTCACCCGGTCCGGCGCCCACTACGCCGCCGTGGCTCCTGAGGCCGCGCTCGACGTGCTCCTGGTCACCGCGGAGCGGGAGCTGCTGCGCGCCCGCGAGCGCGCGGGCGAACTCGACCAGGCCTTCCAGCGCCGCCGGGCGGCCGGGGAGACGCCGCCGGCGGTCGTCGAGGTCGTGACCGGGCAGCGGGCGGTCCAGCAGCGGCACGCCCAGATCCAGCGGGCCGCCTGGCACCAGCTGCGCTGCTTGTCCAAGCCGCCCTACTTCGACCCGCCGGGCAGCGTGGCGGCCCAGCGCGAGCTGCTGGACCGGGGCGTCACGAGCCGCATGATCTACGAGCGGGGGTTCGTCGACCGGATCGGGGCGCTGCGCCAGATCGAGACGATGGTCGGGGCGGGCCAGCAGGCGCGGGTGCTGCCCAGCCTGCCCATGAAGCTCTACCTCATGGACGACCGCTTCGCCCTGCTGCTGTTACGGCACCACCCGGAGGACCCCGACGCCGACGCCGCCCTGGTGGTCCACCCGTCCGGGCTGCTGGAGGCGCTGAGCCGGCTGTTCGAAGGGCTGTGGCAGCGGGCGCTGCCGCTGCGCCTGCGGCCTCCGGCGCCCGGCGCGGCGCCGCCCGCGCGAGCGCGCGCCTCGGCGGACGACGACGAGCGGCTGATCGCGCTCCTGGTGGCCGGGCTGACCGACGAGGCCATCGCCCGGCAGCTCGGCGTCGGCTACCGTACGGCGGAGCGGCGCATCGCGAACCTGATGAGCAGGCTCGGCGCCCACACCCGCTTCCAGGCGGGCGTCCAGGCCGCCTTCCGCCACCCTCCGCCGCCGGAGGAGTGAGGCTCACCGGTCCAGGCACTCGGCCGAGAGGGCGAGGCGGGCGGACATGTTGCGCTCCATCATGCGCAGGGCCGCCTCGCCGAGGTCGTGGTGGATGGCGGCCACGCAGTCGGGCGGCACCCTCAGGGCGTAGTGACGTACGTAGGCGTCCAGCGCGCTGTAGAGCACGCACTGCTCGGTCACCTGCCCGGCCAAAACGACGGTGTCGACCTCGCTGCGGCCCAGCAGGTACTCCAGCGAGGTGCCGTAGAAGGCGCTGTGGCGGACCTTGGGCAGGAACGCGCAGTCCGGCGGCGGCAGGATCGGCTCCACCAGGTCCGGGCGGCGGCCGTTGAGGGCCTGGGCCTCGATCTCCCGCCGATCCCGAGTGAAGTCGCCGTAGTTGTCGTTGACGTACACCAGCTCGACCTCGTCGCGGGAACGCGCCCGCGCCACCAGCTTCGCCATCGGTTCGATGATCTTCGCTACGTTGCGGCACAGAGGTTCGGCGTCGTCGTGCTCGTACGGATTCAGCATGTCGATGATGACCAGCGCGGTTCTTGCCATTCCTGCTTACTGTCCACGACGTGCGGTTTTAGCCGACCGGCCCCGGGCAGACGCCAGCAGCCGGACGAGGGAACGAAGGAGATCCGATGGACGCCATCGTGCTGCTGAAGGACGACCACAAGACGGTCGAAGGGCTGTTCAAGAAGTTCGAGCAGGCCGGAGAGCGGGCCTACGCCGAGAAGCGCCGCCTCGTGGACCAGATCACCAAGGAGCTGGTCACGCACGCCTACATCGAGGAGGAGTACTTCTACCCGGCCGCCCGCGCCAAGGTGCCGGAGACCAGCGACCACGTGCTGGAGAGCGTCGAGGAGCACCACGTCGTGGTGTGGCTGCTGTCGGAGCTGAAGGACCTCGACCCGAAGGACGAGCACTTCAAAGCGAAGGTCACGGTGCTCATCGAGAACGTCCGGCACCACGTCGAGGAGGAGGAGAAGGACTGGTTCCCGCAGGTCCGTGCCGCGATGGGGCGCAAGGAGCTGCGGGAGCTCGGCGAGCGCATGGAAGCCGCCAAGGCCGAGGCCCCCGCCGAGCCGCTCGCCGTCAAGAGCGCCTCGCAGTAGTTGTCACGTGGTCCACGAACAGGGCCGCGGCCGCGGTCGGGGCAGGTAGCGGGTTCCAGGCCAGACCGATGGGGCGGTGCTGGGCCGGGGCGAGCGGACGGTAGGTCGGGTCGTCGTGTTCCAGCGAGGCGGGCAGCGGCAGGACGCCCACGCCGAGCCCGGCGCCGATGAGGCCGCGTACGGTGGCGATCTCCTCGCTCTCGAACGCGATGACCGGCTCGAACCCGGCCTCCTCGCACAGCCGGTCGATCACCCGGCGCAGGTCCGTCGTCGGGGCGAAGGCGACGAACGGCTCGTCGCATACGTCGGCGAGCGTCAGCCCCGGAACGGCGGCGAGCGGGTGCTCGACGGGCAGGGCGAGGCAGAGCCGCTGCTCACGTAGCGGGTGCCAGCGCGCGGGGTTGCCCTCCGGCGGCGGGGTGACCAGGGCGGCGTCGATGTCGCCCTGGGCCAGCCAGGTGAACAGCTCCCTGGCGAAGCCCTGGTGCAGCTCGAAGCGGATGCCGGGCGCGCCCGCCCGCAGGTCGCGCAGGATCTCCGGCACCAGCCAGCGGCCCACCGAGTGCAGGAAGCCCAGCCGGATCAGGCCGGTGTCCGGGTTGGTCAGGGCGTCGATGCGGCGGCGCGCGCCCTGAAGCTCGTCCACGGCGCGGGCGGCGTGCTCGCGGAACAGCAGGCCGAACCGGTTGAGCGCGAGCCGGCGCCCATGCCGGTGGAACAGCTCGACCCCCAGGTCGGCCTCCAGCCGGGCGAGCGCCCGCGACAGCGTGGACTGGTTGATCCCCTCCATCGCCGCGGTGTCGCGCATGTTCTCCGTGTCACACAGCGTCAGAAACCAGCGCAGGGTCTGCAGCTCCATCCTGCGATGATGCCCCTTTTACATCAGCTCCGGCAAATTATGCATTTTGCGCATCAGCCCTGAGCGGGCACGCTCGACGGGTGCTCTCGACTCGCGTGTCAGGGGATCGCGCCTCCCTCCGGATCAGATACGGGCTGATGTTCGGCGGCCTGGCCAACTTCCTCGCGCTCTACTACGTCCAGCCGTTGCTGCCCGGCGTCGCCGACCACTTCGGGGTCTCCGCCTCGGAGTCGACGGCGGTGCTGTCGCTGGCCACGATCACGATGGCGGTCGCGCTGCTGTTCGTCGGCCCGATCTCCGACGTGGTGGGCCGGGTGGTGATCATGCGGTGGTCGCTGACCGGCTGCGCCGTCCTGGGCATCGCCACCGCGTTCGCGCCCACCTGGCACTCACTGCTCATCCTGCGCGGGCTGCAGGGCGTCGCGCTGGCCGGGCTGCCCGCCGTGGCGCTCGCCTACCTGCGTGAGGAGATGCCCGAAGGATCCCACGTACGGGCCAACGCCACCTACATCACCGGCACGGCCCTCGGCGGGGCGGCGGGGCGGTTGCTGCCCGGCCCTGTTCAGGCGGTGTGGGGCTGGAGCGGTGCCAGCGCCGTCGTGGGGGTCGTCACGCTGCTCTGCGCCATCGGCCTGTGGGTCCTGCTGCCGCCGTCGCGGCACTTCGAACGCTCCAGCCCGCGGCTGGGCGACCTGCTGCGCAACACCGCGCTCACGCTGCGGGACCCGTCCCTGGTGGCGCTGTGCCTGGTCGGCGCGGCCACGATGGGGGCGTTCGTCGGGCTGTGCAACGCGCTGACCTTCCGCCTGGAGGCGGCGCCCTATCTGCTGGGCGGCGCGGGCGCGCTGGTGTTCCTGGCCTATCCGGTGGGCGTGCCGGGGCCACTGGCCGCCGGGCGGCTGGCACTGCGGCGCGGGCTCGGCCTGGCCGCCCTGCTCGGTGTCGCGCTCCTGGTGACCGGTACGCTGCTCACCGCCGCACCCCAACTCCCCGCCATCGTGATCGGACTGGCCCTGGTGACCTTCGCCTTCCTCGGTACGCACTCCCTGGTCAGCGGCTGGGTCTCCGACCGCGCCCACCGGGTCGGCGTCGGCGTGGGCCAGGCCGCGGGGCTGTACCTGCTGGCCTACTACGCCGGCAGCTCGGTCTTCGGCTCGCTGGCCGCCTACCGGTGGGAGACCGGCGGCTGGACGAGCGTGATCACCGTCTCCGTCGGTCTGCTCGTCGGCGCCGGATTCCTGCTGGACCTGGCCCGCCGCTTCGACACCCGATCATGCCGGTAGCCGTCACCGGGGACGGCGTCGCCGTCTCCTACCAGATCCGCGGCCGGGGCGAACCCCTCGTCCTGCTGGCCGGGCAGGCCAACGACCACCACTGGTGGGACGGCGTCAGGGACGACTTCGAGGACCGCCACACCACCGTCACCCTCGACTACCGCGGCACCGGGGACAGCGACAAGCCCGACGTCCCCTACACCACCCGCGGCTTCGCGGCCGACGTGGTCGCCGTCCTCGACCACCTGGGCGCCGACCGGGCCCACGTGTACGGCACGTCGATGGGCGGGCGCGTGGCCCAGTGGCTGGCCGCCGACCACCCGCACCGGGTGGGGTCGCTGATCCTCGGCTGCACCTCGCCGGGCGGCACGCACGGCCTCGAACGGGACAACACCGTGAAGAGGTCGCTGGCCCAACCCGACCGGCAGGCGGCGCGGCAGGCGCTGCTGGAGCTGATGTACACCCCGGCCTGGCTGGCCACCCACCCCGGCCCGTACACCACCATCGGCGATCCCGGCATGCCCGCCTTCGCCCGGCGGCGGCACCTGGCCGCCAGCGCGGGGCACGACGCCTGGGACGCGCTGCCCGGCATCACCGCGCCCACGCTGATCGTCCACGGCACCGACGACGTCTTCAACCCGGCGGCCAACGCGCCCCTGCTCGCGGGCCGCATCCCCGGCGCGACGCTCCGTCTCATCCCCGGCGCCAGGCACGCCTACTTCGAGGAGTTCCGCGAGGTCGCGGGCCCGGCGGTCCTGGACTTCCTGATCAGTCGATCATGACCACCGTGTTGGCGGCCAGGTCGTGCAGGGCGTGCTTGCGCCGGGTGAACATGATCCAGACGAGGTCGATCACGGTCAGGCCCACCGCGACGAAGAACCCGGACATCAGCGCGCGCCCCGCCGCCATGGCCGGGGTGAGCCGGGCACCGTTCTCCCGCACCACGCGGATGGCGAACGCCTTCTTGCCGACGGTCTGCCCGTTCCAGTAGCCGACCAGCAGCCAGTGATAGGCGTACCACGCGAGCGCCCCGGCGATCAGCCAGCGCCAGTCCAGGTGGAAGACGAAGTCGGCGAAGTCCTTCGCCGGGTCCATCGGCTCGAAGACCCCGGCCCGCGCCAGGAGGGGCCGGGTAAGCAAGACCAGGAGGACGGCATCGAAGAGACCGGCGAGTAGCCGCCGCCAGCGTCCCGCGATCAACTCCTGCGCGAGATGGCCGTAGGGCGGGCCGTCGCGCCACACTGACTCGGACATGGATTCTCTCCGGTTAATTGAGTAGTGGTCTCTCCGAGGGGCGTTCCATCGCGTTCCACGGACCGGGGGCATGCCAGAATCGAGGTGCCGAGACGTACCCGAGAGGACGAATGACCATCCCCGCCGACCGAAACGCCGAGCCCGCCGCCGGACGGACGGCCGTGGTGAGCCGGACGGGCCCCAAGCGCAGCGAGAGCATCCGGCTCGCGGTGCTCAACGCCGCCGACGATCTCCTGGTCGAGCGGGGGTTCAACGGGGTGACCATCGAGGGCATCGCCGCCCGGGCCGGGGTCGCCAAGCAGACCGTCTACCGATGGTGGAAGTCAAAAGTCGACATCCTCCTCGACACCCTGGCCGACGACGCCCGCGACGCGCTGGCCTGGCCGGGTGGCGAGGTGGACGCTGAGGAGGACGCCGAGGAGGAGCTGAAAGCGCAGCTCCACCGGATCGCCGGGTTCTTCCAGGAGCCGGCGGGCCAGGTCCTGCGGGCGCTGCTCGGCCACGCCCAGACCGACCAGGCCACCGCTGAGGCGCTGCGCGAGAAGTTCCTGCGTGAGCAGCGCGAACGCGACCTGCGGGGGCTGCGCGCCGTGCTCGAACGTCACACCGGCCGCGCGATGGCCGAGCCCGCCGTGGACACCCTGTTGAGCGTGCTGCTCGGCCCGCTCTACTATCAGGCGCTCGTCCACGGCGGCCCGCCCGGCCCCGAGCTTCTGGACGCCACGGCCCGGCACGTCCTCGACCTCGCCCTCGCCACGCCCTGAAGCCACGCCCTGAAGCCACGCTCTGAAGCCACGCTCTGAAGCCACGCTCTGAAGCCACGCTCTGAAGCCACGCTCTGAAGCCACGCTCTGAAGCCACGCTCTGAAGACGGCTATGTGCGCTCAGCGCGCTAAGTCGGCGCGGGGCCCCGGGCCCCGCGCCGGTCAGATCAGACGCGCCGGTCGGATCAGAACAGTCCTCCGAAGAAGTCGTCAAGGCCGCTCTGGTCGAAGTAACGGATGAAACGACCCGTGGTGTCGCTGATGGTGCCCGTCTTCGTCTGGGGCGGCTCCTGCTCCAGCGGCTTGTAGTCCTGTCTCATGCCCTGGCCCGAATTCGAGGGCGGGACCAGGTTGGGCGGCGGTTCCCCGTCCGGATACATCTTCCCGTTGCGGAACACCGAGACGGACTGGGTCGGCTGCGCCACGCCGTTGTTGCCGTAGACCTGTCCCGGCCGCACGGCGGCCGAGCGGGTCGCCTTGGGCGGCGACTGCCGCTGCGCCGCCCGGTGGCTGGTCGGTCTCCTGGCGGGACGTGGGCGTGTCGATTGTCTGACCGGGAGCCTGGTCACCCGCCCGTTGGTCACCTTCTTCACGTGTCTCCTGGTCTGTCTCGCGACCTTCTTGGCCTGCCGTGCGGCCTTCGCGGCTCTGCGCTTGCGGGCCTGTTCGGCGGCCTTCTTGCGCATCTCCTCCGCCTTCTTCTTGGCCTCCTCCGCCTTCTTCCGCCTTTGCAGTTCCTTCGCCTTCTTCTTGGCCTTCGCCGCGGCCTCTCTCGCTTCCTTCAGCGCCTTTCTCTTCTTGGCCAGTGCCTCCTTCAACTTCCTGGCCGCTTTGGCAAGGGCCCGCATCAGGGCCCGGCGGGCGGCGATCGCCCGTCTCAGCGCCTGCTGGGCAAGCTTTCTGGCCAGCGCCCGCGCCGCGAGCCTGGCGATGACGGCGGCGGCGATCCAGACCCACTGCCCGTCGGGGTCGCTCATGGTGACGGGGCTGTTGTTGGCGTAGGCGTAGGCGTTGAACTGCTGCGGGTCCTCCTCGTCGATGACGGGGTCGACGGACAGGAACCGCCCGTTCCTGGCGTCGTACTCGCGGGCTCCGAGCTGGACCAGCCCGATCGAGTGATCCTGGACGCCGCCGACGAATCCGCGCTGGCCTGGCCACCACGGTGGCGGGCTGCCGCGGTCCTCGCCGAACGGCGTCATCCTCCGGACGGCGACCTCACCGTTGGCGGCGTTGACGGCGGCCTGCGCGGTGCCCTGGTGGTCGGAGGCCAGGAAGTAGACATTGTCGTCGGGGGTGCGCACCGCCACCGGCTCGCCGTTGATGGTGTAGTAGCGGGTGCACTCGACGACGTCCTTGGCGTTGTCCAGGCGCAGCTCCATGTCGTCGATGTAGAGCGTCGAGTCCGTCGGCGTCTTGCGCAGGAGCCGGTCGCCGTCGGCGTCGTAGACGAACGAGGTGGTCTTGCCCGCCTCCGTCACCGACTCGAGGTTGCCCTCGGCGTCCCAGACGAGGGTCTGGTCGGCGGTTCCGACCTTGCGCCTGGTGGTGTTGCCCGTCTCGTCGTAGGCGAAGGTGTCGGCTCCCACCGACTGGAGGGCGTGCGGCTGCTTCTCACCCGGCTTGGGGTAGGTGGAGGTGCGGACCGACTCGGGCGCGCCGCCCCAGGCGTGCTTGGTCTCCTTGATCCGGTTGCCCGTGACGTCGTAGGCGTAGCTGGTCGCGTACGGGGCCACGCCGCCGATCTTGTCCGACTGCGGGGTGCCGCTCGCGCAGTCGTCGGTGGCCGTCCACGCCGAGGTCAGGCGGCGCAGGTAGTCGTAGGTGAAGCACTGGGTGTCCGGCGACTGCCCGCCCGCCCTGTCGGCGACCTTGGTGATGTTGCCGACCGGGTCGTAGGTGTAGTTGAGATCCAGATCGCTCTCCGGGGCGTTCTCGCGGTCGAGTCGCGTCCGGGTCAGCCGCTGGGTGACCTCGTCGTGGGTGAAGGTGAGCCAGCTCTTCTTGCCGCCGGCGCTCAGCTCGTACTGAAGAGTCTCGCCCATCTTGGAGTAACGGGCGGCCGTGACGTACGACGACAGACCGGCGACCTTGGTCGGCTGGCTCAGCTCGTCGTAGGTGTAGACGACCGACTCCTCGTCCAGCCCGCCCGCGGCCGGGAAGCTGACCGACTGGACCTGGTCGTCGAGGGTGTAGCGGGTGTTGAGCACGTACGAACCGGCCAGCTTCCCTTCCCGCTCCGGGACGGTGACGGTCTCCCGCAGAGCGCGGTACTCGGCGTCGATCGCGTTGATCTCCGCCTTGTACGCCTGCCCGCCGACGTAACGGATGCCGGCGTTCTGGTGCCCCTTGGCCAGTTCGTCGTACTTCCACTCCGCGAGCAGCGGGCCGTCCCTGGAGCCCTCGTGGGTGGCCACCTTGCGGCCCAGCACGTCGTAGTCGTAGGCCAGAGTCTTGCCGCGCGCGTCGGTGGAGGTGAGCATCTCGTCGGCGTCGTTGTAGGTGAAGGTGGTGACGCCCTTGTCCGGATCCTCGGTCTTGATCTCCCGTCCGCGCAGGTCGTAGGTGTGGCGCCAGACGTTGCCGGCGGCGTCGGTCACGGTGGACAGCCGGCCCGCGTTGTCGTAGGCGTACTTGGTGGCGTCGTACTCGCCGGTCGGCGTGCCGCCCTTGTACTGCCGCAGCTCGATGAGCCGGTCGTCGGCGTCGCCGATGCGGGTGACGGCGGTGCCGCCGGGCGGAGGCGTGATGTGCACCCGGTCGCCCTCCTGCGTGACACCGGCCCGCCACTTCTCCACGCCCTTGGCCCGCAGGACCTGGGCGCGCACGTCACCGGCGCCGTCGTACAGGTAGCCCATCTGGGTGGGCACGTCCGTGTCGGCCACCCCGAGCAGGTCGGTGGACGGCTCGCCCGGACTGAAGTAGCCGCTGTTGTTCTTGGCCACCTCACCGAAGGAGTTGTAGAAGGTGTCGGTGATCGTGCGCCCGTCGCGCAGCGCCGGGTCCTGCGTCTGGTCGTCGCGCGGGGCGGGCTCCTGGGTCTGCCGGTCGCGCAGCAGGCCGTCGTACAGCTCGTAGCTGGTGGTGTAGCCGCCGTCGCCGCGCAGCGTCTTGGTGGTGACGACGTTCGGGCCGTCGGTGCGGGTCAGGTAGGAGTACTCGGTGTTGGGCGACTGACCCGCCGCCTTGCTCCGGTCGGCCTGCCACACCTTGACCAGGCGGCCCAGCGCGTCGTGCTCCATGTCGGTGCGCCGGTCGTTGGCGTCGATCTCGGCCACCGGCTCGCCCCAGGCCGGTTCGAGGAAGGTACGCTCCATGTGCCCGAGCGGGTTGGTCTCCCTGACCTCGGTCGCCGGGGCGCCGGAGGCCGGCGAGTAGGTGGTGGTGACCTTGGTGCCGACCGCGTCGGTCTCGCTGGTCGTGCGCCCGTAGGTGTCGTAGGTCAGGACGGAGTTGGTGATGGTCGTGCCATCTCCGGACGTCTGCTGGATGGTGGTGACGTCGCCCTTGACCGGCCCCTGGCCGTAGGGCTTGCCGTCGTACTGCACCCGCTCGTCGGAGATCACGTCACCGGCGGCCAGCTTGGCCACTGCGGCGCCGCAGCCGGCGGCGACCTTCTGGATCCTGCTGGTGTAGTCGAGCATCCAGGCCGCGCTGTTGCGGGCGTAGGTGAAGCGTGTGCACTGGTCGTCGTCGGAGGTGTCCAGGTCGCCCTGTTCGTCCACCTGGGTGAGCAGGCCGTGCTCGTCGAAGGCGCGGGTCTCGCCGACGCGCCGCCACTTGCCGCCCGCCAGTGTCTCGCGGTTGACCATCGACTTCTTCTCGACGATGTACGCGGTCTTGGTGACACCGTCCTGGCTGGACTGGGCGGTCTTCAGCGACCACGGCTCCTCCGCCGTCGCCGAAAGGATCGCGCCGCCGTCGCCGTCGTAGAGGATCTCCTCCCGTTGGATGGCGGCGTACTGGTCGAGGTCGTCCAGCTTGCCGCCCTCGGAGTCCACCACCTGCACGTCGCGCTTGGACCCGTCGGCCAGGCGGTCGCCGTCCATGCCACGGAAGTACCTGAGCTCGGTGAGTGTGCGCTTGCCGTCCTGGCCGTCGCCCTCGCGGACGCGCACCCGGCCGAACCCGCGCCAGTCCGACCAGGTGCGGTGCGCGGGCTTGACCAGGATGTTGTCGGCGTAGCGCCAGGCGGCCCCGTCGAGGTACTCGTAGTCGGTGACCACCGGCGGCGAACCAGCGACCCGGTCCACCTCGAGGGTCTGCTTGACGACGTACTTGTGGAACCAGTCGGTGACCTCGCCCTCGTCCGGCGGTGCCCACCGTTGCGGGAAGCAGAGCCGGGTGTTCTTGTCGGCGGCCGGCAGGTCGCCCGGCTTGCAGTCGGCTGGGGCGTAGTTGATCCGGAGCTCGCCGCCGCTCTCGTTGTTCACCGCCTGGACCCGCCACTTGACCAGCGGCGCGCGGCCCTCGGTGGCGTCCACCCTGTTGGGCAGCTGGACACCGATGAACGTGATCTTCGGCAGCGTGATCGTGCCGCCCACGTGGCCGCTCTGCTGGATCGAGGCCAGCCACAGCGACGGGCTGAGGCCGTCACCGGTGGCGGGGAACTGGTGCGCCAGCACCCAGGAGTCCACCGCACAGTACTGCGCGCCCGAGCACTTGGCGGCGTCGGTGTTGACCACCTGCGTGGTGACCTTCGCCAGCCGCTTGCGGCTGAAGAACGTCGGCGCGAGCCGGTCGGTACACTTCTGGCCTGAGCCGCAGATCTGGTCGAAGGGGACGTCCGGCCAGTGGCTCGCCGTCTCCTTCTTGAGCTGGTCGACGGCGCAGGTGACGGTCCCGCCGGGGACGCACCGCTCGGCCACGTCGAAGGCCACGCGGGCCGCGGGCGCCTTGGTGAACAGCTCGTTGCGCAGGTAGCCGTAGTCGATCCGGGTGAGATAGCCGCCGCGCACGTACTCCGTGCCCAGCTCTGGCTTCATGTTGCGGCCGTAGAAGTTCTTCTCCGCCTCGTACCAGTAGGTGATGGCGTTTCCGTGGGTGTCGACCTCCAGGTCGAGGTTCCACCGGTACGCCTGCTGGCACCAGGCGTTGGCCGGGGTGCTGGAGTAGCAGGGCTCGCCGCTGTTGTTGCCGAACACCGGATTCGTCCAGGTGGACTTCGTCTCCGGCTTGCCCGACGCCCAGCCGGGCAGGCGGTTGAGCCCAAAGCTGTACTGGGTGCCGTCGGCGGTGGTGACGCGCCAGTACTCACCGTTGTTGTCGCCGTTCACCGCTCCGGTGAGGTATTCGATCCGGGTGCCGTCGTCGCGCTTGGGCCGCCACTGCTTGGTCGTGGCGTCCTTGACCAGTTCCACGGACGAGTTGCCAAGAGACAGCGTGGCGTTCTCCTGGTCCCAGCACAGGTCGCCGGTCTTCTTGCCGTCGAGCATGCACGACTTGTAGCGCCGCTCGATGTAGCCGCCCGGGGTCAGCTCGAAGCCCTCGCCCACCCACGACGGCTGGTTGTTGGTGGCGGCGGTGCGGCCGTCCACGCTCTGCGAGGAGTAGGCGATCGACATCTCCGGCTCGTCACCACCCAGCGCCGGCGGCGCGCGCAGCTCGTAACTCCAGCTGAAGTCGCCCGACTGGGTGCCGACGCTCCAGTCTGCGGAGGGGGCCAGCGAGGTGGCGGAGTGGTCGCCGGACGAGCCCGACGGCGCGGCCGTCACCGCGTACAGTGCCGGCAGGTCGACGTCGGCGGACAGCTTGCCGGTCTTCGTGTCGTTGTCGCTGGGTACCGGCTCCGGCCGGGGACACCCGGCCGCGGCGGTCAGCGCGCATTCCGGCAGCCGCACCATGCGCAGCCTGGCGCCGTAGTCGCCGCCGAACGCGTAGCGGAACCCGGAGTAGTCGATCTCCAGACGGGTCTTCCCGTTCTTGGCCGCAAGGCCCTGCCCTGGCGAGACCCGCAGTGCGAGCCCGAGCAGACCCGTCGGCGCGGTGTCGAGCAGTTCGACGCGGACCCGATCAGGAGTGGCCGCCTCGACCTCAGCCGTCTTGGCCGTCTTGTCCGCGGTCGTGTTGGCCTCAGTCGTCTTGGCCGTCTTGTCCGTGGTCGTCTTGTCCGTGGTCGTATTGGCCTCAGTCGTCTTGGCCTCAGTCGTCTTGGCCGCCGACTTCGGCAGGGCGAGCCGCACCGGGAAGCCGGCGGTCAGGGTCTGCGTCTTGCCGGTCGCGTCCAGCTCGACGGCCTGCGGTTTCGGCCAGGAGACGCCGGGCGGGGCCTGCCACGCCTGTTTCGCCGCCTGATCGGGCGCCATGGGCCGCACCGGGACCGCCCGCCCGCGGACCGGGGTGTCGCTCTGCGTGGCCGGGGCCGAGCGCGGCGCGGCGCTCGCGGGCATCGCGTGCGTCAGCGGCACGACCATGATGACGGCCAGGATGGTCGCCAGCCGCCGCGGCCACGGCGACGGACGTGGTGGTTGTTGAAACCGATTCCAGTGAGATTCGGGCAGGTCTAACTCGGACGGTTCATCCATTGAGCTCACCCAATCTGCGGAACGAGTCGGGACTGGTGTGCGGCTATTGGGAAAATCTGTGGGGGGTTCAGCACGCCGTCGTGACGCGGGGTGAGCCGGAGGGTCGCCGTCCCGTCCTGGCCGGCCGCGATGGCCATGCGCCCGATTTCCATCTTCATCCGGTGCCGTCATGCGGCACCGGCACTCGGTCATCGCTTCGTCTACCAGGTCGAGGCCGACGTTAAGAGAATGATCTTCCGTTTTTCTTCCGCTCTTCTTCCGTTCCGGCTCCGCGAGCGAGAAGCTGCGATTTGTCGCCCGGCGCGCCGATTGCGGCACCTGCTCGCCGGTCGCTCAGCGCACCGTGCGAACCTCTTACACGAAAGCGGGCCCGGCGCCCGTCCGAGTGTGAGGAGCCCGACGTGTCCCCCGTGATCCTTTCCGCTGCAGGCACCTGTCTCGTCCTTGACGTCGCGGGCTCCGGCCTGCCGCGAGTGCGCCATTTCGGCGCAGACATCGGTGCGGTCGCCGAGGAGCACCTCCTGCCCGCGCTGGCCTCTCTGACGCCCGCGCCGCCGCTGGTGCCGCTCCAGGGCGACAGCTGGTACGGCCGGCCGGGCCTGTCAGGAGCCCGTACGTCCGCGCATCGGCCGGTCAGGTGGAGCCTCTACGGCCCGGTCGAGACGCGGGCCGTGCCCGGAGCGGGCGGCAGCGTGACCGTGACCGCGAGCGACGAACAGGCGGGGCTCCGGCTGGTGAGCGAGCTGGCCATGGACGCCAACGGCGTGGTCACGATGCGGCACGCGCTGACCAACACCGCCGCCGACCCGTACCGCGTGGAGGAGCTGACCTGCGCGTTGCCGCTGCCAGCGCGGGCGGATGAACTGCTCGACTTCACCGGGCGGTGGGCGCTGGAGAAGGTGCCGCAGCGCCGGCCGCTGGCCTACGGCGTCTGGTCGCGGGAGAACCGGCGCGGGCGCACCGGTCACGACGGCACGGGCCTGCTCGTGGCGGGAACGGGCGGGTTCGGGTTCCGGCACGGCGAGGTGTGGGCGGCGCACGCCGGATGGAGCGGTGACCACGTCCACTACGTCGAGCGGCTGCCGGAGGGCGTGACGCTGCTGGCGGCCGGTGAACTGCTCGCGCCCGGCGAGATCATCCTGGGCCAGGGCGAGACGTACGAGACGCCGCTGGTCTATTTCACCTGGTCGGATTCCGGGCTGGACCCGGCGGCCGGGCGGCTGCACGGTCACCTGCGCTCGCGCGGCCCGCGCCCGGCCCGCCCGGTCACCCTGAACAACTGGGAGGCCACCTACTTCGACCACGGCCTCGACCGGCTGCTGGCGCTGGCCGACCGGGCCGCGGAGGTGGGAATCGAGCGGTTCGTCCTGGACGACGGCTGGTTCCGGCACCGCCGCGACGACAAGGCCGGGCTCGGCGACTGGTACGTGGACGAGGGGGTGTGGCCCGACGGCCTGCACCCGCTGGCCGAGCACGTGCGCAAGCTCGGCATGCAGTTCGGGCTCTGGTTCGAGCCGGAGATGATCAATCTCGACTCCGACCTCGCCCGCGAGCACCCCGAATGGGTCCTCGGCCGCGCCGATCGGCTCCCGCCCCCGCAGCGCAACCAGCACGTGCTCGACCTGGCCCGGCCGGAGGTCTTCGACTACCTGCTGGACCGGATCGGCACGCTGGTGAGCGAGTACGAGCTGGACTACATCAAGTGGGACCACAACCGCGACATCGCCGAGCCCGTGCATGACGGCGTGGCGGGTGTGCACGCGCAGACCGTGGCCGCCTACCGGCTGATCGACGAGCTGCGCCGCCGCCATCCCGGGCTGGAGATCGAGTCGTGCTCGTCCGGCGGCGCGCGGATCGACTACGGCATCCTGGCCCGTACCGACCGGGTCTGGACCTCCGACAGCAACGACGCGCTCGACCGGCAGGCGATTCAGCGCTGGACCGGCCTGCTCGTGCCGCCGGAGCTGATGGGCAGCCACGTCGGCGCGCCCCGCGACCACGTCACCGGCCGGTCGCTGGCGCTGTCGTTCCGCTGCGCCACCGCGCTGTTCGGTCACATGGGCGTCGAGTGGGACCTGACGTCGGCGAGCGAGGCCGAACGCGAGGAGCTCGCGGAATGGATCGCCCTGCACAAGCGGCTGCGGCCGACGCTGCACGGCGGGACGGTGGTCCGCGCCGACCATCCCGACCCGGCGGTGCTGCTGCACGGCGTGGTCCGGGACGGGCACGCGGTGTTCGCCTGCGTCCAGCTCGCCTCCCGGGTGGCCATGGGCCCGGCCCCACTGCGCCTGCCCGGACTGGACCCCGAGGCCGTCTATGAGGTGCGGGTGGCCGGCCGCCTGCCCACGGGTGTCGGGCTGCCGGAGTGGACGGCGGCCCCGGTACGCCTGCAGGGCTCGGTCCTGGCCGAGATCGGTCTGCCGTCCCCGGCGCTGAAGCCCGCCACCGCGCTGGTCTTCGAGCTGGAGGAGGTGCGCTGACCCTCGCCCGCCACCGCGCTCGTCATGGCGCTGGTCACGCCTCTGGCGCGGATGCGCTGAACCTGGCTCGGTAACCGGATGGGCTCATCGCGAAGAACTGCCGGAAGCGGCGGCTGGCGTAGTTGGGGTCGCTCCACCCCACCTGCCTGCCGATCGCCGCGACCGGCAGATCCGTCTCGATGAGCAACGCCGCCGCCCGCTCGGCGCGCAGCCGGTTCAGGTAGGCCATCGGCGCGATGCCGAGCTGGGCGGTGAACGTCCTGGCCAGATGGGCGGCCGAGACGCGCGCGAGCACCGCCAGGTCGTCCACCGACCAGTCCCGCCGCGGGTCGCCCTCCAGCTCCCGTACGGCCAGCAGCACCGCGGGATGCGTCCCCGCGCTCCCGGCGGCGGGCTCACCGAGCGAAGTCAGCGAGGCCAGTGAGGCCGCCGCCCCGCCCAGCAGGCACAGCAGCGCTCCCACCTGCGTGATGTGCCCGCCCACCGCCGCCGGAAGCGCGGCCTCGACCACCGCGAGCGCCCCGTCGTCCAGCCGCGACACATGCCCCGAGCGGTGCAGCAGCCTGCCGACGTGCGGTTCGGCCCGCAGCCAGGCCAGCTCCCGCTGGAACATCTCCGGACCGACATACACGTTGTGCACCACCAGCCCGCGGCAGTCGCGGTAGCCGTGCCAGTCGCCCGGTCGCAGCAGCGCGACCGAGCCACGGCTCAGCTCCTGCTCCCCGATGGCCGAGACGTGCGTGGCCGTCCCCTTGGTGACCACGGCCAGCTCCAGGAAGTCGTGGCTGTGCGCGCTGTTGTCGGCGGCCAGCGCGTGCCGCTCCGCCACCACGGGCAGCCGGTCGGGGGTGAAGACGTCGTCGCGTCGTACATGGTGCACATCAGGATTGTGCTACATGCGAGCAACCCCCGTCCTAGCCCGTCCCGGCACCGCCCGGCAAGAGTGGAGGCACCACCGACAAGGGAGAAGAACATGCTTGACGACGCTCAGGTGTCCGCGTACCGACGTGACGGTTTCATCCACCTGCCCCAGGTGATCTCGCGCGAGGAGGCCGCCCGGTACGCCAAGGCGGCGCTGGCCGCACAAGAGACCGTACGGGACAATCGGGAAGGTGACATCTTCGTCCAGTTGCTGCAGCTCTGGCAGCAGGACGAGACGCTGCGCGAGCTCACCCTGCACCCGGGGCTCGCCGCGCTCGCGACCCAGCTGGCGGGCGTGCCGCTGCGGCTGTGGCACGACCAGCTGCTGATCAAGAAGCCGCACAACGGCGCGGCCACCGAGTTCCACCAGGACCAGCCGTACTGGCCGCACACCGGCTCGCGGCACGCCCTGTCGGCCTGGATCGCGCTGGTCGACGTGCCGGTCGAGCGGGGCTGCATGACGTTCGTGCCCGGCTCGCAGGACCTCCAGGACCTGCGCGCCCAGGACTTGTCGGACGGCCAGGACCTCTTCCGGATCGCGCCCGAGCTGCGGTGGCGGCAGCGGGTGACCGTCCCGTTGAGGGCGGGGGACTGCACCTTCCACAACTCGTACCTGGCGCACTGCGCCACGCCCAACTTCACCGACGACCCGCGCATCGCGCACGTGGTCATCTACATGGACGCCGACGCGGTCTTCGCCGCCGAACCGGCGCACGTGCTGACCGACCCCCTCGGCCTCACCCCCGGCCTGCCGCTGCCCGACGAGCACTTCCCCAGCTTCGCTCGCTGATCGACCCCGACGTCATTCGAGTCAGCGCGTCGTGCTGCCTCTGGACCCGACGACGTCACCCGGGTCGGCGCGTCGTGCTGCCTCTGCACCCCGGCGTCACCCGGGTCGGCGTGTCGCGCTGCCTCTGACGATGAGGCTCGTGGCGAGCTCGATCCGGGTGCCGGCCGAACCTCTGCGATGGGCCAGCTCTTCGGTGATCAGCCGGACCGCCTCGTTGGCCATGTCGTCGAGCGGCTGACGGACCGTGGTGAGCGGCGGGGACAGCATCTCGCACAGCGGGGAGTCGTCGAAGCCGACCACGGACACCTCTTCGGGGATGCGGATGCCGCGCTCGGTCGCCGCCTGGTAGACGCCTGCGGCCTGCAGGTCGGAGCCCGCGAAGATGGCTGTGGGCCGGTCGGGGTGGTCGAGCAATTCGGCGCCGAACGTCTTGCCGCCGGAGACCTGGAAGTCGGCGAACCGCGTCAGGTCCGCCGACGGCTCGACGCCGAAGGTGCGGTGCGCGGCCAGATAGCCCTCGTAGCGGTCGAGGGTGCACTGCGTGTCGAGCGGCCCGCCGATGAAGCCGATCCGCTCGTGCCCCAGCTCCAGGAGATGGGTCGTGGCCATCACCCCGCCCGACCAGTTGGTCGCGCCCACGGTCGAGAGCCGGGGGTCGCGCTTGCCGACCGGATCCAGGAGCACCAGCGGGACCCGCAGCAGCTCTTCGACGGCCGCGATCTCCTCCTGGTTGGCGCGGGAGAGCACCAGGACGATGCCGTCGGTGCCGCGCTTGCGCACCATCCCGATCCAGCGCCGCAGGTCGAAGTCGGCGCGCGCGGAGGAGGTCACGACGAGCGAGAATCCCCAGCGCGCGGCCGCCTGCTCCGCACCCTTGACCAGAACCTCGGCCCAGGGCGAGCCGAGCCCGTCGATGAGCAGGTCGACCAGCCCGACTTGCGGGGCGCTGGGCGGGCGGAGCGCTTCGTACCCGGAGGCGCGGACCGCTTCGAGCACCTTGCCGCGGGTGGCGGCGGAGACGTGCTTCTTGCCGCTCAGCACTTTCGAGACCGTGGGGACCGACACCCCGGCCGCCGCCGCGACATCGGAGAGCGTGGGTCGGGGCACAGTACCTCCCGTTTGCCGACTTTCGGAAAATTGTCTGGCCCGCAGGCACTTATCCAACTGGGCTGATCAGGCGCGTGCGGCAAGTGTTGACACGACTGCAAGCCTGAATCTACCGTAACGAAACGGCAATGTCACGGCATCTTTTCGGAAAACTATCCGGAAACTTTCCGATGCGATGACGGAAGCCCGCGCCCACCCGGGCGTACCGGATCAACAGTGAGGGTGCGTGCATGACGATCGATGAGCGTCGAGCGCGACGTGTCGGCGACCTGCTGGCCGACATGTCGCTCGACGAGAAGCTCGCGCAGCTCGTGGGCGTGTGGCTGAACGTCAATCGCGAAGAGGGTGTCGTCGCGCCGCTGCAGGATTCGATGCAGGGCGAGGACGTCGCGTTCGAGGAGTTCGCCCGCCACGGACTCGGGCAGATCACCCGGCACTACGGGACCCGGCCCGTCGATCCTGAGTGGGCGAGCACCCTGCTGGCCGCGCGGCAGCGATGGCTGCTCGACCACACCCGCCTCGGCATCCCGGCACTGGCGCACGAGGAATGCCTCACCGGCCTGGCGGCCTGGCAGGCGACGACCTACCCCGTCCCGCCGGCCTGGGGCGCGTCGTTCGACCCCGAGCTGGTCGAGCGGATGGGTCAACGGATCGGGTCGAGCATGGCCGCGCTCGGCGTTCACCAAGGGCTCGCTCCCGTGCTCGACGTGATTCGCGACCAGCGGTGGGGGCGGGTCGAGGAGTGCGTGTCCGAGGATCCGTACGAGGTCGCGACGATCGGGGCGGCGTACGTGCGGGGGCTCCAGTCCGCGGGCGTGATCGCCACGTTGAAGCATTTCGTCGGCTATTCGAACTCCCGCGCCGGGCGAAACCTGGCCCCGGTCCACGCGGGGCCGCGTGAGGTGGCCGACGTGCTGCTGTTCCCGTTCGAGGTGGCGATCCGGGACGCGGGGGCGGGTTCGGTGATGAACTCCTACGCCGAGATCGACGGGATCCCGATCGCCGCGGACGACCACTACCTCACCCGGATCCTGCGTGACGAGTGGGGTTTCGACGGCACCGTCGTCGCGGACTACTTCGCGGTCGCCTTCCTGCACACGCTGCACGCCGTCGCCACCGACGCCGAGGACGCCGCCGTGCAGGCGCTCACGGCGGGGATCGACGTCGAGCTCCCCACCGGGGTCGCCTATCTGGCGCCGTTGAAGCAGGCCGTGTCGAGCGGGCGGATCGCCGAATCGCTGATCGACCGGGCGTTGAGCCGGGTGCTGCTGCAGAAGGCGAAGCTCGGCCTGCTCGACGACGACTACGAGCCGGTTCCTTCGGGGCCCGTCGACCTGGACGGTGCCGAGTCCCGGGCGCTGGCGCGGCGGCTGGCGGAAGAGTCCATCGTGCTGCTGACCAACAACGGCCTGCTCCCCCTCGGCGACGGCGCGGGACAGCGCATCGCCGTCATAGGCCCGAACGCGGACAGCGTCACCGCGCTGTTCGGCTGCTACTCCTTCGTCAACCACGTCCTGCCGCACTTTCCCGAGGTCGAGCCGGGCATCGAGTCGCCCACGCCGCTCGACGCCCTGCGGGCGGAGTTCCCGGACGCGGTGCTGCGGGTCGCGCACGGCACGGGTGTCGACGACGGTGACCGCGCGGGGTTCGGCGAGGCCGTGGACCTGGCGGCCGCCTCCGACGTGGTGATCCTCGTGCTCGGCGACCGGTCCGGCCTGTTCGGCCGGGGCACCTCCGGCGAGGGCTGCGACGTGGACACCCTCGACCTGCCTGGCGCCCAGCAGGCACTCGCCGACGCGGTCCTCGCCACGGGCACTCCGGTCGTGGCGGTCCTGCTGACCGGCCGGGCCTACGCCGTGCCGGGCATCCTGCGCGAGGCCGCCGCCGTGGTGCAGGCGTTCTTCCCCGGCGAGGAGGGCGCGGGGGCCATCGCCCGGGTGATCAGCGGAGCCGTCAACCCGTCGGGGCGGCTGCCGATGAGCATGCCCGGCTCGCCCGCCGGTCAGCCGTACAGCTACCTGCATCCCCGGCTCGGCGCGGCCGGTTCGGTGAGCAACATCGACCCCGCTCCGGAGCTGGGGTTCGGTCACGGGCTGAGCTACACGAGCTTCGCCTACGACGAGGTGTCCGTGGCCGCGACCGCTCCGGCGGCGGACGGGTCGATCCACTGCTCGATCGTCGTCCGCAACGCGGGTGAGCGGGCGGGCGCGGAGATCGTGCAGGTCTACGCGTCGGACGTGGTCGCCTCGGTGACCCGGCCCGTCGCCCAGCTGGTCGGATACGCGCGCGTCGAGCTCGCGCCCGGCGAGCGGGCCTCGGTCGGCTTCGAGGTGCCGACGCGGCTGCTGGCCTTCACCGGGCGCGACGGCCGGCGGGTCGTCGAGCCCGGCGAGGTGACGGTGAGCGTCCGCCGCTCCGTCACCGACGTCGTCGCCGAGCGGTCGGTGACGCTGACCGGGCCGGTGTACGAGATCACCGGCGCCGAACGGCGGCTGACCACGGTCAATCAGACAAGCGTCCTCCTCCACTGAACGGCGGCTGACCACAGTCGTTCAGACGAGTGTCCTTCTCCGCTGAGCGGCCCGCCGCCACGACGCCAGTCGTACCACCGGCGCCACGAGCACCACGACCGCGACGACCAGCACCGTCAGCCCGGCAGTCCGCTGGTCGGCGGACAGGTCCGACACCCCCGGCGGCGACACCAGCGTGAACCAGTCCACGCCCACCCCCGGCCCGAACCGCAGGGCCAGCCCGAGCGCGAGCTGCGCCACGGCGACCACCGCGAGCAGCCGCACCCGCGCCACCCAGGTGATCGGGCGCGGCAGCGGATCCACCCCGGCCAGCGCCCAGAAGCACAACGCCCCGGTGCAGAAGAGCACCGTCAGGGTGAGCAGATGGAGCGCGTAGCTGTACAAGGACTGCCCCAGCCAGCCGGTCCCGTACAGCACCGCGATCGGCACGATCTGCGCGGCGGCGACGATCACCGGATGGGTGAGCCGCGAGGCGAGGCGACTGTCCAGGATCGCGCGGGTCACGTCGCCGTACTGGGACCGGTCCGTGGTGGTCTGGGCGGCGAGCGTCAGCGGCGCGCCCAGCGCCAGGAGTAGGGGCGCCACGAGCGCGACCAGTCCGTACTGCAGCGCCTGCGCGGACAGCATCGCGCGGGCGTAGCCGCCCACGCCGCTGAGCAGGGCGAACGCCAGCACCGCGAGCCCGGCGAGCCACGCGGCGGTACGGCCCGGCGGCCACACGATCCCGTCGCGGGCCAGGCGGCGCAGCCCGACGAGGTAGCCGATCGCGAGGCCGGCCAGCACGAGCAGGATCAGCGGGTCCAGCCTGATCTCGGTGAGCAGGCCGCCGATCGAGAAGGGCGGCAGGTTGTACTCCAGCAGGAGGTGGTCGTGGCCGCCGCCGCCCTCTGAAGGCGGCGGCGGGGTGCGTGACAGGGCGACCGCGAGCCCGACGGCCGCCGCCATGACGATCACCTCACCGGTGGCCAGGCGGACGAACGTGCGTCGCACCGGGCGTTCGGCCAGGCCCGCGACGGTACGGCGGCGATGGTTCTGGCCGAAGACGCCCAGGGCCACCAGCGCGGCCGCCTTGGCCAGGATGAGCAGGCCGTAACGGGTCTGCCACAGCTGTGCGACGGCGTCGAGGCGCACCCACGCGCTGGCCACGCCCGACACGGCCACCGCGCCGAAGCAGGCCAGGGCCAGCGTGCTGAACCTGGGCACCACGTCCGTGAGCCGGTCCGACCGCCGGAAGTGGACCAGGACGGCGGCCAGGCCGCCCACCCACACCGCCACCGCCGCCAGGTGCGCCATCAGCGCGGAGATCGCGATGTCGTGGTCACCCGCCGAGGCGGCGTGCCCGACGTAGGCGGGCGGCAGGATCGCGAAGACGGCGACCGCCAGCAGGAAGGCGTTCCACCAGGGCGAACGCCACAAGCTGGTGCCGATCGCCACCACCCCCGCCGCCGCGGCCACGATGAGCAGCGCCTGGGTCTGCGGGACGGTCGTGCCGAACGACAGGATCGACGGGCTCTCGAACAGGTCGGTGAGCGGCAGGCCGACGACCTCCGAGATCGTCAGCAGGTACGTCGCCGCCGCGGCGGCGGCCCAGCCCAGCCCCCAGCGGCCGGCGGCGCGCAGGCAGGCGGCGGCCTGCGGCGTGCCGCGCGGCGCCAGGAGCACGGCGGCCACCAGCGTTCCGACGGTGGCGAAGGCGCACAGGTCGTAGGCGAACCGGGCCAGGGGCATCCCCCAGTCGGTGAACGGTCCCGCCTTGGGCAGGCCCGGGATCGACGGCTGCGGTACGCTTCCGCCGAACAGCAGGGCCGCGACCAGCACCAGGACTCCGGCGGCCACGGCGACGACGGCATATCGGCGGGCCGGCGTCGCCCCGCCTCGGAAAGTGGACACGGCTGCTCAGGTGCCGAAGGGCAGGGGTCGACGGCATCGGGGGGTTGACGGCATGGTGATCTCCACGTGGCTGCGGGACGGGGGGTCAGAAGGCAGCCGGGAGCGGTGGTCCACGCCGGACGACCGCGTGACGCAGGACGCTTTCGTACGGTCCGCCGGGTGAGCGATAGGCGGGCGCCGGTGGAGTGCGTGGGGATGCGGGGCACGGCGCCAGGACCAGGAGCAGGCGTACGGCCAGCCGCCGCAGCACCGCCCACAGCGCGGTCTCGCCCCTGGCCACCCACCATCCGCTCACCAGAGTGGCGGTGAGGTGGCAGAGCACCATGCCCGCGTCGGTTGCCGGTCCGTGTCCGGGCGGCATGGGTACGGGGGCGTCGTGCCAGGAGAACAGCCCGTGCAGGAGGACTTGTGCCGAGCCGAGCAGGACGGCGATCGGGACCGGTTCGCGCTCCCGGCCGGCCAGCGCGGCGGCGCTCGCCGTCACGAGTCCGGCGCCGAGCGCGAGATGGCCGGGGCCCGGCAGAGTGCCGTCGGCGAACCAGTGGGCCAGGGCGGCCAGCGTCACACAGACGGCCGCGAAGAGGGCCGACCGCGCTAATCGCAACGGCAGCATGGCTCGCATGGTGCCCAAATGCTCCCACACCAGCAGCTCGCCGTGAGGCGCGTTCCCACCTATAGCGTTTATCCGAAATTTCAGCTTTTCCAGGCTTATAACGGTGACGCCGAGCGGCCCGCTCAACGCATGAGCGCGCGCCGGTGGCATCCGTATCGGGACCACCGGCGCGCTGATCAGGTGAGCGTCAGGCGTGCAAGCCCCGACAATTGATCTTGAACGAGTCGCCGTAGCCTTCCCAGACCCCTACCAAGGTCCATCCCTGGGCGACCTTGTCAGCGTGCTGCCAGGTGCAGGCCGCATGCAGGTCGAGGCGGATCTGAGCACCGTCGTTCCTGGTGCAGACCCAGCCGGTCACATTGTCGCCCAAGTGCTTCGCGCCGTTGTAGCCGATCGACTGGCAGAAACCGGCGAGGTTCATGCCCTTGTAGAACTCGGTCGCTCCCGGCGTGGCATGGCACTTCCACTCGCCGGCGCTGGTGCCGTTGGTCGACGCGGTGACCGGATAGCCGGCGGCCACGAGCGGGCTGAACTGCCACTGGCAGGCACTGGCCACCGAGAGGCCGACTTCGTCGTTGCCGCTGACGCACCGCCAGCCATCGAAATGGCTGCCCACCAATTTGGCATGGTCGTACCCGATCGACCTGCAGTAGCCGTTGAGGTCGACGCCGCCCAGGTAGGCGTCGACCGATTGGACTGTGAGCGGTGCGGCTTGGGCGGGTGAGGCGCCCAGCCAGGTCGCGCCCAGGCACGCCAGCAGCACGGTCAGGATGAGATGACGCAGTCGCATACCGATCCCTTCGTCGGAGGGTGGATGGCGCCGCAGCCGAACCACGCTGCGGCCTGCCAAGTATCAAATTCGCCCGGCGAGCAGGTCTTCGTGGCGGCGACACAAGGTCACACGCGCTGTTGCGCGTTCGCGTAAGGAGCATTGATCCACGACGAGCGGGACGACGAATACGCCGGGGGGCAAGCACCGAACCTGACCGTTGAGGGGGAACGGAACGTGGGCGGACTGTTCGAGTCGTTACGTGAGCAGGTGGAGGACAACGCGCGCAACGCCGTGTCGGCGTATCAGCGCGAGATCCCCGAGTATCGAGACATCCCGAGCATCGGCGGCGAGCGCGACCACCAGGCGAGCATGTACGGTTTCGCCGTCTTCATCCGGTCCCGCAGGCTCGACCTGGCACCGGCGCGGCTGCCGCTCAACGACGATGACCTGTCGACGATCTCGTCGGTGGGCCGCCAGCGTGCCGAGCTGGGGCTGTCCGTACTGTCGCAGCAGCGGGTACTCGGGCTGCACACGCATCTCACACTTCAGGAGATCCACCAGGTGGCCGGCCCGGAGGACGGCGACGACCTGCTGCGGATGCTCGGCTGGGTCGGCTCGCAGAGCGTCCGGGCCAGAAGCGCGTACCTGCACGGGTACACCGACGGGGTGGGCCGGTCACGGTCGCTGGCGACCCGCAACGAGCTGCTCGCGCGCACATTGCTCGCGGACGAGCCGGTGGAGCCGCGACTGACCGACCCGCTGCGGCCCTTGGTGGCCTCCCGCTACGCGGTGTCAGTGGTGCGCGTCCCCGCCCCCGCCGTACCCGAGCGGGACCGCTCCACCGTGGTGAGCGCGCTCGCCACCGGCTCGCTGGTCGCCTGGCTGAGCTGTGGCGAGCTGGTCCTCCTGACTCCCGGCACCGTGGATCGTACGGTGGCGCTGCACCAAGTGCGGTCGGCGGTGGCGCTGCTCGGGCGGGCCTGCCAGGTCGCCTCCGTGGAGGGCGTGACCGGTCAGCTCGCCGAATCCCTCACCTGGGCGCGGGAGGCCAGCCGGGTGGCGCCGACGGAGGACCGGCCGGCCCGCCTGTACGTCCTCGCCGACCTGTTCGTGGAGATGGCCGTGGCGAACACGCCGGAAATCGACGCATGGCTGCGCGCCTTCGCCCGGCGGCTGTCCAAGGGGCCGGACCTCGTGGCGACCCTGCACGCCTACTACAGCCACGACATGAACCGTGCGGCGGCGTCGGCAGCGTTGCGCATCCATCCGCGCACCCTGGACTACCGGCTGCAGCGCGCCCGCAAGGTGACCGGCCTCGAGCCCGGGTCGACCCTCGGCGTACGGATGCTCAGCACGGCGGTGGCGCGCCTGCTGGCCCGGTGAGGCGGTTGGGGCACGGCCATGTGCGGCGGTCAAGATGGAGATGCCTGCAAGGCCACGCATCGGACGCAGGCGCGGCGCGAGGTCGGCGCGAACGGCAGAGACCAGCCGCAGATCGGCAGAGGGCCGACCGGCTCCGCGCACAGGCCGGTGGATGTGCCGGGGAGCACGGCGTGTAGTACGGCGTCCTGCCCGCTTCCCAAGACGCCCGTCCGGTACTCGCGCGGGGGTGCTGTTCCCGCATCGGCAACGGGTTCGATGGTGAGGTCATCCCAATGGACAGGCCAACGGCGAATGCCGGCGGGCAGGTCGAAGTGATCCCCGTCAAGCCGGATCAAGGCGTTGGTACCGTGGGTGAGGATCCTGATCACTGTGCCGCTACGCCCGATGAGCCTGGCACGGTGAGCGCGGGTTCGTGCGTGGCTGTGCAGGAGTTCCGTGATCGTGACGCGGCTTCCCACTTGTCGCGTGTCGATGCTCAACTGACTGGCCCCGAAGCTGCCGCCTGCACGTATATCGGCTGGGGTAGGGGATGGCTTCTGCGGAGGTCCGCGTAGCGGGAGGCGACGCGACGGGCAGCCCGCTCGGGATCGAGCGCGGGATGGTAGGCGTAGATGACCCGTTTGCGGTGCGGGTCCCAGCCGGTACGCCACCAGTAGCGGTCGCCATCGCACCAGACCACCAGGCCCACCCAAACCGACACCAGGGCCAGCCCGTATCCATCGTGGATGTCGGCAGGGACGCCGAGGCTTGGCCTATGTCGCGGGCGGCATGCAAGGGGTGAGGTGGGCGAGTGATTTCTGGTTGGTTCCGGGTCATGGAGCCAGTGGACTCGGCGCGGGATCGCTCTCATAAGCGCGTGATCGCGACGGGTGGTGGGAGTCGGTTCACACCCTGTGTGAATGCGATAAAGCTGTGATGCGCTCGCCTGTCGACCTGCCTGTTCGTTCTGTAACTTTCTGCTTACACTCCGGATATGGCGTCGCTCGACGGAGGGGCTGAAGTGAGTGAGCCGAACATCCTGCTGGATGCCTTGCTTGCGGAGGCGGGCATCTCGCACGCGGGAATGGCCGCACGAATCAACAAGGCCACCGCGACCGCCCGTCGCCCCACGCGCTACGACCACACGGCCGTAGCGCGATGGGTCAGAGATCACGCCATCCCAAGGGGTGACGTTCCGGAGATCATCTGCGAGATCATCGGGCCCAAGGTCGGGCGGGTCCTCGCACTGTCAGATATCGGGATGGCGAGAACGGCGGGTGACGCCTGTGAGATGGAGTTGCCCAAGGTTGTTGACCAGGCCGTCGCCCTGTGGCGAGGAGACCTGGGGAACAAGGTCTTTCCGGTGGGCGCATCGTTGATCGAGGGCTCGGCCGCCATCGCACCGGTCTTCGAGTGGGAGAACCCGCCGTACGAGATCGACGTCTCGCAGCGAGGTCCGCGCCCAGTGTCGATGGACGACGTCCAGGTGCTCAAGGACGCGCGTGGCCGCCATGAGCAGATGTACCGCAGGGTAGGCGGCATCCCGGTACGGCCGCGCCTCGTGGCCTTCCTCAACACCGGCGTGACGCCGTTGCTCAGAGGTAGCCATGACGACGAGATCGGCAGGCGACTGTTCCGGGCGGCTGGTGGGCTGATCGCGCTCGCGGGCATATGTGCGTACGACTCCGACAGGCAGGCGCTGTCGCAGCGCTACCTGTTCCACGCGCTCAGGACGGCCAAAGCGTCGAGCAACCTGGCCTTCGGCGGCTACGTGATCGCGTTGCTGGCGAACCAGGCGATGGCCCAGGCGAAGTACCGGCGCGTCATCCAGTATTGCGAGACAGCTCTGCGCGCAGCGCGGGGTCACCTGAGTCCCGCCCTCGCGACGGACCTGCACATTCTCCAAGCGAAGGCGTACGCACGTGTCGGCGACCGGGCGAGCTGCCACGCGCACATGCGCCTGTCGGAGGCCACGGCAGGGCAGATCCGGCAAGGAGAGGAGCCTCCGGAGACCGGCTATGTACAACCAGGTCTGCTTGAGTGCCAGCACGCCGAGGCCCTGCGCCGTCTCGGCGACCTGACACCTGCCCAAGAGTACGCAGAGGAGGCTCTGCGTTCGGCCAGCACCTGCCATCTACGGGGGCAGGCTCACCGGCAGGCGACTCTCGCCTTGATCCTGGCCGAACGCGGAGAACTGGAACAAGCCGCCTCCACCGCGGAAAGCATGCTCGACTGTACCGAGGGCATGGAGTCCGAGCGCCTTGCCGAGCGCATCGAATCGGTGACGACGGCCCTGAGTGCCTACGACACGCAACCGGTCAAGGTGTTTGTCGCCCGCGCGAGGCAGCAGGCTGGCATCCCCTTGTAGCGTGGTGCCGGTCCAGGCGTCCACGCAGGGGAGCAGTCGCATGCGCTGGCAGGTCCACTCGGAAGAACCGCTCTACACTGACCGCTGGCTCGACGTCCGCGTGGCCGATGTGGAACTGCCAGACGGACGGCATCTTGATCATCGGCTCATCCGCACCGCGCCCGGAGCCGGTGCAGTCGTCACTGACGAGCAGAACCGTGTGTTGCTCATCTGGCGGCACCGCTTCATCACCGACACCTGGGGTTGGGAGATCCCGATCGGCAAGATCGAGGAGGGCGAGGAACCGATCGCCGCCGCCGCCCGCGAGGTCGAAGAAGAGACCGGCTGGCGACCTGGCCCCTTGTCGCCACTGCTCTACACCCAGCCGACCAACGGCATCTCCGACTCCGAGCACCACATCTTCCGCGCCGACAGCGCCCAGCACATCGGGCCGCCCACCGAAGGATGGGAGGCGGAGCGCATCGAATGGGTCCCCCTGACGGACATCCGCCGCCTGATCGACAAGCGCGACATCATCAGCGGCACCAGCATGAACGCTCTGCTCTACGTCCTCGCGGGGGTGTAGCGACTCGCGGCTGTGGTGCCGCCAGCCCTCACCGCTTCGCGGTTCTTCCAGGGCCCCGGCAAAGTTAGTTGATCATGTGAGTCCGAGGATGGTCAGGGGGCGGGTGGCGTCGCGGGAGAGGTGCCGGATGGCTTGGGCGAGGTTGGTCGCGCCGGTCAGGCGTAGCGCGCCGATGGCGAGGTTGCGCAGGGCGGCCATGTTGCGGGGTGCGTTGCCGGTGCGGGCTTGGGAGTGGTGTTCGCCGTAGGTGACGTCGCGGACGTGGTGGAGCCGGTTTTCGATGCTCCAGTGTCCGCGGATCAGGGCGGCGAGCTGGGCGTGGGTGATGCGTCCTGGTGGGAGGCTGGTGACGGCGTAGATCGTGACGATGGTGGTCTTGCCGGTGCGGTGGTCGGTGCGGCGGCGTTTGACCTGGATCGCCTGGGCGGCGTGGGGGAAGGGCAGCCCGGGGCGGACGGTGCAGATCTTCATGCGGCGGATCTCGCGGCGGCCGTGTCCGGTCTCGTCGGTGCGGTCGTTGAGGATCGCTTCGCGCCAGGGCAGGGCCTTGAGTCGGCGGTGCAAGGTGGGCTGGTTGCCCTTGACGATGAACAGGTGGTGGCCGCCGGCGGCGATGATGTGGCGGGCGTGTTCGTGCTGGGTGTGCAGGGCGTCGGCGGTGATCACCGTGTGGGTGAGGTCGAGTCCGGACAGCAGGGGTGTGAACGCGGGGATCTCGTTGCTGTGGGCTTCGACCTGCCGCTGAGCTACGACGGTCTGAGTGTCGTGGCGGGTGGCGGCCAGCAGGTGCACCGTGGTGTCGGGGGTGCGGCTGCCGCGCAGGGTCTTGCCGTCCACGGCCAGGCCGATGAGCGGGGTTCGGTCCGAGGGTGGGCCGCAGGCGGCGAGTGAGGCCAGGTAGCCGCAGGTGGCAGTGTCGAAGGCGTCGCCGTCCAGCCGGGACGGCAGCCGCCCCAGGGTGCTGGCGGCCAGCTTGGCCGTGCCAGGCAGCCCGGCGCGGGCGCGAAGGTGTGGGTCGTATCCGGCGATGACCCGGGTGATCTTCGCCAGGGAAGTTGCGCCGCCGAGCACGGCGAGCAGGGATAACGCTAGCAGCGGGCCGAGCCGGTAGCGGCGTCCCCGGCGGCTGCGCGGGTCGGGCACCGTGTCCAGCACTTCGGCCAGGGCCGGCAGATCGAGCAGGTCGGTCAGTGGGTCGGTGAGGGAGACGTGCTCCAGGTGGCGGGCGAGCACGTCGATCGGGGATGATGGCACGCGAACGCGGCCCCTGTTCTTGATCGACTGGCGTAGACAACCAACGATCATCAGGGGCCGCGTTTGTCATTCACACCCCGGGGGTGCCCTCAACCACCCGGCCTCGTCGAGCCCGCGTAGGTCCTACCAGCCGAGAACGCTTCGCCCCTGACTGGGTGCCTACCCCGGCACGCCCGACGAGATCCTGATCGCCGGCCCGCTGTCCGAGGTGGCCGGCCACCTCGAACAGGTGCGTGCGCGGGCCCGCGCGCGCAAGGGCTGGACCATGGACACGTACCTGCTGCGGCGGCGCTAGCGCGGCTCAGCCACGGGTGCGGATCCACCAGCCGCGGTTCTCGTGGGTGCCGTCGGCCCATTGGCAGTAGTGCGAACGCCCGTCGAGCTGGTCCCAGAAGCGCCTGCGGTGATCGCAGGCGTCGAACGTGGAGAACGGCCCCTCCTGGGTCCAGTCCGTCGTGGTCGGCGGCGGCGCCGCCTGCGCTGCGGTGGCCGCCAGGGCGGGGGTGGCCGCCAGGGCGGGGGTGACGAGCGCGGCGGCCATCAGCGCACCGGCGGCCAGCTTGGATACTCGCATCGACTCTCCTCGAAGTTGGGAATGCCGCAACCGTAGGAAACGGCGCTTACAGATCGCTCACCGATCGCTTTCAGCCCAGGGTCGAAACGTTCTCATGTTGTAAGACCGAGTAGCTGGAGGCCGTCGGCGGGGTGGCTGCGGTAGTGGTCGGTGGCGGCGGCGATGTTGGTCCAGCCGATCAGGCGGGCCAGGCCGATGGCCAGGTTGCGGAGGCTGGCCATGATCCGGGGTGCGGTGCCGGTGCGGACTTTGGAGACGTCTTCGCGGTAGGTGACGTCGCGGACGTGGTGGAGCCGGTTTTCGATGCTCCAGTGTCCGCGGATCAGGGCGGCGAGCTGGGCGTGGGTGATGCGTCCTGGTGGGAGGCTGGTGACGGCGTAGAGGGTCACGGTCCGCCATTTGCCCTTCTTCAGGTCCCTGACCTGGCGTTTGATCTGCATGGCCTGGAGCGCGTGCGGGAAGAGCAGCCCGGCTTTGACGGTGAGCACCTTCAGCGTGCGGCGCTCCTCGCGGCCGTGCCCGCGGTCGCGTTGGCGGTCGGCGACGGGGACCTGTTTCCATAACAGCCGCTTGAGTTGGGAGAACGTATCCGTCCAGGTCAAGGTCTGCCAGCAGAGGCTGGAAGCGGGTGATCTCGTTCGTTTTGCCGTCCACGTCGGTCTGTGCCAGGACCAGACCGGAGGCGTGGTCGAACGCCGACAGCAGGTGCACTGTCCGGTGCTCGTCCAGGCGGGCGCCGCGCAGCGCTTTGCCATCCACCGCGACCGCCCGGCGTCGGGGTCGCTCATCTGGGGTTTGGGATTTGCTTTGAGGTGGGCACGACTGCGTGCGGCCAGCCAGGCGGTGAAGACGGCGTCCAGGGCGTCGGCGTCGACACGTGCCAGCACGCGGCGAAGCGTCGCCTCGTGCGGCGGTTGGGCAACGCCGGCGATGGGGTCGTGCCGGACTTCCAATGCGGCCTGGACCTGGACAGGGGCATCGGCGATCCATTCGGCGACAGCGGTGAAGGACCGCGCCCCGGCCAGTACGGCAGCTGCCGTGATCGTCAGGAGCGAGGCCAGCGCGTGGCGGACGCCGCGTCGCCGCCGCGGATCGGGAACCTGCCGCAGATGATCGAGCAGGCTGGCGTACTCGGGGGCGGCTACAGGCGCCGAGCCGCAGGTCACGGTCGTCAAGTGGTCCAGGGCAGGGGTGATCGGCAATGATATGGGGGCAGGCACGGTCTTCTCTGATCATTTGGCGTCGAGAACCTCATGATCTCGAAGGTCGTGCCTGTTCGTTTAGCTGATCGCCCGCCCCGCCGCTTCGCCCCGGCTGCACCGCCCTCATGCGCCTGAACTGGACATCACGGCCATCGGTGCCACTTTGCCGGGGCCCTGGCGGTTCTTCTGATGCTCTGATGGCGCCAGAAGCGCTCAGGCCACGCAGGTCCTGCGCTACTTGCATGTCGGTCTTTCACGGGAAGTCCCGCCTCGCGCCTTCGTTATATGCCCATAGGCGAGGATGCATATAGGGTAGCCCTCAAAACGCGATCGTCTCGATTGCATCACTACTCGTCATCCCACGTAGCAGCCTATTCGCATATTGGCGATACTTGCAGCATGGATACAATGGAGCCACTCCCAAGCCTACTAGAACCCGATTGGGAGACGGCCGAAACAATCCTCTACCAAGGGAGAGGGCGCATTATAGAAATGGATGTTCCCTGCGAAGTAACCGTTGATCTACAATGGCTACCTCGCCATGAAGTCCGCCTCCTTCTGTCATCGACCGTAGACACTCCAGTTAATTGGCTACACCTAAACAAGCATAAGCCATTTCATGTCCATCTTGACAACCTAGCTGGACCGAATAACTTGGTCGAAGCTTATCATCGCAAGTCATCTTGGGACAAGGCGACGGCATGGCTTGCGGAAAGAACCCTAACCGGAGACGCAGCCGCTCCCGTTAAATTGGTTTCGGGATCCCTCGTAAACTTCATCGAGGCCAATGGATCTCCCCTCAAAGGGGCAATAGAGGGCGTTGAGTGGGATTGGCTCGGCCGGAACAGATGGGTCGTTGAGGGCTGGGAAATCATTCTCGATGCCCATCCAGGAGCAGGCTCCACCCTCAGGCGCATTCGTGACAATGGAGGATATTCCCGCACACACGCTCTACGCATATCTAAGGTCGACGGGGCGCAGTTCATGGCGGTCGATGCTGAAGCGGCGATGGAAGCAATACATCTCGCGCTTTCATTCCTCGCCGGACGCTTTACCGCTCCCCAATTCGAAGACATCCGAGCAAACGGGGAAAGAGCATGGCAAGAATGGGCTACCCCTAAAGTGGATCAGCTCACCCATGGACATCAAGAGCTGTGGAGTGGACATAGAGGACAGTCGATCGAACTCATGGCCGCCCCTCTCATCAAAGCCTTCCTTAATGCCGCCCGTCGCCCTACTCTGGCGTTTCTCATTCAGGCCCACCTTGGAGCGAATGGTTCTGCTCTATTGGAGCAACGGCTCCTGCTAGCCTTCGCAGCAATAGAGCACTTAGCCTGGATCAGGCTAGTACATGAGCAGGGAAAGAATCCACAGAAGATCGATAGCAAGGGCGCTGAATGGCGAATTCGAAGGATGCTGACAGATTTCCAGATTCCTACGACACCCCCAGCCCACCTACCAACGCTGAAGGCATATGCTGCCACTATAAATATGGATTCCGCAAAAGCGGTGACAGAACTTCGCCATGCTCTAACACATCCCAAAGACCCACACGCCTTGTATGCTCAAGCGGGACTTCTGAGAGAGGCATGGCTGCTGACCTCGCACTGGCTCAGCCTTCTGATCCTTGCGTGGGTTGACTATCGCGGAGAGGTCATCGATACGTCAGATCTTAACCGATGGGGAAGCGATACTATAACGACCCCTGGTGACATAGTCAGAACGTTCTGCCATATACGCGCTGGGCCGTTCACGCTGAGTGGCTTTCACGTTCACTGGCCAGCCGGGGGATTTTCGCTTCCAATCGTTCGGCCTTCGCCAAGAACAGCTTGTTGCTGATCTTCTCACCTATGGACCTGCGGGCCCGTGTGAGCCCCATCAGTCGTCCAGGCCGCGGGCGCTGAGGGCCTCGCCCAGCGCGTCCGCGTGCCGCAGCGCGCTCACCACCAGCGGCACGGCGAAGGCCCGCACGCTCCACTGCACTCCCCTGGCGCGCTGCGCCTCCCGTACGCGGGTCGCCAGGTCGGCCATGACCGGCACGCTGCGGATCGTGAGGGACAGCAGCAACGACAGCCGGAACGGATCCAGCCCCACCCAGCGCGCCGGCGACAGGCAGCGTTCCAGGAACGCCATCATGGCCTCCGTCCGCGTCGTCAGCGTGACCAGCCCGGCCAGGGCGACGGCCAGCACGACCCGGGACACCGAGGTGATCGCCGACGGCAGGTCCGCGAACACCACCTGCACGGCGAACAGCGCCACCGCGAACCAGCGGACCGGCCGCACCTGCGCCCAGGCCGCCGCCGCGCCCACCCCCGAGACGGCGAACAGCACCCCCACCACCAGCGCGGCGACCGCCATCGACACCGGCGCGCGCAGCAGGACGAGCACCGTGCAGCAGGCCGCCAGGCCCGCGAGCTTGGCTCCCGCGGGCAGGCGGTGCAGCGGCGAGCCGCCTGGGACGTAGGCGCCGGTGAGACCGTTCACGACATGAGCTTCCGGTAGTGATCGATGGCCGCCGGCGGCGCGGCGTCGGCCACGATCCGTCCCTCGTCCATCACCAGCAGGCGGTCGAAGTCCGCCAGCAGCGCCAGGTCGTGGCTGATCACGACCACCTGCTGCGGCAGTTCGCGCAGCACGTCGGCGACCAGCCGGGAGTGGCGCAGGTCCAGCAGGGTCGTGGGTTCGTCCATGACGAGGATCTCGGGTTCGAGCACCAGGACCGAGCAGAGGGCGAGCAGCTGTTTCTGGCCGCCGGACAGCTGGTGGGCGGGGTGGTCGGCGTGGCCCGCCAGGCCGTACCTGTCCAGCACGTCCATGACCCGGCGCTGGACCTCCTCGCGCGGCAGCTTGTGCCGGCGCAGGGAGAACGCGACGTCCTCGGCCACGGTCGGCATCACGATCTGCGCGTCCGGGTCGGTGAACAGGAACCCGACGCGCCGCCTGATCCTGGCCGCGTGGCGGCAGGTGTCGTCGCCGAGGACGGTGACGGTGCCGGAAGTCGGCAGGACCAGGCCGTTCAGCAGCCGGGCCAGCGTGCTCTTGCCCGACCCGTTGGCCCCGATCACGCCGACCCGCCGCTCGGGCAGGCGGGCCGTGACGCCGCACAGCACCTCACGCTGCCCGAGCCGGACCCGCACGTCGTCCAGCTCGATCACCCGCACCACCTACGCATCTCACCTTCAACCGGCTTGCTCATCGGCTCACACCACGCACGCACTTGACCCGCTCGCTCATTGGGCTCACATCACCTCGAACAGGGCGGCGACGCCGAGACCGCCCCCGACCGCCGCCGTCGCCAGCCCCAGCGTCCCCGGCGGCGCGCCCGACCGTACGAGCCGTGTGAACAGCCGGGTGACGACGACGGCTCCGGTGGCCCCCCACGGATGGCCGAGCGCCAGCGCGCCGCCGTCGGCGCAGACCCGGTCCCGGTCGGCGCCGAGCGGGTCGAGCCCGAGCGCGTCGGTGACGGCCAGCGTCTGGGCCGCGAACGCCTCCACGATCTCCACCGCCGCGATCTGTTCCATGCTCACTCCGGTACGGCCGAGCAGCCGTCGTACGGCGGGCACCGGGCCCCAGCCGGGCAGGGCGGGATCACAGCCGACGACGGCCCCGCCCCGCAGCCGGAGCCCCGGCAGCCCGGCCCTGGCGCGCAGGCGTTCCGTGGTGAGGGCGGCCACCGCCGCCCCGTCGCTGACCGGCGAGGAGTTCCCGGCCGTCACCGTCCCTCCGGGGACGAACGCCGCGGGCAACCGCGACATCGACTCCGGCCGCAACACCCGGGGCCGCTGATCCTCCGTCCGCCCCTTGACCTCGACGATCTCCGCCGCGAACCGTCCCGCCTCCCGCGCGGCCACCGCCTTGGCGTTGCTCGCGCGCGCGTAGTCGTCCTGGCGGGCCCGATCCACGCCGCGCGCCGCGGCCAGCGCCTCGGCCGCGGCGCCCATGTCCGGGTCCGGGTGGCCGGCCGGGGTGAAGGGCGCCCGCTCGTACGGCACGGCGGGGCTCCCCCGGTGCGCCCGCAGCGGGGCGGTGGATGCGCTCTCGACCCCACCGGCGAGGACCAGTTCCATCTCCTCGCTGGCCACGGCCTGACCCGCCATCAGGATCGCGGCCAGCCCGCTGCCGCACTGCCGATCCACCGTGGCACCGGGAACGGCCTCGCCCAGCCCCGCGCCCAGCGCTGACACGCGGGCCAGGTTCCCGCCCGGACCCATGCAGTTGCCGAGCACCACGTCCTCGATCGGCACGCCGAGGCCGGCGATGTCACCGGCCAGCGCCTCGATGACGGGCGAGGCCAGCATGTCGGCGGTCACCTCCTTGAAGGCGTGCCCGGCGGTCCCGATCGCCGTACGGCGCGCGGCCACGATGACCGGCGCGATGTCCGATCGCATCAGGTGAGCCGCCACAGGTCAGGGTCGCCGCCGGCCAGGCGGGCGGACAGGAGGCCGCGGGCCGGCTTGCCCGCCGAGGTGCGGGGCAGGCTGTCCACCGCGTACCAGCGGCGGGGCCGTTGCGCCGCGGCCAGGCCGCCACGGGCCACGGCCTCGAGCGAGGCCCGCGAGGGCGGGGTCCCGGCGCCCACCTCGACGATCGCCGTGACCACCGCGCCCAGGTCCGGGTGTGGCGAGCCGACCACCACGACGTCGCCCACCCCCCGCACGCTCCTGAGCACCTCTTCGACGTCCTCCGGCACGACCGTGGCGCCGCCGGTCTGGATCGCGCCGTCGCCCCGGCCGCGCAGCCGCAGGACCTCACCCGGCAGGTACGGCTCCGCCACGTCGCCGACGCTCATCCACCCGTCGCCGTCCACCCGCAGCGGGCCCGCCGCGCCCGCCAGATAGCCTTCGGCCAGCCAGGGCGACCGCGCCCACACCTCGCCGAGCGTCTGGCCAGGCAGGGTCCTGACCTGGAGTTCGACGCCCGGAAAAGGGCGCAGCCCCGCGCCGTCGGCGTCGGCGGCCACGAAGGACAGCTCGGTCGCGCCGTAGTAGGACACCACCCGCACGCCGGCGTCCGCCGCCCGCTCCCGCAGCCCGACCGGCAGCGCCGCCCCACCGATCACGACGGTCCGCAGCGGGGCACCCTCTTCCAGCGCGTCCAGTACGGCCGGCAGGCAATGCGGCACCAGGTGGGCCACGGTCGCCCGGCCGAGCTGCTCGCCCAGGGACCCGGGCGACCAGCGGCCCGGCACCAGAGCCGTGGCGCCGACGGCCAGCGCGTGCACGGCCGCGAAGCCGTACAGGGACGAGCCCAAGGGTCCGGGCACCAGGACGACGTCGCCGGGCCCGATCCCGGCCAGCTCGCTCACCCACGGGAACGACGCGGTCCAGGACGCGCGCGTACGGACCACGGCCCGAGGACGGCCGGTGCTCCCGGAGCTGAAACACGCCCAGGCCCGATCGCCGTCCTCCGGCTGCGGCCAAGCCGCCGCGTGAGGAACCAGCGTGCCCGTCTCAACGGATGGCCCCGCACCCGCCTCAGCAGATGGCCGCGTGCGCGCCGCGTGCGGAACCAGCGTGCCCGCCTCAGCGGATGAGCGCCTGCCCGCCTCGGCGGATGGCCATCTGCCTGCCTCGGCGGGTGACAGAACGTCGTTCGCCCCAGCGGGCGGGAGGCTGTCGAGGTGGCGGTCCGCGGGGATCGCGGCCCGTACGCGTTCGTCCCAAGTGGGGTCGCACAAGAGCGGCGTACCCCCCGCCAGGTCCGTCGCCAGTGCGGCGATGAGCTGGTCCACCGGGTCGGCCAGGCTGATCGCGACCAGCGCCCCGTGAGCCAGCCCCAGCCCGGCCAGGCCCGACGCGGTTCCGCCCGACGCGGTCAGGTGCGCCGCGGTGTCACGGATGCGCCGGGCGAGCTCGGCGTAGCTCAGTTCGCCCGCCGGGCCGCACACCGCGAGGCGGTGCGGGTGGGCGGATGCGTGGCGCAATACCTGTGCGGCGACCGGCATGACCGGTTCAGCCCTCCTTGCTGGCGCGGAGCCGTTCGCGATGCACGGCCGGGACCGCGTCAGGGTATGCCCGTTGAGTACCTTTCGTCACAATCGCCGCCAGCACCGCCTTGATCAGGTCGCCGGGCAGGAACAACGTGGCGCTGAGCAGCGCCGTCCGGCCCAGCGGGACGCCGGTGACAGCCGCCTGCACGGGCAGACCGATCAGGTAGATCACCCCGATGCCGCCGACCACACAGGCCACCACCAGCCGGACGATGCCCGGCCGATGGCCGCCGCGTTCGACGATCCAGCCGGTCACGGCCGCGCCGGGCAGCCAGCCGATCAGGTAACCGGCCGACGGCCCCGCGAACACGCCGAGCCCGCCACGCCCGCCGGCCAGCAACGGCAGGCCCACGGCCACCAGCACGAGCAGTACGGCGACGGCCAGGGCGGCCCGCCACGAGCCCAGGATCGTGCCCGCCAGCATGACGCCGAACGTCTGCAGCGTGATCGGGACCGCGTTGCCGAACAGGTTCAGGGTGCCCGGCAGGCCAAGCGCGGCGATCAGCGCCGCGAAGACGCTGATCCGGGCGATGTCGCCGGTGGGGAAACCCTTTCCCCCGGTGAGCCTCGGCATGTCGCCGCCTCCACTTCTCATAGGTGCGCGGAACTTCTCGCAGCCGCGACTTCTCGCAGTCGCGTGGAACTTCTCGTAGTCGCGTGGAACTTCTCGTAGGTGCGGATCCGATCTCACACCACAACGTCCCGGGATACGCATGGAGGGATGCCACAACATTCGCCCGCGAGCCTCGTCACCGCTCAACTTGAGTAGGGGCCTACTCTCGCCAACGGGCGGACCTGAGCGCACGATCCGCTCATGACGTGGTTCCGTTGGCGTCCCGAAGAACGGGCGACCGCTCCATTATCGCGGGCGGAATTCGCCACCCTCCAACCCGTAGAACGCGCTGCGCTGCACCGCGCGGCCCAAGACAGCCGGCGCCAGTTCGTCACCACCCTGCTGCAGATCCCGGCGACCATCGCCGTGCTGGGCGGACTGCTGCTGACGGCGCAGGGTCTGGCGCAGACCGCGAAATCGGTCGAGGCCTCCCGTGAGGAGTTGCTGATCGCCAGGAAGGGCCTCGAAGTCGCGCAGAAGGGCCAGGTCACCGACCGATTCACCAAGGCCGTCGAACAACTCGGCAGCGCGAGCATGGAGGTCCGGATCGGCGCCGCCTACGCTCTCGAGAACATCGGCAGGGATGTCCCCGACTACCGGCAGACGACCGTCGACGTTCTCGCGAGCTATGTTGTGGGAAACGGCCGCACGTCGACCAAGAAGAACTACGGGCAGGCCAGAGATGTTCGGGCCATGCTCACGGTGCTGGGCCGGGTCCGTCCGGCCAACCCGAAGCAGTACTGGATCGACCTGTCACACGCCCGGCTCGGCGACGCCGACCTGAGCGACGCCTACCTGCGGCGAGCCAAGATGTACGGCGTGTTCCTCGCCGGAGCCGCGCTGTTCCGAGCAGATCTGTCCGACAGTGATATGCCCTTCGCCGACCTGTCCGCCGCCTGGCTGACGAACTCCAACCTCTCCCGCGCCAACTTCAACCTCGCCGACCTGACCAAGGCATCCCTGGAGAGGGCCAACCTGACCGACACCGTCTTTCTCACCGCGGACCTGAGGGGCGCCAATCTGACGGACGCCACTTTGACGGGCGCCGATTTCGATAACGCCGACCTGACCGGCGCCATAGGACTGCCCCCCACCGCCCAGCTCAAGAAGATCGTCCAATGGAACCCCCAGACAAAGTGGCCGTGACCGGTCAGCTCCGGGCAGCGGCCAAGCCTCCGCCACGCCAGGTGGGCAGCGGCCGGTGACCGGCCGCGACCTCGTACGCGGCGACGGCCATGAGGCGGGTGGAGTCGAGCGTGGGCAGCGGCGACGCCTCGGGTGTCACCAGGAGCGGGATCTCGGTGCAGACGAGCGCGACGGCGTCACACCCCCGCTCCGCGAGCCGCGAGATGACACGGACGTACTCCCGCCGCGACTCCTCGGTGAACACGCCGTTCACCAGCTCCTCGAAAATGATCTCGTTGATGATCCGCCGGTCGTCCGGCTCCGGCACCTCGGCCGCGATCCCACGCGCGCCGAGCGCCTCCGGGTAGAGCCGGCCATCCATTGTGTACGACGTACCGAGCACGCCGACCTTCCTACGACCGTCGCCAACGGCCTGGTCGGCGACCACCTCGGCGATGTGCAGGCCGGGCAGGGCGAGGTCCTCACCGGGCCGTTCGAGCGCCAGGTGGGCGGTGTTGTCCGGGCAGGCGAAGAAGTCGGCCCCGGCGCGGGCGAGACGCCCGACGCTGACGGCCAGCGTGGCCCTGATCGAGTCGTGGTCGCCCGCGTCCCACGCGGGCATGCTGTAGCCGAAGGCGATGTAATCGAGGGTCACGTCGGGGTGCTCATGCCGGCCCACCCGGCGGAACCCCTCCTGGCAGTAGGTCAGGAAGCACAGGGCCGCCCCTTCGGTGCTGTGGGCGAGGATGCCGAGATGCCGCATAGTGATCACTCCTCCGATGGCGGGAACCTTCGCCCACCACCGCCCAAGGTGCCACAGCCGACCGCCCCGAGCGCGGTTGGCGGAGCTCCGTCCTCTCCGGGTCGCTCGCCGCCCAACAAACCAGTAGCGATCACCGCACTCTCGTCGAATACGCTGCTACGAGATCATCAACCAGAAAGGCAGCCCCTCATGCCGCAGCGGGTAGCACCCGGACTCATCTCTTGGGCGAGCGACATCGAGCCGGACGCCATCGAACAAGCCGCCCGCGCCGCCCGCCTGCCCTTCGTCCCCAGCCACGTCGCGCTGATGCCGGACGCCCACGTCGGGATGGGCGCCACCGTCGGCTCCGTCATCCCGACCCAGGGCGCCATCATCCCCTCGGCCGTGGGCGTGGACATCGGCTGCGGCATGGTCGCCACCGAGACCGACCTGACCGCCGCGGATCTGCCCGACACCCTGGCCGCGCTCATGCCGCTCATCGAGCAGCGCATCCCGGCCGGCGTCGGTCAGGGCCATGACGACCCGTCCACCGATGCCTCACTCAACGCGATCGGCACGCCCGGCACCTCACTGACGGGCAAGCAGGAGCACACGGTCATCGCGCAGTTCGGGACGCTCGGCTCCGGCAACCACTTCGTCGAGGTCTGCCTGGACGAGCGCGACCATGTGTGGACGGTGCTGCACTCCGGCTCGCGCGGCATCGGCAACCAGCTCGCCACCATGCACATCACGCAGGCGAAGAAGCTGATGAAGCAGTGGTTCATCGAGCTGGCCGACCCGGATCTGGCCTACCTCGTGCAGGGCACACCGCAGTTCACCGCCTACATCGAGGACATGCTGTGGGCCCAGCGCTACGCCATGGCCTCACGCGCCCGCATGGCCGAAGTGCTGGTCGCCTCCCTGTTCCAGGTCGTCGGCCACGGTGCCGCGCTGCGCACGATCAACGCCCATCACAACTTCACCCAGATGGAACGCCACCACGGCCGCGACATGTGGATCACCCGGAAGGGTGCGATCAAGGCGGCCAGCGGGGACGAGGGAATCATCCCCGGCTCCATGGGTACCCGCTCCTACATCGTGACCGGCCTGGGCAGCGCCGCTTCCTACAACTCCTGCTCCCATGGTGCGGGACGGCGCATGTCCCGCACCGAGGCGCGTAAGAAGCTCACCGCCGCCTCGCTCGCCGAGGCGATGGGCAGCCGCGTCTGGAACGCCGACCGCGCCGGGGCGCTGGTGGACGAGCATCCGGAAGCGTACAAGTCGATCGACCAGGTCATGGAAGATCAGAAGGACCTCGTCACCGTGCAACACACGCTTCGCCAGATCTTCAACTACAAGGGCTGATCCCGATCCTCGCCACCCGTCACGGAGATCATGGGGCTTCGAGCATGGAGGTGATCCGCTGGAGCGCCGCGTGATTCGCGGGCACCTGTACGACCATCACCAGGTCGGGGCGCTCGACCAAGCGGACCTGGAACATCTCCAGTTCGATCCGCCCGGCCTCGGGGTGATCGAGTTCGATCGTCGCGGGTCTGAAGGAGCGGATCGGGTATTCGTTCCACCATTCCCGGAACTCCGAACTCGCCGCGGTCAACCCGGCCACGATGTCGGCCAACCGTGGGTCGTCCGGACGCTGCCCCACCATGGCCCGGAATTGGCTGAGGACGGCCCGCGCCGCCGGCTCCCATCGGGTCATGCGGGCCCGGTTCTCCTCGTCGGTGAACATCATCCACACCAGGTTTCGCCGATCGGCGGGAAACCTGTCTGGATCATGGCGAACTAGCGCGTACGCCCGGTTCCACGCCAGGTAGTCGAAATGGCCGTCATAAATGGAGGCAATGTTCGGAGCCACGGCGTCGACAAAGCGTCGCAGTCGCGGACGTACGTCATCGGAGGGGGTTTCCCGGTCCGGGGCGGCGAGACCGGCGAGGTACCGAAGGTGCCGGTGGTGGTCCGGGCCGAGCAGGAGCGCGCGGGCCAGCGCGTCGATCACCTGAGCCGACGTGGAGATGTTCCGGCCCTGCTCCAGCCAGGTGTACCAGGTGACACCGACGCCGGACAGCTCGGCGACCTCTTCGCGCCTGAGGCCGGCGGTCCGGCGTCGCCCCGGTATGCCGTCTTCCGGCAGCCCCACGTCTCCCGGCCGCAGCCGGGCTCGCCTGGCGCGCAGAAAGGCACCCAGCTCGGCGCGCCGCGCCGCCTGTCCGTTGTCGTGGCCGCTTTCCACACAGCTCCCGTGGACGGTGAACCGACCGGCAGGTTAGCAGTATCTGTACCAGGATCGGCCGCCTCTTCGTCGTTAGCCTGATCATTGTCACCGTCGGGCGAAGGAGGGCATATGGCACAGCAGAAGGGACCGGTGCTGGTGATCGGGGCCACCGGCCAGCAGGGCGGCGCGGCCGCGCGCCAGCTGCTCGATCGTGGCTGGGAGGTGCGCGCCCTGGTACGGAATCCCGGCTCGCCGGGCGCTGAAACGCTGCAGGCGGCGGGAGCCACCCTCGTCACCGGCGACCTGGACGACGCGGCGTCGCTTCGGGCGGCGATGGACAGCGCGTACGGCGTCTTCCTGGTGCTGACCATGCTCACCGGGCCCAAGGTGACCCCTGAAGGAGTGATCGCCGAGGAACGGCGCGGCAAGGCGGTGGCGGAGATCGCCAAGAAGTCCGGCGTCGGGCATCTCGTCTACAGCTCGATCAGCGGCGCCGGCCTGGTGAGCGGCATCCCTTACTACGACAGCAAGGCCCGCATCGAGGAACGCGTCGACTCGCTCGGGCTACCGGCCACCGTGCTGCGGCCTGTCATGTTCATGGAGAACTTCACCTCCCTCACCCGCCCGGTCGTGGACGGCGACGAGCTGGCGGTCAACCTCGCCGTACGACCGGAGACGCGGGTACGGCTGATCGCGACGCAGGACATCGGGGCTTTCGCCGCGATCGCGTTCGACCAGCCCGACGAGTTCATCGACCGGAAACTCGAGATCGCCGGGGACTGCCTGTCCGCTCAGGCGATCGCCGAGGCCTTCGGCCGGGCCGGCGGCCTGCCCAGCCGCTTCCATCAGGTGCCCATCGAGCAGGTGCGGGCCTTCGACGAGCAGGTGGCCAGGATGTTCGCCTGGCTCGGCGACCGCGACGACGACGAACCCGACTTCCCAGCGCTGCGGGCCGCCCACCCGGGCCTGATGACGCTGGAGAACTGGCTGGAGGCAACCGAGTGGAAGCCATGAACGACCCGGACCTGACCGATGGACTGCTGCTCGGGCCCGGCGCCGGACGCCGGATCCAGACCGCCGGCATGACGGTCAAGTTGGGTGCGGAGCGGTCGGCCAGCTGGTCCATGTTCGAGGCGGACGTCGCACCGGGATTCGACGTCGGGGCGCATCTGCATCGTGAGGCCGAGGAGGTCTTCTACATCCTCGACGGGGAGCTCGACCTGCTCGCCTTCCATCCACGCGAGAAGGCCGACGGCGACTGGCGGACATGGGAGTCGGACACCGGCACGCCGGTGTTCAGAGGCGGTCCTGGGAGCGTCATGTTCGTACCCGCCGGCTGCCCGCACGCCTTCTTCAACCCCGGCCCCAAGCCTGCGCGAATGCTCTTCCTCGTCTCCCCGTCCGGCCACGAGCACTACCTCCGTGAACTCGCCGATCTGATAGCCGCCACCCAGCCACCCGATCAGGAGGCGATCGCGGCCCTGCGGGCCCGCCACGACATTCACCAGCTGACCTCCCTCATGAACCGCCCCTTGACGTAGCGGTGGACCACGGCCCGGCCGGCGGTCTCCGATAGGTAGGGCCACCGGGAGGCCTGTTCCCACCGATGGCGTTTTAGCCGATATTTCGCCCTTTCCCGCCTTCTGGGGTTGTTGCGATAGGTTGAGGCCGTGACGTACAGGTGGCCGTGGAGAAGGCGCGCGACCGGCTGGAGTGCGTGATCACCTGGCATCGGCGTCATCAGATGGCCCTGCTGCTGGCCCACTCCGTGGGAACGCAGGTGGTGACGTTCGTGCTGCGGCCGACCATGTCGTACGGGGCGATCGAGCTGCACGTCTCCGCGGCGTGGCTGGGCGTGCTGGGCGCCAGCTTCGCCGTCGCGCCGCTCCTCCTGGCCATCCCCGCCGGTCAGGCGGCCGACCGGTACGGCGAGCGGCGCATGGCCGTGGCGGGCGCGATCCTGCTCACGACCGCCTGCGCCGCCTTCCTCGCCTTCGGCCACACGATCCCCGGGCTGATCGCCGGCGGCGTCCTGCTCGGCACGGGGCATCTCGGCTGTGTCATCGCCCAGCAGGCGCTGGTGGCCAACGTGACCGAGCGCGGGCGTCACGACACCGCCTTCGGGCACTACACCTTCGCCGCCTCGCTCGGGCAGGCTGTGGGCCCGATCCTGATCATCGCGTTCGGCGGCGCCCACGCCATCCCGGACACCGGCCGGATCTACCTGTGGACCTGCGGGCTCGCCGCCGCGCTCGTCGTGCTGTCGGCGCTCCTGACCGGCAGTCCGCGGGCCACCGCGCGGGCCGGCGGCCAAGCCACGGGGGTGCGCTCGCTACTGCGGCTGCCGGGTCTCGCGCACGCGCTCGTGACCAGCTGCGTGGTGCTGGCCGCGGTCGACATCACGCTCGTCTACCTGCCGGCGCTGGGCACCGAGCAAGGGCTCGCCTCAGGCGTGGTGGGCGTCCTGCTGGCGATCCGCGGCGTGGCCTCCATGGGGTCGCGCTTCTTCCTCGGCCGCCTCTCGCACGCCTTCGGCAGACGGCGCCTCCTGGTCGCCGGCACCGTCGCGGCGGCCCTGGCCATGGCCCTCACGCCGCTGCCGATGCCGCTGTGGCTGCTGGTCTGCGTGCTGCTCGTCCTGGGGTTCGGGCTCGGGGTGGGACAGCCGATGACCATGTCGTGGCTCGCCGAGTCCACGCCCCCCGGTCTGCGGGGGCGGGCGATGTCGCTCCGGCTCGCGGGCAACCGTACCGGGCAGATCCTCATCCCGGGCGCGGCCGGGCTGGTGGCGGCGGGCGCGGGGACCGCGGGAGTGCTCCTGATCACCGCGCTGGGCCTCGGCTGGGCGGGCGTGGCCGCCCGCCGCCTGCCCGTCGACACATGACCCGCACCTCACGGACAAGTCGACACGTGAGCGGCGCTCCACAGACAAGTCGACATGTGAGCGGCGCTCCACAGACAAGTCTGCACACGACCGGCGCCCCCACGGGCGAGCGGTACAGCGCCTAGAATGCGCGACCGTGGCAGGCATTGTTTTCAGGCAGCTCACCGGAGTGCTGGCCGGGCTGGTCACCGGAGCCGCCGCCCTCGCCCTGTGGACCTTCGCCTGGCCGTACCGGAGCAGGTGGGCCCCGGGAATGGTGGCGCTCGAACGGGCCCGGCTGGCCGCCTGGTTCGGGCAGGAGACCGACGGGGCCGCGTCCGGTCACGGCTATCTCGCGCTGCGTGCCCTGGTCGGCGTGTTCGGGGGCTATCTCGCTCTGGCGCTGCTGTTCCTGGCCCTGCTGTTCCTGGGTGGCAGCATGTGGGTGCTGTTCTCCGGCGACTACGCGCCGGTGGCGCTGGACCTGCCGGGCATCAAGCTGTCGATGCACAGCTGGGCGGTCGGCCTGGCCTGCGGGGTGCTGATGCTGGCCCTGGGCGCGTTCTGGTGCCGCCTGCTGGTGGCGACCGAGCGGCGGCTGGCCGTACGCTTCCTCGGTCCCGGGCCGCAGGAGCTGATGCGGCGGCGCATCGCCGAGCTGACCGTCAGCCGGTCCGGCATCGTACGGGTGGTCGACGACGAGCGGCGCCGGATCGAGCGGGACCTGCACGACGGCGTGCAGCAGCGCGGCGTGGCGCTGGCCATGCTGCTCGGGCGGGCCCGGCACAGCCCCGCCGGGGCGGCCGAGCTGGTGGACCAGGCGTACGCCGAGTCCCGGCAACTGCTCGACGAGCTGCGCAGCGTGGCGTGGCGGATCTACCCGACCGCGCTCGACGAGCTGGGCCTGCGCACGGCGCTGGCGGGTGTCGCCGAACGTTCGTGCGTGCCGGTGACCGTCGACTACGGCCTGGCCGGGCGGCCCGTTTCGGAGGTGGAGACCGCCCTGTACTTCGTGGCCAGGGAGGCGATCACCAACGCGGTCAAGCACGCGCGAGCGCGGGACATCCTGGTCGTGCTGAGCGAGGACGAGCGGGCGGTACGCGTGGTGATCTCCGACGACGGCCGGGGCGGCGCCGACCCGGCGGGCGGCGGGCTGTCGGGGCTGGCCAGGCGGGTGATGGCGCTCGACGGCCGGTTCGAGGTCGACAGTCCGCCCGGCGGCGGCACCAGGGTCTGCGCGACCCTCCCGAAGGGAGCATCGTGCGGCTGATCCTCGCCGACGACGCCGTATTGCTGCGTGAGGGCCTGATCAGGCTGCTGGAGGAGGCCGGGCACGAGGTCGTGGCCGCGATCGGCGACGCGGAGTCCCTGATCGAGGCGGTGGCCGAGCACCGGCCGGAGGTCGCGGTGGTGGACGTGCGGATGCCGCCCACCCACTCCGACGAGGGCCTGCGCGCGGCGCTGGAGATCCGCGCGCGCTGGCCTTCGGTGGGTGTGCTGGTCCTGTCGCAGTACGTGGAGAAGACGTACGCGGCCAAACTGCTCTCCGAGGCCACCGAGGGCATGGGCTACCTGCTGAAGGACCGGGTGTCGGAGGTGGCGGACTTCCTGGGCTCCCTGGAGCGGATCCGCGCGGGCGGCACCGTCATCGACCCCGAAGTGGTCAGGCAGCTCCTCGCCCGCACCACCCGCGTGGACCCGCTGCGTACGCTCAGCGAACGCGAGTCGCAGGTGCTGCGGCAACTCGCCGAGGGCTTCACCAACGCCGCGATCGCCACGAACCTGCACGTCTCCCTGAGCACAGTGGAGAAGCACGTCAACGCCATCTTCGACAAGCTCGACCTGCCGGTGACCCCCGCCTACAGCAGACGGGTGCTGGCCATCCTGCGCCACCTCGACGGCTGAGGCGAGGTCGGTCAGAGCTGGGCGGCGCGCGACTCCAGGTAGCGCTGCTCGGGGAGGCTGAGGGTGCGGCGGGCGGCCAGCTCGTACTGGGTGCGCGCCGCCTCCCGGTCGCCCGCGAGGTCCAGCAGATGCGCGCGTACGGCCAGCACCCGGTGGTGCCCGGCGAGCGCCGGATCGGTCTCCGCCTTCGCCAGCCCGTCCAGCCCAGCCTGCGGCCCATGGACCATGGCGACGGCGACGATCCGGTTGAGCGTGACCATGGGCCCCGGCGCGATGCCGTCGAGCAGGTCGTACAGGGCGAGGATCTGCCGCCAGTCGGTGTCCTCGGCCCGCGGCGCCTCGTCGTGCACGGCCGCGATCGCCGCCTGCACCTGGTAGGGGCCGAGCGGCGCGGCGGCCAGCGTCTCGGTGATCAGCTGGACGCCTTCGGCGATAGCCTCGGCGTCCCATTTGTCGCGGTCCTGCTCGGCCAGCGGCACCAGCCCGCCGTCGGGCCGGGTGCGGGCCGGACGGCGGGCGTCGGTGAGCAGCATCAGGGCGAGGAGCGCGGCCACCTCGCCGTCGCCGGGCAGGCGGTCGTGGAGCTGCCGGGTCAGGCGGATGGCCTCGCTGGACAGCTCCACGCGGTGCAACGTACCGCCGGAGCTGGCGGTGTAGCCCTCGTTGAAGATCAGGTACAGCACATGCAGCACCGCGGCCAGCCGCTCGGCCTGCTCGGCCTCCGGGGGCAGCGTGAACTCGGCGCCGCCGCTCTTGATGCGCTGCTTGGCGCGGCTGATGCGCTGCGCCACGGTCGGTTCGGGCACCAGCAGCGCGCGGGCGATCTCGGCGGTGCTCAGCCCGCCGACGGCGCGCAGTGTCAGCGCCACCTGGGAGACCGTGGTGAGCGCGGGATGACAGCAGAGCAGCAGGAGTGTGAGCGTGTCGTCCACGGCGGGCGAGGGATCCGGCTCCGGCGGTGCCAGGGCGGCGGCGGACTCCTCCCTGACCCGCCGCCCCTCCTCGGTGAGCGCGATGCGGAAGCTGCGCCGGTCGGCCGGGTCGAGACTCCGCTCGACCATTCCCGCCGCCTCCAGCCGGTCGAGGCGGTTGGTCATGCCGGCCCGCGACATCATCAGCGTCGCCGACAGCTCCGACGGGATCAGGGTGTACGGGGGCCCGCCCCTGCGCAGTGCGGACAGCACGTCGAACTCCCCTTGGCGCAGCCCGTGACGCGCGAACACCTGCTCGACCGCCGCCTCCGCGACCCGCGCCACCATCGCGATCCGGCCGAACACCGCCATGGCCGACAGATCCAGGTCGGGCCGCTCACGGCGCCACTGCTCCAGAATCACGTCGATCGCGTCCCGTGACTGGTCAGATGCCTGCTCTTCAGGCGCGCCGTTCATGCGCTCGATCCTATTCGGCCCGCGATGGTCGGCCCCCGAACCAATCACGGTGCGGTGGGCCCCCGAACCGCCGACGGCCCTCTGGGCGATGGCTTGGATATGCGCAATTTTATTTGCGCAATTTTTCTTTTGCTTCTATGGTGGAGCCATGGCCACGCATGAGACCCGCCGCCTCAGCGATCTCGACGAGCTCAAGGCGTTCACGCACCCACTGCGGTTGAAGCTCTACCGGGCGCTGATCGTGGCGGACACGGCGACCGCCTCCCAGTTGGCCGACCAGGTCGACGAGGCCGTCTCCCTGGTCAGCTACCACCTGCGCAAACTCGCCGCGCACGGCCTCATCGAGGAGGCCGCGCCACAGACCGGCGACGGTAGGGAGCGCTGGTGGCAGGTCGCCTCGCACCACGTCAGCGCCAGGGCCCCGTCTCCGGAGGAGGGCCCGGAGATCGTCGCCGCGCGCACCGCCCTGTCCCGTGTGGCCTCCCGGATCCAGGGCGAGATGTACCAGCGCTACCTCGACGAGCAGCCCACCTGGCCCGCCGAGTGGCGCGGCGCCGCGTTCGCCAGCGAATACCTGACCTCGCTCACCGCCGAGGAGTTGCGACTGCTCGGCCAGGAGATGGACGCGGTCGTCGAGAAGTGGTGGGCGCGCGGCAAAGCCGCCGAGGCGGCGGGCGACACCGAGGGGCGCGAGCACGTCGCCCTGCAGTTCTTCGGATTCCCGTTCCGGGCCTGAGCGTCATGGCCCCCGAGACTTCCAGGAGGTCGGCACATGCACGCCGACATGCACCTCTACACCGAACGCCACAGAGCCGCCGAGTTGCGAGCCGAGGCCACCAGGTGGCGCCTGCTCCGAGACTGCCGGCGCGAGCTCCCGCCCAGGTGGGCGGCCGGCGTGACGGCGCTCGGCTGGACCATGGTGTCGGCCGGCCTGCGCCTGATCAGCCTGCCCCGGCGGCCATCGGGCACCGTCCCGCGCTTCGGTGATCACCACTGATATCCTTATGGCGTAAGGAGATTATGGCGTTAGGGATTATCGCGTCCGCAGGGGGTTGTCAGGTGGTGGTCTTCGCCGGCCAGGGAGACGCGCGCCGCTCGATGGCCCTGCTGTGGCGGGCGACGGGACCAGGACCGCGCACCGGTCCCGGCCCCAAGCCGGGGCTGAGCGTGGACATGATCGTGGACGCCGCGATCGCGGTCGCCGACGAGCAGGGCATGGCGGCCCTGTCCATGCGCGCGGTGGGCGAACGCCTCGGCCGTACGGCGATGGCCCTCTACACGTACGTGCCCAGCAAGAGCGAGCTGATCGACCTGATGCACGACCGCGCCCTGGCCGAACTGCCCACCGGCTACGACCTCGAACCGGGCTGGCGGGCGGCCGTGACGTCTTGGGCCGAGGACGTCCGGGCGTTCTACGTACGCCATCCGTGGGTGCTGCAGGTGTCGCAGGCGCGGCCGGTGCTGGGGCCCAACGAGTTCGTGATGATGGAGACGATGGTGGGCGTCCTGCGCGCCACCGGGCTGCGCGCCGGACCGCTCCGGGGCGTCGTCTCGCTGCTGACCGACTTCGTCCGGGGCGCGGCCAGGACGGTCGCGGAGTCACGGCAGGCGCCGGCGGCGACCGGGGTGTCCGACGAGGAGTGGTGGTACGCCCGATCGGCCCTGCTCGAAGAGGTCGCCCCCGGTTTCGCCGAACGATTCCCGATGGTCTCCTGGATCGAGACCGACGACCCGCCTCCCCCGCCGTCCCGTGAAACCCCGCAGTCCGGGCAGGCCACGACATACCTGGAAGACAAGGCACGACCGGCCTTCGCCGCCGGACTCGCCGTGGTCCTCGACGGGATCGAGGCGGCCATCGACCGGGCGGGCGTCAGACCGGCAGGCTGACCCCGGGCGGGGTCTGATCCGCCGGGCGGGCGTCAGACCAGCAGGCTCAGCTTCGGGTCGCCGCCGGTGTACCACTCGGTGGCGAGCAGCCGGTCGCGTGTCGCCTCGGGCAGTGCGGTCAGCAGCCCCATCGAGGCGCCGCGCTCGATCTCCGACTCGTGCGCCCGCACCGCCGCCCACTTGCGCTCCACCCACGGCTGGACGTCCACGGTGGCGGTGACCTCGTCGTCGGGTATGCCGGGGAGCGTCTGGTCGCCGCCGGGCGCGGCTCCGAAGAGGTCCTGCCAGGCGGACCGTACGATCGACCGGGGCAGGGTCACCAGATAGAGCGCACCCGGCCGCCACGGCGGGCCGGCGGCGGGATAGAGCTGGTCGTACCCGGCGGCTTCGACGGCCGCCAGGGTCACCCGGTGCGTGTGGACATGATCCGGATGGCCGTAACCGCCGTATCCGTCATAGGTGATCACCACATCGGGCCGGAAGTCTCGGATGTGCCCGACCAGCCGCCCGACCGCCTCGTCCAGCGGGGCGTCGACGAAGCGGGCGGCGCCCGGCGCCGACAGCCCGGCGTTGCCGTCGGCGTACCCGAGCAGGCGCGGCTCGCCCGCGCCGAGGATCTCCAGCGAGCGCGCCAGCTCGGCGACCCGGCGCGTGCCCTCGGTCCACGTGCAGGTGACGACGCCCGTCCTGGCGCCCGCGTCGGCGAACCGGGCGAGCGTTCCGCCGGTCCACAACGCCTCGTCGTCAGGATGCGCGTGCACGCACAGCAGGCTCGGCTCGGTCACGGATCCCCCTAGATCATCGGCCCGACGCCTGACGACGATACCGGCCCAAAACCCAATACCAGCCTAAAACCCGATGCCGGTCCAAAACCTGATGCCAGCCGGAAGCGACAACGGCCCGAAAGCGGTAACGGCCCGAAAAGCCTCGCCCGCCGGGCTTCTCCCCACCGGCGGACAAATACGTTGCTCAGCCTTCCCGGGCTGTGGCAGCGTCGGCCGGGACGGTATCCCGCGATCCAGTAGGAGGTGTGGCACATGGCCACCAAGGTCCTCGGCGAAGACTCGGCTCACACTTCGACGCGAGAGGTCGCCTGACGCGTACCGGGCTCCTCGCGTTGGAGTGATCTTCCATCACGATCACGAGGAGCAAGAGTGTCTTCCCAACCATCCTTCGAGCCCCTGCTGGGCGCCGAGGGCAATCCCACGCAGGTGGTCCGGCACGGCGACGTCGTGCTGCGCCCGTCCGGGCCGTGGACGGACAGCGTCCACGCGCTGCTGCTGCATCTGGAGAACGCGGGCTTCACCGGGAGCCAACGCCTGGTCGGCGACGGTTACGACGAGGAGGGACGAGACGCCGTGACCTACATCGACGGCGACTTCGTCCACCCGCACGCCTGGTCCGATGAGGGCGTGTGGCAGGCGGGCCGCCTGCTGCGCGAGCTGCACGACGCGACGGCCGGGTTCCGGCCGCCGCCGGACGCGGTGTGGCACCCGTGGCCGTTCGAGGGTTCCGGGCCGGATGCGATCATCAGCCATCGGGACACGGGGCCGTGGAACACCGTGGCCCGCGACGGCCTGCCGGTCGCGTACATCGACTGGACCACCGCCGGCCCGATCGACCGGCTGGACGACGTGGCGGGTGCCGCGTGGTGGAACGCCCAGTTGCACGACGACGACGTCGCCGAACGGCAGGGTCTGCCCGACGCGGAGACGCGCGCGGGTCAGCTGCGCCGCTTCCTCGACGGCTACGGGCTGTCCGCCGCCGAACGCGACGGCTTCGTCACGCGGATGATCGAGTTCGCCATCCGTGACTGCGCGTCCGTGGCGGTCAGGTCGCGGATCACGCCCGAGAGTACGGACCCGGGCCCGCTGTGGGCCCTGGCCTGGCAGGCGCGGGCGGCGGCGTGGATGCTACGCCACCGGCCACTCCTGGAGAACGCCCTCACGGCGTAGTCGAACAACGGTGGCTGCCGTTCATCGAACGGCAGCCACCCCCACACCGCCACCCAGTTCACCGAACAGCGGCCACCCCATTCACCGAGAGTCCGGCGCGCCCAGGTGGCCCAGCCCGTTGGCCAGCAGGGCGTATGCCCGCTCGGCGTCGCTCACCGCGCCCGGGTAGCGCTCGTCCGCGCTCTCGCCGCCCGCCAGCCGCATGGCGTTGTCAATCGTCAGCGTCCAGTGGACCGCCTGGATCTGGACGGCCGCCACGCGGGCGCCGAGCTCATCGACGCCGGCCGTCTCCCGTAGCGCGCCGGCGAGTGCCTGCTCGGCCGCCGCCTGGAAGCGGTGCATCCGGGCCGCCAGCGACGAGGTCTCGAAGACCATCCGGTAGAGCGCCACGATCGCGGGTATGTCGTTGAGCCCGCTGGCCGGATCACGCCTGGCCAGCGCGTCGAGGTAGTGCACCCGCAGCGCCTCCAGCGGCGTGACGTCCGCCGCGCGGGACTCGACCACCCGGGCGCTTTCGGTCTCGTGGTCGGCGAACCGCTGCACCAGGAGATCTTCCTTGGCCGGGAAGTACGCGAACAGCGTGCGCCTGGACACCTCGGCCGCCTCCGCCACCTGGGCCACCGACACCTGGTCATACCCGTACCGCAGGAACAGCTCGATCGCCGCCTCGGAGATCGCGGCGTGTGTCCGCTGCTTCTTACGCTCGCGCAGTCCGGGCTCGTTCGTCACGCTCGTCACCTTACCAGAAATCTGCACTTGGACTTTTTCTGCACTGGGTATATATTCGCACTCAGACGATCGAACCATGGGAAGAGGGCGGGTCATGAAGGACTTCGAGGTGGTCATCGCGGGTGCCGGACCGACCGGCCTGATGCTGGCGTATGAGCTGGCGCTGGCCGGGGTCGACACACTGGTGCTGGAGAAGCTGCCCCAGCGCATCGAGCAGATGAAGGGCGGCGCCGTCCAGCCCCGCACGCTGGAGCTGCTGGAGCTGCGCGGGCTGGTGGAGCCGCTGCTGAGCCGGGCTCTGGTACGCGAACCGGTCGGCGGCCATTTCGCGGCTCTGCCGGTGCCGCTGGACTGCGAGCCGTGGCGGACCCGGCATCCGTACCCGATCGCGGTTCCGCAGTGGGAGATCGAGGAGGTTCTGGAGGAGGCCGCGACCGCCCAAGGCGCGCGCGTCCTGCGCGACGCCGGGGTCACCGCGGTCGAGCAGGACGCCGACGGGGTGACGGTGAGCGTGGGTGAGCGCCGGTTCCGGGCCGACTACCTGGTGGCGTGCGACGGCGGGCGGAGCACCATACGCAAGCTGCTGGGCCTGCCGTTCCCCGGCCGGGACGGGACGTTCGTGGCGGTGCTGGCCGACGTCCGGCTGTCCGCCACCTCGGCGTCGGTCCCCCGGGCGCTCGGCCACATGAGCGGCCTGGTCCGGGAGGGTGGCGGCTACTGGTCCATGCTGGTTCCCATCGGCGGCGAGCGTTACCGGCTGACGTTCGGCAGCGAGGAGCAGGCGGGCTTCGACCGCGACGCGCCGGTCACGGAGGAGGAGGTCGCCACCGCGCTACGGGCCGTCTATGGCGAGGAGACCGTGCTGCGCGCGGTGGACAACTCCTCGCGCTTCACCGACGCGACACGGCAGCTGGCGGACTACCGGGCGGGCCGCGTGCTGTTCGCGGGCGACGCCGCGCACATCCACCCGCCGTTCGGCGGGCAGGGCCTGAACCTCGGCGTGCAGGACGCGATCAACCTCGGCTGGCGGCTGGCCGCGACCCTCCAGGGCCGGGCACCCGAGGGCCTCCTGGACCGCTACCAGGCCGAACGGCATCCGGTGGCCGCCCAGGTGCTGCACCACACGTCCGCGCAGCGCGTACTGAGCGCGCCTCGGCCCAGCCCGGACGTGGCCGCGCTGCGCGAGATCTTCAGCGACCTGCTGCGGCTGCCGGACGCCAACCGCCACATGGCCGGCCTGATGTCCGGCCTGTCGCTGGCCTACGACCTCGGCGGCGAGCATCCGCTGGCCGGGCAGCGGGTGCCGGACGCCGACCTGCTCGTCGGCTCGACGTCGACCCGGCTGTCCGGGCTGTTCGGCGCCGGGCACGCGGTCCTGCTCGACCTGGCCGGGATCGTCCCCGCCGAGTTCCGGCTGCCCGCGCGGGTCGATCTCGTACGGGCCAAGTGCGCGGACGACCTGGGCGCGGCGGCCCTGCTGCTGCGGCCCGACGGCTACGCGTGCTGGGCCGCCGACGACGCCGCCACCTGCGAGCGGAGCCTGGCGGCCGCGCTGGGCGAGCACGTGGCCGCACTGGACTGAGCGCCACGCGAGCGCAGTAGATGGACTGAACTCCGCTCGCCGGGCGCAGGGTCAATGCGGCGCCCGGCGGCAGGTCCCATACGTGGGCCGTGACCTTGTTCAGGCTTTCACTCGGCGAAAAGATGATCGAGCCAGGCGTGCCAGGCCGGACCCTGGTCGCCGGGGCCGGCGAAAAGGTGGTGCGCGGCGACCATCGAGCCGCCGAACCCCTGCAGGAACCGGTAGAGCGCGTCCGGGGTCCGTACACCGAGCGTCTGGGCGTTGGCGTAGTAGACGACGCCTTCGATCGGGGCGAGCCCGGGGGGCGCGAACCGTACGGTGTCGCCCGGCTTGGCATGGCCCGGGGTGCCGAGCGCGTCGTACAGGATCTCCCAGGCGCGCGGCCAGTCGGCGACGGGCGGCCCGAATTCGGTGACGGGCGTGGCGGTCCGGCCGCGGAAGTGCGTCAGGTAGGCGACCAGAGTGGCGAAGAACATCTCCAGCCCCCTGGACATGGCCTCGAACTCGGCCTCCCAGTCATCGCCCGGCAGGAAGCCGCTGGTCACCATGCGCAGCGTGGTGCTGCCCTGCTCGCGCCCTTCGACGAGGAACTCGTAGGCGACGACCCGGCCGTCCTCCGCCGTCGCGCTGGTGTGCGCGAACCGGGCGGGCGGCTCTTCGGCGGTCACGGTGGATTCGGGGATGTACTGGCCGAAGGCGGTGCGCACCACGCCGTCGGCCACCTCGTTACGGCCCATGAACCACGAGTCGATGCCGGGGCCGGTCGCGATGGCCGCCCACACCTCCTCGGGGGTCGCCCCGACCTCGGCCTGCTGGGGAAGCTCGAAGGAATGTCCCACTTCACCGCTCCTTCAGCGACGGGTGCACGGCGACGACCAACCGGTGGTCGCGACCGCTCTCGGCCGTCTCGTCGTGGTATTTGCTCACCAGCGCGGTCACGGCGTCGGCCAGTTCCTCGGCGAAGGCCGCGCGGTCGGCCGCCGAGGCGAACCGTACCTCGCCGTCGATCGCGAACGTCGCCACCCGCTTGCGGGCCTCGGTGGCGCCGGTGATCAGCGTCCCGACGTCGCGGACGAGTTGAGCGGCGACGGCGAGCAGCCAGCGGGCCGACAGCCGATCGGGCGCCTTCTCGGGATCGGGCTGCACCGCGGCCAGCGCGACCGGGGAGATCACGAAGGAGGCGGCCGTGGCCTGCATCACCCGCTCGGTGACGTTGCCCTTCTTGCGCTCCTCCACCAGCTCGACCAGCCCGTGCCGCTCCAGCGTGCGCAGATGGTAGTTGACCTTCTGCCTGGCCAGGCCGACCCTGGCCGCCAGCGACGTGGCCGAGCCGGGCTCGACCAGCTCGGCCAGCAGCTTCGACCGCATCGGGTCGAGCGACGCCTCGGCCGCCGCGGGGTCTTCGATCACCGCCACTTCGTACATGGTGAGACGATGACACCGAAAAAAGTTGTTGTCAAGAAATTCTGGTTGCTCGGCGGTCGACCATGCCGACCGCCGAGCGGAGGACGTCACGCCTCTTGAAGCGTCAGGCGGGCGGCAGCCAAGCGTGGAAGGCCGCCGTCAGGGTGGTGATGTCGGCCGGGCCGGGGCCGGATGCCCAGGCGACCGTGCCGTCGAGGCGGACGAAGGCGGCCGACAGGCCGTCACGGTCCTCGACGGTCGCCTCGACGATATCCAGTACGCCTCGCCAGGGTGCCGCCGCCTGCGCGATCTCGGGCTGCGACGGCGCGTGGACGAGCAGCGGCCGACCCGACGTGGCAAGCTCGGCGAGGGTCCGGGTGTCGCAGGAAGGCAGCGTGAGCCGCAGGTCGGGGCAGGGGCGGCCGGCCAGGGGGTGGGTTGCCGGATACGGGAGGTCGTAGCGGGTGCCGAGCCCGTTCAGCAGCCGCCCGAAGTAGCGGTTGACCTCCGGCAGGTCGAGCAGGTCCGACACGATGTCGCGCATGGCCGCCGCGTGCGCGCCGGGTCTCAGCAGCGCCGACTGGGCGCGGGTGTTGTGCAGGACGGCGGCGCCTACGGGGTGGCGTTCGGCGGTGTAGGTGTCGAGCAGGCCGTCCGGCGCGTGCCCGGCGACCGTGGCGGCCAGCTTCCAGCCCAGGTTGACCGCGTCCATCAGCCCCAGGTTCAGCCCTTGGCCGCCGTTGGGAGAGTGGACGTGGGCGGCGTCGCCCGCGAGCAGGACGCGGCCGAGCAGGTAGGTGGCCGCCTGACGGGCGACGTCGGTGAAGCGCAGCGTGTCGCGGACCGCTGTCACCTCGACCTCCACGCCCGTCACCCTGAGCAGGCTGTCGCGCATCTCCTCCCCGGTCAGCGGCGCCTCGCGGTCCTCGGGGAAGCCGTCGTGCTCGACCGTCGCCACCATGCCGGGCGCGCTCATGAACATCCCTGTCGGCTGCCAGCCCGGCGCGGGCAGCCGCTCCATGCCCGAAATGTCGCCGATCAGGCGCCGTACGACACTCGTGGGGGCGGTGCCGGGGAAGTCGAACCCGGCCAGCTTCCGTACCGTCGATCGGCCGCCGTCGCAGCCCGCCACGTACGCCGCGCGGACCCGCCGCTCCCCCTCCGGCGTCCGTACGGTCAAGGTGACGCCGGAATCGTCCTGGGCCAGGGCCGTCACCTCGTGTTCGCGCCGGACCGCGACGCCGAGCGAGGCCAGGTGCTCGGCCAGGATCCGTTCCAGGTCCGGCTGCCAGATCAGCGCGCCGGTCCGCCCGGGTTCCTCCTGGAGGTCGGGGTCGATCTTGTGGATCTGGGCGAAGTGCCCCTTCTCACTTCCGTGGTCGCGTGCCTTGTCGGCAAGACCCTGCTCCTGGAACTTCGCCAGGTCGTCCCCCAGCCCGCGGCGACGCAGCGCCTCCGCGGCCAGCGGCCCGATCCCGCGCGCCTTCGGCTCGCTCGTCGGCCGGGCGAGCCGGTCCAGCACCAGCGGCGTGACCCCGGCCAGCCGTAACTCGGCGGCGAGCAGCAAACCCACAGGTCCGGCTCCGACCACCACAACATCGGCGTCCATACGCCCTCCAAACTAGACTAGACCGTCTAGTCTCGTAGACTAATACCCATTCGGAGAAAGTGGGGACAAGCCATGGCCGACCACGGCCCGCGACGCTCACCGGCCAAGCGCCGGGCCATCCTCGGCGCCGCCATCCAGGTCTTCACCGACCTGGGCTACGCCCGCGCGAGCGTCGACGCGATCGCCGCGGCGGCGGGGGTGGGCAAACAGACCGTCTACGGCCACTTCGGCGACAAGCAACAGCTCTTCCTCGCCGCCGTCCAGGAAGCCAGGGCAGTGGTGGGAGGCGCACCGGGCAGTGCTACGGGAGGCAGCCCCACCCGCCGTGGCGCGTCCGCGAGCGACAACCCCACGGGCCGCGACGCGTCGGCGCAGGCCGCCGTCGCCTTCACCGGTGATCCAGGCGCTGACCTGACCGTGCTCGGGGAGCGGACGCTCGACATCGCGCTGTCGCCACGGGTGGCGGCGCTGCACCGGCTGACCATCGCGGAGGTGGGTCACCATCCGGAGCTCCAGCGCACCTGGCGGGCGAGTTCCTCGTCGCTGGACAGCGAGGTCGTGGACTACCTGCGCGCCTGCGACGGTGACGGCAGGCTGCGGGTGCCGGACCCGGCCAGGGCGGCTCGCCAGTTCCTGCACCTGGTGATCACCGACGCGCGGGTCGAGACGGCGTACGGGATGCTGCCCCTGCCCCCCGCACGACGGCACGCCATCGCCGCCGAAGCCGCCGACCTCATCGTCCGCGCCCACCGGCCCTGAGCCTGCTCGTAAAGCGGAACGGATGCCGCAGAAGAGCAGGCCTCTGAAGATGTAGGGACGTGGTGTCCGGCGAGGCTTGCGCCCTTCTGCGGCGGTTCTAGATGCCACCAGCAGGGCCTGAGCCTGTGCATAGACCTCATCGCTTACGAGCGCCTCATGCGTTGCGTTCTCCGACCAGATCCAGCTCTCCTGATCGTTCCATCGGAGCTTGGTGGTGTGGCCGAGCGCAACATCGTTGATGTCGATGAGGACCTCGTCCTTGTGCTGGCGGTTCCACACCTGCATCCCCGTGTAGCGGGGGTTGAGCAGGATCGCGCGCACGGCGGCCTTCGACCAGGCGACACCGCTTCGATGAGAGTTGCGTGCCCGGTCGTACGCCGAAGGGCACAGGATCCGATCAAAGATCACTAGCGTAGAAGCGGTCACACCTCAGGACGGTCACCGACCGTCGACAGGTTGTCCCGCACAACCTCGTCAAAGGGGTGGTCGGCGCCCAACGCCCGCTCACTGGCAGCGAGCGTCCGGACCGGCCTCGCGCAGCAGCCGGAGCGCGTCGCGCGGCGCCGTGTCGTCACCGCTCCCGCACAGCAGAACGTGAATCGGGACCATCGCGCATGTCCCCTCCGTCTCCGAACCTGTAGCCCACACCGTGCACCGTGCGCACCCAGTGGCCGGACCGGGCGTCGTCACCGAGTTTGCGCCGCAGGTTGGCGATGTGGACGTCTATCACGTGGGCGTTGCCCGGCCAGTCGGTGTGCCAGATCGCCCGGGTCAACGTCTCGCGAGGCCATACCCGCCTCGGGTTGGAGGCGAACAGCGCCAGCAGGTCGAACTCGATGCGGGTCAGCGGCACGGGCCGGCCCGCCAGGTGCACCTCGCGGCTCTCCTCGTCCACGACCAGGTCGCCGAACTCGTGGACCCCCGCCCGTTCGGGGAAGGCGCTCTCCGGCTCGCGGCGGGGCCGCCGGAACATCGCCGCGACGCGCGCCGCCAGCTCCCGCGGCGAGAACGGCTTGGTCATGTAGTCGTCGGCGCCCACCTCCAGGCCGATGAGCCGGTCGGCCTCCTCCGTACGGCCCGACACCATGATCACGTACGCGCTCGTCATCCCCCGCAGCCGCCGGCACACCTCGATGCCGTCCATGTCCGGCAGCATGAGGTCGAGCGTCACCAGGTCGGGCCGCCTCTGCGCGACCAGGTCCAGCCCCTCGGCCCCGGTGGCCGCCTCCGACACCTCGAAACCGGCCATCCGCAGGACCTCGCACAACAGCCTGCGCATCTCTGCGGTGTCCTCGATGACCAGTGCCCCCGGCCGTTCCACCACGCCATCACCTCGAGTCAGCCACCGATCGCCGGCGAGCGCGGTGGCGGCGCGGTCGCACGACCGTGACCCGGCGATCCCTCCCCCGTTCAAGGCCTCACTTACCGCAGCGAGCCGCCGCGAAACCGCCGTGCCGCAGATGCGACGCGCAGGTCGGTGAAGCAGGTCGTGGCGTCCTCGTTGTAGAGGCCGGCGTGGCCGCCCCGATAGGGCCGTTCACGGTCGTGGAAGCGGACCAGGTGACGGCCGTCCACCTTGGCCGTGATCGTGGCGCCCACCTGGTGGATCTCGATCGTGTGCCACACGCCGAGCGCGTAGGACCGGGCGCCCGTGGCGAGGTAACGCTGGTTGCCCGGGTAGCCGGGGGTGACCTTGCCGAGCTCCCAGCCGTTGGGTTTGGGCACGAGGTAGTAGAAGTGGTCGTCGTCCGTGTAGTGCCACACGACCCAGGCGACCTCCCAGGCGTTGGGCGTGGGGCGCCGTAGCTGGTGCAGGGTCCTGGCCCGTACGCGGATCCGGACGTCCGTGTAGCGGCCGGTGGTCAGGGCCAGCGCGGCGTGCGTCTCGGCCGGGGCTCGCGCGGGCCGCGGTGACAGCCGCCACACCCACCGGTCGCCGGCCTGGTACGTGCACGCCCTGCCGTACCCGTCGTAGGCCAGGAACAGCCCCGCCCGGACGGTCCCCTCCGGCCACGGGACGCACGGGGCGGGCGCGGCGGGCGCCACCGGGAGGGCGAGCAGCGCGACGGCGGCCAGCGCCGGGCCTGCGGGCGCTCTCACGCGGGTCCCGGTGACGGATCGGCCAGCCGTTCGGTCTTCATCCAGACCCGCCGGCCGCGCGCCGCCCGCCACAGCCCCCGGCAGGCCGCCACGAGCCAGACCAGGTTGTAGACGATGAACAGGTGACCGTAGCAGAGCCCGCGCAACCGCCCCATGTCACCGCTGATGCGCGCGTAGAGCGGCCCCAGCAGGAAGGCCGCGCCGAACGTCAGCGCGTACCACGACGCGATCGGCACCGGCTGGATGAGCTGCTCGCGCGCCACCGGCGAGAACGCCACCCCCACCAGGGACGCGACCAGCGAGATCGTCATGAAGGCGCCCACGAAGATCAGCAACGGGCTGAGCAGCACGTTCAGCAGGTCGGTCGCCATCCGGCCGGACGCCTGCCCGACCACCGACGGCACGAGCCGCAGCGCCTGAAGGTGCCCCTGGAACCAGCGTGAGCGCTGCCGCGCCAGGGCGCGCACGCTGACGAGCCCCTGCTGGCTCACGGTCGCGTCCGGGACGCAGGCGGTACGCCAGCCGGACAGCACCATCCGCACGCCCAGGTCCAGGTCTTCGGTCAGGCTGGGCGACCACGGGTCGTCACCCAGGTCCAGGAGGGCGCTCAGTCGCATGATCTGGCCGTTGCCGCCGAGCCCCGCAGAGCCGATGCGGGTGCGGGTGCGCTGGAACATCCAGGTGTAGACGACGAACTCCATGTCCTGCATCCGCGTCAGGAGGCTCTGCGTCCGGTTGCCGATCCGCACCCCCATCTGGACGGCGCCGACCCGGGGGTCGGCGAAGTACGGCAGCGCCGTGTCCAGGGCCCGCGGGTCGAGCCTGCCGTCGGCGTCCATCAGGCAGACGAGGACACGGTCGGCGTCGTCCAGCAGTTCCTCCGGAAAGTGGCGAAGGGCGTGGTTGAGCGCCCGGCCCTTGCCCTGGCGGGCGTCCGGCGGCTCGCGCCTGAGCAGGCGGACCAGCGGGCCGGCGACCCGCCGGACGACTTCGGCCGTCCCGTCGTCGGAGCCGTCGTCCACGACCAGGACCTGGCCGCCGTGCAGGGCGCTCAGGGTGGCGGCGATGACCCGCTCCTCGTTCAGGCAGGGCACCAGGAAGACGACGGAGAAGTCGCCGTCGTCGCCGGCGGGGTGCTCGGCGATGCCCGCCGATTCCAGGTACATCCCCAGCGTGTAGGTGAACCCCAGCAGCACGGCCGACAGCGCGCACAGGACCAGCACGGTGATCATCGGCGCCTCCTGTGGGCGGCCAGCACGAGCGTGCCGAGGACGACGACGTACAGCGCGAACAGCAGTCCGGCGACCGCCAGGGCGAGGCGGGCCACGCCGAACGCCGTCGCCCCGACGTCCACGGCCCGCGCGAGGAGCTCAGTCATGGTGCTTGCCTTTCCTCTCTCCTAGCTGACAGGGGGCCCCTCTTAGCTGAAGGGGGCCACTCTCATAGCTGACAGGGCGCCACGAAGCGGTATCCCATCGACTTGAGCCGGCCGACGATGTCCTCCAGTCGGTCGGCGCCGAGGAAGGGGTGGTAGAAGAACCCCGCGACGTTGTCGCGTACCACGAGCTGCGCCTGGGCGTGTTCCACGATCGCCTCTGGGGTCCCCTCGTCCTCCATGACCGGGTCCCGCTCCACCATGCCGAGGGTCTCCGGGACGACGACGCTGCCATAGACGTCGCGGATCACGTACGGGGCGAACTGCTCGTCCATGTACGGCGACACCGGCGCGTGGCCCTCCCAGCCGGGGGTGAAGTAGGCCCCGCGGTCATAGCGGGCGGCGAACCTGCGCGCGATGACGCGGTAGTCGTCCGGCGAGGCGGCGTAGTGCGGCACCTCGAAGACGTGCGGCTCGGGCAGGCCGGCCGCGCGGACCTCGGCCACCGCCTGGTCGAGACGGTGTTCCATCCAGGTGGCCGAGTCGCCGTGGATCGCTCCGTCGTAGATGAGCCGCCGCTGAGCGTCGAAGTGGGTGCGGAAGAACTCGAAGTCCTGCCCGCTCTCCCCATTCGTGGGATTGGGCGGGCCGTCCGACTGGTGGGTGTAGCCGTGCAGGACCATCGTGCCGCCGTGCTCCAGAAGGTAGACCAGGGCCCGCACCAGCTCCGGCCGGTCCCGCAGGCGGATGGTCGCCCGCTCCTGACCGTCCTCCAGCGGGCCGCGGTAGACCGGGATGACGCCGAAGCTGAACGGGACGCCGAGCCGGGACAGCGTCTCCCCCGCCGCGCGGATGGCCTCGGGATCGGCCTGCGGTCCGAGGTCCTCCAGGCGGACCAGGGCGCGGTGGCGGGCAGGCGTTCCGGGAGCGAGCAGGTCGAACAGCAGGTCGGACACGGCCAGGAAGCGGTCGTCGTCCTCGTCGATGTTCAACGCGACCTCGGCGACGTAGGTGAGGTTCCCGGACCTGACGGCCCAGGGACCCGTCCGGCGATCCGTCGTGACCGCCGTGGCCAGCACCCGGGCTCTGCTGGGGTCGAGAGCGGCGAACGTGCTGATCGGTCCCTGGGCGGGATCGCGGCTCAGCAGCACCCCCTTGTACTGGACGCCAGTGACGCGCTCCAGGCCCGCGCCGCGCTGGACGACCTGCCCGGACTGCGGGATCGGCGGCTGGGCGTCGGGTCCCTGGCGCGGAGGCCGGCGGGGCGCCAGGCCCTCGCCGCCCCATCGCCAGCCGTAGCGCCGCGCGAAGTCGTCCGCCGTGGTGAGCGTGCCGATGTTGCCGCCCAGCCAGAGAACGGGGCGCCGGCCGGCGAGCACGTCGCCGCGCAGGGCCGCCGGAAGCCGCTGGGCGCTCGACATGCCCACGTACACCAGGGCCCGGTGGCCGGCCAGCATGCCGGCCCGGTAGGCGCTCGTCCGGATCACCCGTACCGGCCCGAAGTGCGAGACCAGGTTGGCGGCGCGGGCCGCGTACACCTGGAACGCGGCCGGCCCGTCGGCGTCGTCGACGGCGATCAGCGTCGCGTTCGCGTTCGTGCCGCCTTTGTCCGTGCCGTTTTGAGGCGTGCTCTTCTGGTCCCTGCCGTTATGGTGCGTGCCGTTCTGGTCCATGCCCGCGCGTGCTGCCGCCGGGTTCGCGGACCGTCCGTCCGGCGCGTCCGGGCCGTTCGTGCTGCACGCCGGCCACGTACGGGGCGCGGGCAAGGTCACCGGCTCCTTCCTGGAGAAGATCCCCAGGCTGGCGCCCGACACGACGAGAGCGCTCAGCAGCAGAGCCGCCAGCCACCTGAGCCCGGCGTGCCGCCGGAGCCCGCCCGCGCGCTCGCCGTCGCTCATCGCACGATCACCGGCCTCACGCCATGGCTCGCCGCCTCGACCTCGACCACGACCCGGTAGCCCTGTTGGGGCACGTCCTGTTCGGGCAGCGCTCCGAACGGGACGGGGCGCGGACCGAGGCCGAACAGGTGGGCCAGCGCCGCCAGCACCCGCTCAGTGGCCCGCCCGTCGCCGTAGGGATTGCGCGCCCGCGCCATGCGCCGGTAGTCCTCGGGCGAGTGGAGCAGGCCGCTGACACCGGCCACGATGCCGTCCTCCTCGGTCCCCACCAGCCGTGCCGCCCCGGTGCGGAGCGCCTCGGGCCGTTCCGTGGTGTCGCGCATCACGAGCACCGGCTTGTTCAGGCTCGGCGCCTCCTCCTGGATCCCGCCGCTGTCGGTGAGCACGAGGTACGAGCGGCGCAGCAGGCGGGCGAAGTCGCCGTAGTGGAGCGGCTCGGTGACCGTGATGTTCGGATGCCGGTCGAGACGCGGGAGCAGGGCGCGCCTCACCTCCGGGTTCGGATGCATGGGGAAGACGAGGTGCACGTCCCTTTCACCGGCCGCCGCCAGCCGGGACAGGGCCCGGGCGATGCCCTCCATCCGGTCCCCCCAGGACTCCCGGCGATGCGCGGTGACCACGATGACGCGCCGGCCGTCCTGCTCCAGCGCGGCCAGCCTCGGTTCCCTGTACCCGTGACCCGTACAGGTGCTCTGCAGGAGCGCGTCGATCACCGTGTTTCCGGTGACGACGATCGACTCGGCGGACACGCCCTCACGAAGGAGGTTGTCCGCGCTGCCCGAGGTCGGCGCCAGGTGGAGGGTGGCGATCCGGCTCGTCAGGCTGCGGTTCGCCTCCTCCGGGAACGGCGAGTACAGGTCGCCGCTGCGCAACCCGGCCTCCAGATGCACGACCGGCACCCGGTGGTAGAAGGCCGCTAGCGCTCCGGCCAGCGTGGTCGTCGTGTCCCCCTGCACGACCACCGCGTCGGGACGGTACGCGGCCACGAGACCATCCAGCCCGCAGACCGCCCGGCTCGTCAGCTCGGCGAGGGTCTGTCCCGGCCGCATGATCCCGAGATCGACGTCCGGTTCGATGCCGAACGTCTCATGGACCTGGTCGAGCATTTCCCGATGCTGCCCTGTCACGACCACCACCGGCTCGAAGAGCGCCGCCTCGGTCAGGCCAATGACCAGGGGAGCCAACTTGATCGCCTCGGGCCGCGTGCCGTACACCACCATGACGCGACGTACGCCCGACCCCGCACGCCAGGTGCCCACGAGCCTCGTTGAAGAGCACATAAAACGACAATTCGCACTAAAACATTCAGCAATCCTCAAGACTGCCTCAGCACTACCTCAATTCGTCCGCGATGCCAGGGGTTGGGGATCGTCCGGGTTGACCTGGAAACTCCTCGCCCACCCCTTCTGGCGACGACTCCTCGCAAACGCCCACCCAGCAGACCCGCCCGAACACCTGCGCCCCATCAGAGGACCGCCCCCCAGGAGCCCCTCGAGCCCCGCACCCTTCAACGCACGCCTTGCTCCGGAGACTCCTCGTCCACCCACCCGAATAGTTCATCGTGAGCTGGCTGGCCTCCACCTGGGCCGCGCCGGACCAGCTCGGCTGGCGCCTGCTGTGGCTGATCGGCCTTCCCACCGGTCTCATCCTGCTGCTGAACCGCTGGATCCCGGAGTCGCCGCGCTTCCTGATCAAGCAGGGCCGCGATGAGGAGGCCCAGACCGTCATGCGCAAATACGGCGCCACCATCGTCGAGACGCCGTCCGAGCTCGCCGTCGAACAGAACCTGGGACGCGGCTCCCGGCTGGCGTTCAGCAAGCCGTTCCTCGGCCTGACCGTCGTCGTCGTCCTGCTGGCCCTGAGCATCGGCACCACCCAGTACGGTTCCAGCAGTGAATGCCGTCCAACCTCCAGCGGCTCGGCTTCTCCGAGGTGAACGCGAGCGAGATCCTCCGTAACGCCGCGATCATCGGGTTCCCGTTCAGCCTGCCGATCGCGCTGCTGTACGGATTCTGGAGCAGCAAGAAGACCATCATCCTCGTGACCGCGGTGATGGGCGGCTCCCTCGCCACCTTCGCGTTGCTGGGCGATCAGGTGGCCGCCAACCGCACTCTGCTGTACGTCCTGCTCGTTGTGCCGGTATGGGGAATCAGCATCCTTAACGCCGTGCTCGCCGCCTACACCGCGGAGATCTATCCGACCGTGATCCGCGCCCGCACCAGCGGTCTGTCCGCTGGAGCGACCAAGGCCGGTGGCGTGCTGATCCTGGCCCTGGTGGTCACCGCCGTCGCGATCCCTTCCGTACGAGTGACCGCCGCTGTCGGCGTCATCCCGATGGCCCTGGCCATGATCGCCCTCATCGCCTTCGGCCCGGAGACTCGGCACAAGCAACTCGAACGCATCACGGCCGAGCAGCTCATGTCGTACTCCCGACGATCCGGCGAATTGTAGCCAGCTCCGGGCTGGGCGATCTTGTTCGCCGGGCACGCAGCGTCATCTTGGTGGTGAGGGTGAAGCGGTGTGCAATTGGTTCGGCTCCCCCCTGCGACACCGCCCGAAACGCGGAACGAATTTTGCCGCATTGCTCCCTAGGGTCAGTTTCATGATGAAGATGTCGTGGTCCCAGGTCAGCGCCAGGCGTTTGGCGCGGCACGACCTGGCCGCCCCCGCGAAGGACGCCACTCCGGCAGACGTGGTCGCCGCCATGTGCGGCGCCCATGCCCAGGTGATGTCGGCGGCCGAGTTGTCGATCGGCCTCCGTCTCGACGGCGTCACCCGCACCGGGGTGCGCGAGGCGCTGTGGGGCGAGCGCACCCTGGTCAAGACGCACGGCCCGCGCGGCACCGTACACCTGCTGCCCGCCCGCGACCTGCCGATGTGGGTGGGAGCCCTGTCGATGCTGCCGGTCGCGCACTCGGTTTTCGCCCAGGACGTACGCATGACGTCCGCGCAGACCGATCAGGTCGTGGAGGCGATCCGCGATGTGCTGGGGACCGGAGCGGCCCTGACGATCGACGAGTTGAGCGACGCGGTCGTGGCCACCACGGGGCCGTGGGCCGGAGACCTCGTCATGCCGGCCTTCCAGACCATGTGGCCGCGCTGGCGGCAGGCCATGGCGACGGCGGCGCACCGGGGGGCGTTCGTGTTCGGCCCGGCGAGGGGGCGCAAGGTCACCTATAGCGCCCCGCCCGCGGATCGCCACCCGGCCAAGCCGGTCGACGACTGTCTGGTTGAGCTGGTCAACGCTTATCTGAGGGCGTACGGTCCCGCCACGCCCGAGCAGTTCGCCAAGTGGATCGGGGCGCCGGTGAAGTGGGCGGCCGGGGGCTTCGCGGCGGCCGAGCCGGAGCAGGTGCTGTTCGAGGGCGTCCCGGCCTGGGTGGCGGCCGGTGACACCGCGGTGCCGGACGAGCCGCCGAGGGGTGTACGGCTGCTGCCGTACTTCGATGCCTATGTCGTGGCCGGGAGGCCGCGCGAGGTGTTGTACCCGGGCCCGGCCGCCGGGCGGGCGCTGAACGGCGGCCAGGCGGGCAACTTCCCGGTGCTGCTCGTGGACGGGCAGGTGGCGGGGGTGTGGCACCAGCGGCGCTCCGGCCGCCGGTTGGCCGTCACGGTGGAGTCGCTGCGTGAACTCACCCCCGCCCAGCTGCGCGAACTCGACGAGCAGGTGGCGCTCACCGGACAGATCCTGGAGGGCGAACCGCAGCTGACGCTCGGCCCGATCACCGTGGGCGGCCACGCCTGACCGCATCCTCCACGTCTTGATCCTCCACGTCTTGGCCCGTGGGATGCCACGGTGACGCGCTAGGCAGGTGTGGAGTCCGCCGGCACGTTGTCGTCGGCCAGAAGCTCGGCCGAGGGTGTCGCGAGTTGGTGTTCGATGACCTCGGCCAGGCTGGTGTCCATGTCCGGCCCATAGAGGTCCCCGGCGATGTCGAGGTGCCGTCGCATTGCCTCGCGCGCCCCGTCCGGATCGCGGTCGAGGATGTGCTCCAGGATCACGGTGTGCAGCGGCTCGCCGGCGGCGCGTACCTCGCGGTCGCTGAGGCTGCGCAGCATCAGGCCGTAGGTGAGGTCCTGGATCGCGGTGAACATCATGTGGATCACCGGGTTGCCGGAGGCCCGCGCGATGGTCTCGTGGAAGGTGAGGTCGACGCGTGCCCTGGCGTGTACGTTGCCCGGCTGGGCGAACAGCTGGTGGATGCGCAGCAGGTCGGTCCGGTCCTGCTTGGTGGCGTTGGTCGCGGCCAGGCCGGCGGCCTCGGTCTCCAGCATGACGCGGGCCCGCATGAGCTGCCGGGCTGTGACGCCCGCCGCGCGGGCCGCGAGGTTCATCGGCCGCATCAGGTTCTCGGCCGTGTACTGGCGGACGAAGCTGCCGCGCTGCGGCGAGACCTCCACCAGCCCGCGCTCCTGCAGGGCCTTCAGCGTCTCCCGGATGACGGGGCGGCTGACGGTGAACTCGGTCGCCAGATCGCGTTCGGACGGCAGCCGGGCACCGGGTGCCCATTGTCCGGTCAGGATCCGGTTCTCGAGTACGGCGATGAGTGTGCCGAGGTTCGTCGTCGACGGTTTTTTCCCCCGCCCAGCGGTCATGCCGACCACGGTAGCGGCTGGCCGTCGTCGGCGAGTTCGGTGCCGTGCCAGCACGCCCGCCCATCAGGGCCGAAGAGATGAAGATCGGCGAGCGGCACCTGGAAGGTCGCGTGTTCGCCGTCGCGCGGCCCGCTGCGGGGCGGCAGCCGGGCGATGATGGTCCGTCCGGTGCTGTCGCGCAGGTGGAAGATGCTCTCGTTGCCGAGGTTCTCCCGGTACGACACGGTCGCCGCCAGCTCATAGGCGGGAGTACCGGTGTCGACGGGCAACCGGACCGACTCCGGCCGGAAACCGATCTGCACCGACTCGGGCAGGTCCGCGGGCAACGCCTCGCGCGGCAGCCGCCAGCTCAGCTCACCGCTGGTCAGCTCCACGTGCGTGTCGGCCGCCCGTACGGTGGCGTCGAGCAGGTTCATCCGGGGGCTGCCGAGGAACGTGGCGACGAACACGCTGGCCGGCTTCTCGTAGATCTCGGCCGGGGTGCCGATCTGCGCGAACTCGCCCTCGTTGAGTACCGCGACCCGATCTCCCATGGTCATGGCCTCGACCTGGTCGTGCGTCACGTACAGGACAGTGCCCCGGGTGCGGCGGTGGAACTCGATCAGCTCGGCCCGCATCTGCACCCGCAACGCGGCGTCCAGGTTGGACAGCGGCTCGTCCATCAGGTAGGCGGCCGGTTCCCTGATCATGGCGCGGCCGAGCGCGACCCGCTGCCGCTGGCCGCCGGAGAGCTGTCCGGGCTTCTTCTTGAGCTGGTCGGTGAGCCCGAGGGCCTGGCCGGTGTCGGCCACCCGCTGGCGGATGACCTCCTTCGGCACGTGGTGGGCGCGCAGCCCGAACGCCAGGTTGCCTTCGACGCTCAGATGCGGGTAGAGGGCGTAGTCCTGGAAGACCATGCCGATCCCGCGGTCGCCGGGGTGGGCGTGGGTGACATCCCGCCCGCCCACCGTGACCCGGCCGGCGCTGACCGGCTCGATGCCGGCGACGATGCGCATGAGCGTGGACTTCCCGCAGCCGGACGGGCCGACGATCACCAGGAACTCCCCGTCCCGTACGTGCAGGTCGATGTCGGCGAACAGCACCTGGTTGCCGTAGCGCTTGGTGACCCGCTCGACGCGGATGCCGTCGGTCATCGTTTGACCCCTCCGAGGGTGAGACCTGAGACGTAGTAACGCTGCAGGAAGGAGAACAGGACGAGCGGGGGCAGGATCGAGATGAGTGCCGCCGCGGTCTGGAGGTGGTAGACGATCCCGTGTTCCCCCTCGAAGGACGACAACGCCAGCGGCAGCGTCCACAGGTCCTGCTCGCTGGCCGCGATCAAGGGCCAGATCAGGTTGTCCCACTGGGCGAGGAACTGCAGCAGCAGCACGGTGAGCAGCGCCGGCCGCAGCAGCGGTACCGCGATGCGGAGGAAGATGCGCAGCTCACTGGCGCCGTCCACCCGCGCGGCGTGCAGCATCTGCACGGGGATGCCCAGCGCGAACTGCCGCACCAGGAAGACGCCCAGCGCGCTGGCGGCGAACGGCGCGATCAGCCCCTGGTAGCTGTTGAGCCAGCCGATCTCGCTGAGCATGACGAACACCGGGATCATGACGACCGCCGGGGTCAGGGACAGCGCGACGACCACCAGGTTGAGCAGGGCGGCCCGGCCGGGGAAGCGCAGCCGGGCCAGCGCGTACCCGGCGGCGGCCGAGATCGCCACGTCGAGCACGGAGACGGCCGACGCGATCAGGACGCTGTTCATCAGGTAGCGCGGGAACCGGCCGTCGGACATGATCTCGCCGATGTTGTCGAACAGCGCGAAACCGGTGAACCGCAGCCCGGACAGGTCGGTGTCGTCCGGCGCTGACGCGAGCACGATCATGGAGTAGAGCGGGAGCAGCATCAGCGCCACGAAGCCGATCAGGGCCACCACGGTGAGCGACCGGCCGATTCTCATTCGTCCGCTCATTCCTCGTCACTCCTGACCAACGTGAACTGGGTGAACGCGAACACCAGCAGCACGACCAGCAGGACGATCGCGATCGCGGAGGCGTAGCCGAAGCGGGAGAAGGAGAACGCGTTGTTGTAGAGGTACAGGGGCAGCACCTGGGTGGCGTTGACCGGGCCGCCCTTGGTGAGCAGGTAGGCGGGCACGAAGGACTGCATGGCCCCGGTGACCGCCACGACGATCACGAAGGTGAAGGTCCGGCGCAGCAGCGGCACGGTGACCAGGAAGAAGGTACGCAGCGTGCGGGCGCCGTCGATGGCCGCTGCCTCGAAGACGTTGACCGGCAGGGCCTGCAGCCCGGCCACGAAGATGATCACGTACAGGCCCACGTACTTCCAGATGACCATCACGAGCAGCGCCCAGATGGCGTAGTCGGAGTCGGTGAGCCAGGGACGGGGGCCGACCCCGGCCGCGCCGGCGAGCGCGTCGGCCAGGCCGCCGGTCGAGTAGATCACCTGCCACAGTACGGTGGCGCCGACCAGCGGCATCACCGCCGGGATGAAGACCAGCCCGCGCAGCCAGGCTCGGAACCTGCCGGGTTTGGCCAGCGGCACGGCCACGACCAGCGCGATCACGATCGTCGGGCCGACCGCGAAGACCGTGTACAGCAGCGTCACCCACACGCTGCTCCAGAACTCGTCGCTCGTCACCATCTCGCGGTAGTTGTCGAGCCCGACCCACTGCGGGGTGCCGGAGAGGTCGTACGAGGTGAAGCTCAGGTACAGGGCGGCGAGCGCGGGCAGCGCCCAGAACAGCACGAAGTACACGATCGCCGGGGCGGCGAGGCCCGCGCCGGCGCGGGCCTCGACCGCGCTCATGGTGCGGGCCTTACTGCCGATCACTTGAGAATCCGTCCCACCGCGGTGTCGAAGGCGGTCGCGGCCTGCTGGGCGGGCGCCTGCTTGTGGATCACCGATTCGAGCGCGTCGAGCAGCGCCTTGATCGTCTCGGTCCACTGCGGGAGCACCGGGCCGAAGTCGGTGTACGGGATCTGCTGCTCCAGCTGCTGGCTGGCCTTGTCACTCGCGGCGGGCAGCTTCTGCCAGCCGGCCGTCGGCGTGACCAGGCCGGTGGCGGCCAGCTGCTGGTTGACGTTGTCCCCGTTGAGCAACCAGTTAATGAAATGCCACGCTGTGTACGGATTTTTCGCCTTTTTGGCGACAAACCATCCCCACGAGTAGCCGGCGGCCACCTTCTCCTTCCCCTCCCAGCTGGGCACGAGGGCGCTGTCGAAGGTCTGGCCGAGCTTGGCGTTGGGGTTGATGGCCGGGATGAGGCTCGAGGTGAACCGGCCGGACATCAGCATGGCCGAGGTGCCCTTGGCGAACAGACCGAACGCGCCGACCGGGTCGCTCAGCTTCGGGTTGCCGAGGCTGCCGTAGTATTCGAGCGCCTTGATGCCCTCCGGCGTGCTCAGCATGCCGCGCCGGGAACTCTCGTCGATGATCTGCCCGCCCAGTCCGCGGATCAGCGGGATGAAGTTCAGCATCGCCCAGATGTTGTCGGCGAGCTGCCACTGGAGCCCGACCTGGGAGGCGTCGGCGTTGGTGAGCTTCTTACTGAACTCGGCGACCTCCTCCCAGGTGGTGGGGGGCTTGTCGGGGTCGAGCCCGGCCTTCTCGAAGCGGTCGCGCCGGTACCACAGGTGGACCGAGTTGAAGTCGATCGGCGTGCCGTAGACCTGCTGCTCGTAGGTCAGCGCGGCGAAGGCGTTGGTCTCGAACCTGCCCTTGAGCGCGTCGATGGACGCGGCGCCGAACTCCGCCGACGGCAACGGCGCGAGCTGCTGCTTCGAGGCCCGCTCGGCGAGAGTCCAGGCGCCGACCTTGATCAGGTCGGGCGGCGCGCCCGTGGTGAACGCCGTGGAGAGCTTGGTGTCGAGGTTGGCGATCGGGACGTACAGCGGCTTGATCGACACCTTCGGGAACTGCTTCTGGTACTCGGCGATCTTGGCGTTGAAGTACTTGGTGTTGGCGGGCTCCTCGTGCATCCAGACGACGACCTGGCCCTGTGGCCCGGTCTTGCTGGAGCCGGCCTGCGGCTCGGACGACCCGCACCCGGTCAGGGTGAGCTGGCTGGCCGCGCCACCGAGCGTGAGCAGGGCGGCGCCGCGCAGGAGGTCTCGACGGGGGATGGCACTCATGTGTTCGTTCCTCTCAGGACACGAGCCGTTGGGGGGTGAGGCCGCTCAGGGAAGGGGCCGCTCAGGGAGAAGGCCACTCAGGGAGAAGGCCGCTCAGGGAGAAGGCCGCTCAGGGAGAAGGCCGCTCAGGGAACGGCGGTGAATTCGGTTGCCCCCGCGTGTATGGCGTCGGTCATGCCGCGGTGCCAGGCCACGTCACGCCACATACCGGCGAACTGCGGCCCGCAGAAGTTGCTGGTCGACAGTGCTTCCCAGCGGCCGGTGGCCAGCGCGGCGCGTACCCCGACCTCGCACAGCTCCTTGATCCAGCCCCAGTCCCGGCCCGGCCCGTCCTTGTAATTGACGATGGCCCAGCACTCGGTCGTCACCAGCGGCTTGCCGGCCGACCGCGACCACTCGGCGACGCGCTGGATGTGATCGGTGAGGCCGCCGGCCCACCGCTCCGGCTCGGCCCGGTACAGGCGTTCGGCCGGGCCGGACAGCGGCTCGTAGGCGCGCGGGTCGAACTGAGAGTGCTCCAGGTCGTAGCCGATCTCGTCGTAGAAGCCGGTGGCCTGCGGCGTCATCCACACGTGTGGTTCGAGCAGGTCCAGCTCGGTGAGGTCCTCACCGTCGGCGCCGGTGGTCTCGGTGGCGAAGGACAGCGTGTAGCGGTGGCGCGGATGCTTGGCGCGCAGGGTGCCGATCGCCTCGCGCGTCCAGCTTCGTACTCGCTCGTCCGCTCGGGACAGCGCGGCGGCGTCCGCGTCGTTGCCGTACAGGAACGGCGCCCACATCGCCAGCGGCCACTCGTTCACCAGGTCGACGAAGTAGATCGCGTCCGCGAGACCGGCTTCCTCGATGGCCGTCAGCGTGACGTCCCAGACGGCGGCCAGGTCGGCGGCGGTCCGGATCCGGGATCGGGTGTCGAGCTCGTCCCGGCGGAACCAGGAGGACAGCGCCACCCGCAGGCCCCTGCTCGCGCACGCCTGGATGAACTCCAGCAGCTCGGGCAGCACTCGTACGGACACCGGCTCGCTCGCGCCCCACTGCTCGAAGTGCCAGACGGGCAGCAGGCGCCAGGTCCGCCCCGGATCGGCCGCCACCAGGTGAGGGAAGGCGTCGATGCGCACCGCGTCGTAGCCGCGCTCGACGAGCTCGTCCAGCGCGCGGTCCCAGTCTTCATACCCGGCGCCGTCCCAGCGCCGTTCGAGCCAGGAGAAGTCCCACATGGTGATCGCCAGAGGTCTGCCGGTCAACGTCATAGTTCTCAACATCCGTCCGGACTGTGGTCTTACCAGATTGCTAGAGCTTTGCTGGCAGTGGCGCCACTGTCAAGGGTGATGTGTTTCTTGCGAATTACTGGTCTTACCAGATACGGTCCTGGAATCATGAGTACCCGAGCCGTCGTGAGCGGACTGGAGACCATCCGCTGTTCGATTCAGCCCAACGTGCTGCTGGTGCGGCTGCACACCGACGACGGGCACGCCGGCCTCGGCGAGTCGTTCTTCGGGGCCGAGTCGGTCGAGGCCTACCTGCACGAGACCGTCGCACCGCTCCTCGTCGGCGCGCCGGTGCCCGGCCCGGAGCGGCTGCGCCGGCTGCTCACCGGCCATGTCGGCTTCCAGGGCAGCGGCGTGGAGACGCGCGGCAACGGCGCGGTCGACCTCGCCGTGTGGGACCTGCTGGGCAAGACCACGGGGCAGCCGGTGTCCACCCTGCTCGGCGGGCCTTTCCACGACCGCCTCCCGGTCTACAACACCTGCGCCGGCTCCTCTTACATCAAGAACGAGCCACGCCAAGCCGTGTCCAACTGGGGGCTGGCGGCGGCGTCGGCGTACGACGATCTGCGGGGCTTCCTGGAGCGGCCGGCTGAGCTGGCCAAGTCCCTGTGGGAGGAGGGTTTCCGCGCCATGAAGGTGTGGCCCTTCGACCAGGCGGCCGAGCGTACCGGCGGCATGCGGCTGGACCGGGCGGACCTGCGCGCCGGCCTGCGGGTGCTCGACGAGATCAAGAACGCCGTGCCCGAGATGGAGGTCATGGTCGAGTTGCACGGGCTGTGGAGCCTGTACGCGGCCGTCGGGCTGGTGCGCGAGCTGGAGCGGTTCGCCCCGTTGTGGGTGGAGGATCCGTTGCGGTCCGACAGCCACGGCTCCTACGCGACGCTGCAGGCGTCGACGTCCGCGCCGCTGGCCACCGGCGAGACGCTGACCGGGCAGCGGTCCTTCCGCGCGCTGCTGGAGCGGTCGGCGATCCGGGTCGCGATCATCGACATGGGCTGGTCGGGCGGGCTCACGGAGGCTCGCAAGATCGCCGCGCTGGCCGACTCGTACGACATCCCCTTCGCGCCGCACGACTGCACCGGCCCGATCTCCTTCGCGGCGTGCGTCCACCTCGCCCTGAGCCAGCCCAACACGCTGATCCAGGAGAGCGTGCGGGCCTTCCAGCACACCTGGTACCAGGAGCTGGCGACCGGCCTGCCGCTGGTGGAGGATGGCTGGGTGAGCCTGGAGGGACGACCGGGGCTGGGGGTGGAGCTCGTCCCCGGCCTCACCGAACGCGCCGACGTCACCACCCGCCTGTCCGGGACCCGGCCGTGAGCGTGGTCGGGGATCCGGCCGTGAGCAGGGGCCGGATGGCGGCGCTGCGCTGGTACGGGCGCGGCGACGTGCGGCTGGTCGAGACCGAGGTACCCGCGCCGGGTCCCGGCCAGGTCCTGATCGCGGTCACGCTGTGCGGCCTGTGCGGCAGCGACATCGAGGAGTACCGGTTCGGGCCGGTCGTGGTGCCGGTCGAACCGCACCCGCTGACCGGCCGGACCGCGCCGCTCACCCTGGGGCACGAGGTCGTCGGCGTGGTGGCGGAGGCCGGCCCCGGCGTGCGCCTCGCCCCCGGCACCGCGGTCGTGCCGGACGTCGTGCTGGGCTGCGGCCACTGCTGGTGGTGCGCCCGCGGCGACTACCCGCTGTGCGAGCGTGGCGCGGCGCTCGGGTTGCAGGACGACGGCGGCCTGGCCGAATACCTGGTGGCACCGGCCGCGCGCTGTGTCCCGCTGCCCGATGGCCTGCCCGCCGCCGTCGCCGTCTTCGCCGAGCCGGCGGCGGTCGCCGTCCGCGCACTGGACAAGGCCGGCGACGTGTCCGGGGCCGTGGTCGCGATCGTCGGCGCCGGGGCCGTCGGCCTGCTGGTCGCCGAGGTGGCCAGGTGCCGGGGCGCGGCGACGGTCGTCGCGGTCGACCCGGATCCGGGCCGCCGCGCGCTGGCCCGGTCGTTCGGACTGGTCGGCGTGGCGCCGGACGCCGCCCTCGAAGCCGTACGCGAGCTGACCGATGGGCGCGGCGCCGACGCGGTGGTGGAGAGCGCGGGGCCGGCGGCCGCGGTGGAGAGCGCGCTGTCGCTGTGCCGGCGCGGCGGGAGCGTGGTCCTGCTCGGCGTGTCGCCGGAGCCGGCCGCCTTTCCCACCCTGGACGTGGTGCTGGGCGAGAAGCGGATCGTGGGGTCGGCCTCCCACCGGTGGGACACCGATCTACTGGCCGCGGTCGCCCTGCTGCACGGCGGGCAGATCCGGGTCGATCGGCTGCCCACGCAGACCGTACCGCTGTCCCAGGCCGTGGCACGTGGGCTGGCCGACCCGCCGCGCGACATCGTGAAGACCATTGTCGGCATGGGATGATTTGCGAATTATGCAGATCGGTCTATTCTCGGGGGCGTGGCGGTCAAGGGTGATGAGACGCGGGCGCGGCTGATCGAGGCGGCTCGGACGCTGGTGGAGGCGAAGGGCTACCACGGCACCGGGCTCAACGAGGTGCTCGCGGTGGCGGGAGCACCTCGGGGGTCGCTCTATCACCACTTCCCCGGCGGCAAGGACCAGCTGGTCAGCGAGGCCCTCGTCGCCGCCGGGCGCGAGGTCGACGGCATCGTGGTCGAGCTGGCCTCGACGGCGCCCACTTCCCGCGATCTTGTCAGGGCGCTGATGGCGGCGCTGGCCGACAGGATGGTGGCCGCCGACTACGCCAAGGGATGCCCGGTGGCGACCGTGGCCCTGGAGGTCGCCGCGACCAACGACGTCCTGCAGCCGATCTGCGGGGACATCTACGCGGGCTGGCAGCGGGCGCTGGCCGATGCCCTCCGGGCCGACGGTCATGACGCGGCCGAGGCGGATGAGCTCGCGGCGACGGTGCTCGCCCTGATCGAGGGCGCGCTCGTGCTGGCCCGTGCCGGTCGTAGCCGGACTCCCATCGAGCAGACCAGCCGACGCATCGCCAAGCTGCTCGGCACCGCCTGATCCTTTTCGCTGGGGGTCGGGCGTTTTTGTTGTCCCCGGAATATGTAGATCGGTCTAGAGAGGCGAATCAGATGGACGAGACTTCGCGGAGCGCGCCGGACGTCGTGGTGTTCGGGGCGACCGGCTTCATCGGCAGGTGGATGGTGCTGCGGCTGCTGGAACAGGGCCGCACGGTCGCGGCCGTCATCCGCAACCCGACTCAGGGCCGTACGGGTGCGGACGCCCCAGCGGCTCAGGGTCGCACGAACGCGGACGCTCCAGCGGCTCGGGACCGCACGGGCGCGGGTGGCGGGGGCGAGCTGCGGGCCTGGCTGCAGGGTCATGGCGCGGACGCTGAGCGGTTCACGGTCGTGGCCGGTGATCTCACGGGCGGTCCGGGTCTGGGGCTGAGTGCGGCGGACGACGAGCGGCTGGCCGGAGTACGGGATGTCGTCAACGCCGCCGCCATCTACCGGTTCGGGCTGGGGCGCGAGGAGGCCAGGACGGTCAACGTCGAGGGCGCCCTCAACGTGCTGCGCTGGGCGGCGACGCGGCCCGGCCTGCGCAGGCTGATCCACGTGTCGGGCTACCGGGTCGGGCTGGGCCCGCGAGAGCGGTATCCCCTCTCGGAGGCCGAGCTGACGGAGCTGTACCGAGGCCAAGGGGCCTATGAGGGCTCCAAGACCGAGGCGGACGCCGCCGTACGGGTCGTCGCGGAGCAGTTGGGGGTCCCGCTGACCGTGGTGAACCCGAGCACCGTGATCGGCCACTCGACCACGGGCGAGGCCGGGCAGTACATCGGCCTGGCCGAAGTCGTCCGCGACCTGTGGAACGGCCGCCTTCCGGCGCTGCCGGGAACCGCCCGTACGTTCGTACCCGTGGAGACCGTGGATCATTTCACGTCGTTCATGGCCGCGATCCCCGAGCACGACCCGAAGCCCGGCGGCCTGCACTGGGTGCTCGACGAGAACACCCCGAGCCTGCCCGAACTGGTGCGCCTGCTCGCGGCCCACCTGGGCGTACGCGCGCCGAGAACACTCGTGCCCGTGTCCCTGATCCGCCGCCTCCCGGCCGCGCTGACCGGAGCCAACCCCGAGACCCTGGCCTTCCTCACCGAGGACCGTTACGACACCGCCTCAGCCGAGCGGGTCGCCGCGGCCGCCGGGCTCCGGCAGCCGCCCGTCGAGACCGCGCTGCGCCGCTGGGCCGATCGGCTGGTGGCGGACCGGTTCGGGACGGCTCCGGCCGTGCTTCCCGGCGGCTTCCATGACGTCGGCGGATCCCGTACCTATGTCGCCGGGGACAGGACCTCGCCCGGCTTCGTACTCCTGCACGGACTCCCCCTCGACGGCGAGTCCTGGCAGGGCGTGCTCGGTGAACTCGACGGAGCAGCCGCCCTCGTCGCCGACCTGCCGGGACTCGGCCGCTCGGCCCCCACCTCGGCCACCCCGCCGGCCTGGCTCACCGATCTGCTGGCGCCCGTACGAACCCGGCCCGTGATCGTCGCCCACTCCGCGGCGGCCGCCCCGGCGCTCCGCTACGCCGCCGCCCATCCCGATCGCCTCAGCGCCCTGGTCCTCGTCTCCCCCTATTTCCTCCAGGAGGCGGCCCCGAGACCGCTCCGCACACCGGCGCTCGCCACGCAGCTCCTCAAGAGAATCCCCGCCGACCGTCTCGCGACCTCGCTCCTCGGCGACGGCACTTCCTCGGACGAAGCCCGCCGGGCCGTGGCGAGCGCCGCCGCCCAGTTGCACCGGCCCGGCGTCGCCCGCCGTACGGCCCGCCTGCTCAGGGACGCGAACCAGCCCGCCGAACGCGCCGCTCTCCAAGCCCTGCTCAGCGAGACGGTCTCGGTCCCGGTCCGCCTCGCTGCCGGGCAGCTGGATCCGCTGATCGCCGACCCAGGACCGGCCACCGTCACGACCATCCCCGGCGCCGGCCACCACCCGCACCTCACGCACCCCGCCGCCATCGCCGCAATCATGCGGCGCGTCGCCGCCGAAGCGACCCGCCGGACGTCGGCATCAGGCCGCTGACCAGGGCGGTCAGGGTGGACCCGCCGGGCGCGCCGGGTCTGAGGTCACAGGGTCGGCGGGGCGACGGGTCTGAGGTCACAGGGTCGGCGCGCCGCTCCACACCGCGGGATCGTGGAGCATGATGATCGTCTGCGTGCCTTCCGCGTCCACGATGTCGAAGGCCCGGGGCATGTCGGGCGCGCCGGTATCGGCGAATACGGTATCGGCGAATATCGTCTGCGGCCGCTGGATGAGGTGAGCGAGCACCACCGGATACCGCCCGTCCCGCCCGCCTATCGCCACGGTGAAGATGTCGTCCTTGTCGTCGTACTCGAGATAGGCGAGCGGGAGCTTCTCGGCCTGCATGAGATCGCCGAACGTCCGGCTCAGCACCTCGACGGTCACGTCCGAGCCCTCGTACTGCCTTGACAGGTTGTCGAAGAACTGGCGCCATTCCTCGCGCGGCAGCTCGGGTCGCTCCTCGGTCATCTGACGGTTCCTTCCCTCCGGGTACGGGCCCGCGATCTCCTCCATGCTGGTCGGACCGCACGCGCTCGCACATCACACGGTCGGGTAGGTCCTGCCTCAGCCCCTGTTCCGAAGAGCCGCCCGCAGCAGCCCGCTGAGCAGCGGATGCGGCTGCTCCGGCGTCGATCGGGCCTGGGGCACGAACAGGGTCGCCACGTAGAAGGGATGTCCCGGGAGCTCCAGCACCCGCGCCTCCTGCTCCCCATCGACGCCCGTCACCCGGAACCCTCCGTCGTGCAGGGTTCGCCGATGGCCGGGCTCCAGGCCGAAGTTGCAGTAGTACTGCTCCTCGACCTCCGTGAGGCCGTACAACTCGGCCGCTTGTGAGCCCGCCACGAGGCTGACGGGCATGGTCTTGCCGGCGAGCGAGCAGGTCAGCGCGGAGACGAACAGCTCCGAGGCGTACGGGTCGTACTCGCCGTGCTGGGCGTCCTCGAACCCGAGCACGTGGCGGGCGTACTCGATCACCATGTGCTGGAAGCCGCCGCAGGTGCCCAGCGTCGAGACGCCCCGCTCGCGGCCGTGACGCAGGGCGGCCACGGCCCCGGTCAGGCTGCGGTACGGGCTGCCGGGCGCGCACAGCAAGGCGTCGGCGGCGCGTACGGCCGACAGATCCCGTTCCAGCGGCTCGGTCGCCTGCCACTGGATCTCGATCTCGATCCCCAGCTCGGCCGCGGCGTGACGTAGCGCGTCGTTCGTGGCCGCGTGCGTAGGGAATGTCGGGTCGAAGTCGCCCACGACGGCGACGATCAAGGAAGGAGCCATGGCGTCCACTATCGGATACTGCGGACCAAACAGCCAAGTCCGCGGCGCGGCGTCGGTCATGTCGTTCACACCGTTCGACCTGCGGAAATGATAAGTGTCGCCATATGACTAAAACGATCATCGGGGGCGCTCTGGCCGGCGCGGCGCTGCTTACGGCGACCGCCTGCGGGGGCGACGCCCGTCAAATGACCGAGCCGTTCGGCGCTCCTCCCACGCCGTACATCGCCGCCACCGAGACGCCCAAGTACGGCGCACAAGCCGATTCGCAGAAGCGCTCAATGAAGAAGCTGGAGGAGGTGGGGCAGGCCGCGATGAAGGCCGTGCCCGGCTCGACGCTCGTCTCGATGGAGACCGAGGAGAACGGCGGCCTCTGGGAGGTACAGGTCGTCGACGACAAGGGCGTCGAACACCAGATGGACGTCGAATCCGGCACCACCAAGGTCGTCAGCGGCCCACGGGCGGAGGACGACGAGAACGCCGGCGACAAGGCCCGATACCTCGACCGCGTCAAGGCCGCCAAGCTCGACTACGCGCAGGCGGCGGCCAAGGTCCTGGCGGCCGTGCCGGGGGGCCGCATCACCGAGATCAACCTGGACAGCCACCGGGACAAGATCGTCTGGGAGGTGGACGTGGTTCCGCCGAACGGGTCCAAGCAGGACATGACGGTGGACGCGACCGACGGCGCGGTGACCAAGGACAGCCACTCGGACTGATCGGGGACGCCGAGCGCTGACCGCGCCCCCGACGGTCAGCGCGCCCCTCCTCAGCGTCAGCGAGCGCGGCGGGTCATCGACCCGAGTCCGAGGCCGATCCAGAGCCCGAGGCCGACGCCGAAGCCGAGCCCGAGTCCGCCAGCCAGGCGTCCACCCCCGCCCGCAACCCCGCCTTGAGCTCCTCCTCGGCGAACGAGGCGTCGATCGAGGCCCGGGCGAACCCGGCCAGCTCCGCGTCGTCGTACCCGAAGACCTCCCGCGCCAGCGCGTACTCGCCGGCCAGGTCGGTTTCGCCGTCGGTGTTGAGCGTGACCGCCAGCCCCGCCGCGCTCAGCCGCCGCAGCGGGTGCTCGGCCAGGCTGGGCACGACGCCGAGCAGGACGTTCGACGTGGGACAGACCTCCAGCGGCACCCCCCGCTCCCGCACCTCGGCGACCACCGCCTCGTCCTCCAGGACGCGTACGCCGTGCCCGATCCGCTCGGCGTGCCCGATGGCGAGCGCCTCGCGGATGCTGTCCGGCCCGCCGAACTCCCCCGCGTGGTGCACCAGGCGCACTCCGGCGTCGCGGGCCGCGTCGAGCACCTCCGCGAACGGCGCCACCGGGTGGCTCTCGTCGCCCGCCAGCCCGATGCCGACGACCGCCTCGTAACGGGTGGCCAGCCGCAATGTCTCCCAGAGCCGTTCGACGGAGCGCCGCCGGGAGTGGTCGAGCAGCACCCGGCACTCGATCCCGTAGCGGCGCGACCCCTCGGCCAGCCCGTCCAGCACCGCCTCCAGCGGCATCTCCGGCGCGCCTAGCCGCTCGCCGTGCGAGGCCGCGGTGAAGGACACCTCCGCGTAGCGGGTGCCCTGGGCCGCCTCGTCCTCGCAGAACTCCAGCGCCACCCGCCGGAAGTGCTCGGCTGTGAGCAGCCGCCCGCGCACCAGCGCCCGATGGTCGGCGAACTCCCGGAACGTGGCGAACGGCCCGCCCCGCCCGGACGGCCCGCCGAACTCGCGCGAGGTCTCGGGGCGTACCGTGCTCTCCAGGTGAACGTGCAGGTGGGCTTTGGGCAGCAGCCGTACATCTCTCACTGTCAGCACCCTAGCCAGGGAAACGGACAGACCGCATCTCGATTTGGATATTGACTGACCGGTCAGTCATAATGATCATATGTCCCCCAGGACGGTCGACAAGGCCGCGCGACGCAAAGAGATCCTCACCGCGGCGGTGCGGGTGTTCGCCCGCAAGGGCTTCGCCGCCACCCGCATCGACGACATCGCCGCCGAGGCGGGCATCGCCAAGGGCAGCGTCTATCTCTACTACGACAGCAGGGACGCGCTGCTGGAAGCCGCCTTCGAAGGCTACCGGACCATGTCGGCCGCCATCTTCGACCGGGCGATCAACGGGCGCGGGCCCGCGCTGGAGCGGCTGGCCGAGATGGTACGCGAGGTGCTCGGCGTGCTGACCGCGCGGCGCGAGCCCGCCCGGATCATGGTCGACCTGTGGGCGGCCTCCCGTGACTCGGAGGGCTCGCTGGTGGACATGGCGGCCGTCTACGGCGACGCGCGGGCCGTGATCACCGAGCTCCTGCGCCAGGCCGCGAAGGAAGGCGTGCTGCGTGAGGGCCTGGACGAGCGCCACGCGACCGTCATCGTGGGGACCATCGAGGGCTGCCTGCTGCAGTGCCTGGTGGATCCCCGGCTGCCGGCGGCGGAGCTGGCCGAGCCGATCATCCAGATCTGCCTGGAGGGGCTGCGCCGACCGGCCGCTTGACAAGCCCGGAGCGCTGATAGAGCCTCCTTGCAGAGATCTCCGGTACACCAGCCACTTCGCCTCTCTCACAGGTGAGGAGACGATGCCGGAAGAACACGAGCCGATGCCGTCGCCCGCACAGCAACGGCTGTGGTTTCTCCAGCAGCTCGCGCCCGATTCGCCGCAGTACAACGTCTTCCGGGGCTACGAGCTGCGCGGGCCACTGAACGTGGCGGCGTTGCGCCGGGCCCTCGGCGCGCTGGCCGACCGGCACGTCGCGTTACGCATGAGGTTCCCCGCCGACGGCGGGGTGGCCCGCGCGGTGGTGAGCGGCACCCCCTTCGACGTCGAGCTGCCCAGCACCGATCTCGGCTCGGAGCCGACGGCCACTGATCTCGCGGGAGAGCCTGGTTGGGACGCGGCGGCAACGGAGTTCGCCCGGCTGTGGACGGCGCGGCCGTTCGACCTCGCGCGGGACGACCTGATCCGGGCCCATCTCCTGCGCGTCACGCCCGATCTCCACGTGCTCCTGCTGTGCGTCCATCACATCGTGATCGACGGCTGGTCGGTGCCGATCATCGACGAGGAGCTCGGGCTGCTGTACGCGAACCGGCCCCTCGGCCCGCCGCCGGCCGGCTACCTCGAGTACGCCCGCCGGCAGCAGGAACTGGCCGGTTCCCCCGCGGCCGAGCGGGTGCTCGCGTACTGGCGGCGGCGGCTGGCGGGCGCGCCCGAACTCGTCACACTGCCCGCCGACCGGCCGCGGCCGAGGATCCAGGACTTCCGCGGCGGCCTGCTCGTCACGCCCGTGCCGGTGGACGTGACCGCCACGCTGCGATCTTTCGCCGCGGCGCACCGGGTCACGCCGTACACCGTCGCCTACGCCGCCTTCGCCGTCCTGCTCGCCCGCTACGCCCGCGCTCGCGACCTGGTGATCGGCGTGGTCGTGGCCGGGCGTTCGCGGCCGGAGTTCGCCGGGACGGTGGGCTTCTTCGTGGGCACGCTGCCGGTACGGATGGATCTGTCCGGGGATCCGAGCTTCCTCGCGGTACTCGCCGCGGCCCGCGAGGCGCTGTTCGACGCCTACGACAACGACCTGCTGCCCTTCGACGTCCTGGTCGACCGGCTATCCCTGCGGCGCGACCCCTCGTACATCCCGCTGGTCCAGGTGATCTTCCAGATGCTGGTCACTCCGGCCTACGGCACCGAGACGCGCTGGGGCGACCTCGGCTCCCGGCTCTGGGGCCGGGACGTCTCGCAGCCCGCCACCCGCTTCGACCTGGAGGTCCACCTGCTGGACCAGGCCGACGACGACATGGTCATGGAGATCGGGCAGGCGGCGTACCGTGCCGGAGACCCGCCAGGAGGCCCCGCCCACATGGTCGACGTCGGCGCGTACCTCGATCCGGTCGGGGAAACGGGCGGCGGCTCCGTAGCGCATGCGTAGTTCGGTCACGGCCGGCTGCAGCTGGTGCTCGCTCATCAGGCGGGTGCCGACGCCCATCGCCTCCAGGTCCTCCAGCAGCGCGGTCTCGATGAGCGAGGCGTAGCGGGTGAAGTGGACCACCCCCGCGGCGTCGGTGTCCACGTGCTCGACCCGACGGCGAAGCGGCCGACTCGTCGGCCCGCTCACTGAGCCGCCGTACCGAGGAACGTCGCCGTTCCCCGCCGAATCGCGGCGACCAGCTCCTCCACCTCGGCTGGGCTGGTGACCAGGGGCGGCGCCACGCGCATGGTGGGGAAGACGTACGGCAGGCCGTGGGAGCGGCGCCCCGCCCCGGCCATGAACTCGATGTAGCAGCCCGCCCTGATGATGTGCGCCCGCAGCTCGCGCAGCCGGTCCGCGGCGTCCTCCGTGAGCTCCAGCCCTTGCAGCAGCCCCGTACCCCGCAGCCCGCGATAGGTCTCGGGGAAGCGGTCGAGCACCTCCCGGCCGAGGAGCGCGGTCAGCCGCGCGCCGAGCTCGGCCGAGCGTTCGAGCAGCTTGTCCTCCTCGATCAGCCGCAGGCCGTCGTGGATCACCGCGCAGGTCAGCGGGCGCAGGTCTGAGGTGGCCACGGCGCCGGACGGCCGTACGGACAGCGACCGCCTGGCGATCACCATCGAGGTGGACAGCACGCCCATGCCGAGGCTCTTGCCGATGACGGTGATATCGGTGGGGATCGGGCCGTCCTCGTCCGCCATGGCGAAGAACCGGCCGGTCTTGGCGAAGGTGAGCACCTCGTCGGCCACCAGCAACGCCCCGTGCTCGACGGCGAGCGCGGCCAGGGTCCGCAGGTAGCCGGGCGGGGGAACCAGCAGGCCCGCGTCACCCTGGACCGGCTCGACGACGACGGCCAGCAGCCGCTCTCCGTGGCGGGCGAAGAACTCGCGCAACGGCTCCGGGACACCGAACGGAAGGTGCTCCACCGTCAGCCCGTACGGGCCGTCGGCGGCCATCCCCGGGAGCCCGACGCGGAAGTGGCGCCGGTTGAGCAGCGGCGTGAGCGCGCCCGTCCATCCGTGCCACGCGCCCTGGAAGGCGAGCACGAGATCGCGGCCGCCCCGCTCCGGGTCGGGCCGCGTCCGCCGGTGGTCGTATCTCGACTCCAGGACCAGCCGCAGGGCCAGTTCCATGCCCTCGGAGCCGGAGTTGCGGCCGGATGCGTGGTATTCGCCCGGTGGGAAGTGGTCGCACCACAGCCCGCCGGGGCCGAGCGTCGCGGTGAGGAGGCGGGTGCGTTCGGCGACCTCGATCTCGTCCGTCGCGTACCCGAGATCCATGGCCCCGCGCGTCAACGCGCGCAGCACGGCCGGGTGCCCGGCCCCGAGGCAGGCGCTGGCGTACCCGCCGGAGGCGTCGATGACCTCGAACGGTTCCCCGGTGCCGCCGCGCTCGGCCAGCCGCAGCCGCACGCCCCGGCCACCGACCGAGACGAACGGAAGCTGGCCGCCACCGTAGTGATCCAGGTGCAGGCTGTGGGACGGCGACGCGGCGGTCAGGCCCGCGTGGCTCACGTCCCGCCGCCCTGCAGCCGCCGGATGAGCGCGGCGAGGGCGGCGATGGTACGGAAGTTCTCGGGTACGAAGTCCTCGTCGGAGACGCGGACATCGAAGATGTCCTCACATTGCACGCGGAGTTCGGTGAATCCCAGAGAATCGAGCCCGTAGATGTCGCGCAGGCTCTCGTGGTCGCTGATTTCCTCGGCCGGCGTCTCGACGAACAATTCGGTCGCCAGAATCTTCTTTATGGTGCCCTCGATTTCCATTACACCTCCGGACAAAGCGCATGGTAAAGAGAACAGCACAGGACGTGGCAGCTTCGTCACTGAATAGCAGGTCGGCCGCGGAATCCCGGGGCCGTTGGCCGCCAACACCGCCCAGCATGAACCAACCGATGTTTTTCGTCAATTGCATCCGGCGTCACGGAGTTCACAGGAATTCCACAGGATGAAGCGGAAATGGGAATTACCCCAGCGGGCCGCCTTTCCGATCTACAGTGCGCATATGAACACGGGCACTGGACCGGGGGTGTTCACCTCCGACGGCTCACCGGTGGAGTTCTATGCCGCGATCGACGCCGCGGGCGAACCGGAGATCATTCAGCGGGGTGTGCCCGCAGGCGGGTCGATCCTCGAGCTGGGCGCGCTCGAGCGCCGCTTCGACGCCGTGCTGCTGGCCTCGCTGCTCATTCATGTGCCGCTGGTCTCGACCAGGCGGCGCTTCCTCGACTGCTGCCGCCGCCACGTGCGTGACGACGGCGTGGTGGTGATCCAGTGGATTCCGCTGGACGTACGGGCCACCTGGTCAGTGGGGACGACCTTCGGGCGGTCCGGGTTCACCACCACGATCACGGAGTTCGCCCCGTCAGGGCGGGATCTGGTGAATCTCACCCTGAGGTACGAGACCGACGGCCGCCTCTGGACCCAGTCGATCGTCGAGCGGCCGCTCAGCGACGACCAGCTCACCACGGCTCTGGCCGAGTCCGGGCTGGTCGTGGACCGCTTCCTGACCCCCGACCGGACGTGGCTGACCGCCCGCCCCAGCTGAGCCGCCCGCCCCCAGCTGAGCCCCCGTCCTGGCTGTGGTACGCCCGCCCTAGCTGAGGTATTCGCGCAGCGCCAGAGCCCTCGACGGGTGGCGGAGCTTGGACATGGTCTTGGCCTCGATCTGCCGGATCCGCTCACGGGTCACGCCGTAGATCCTGCCGATCTCGTCGAGGGTCATCGGCTTGCCGTCGTTCAGGCCGTACCGCATGGAGATGACGCCCGCCTCACGCTCGGACAGCTCGTCGAGCAGGGCCCGCAGTTGCTGCTGGAGCAGGGTGAACGAGACCGCGTCGGCCGGGGAGACGGCCTCGGTGTCCTCGATGAGGTCGCCGAACTCGCTGTCGCCCTCCTCGCCCAGCGGCGTGTGCAGGGAGATCGGCTCGCGGCCGTAGCCCTGCACCTCGGCGACCCGGTCGATGGGCAGCTCGGTCTCGACGGCGATCTCCTCGGGCGTGGGCTCGCGGCCGAGCTCGCCCGACAGCCGCCGCTGCGCCCGCGCCACCTTGTTGATCATCTCGACCATGTGGACCGGGATGCGGATCGTCCGCGCCTGGTCGGCCATCGCGCGGGTGATGGCCTGCTTGATCCACCACGTGGCGTAGGTGGAGAACTTGAACCCGAGCCGGTAGTCGAACTTCTCGATCGTACGGATCAGCCCGAGGTTGCCCTCCTGGATCAGGTCGAGGAAGAGCATGCCGCGGCCGGTGTAGCGCTTGGCGATCGACACCACCAGGCGCAGGTTGGCCTCCAGCATGCGTTCCTTGGCCCGCAGGCCGTCGCAGGCGATCCATTCGAGGTCGGCGCGGAGCTGACCGGGCAGATCGGGCTCCGTGCTGAGGCGCTCGGCGGCGAACAGTCCGGCCTCGATCCGCTTGGCGAGGTCGATCTCCTGCTCGGCGTTGAGCAGCGGCACCCGCCCGATCTCCTTCAGGTACGCCTTGACCGAGTCAGCGCCGGCGACGGGTGCGCCGTCGGCGATGTTTTCGTCTAGCTCGAGAACCTCTGCTGCTTGGGACAAGACACTCTCCTCGCTCGGGTCGTTCGACTGGCGAATATCGATCTCGGACCAAGAAGTCCCTCGGGGGCGAGGAAGCGGGAGACGGGGCGGGTCGCCGACCACGCTGTCCGGCTGCTCCTGATGCGCGGGTCCGGCTGGACGACCGCGGCCCGGGGGGCGAAGATGGCCATCATCGGTTACTTCCCGCGCGCGGGTGATTCGGCACCTGTCCGTCGTAAGAGGTTCGCCGTGGCCGCGCGGGGCAGGGCGAGAGTGAACTCGCCGCCATACTCGTTAAGGCGACGAGACGCGTGTCCGGCCTCAGTCCCACCATCGTCTTCCACGCTACCCGCTGCCCGGCCATGCTCGGCGCCCGCCCGGCGACCGGTAAAAGCCGCCGGGGGAAAACGGGGCAGCGTGCGCTATTGCGGCAGGTTCCGTTCCGCGTTGAGGAGTTCGTCCAGCGCCCCGCGCAGATCGTCGGCGAGCTCCCACGCGTCGGGCACCATCTCCCGGTCGGTGACCACGCCGATGTCCAGGGAGCCGTCGTAGGAGAAGGCGGTGATGTTCACCCCGCCGCTCACGTCAGTGATCACCGAGACCGGGTAGTGGGTGAGCAACCGGGCGCCGCACACGTACAGGGGGAACTGCGGCCCAGGTACGTTCGAGATGGCCACGTTGATGGGCGGCGCGGTCTGCCCGAGCAGGCCGAACGCCGATCTGGACGCCAGCCCCATGAGGGCGGCGGGCATCGACTCGCTCAGCTCGCGCAGCCACCGCGCGGGCGCCAGCGAGAACCTGTCCTTGATCCGCTGCATGGCGAGCCGCACCTGCTGCAGCCGCGCCACGGGATCCTCGAGGTGGACGGCCAGCGGCGCGGTCATGAACGTCACCTGGTTGCCGCCCGTCCCCGCCTCCCGCAGCGAGAACGGCACCCCGGCGATCAGCGGCTGGCGCGGGACGCCGCCGTGCGCGGCCAGCCACCGGCGCAGCGCGCCCGCGCACACGGCCATCACCACGTCGTTCACCGTCACCCCGAACGCCTTGCGCACCTGCTTGATCTCCTCCAGCGGCAGCGAGACGAACGCGAAGCGCCGGTGCTCGGAGACCGGCCCGCTGAACGGCGTCTTGGGCGCGGGCAGCGACGGCAGCTCCGGGGCCTGCCCGGCGCCGGCGACCCGGCGGGCCAGCCCCGACACCATCCGGCTGCCCGGCAGCGACGACACCACGGGGATCTCGTCCAGGTGCGGCATCGCCCGGGCGGCGAACCGCACCGCCTGCGCCGGATTGCCGGCCAGCCTGGCGAGCCCGCGCAGGACCATCTCGGCCGATCCCGGCGGCTCCGAGTCACGCTCGGGCGCGACCGCGGGCGCCGGTGCGGGTATGGGGCCCACGTCGAGGAGCGCGGCCAGTACGTCGGCGCCGCCGATGCCGTCCACGGCCGCGTGATGGATCTTGGTGTAGAGCCCCATGCGGCCGCCGGACAGGCCGTGGATCAGGTAGATCTCCCACAGCGGCCGGCGGCGGTCCAGGCGGCGGGCGTGCAGCCGGGACACCTGGTCGGCCAGTTGCCGGTCGTCGCCGGGTGGCGGCAGCCCGATCTCCCGTACGTGATAGTCGAGGTCGAGATCGTCCTCCTGCACCCAGTAGGGGTGGTCGAGGCCGAGGGGCACGAACGCGAGCTTGCGCCGCAACGCGGGCACGTACGGCAGGCGCCGTTCCAGCAGAGCCTGGAGGTCGGCGCGGTGGAGATCGCCGTCCAGGATGGCCAGACCGGCGATGTTGGCGATGTTCGTCGCCGTCTCGAAATGGAGAAACTGGGCATCCAGGGCGGTCAGCTGCGGCATGGCTCACACCTCCGCCCCGAACAAATCAGACTCAGCCTATTACTTCAAGTGAGCGGGCAGCCGCGTCCGGCTCGGCGAAGGCCAGCAGGGCCATCGCCTCCTCCTCCAGCGCCTCGGTCGCCACCGGGGTGAAGGGCGTGAGGAGCAGCTTGGCCTTCTTACCCGTACGCCTGATCTGCCAGGTCCCGGCCACGAAGCCGTCGACCAGGTAGGTGGCGCGGACGCGCAGGTTCTTGGTGACGACCTCGCCGCGATGCTCCTCGGCCAGCACGCGGGTACGGTCGGCGTGGCCGAGCAGCAGGTTGTCGAAGTCGGGCAGGAACCTGACCGGCGCCGGCACGTCCCCCTCCGGCCTGGGCGCCTCGGGCAGGTCGAACAGCTCCCGGCCGCGCTCGTCCACCAGCACCTCCAGCCGGTCGCGCATGCCGTTCAGCACGGCCTTGAGCCCGCTCAGCCCTGACCACGTCTGCATGTCGGCGGCGGTGGCCGGCCCGAACGCGGCCAGGTACCGCTCGACGAGCGTCTCGATGTCCGGCTCCGCGGCGAGCTCGATGCCCGGCAGGGCGAAGGCGGAATCGCGCGGGAAGCTCCACCGATCCTCGGTCGGCACCATGATCAACGGGACCATCATGCGCACCGCGTAGCCGAGCGCCCGGTCGTAGGCGCCCGGGAACTCCCGCTCCAGCCTCGGCCGCAGCTCGTTGAACGTGTGCGGCCCCTCGGCCAGCAACCGCTCCGCCGCTACCGCGACGGCGGCGAAGTCGACCTCCGGGAAACGGCGCGCCGCGGCGGCGAGCAGCGGCTGTAACAGGGGCCGGAACTCGGCGAAGTCCGCCGCGGTCACCAGGTGCAGGGTGGCGCGCATCATGGTGGCGCGCACGAGCGTCCGCGCGCGCAGCGCCGCGTGCAGGTCGTCGCGGTCGAACCCGTCGAGCCGGGTCCACAGTCCCAGGTACGGCGGGCGCGGCTCCTGCGCCTGCAGCCCGGCCAGGCGGTGCACGACGGCGGCCACGCCGCCCTGGTGGCGGCGAAGAAGATGCTGCCGCGCCAAGGTGGCCCGGTTGAGCTCTCTCAGGGTGAGCATGAACACATCATGCCCTTTGTCACTAAATTCCCAGTTCAATCGGTGCGCGCTACCTATCCCGCGCTGGACGACGGCCACGCCTATCTCGACGGCGCGGCGGGCACTCAGGTCCCGCAGTCGGTGATCGACGCCATCGTGAGCGCCTACCGTACGGGCATCGGCAACGCGGGCGGCGCCTTCGAGGCCAGTCACCGCGCCGACGAGATCGTGGCGGCCTGCCGCGCGGCCGTGGCCGACCTGGTCGGCGGCCTGCCGGACGGGGTGATCCTCGGACCGAACATGACGACGCTGACCTATCGCCTGGCTGGCGCGCTGGCCCTGGGCTGGGGCCCCGGCGACGAGGTGGTGGTCTCGCGGCTCGACCACGACGCCAACGTCCGGCCCTGGATACAGCTCGCCACGCGCGCCGGGGCGACGATCCGGTGGGCCGAGGTGGACCCGGCGACCGGGGAGCTGCCGGTGGAGCAGTACGCGAACCTGATCGGCGAGCGCACCAGGCTGGTGGCGGTGACCGCCGCGAGCAACGTGCTGGGCACCCGCCCGGACGTGGCCGCGATCACCGCGCTGGCGCACGCGGCGGGGGCGCTGACCTATGTGGACGGCGTGCACGCCACCGCGCACGGCCCGGTGGACATCGCGGAGCTGGGCGCCGACTTCTACGCCACCAGCGCCTACAAGTGGTCGGGCCCGCACATCGGCGCGGTCATCGCCGATCCGGCACTGCTGGAGACGATCAGACCGGACAAGCTGGCCTCCTCCCCCGACACGGTGCCGGATCGCTTCGAGTGGGGCACGTCCCCCTTCGCCGACCTGGCCGGTGTGACGGCCGCGGTGAACCACCTGGCCACCATGGTCCCCGGCACCGGGACGCGCAGGGAGCGGCTGCTCACCTCGCTGTCCGCGGCCGAGGCGTACGAGCAGGAGCTGTTCGCCGTGCTGATCGCGGGCCTGGAGGCGATGCCGCACGTCACGTTGTACGGCAAGCCCGCCAGGCGTTCGGCGACCGCCTACTTCACCGTCGCCGGGCGCACCCCTCGCGAGGTCGCGGAGGCGCTGGCCGCGCGCCGGGTGAACGTGTGGAACGGGCACAACTACGCCTGGGAGCTGACCGGCGCGCTGGGCATCCGCGACTCCGGCGGCGCGGTGCGGGTCGGGCTGGTGCACTACAACGACCATTCGGACGTCGACCGCCTGCTGAAGGCCGTGACCCGCTTGGAGGAGTGAGCACGTGACCCGCCTCCAGGAGTGAGCGGGGCTAAGATCGCCGGGTGAGCCTGCCCGCCGTACCGGGCCTGCCGACCACGCTCGTCGAGCCGGCCCGCGACCCCTATCACGTCTATCTCGACTCGCTGACCAGCCCCGAGTCGCGCCGCACGATGCGCGGCTGCCTCGACCGGCTGGCCCGCCTGCTCACCGGCGACGAGGCGGCCAGCGGCGCGGGCCAGCCGTGGCATCTGCTGCGTTACGAGCACACGGTACGCATTCGCACCCTGCTGACCGATCAGGGATGGTCGGCGGCCTACGTCAACAAGCACCTGGTGGCGCTGCGCCGGGTGCTGAAGGAGGCGTGGCGGCTCGGGCAGAGCAGCGCGGAGGACTACGCGCGCGCCTCCGACCTGGCTCCGGTGCGCCAGAGCCGCCTGCCCACCGGTCACCACGTGCCGCCGGAGGTCGTGGGGGCGGCCCTGTCGGCGTGCGACGACTCGCCCGCCGGGATCCGCGACGCGGCGCTGATCGCGGTGCTCTACTCCACCGGCTGCCGCCGCGCCGAGATCGGCGGGCTGTCGCTGTCCGACTACGACCCGGGCGCCCGCTCGCTCCGGGTCCGCGGCAAGCGCGACAAGGAGCGGATGGTCTACCTGACGACCGACGCGATCGGGCTGGTCGAGCGGTGGCTGGCGGTGCGGGGCGATGAGGCGGGCGCGTTGTTCAGCCCGATCAGCAGGATGGGCCGCGTGCGGATGCGCGAGGGCCGCCCCGTCGGGCTGACCGGGCAGGGCATCGCCGACATCCTGGCCAGGCGGCTGGGCGAGGCGGGGGCGTCCCGGCGTACGGCGCACGACTTCCGGCGCACCTTCATCGGCGAGTTGCTGGACGCGGGCGTCGACCTGGCCACCGCCCAGGCGCTGGTCGGCCACTCGTCACCGGCCACCACGGCCCGCTACGACCGCCGCCCGGAGAAGACCCGCCGCGAGGCCGTCGACCGGCTCCGCCTGCCCGCCGCACGGCCGCTCCGCTGAACCTTCCGGGTGCTGTCCCTGCCCACCGTCCTGGCCGGGCGGCAGGCAGGGGACGGCGCGATCAGGTGTTCATGTTGGACACCACGATGTAGCCGAAGACCATGCCGAGGATCATCGCCACACCCGAGGTGACCGCGGCCCACTTGCCCAGCGTCTCGCCGCGCGTGTGGCCCGCGATGCCCAGCCCGATCCCGGCCAGGCCGAACAGAATAGGTATGAACAGCAGGGATATCGCCGCGCAGACGAACGCGATGATCGACAGCAACTGCCCTGCCGACTTCTGGCCGGGCTGCGCGTACGGCGCCTGCTCATAGGGGGGCGGAGGCGGCGGCCCGGGGGGCGGCTGCTGCGCCCACTGGGCCTCACTGCGGGATGGATCGTCGCCCGGGGGCGGATCCTGGGGGGAGGTCACGATCTGGGCTCCTCTCGAGAACACAACCAAGTCGGCGGCCCGTTCCTGACGTGAGGCCATCACACACCGTGTCGGTCGTCCTGTCGAGCGGATCAGGCTACGACATCTGGTGACTCAGGCGATTTCGGCGGCTGTAAAGACATCGAGAGGTAGCGGCCGGGAGTGCACCACATCCAGCCGGGAGACCGCGCGGGTGAGCGCGACGTACAGGCGGTTGAGGCCGCGTGCCTCAGCCTCGACGATGGCCGCGGGCTCGGCCAGCACCACATGGTCGTACTCCATGCCCTTGGCCATCGAGGCGGGCACCACGCTCAGCCGCTCACCGATGTCGAGGCCGCCGTTCCACAGGGCGTCGGTGAGCGGACCGGCGTCGGCGTCGGCCGCGATCACGCCGATCGACCCCTCGAAGGCCAGCGCCTCACGCGCGGCCGTGACGACCCCCTTCTCCAGCTCGGTCACCTCGGTGACGAGCAGCCTGCCGTCGGTGCGGTACGACGTGGTGGCGGGCACGTCCACGTCGAGCGCCGCCAGCAGCCGGTTGGCCGGGCCGACCACCACCGCGGGCACCCGGAACCCCGTCGTCAGCGCGACGATCCCGGCCTCCGGCTTGCCGAGCAGTTCCAGGTGCCGCGGCCAGGACGCGGCCGCCCATGGCGTGGTGCCCTGAGCCAGGTCGCCGAGCACGGTGATCGAGCCGTGCTCGCTGCGCCTGGCCACCGCCCTGCACTGCATCGGCGACAGGTCCTGTGCCTCGTCCACGATGACGTGGCCGTAGCCGCGCGGCCGTTCCAGCAGCCCGGCGATCTCGTCGAGCAGCACCAGGTCGGCCTCGGACCACTTGGCGCTCTTGTAGCCGCGCGGCGGCCGGGCCCAGGTGATGGCCGCCCGCTCATCGGCCGTCAGGATCGGGGCGGCCGGTTCCGGGTCGCTCAGCAGCGCGCACAGCAGCTCCTCAGGGCGTACGGCCGGCCAGATCTCGTCCAGGAACAGCGTGAGCGCCTTGCCGATCTTGCGCGTCCAGACGGCGTTGCCCGTGTGACCACGCAGCTCGGCCTGGCGCCGCATCAGCTCGATGATCCGGGCGCGCACCCGTTCACGCCCGATCGCGTACGGCATGGCCTCGCGCCGCGTGTCGTCGACGATGCGGCGCAGCTCGTCCTCGCCGACCCGCCACCGGTAGGAGCCGTCGGCGACGGAGACGGGCTCGACCGGCTTGCCGATACGCCCGTACAGGGCCTTGCGCAGGACCTCGGCCATCCGCGCGTCGTGCTTGACCAGCGCGGCGGCCGGGCTGTCGGTGGCCGTGACCGCGACCGTGCCCAGCAGCCGCTCCAGCGTGGTCTGCTCGACGTCGACCTCGCCCAGCGCGGGCAGCACCGCCGAGATATATCCGAGAAAGGCCCGGTTGGGGCCCAGCACCAGCACCCCCGAGCGCTCCAGCCGCTGCCGGTGCGCGTACAGCAGGAACGCCGCCCGGTGCAGCCCGACGGCCGTCTTGCCGGTGCCGGGAGCGCCCTGCACGCAGATCGACTCCTGCAGCCCGGCACGGACCAGGTCGTCCTGCTCGGGCTGGATGGTGGCGACGATGTCGCGCATCGGGCCGACGCGGGGCCGTTCGATCTCGTCGGCCAGGATCCGGCTGTCGGTCTCCTGGCCCTGGGCGAGCCGTTCGTCCTCGAAGGACGTCAATGTGGTGCCGGCCCAGCCGAATCGGCGGCGCACCTCGACGCCCAGCGGATCGCGGGCGCTGGCCCGGTAGAACGCCCGCGAGACGGGCGCCCGCCAGTCGATGACCACCGGCGGGCCACCGTGCTCGCCGGTGATGTGCCGCCGGCCGATGTGGTAGCTGCGCCCCCGGTGCTCGGCGGAATCGCCGCCGAAGTCGAGCCGTCCGAAGAACGGCGGACCCTCGGGCTCCTCGCTCAGCTCCTTGGCCAGGCTCTTGAGGTGGCGGCCGAGCCGTTCGGCGCTGTAGCGGTCGCCCGCCACGCTCTCGCCGACGATCACGTTGTCCCGTGCCGCGTCGAGCATCCTGCGCAGCCCGGCTCCGCACTGTTCGACGTATCGCCTCTCCTCGTCGAGCGTGGCCATCCTACCTCCGTTGTTAACTCGGTTAATACTTTTACCAGGTTAACACTTTGGTAGAGTGGCCTCATGACAGGACTTCGGCAGTTGCAGCGGGAACACGTGCGCGAGGCCATCTCCACGGCGGCCATCTCGCTCTTCCTGGCGCGTGGTTTCGACGAGGTCCCCGTCACCGAGATCGCCGCCGCCGCGCGGGTGTCGAAGCCGACGCTGTTCAAGTACTTCCCGGCCAAGGAGGACCTCGTCCTGCACCGCATCAGCGACCACCAGGGCGAGTTCGCGCGGGTGGTGCGGCAGCGCACAGCCGGTGAGCATCCGCTGACGGCGCTGCACCGGCACTTCCTCGACGCCCTGGCCCGGCACGACCCGGTCACCGGGCTGAACGACCAGCCGGAGGTGATCGCCTTTCGCCGCATGGTGTTCGGCACGCCCAGCCTCGCCGTCCGCCTGCTGCACTACATGTCGATGGATGAGGACGCCCTGACCGCCGCGCTCGCGGAGGCCCCGGAGATCCCCGACGCCCTCACCGCCTCGCTGCTGGCGGCGCAGGTGCTGGCCGCGCATCGGGTGCTGGCCAAGTACAACTGGCAGGCCCTGGCCGACGGGAGCGCGCTGGCGGAGGTCGAGCCGGAGGCCGTACGCCGCGCCGACCGCGCCTTCGCCCTGCTGCGTCACGATTGAGGAGCGACATGCCAGACCTCGAAACGGCCCTCGAAACGGCCAGGCGCCGGCTGCGGCACGAACTGCTGGACACCGCCTCCGGCACCACCGCCGTCGGCGCGGCCACCGGCCTGGCCGACCCGGGCCTTCTGACCGGCCCTGTCCCCGGCCCGCTGCCCGGCTCTGTCCCCGACCTCCCGACCGGCCCTATCTCCGACCCGCCGCCCGGCCCTGTCCCCGACCTCCCGACCGGCCCTGTCCCCGGCCCGCCGACCGGTCCCGGCGCCGACGGGCCCAATCCTCTGGTGGACCGGCTCGGCGCTGATGGCACTTGGCCGGACCTCGACTACGCCGACCATGGCGATGGCCGGAACTGGGCACCGCTGGAACACCTGTCCAGGACCCTCTCCCTGGCGCTCTCCCCACAACACCGCCCCAGCGCGCTCACCGCCCTGGACGCCTGGCGCCGCCGCGGGCCGCGCAGCGCCAACTGGTGGTACAACGAGATCGCCGCACCCCAACTGGCCGGAGACGCCCTCCTGCTGCTCACCGACCGGCTCGACCCGGCCGAGCGCACGGCCTGGGGCGCCTGGCTCGCGGGCTGCGCGGGCTCTGGGGAGATGACCGGCCAGAACCTCGTCTGGACCCAGGCGGTCGTCCTGCGCCACGGCCTGCTGGTGAACGACGCCGACCTGGTCTCCTCGGCGGTCGCACGGATGGCGACGACCCTACGACCGACCTGCGGCGAGGGGATCCAGGACGACTTCAGCTTCCATCAGCACGGCGCGCAGCTCTACTCCGGCGGCTACGGCTTCGCGCTGGCCGCCGACCTAGGTTTGTGGATCTATGTGGTGTACGGCACGCCGTGGGCGTTCGGCGGCGCCGAGGTGGGCTTCTTCACCGACTTCCTGCTGGAGGGCCTGCAGTGGGCGATACACGGGGGCGCCTTCGACTTCACCACCATGGGCCGCAACATCACCCGAGCGGACGCCCACCGACCCACCCCCGACCTGCGAACCGCGATCCGCCGCCTGCGCGCGTCCGGCGCGCCCCGGCAGGCCGAGCTGGCGGCGTTCGAACAACGCCTGTCCGAGGCCGAACAGCCGACCGCGGACCGCACTGCCGGGACCGCTGCGGGACTCGCCGTTGGGACCGCTGCCAGGTCCGCCGCCGGGCCTGCTTCCGAGGCCGCTCTCGGGGCCGCCACAGGGCCCTCTTCCGGCTCCACTCCCGAGACCGCTCTTGGGTCCGCCACAGGCCCCGCCCCCAGCTCCACTCCTGGGGCCGCTGCGGGGTCCTCTGCCGGGACCGCTCCCGGGGCCAATCCCAGGGCCACTGCAGGACCCGCTCCCTGGATCAGTGCCGGGTCCAACGCATCACGGCTCCCTACCGGGACCGAAGGCGTACAGCCCGCTACCAGGACCGAGGCCGCACGACCCGCTGACGGGCCCGTCGGGTGTCGTTATTACCCACGTTCCGACTACCTCGCGCACCGGCGGCCCGGCTGGTCGATGTCGGTGCGTATGTCATCCACCCGTACCGCGCCCACCGAGAGCATGAACGGCGAGAACCTGCGTGGCCGCCACCTCGGCGACGGCGTCGCCTCCATCCGGGTCGGCGACGGGCCGGAGGACGGCTACCGCGCCGTCATCCCGCTCTGGGACTGGGCGCGGCTGCCCGGTGTGACCGCCGAGCAACCCCCGGACCCGGCGGCGCTCTTCCCGCGCCCCAACGACCGGCACGGCGCGTCGCCGGACGTCGGCGGCTGGACGGACGGCCGCCACGGCATGGCCGTGATGCGCCTGGCGGGGACCGACCGGATCGCGGACGGCTGGAAGGCGTGGTTCTGCTTCGACGACGTCTACGTCGCGCTCGGCGCCGGGATCACCGCGCCGTCGGCCGTGCACCCGGTGGTGACGACGATCGACCAGCGCCTGGCGACCGGACCGTTGACGACTGGCCCGTTGGCCACCGGGCCGGGGACGACTGGCCCGTTGGCCACCGGGCCGGGGACGACCGAGCCGTGGTCCACCGGCCCGCTGACGACCGGCCCGCCGATCACCATGCCATTGACCACCAGGCCGAGGACGACCGGGCCGCTGACTACCGGGCGGGGGACGACCGGTTCCTTCGTGCATCAGGGGCAGATCGGTTACCTGCCACTGTCCGACCGGGAGTCGCTGTTGGCGCGGGTGGAGCGCCGGAGCGGCAGTTGGGCGGACATCACCGCGACCGGCTCCACCGCGACGCTGACCGCCGAGGTGTTCACCGTCGGCTTCGACCACGGCCCGCGGCCGTCCGGCGCCACGTACGCGTGCCTGGTTCTGCCCGGCGCGGACGCGGCGGCCACGGCCGCGCGCTGCGCGGACCCCGGTGTCACTGTCCTTTCCAACACTCCCCTGCGGCAGTCGGTCCGCTGCGACCACAGCGACGTGACCCTCACCGCCCACCACGACACGCGAGAGCTGACCTTCACCCGGAGCTGAGGTCTACGCGGTCCCCTGCGACCACAGCGGCGTGACCCTCACCGCTCGCCACGACGCATCGGGCCGGACTTCGCGCGGAGCTGAGGTTTACTTCGTTATATCGTTCGATATAGCATCCGATCCATGATGAACGCACGCCGCGCGCCCGGCGGAGGCGGTCTCGGGCCGACGGGGCGCTTCTTCGGGCCCGGTGAGCTGCGCCTGGCGATCCTGGCCCTGGTCGCCGAGCAGCCCGGCCACGGCTATCAGGTGATGAACCGCCTCGCCGACCGGTTCAACGGGACGTACGAGCCCAGCGCGGGCTCCATCTACCCGACGCTGCAGATGCTGGAGGACGAGGGTCTCGTCCGGGTCGAGGCGGCCGAGGGCCGCAAGGTGCACCACATCACCGAGGCGGGCCAGAGCGTGGTCGGCGAGCAGGCCGAGGAGATCGACCGGCTCTGGGCGCGGGCGGCCAGCCGGGGCGAGTGGGGGATGTTCCGCGAGCCGGAGGCGGCCGAGATCATCGGCCCGGCCCTGCGTCTGGTGAAGGCCGCGGTCAAGACGCTCGCCCACACGCACGGCGACCCCCGGGTGGTCGACGAGATCCAGACGATCTTCATCGAGGCCCGCCACCGGATCGAGCAGCTGGACCCCCGTCGCCGCTGACCATCCGTGCTCAGCTCCACAGGTCCGCGCTCAACCCATACATGGGTCCGCACACAAGCCCGTCCGCATGTTCTCGCTCAGCCCGCCCGCACACAGCCCGTACGCACTCAGCAAGGAGATCAACTACCACCAGCTGAAGCCGGAGGTTTGCTCTCACGGTCCCGTCTGGCAGAAGGGAGGCCGGTAGCGTGTGGCTGGTTGATGACAGCCCAGCCCGCAGCGCCGCGTGTGGCGATGTTGCGGGCCGCGATGTGGTCGGCGTGCCCAGCGAGGCCACACCCGGTGCAGACGAACCGGCCCCGCGCCGGCCGATTCGCCCTGGACACACACCCGCACTCCGGACACGCCTGCGAGGTGTAGGCGGGGTCGACCAGGACGAAGGCGATCCCGGCCCGGGCGGCCTTGTAGCGGGTGAAGGCGATCTGCTGGGCGAACGCCCAGCCGTGCAGGGTGCGCCGCTGGAACCGATGAGCCCTTACCCGGCCGCG
>NZ_JBITKE010000022.1:0-123494 GCF_044460705.1 Nonomuraea sp. NPDC050022
GCGATCATCCTGTCCCAGCGGCTGGTCCAGGACGACGTCCTGTCCTCGATTCACATCGAGGAGCACGAGGTCGACGCCCGTGACACCAAGCTGGGCCCAGAAGAGATCACCCGGGACATCCCGAACGTCTCCGAAGAGGTCCTGGCCGACCTCGACGAGCGCGGCATCATCCGCATCGGCGCCGAGGTCGTACCCGGCGACATCCTGGTCGGCAAGGTCACCCCGAAGGGCGAGACCGAGCTGACCCCGGAAGAGCGGCTGCTGCGCGCGATCTTCGGTGAGAAGGCCCGCGAAGTCCGCGACACCTCGCTGAAGGTGCCGCACGGCGAGCAGGGCAAAGTCATCGGCGTCCGCGTCTTCTCCCGCGAGGAGGGCGACGAGCTGCCGCCCGGCGTCAACGAACTGGTCCGCGTCTACGTGGCCCAGAAGCGGAAGATCACCGACGGCGACAAGCTGGCCGGCCGGCACGGCAACAAGGGCGTCATCTCCAAGATCCTCCCGGTGGAGGACATGCCGTTCCTGGAGGACGGCACCCCGGTCGACATCATCCTCAACCCGCTGGGCGTGCCCGGCCGGATGAACGTCGGCCAGGTGCTGGAGACCCACCTCGGCTGGATCGCCGCCCGCGGCTGGGACATCTCCGGCGTCCAGGAGGCCTGGGCCGAGCGCCTGCGTGACAAGGGCTTCGAGAAGGTGGCCCCGCGCACCAACATGGCCACCCCGGTCTTCGACGGCGCCCACGAGGAAGAAATCGTCGGGCTGCTCGACAACACCATCGCCAACCGCGACGGGGACCGCATGGTCCAGCAGAGCGGTAAGGCCAAGCTGTTCGACGGCCGCTCCGGCGAGCCGTTCCCGTACCCGATCTCGGTCGGCTACATCTACATCCTCAAGCTGCTCCACCTGGTCGACGACAAGATCCACGCACGTTCGACCGGCCCGTACTCCATGATCACCCAGCAGCCGCTCGGCGGTAAGGCCCAGTTCGGTGGCCAGCGCTTCGGTGAGATGGAGGTGTGGGCTCTGGAGGCCTACGGCGCCGCCTATGCCCTCCAGGAGCTGCTGACGATCAAGTCCGACGACGTCTTGGGCCGCGTGAAGGTCTACGAGGCGATCGTCAAGGGCGAGAACATCCCCGAGCCGGGAATCCCCGAGTCCTTCAAGGTCCTCATCAAGGAAATGCAGTCGCTGTGCCTGAATGTCGAGGTGCTCTCCAGCGACGGCATGTCCATCGAGATGCGTGACACCGACGAGGACGTCTTCCGCGCCGCGGAAGAGCTCGGCATCGATCTGTCCCGGCGTGAGCCGAGCAGCGTGGAAGAAGTCTGAGGGGGAGATCGCACAAAATGCTAGACGTCAACTTCTTCGACGAGCTCAGGATCGGCCTCGCGACGGCCGACGACATCCGCCAGTGGTCGCACGGCGAGGTGAAGAAGCCAGAGACCATCAACTACCGCACCCTCAAGCCGGAAAAGGACGGACTCTTCTGCGAGAAGATCTTCGGTCCGACCCGCGACTGGGAGTGCTACTGCGGCAAGTACAAGCGCGTCCGGTTCAAGGGCATCATCTGTGAGCGCTGTGGCGTCGAGGTGACTCGCGCCAAGGTGCGTCGTGAGCGGATGGGCCACATCGAGCTGGCCGCGCCCGTCACGCACATCTGGTACTTCAAGGGCGTCCCGTCGCGCCTTGGCTACCTGCTCGACCTCGCCCCGAAGGACCTGGAGAAGGTCATCTACTTCGCGGCGTACATGATCACGCATGTCGACACCGAGATGCGTGAGCGTGACCTGCCGTCGCTGGAGGCGAAGATCTCCGTCGAGCGGCAGCACATCGAGCAGCGCCGTGACGCCGACGTCGAGGCCAGGCAGAAGAAGCTCGAAGGCGACCTGGGCGAGCTTGAGGCCGCGGGCGCCAAGGGCGACCAGCGCCGCAAGGTTCGTGAGGGCGCCGAGCGCGAGATGCGTCAGCTTCGCGACCGGGCCCAGCGCGAGCTGGACCGGCTCGACGAGGTCTGGAGCCGCTTCAAGAACCTCAAGGTCCAGGACCTTGAGGGCGACGAGCTGCTCTACCGCGAGATGCGCGACCGCTTCGGCCGCTACTTCAAGGGCGGCATGGGCGCGCAGGCGATCCAGGACCGTCTGATCAGCTTCGACCTCGACGTCGAGTCTGAGAACCTGCGCGAGACGATCCGCAGCGGCAAGGGCCAGAAGAAGGCCCGCGCGCTCAAGCGGCTCAAGGTCGTGTCGGCGTTCCTCAACACCACCAACTCGCCGCGCGGCATGGTGCTCGACTGCATTCCGGTCATCCCGCCGGACCTGCGCCCGATGGTGCAGCTCGACGGTGGCCGGTTCGCGACCTCCGACCTGAACGACCTGTACCGCCGGGTCATCAACCGGAACAACCGCCTCAAGCGTCTGCTCGACCTCGGTGCCCCCGAGATCATCGTGAACAACGAGAAGCGGATGCTCCAGGAGGCCGTCGACGCGCTGTTCGACAACGGCCGTCGCGGTCGCCCGGTCACCGGTCCCGGTAACCGTCCGCTCAAGTCCCTCAGCGACATGCTGAAGGGCAAGCAGGGCCGCTTCCGCCAGAACCTGCTGGGCAAGCGAGTCGACTACTCCGGCCGTTCGGTCATCGTCGTCGGCCCGCAGCTCAAGCTGCACCAGTGCGGTCTGCCCAAGCAGATGGCGCTGGAGCTGTTCAAGCCATTCGTGATGAAGAGGCTGGTCGATCTCAACCACGCCCAGAACATCAAGTCGGCCAAGCGGATGGTCGAGCGGGCGCGTCCGGTCGTGTGGGACGTGCTCGAAGAGGTCATCACCGAGCACCCCGTGCTGCTCAACCGCGCTCCGACGCTCCACCGCCTGGGCATCCAGGCGTTCGAGCCGCAGCTGGTCGAGGGCAAGGCCATCCAGATCCACCCGCTCGTCTGCACCGCGTTCAACGCGGACTTCGACGGCGACCAGATGGCCGTGCACCTGCCGCTGTCGGCTGAGGCCCAGGCCGAGGCCCGCATCCTGATGCTCTCGACCAACAACATCCTCAAGCCGGCCGACGGCAAGCCCGTGACGATGCCCACCCAGGACATGGTCATCGGCCTCTACTGGCTGACCACCCACAAGGACGGCGCCACGGGTGAGGGCCGGGTCTTCGGCTCGATCGCCGAGGCCCAGATGGCCTTCGACCGCCACGAGCTGGATATTCAGGCGAAGATCCAGATCAGGCTCAAGGACGTCCTGCCGCCCCGTGAGTGGGTCGCGCCGGAGGGCTGGGAGCAGGGTGACCCGATCCGCCTGGAGACGACGTTCGGCCGGTGCCTGTTCAACCAGACGCTCCCGGCGAGCTACCCGTTCGTCAACTTCCAGGTCGGCAAGAAGCAGCTGTCCACGATCGTGAACGAGCTGGCCGAGACCTACCCCAAGGTCGACGTGGCCAACTCGCTCGACGCGCTCAAGGACGCCGGCTTCCGCTGGGCGACCCGTTCCGGCGTCACGATCTCGATCGACGACGTCGTCGCGCCGCCGAACAAGGCCGACATCATGGAGAACTACGAGCGCCGGGCCGACAAGGTTCAGCGCGAGTACGAGCGCGGCCTGATCACCGACGAGGAGCGCCGTCAGGAGCTCATCGAGATCTGGACGCACGCCACGGCCGACGTCGAGACCGACATGGTCAACGCCTTCCCGGCGACCAACCCGGTCTGGATGATGGTCAACTCCGGTGCCCGAGGCAACAAGATGCAGGTGCGTCAGATCGCCGGTATCCGTGGCCTGGTGTCCAACACCAAGGGTGAGACGATCCCGCGTCCGATCAAGGCCTCCTTCCGCGAGGGCCTGTCGGTGCTGGAGTACTTCATCTCCACCCACGGACAGCGGAAGGGTCTGGCCGACACCGCCCTGCGTACCGCCGACTCGGGTTACCTGACCCGTCGTCTGGTGGACGTCGCGCAGGACGTCATCGTGCGTGAGATCGACTGCGGCACCGACCGCGCGGTCCCGCTGCACGTCGGCGAGCGGGACTCTTCGGGCAACCTGGTCAAGGCGGAGAACGCCGAGTCCAACGTGCACGGCCGCATCCTGGCCGAGGACGTCGAGGTCGACGGCAAGGTCGTCGTGGCGGCGGGTGTCGACATCAACGACATCCACGTCACCGCGCTGGTCGAGGCCGGCATCGAGACCGTCCGCACGCGCAGCGCGCTCGTCTGCGAGGCCAAGATCGGCGTCTGCGCGACCTGCTACGGCCGCTCGCTGGCGACCGGCAAGCTCGTCGACGTCGGCGAGGCGGTCGGCATCATCGCCGCCCAGTCGATCGGCGAGCCGGGCACGCAGCTGACGATGCGTACCTTCCACACCGGTGGTGTGGCGGGCGCGGACATCACCCACGGTCTGCCCCGTGTCCAGGAGCTCTTCGAGGCGCGCATCCCCAAGGGTGTCGCCCCGATCTCCGAGGCCGAGGGCAGGGTCCGCATCGACGAGACCGACAAGTCGCGCAAGCTCGTCATCACTCCGGACGACGGTTCGGAGGAGATCGCCTACCCGGTCTCGATGCGTTCGCGCCTGCAGGTCTCCGACGGCCAGCGTGTGACGGTCGGCCAGCAGCTGGTCGCCGGTGCGGTCAACCCCAACGAGGTGCTGCGCATCCTCGGCCCGCGGGCCGTGCAGCTGCACCTGGTGGCGGAGGTCCAGCAGGTCTACCGCTCGCAGGGTGTGTCGATCCACGACAAGCACATCGAGATCATCGTGCGGCAGATGCTCAAGCGCGTGAACGTGCTGGAGTCCGGCGAGACCGACCTGCTGCCCGGCGAGCTCGTCGAGCGCCCGCGCTTCGAGCAGATGAACCGCGAGACGGTGGCGGAGGGTGGCGCTCCTGCCGCCGGCCGTCCGGTGCTCATGGGCATCACGAAGGCGTCGCTCGCCACCGAGTCGTGGCTGTCGGCGGCCTCCTTCCAGGAGACGACCAGGGTCCTGACGGACGCGGCGATCCACGCCAAGTCCGACTCGCTCCTGGGCCTGAAGGAGAACGTCATCATCGGTAAGCTCATCCCGGCCGGTACGGGCATGCCCCAGTACCGCAACATCCGGGTCGAGCCGACCGAAGAGGCCAAGGCGGCCATGTACACCGTTGGTGGATACGACGGTTCCGCGGCCGACTACACCTTCGGCACCGGTAGCGGCGAGGCCGTTCCGCTGGAGGAGTACGACTTCGGTCAGTACAACCGCTAGTCGCTCTTTGAAGCACCGCGCCCGGATCGCTGCGATCCGGGCGCGGTGCTTTTTACCGACAGATAGGACTGTGCGCCGCTACGTGCGCCCTCTGGGCCGTTCGGGTGGTGGGAGGGTGTGCCGGGGACTGCCCGGACGGCCCAGGGGCCGGTGCGCCGATGCAGCGCCGCGCGCGGCGTCCAGGGGAACCGCGACCAAACACTCCCCGGGCCGGATATGATAGGCGCGGAGCAGTAGCCGGGCATGCATCGAAGAGGCCCAGCGACCGGCAGTAGTGGCAGAAGCGTTGTCCGCTTTGTCGCGCTGCTTTGACGTGTCGCGTGGGCCTGGGTAGTCTAGAGCATCGTGCCCGTCGTTAGCGGGCTCTCGGCTGTGCGCTCATATTTGGGAGCGCCGGACGGCTTCCTGGCTCGAAGTCCCCTCGGATGTGTCTGTGCGAAGTGCGCGACACGCCCGAGCGCGGGGGCGCCGAGACGGGGAAAACCAGCAGGTCATGACACCGGCAGAACCTGCGAATGAACAACAGACGTATTACCGGCCAAGGCACGAACGGAGTGGCAGTGCCCACTATTCAGCAGTTGGTCCGCAAGGGCCGGCAGGACAAGGTCGCCAAGACCAAGACTCCTGCCCTAAGGGCGAATCCGCAGCGGCGAGGTGTTTGCCAGCGCGTTTACACCACGACCCCCAAGAAGCCCAACTCGGCACTGCGCAAGGTGGCCCGTGTGCGGCTCACCAACGGCATCGAGGTCACGGCGTACATCCCGGGTGTGGGCCACAACCTGCAGGAGCACTCCATCGTGCTCGTGCGCGGCGGTCGTGTGAAGGACCTGCCGGGTGTCCGCTACAAGATCATTCGCGGTTCGCTGGACACCCAGGGTGTCCGCAACCGTAAGCAGGCTCGCAGCAAGTACGGCGCGAAGAGGGAGAAGAGCTAACTATGCCTCGCAAGGGTTCTCCCGGCCGCCGTCAGCTCATGTCTGACCCGGTTTACAGCTCGCCCCTGGTCACCGCTCTGATCAACAAGGTGCTCCTGGACGGCAAGCGTTCCATCGCGCAGTCGATCGTGTACGGCGCCCTTGAGGGCTGCAGGGACAAGACGGGCAACGACCCGGTCGTCACCCTGAAGCGCGCGCTTGACAACGTCAAGCCGACCCTCGAGGTCCGCAGCCGTCGCGTTGGTGGCGCGACCTACCAGGTGCCGGTCGAGGTGCGCGCCGCGCGCAGCACGACCCTGGCCCTGCGCTGGCTGGTGCAGTACTCCCGCGCCCGCCGCGAGAAGACCATGACCGAGCGCCTCATGAACGAGCTCCTCGACGCCAGCAACGGCCTCGGGGCGAGCGTCAAGAAGCGCGAGGACACCCACAAGATGGCCGAGTCCAACAAGGCCTTCGCCCACTACCGCTGGTAACCCCGGCGGGTTCGACGAGACGACGAGGACGCGAGAGAAGTGGCCGCAACGACCGCCCTTGACCTGGCGAAGGTCCGAAACATCGGGATCATCGCCCATATTGACGCGGGTAAGACCACCACGACTGAGCGCATCCTGTTCTACACCGGCATCAACTACAAGATCGGTGAAGTCCACGACGGCGCAGCCACCATGGACTGGATGGAGCAGGAGCAGGAGCGTGGCATCACGATCACGTCTGCCGCGACGACCTGCGAGTGGGCCGGTCACACGATCAACCTGATCGACACCCCGGGCCACGTCGACTTCACCATCGAGGTCGAGCGCAACCTTCGTGTCCTCGACGGTGCGGTCACCGTGTTCGACGGTGTCGCGGGCGTCGAGCCGCAGTCAGAGACGGTGTGGCGTCAGGCCGACCGCTACAACGTCCCCCGCATCTGCTTCGTGAACAAGATGGACCGGGTCGGCGCGGAGTTCCACCGCTGCGTCGACATGATGGTCACCCGTCTTGCCGCGACTCCCGCGGTCATCCAGCTTCCCTGGGGCGTCGAGGCCGGCTTCCGCGGCGTCATCGACCTGGTGAAGATGAAGGGCCTGCTCTGGAGCGAGGACGCGGCCAAGGGCGAGATGTACGACGTCGTCGACATCCCGGCCGACCACGCCGAAGCAGCTCGCGAGTGGCGTGACAAGCTCGTCGAGACCGTCGCCGAGAACGACGACGAGATGATGGAGCTCTTCCTCGAGGCCATCGAGCCCACCGAGGAGCAGCTGGTCGCGGCCATCCGCCGCGCGACGCTGTCCAGCGCCATCAACCCGGTTCTCACCGGCACCGCGTTCAAGAACAAGGGCGTTCAGCCCCTGCTCGACGCGGTGGTCGCCTACCTCCCCGCGCCGACCGACATCCCGGCCTTCGAGGGCCACGCGGTCGGCAACGAGGAGAAGGTCGTCGTACGTCACGCGGACCCGACCGAGCCGTTCTCCGCTCTCGCTTTCAAGATCGCGAGCGACCCGCACCTGGGCAAGATCACCTACATCCGCATCTACTCCGGCACGCTCGAGGCGGGTTCACAGGTCGTGAACTCGGTGAAGGGCAAGAAGGAGCGGATCGGCAAGATCTACCAGATGCACGCTAACAAGCGTGAAGAGCGCCCGGTTGCCTCCGCCGGTCAGATCGTCGCGGTCATGGGTCTCAAGGACACCACGACCGGCGACACCCTGTCCGACCCGGCCAACCAGGTCGTGCTCGAGTCGATGACGTTCCCGGCTCCGGTCATCAACGTCGCGATCGAGCCCAAGACCAAGGGCGACCAGGAGAAGCTGTCGACCGCGATCCAGCGGCTGGCCGAGGAGGACCCGTCCTTCCAGGTCCGTCGTGACGAGGAGACCGGCCAGACGGTCATCTGGGGCATGGGCGAGCTTCACCTGGAGATCCTCGTCGACCGTATGCGTCGCGAGTTCAAGGTCGAGGCCAACGTCGGTCGTCCGCAGGTGGCCTACCGCGAGACCATCCGCCGCACGGTGGACAAGGTCGACTACACCCACAAGAAGCAGACGGGTGGGTCCGGCCAGTTCGCGCGGGTCATCATCAAGCTCGAGCCGCTGGGCGAAGGCAACGACGGCTACGAGTTCGAGAACAAGGTCACCGGTGGCCGTGTCCCGAGGGAGTACATCCCCTCGGTCGACGCGGGTGCTCAGGAGGCCGCCGAGTTCGGCGTGCTGGCCGGCTACCCGATGGTGGGCGTGAAGGTGACGCTCATCGACGGTGCCGCGCACGACGTCGACTCCTCGGAAATGGCCTTCAAGATCGCCGGCTCGATGGCCTTCAAGGAGGCCGCTCGCAAGGCCGATGCTGTACTCCTCGAGCCGATGATGGCCGTCGAGGTCACCACGCCCGAGGACTACATGGGTGACGTCATCGGTGACCTCAACGGTCGCCGCGGACAGATCCAGGCGATGGACGAGCGGGCAGGCGCCCGTGTCGTCTCGGCGCTCGTACCGCTTTCTGAGATGTTCGGCTACGTGGGCGACCTGCGTAGCAAGACGCAGGGGCGCGCGAGCTACAGCATGCAGTTCGACTCCTACTCGGAGGTGCCCCCGGGCATCGCCAAGGAGATCGTCGCGAAGGCCCGGGGCGAATAGTCCCGGGACCCCCGGCCGGGCTTCGCCCAGCCGTTAAGGGGCTTCGGCCTCTGGTGGGGCGGTGCGAGCCGCCTCACCGCTTAGGGGTTCGGGATCACCCGGGCCCGAGTGTGTAGACGAAAGTCAGACAGATTCTCAAGGAGAGAACCAGTGGGCAAGGCCAAGTTCGAGCGGAACAAGCCGCACATGAACATCGGCACCATTGGGCACATCGACCACGGTAAGACCACGCTCACCGCGGCGATCACCAAGGTGCTTCACGACCGTTTCCCCGAGCTGAACAAGGCGACGCCGTTCGACAAGATCGACAAGGCGCCCGAGGAGAAGGCCCGCGGAATTACGATCTCCATCGCGCACGTCGAGTACCAGACCGAGAAGCGCCACTACGCCCACGTGGACTGCCCCGGTCACGCCGACTACGTGAAGAACATGATCACCGGTGCCGCGCAGATGGACGGTGCGATCCTCGTGGTCGCCGCCACTGACGGCCCGATGCCGCAGACGAAGGAGCACGTCCTCCTGGCCCGCCAGGTCGGCGTCCCCTACATCGTCGTGGCCCTTAACAAGTCCGACATGGTCGACGACGAGGAGATCCTGGAGCTCGTCGAGCTCGAGGTCCGTGAGCTCCTGTCCGCTCAGGAGTTCCCCGGCGACGACCTGCCGGTCATCCGCGTCTCCGCGCTCAAGGCTCTTGAGGGCGACCAGAAGTGGGCCGACAGCATCATCGAGCTGATGGACGCGGTCGACGAGAACGTGCCCGAGCCGCCCCGTGAGACGGACAAGCCGTTCCTCATGCCGGTCGAGGACGTCTTCTCGATCACCGGTCGTGGCACGGTCGTCACCGGCCGTATCGAGCGCGGTGTCGTCAAGATCAACGAGCAGGTCGACATCATCGGCATCAAGACCGAGAAGACGACCACCACCGTCACCAGCATCGAGATGTTCAACAAGATGCTCGACGAGGGTCACGCGGGCGACAACGCCGCGCTGCTGCTCCGTGGTATCAAGCGCGACGACGTCGAGCGCGGCCAGTGCATCATCAAGCCGGGCACGACCACCCCGCACACCGAGTTCGACGGCCAGGTCTACATTCTGTCGAAGGACGAGGGCGGCCGCCACACGCCGTTCTTCAACAACTACCGCCCGCAGTTCTACTTCCGTACGACTGACGTGACCGGTGTCGTGCACCTCCCCGAGGGCACCGAGATGGTCATGCCGGGCGACAACACCGAAATGCGCGTTGAGCTGATCCAGCCCATCGCCATGGAGGACGGTCTGAAGTTCGCGATCCGTGAGGGTGGCCGCACCGTCGGCGCCGGCCGGGTCGTCAAGATCATCAAGTAGTACGATCGCGGGGCGGCGGTCGGCCCTCGGAAGAAGGCCGACCGCCGCGCCACGAGGGCAGGAGTCCCTACGGCTTCCGCCCTCAGGCTCCACGGGAAAGCCGTGATCTCGCAGTGGCTTCGGAGTGACCGAAGTAACTGCCGGATCACGGAAGAAAACGGCAGATCGACAACGTCTGTCACGTGGGGCCGTGCGGGTTCGACCCGCACGAACAGCGGCAACAGGCCGCACGATACTTTTTCAGACGACAGCGAAGGACACCGAGGCCACTATGGCGGGACAAAAGATCCGCATCCGGCTTAAGGCCTATGACCACGAGGTCATCGACAGCTCGGCCAAGAAGATCGTCGAGACGGTGACGCGGACTGGCGCGAAGGTCGCGGGCCCGGTGCCGCTGCCGACCGAGAAGAACGTGTACTGCGTCATCCGCTCGCCGCACAAGTACAAGGACAGCCGCGAGCACTTTGAGATGCGCACGCACAAGCGGCTGATTGACATCATCGACCCGACGCCCAAGACCGTCGACTCGCTCATGCGGCTCGACCTCCCCGCGGGCGTCGACATTTCGATCAAGCTCTGAGGGAACGCACTGACATGGCTAAGACGATCAAGGGCGTCCTGGGCAAGAAGCTCGGCATGACCCAGGTCTTCGACGCGGACAACCGGATGGTTCCGGTGACCGTGGTGGAGGCCGGTCCGTGCGTGGTGACCAGGGTCCGCACCGCCGACAAGGATGGCTATTCCGCTGTTCAGCTCGGCTTCGGACAGGTCGACCCGCGGAAGGTCAACAAGCCGCTCGGCGACTACCTGCGTAAGCACGACATCACCCCGCGCCGTTACTTCGCGGAGATCCGCACCGACGACGCGAGCGACTACACCCTGGGCCAGGAGCTGCTGGCCGATACCTTCGAGGCCGGCCAGTTCGTCGATGTGACGGGCAAGAGCAAGGGCAAGGGCTTCGCCGGTGTCATGAAGCGGCACGGCTTCAAGGGTCTGGGCGCGTCGCACGGTACGCAGCGCAAGCACCGCTCGCCGGGTTCCATCGGTGGCTGCGCCACCCCGGGCCGCGTATTCAAGGGTCTGCGCATGGCTGGTCGGATGGGTAACGTCCGCACCACCGTGCAGAGCCTCAAGGTTCACGCCATCGACGTCGAGAACGGTCTCATCCTGATCAAGGGTGCGATCCCCGGCGCCAACGGCAGCCTGGTCCTCGTCCGTACCGCTGCTAAGAAGGGGGCTGCCAAGTGACCAGCATTGACGTCCTCGACGCCAGCGGTAGCAAGGCCGGCACCGTCGACCTGCCCGAAGACATCTTCGGCGCCAAGGTCAACATTCCGCTGATCCATCAGGTGGTCGTGGCCCAGCTCGCCGCTCGCCGGCAGGGCACCCACAAGGCCAAGACTCGTGGTGAGGTCAGGGGCGGCGGCAAGAAGCCGTACCGCCAGAAGGGCACCGGTCGCGCCCGTCAGGGCTCGACCCGCGCGCCGCAGTTCACCGGTGGTGGCGTCGTCCACGGCCCGGTGCCGCGCGACTACTCGCAGCGGACGCCCAAGAAGATGAAGGTCGCCGCCCTGCGTGGCGCCCTGTCGGACCGGGCCGGCGGCGGTCGCGTGCACGTGGTGAGTGGCCTGGTCACCGGCGAGACGCCGAAGACCAAGGCGGCTCTGGAGGCCCTGCGTAAGATCACCCAGTCCAGGACCGTCCTCCTCGTCGTCGACGAGGCCGACGAGCTGACCTGGCTGAGCCTGCGCAACGCTCCCGAGGTCCACCTGCTGGACTCCGGGCAGCTCAACACCTACGACGTGCTCTGCCACGACGACGTGGTCTTCACCCAGGAGGCGTACGACCAGGTCGTGGCGCGTTTGTCGGCAGGGTCGGCCAATTCGAGTGAAGGGGCAGACGCCTGATGGAGAAGATCGCCGACCCGCGCGACGTCATCATCAAGCCGGTCGTCTCTGAGAAGAGCTACGGCCTGATCGATGAGAACAACAAGTACACGTTCCTGGTGAAGAAGACCGCGAACAAGACCCAGGTCAAGATCGCCGTTGAGCAGATCTTCGGGGTCAAGGTCACCAGCGTGAACACGATCAACCGGCAGGGCAAGCGCAAGCGCACCCGCACCGGTTTCGGCAAGCGTCCCGACACCAAGCGCGCGATTGTGAGCCTGGTCGAGGGCGATCGGATCGACATCTTCGGTCAGATCGGCTAGCAGCCATAGAAGTAGGCGGGCCGTACGGCCTGCCAGGGGTCGAGACCGTCGCACGTCCGTGCGGCGGGCTCACCCATGTAACCGACGAAGGATGAACGAAAAAGATGGGCATCCGTAAGTACAAGCCGACGACTCCGGGTCGCCGCGGCTCGAGTGTCTCGGACTTCTCCGAGATCACCCGCAGCACGCCCGAGAAGTCGTTGCTTGCGCCCCTTCATGGCAAGGGCGGCCGCAACGTACACGGCCGGGTCACCGCGCGCCACCAAGGCGGCGGTCACAAGCGCGCCTACCGGATCATTGACTTCCGTAGGCATGACAAGGACGGCATCCCGGCGAAGGTCGCTCACATCGAGTACGACCCCAACCGCACCGCCAACATCGCTCTGCTGCACTACGCCGACGGCGAGAAGCGCTACATCATCGCGCCGACCGGCCTCAAGCAGGGCGACCGCATCGAGAACGGCGCCGGGGCCGACATCAAGCCGGGCAACTGCCTGCCGCTGCGCAACATCCCGACGGGTACCTTCATCCACGCGGTGGAGCTCCGTCCGGGCGGCGGCGCCAAGCTCGGCCGCTCCGCGGGCGCTCAGATCCAGCTGCTCGCCAAGGAAGGCCAGTACGCCACGCTGCGTATGCCGTCCGGCGAAATGCGCATGGTCGACGTGCGCTGCCGGGCGTCGGTGGGTCAGGTCGGTAACGCCGAGCAGGCCAACATCAACTGGGGCAAGGCCGGCCGTATGCGGTGGAAGGGCAAGCGCCCGACCGTCCGTGGTGTCGCCATGAACCCCGTTGACCACCCGCACGGTGGTGGTGAGGGTAAGACCTCCGGTGGTCGCCACCCGGTGAACCCGAAGGGCAAGCCCGAGGGCCGCACCCGCCAGGCCAACAAGTCCAGCGACCGGCTGATCATCCGCCGCCGGAGCAAGAGGAAGAAGCGGTAGGAGCAGCCGATATGCCACGTAGCCTTAAGAAGGGTCCCTTCGTGGACGGCCACCTCGCCAAGAAGGTGGATGTCCAGAACGAGAAGGGCACCAAGACCGTCATCAAGACGTGGTCGCGGCGCTCCATGATCGTGCCTGACATGCTCGGGCACACGATCGCCGTACACGATGGCCGCAAGCACGTCCCGGTGTTCGTCACCGAGTCGATGATCGGCCACAAGCTGGGAGAGTTCGCCCCGACGCGCACCTTCCGCAGCCACGTCAAGGAAGACCGCCGCAGCCGGCGATAGACGCCTTCAGAAGCAGTAAGAGGAGTAAGCGATGGAAGCCAGGGCTCAGGCGCGGTTCGTCCGCGTCACGCCCCTCAAGGCCCGCCGTGTGGTGGACCTTATTCGCGGGCTGCCCGCTTCGGAGGCGCAGGCCGTGCTGCAGTTCGCTCCCCAGTCGGCGAGCGAGCCGATCTACAAGGTGCTCTCGAGCGCCATGGCAAATGCAGAGCACAACTTCGATCTCGACCCCCAGACGCTCTTCGTGAGCCGGGCGTGGGTCGACGAGGGCCCGACGCTGAAGCGGTTCCGTCCGCGTGCCCAGGGTCGTGCCTATCGGATCAACAAGCGGACGAGCCACATCACCGTGATCGTGGAGTCCCGCGAGCCGAAGGGAAGGACCCGATAGTGGGCCAGAAGGTTAACCCGCACGGGTTCCGCCTCGGCATCACGACCGACTTCAAGAGCCGGTGGTACGCCGACAAGCTGTACAAGTCGTACGTCGCCGAGGACGTGTCGATCCGTCGCATGCTGCAGAAGGGCATGGAGCGGGCCGGTATCTCCAAGGTGGAGATCGAGCGCACGACCGACCGCGTCCAGGTCGACATCCACACCGCCCGGCCGGGCATCGTCATCGGCCGTCGCGGCGCGGAGGCCGACCGGATCCGTGGCGACCTGGAGAAGCTGACCAAGAAGCAGGTTCAGCTCAACATCCTCGAGGTGAAGAACCCCGAGATCGACGCCCAGCTCGTCGCGCAGGGTGTCGCCGAGCAGCTCTCCAGCCGTGTCTCGTTCCGCCGCGCCATGCGCAAGGCGATGCAGTCGGCCATGAAGAGCGGCGCCAAGGGCATCCGGGTGCAGTGCTCCGGTCGTCTTGGCGGCGCCGAGATGTCGAGGTCGGAGTTCTACCGCGAGGGTCGCGTGCCGCTGCACACGCTCCGCGCGGACATCGACTACGGCTTCTACGAGGCCCGCACCACCTTCGGCCGCATCGGCGTGAAGGTGTGGATCTACAAGGGCGAGGCGCCCACGAGCCGCGCCGAGCGCGAGGCGGCGGCTGCCGGCGCCCGTGCCGGCCAGCGTCGCGAGCGTGACGACCGTCGCGGTGGCGGCGGTGGCGGCGGCGACCGTCCGCGCCGTGGTGGCGCCGGTGGCGCCCGTCGCGGTGGCGGTCGTGGCGACCGTGCCCCCAGGACTGAGGCGGCCTCACAGGCTGCCCCCGAGACCGGCCCGGCTGCGCAGCCGGGTGCTGAAGGGAGCTGACCATGCTGATCCCGCGCAGGGTCAAGCACCGCAAGCAGCACCGGCCCGACCGCAGTGGCGCCGCCAAGGGTGGCACCAGGGTCGTGTTCGGCGAGTTCGGCATCCAGGCTGTTGAGCACTCCTACGTGACCAACCGCCAGATCGAGTCGGCTCGTATTGCGATGACCCGTCACATCAAGCGTGGTGGAAAGGTGTGGATCAACATCTACCCCGACCGCCCGCTGACCAAGAAGCCGGCTGAGACCCGCATGGGTTCCGGTAAGGGTTCGCCCGAGTGGTGGATCGCCAACGTCAAGCCGGGTCGCGTCATGTTCGAGCTTTCCGGTGTCGCCGAGTCGGTTGCCCGCGAGGCGCTCACTCGCGCGATCCACAAGCTGCCCATGAAGTGCAAGATCGTTAAGCGTGAAGTTGGTGAGGCGTGATGGCTAAGGGCCTGACCGCCGGCGAGCTGCGAGTCGAGGACGAGGACACCCTGGTCCAGAAGCTCAAGGAAGCCAAGGAGGAGCTGTTCAACCTCCGCTTCCAGGCAGCGACCGGACAGTTGGAGAGCCACGGGCGGCTGCGCGCCGTCCGCCGCGAGATCGCCCGTATCTACACCGTGATGCGCGAGCGCGAGCTTGGCATCATCACGGTCGAGAAGGAGACGAGCGATGGCTGAGACCGAGACCACAGAGACCACCGAGACGAACGACGACGCGCGGAACTTCCGCAAGGTCCGTGAGGGCCTGGTCGTCAGCGACAAGATGGACAAGACCGTCGTCGTCGCCGTCGAGGACCGGGTCAAGCACCGGCTGTACGGCAAGGTCATCCGCCGTACGACCAAGTACAAGGCGCACGACGAGGCCAACGCCTGTGGCGTCGGCGACCGCGTGCTGCTGATGGAGACCCGCCCCCTCTCCGCCACCAAGCGGTGGAGGGTCGTGGAGATCCTTGAGAAGGCCAAGTAACCTAACGGCTTCTCGGATATAACGCGCCTCGTGGGGGCCGCCAAGCCCCCATGACGGTGTCCAAGGACGCGAGGCTCCGGCCTCGCGTCGCCTGCGGTGCGGCTCCAGAGCCACCCGAAGCCCCTGGGCTTTCGGAGGGCACTCAGGGGCTGTAGCCGGAGGAACAAGACCATACGAGTTCCGCCAGGCTCGGTAACGAGAACCGGCGCGACTAATCAGGAGAAAACAGTGATCCAGCAGGAGTCGCGGCTCAAGGTCGCCGACAACACGGGTGCCAAGGAGATTCTTTGCATCCGCGTTCTCGGTGGCTCGGGCCGACGCTACGCCGGTATCGGCGACGTGATCGTCGCCACCGTCAAGGATGCCCTGCCCGGTAGCACCGGCGTCAAGAAGGGCGACGTGGTCAAGGCCGTCATCGTCCGCACGGCCAAGGAGCGCCGCCGGCCGGACGGCTCCTACATCCGCTTCGACGAGAACGCCGCCGTCATCATCAAGGACAGCGGTGACCCTCGTGGCACCCGTATCTTCGGCCCGGTGGGCCGTGAGCTGCGCGACAAGAAGTTCATGCGCATCATCTCGCTCGCGCCGGAGGTGCTGTAATGCCGAAGCTGCATGTGAAGAAGGGTGACCTCGTCCAGGTCATCACCGGCAAGGACAAGGGTGCCAAGGGTCATGTCATCGCCACCCTCCCGCGGGAAGACCGCGTGGTGGTCGAGGGCGTCAACATGATCAAGAAGCACACCAAGGAGACCCACCAGGGCCCGCGTGGCGCCAAGACCGGCGGCGTGCAGACCATGGAGGCTCCCATCCACGTGAGCAACGTGAAGAAGCTCAAGGACGAGAAGCGCGAGGACAAGCCCGCCGACAAGAAGGCCGAGGACAAGGCCGACGAGACGGGTGAGGACAGCTGATGACTGCCACGACCACTGAGACCGAGCGTCCGACGCCGCGCCTCAAGACGAAGTACCGCGAGGAGATCGCGGCCAAGCTTCGCGAGGACTTCGGCATCGAGAACGTCATGCAGATCCCCGGCCTGGTGAAGATCAAGGTCAACATGGGTGTCGGCGAGGCGGCTCGCGACTCGAAGCTCATCGAGGGCGCTGTGCGCGACCTCACCGTGATCACCGGCCAGAAGCCGGCCGTCGTCCGGGCGCGCAAGTCCATCGCCCAGTTCAAGCTGCGCGAGGGCATGCCGATCGGCGCGCACGTCACGCTCCGCGGCGACCGGATGTGGGAGTTCCTCGACAGGCTGCTGTCGCTGGCGCTGCCCCGCATCAGGGACTTCCGTGGCCTGTCGCCCAAGCAGTTCGACGGCAACGGCAACTACACGTTCGGTCTGACCGAGCAGGTCATGTTCCACGAGGTCGACCAGGACAAGGTCGACCGGCCGCGGGGCATGGACATCACGGTCGTGACCACCGCGAAGACCGACGACCAGGGCCGGGCGCTGCTGAAGCTCCTCGGGTTCCCCTTCAAGGAGGCCTGATCATGGCGAAGAAGTCGCTGATCGCCAAGGCAGGGCGTAAGCAGAAGTTCGAAGTCCGGGCGTACACCCGTTGCACGCGTTGTGGCCGGCCCCGCGCCGTCTACCGCAAGTTCGGGCTCTGCCGTGTGTGCTTCCGTGAGATGGCGCACCGGGGCGAGCTGCCCGGCATCACCAAGTCCAGCTGGTAGTTACCCTTGGGGGCGGCCACGTGTCGCCCCCGTGGGGGCTGCTCGCCGTACATATGTTGAACCTGTCAAACCGGGTGCTCTCCTAGAGAGCGCCCATGACCGCGCCGAAGGTCCACCGGTAGAGCTCCGCTTCACCGACTGGAAACCGCGGCGAGGAAGGCCACTGGCCATGACGATGACCGACCCGATCGCAGACATGCTGACGCGTCTGCGTAATGCGAACTCGGCGTATCACGACAGCGTGACCATGCCGTATTCGAAGATCAAGGCGCACATCGCCGAGATCCTCCAGCAGGAGGGTTACATCCAGGCTTGGACCGTCGAAGACGCCAAGGTTGGCAAGAACCTCGTGGTGGAGCTCAAGTTCGGGCCTACCCGTGAGCGGTCGCTCGCGGGGCTGCGCCGGGTGTCGAAGCCCGGTCTGCGGGTGTATGCGAAGAAGGACAACCTGCCTCGCGTTCTGGGAGGGCTGGGTGTCGCGATCATCTCGACGTCCGCCGGTCTCATGACCGACAAGCAGGCCGGCAAGCGTGGCGTGGGCGGGGAAGTCCTCGCCTACGTCTGGTAGAGGGGAGGAACACAGCATGTCGAGAATCGGACGGCTGCCCATCCCTGTGCCGAGCGGCGTTGACATCGCGATCAGCGGCCAGGATGTCCAGGTCAAGGGCCCGAAGGGCACGCTTTCTCATACAGTCGCGGATCCCATCAAGGTGGGTCGCGATGACGACGGCGCTATCGCCGTCACCCGGCCCAACGACGAGAACAAGGTCCGTGCGCTGCACGGCCTGTCGCGGACGCTGATCGCCAACATGGTGCAGGGCGTCACGCAGGGCTACTCCAAGACCTTGGAGATCGTCGGCGTCGGTTACCGCGTTCAGGCCAAGGGCCCGGCGCAGCTGGAGTTCGCACTGGGCTTCAGTCACCCGGTCATCGTCGACGCCCCCGAGGGCGTCACCTTCCGCGTCGAGAAGCCGACCCTGTTCCACGTGGACGGCATCGACAAGCAGAAGGTCGGCGAGGTCGCGGCCAACATCCGCAAGTTGCGCAAGCCTGACCCGTACAAGGGCAAGGGCGTGCGTTACCAGGGCGAACAGATCCGCCGCAAGGTCGGAAAGGCTGGTAAGTAGGCATGGCTCCGAAGACTGCGTTCGGCAAGCACACGGCTGCCCGCACCGTCTCGCGGGCCCGCCGTCACCGCCGCGTCCGCAAGAACGTCGTCGGTACGGCCGCGCGTCCGCGCTTGGTCGTCAACCGTTCGACTCGTCACCTGTTCGTGCAGATCGTGGACGACTCCGTCGGCCACACGCTGGTGAGCGCGTCCACCATGGACTCCGCGCTGCGCACGCTCGAGGCTGACAAAACCGAGAAGGCCAAGAAGGTCGGCGAGCTCCTCGCTCAGCGGGCCAAGGAAGCCGGGATCACGGCGGTCGTGTTCGACCGCGGTGGCAACCGCTACGCCGGGCGCATCGCCGCTCTGGCGGACAGCGCCCGCGAAGGTGGGCTCGAGTTCTGATATGGCAACTGAGATGAGGAACCACTGATGGCTGCAGCTCCGCGTCGCGGTGGCGGCACCGGTGGCGAGCGGCGGGACCGTCGTGACGATCGCCGCGGTGGCGCCGCCGACAAGGGCGTCTCGTACATCGAGCGCGTAGTGAAGATCAACCGAGTGGCCAAGGTCGTGAAGGGTGGTCGTCGCTTCAGCTTCACCGCCCTCGTCGTCGTCGGTGACGGCAACGGCCTGGTCGGCGTCGGCTATGGCAAGGCCAAGGAAGTCCCCGCGGCCATCGCCAAGGGCGTCGAAGAGGCCAAGAAGCACTTCTTCAAGGTCCCGAGGATCCAGGGCACCATCCCGCACACCGTGCAGGGTGAGGAGGCGGCCGGTGTCGTCTTCCTGCGTCCGGCTTCCGCCGGTACCGGCGTCATCGCCGGTGGCCCGGTGCGCGCCGTTCTGGAGTGCGCCGGCATCCACGACGTCCTGTCCAAGTCGCTCGGCTCGGACAACCCCATCAACATCGTGCACGCCACGGTGGCGGCTCTGAAGGGTCTTTCCCGGCCCGAGGAGATCGCCGCCCGCCGTGGTCTGCCGATCGAGGACGTCGCTCCGGCCCGGATGCTGAAGGCTCAGCGCGAAGGCATCGCCGAAGCGGCGGCCGCCAAGGCGGTGAGCTAGTCATGGCACGCCTGAAGATCACTCAGGTTCGCTCGAAGATCGGTGGCAAGCAGAACCAGCGTGACTCGCTGCGTTCGCTTGGCCTGAAGCGAATCGGCGATGTCGTCGTCAAGGAGGACCGGCCCGAGATTCGCGGCATGGTCTCCGTGGTGACGCACCTCGTCGAGGTGGAAGAGGTCGACTAGTCATGACTGACAAGGCTCCGCTCAAGATTCACGACCTGCGTCCGGCCCCCGGCGCCAACAAGTCCAAGATCCGCAAGGGTCGCGGCGAGGCGTCCAAGGGTAAGACGGCCGGTCGCGGCACCAAGGGCAGCCACGCCCGTACGACGGTCCCCCTCGGTTTCGAGGGTGGCCAGGTGCCGCTGCAGAGGCGTCTGCCGAAGCTCAAGGGCTTCTCCAACGCGCTGTTCAAGACGACCTACCAGGTCGTCAACCTGGACAGGCTCGGCGAGCTGTTCCCCGAGGGTGGCGAGGTCACCGTCGAGACGCTGGTCGCCAAGGGTGCTGTCCGCAAGAACCAGCTGGTGAAGGTGCTCGGCACCGGCGAGATCTCGGTCGCGGTGAACGTGCGGGCGCATGCCTTCTCGTCTTCCGCGAAGGAGAAAATCGCCGCTGCTGGGGGTTCCGTTACCGAGCTGTAAGAGCTATTACGAGGCGTGGGGGCTCTGACCATGGGCCCCCACGCCCGTAGTGCGTTAGAGTTCGCGAGACGGCAGGATTCTGTCCGGCTCGTTTTGACATGAGACTTCTGATGGCAGATCCCCGCACCATCGCATACTCACACCGCCTTATAGGCGCGCAGGAGGGACCGTGCTGACCGCGTTTACCCGGGCGTTCCGGACGCCGGATCTGCGCAAGAAGTTGCTCTTCACTCTGGGCATCATCGCGCTGTTCCGACTCGGCTCGGTTCTTCCGACTCCGGGAGTTCACGTCCAGAACCTTGCGTCCTGTTTTGATCAGGTCCGCAACGGTGAAAACGGCAATATCTACGGGATGGTGCAGCTGTTCAGCGGCGGCGCGCTCCTGAAGCTGTCGGTGTTCGCACTGGGCATCATGCCGTACATCACCGCCAGCATCATTCTCCAACTTCTCGTCGTCGTGATCCCACGCCTTGAAGCCCTCAAGAAGGAGGGGCAGGCCGGTCAGACGAAGATCACACAATATACGCGTTATCTGACGATCGGTCTGGGCATCCTGCAGTCGACGGCGTTCATCGCGCTGGCGCGCTCCGGGCAGCTCTTCCAGGGCTGTGACAAGGACGTCCTGCTCGACCCCGACAACATCTTCATGATCGTCACGATGGTCGTCATCATGACGGCCGGCACCTCGGTCATCATGTGGCTGGGCGAGCTCATCACCGACCGTGGTGTGGGCAACGGCATGTCGATCCTCATCTTCACGCAGGTCGTCGCGGTCTTCCCGTCCGAGCTGGCCAGCATCTTCCAGGCCAACAAGTTCACCTTCGCCGTCGTCATGGTGGTAGGCGTCTTCATGATCGCCGCCGTGGTCTTCGTCGAGCAGGCGCAGCGCCGCATTCCGGTGCAGTACGCCAAGCGGATGGTCGGCCGCAGGATGTACGGCGGCACGTCCACCTACATCCCGCTGAAGGTCAACCAGGCCGGCATCATCCCGGTCATCTTCGCGTCCTCGCTGCTCTATCTGCCGCAGCTGCTGACCTCGCTGTTCGCCAACGCGGAGAACCCCAACGCGGTCGTGCAGTGGATCTCCGCGAACCTCACCAAGGGCGACACGCCCATCTACATGATCACGTTCTTCGTCCTGATCGTGTTCTTCACCTACTTCTACGTGTCCATCACCTTCAACCCCACTGAAGTGGCTGACAACATGAAGAAGTACGGTGGGTTCATTCCGGGCATCCGCCCGGGACGGCCGACGGCTGGTTACCTGAGTTTTGTGCTCACCCGCCTGACCGCCCCCGGCGCGCTCTATCTGGGTCTGATCGCCATGATCCCGATCGTCGCGCTCGCGGTGGCCGGAGCGAGCCAGAACTTCCCGTTCGGAGGGACGAGCATTCTGATCATGGTTGGCGTCGGCCTGGACACGGTCAAGCAGATCGAGAGCCAGTTGCAGCAGCGTAATTACGAAGGCTTCCTGCGGTAGTGCGTCTCGTTCTGGTCGGGCCCCCCGGAGCGGGTAAGGGGACACAGGCCCAGTACATCGCGTCGAACCTGTCCATCCCGAAGATCTCGACAGGTGACATCTTCCGTGCCAACGTCTCCGGGGGCACGGAGCTCGGCAAGCTCGCCAAGACGTTCATGGACCGCGGCGACCTGGTGCCCGACAAGGTCACCATCGCCATGGTCCGCGACCGTCTCGCCGAGGACGACGCGCAGGACGGCTTCCTGCTCGACGGCTTCCCCAGGAACGTCGCTCAGGCCGAGATCCTGCGCGACATGCTGAAGGAGTGGGGCCAGGCGCTCGACCTGGTCCTGGAGCTGGTAGTTGACGACGACGAGGTGGTCAGGCGGCTGGCCGGCCGCCGCACCTGCAGCCAGTGCGGTCGCATCTGGCACGTCGAGTTCGATGACAAGAAGGACGACCGGTGCGACGCCTGCGGCGGCACGCTGTTCCAGCGTGACGACGACAAAGAGGAGACGGTCAGGCATCGCCTGGAGGTCTACCAGGAGCAGACGGCGCCGCTGGTGTCCTACTACGCGGACGAGGGCATCCTCGTGGGTGTCGACGCGACCGGTCCGGTCGAGGAGGTCACCCAGCGGGCCATGGAGGCCATCCGCCCTTTCATGGGGTAAGCCCGATGGCCGACTGCGGAGGTGGCACGGATTTCCGTGCCACCTCGCGGCTATTGTGAGGGAATTGGGCTCCCACATCTGCCCGTTGAGACCCCGGGGGGGTGCCACACGTGTTCAAGAAGAACCGGCATGGAATCCAGATCAAGACGCCCGAGCAGCTCGACAAGATGCGGGCGGCCGGTCTGGTGGTCGGGCGAACGCTCGATCTGTTGAAGCGCTCCGTCGAGCCGGGGATGACACCCCTGGACCTCGACGCCATCGCGGAGAAGGCGATCAGGGATGAGGGCGCCATCCCGTCGTTCAAGGGCTATCAGGGGTTTCCCGCCACGATCTGCGCCTCGGTCAACGAAGAAGTCGTCCACGGCATCCCGACGAGCGCCCGCGCGCTGCGCGAAGGCGACGTCATCTCCATCGACTGCGGCGCCATCCTCGACGGCTGGCACGGCGACTCGGCGGTCACGGTGCCGGTGGGGGAGGTGGACCCGAAGCTCACCGAGCTCATGCGGATCACCGAGGAGTCGATGTGGCGCGGCATCGCCGCGCTGACCGTCGGCCGCCACCTGTCGGACATCGGGTACGAGGTGGAGCGCTACATCAAGTCGCAGGGCCGCTTCGGCATCCCGCCCGAGTACGGCGGCCACGGCATCGGCACCGAGATGCACATGGACCCGTGGATCGCCAACCACGGCCGTCCCGGCAGGGGACCCGTGCTGGAGGCCGGGATGTGCCTGGCGATCGAGCCCATGGTCAACCTGGGCACGGAGCGCACGCGCGTACTGGCCGACGATTGGACCGTCGTGACGATCGACGGGAAGCAATCCGCACACTTCGAACACAGCGTCGCGGTGACACATAATGGTCCTTGGGTGCTAACCGCCCTCGATGGGGGCGAAGAGCGCTTGGCGCAGCCGTAGACGAGCCGGGAGTGGTGGGTATGGCGCAGAGCCCCGAGATGCGTGCCTCGGACGTCGACAGAGATCGGGTGGCCGGCGTGCTCCGGGAGCACACCGCGCAGGGCCGCATCACGATGGACGAGTTCAACGAGCGGCTCGAACAGCTCTACCAGAGCAAGACCTATGGCGAGTTGGCCCGGCTGACCGCGGACCTGCCGGACGTGGACCTGCGCAACCCGCCCGCCAAGCTGACCGAGCCCACCCCGGCGCCCAAGAGCGGCATGCACTCGGGAATGCGCGCGGCCTGGAGCGCGTGGGCCGCGGCGAGCTCGATCAACTGGGTGATCTGGCTGATCGTGAGCGTCACCTCCGGGCACATGATCTACCCCTGGCCGCTGTGGGTGATGGGTCCCTGGGGTGCGATTCTGCTGATCAGCACCATCTTCGGGGGCGGTCAAAAGCGTCAGTGAGTGTGTAGTAGTGCACTGTGTGTATTCGTCCGCAGAAGGCGGCGAATGTCCTTCCTAACGTAAGCGGTGCCGGACAACAGAGGGGCTCACCCGAGCAGTCCCGGTCCGGTACGGGGAACCGTCTTACAGGAGGACACAGTGGGTATTCGTCACCTTCTCGCGGGCACCGCTCTCGCCGGCTCGATGGTCGCCGGTGCGCTGGCCATCGCTCCCACGGCCCAGGCCGACGCCGCGACCGCCACCCAGGCGCAGAGCGCCCAGGCCGGCCCGAGGCACTTCTTCGGCCCGTACTTCTCCAACGGCTCCGAGAACGGCGGCCACGAGTCGTACTTCAAGGGCTACTGGCAGAAGCGCGGGGGCAACTACTACTTCTACGGCGACCTGTACGACCGTCACCACAACGACGGCGACTACAGCTACGTGTGGTTCCAGTACTACGACCGGCACGGCGACTTCCACCGCAACTGGTACCGGTCCGACGACCGCCGGCACTTCGACAGCATCCGCTTCAAGAGGGACTTCAAGATCCAGGTGTGTGAGGGCGGCTCGCGCAACAGCGGCTGCGGCGGCTGGCACGACGTCTTCTAAGCACATCAGCGTCTTCACGGCACATCAGGGGGGAGTCATCCCAGGGGGTGTGCTGACTCGCGAGGGCCCGCCGGTTCGCCGGTGGGCCTTTGCTGTGCCACCCGAACCGCTGTGCCGCCTGAATCGCTGTGCCGCCCGAATCGCTGTGCCGCTCGGCTCATACGGGTTCGCGGGTGGGGTAAGCTGACTCGTGGTTGTGTCAGGACACCTGACACGCGTTTCGCGTTTTTGTCTCAGGTGTCGTACACTCCTTACTCGGCTCACTATGACTATCACGCGTCGGCGCCCGTTGCCGGTCGCCGCTCTCTTCGAAGCGTGAGGTCGCGGCTGCTTAGTGAACCGGAGCCTCAGACGATCGATCAGTGAAACGCGAGGAATTTTGGCCAAAAAAGACGGCGCCATCGAGATCGAGGGCACTGTGGTCGAGTCGCTCCCGAACGCTATGTTCCGGGTGCAGCTTGACAACGGCCATAAGGTCCTGGCCCACATCAGCGGACGGATGCGGATGCACTACATCCGGATCCTGCCCGACGACCGGGTAGTCGTGGAACTGAGCCCCTACGACCTGAGTCGTGGGCGGATCGTCTACCGATACAAGTAAGACGTCTGAGGAACACGAAGGACAATGAAGGTAAAGCCGAGCGTCAAGAAGATCTGCGACAAGTGCAAGGTGATCCGCCGGCACGGTCGCGTCATGGTGATCTGCGACAACCTGCGCCACAAGCAGCGTCAGGGTTAGTCGCCGTAAGGCTTCTCCGAGTCCGCCCCAGTCAGGGAGCGGGCTCGACGCATGAGAAGCCTGAGACAGTAATCGCGCGTCACACCTGAGCAGGCGGCCTGATTTCCGGGCCGTACCACCCAGGAGACCCTCGGTCGGAGGCCGAGGCCCTCACCCCGGGCATGGGGAGGGGACGTGAGGCGCAAGACCTCCGCCACAACGAAGGAGAATGCCCGACCATGGCTCGCCTGGTTGGCGTCGACCTCCCCCGCGAAAAGCGGCTGGAGATCGCTCTCACCTACATTTACGGAATCGGCCGCACCCGTGCGCTGGAGGTCCTCGAGGCCACCGGTGTCAGCGGCGACACCCGCGTGCATCAGCTCACCGACGCTGAGCTCGTCCCGATGCGTGACTACATCGAGGCGAACTTCAAGATCGAGGGTGACCTGCGCCGTGAGGTTCAGGCCGACATTCGCCGCAAGATCGAGATTGGGTGCTACCAGGGCATTCGGCACCGCAAGGGCCTGCCTGTCCACGGTCAGCGCACGCAGACCAACGCGCGCACCCGCAAGGGCAAGAAGAAGACCGTGGCCGGCAAGAAGAAGCCCGGTAAGAAGTAGTCCACGCAGCCGCGGGACCGAACACCTCAGGAGTGAAGGCAAAGGATGCCTCCTAAGAGCCGTCAGGGTGCGCCCAAGAAGGTGCGCCGCAAGGAAAAGAAGAACGTCGCTCATGGGCACGCCCACATCAAGAGCACGTTCAACAACACGATCGTTTCGATCACCGACCCCAACGGGAACGTGATCTCCTGGGCCAGCGCCGGCCACGTGGGTTTCAAGGGCTCCCGTAAGTCCACCCCGTTCGCCGCTCAGATGGCCGCCGAGAACGCCGCCCGCCGCGCCATGGAGCACGGCATGCGCAAGGTTGACGTCTTCGTCAAGGGTCCCGGCTCCGGCCGTGAGACCGCGATCCGTTCCCTTCAGGCCACCGGCCTCGAAGTGGGTTCGATCCAGGACGTCACCCCGGTTCCGCACAACGGCTGCCGTCCGCCGAAGCGCCGCCGCGTCTGACACCCAGGAGAATCTGAGAAATGGCTCGTTACACGGGTGCGGACTGCAAGCTCTGCCGCCGCGAGAAGACCAAGCTCTTCCTCAAGGGCAGCAAGTGCGAGTCCGCGAAGTGCCCCATCGAGATCCGTCCTTACCCGCCGGGTGAGCACGGCCGCGGACGTCCCAAGGAGTCCGAGTACCAGCTTCAGCTTCGTGAGAAGCAGAAGACCCGCCGCATTTACGGCGTCCTCGAGAAGCAGTTCCACAACTACTACGAGGAAGCCACCCGCAAGAGCGGCAAGACCGGTGAGGCGCTGCTCCAGATCCTGGAGAGCCGTCTCGACAACGTGGTCTACCGCGCCGGGTTCGCCCAGTCGCGCGACGCCGCTCGCCAGCAGGTCCGTCACGGACACTTCCTGGTCAACGGCAAGAAGGTCGACATCCCCTCGTACCGCGTGCGTGAGCACGACATCATCGAGGTCCGTGAGACCAAGCGCAACCTGCTCCCGTACGAGGTGGCTCGCGCCACCGCCGGTGACCGCTCGGTCCCGGCGTGGCTCGGCGTCGTGCCGGACAAGATCCGCGTCCTGATCCACCAGCTGCCGGTCCGTCAGCAGATCGACACCCAGGTTCAGGAACAGCTGATCGTCGAGTACTACTCGAAGTAAGTAGTGGTTGAGGTGCGGTTCGCCGCACCTCAACTAGGCTTGTATCGGAGTGGCGTCATATAGCGGGCGCCACACGAAAAGGGGAGACCCCACATGCTGATCGCTCAGCGCCCGACTCTTCTCGAAGAGTCGATCGACGACACCCGATCCCGATTCGTCATCGAGCCGCTGGAGCCGGGTTTCGGCTACACCATCGGCAACTCGGTCCGCCGCACGCTGCTGTCGTCCATTCCGGGCGCGGCCGTGACGAGCATCCGGATCGAGGGCGTGCTGCACGAGTTCTCGACCGTTCCCGGGGTCAAGGAAGATGTCACCGACATCATCCTCAACCTCAAGGAGCTCGTCGTCTCCTCCGAGCACGACGAGCCGGTCGTGATGTACCTGCGCAAGCAGGGCCCGGGTGAGGTCACCGCCGCCGACATCGCGCCGCCGGCCGGTGTCGAGGTGCACAACCCCGAGCTGCGCATCGCCACGCTCAACGGCAAGGCGAAGCTGGAGATGGAGCTGACCGTCGAGCGCGGTCGCGGCTACGTCTCCGCCGCGCAGAACAAGCAGCCGGGTCAGGAGATCGGCCGCATTCCGATCGACTCGATCTACTCCCCGGTGCTCAAGGTCACCTACAAGGTCGAGGCGACCCGAGTCGAGCAGCGTACCGACTTCGACCGTCTGATCCTCGACGTCGAGACCAAGCCGGCCATGAAGCCCCGCGACGCGGTGGCCTCCGCCGGTAAGACCCTCGTCGAGCTCTTCGGCCTGGCCCGTGAGCTCAACGTCGAGGCCGAGGGCATCGACATCGGCCCGTCGCCGACCGACGCCGCCCTGGCCGCCGACCTGGCGCTGCCGATCGAGGAGCTGAACCTCACCGTTCGCTCCTACAACTGCCTCAAGCGCGAGGGCATCCACACCGTGGGTGAGCTCGTCGCCCGCAGCGAGCAGGACCTGCTCGACATAAGGAATTTCGGCGCCAAGTCGATCGAAGAGGTCAAGCAGAAGCTGCACGAGATGACGCTGGCGCTCAAGGACTCCCCGCCCGGGTTCGACCCGAGCGCGGTGGCCGGCGCCGGCTACGACGACGACGACAGCGCGTACGTCGAGACCGAGCAGTACTAAGCCATCGCGAGGGCTCTGCCTCGCGACTCCCCGCGCCGAACGGTTCCCGTTCGGCGCGGGCGACGGTAACGGCTCGCATCGCCCCTAGAGCGACTGCGACCGGCCCGACTTCGGTACCTGGTACGGCCGGGGCGGGTTAACTCACAAGGAGAACGCAATGCCCAAGCCCACCAAGGGTGCACGTCTTGGCGGCAGCCCGGCGCACGAGCGGCTGATCCTGGCGAACCTCGCCACGGACCTGTTCCGCCACGGCAAGATCCGCACCACGGTTGCCAAGGCCAAGCGCGTCCGTCCGCTGGCGGAGCGCCTGATCACCAAGGCGAAGAAGGGCGACATCCACAACCGTCGCCAGGTGCTCACGGTCGTCAAGGACAAGGGCGTCGTCCACCACCTGTTCACGGACATCGCGGTGACGTTCGCCGAGCGTCCCGGCGGTTACACCCGCATCACCAAGGTGGGCGCCCGTAAGGGTGACAACGCCCCCATGGCGGTGATCGAGCTGGTGACCGAGCCGCTGAACCCGGTTCGCGTGTCGCGCACGGAGGCTCCGGCCGCCGCTGCCGCTCCCGCCGCTGAGGCCGAGACTGAGGCGCCGGCCGCCGCGGAGACCGCCGCGTCGGACGAGGCCGCCACGGCTGAGGCCGCTGAGTCGGGTTCGGCCGAGGCTGAGGCCGGCGAGGCTAAGAAGGACGAGGCCTGATCCGTCAGGTCAGCTGAATCGGGCCCAGACCCCCTTTTATGCGGGGATTCCGGGCCCAGTTGAATCGGGCTCGAGCCCCTCTCGCGGGGGTTCGGGCCTGTTCGCGTTTTGGGGAGGGCGATGGTGGTACGGCTCCGGCTTGATCTCGGCTATGACGGGACCGACTTCTCCGGGTGGGCCAGGCAGCCGGGGCTGCGTACGGTCCAGGGGGAGATCGAGCGGGCGCTCGGCAGGATCCTGCGGCTGGCCGAGCCACCGGCGTTGACCGTCGCCGGGCGTACGGATGCCGGGGTGCACGCGCGCGGGCAGGTGGCGCACGTGGATCTTCCCGTGGAGGCGTTCTCCGCCCTCGACCGCAACCACCGGAGATCCGCCGGGCCCGAGCCTGCGGCGGCCCCCACGGCGGCTTTTCTGGCGGCCGACTCCGCGGCTCTCTTTCCGGCTGTCGGCTCTGTGAGGGCCGGCGCGGTGTTGCCGCTGGACGTGGATGAGCGGCTCGCTACACTCCTGCGGCGGCTGGCCGGGGTGCTGGAGTCAGATGTACGCGTTCATCGGGTCTCCGTGGCTTCTGAGGGCTTTGACGCGCGGTTCTCCGCCTTGTCACGGCGGTACGCGTACCGGGTCAGTGACGCGGCCGGTGGGGTGGATCCGTTGCGGCGCCGGGAGGTGGTCTGGCACAACCGGCCGCTGGACCTGGACGCGCTGAACGCGGCGGCCACGCACCTGCTCGGCGAGCACGACTTCGCCGCCTTCTGCAAGAAGCGCGAGGGGGCCACCACGATCCGGCGGCTGCAACGGCTCGACTGGGTGCGGGAGGGCGACGGGGTGCTGGTCGCCACCGTGGTCGCCGACGCGTTCTGCCACTCGATGGTGCGGTCGCTGGTCGGCTCCCTCCTGTCGGCCGCCGATGGGCGCCGGCCTGTCGAGTGGCCCGGGCAGGTGCTGGGGCGGGCCGTACGGGACTCCGGGGTGCATGTGGCGCCCGCGCACGGCCTGTGCCTGGAAGAGGTGACCTACCCGCCGGACGCGGAACTCGCCGCGCGCGCCCTCGCGACCCGGCGCGTCCGCACGCTGGGCGATGATCCGCCCGCCGTCGACGCGCCGTAACCCGGCCTGTCCGTACGCCGGGCGGTGATCCGCCCGCGGTCGGCGGGCCGTCTGTCAGCGCGTCCGGCCGCCTGCTGCCGACGAGCCATGGTGCAGCGCGTTCGTGCGTTGGGCGGTGACCCGCTTGCGGCAGCCCGGCGCGTCGATTCGTCTGTTGTCGGCGAGTGCGTAGCCCCGTGCCGAGCGGGTTGTCAGTCGTTGGTGAGGCGGCGTTCCAGGGCCTGGGAGGTCTGGTCGCGGAAGGCGCCGCTGACCTTGCCGAGTGTCTTCTCCTTGGTGCCTGGTGTGTGGCCGTCGGCGTACGTGGCGTAGCTGAAGACGATGTAGCGGCCCCAGACCAGCCCCGCGGCATAGCCGCCCGCGATCTCCACGCGTTCGCCGCCCGAGCCCGCCGCCGCGGGCAGGCCGCGGAACCAGACGTTGCGGCCGAGGTTCTTGGCCTTGTCGGCGCTCATGGCGGCCTCTTTGGTGGGCAGTACGGCGATGCCGGTCGTCACGGCGTAGCGGCGCTTGGTGTCGACGTACGTCGCTCGTACGATCCGGCTGCACTTCTGCTCGCGCAGCGCGTCGGCGAAGGGACCGGAGGCGGCCTTCTCGCAGCTCCCCGTCATGTCGGTCTTGACCTTGGAGAAGACGGCTCCCTCCGCCTCGATCTTCTTCTTCGGGAACGCCTCGGAGAGCGACATCTTGCGCGGGTCGGTCTGCTCGGAGTTGAGGATCGAGGTGGCGGGGACGACCGGGGTCGTGGAGGCATCGGGGCTGACGATGGCCGGGGGTGCCGTCGTCGGCGGCTCCTTGGCGGCCGTCGTGGCGGCGGGCGCTGATGGGGCGCTCACCGACTTGTAAGCGAAGAAGCCGCCCGTGGCGACGCCTGCCAGAGCGAGCACGCCCAGGGTGATGAAGAGTGCTTTCCGGCCCGCCGGCTTGCCGGGCTGGCCGGTGGCGGGCGGTGTCGCCTGGAACGGCGATTGCTTGAACGGCCCCTGCCCGTAGGCGGCGGGCGGTGTGGAGCGGTCCTGCGAGGCCGGGACGGGCAGGGCGGCGGTGGGCTTCTGGCCCCATACCTCGAACGGGAGGTCGGGGACGTTGCCCTTCTGCTGGGTTCCGCCAGGGGGGATCGGCGGCCAGACCGGGACGTCGCTCGGCTCGACCGGGTGTCCGGCGGCGTTCGGGTCGAAGGCGGGCGGCGGGGTGCCCGGGTCGAAGGCGGTTGGTGGGGTGCTGGCGTCGAACGCGTGCGGGCGGGCGTTGGGGCCGAAGGCGTGGGGGGCCGTCGCGTCGAACCCCGGCGCGGTCGCGTTCGGGTCGAAGGTGAGCCCGGTGGCGTTCGGGTCGAAGGTGCTGGGGGCGCCGGTGTTGGGGTTGAAGGCGTGGGGCGCCGTCGCGCCGGACGCGGGCGTAGTGGGGTTCGCGTCGAAGGTGGGATCGGTGGCGTTCGGGTCGAAGGCCGGTGGGGCCGCCTCATTGGCGGCGAAGGGGCGGGCGGACGCGCCCCTCGCGTCGAAGGGGGCGGTCAGGTTCGGGTCGGTCAGGTTCGGGTCGGTCTGGTAGTCCTCGGCGTCCTCTGAGGGGTCGGCCTCTTCGTAGTCGGCCGCGGGTTGCCCGAACGCGGGGCCCTTGGTCGTCGGCCCGCCGTACACGGAGCTCTTGGGCGCGGGGTCGCTGTCGTCGGACGCGGGGGCTCCGGGCGGGATGATGCCCCCCGGGCGGGTGGGGGAGTCGTCCGGGGGCGAGCTGTCCGATGGGACGTTCCAGGGCGATGTCGGGCCGGACACGTCGTCGGAATCCGGCTCCACGGCGAGTTCGCCCGTGGCGGCGGGCCAGGGCGGCATGGCGGGCGGGTCGGCCACGGGGGCGGGCCATACCTGCATGCCCGCGGCCGCCGCGGTGAAGGCCGGTGGCGGCTCCCACGACGGCGCACCGGGCACCACGGGGTCGGCCGCCCAGGTGGCGGGCTCCTCGGGGGCCCAGGTGGCGGGCTCCTCCGGGATGGGTGCGGGCCAGACGCCGGACGCCGGAGACCATCCGGCGCCGGGCTGGCCGGGAGCCGGGGCGTCCTGCCCCGGCTCGGCGCGCGGCCACGAGGGCTGGGGGCCGGAGGCCTGACCGCCCGATTCGGACTCGGCGGACTGCCATGGAGGCTGAGCGCCCGGCCCGCCGGCGTGTGATGGAGGCTGAGCGCCTGGCCCGGGGGGATGTGACGGAGGCTGAGCGCCTGGCGCCGGGCTGTGCGACGGAAGCTGGGCGCCCGGTCGCGGGGTCTGCGACGGAGGTTGAGCGCCCGGTCCCGGAGCGGGCGGCCTTGTGGGTGCGGAGCCGGCGGGCGGAGGGCCCGCGGCGGGAGGTCGCGGAGACGGGGACGGGGTGCCGGGCTGGGCGCCGAGGTTGCGGGGCAGGCGGCCGCGCATGGGGCGGGGCGGGCCCTGGGGGTCGGCGAACCAGTCGTACGGCGCGGCGTCGTCGCCCGCCACCTCCCACGGCTGCGCGCCAGGGAAGGCCGGCAGCCCAGGAAGGTCGGACTGGTCCTCGGCCGACGCCGGGTCCGACGGCTGTGGTTCGAACGGTTGCCACTCGGACGGCGAGTCGAAGTCCGATGCCCCGGTCACCGTCTGCTCAGCATCCGATGGCGTGCCCGGGAAAGCGGGCAGCATGTCATGACCGGCATCGTCATTATCGGCACTCCCGTAGGCGGCACTCTCGTAACCGGCACTCTCGTAACCGGCGCTGTCAGAGCCGGAGTCAGCGCCCGTGCCGGGCTCCGGTGGCGATGCTGGAGTAGCTCCGGGCGCCTCGTGAGACGCCCGTGACTCGGGATATTGAAGGGGCTGGCCGAAGCTCGGCGGTGGCGTCGCCGGTGCGGCCGAGCCGTCAGCTTCCCTACGATCTTTGTCCCTGCGCTCGTTGTCAGACCCAGGTTCCTGGCCACGCATAAGGGGGAGCCTAGCGAGAGTCGCGAGATCGTTATGCCGGTATGGGCGTTCCCGACTGGATCATCGATGCCGTTTGGGTACCTATGAAAAGGTTTGAGGCTTTTAGGTGCCCGGGTGGCCGGTCAGCGTGCGGGAGTCAAGGGCCTTGAAGACGGTGGCCTTGGTGATGTCGTCGACCGCCTGGAAGAGCTTCTTCTGCCCCTTCTTGTCGGGCTTGCTGCCGTCCTTGTTCTGAAACCAGATCATGACGGCGTAGTGGCCGTGCATCCACATCTGGGTGCCGCCGCTCCCGGTGCCGAGGCTCTTGGTGAGTGAGTCCTTGCCGGCCAGCGGCTTGACGTAGTCGGTCTTGCTGCCGACCGACTGCACCTTGGTCGCGGTCGGGCTGGACTTGAGGTTGGCCACGCCGACCGTGCCCATCAGCTTGCCGGCCTTGTCGCGGAAGCTCGCGCGGATGATCTGCGTACACTTGCCGGCCTTGAGGGCCTTCTGCAGCTTGTCGCCGACGGCTCCGTCGGAGCACTTCTTGACCTTGCTGGTGACGGTCATCGTGTACGAGCGGCCGGCGACCGCGATCTTCTTGGTCGCGAATAGCTCCTTGACCGTGAGCGGCTCGGGGTCGGTCTTGCGATCGGCCGCGTAGCTGTACTTGCCGGGAGGCGAGGACGGCAACGGCGCGGAGGTGCGGCGGGCCGCCTGGGTCTCGGCCTGGTCGGAGCCGCCTGACTTGAACATCACCACGAGGCCCGCGACGAACAGGCCGAGCACCGCGACGCCGCCGAGCGTGAACCAGAGCGGCCCACGCGAGCGTTTGCCCTCGTCGTAGGGGCTCCACGTAGTGCTGCGGCGCGCCGGTTCGGCGACCGGCTCGGCCGCGGCCGGTTCCTTGGCCCTGCGACCGGTGGCAGCCCCGATCGGTTCGAAGGGGTTGCGGGAGCCGCCGGATTCGGCCGTGTCACGGGCCCTGCGAGAACGGCGGGGGGTGCTCTCCGTGCTGGTGTCACGTTCGTCGGGAAAACCCATGCGGCGACATTACCGTGAAGTGGTCATGAGTAACCGAAGTCCTGCGTCCACCACGGACCGCCGGCCCCCGCCACCACGCCGACTCCGATGGATTCGATGCGGCAGTTGAGGATGTTCTGGCGGTGGTCCTTGCTGTCGAGCCAGCCGCGGACCGCCTCTTCGGGAGAGGTGTAGCCGCGGCCGATGTTCTCGGCGGCGCCCGCGCGGTATCCGGCGCGCTCCATCCGGTCCCACGGCGACGAGCCGTCGGGGGAGTCGTGGGTGAAGCGGCCGCTGCTCGCCATCTCAAGGGAGTGCGCGCGGGCCGAGCGAGTCAGCCTCGCGTCGGTCCGGAGGCGGCCGCAGCCGCGTTTGAGCCTGGCGGCGTTGGTGAGGTTGACGACCTTGGCCGCCATCGCCGGCGACATCTCGGCGGTCTGCTCGCCGAGCACCCGCGTGGGATCTTCGGCGGTGAAGCCGGGCACTGTGTTGCCGTCCGGGCTCTTGGTGGGCTTGGCCCTGACGTTGCCGCGCGGGACCCCGGCGGTGCTCTCCCTGGGGATGCGGCCCGCGTACGGCTGCGCCTTCTTGGCCGTGGGCGTGACCGTGGGTTCGGCCTTGGCCGCGGCGGCGGGCGGGGCTGTCTCGTTGAGGTAGATGTGGCCGGTTTCTTCGACGTTGTCCGTCAACCGCCCGATCAGCACACCCGTGAACAGAACCGCCATAAGACAGGCGAGCACCCCCAGATGGTTCCGGCGCCGTGCGCTCCGCTGGGTGTGCCGGGTGAGAGAGGTGTGCCACATGCCACACCCAACGATAGAGATGTCTGGTCCTGGGAAAGAAGGGATCCCAGGGAACCGAAATCGAACCGTTCTGTGTCAGGTAGACTGATCGCAGGTTACCGGTCTTTTGACCAGCACCCTTAAATGCGGGTAGCCTAATCAATCGTTGTGTGCATAGGTCCAGCGCGACCGATGCGCGGCGCGTCCGGCGTCATCTCCCATCATCAGCCCATCGGGCCAGGGAGACGGAAGGTCCGGGCTGCCGTGTGCCCGCACCGACCGACCCTAGAGCTGTCGCTTCCCGACAGCGCCGAAGACGCGAGCATAAAGAAGGCTACGACCGTGCGCACGTACTCACCGAAGCCCGCCGACGTTCAGCGTCAGTGGTACGTCATCGACGCGACCGATGTCGTGCTGGGCCGGCTGGCCAGCCACGTCGCGATCCTGCTCCGCGGCAAGCACAAGCCGATCTTCGCCAACCACGTCGACACCGGCGACTTCGTCGTCATCATCAACGCGGACAAGATCGCGCTCACCGGCAACAAGCGTGAGCAGAAGAAGGCCTACCGCCACTCGGGTTACCCGGGCGGTCTGCGTTCCGTCAGTTATGGCGAGCTCATGGACAAGCGGCCGGACAAGGCCGTCGAAAAGGCCGTCAAGGGCATGCTGCCGAAGAACTCCCTCGGCCGGAAGATGGCCAAGAAGCTCAAGGTCTACGCGGGGTCCGAGCACCCGCACCAGGCCCAGCAGCCGGTGCCGTTCGAGATCACCCAGATCGCCCAGTAGTAGTCCGAAAGATTTAGAGGAGAACCGTGGCTGAGCCCACCGGTGTCGAGACGGCCGTCGAGGCCGAGGTGGAAGAATTCTCCGGCGAGGAGTTCCCTTCCGAGTACACCACCGAGTCCACCGCCAGCGCTGACGCTCCCGTGCGCAAGCCCGTCACCACGGGCAACTCGTACGGCACCGGTCGCCGTAAGGAGGCGATCGCCCGCGTGCGCATCGTCCCCGGCACCGGCAAGTGGACGATCAACGGTCGTTCGCTGGACGTCTACTTCCCCAACAAGGTCCACCAGCAGATCGTCAACGAGCCCTTCGTTGTGCTCGGCGCCGAGGAGGCGTTCGACGTCATCGCGCGCATCGACGGTGGCGGCGTGACCGGCCAGGCCGGCGCGCTGCGCATGGGCCTGTCCCGTGCGCTGGCGATCCTTGATGTCGAGACCAACCGAGCGCCTCTGAAGAAGGCCGGCTTCCTCACCCGTGACGCCCGCGCCACGGAGCGGAAGAAGTACGGCCTCAAGAAGGCCCGTAAGGCTCCGCAGTACAGCAAGCGCTAAATTGGCGCGTCTTTTCGGCACCGACGGGGTTCGTGGGGTCGCTGGTCGCGACCTCACGGCGGAGCTCGCCATGGACCTCTCGGTCGCGGCGGCTCACGTCCTCGGCGATGCGGGCGCGTTCACGGCCACAGGACGTCGTCCTGTGGCCGTCGTAGGCCGGGACCCGCGTGCCTCGGGGGAGTTCCTCGAGGCCGCAGTGGTCGCCGGCCTTGCGTCGTCCGGAGTGGATGTGCTGCGCCTCGGCGTGCTGCCCACCCCGGCCGTCGCCTACCTCACCGCGGCGCTCGGCGCCGACATCGGCGTCATGCTGTCGGCGTCGCACAACGCGGCACCGGACAACGGCATCAAGTTCCTGGCCCGGGGCGGCTTCAAGCTGTCCGACGCGGTCGAGGACGAGATCGAGCGGCGGCTCGGCGAGGACTGGACCTTTCCCGTCGGCTCCGCCGTGGGCCGGGTGCGTGACGCCTACGGTGAGGCCGACCGCTACATCTCCCATGTGCTGACCACGGTCAGTGGCCGGCTCGACGGCCTCGACATCGTCGTCGACTGCGCCCACGGCGCCGCTCACATGGTCGCCCCCGAGGCGCTGGTGCGATCCGGAGCCAGGGTGGAGGCCATCGGCGCGCGGCCCGACGGCCTCAACATCAACGCCGGCTACGGCTCCACCCACCTGCCCAAGCTGCAGCAGGTCGTCGTCTCGCGCGGCGCCGACCTCGGCATCGCCTATGACGGCGATGCCGACCGCTGCCTGGCGGTCGACCACACCGGCGCGATCATCGACGGCGACCAGATCATGGCGATCCTCGCGGCCGACATGCACGCCGAGGGCACGCTGGCCAAGGACACCGTGGTCGCGACCGTGATGTCCAACCTGGGCTTCAAGCTGGCCATGCGCGAAGCGGGCATCCACGTCGTGGAGACCGCGGTGGGCGACCGCTACGTGCTGGAGCGCATGAAGTCCGACGGCTACAACCTGGGCGGTGAGCAGTCGGGGCACGTCATCATGCTCGACCACGCCACCACCGGAGACGGCCTGCTCACCTCGCTGCACCTGCTCTCGGTCGTGGCCAGGTCGGGCAAGTCGCTGCGCGAGCTGGCCGCGGTGATGACGCCACTGCCGCAGATCCTGATCAACGTCAAGGACGTGGACCGGGGCAAGGCGTCGGTGCCCGAGCTCACCGAGGCCGTGGCGCTGGCGGAGAAGGAGCTGGGTGAGACGGGCCGGGTGCTGATCAGGCCCAGCGGCACCGAGCCGATGATCCGCGTGATGGTCGAGGCCTCGTCCGAGGAGCACGCCTCCGAGGTCGCCGGCCGGCTGGCCGACGTGGTCCGGGCCGCCTGCGTCTGAGGCTTTTCCAGTGAGGGGCACGGCGGCGCCGTGCCCCTCACGCGTATCCTGCGGCTGGTGAGCGTGACTGTGCTGATCACCGGTGGGCGGGCGCCCGTGGCGCTGGACCTGGCCAGGAAGTTCGCCAGGTCGGGTGCGCGGGTCGTGGTGGCCGAGAGCTCGCGGGCGCAGCTCTGCGCGCGGTCCTCGGCCGTGGCGGTCAGCTATCGGGTGCCGCCGCCCAACCGGGCGCCCGAGGCGTTCGCCGACGCGCTGGCCGACATCGTCAAGCTGGAGGGCGTGCGGCTGGTCGTGCCCACGTGCGAGGAGATCTTCTGGGTGGCGCGGGGGCGGAAGCGGCTGCCCTGTGAGGTGCTGGCCGAGCCGCTCGGGACGCTGCGGGCGTTGCACAGCAAGTGGGAGTTCGTCCAGCTGGCGAAGGGGTTCGGGCTGCCGGCGCCCGAGACGGCGCTGGTGACGTCGCAGGCCGACCTGGCCGGGATCCGGCGCCCGTTCATCCTGAAGCCTGTTTTTTCGCGCTTTGGTACGAAAGTGCGGGTTGTCCGGGGAAATATCGCGTTAAGGGCGGGCGAGGGGCCCTGGGTGGCTCAGGAACTGCTCGACGGGAAGCAGGTCTGCACCTACTCCGTGGCGGTGAAGGGGCGATTGGTGGCTCATGCCGCCTACGCGGTGGAGTTCACGGCTTCCGGGGCTTGTGTCAGCTTCGAGCCGGTGGAGCATGCCGAGGTGGACGCCTGGGTGACGGAGTTCGTCGCGCGAGTCGGGTTCAGTGGGCAGATCGCCTTCGACTTCATGGCCGGCGATCGGGTGTTGCCGATGGAGTGCAATCCACGGGCCACCAGCGGGGTCCATCTGCTGGGCGACGAGCTGGCCGGGGTGCTGCTCGGTGACGTGCCCGACCGGCCGCTGCGGCCCGCGCCGGGCACGCGGGCGATGATCGGGCTGGCGATGCTGGGCTTCGGCCTGGCGGGAGTACGGTCCTGGCCGGAGCTGCGCCGGTGGGCGAGCGTGGTGTCGGCCGCTGACGACGTGATCGCGGTGGACGGGGACCGGGGGCCGTTCCTGGCGCAGTTCGGGGTGCTGTGGGAGAACTGGATCCGCTCGTTGTGGACGCGGCGGTCACTGATCGAGTGCTCGACGTACGACATCGAGTGGGACGGCCGGTGAAGGCCGAGCTGTTCACGAAGGACACCCTCGGCGAGCTGCCCTGGCCCGACACCGAGGACGGCGCCTACGCGCGTGACTACCTGGTGCCGCTGGTCGAGCACGGGACCGAGGCGTTCGTCGCCAATGTGACCACGACCTACGGGGTGCTGCTGGTGGACGGGCGCATTGTCCTGCCGGTGTCGGTCAACGACGGTGAACAGGGGAACGCGTGGGTGTGCTCGCCGTACACGCACTATGTGACCTATGCCGGTGAGGAGCTGCGCGTGCTCGGCAGCGGGGCGCTGCGCGCGGTGCTGGCGGCGGCGCTGGCCGCGCTGGGCGCGCTGTGCCGGTGGGCGGAGCTGGACCGGGTGGTGCTGGTCAACAACTGGCTGCTGTCCACGAACCTCTATCCGGCCATCGAGCCCGCCCATGAGCAGGCCGCCATCCGCTTCCTGCGGGAGCGGTTCCCCGGGCACGCCGTCGGGTTCTGCTCGGTGAACCGGCGGATCGACGGCTGCGTAATGGTGCCGGGGCGGCGGATCTACCTGGTGCGGCCGGGGGAGCAGGAGGCCCGGCATCGCAAGCGGTGGCGGCGCGATCTGCGGTTGGTCGGGCGCAGGGGGTACGAGGTGGTGCGGCCGGGCGAGGGTGACGTGGCTCGGGTGGTCGAGCTTTATGACCTGCTTTATCTGGATAAGTACTCACGGAACAATCCGCAGTTCACCGAGCGGTTCGTGCGCGAGACCATGCGGGCGGGGACGATCACCTACTGGGCGCTGACCAGGGACGGGCGGATCGACGCGGTGCTCGGCTACTTCCACCGCGACGGGACGCTGACCACGCCGATCTTCGGCTACGACACCGCGCTGCCGCAGGGGATCGGGCTGTACCGGATGCTGAGCGCGCTGGTCTACCAGATCGCTGTGGACGAGGGGCTGTCGGTCAACGACAGTGCGGGTGCGGGGGAGTTCAAGCGGCTGCGTGGGGCGGTGCCGGAGATCGAGTATCGGGCCGTGTATGTCGGGCATCTGCCGTGGCGGCGGCGTACAGGGTGGGTGGTGCTGGCCTGGCTGCTCGACCGGGTCGCGGTGCCGATCATGCGGCGTTACGAGCTTTGAGGGCTTTTGAGGGAGTGGGATGCGGAGTGATCTGCTGGCTCAGGTGTTCGCCGCGTGCGAGCGTACGCCCCGGGCGACGGCGATCGTGGGGGCGCGCGGGCGGAAGCTGACGTTCGGCGGGCTGCGCGAGCGGGCGCTGCGCATCCGCGACCGGCTGGTGGCGGAAGGGCTCGGGCGTGGGGATGGCGTGCTGTACGCCGTCGAGCCCTCGCCGGACGCGATCGCCGTGGCGCTGGGCGTGGTCGCCGCGGGCGGGGTGCTGGTGCTGGCCGATCCCGGTCTCGCGCCGGAGATCCTGCGGGCCCGGCTCCGGCTGGCCCGGCCGCGCTGGGTGGTGGCGGGGTCGCTGCTGTACGCGGTCACGTCGTTCGCGCCGCTGCGCGCGTTGGCCAGGCGGCGGGGCGTGCTCCTGCCCGGCCTTCGCGATCCGCTGCCGGAGCTGGAACTGCGCCACGCCTACACCGGCCGGTGGCTGCCCGGCGTGCCGAGCGCGGCGGTACGGTTACGCGGCCTGGACGGTCCGATGCCGACGGCCGGCGCGAGCCGGGGTGAGGTGGACGATCCGGCGGCGGTGATCTTCACTTCCGGCACCACCGCGCATCCCAGAGCCGTCGTCCACACCCGCGCGTCCCTCGCCGCCGGGCTGGAGATCTTCAGAGACCGCTTCCCCGTCGAGCCCGGCGACGTCGTCCACACCGACGGCCTCATGCTCGGCCTGCCCGCGCTCATCGGCGGCGCCACCTGGTCGATGCCCGGCCCGGCCAAGCTCATCTTCGAACGCCGGGTGACCCACCTGTACTGCGTGCCGGTCGAGCTGGCCGGGCTCGTCGCCCGGGTGGAACGGCTGCCGCACAGCCTGCGCCACCTGCTGCTCGGCTCGGCTCCCGCGCCCCCGGCCGTACTGCGGAAGGCGATCGCCGCCGCGCCCGGCGCGGAGGTGCTGAGCGTGTACGCGATGACGGAGGCGCTGCCGATCGCGCTGGCGAGCGCGGCCGAGAAGCTGGCCTGCGCCGAGGGAGACCTGCTCGGCGCGCCGCTGCCGGGAGTCGGCGTGCGGTTCACCGAGGACCAGGAGCTGGTCGTCAGCGGCCCGCACGTGGCGCGCGGCTACCTGGGCGAGCCGCCGCACGACGAGGTGGCCACCGGCGACCTGGTCCGCCTGGACGGACAGGGCCGTCTCGTCCTGCTCGGCCGGAAGAAGGACATGATCCTTCGCGATGGGTTCAACATCTACCCGAGCCTGTACGAACCGGCTATCGCCGCACTGCCCGGCGTAGCCGACGCGGCCATCGTCGGCCTGGCCGATCCGGTCACCGGGGACGAGGAGGTCGTACTGGCGCTGGTGCCCGGCGACGGCTTCCAGGAGGCGGCGGTACGCGCCCGGCTGCCCGCGCTGGTCGACGCGGGCGCGCTGCCCGACCGGATCGCGGTGCTGCCGGACTTCCCGCGATCCAGCCGGCGCAAGCTCGACCGGGCGGCGCTGCGCGCGGCCATCGGCCGCCCGTGAGCTGTTCGTCACCTGCGGGTGACGCCTGTGAGCGTCGCCCGCAGGCGAGGCGCTATTCGTCGCCCGTCAGCGTGAAGACCCGCAGGCGCTGTCCCGCCAAGAGCACCGCGCCCAGCGTCACGATGATCAGCGCTGGTACGGCGAATCCGAGCGTCACGTTGGCCGTCAGGAACGGCGTGTCGGAGATCTGGTCGGCGATCGTTTTGGCCCACTGCTGGATGGAGAACTTCTGCGCCCCCGGTACGAACGTGCCGACCAGCGTCTCCCACAGCAGCGCGTAGATGATCCCGATCGTGACCGCGTGCCGGGTCAGGATGCCGAGCAGCAGGAACACCGCGGCGTAGGCGATGCCCGCGACCAGCGCGCCGAGCGCGAAGCCGACCGCGAGACCGTCCTCGTTGCCCACCAGCAGCCAGGCCGCGAAGTACGTCGGGACCGCCGAGAACACCGCCAGCAGGGAGGCGGCCACCAGGAACTTCGTCTGGGCGATGACCGGCCGCGAGATCGGCTTGGACATCAGGTGGATGATCGTGCCGTCGTCGATCTCCGGGGCGATCACCCCGGTTCCCGCGATGAGGCCGAGCAGCGGGAGCATCGTGCCGATGGCGAACTTGTCCATCAGCAGCGCCGCCGAGCGCGGGTCGTAGCCGGCGAACACCCGCAGCATGACGGCCAACCCGATCAGCGCCAGGGGCAGCAGGAGCAGAAGGAAGATCCTCCGCCTGCCCAGCAGAGCCCGGTAGGTAATACCTGCGACGACTGTATTCATTGCCTCACTCCGTTCGGCGCCTCAGTCGCCTGGATCAGGTGCTCCGGTTGATCAGATAGGCGAAGACGCTCTCCAGGTCCTCGTCGGCGGGGGAGACCTCGTGCAGGCGGATCCCTTCGGTGCGGGCGACGCGCGGCAGCAGCCACGCGAAGCGCCGGAACTCGACCGCCTGGACCTCCAGCCCGCCCGCGCCGAGCGAGACGCCGCCCGCCGAGTTGTCGAGCATCAGGGCGGCGGCGAGCTTTCTGTCGTCGCTCGACCGGATTCTGAACAGGTGCGGCCGGTCGGTCATCAGCCGACGGATCTCGCGGAAGTTGCCCGAGGCGGCGTGCCGGCCCGCGACCAGTACCTCGATCTGCTGGGCGACCCGCTCGACCTCCTCCAGGATGTGCGAGCTGAACAGGATCGTCTTGCCCGCCGTGCCCATGGCGCGGATCAGGTCCATCAGGTGCAGCCGCTGGCGCGGGTCCATGCCGTTGAACGGCTCGTCGAGCAGCAGCACCGGCGGGTCGTGGACGAGCGCGGCGGCGACCTTCACCCGCTGCCGCATGCCCTTGGAGTAGGTCTCGACCCGGCGGTCCTTGGGCTCCTCCATCTCGACCGTGGCCAGCGCCTTGCGAGCGGCCTCGATCGGGTCGGGCAGACCGTGGAGCCTGGCGGCGGACAGGACGAACTGCCAGCCGGTGAGGAACCCGTAGACACCCTCCCGTTCAGGGACCAGGCCGATGTTCTTATAGATGTGGTGGTTTTTCCAGATCTGGGTGCCGTCCATCGTCACCGTGCCGCCCGAGGGGGCCAGGAACCCGGCCATCAGGTGCAGTAGCGTCGACTTGCCCGCGCCGTTGGGGCCGAGCAGCCCGGTGACGCCGGGGCCGATCGTCATCGTGACGTCGTTGACCGCCACCACGTTGCCGTACCAGCGAGAGACCTGTGCGAGCTCGATGTTCATTGGGCGGCCGCCTTCCGATAGCGCGCCGCGAGCGCCGCCAGGCCGATCCCGATGAGCACGAGCACGAGGATCGCCGGGACGGGCCCCGGCGGGTAGGTACCGTCCGGAACGTTGGCCGTCGTGCTGAACAGCCACACCTGTACGGCGTCGACCAGCCAGAACGGGTTGATCAGCCAGGCCCAGCCGGCCCCCGTATCGTTGCCCGACGAGTACAGCGTGGCGAAGATGACCGTGGCGGAGGCCGAGGTCAGCAGGTAGAGGGCGATGACGGAGGCGACGCCGAGCCCGCGCCTGGGCGTCAGCGCGGCGATGGCCAGGCCGAACGACGACAGCAGGAGCGCGAGCACCAGCGCCATGGCCAGGGCCCCGAAGTACTCCTTGGTCTGCGGCGGCCCGTCCATGTCGATGAGCAGCTCGCCCACGTAGATCAGTGTGAGCGGCACGGCGAGCAGCAGGAACAGCGCCGCGGTCATGGCGATGACCTTGGCGGCCACGTACTCGGCGATCGTGACCGGACGTGACAGGTACAGCGGCAGCACCCGGAAACGCAGGTCGGGCGCGACGACCGTCGGCGCCTGTGAGGCCAGGAAGATCGCCACGACCGTCTGCATGTAGACCGCGAAGCCGCTGTAGGCCATGCCGCGCTGCTTCAACAGGGCCATCATCGCGATCGACACGACCGCGGGCAGCAGCATGATGACTACCAGGGCGAACGGAATGATCTTGCTGCGTGCCGTACGCCCGAGGCCGAACACGCCACGCAGGCTGTGGACGGTGAGTGCGCGCGTCGAGTAGCCGCGGCCGAGTCGCGGACCGTCGTAATGGCGGTATCCGATGTCATAGATCTCAGACACCCGCGTCGACCTCCTCTCTGAAGACGTCCTCGATGCGGTGGCGGCCCTGTTCCAGCCGGATCAGGCAGAGGTCGAGATCGACGGCCGCGTCGCGGATCGCGTCGAACGTCTCCGGGCCCGCCACCTTGACCAGCAGCAGGCGGCCGTGCTGGACGGCGTTGTGGCCGAGCTCGGACAGCCGCTCGGCGAGCGGCTGCGTGCCCTCCTCGACCTCGACCGTGACGGTCTGCGTGGCCTGGGTGAACTCGGCGATCGCGGAGGAGCGCAGCAGCCGGCCCGCGTCGATGACGATCACGTGGTCGCAGATCCGCTCCAGCTCGCCGAGCAGGTGCGAGGTGACGAGCACGCTGATGCCGAAGTCGGTGCCGATGCGCCTGATCAGCGCCAGCATCTCGTCCCGGCCGCGCGGGTCGAGCCCGTTGGTCGGCTCGTCGAGGAATACCAGCTTGGGGTCGTGCACGAGCGCCTGGGCCAGCTTGACCCGCTGCTTCATGCCGGTGGAGTAGCCGCCGATGGCGCGGTAGCGCTCCTCGGCCAGGCCGACATGGCGCAGCACGTCGGCGGCGCGCTCGCGGGCCGCCGTACGCGGCAACCCGGACATCTGGGCGAGGTGGACGACCAGCTCGGTGGCGGACACGTCAGGGGGGAGGCAGTCGTGCTCGGGCATGTAGCCCACGAACCTGCGGATCTCGGCGCCCTGCGTGGTCACGTCGAGATCGAGCACCCGCGCGCCGCCCTGGGTCGGGGGCAGCAGGCCCAGCAGGATCTTGATCAGCGTCGACTTGCCCGCGCCGTTCGCCCCGACCAGGCCGGTGACACCGGACCCGACGGTGACCGTCAGCTGGTCGAGTGCCGTGACGGTCGGGAAGCGTTTGGTCAGCCCCTCGGTAGCGAGGATGTGCATGGTCCGGACCCTACCGGCCGGACATGAGGTGTGGCCTCGTTCACACGGATGAACGATGTCCTACTTGAGGCCAGAATTTCCGCTGGATGGCCAGGGTGACGGTGCCCGAGATGATCATGCCGGCGATGTTCAGCGCGAGTTGCGCGACCGACCCGCCGACCTCGCCCCAATCGCTGAGCGCCAGCGCCACGGCCACGTAGCCGGCGGCGGGGACCGTGGTGACCGAGATGAAGACGCCGATGAGGGCCGACGACTTGCCCGCCGTGATCGACAGCACCCCGGCGGCGCCCGCCAGCAGCGCCACGATGAACGACCAGCGGTCGGGCTTGACGATGAACTGGACCTCCTGGTTCACGCGCAGGTTGCTCAGGTCGATCCAGCCCATCCAGCGCGAGACCAGCGCGCAGGCGAACGTGATCGCGATCGCCACCGCGAACCCGACGACCAGGGTCTTGAGCGAGGTGATGATCAGCCGGCCCCGGCCACGGAGCAGGCCGAAGCAGATGGCCGCGATGGCGCCGAACTCGGGGCCGAGCACCATCGCGCCGACGATCAGGATGGGTGAGTTCTGCAGGACGCCGATGCCCGCGAGCTGCGTGGCGATCGCGAGGAACGCCAGGTACGCCCACGTGATGCGCGACTCGGCCTGCACCCTCTGGGCGAGCTCCGCCCAGATGACCGCGTCGTCGGGGTCGCCGGGGGCCTCCTCGACGGCGTCCGCGGCGACCTTGGACAGGGCCAGATGCACCTGCTCGACGGCGATCGACCCCTCGTCCTGCACCCACTTGAGCCGGTCGATCACCTCGTTGGCCGCTTCGCGCGCGACGTCGCAGAGGATCAGATCGCCCTTCGGCTCGCGGGCCGCGCCGGGCAGCACGGCGACGTTGGTGACGCCCGTGCACTCGTCGAGCACGGCCGTCACCTCCCCCGTACGGGTGGACGGGGTGATCAATCGCAGATGTAGCACTGGGTCATTCTTGTCCATTGGATGTTGATGGGGCGTTGACTACCGTACGCGAGGGTCTCTCACATGAGGCAGACGTTCAGGTGTCACGAGGACGGCGAGGACTGCTGGTTCGCCGACATAGACGATCAGGGGTGCTCGGGCAGGTTCGCGACCTACCTGTTCGAGGAGGTGTTCAGGTACGGCGAAGCCGTACCCGCCTGACGGAGTGGTCGGCGCCCTTCTGCATGACCAGGCCGGCGCGGCCACGGGTGGGGGCGATGTTCTCGATCAGGTTGCGCTCGTTGATGTCGCGCCAGACGTTGACCGCGAACTCCGTCGCCTCCTCGTAGGAGAGGTCGGCGATGTACTTGAAGTATGACTTGGGGTCCTCGAAGGCGGTGCGGCGGAGCTTGTGGAAGCGGTCGACGTACCAGGCCCGGATGTCCTCCACCTTGGCGTCGACGTAGATCGAGAAGTCGAAGTAGTCGTTGACCGCCAGGGATGTGGGCGGAGCGGGCTGCAGCACGTTCAACCCCTCAATGATCAAGATATCCGGATTTTTCACTACCTGTTTGGCGCCGGGGACGATGTCGTATTCGAGGTGGCTGTAGACCGGGGCCTGCACCTCAGGCAGCCCGGCCTTGACCTCGGCGACGAACCTGACCAGCGCCCTGCGGTCGTAGCTCTCGGGGAAGCCCTTGCGATGCATGATCCCCTCGGACTCCAGCACCGCGTTGGGATAGAGGAAGCTGTCCGTGGTGAGCAGCTCCACGTGCGGATGCTCGGGCCAGCGGGCCAGCAGTGTGTGCAGCAGCCGCGCCGTCGTCGACTTCCCGACCGCGACACTGCCCGCGATGCCCAGGATGTACGGCACGTGCTGCCCGGGATGCCCGAGAAAAGCGCTCAGCACGCTACTGCGTTGTTTGGACCCGGTGTAGTGGAGGTTCAGCAGCCGGGTCAGGGGGAGGTAGATGTCGGTGACCTCGGCGAGGTCGATGGGGTCGTCGACGCCACGCAGCTCTTCCAGCTCTGCCTCGGTGAGAGTCAAGGGCGTGTTCTTGCGGAGTTCGCTCCACTGCTCCCTGCTCAGTTCAACGTAGCCGTTGTTCACCTTGGCAGCGTATCGACGGCCGACAAACGCGCTCTCGACCGGGTGGCACTCTCTATCCACAGCCTGTGGATAAATACATGGGATTACTTATGACCAGTTTGGGGTAAGGCGGTGGCCTGCGCCCGGGGATCTCATCAAACCGGGCATGCGGCGATTTGTCAGCGGCTACTGTTCGGAGACCTGACCTTCGGGAGGGCTTGTGGACCGTCGTCGCTTTCTGACCAGAGCAGGGCTGGCCGCCGCGGCCGGCATCACCGGGCCGTTCGCCGGGGTGGCCTGCGCGGGCGCCAGGGGCGGGGTCACGCGGGCGACCGGCTACGGGCCGCTGAAGGCGGTGCGCGACGCGCGTGACGGCAAGGTCAGGCTGCACCTGCCCGACGGGTTCAAATACCGCTCCTTCAGCCCGGCGGGCAGCAAATACTCCGACGGCTCCATCGTGCCGGGCAGGCACGACGGGATGGCCGCGTTCCGCGGGCCGCGCGACACCGCGATCCTGGTGCGCAACCACGAGGTCAGCGGAGCGGTCGGCGCCTTCGGTGACAAGGCCAAGGCCTACGACCCCGCGGCCGGCGGCGGCACCTCGACCCTCCACGTCACCCGCTACGGCGAGGTGCTCAAGAGCGCCCCGTCGCTCAACGGCACCATGATGAACTGCTCGGGCGGCCCGATGCCCTGGAACGCCTGGGTGAGCTGCGAGGAGACCGTCAACGGCCCCGACGTGGCCAACGACTTCTCCGGCGGCGACAACGGCAAGCTGACCCGCAAGCACGGCTACATCTTCGAGGTGCCGGTGTCGGGCACCTCCAACGCCAAGCCGATCAAGGCCGCAGGCCGGTTCGCGCACGAGTCGGCCGCGTTCGACCCGCAGGCGGGGGCGCTCTACCTGACCGAAGACTGCTTCTCCTTCGCCTCCGGCTTCTACCGCTACACGCCGCCGAAGCATCCGCTCAAGGCCGGGCGGCTGCTGGACGGCGGCCGGCTGCAGATGCTCGCGATCAAGGGCTCGCCGCGCAAGGACCTGTCCAAGGGACAGCGGCCCGGCGCGACGTACAACACCGTATGGGTGACCATCGACGACCCCGACCCCACCTTCACCGGCAAGCCGTCGAACGACGAGGCCGTCCAGGCCGTCGGCAAACAGGGGCGAGCCGAGGGCGCGGCGATCTTCGCCAGGCTCGAAGGGGCCATCTACCACCAGGGCACCGTGTACTTCTGCTCCACCCAGGGCGGCGCCACCGCCGAGGGTGACACGCCGCCGTCCGGGTTCGGCCAGGGACGCGGGCAGGTGTGGGCGTACGAGACGTGGACCGGGCGGCTCCGGCTGGTGTACGAGTCGCCGCGCTCGTCGGTGCTGGACCTGCCCGACAACGTGACGGCCAGCACCCGCGGCACGCTGGTGCTCTGCGAGGACGGCGACGGCGACAACTTCCTGCGCGGCCTCACCAAGCAGGGCCAGATCTTCGACTTCTGCCGCCTGGAGCCGGTGGCGGGCGACCCTGGCGCGGAGTTCGCGGGCTCCACCTTCGGCCCCGGCGGTCACACCTTGTACGTCAACGTCCAGTCCAAAGAGGGCACCTCGTTCGCCATCTGGGGGCCCTGGCAGCGGGGCTCGTTCTAGCCGGCCAGCTCCGCGACCGCGGCGGCCACCTGGTCCACCTCCTCATCAGTGTTGTAGTAATGCGGTGACAGGCGCAGGCACCAGTCGACGTCCTTGTCACCGAAGTCGAACTGGGCGAACTCCCGGAAGCTGAGCGCCGAGTTGATCCCCTTCGCGTCCATGGCCGCCTTGAACGGCTCCGGCCGCCACCCCTCGATGGTGAAGGTGACGATGGCGCCCAGTTCGGTGCCCTTTTCGAGGACGCGTACCCCTGGAACGGCGTCGAGCAGGACGCGCAGCCGGGCGGCCAGCACGGGCGAGCGGCGCGCGATGGCCTCGACGCCGACCTCGCGGGCGTAGCGGGCGGCGGCCGCGCAGCCCAGCACAGTCGCGTAGGGGAACTCCCACTCCTCGAACCGCGCGGCGGACTCGGCGGGCTGGTAGTGGCCCGGCCCGGTCCAGCGGGCGCCGCGCATGTCGATGAACAGCGGCTCGTACCCCGCCTTCAGCACCCGGTCCGACACGTAGAGGAAGCCGGAGCCACGCGGGCCGCGCAGGAACTTCCGGCAGGTGGCGGTGAGCAGGTCGCAGCCGATCGCGGCCACGTCGATGGGGTACTGGCCGACCGACTGGCACGCGTCGACCATGTACAGCAGGTCCAGCTCGCGGCAGTGGCGGCCGATCTCGGCGACCGGCTGGACCAGCCCGGAGTTGGTGGGGATGTGGGTGGCGCTCACCAGCCGGGGCCGGTGCTCCCGCATGAGCGCGGCCATCGCCGCCACGTCCACGCCGCCCTCCGGCGCGTCCGGCGCGTGCACGACGCGCACGCCGAAGCGCTGGCGCAGGGACAGCCGCTACTTCGCCACCGAGGTGCCGGCCGCGTGGCTGCGCCTCGGGTTCGCCGAGACGGCGGACGCCGCCGAGCTGGTCGAGGGCGTACGGCGGCTGGCCCGCGTCTGAGATCGCCCCTACGTAGGCTGAGGCCGACCCCGCGTACGGCGGAGATCCGTTGGCTGAGACCCCCTGATTGAAGCCGCCCAGGAGGTTGTTGATACTCGAAGAGGACACTCGCGACAGGAGGGCTCCTCGTGCTGTACATCTTCGGCTTCGACCGGATCGGCGTAGCCGTGAGCGATCTCTACTTCGTCGACCCCAAACCGATGAAGGGCCAGGAGGGCGCCGAGCACGGCGTCCGCCTCGAAGTGCGGATGCTCGAACCAGGGCAGCTGAAGGGTTCCATCTATTCGGCGCGGCCCATCAACCTCGACCGGCCCATCTGGCGCGTCGACCTGCTGGAATCGGTCGACGGCAGCCCCGGCAGCTTTGACCGCACCCACCACCATCCGGCCTTCACCGGATGGGACCCGGGCCCGCGTGTCTTCGACAGGGAGCTGTCGAGTGATCCCCTGCAGTGGCTGGCGGGCAAGCTGGCGGACCTGGACGCCGTGCTGGAAAGGGCGGGGGTGGAGCGTGACGAGTCGATCGCCGCGGACGTGGCCGAGCTGCGCGTGTGCGTCCCCGAGATCGTCGAGAGCGTCAGCCGCCTGCTCACCAGGGTGGCGAAGGGCGAGCTCGGCAGAGCGCCCGGTGACGGGCCGACCGACAGCGTGCGGGCCAGCTGGCTGTAGGAGCGCGCCCGGTTAACCTGAGGGGATGATCCTGGGCATCGGCGTGGACGTGGTCGACATCGCGCGGTTCGAGTCGGCGCTGGAACGCACGCCGGGGCTGCGCGAGCGGCTGTTCACCGAGGTCGAACGGCCGCTCGCCGTACACTCGCTGGCCGCCAGGTTCGCCGCCAAGGAGGCCGTCGCCAAGGCGCTCGGCGCGCCGAAGGGGCTCGGGCACCTGGAGGCCGAGGTGCGCTGCGACGAGAGCGGCAAGCCCGAGCTGCGCGTCACCGGCAAGGCCGCCGAGGTCGCTTACGGCCTGGGCGTCAAGCGCTGGCACATCTCGCTCAGCCATGACGCCGGTGTGGCGATGGCCTACGTGATCGCGGAGGGATAGCTTCAGATCATGCGTACCGCCTACACCGCCGACCAGATCAGGACCGCCGAGCGCGCGCTGATGGCGCGGCTGCCCGACGGCACGCTCATGGACCGCGCCGCCACCGGCCTCGCCGCCGTCTGCGCCGGCCTCCTCGGCAGGGTGTACGGCACGCGCGTGCTGCTGCTCATCGGCAGCGGCGACAACGGCGGCGACGCCCTGTACGCCGGGGCCCGCCTGGCCGGGCGTGGCGCCCGGGTCGAGGCCGTCCTGGCGGGCTCCAAGACCCATGAGGCGGGACTGGAGGCATTCCTCCGGGCGGGCGGCACGATCGCCGGGCCCGACGCCGTCGACCGGGCCGAGCTGATCGTCGACGGGCTGGTGGGGATCGGGGCGACCGGGGCGTTGCGGGAGCCGTACGCGGGGCTGGCCGAGGCGGCCAACGCCGCGCCCGGCCTGGTCGTCGCGGTGGACGTGCCCAGCGGCGTCGACGCGAGCACCGGTCAGGTGGACGGGGCGGCCATCGCGGCGCAGGTGACCGTGACCATGGGCGCGCCCAAGACCGGGCTGCTCGTCGATCCGGGCGCGGGCAACGTGGGCGAGATCGAGCTGATCGACATCGGGCTCGGCCCCTACCTGCCCGACCCCGACGTCGTGGCGTTCACCCACCGCGACGTCGACGGCCGGTTGAAGCAGCCGATGGGCGAGTCCGACAAATACCGCAGGGGCGTCCTGGGCGTCGCGGCGGGCAGCGACCGCTACACGGGCGCCGCCGTACTCGCCGTGGGCGGCGCGCTGCGCGCGGGCGCGGGGATGGTGCGTTACGTGGGGCCGAGTGAGCCGGTGGCCCAGGTACGCACCCACTGGCCCGAAGCGGTCATCACCGAGCTGAACGAGCCGTCGATCGACGACGTCGGCCGGGTGCAGGCATGGGTGCTGGGGCCCGGTCTCGGCACCGGCGACTGGGCGCGCGAGCTGGCCGCCAGAGTGCTCGCCAGTGATGTGCCCGTCCTGGTCGACGCCGACGCCCTGACCCTGGTCGCCCGTGACCGGGCGCTGCTCCGGCGTACCGCCCCGGTGCTGATCACGCCGCACGCGGGCGAGCTGTCGCGGCTGCTTGAGGTGGACCGCGAGGCGATCGAGGCGGGCCGGCTCCGGTACGCCCGCCAGGCGGCGGCGGAGCTGGGCGTGACCGTCCTGCTCAAGGGCTCGACCACGGTCGTGGCCGAGCGGGGCCGGCCGGTACGGGTCAATCCGACCGGCACGGCCTGGCTGGCCACGGGCGGCACGGGGGATGTGCTGTCCGGGGTGGCCGGCGCGCTGCTCGCCCAGGGGCTCGACTGCTTCGACGCGGGCTCGTGCGGGGCGTACCTGCACGGGCTGGCCGGCCGGATCGCGGCCGAGGACGCACCGCTGACGGCCGCGGACGTGGCCTCGGCGGTTCCGGCGGCGATCCGGGCGCTGCGCGACTCTTCCAGGTAAAGCCGGAGTCCGCACGTCGCGCGGCTTTTCCCGCCGAGGGGGCGAATACCGTTCGGTCGGCTGACCTCAACAGGGGCGATTCGCGCTCGACCACGTGAGCGAGCTGCCAGACTGGAGGGATGACATCCCCGATGGCGACGCCCGCGGAGGCGCAGGTCGATCTGGCCGCGATCAGGCACAACGTGGCGCTGCTCAAGGAGCGCGCGGGCGGCGCCGAAGTGCTGGGAGCCGTCAAGGCCGACGCCTACGGGCACGGGCTCGTACCGACCTCCGAGGCCGTGCTGGGGGGTGGCGCGAGCAGGCTCGGCACCGCCTTCATCCGTGAGGCGCTCGCGCTGCGCGCCGGTGGCATCACCGCGCCGCTGCTGGCGTGGATCATCACACCAGGAGAGCCGCTCGACGAGGCGCTAAAAGCCGAGATCGAGCTGTCGGCGGCCGACGTGCCGGTGCTCGACGAGATCGCCGCCGCGGCGCGGCGCACCGGACGCACCGCCAAGACGCACCTGGAGGCCGACACCGGCATGAGCAGGGGCGGCGCCCCGCTCGCCGCCTGGCCGGAGCTGCTGGCCAGGGCGCTCGCCCTCCAGGCCGAGGGCGTCATCGAGATCGTCGGCCTGTGGTCCCACTTCGCCTGCGCGGACGTGCCGGGGCATGGCTCGATCGACCGGCAGATCGAGGCGTACGAGGCGGCGCTCAAGCAGGCCGAGCAGGCCGGCGCCGCCGGGTCCCACGTCATCAGGCACCTGGCCAACTCCGCCGCGATCCTGACGCTGCCGCGCACCCACTACGACATGGTCCGGCCCGGCATCGCCATGTACGGGCTCAGCCCGGTCCCCGAGCTGGGCGACTTCGGGCTGCGACCGGCGATGACGCTCGTGGCGCGGATCGCTCTGGCCAAGCGGGTGCCGGAGGGCTCGGGAGTGTCCTATGGGCACCTTTATGTCACGAGTTCCGAGACCACGCTTGGCCTGGTGCCGCTCGGGTACGCAGACGGGATCCTCCGGCACGCGACGGGGCGGGCAGAGGTTCTGGCGGGAGGTCGCCGAAGGGCGATAGCCGGTCGGGTGTGCATGGACCAGTTCATGATCGACATGGGTGACGAGCCGCTCGCCGCGGGGGACGAGGTCGTCCTGTTCGGGCCTGGTGGGAGGGGTGAGCCGACCGCTCAGGAGTGGGCGGATAACCTCGGCACGATAACGCATGAGATCGTGACCAGGATCGGTTCGCGGGTGCCGCGGGTGTATAGGGGATCAGGGACATGACGACGACAACACGGCGGAAGGTCGGGATCGCCGGCGCCATCGTCGGTGCCGCTTCGGCCGGTGTCGCGGCGGCGGCGCTGGCCAAGCGCTACGCGGTGGGCCGCATGAGGCTGCGCCCCGACGCCGAGGCGAGCGAGCCGTTCGGCGAGCTGCGCGGCAGGGACCTCACGCTGGTCACCTCCGACAACACGGAGCTGCACGTCGAGATCGACGGGCCCGAGGACGCGCCGCTGACCATCGTGTTCTGCCACGGCTACTGTCTCAGCCTGGAGTCATGGCACTACCAGCGCCGCGACCTGCGCGACAACCACCGCATGGTGCTGTGGGACCAGCGCTCACACGGCCGCTCGCAGCGCGCCACCGCCGAGGACTGCACGATCGACCGGCTGGGCGACGACCTGGCCGAGGTGATCGAACAGCTGGTGCCCGGCCCATGCGTGCTGGTCGGCCACTCCATGGGCGGCATGACGATCATGGCGCTGGCCGACCGCCACCCCGAGCTGTTCGGTGACAAGATCCGCGCGGTGTCCCTCATCGCCACCTCGGCGGGCAAGCTGGCCGAGCTCACCCTGGGCCTGCCGGCGCTGCTGTCCAAGGCCGTGCACAAGGTCGCCCCGTCGACGATCTCGCTGCTGGGCCGGCGGGGCTCGTTCGTCGACAAGACGCGCAGCGCGGGCAGCGACATCGCGTTCCTGATGACCCGCTACATGGGCTTCGGCGACTCCAAGAACGTCAGCCCCACCCTGGTCGACTTCGCCGAGACGATGATCAGGGCGACGCCGACCGAGGTGTTCGCCAACTTCTACCCCGCGCTGATGAACCACGACAAACTGGCCGCCCTCGACGTGCTCGACCCGGTCCCGACCGCGATCCTGGTCGGCGACAAGGACTGGCTCACCCCGCCCGAGCACAGCAAGGCGATCGCCGCCGCGCTGCCCAGCGCCCAGCTCACCGAGGTGCCCGACACCTCGCACCTGATCCAGCTGGAGCGCCCGGGCGTGGTCAACGACGCGCTGCGCGACCTGATCAAGCGAGTGGAGCTGTAGTGGCCGAAAGGCTTGCGACCGCCGAGGACATGCTCGCCTACGGCGCCCGGCTGGCCGCCGGGCTGCGGGCGGGCGACCTGCTGATCCTGTCCGGCCCGCTCGGCGCGGGCAAGACCACGCTCGTGCAGGGCATCGCCGAAGGGCTCAAGGTACGCGGCCCGATCACCTCGCCCACGTTCGTGATCGCCAGAGTGCACCCGTCGCTGCGCCAGGGACCGCCGCTCGTGCACGCCGACGCCTACCGGCTGGGCGGTGACCTGGAGGTCGACGACCTCGACCTCGACGCCTCGCTGGAGGAGTCGGTGACGGTCGTGGAGTGGGGCGAGGGACTGGTCGAGGGGCTTTCCGACGACCGCCTGGAGATCCACATCGACCGCGAGAGCGGGGACGACGCCCGCCTGGTGACGCTGCGCGGCGTCGGCGCGCGGTGGGCCGACACGCCGTCCGAACCTGCGGAAAAGTAAAATCCGCCCTGTCTTCCGGCAAAGCTGCCACCCTTGACGTACCTCACCATCGATAGAAAACATGATCATTGGTAAGGGATTCGCCCAGAAATTCTGGGTATCAGGAGGGGCGGCGTCCACTTTTTTGGTGGATGCTTGGTGCAGGACGGCGCGGAGTGGGGTGCGGCGGTGCTCAGGGTCAGGCGAGTCGCGTACGCGGGAGCCATCGTCATGATCGGTGCGGTCGGCTGCTCGGCCTCCGCGCAGACCTCATCGACACCCACACCCACACCCTCGGCCTCGGCCACCGGGTCGGTCAGCGCCACACCGACCGCCACCGTGAGCAGGAAACCCATCCTGGTCGAGCTCAGCCCCGCCAAGGTCACCGCGGGTGAGACCTCGAAGGTGTGGATCTTAGCCAATTGCCCCGTCCCCAGCGGCGGCCCCGCGCACACCGGCACCGCCACGTCCAAGGCGTTCATCAACGGCGTGTCGCTGACCACCGCGCCGACGTCCTCGACGGCCACGCCCGCCCCGACCGGCACCGCGGCCGGCAACCCGTGGGTACGCGGCGAGGCGCAGGTGTCGGGCACGGTCAAGCGCGGCAACTACCCGGTCGAGGTCAAGTGCGACGGCACCAACGACACCGGCAAGGCCACCCTGCGCGTCGTCAGCGCGACCGCTGACACCTCCGACGACAGCTCCACCAAGGCGCCCACGAAGGCGCCCAGAGCGGGCGGCGGCGGCACCTTCGGCAAGGACGTGGACGAGGGTTCGGGCATGCCGGTCGGCGGCGTACTGGTCGGCGCGGCCGTGCTGGCGGCGGCCGGGCTGCTGATCAAGCGCCGCGTCCGGGGCTAGCCGATGGCCCGCCCTGGACGGGTGGTCATCGCGGGCGCCGTGACCGGCCTGGTGCTGGTCGCGTTCGGCAAGACCTATCAGGAAACCACCAAGACGGCCGGCTCCGTCGTGCCCGAGAGCATCGACATCCCGTCGATCGAGGTCGAGGCGCCGCTGATGAAGCTCGGCCTGAGCAAGGACGGCGAGGTCGAGCTGCCGCCGTACGAGAAGCCCAAGATGGCCGGCTGGTACACCGGCAGCGCGGTGCCCGGCGACAAGGGCGCCTCGGTGATCATCGGCCACGTCGACACCAAGACGGCCCCGGCGGTGTTCTTCAAGCTCAGGCAGGTACGCAAGGGCGAGATCGTCAAGGTCGAGCGGAGTGACGGCAAGGTCGTCAAGTACAAGGTCGACTCGGTAGAGCAGGTGTCGAAGGACCACTTCCCGGCCAAGCGGGTGTACATCGAGGACGGCCTCAAGCTGGTGACCTGCGGCGGCAAGTTCGACTACGCCAAGGGCGAATACGTCGACAACATCATCGTCTACGCTTCCAGAGCGTGAGCGAGCAGACCCATCCGCCCGCGTCGGGCGCGCGCGTTCCCTGGCCGGAGGTGCATCCGGCGGCTCGGGCGGCCGTCGAGGAGTTCCTCGGCGCCCCGGTGACCGAGGCCGTGACGCAGCCGGGCGGGTTCTCGCCCGCGGCGGCCGTACGACTGCGCGCCGCGAACGGCCGGCGCGTCTTCGTCAAGGCCGTCGGCCCGGAACCGAACCCCGACAGCGTCCGCATCTACCAGGCCGAGCGCAAAATCGCCGCCGCCCTCCCCGCGTCCGTGCCCGCGCCGCGGCTACTGACCTCCTTCGAGATCGAGGGCTGGGTGGTGCTCGTCTTCGAGGACGTCGAGGGCCGCCACCCCGAGCTGCCCTGGCGCCGCGCCGAGCTCGACCGGGTGAGGGAGGCCGTGCGGCGCATGTCGGCCGCGCTCACGCCCGCCCCGATCGAGGCGCCGCCGGTCGCGGAGGTGTTCGGCGAGGCGTTCCGGGGCTGGCACAGGCTGCTCGGGGAGGACACCACCGGTCTCGATCCGTGGGCGCTGCGTCACCTCGGCGCGCTGGCCGAGCTGGAGTCCGACTGGGCCGCGGCCGCCGCCGGCGACACGCTGCTCCACGCCGATCTGCGGGCTGACAACGTGCTGCTCACCGAGGAGCGCGTCTACGTGGTCGACTGGCCGTGGGCCTGCGTCGGCGCGGCCTGGTTCGACCCCGTGGCCATGCTGCCCTCGGTCGCCATGCAGGGCGGCCCCGCGCCGCAGGAGCTCTTCCCCGACCCCGATCCCGCCGCCACGGCGGTGATCGCGGCGTTCACCGGCTACCTGGTACGGCAGGGCCGGCAGCCGCCGCCACCCGGCCTGCCCACGGTCAGGGCGTTCCAGCGGGCGCAGGGGGCCGTGGCTCTTGACTGGCTGAAACAGCGCACCGGCTGGGCGTGACCCGGCGGGCGGGTAGGCTAAACAGTCGTGCTGGTCCTGGCCTTTGATACCGCGACGCCCGCCGTCACGGCCGCGCTCCACGACGGGCGGCGTGTCCTCGCCGAGTCGACGACGATCGACGCCCGGCGACACGGTGAGCTGCTCATCCCCACCATCGAGACCGTGCTGCGCGAGGCGGGTGCGGCCCTGTCCGAGGTCACCGCCGTCGTGGCGGGCAGCGGACCGGGCCCCTACACCGGGCTGCGCGTCGGGCTGATGACCGCGCAGGGGCTCGCCACCACGCTGGCCGTCCCCGCGTACGGCATCTGCACCCTCGACGCCGTCGCCTACGGCAGCGGGCTCGCCGAGCCGTTCCTGGTCGCCACCGACGCGCGGCGCAAGGAGGTGTTCTGGGCCCGCTACTCCGACGCGCGCACCCGGCTCGACGGGCCGTTCGTCGACCGGCCCGCCGAGGTGCCGGTGGAGGGCCTGCCCGTGGTGGGTGCCGGTGCCGGGCTCTACCCCGACATCCTGGGGCAGTCCGACGCTCCGCCGTACCCCTATGCCGGATTCCTGGCCGCCCTGGCGGCCGAGCGCATCGCGGCGGGGGAGCCACTCGGCCCGCCGCGCCCGATCTACCTGCGGCGGCCCGACGCGGTGGTGCCCGGCGCCCCCAAGAGGGTGACGGCGTGAAACCCCGGCAGGTGGACGTGCGGCTGCGGCAGATGACCGAGGCCGACCTGCCGGCGGTCATGGCGATCGAGCGCGACACCTTCCCGCTCGACGCGTGGAGCGAGGCCATGCTCCGCGGCGAGCTGGCCGACCAGCCGCGGACCAGGCACTACGTGGTGGCCCTGGTCGATCAGGAGATCGTCGGCTACGCGGGCCTGGCCGCCGCGGCCGACCAGGCCGACGTCCAGACCATCGCGGTCGTCCAACCGCACCAGGGCACCGGCGTCGGCGGCGCGATGCTGGCGGAGCTGCTGGCCGAGGCCGGTCGGCGCGCGGTGCGGGAGATCTTCCTGGAAGTACGGGCCGACAACCCGCAGGCGCGGGGGGTCTACGAGCACTTCGAGTTCGAGGTGATCGGCCGGCGCCGCCGCTACTACGACGACGGCACCGACGCGATCATGATGAGAAGGAAGCTGGATGGCTGACGCACCGCTGGCTCAGGGCCCTCTTGTTCTGGGCATCGAGACGTCCTGCGACGAGACCGGCATCGGCATCGTCAGGGGTCACACGCTGCTGGCCAACACCATCGCCTCCAGCATGGAGGAGCACGCCAGGTTCGGCGGCGTCGTGCCGGAGGTCGCCTCACGCGCCCACCTGGAGGCGATGACGCCGACGGTGGAGGCCGCGCTGGCGCAGGCCGGGCTGAAGTTCTCCGACATCGACGCCATAGCCGTCACGGCCGGTCCCGGGCTGGCCGGGGCGCTGCTCGTCGGCGTCGCCGCGGCCAAGTCCTACTCGCTCGGCCTCGGCGTACCCCTCTACGGCGTCAACCACCTGGCCGCCCACGTCGCCGTCGACCAGCTCGAACACGGCCCGCTGCCCAAACCGTGCATCGCCCTGCTGGTCTCGGGCGGCCACTCGTCGCTGCTGCTCGTGCCCGACGTGGCCGAAGACGTGATCTCGCTCGGCTCCACCGTCGACGACGCGGCGGGGGAGGCGTTCGACAAGGTGGCGCGGGTGCTCGGTCTGCCGTTCCCCGGCGGCCCGCACATCGACAAGGCCGCCACCTCCGGGTCGGGCACGGCCGTCACCTTCCCCCGGGGCAAGATCGACGACGGCACGCTCGACTTCTCCTTCTCCGGGCTGAAGACCGCCGTGGCGCGCTGGGTGGAGGCCCGCGAGTCGGCCGGTGAGTCCATTCACGTACCCGACGTGGCGGCCTCCTTCCAGGAGGCCGTGGTCGACGTGCTGACCCGCAAGGCACTCCAGGCCTGCCGCAAGTACGACGTTCATGACCTGCTGATCGGCGGGGGCGTCGCGGCCAACTCCCGGCTGCGCGCCCTGGCCCAGGAGCGGTGCGACGCGGCGGGCGTACGCCTGCGCGTGCCCCGGCCCGGACTGTGCACCGACAACGGCGCCATGGTCGCCGCCCTGGGCTCCGACCTGGTCGCGGCGGGCATCACCCCGTCGAGGCTGGACATCCCCGCCGACTCGTCGATGCCGATCACGACCGTTCACGTTTGAGCCCCGTGCGATAGGTGGGGTAGGCGGGGGTCCAGCCGAGTTCCCGCTTCGCGCGGTCGCTGGAGAGCCGGATGCGTACGCCGGTCATGAAGGCGTGGATGTACGGCGTCGGTCGCAGCAGCCAGCCGGGCACCCGAAGCGGCGCGGGCGCGTTCGCCGCCTCGGCCAGCGCCCGGACATAGGCGTCGAAGCTCACCGGCTCGTCGTCCGCGATGTTGTACGCCCGCCCGGCCCGGCCCCGGTCCAGCGCGGCGACGGCGGCCGAGGCGGCGTCGTGGACGTGCACGAGCGAGATGACGCTGGCCGGGTGGACCTCCGGCAGCATCCGCCGCCTCGCCATGGCCATCATCTTCCGCGTCGTCACCTCGGGGCCGTAGAACAGGCCGTAGCGCAGGGAGACGCCGTCGATGCCCGGCGTATTGAACACCTGCTCCTCGTTGGCCCGAATCGTCCTCATGTGCACGCCGAAGGGGCCTCTGGCGGGCTCGGCGAACGGCCGGTCCTCGGTCACCGGCTCCGGGCCGTGGTCGCGGTAGCCGTACCCGAGGAAGAACGACTGCGTGACGAAGCGGTGCGCGCCGACCTCCTTGGCGGCCGCGATCAGGTTGGCCGTGCCCCGGTCGCGCAGCGCGCCCGTCGGATACAGCTGGCGGTGGAACAGCGGCAGGCCGGTGATCGCCGTCGCCTGATGCATCACCGCGTCGGCCTGGTGGTCCCGCACCGCGGCGAGCAGGGCGTCGCGGTCCATCATGTCCGCGACCAGGCCCGTCGCGCCCGCCTCCGCCAGTTTGGCGGCGCCGCGTTCGGAACGGGTGAGGCCGAGCACCTCATGGCCGGCGGCGAGCAACTGGGGGATCAGCTCGGTGCCGACGGTGCCGGTGGCTCCTGCCAGAAGTACCTTCATGCCTGCTCTGTCTCCTTGTGCGGTGTGGGGTCTTCTTTCAACGGATGCGTGGCGGGGTGCCGGATGTGACATGCCGAGCCGTCATGTGGCCCACTGGCCTCTTTCGTATGTGGCCCAGATGCCCGTTGCGCGTCTGGTCCACGTGCCCGTTACGGTGGGCCGAAACCGTCTCCCGCGGAGCCGCAGGGGGATCTGGAGGGGACCGTGGCCGATGCTGAGGCGGTGTTCGGGGAGCACCGGAGCCTGCTGTTCACGCTGGCCTACGACATGCTCGGCAGCGTGGCGGACGCCGAGGACGTCGTGCAGGACACCTGGCTGCGCTGGGCCGGTGTCGACCTGTCCCAGGTGGGCAATCCGCGGGCCTACCTGATCCGCATCGCCGTCCGGCGGTCCCTGGAGCGGCTGCGCGGCCTGCGCGCCGCCAGAGAGGACTACACCGGCCCGTGGCTGCCCGAGCCGGTGGTGACCGCCGACTACCCGGTGACGGCCGCTGAGAACGTCACCACGGGCCTGCTGGTCGTACTGGAGACGCTGTCGCCTCTGGAACGGGCGGCGTTCGTGCTGCGGGAGGCGTTCGGGTTCGAGCACGCCGAGATCGCCCGCATCCTCGACCGCACACCGGCGGCGGCGCGCCAGCTCGCCCGCCGGGCCCGCGAACACGTCCGCTCCCGCCGCCCGCGCTACCCGGCCGACCCCCGGGTGGCGCGCGAGGTGGCGGAGCGCTTCGTCGCGGCGATGGCGGGCGGCAGCCTCGCCGACCTGCTGGCGGTGCTGTCTCCGGACGTCACCATGTGGAACGACGGCGGTGGCCGCGTGCACGCCTCACTACGCCCGATTCACGGCTCGGACAGGGTGTCCCGCGTACTCATGGGAATCGCGCCCAGGTACGTGGACCTGGACCTCCTCTGGACGGCTGGGCCGATGTTCCTGCTGCTGGCCGGGGGCCAGGTCCGGGTCGCGCTCACCGTGGAACCTGACGAAACGGGCACTCGGGCGGGCGGGCTGTATGCGCTGGTCAACCCGGACAAACTTGCACATGTGCGTCGACCTGCTCGCGTTGGGTCGCGCGCCATGGCTGTGCCGGACGGGTAGCTCAGTCTTTTCGCGTAGGGCGGAGGAGGGCTTCGGCGAGGGCGAGCATGGTCTCCTCCAGAGCGCCCAGACGCCTGGTGAGGTCGGTGGTGGCGGGCTCGACGATGTCGGTCACCGTCTGGGTGAGCTCGGTGCGGTCAGGGCGCGCCGCGACCAGCTCCGTGAGCACCGCCGCGGCGGCGGCCAGGCGCTCGCCCTGGTGGGTGGTCTGGGAGTCGAGGAGCTCGCCCACCCGCTCGCCGATGCTGAGCGTCGCGGGCAACTGGCCGATGCGCTGGTTGACGGCCTCGATCCGGTCGTCGACGGCTTCGAGGTGCTCGCCGGCCTGCTCGGCGTGCTGGGCGAGGCCGGTCAGGTGGGTCTCCACGCCGTTGAGCTGGCTGCCGAGACCGTCGAAGCGGGTGGTCACCCGCTCCTCCACCTCGCCCAGGCGTTCGTCGAGCGTGTCCATGCCGTTGTCGAGCTGGTTGAAGCGGCCCTCGTTGCGGGTGGCGGAGTCGATGAGGTGGCGGTCGGCGGCGGCCAGGCGTTCGTCGAGCCGGATGAAGTGGCCGTCGACGCGGCCGTCGAGCGTGTCGAAGCGGTTGTCGTGGCGGGACAGGTGGCCGTTCACGGTGGTCAGATGGCCGCTGACCGTGCTCAGGTGGCCGTCGACCGTGGCCAGGTGCTCGTCGACGCCGCCGAGCCGGCTGTCGAGGGCGCCGTGGACGTCGAGGAGCTTGCCGTCGACGCCGTCGAGGCGCCCGGCCACGCGCTGCTCGCTCTCGTCGAGGCGGCCCGCCAGGCGCTGCTCGGTCTGGTCGAGGCGGCTTGCCGCGCTCTGCCGGGTGTCGTCCAGGTGCTCGGTCAGGGTCTGCCCAGTTTCGTGGAGCCGGGCGGTCAGCGCCTGCTCGGCCTCGTCCAGGCGGTCGGCCAGGCCCTGCTCGGACTCGCCCAGACGGGCGGTGAGCCCCTTCTCGGCCCGGTCGAGGTGCGTGGTCAGGCTCTGCTCGGTCCTGTCCAGGCGGCCGGTGAGCCGCTGGTCCAGGTCGGTCAGTAGGCCCTCGGTCTCGCCCAGGCGTACGGAGAGGCGCTGCTCGGTGCCGTCCACCTGGGCGACGAGCCGGTCCGTGGCCGCGGTGAGCTTGCCGCCGAGCTGGTGGGCGGCGGCGGTGAGCCTGCTGTCGAGCTGGTCGGTGGCCGCGTCGAGCTTGCCGTCCAGCTGTTCGGCGGTGGCGGTGAGCTTGCCGTCGAGCTGCTCGGCGTTGGCGGCGAGCTTGCCGTCGAAGCTGTCGGGCAGCTCCAGCAGCGCGCCTTCGATGCGGTCCGTACGGGCGGTCAGCTCGGCGAGCGACTTGTCGATGCGGCTGAAGCGGCCGGCGGCGGCCTCCATGCCCGTGTTGAGGTGACCCAGCCTGACACCCAGGTCGCTCATTCGCTTGGTGATGCCCTCCGTGAAGTCGAGGACCGCCTGCAGCTTCTTGAGCACCTCGTCCACGTTGTCGCCGACGGTGCCGACCTCGGCCCAGAGCCCCGGCAGCTCCGCCACCGGCGCGACCCGCTGGTGAACCGACTCCACATGCGCGTCAACGGTGCCCACCTGCTCGCCGACGGCGTCGACATGGTCGCGCACCGCCTCGACATGCTGGGCCAGGCCCTCCGCCCACATCGGCGGTTTGGCCGCGATGTCGTCAAGCCGCCCGCTCACCGTCTCGAGCGTGCCGCTCAGACCCCCCAGCTCCCGCTCGCGAACCTCCCTGAGCAGCCACTCCATACCCTCAAGGCGCTGGCGGATCTCGTCGAGGACGGCCCCCTGGGTCCGCTGCTCGTAGACGTGGTCCTGGGACGCACGCGCGAGCAGGTCCCGCATCCTTTCGGAGATGGCGGAATCGCCGCCTGCCTGTAGAAGGGTGGTGTGGTTGGCGTGATCCACCGAAAGGCTCCTTCGCTCGCCGACGGTCTGCCGCGCAGCGGTGGGACAGGTCCGGTTTGCAGATGAAACGAGAACGCGGCTAACCGCCAAAGGGGGAGGACTCCCGCGTGCTCACCTTAGCCGCTCGATCAAGGTCCGTCAGGAGCGAAGTAAAAGATCGGGGTTGACCCGATAATGCCCTACTTTGCCATTTGCGCAGGTGGGGATGGGTGACAAATCAGGACGGAAGGCTTATCCATGATGCGGGTAAGTATGATTACCGCAGATTTGTCACCCGAAAGTCGCAGGTCATTTCTGAGTCGTTCGATGTCGACCGCCGAGGCTCGCTTCTTGATGACGACATTTCCGACTTGCCGCTCGCGGAGAGTGGCGCGGAGGCGCTTCAGAGAGAACGGCAGCACTTCTTCCACCGTGTAACGCGCGGCCCATGGGGTGTCGAACGGCTCGTCGCCGGTGATGTAGGCGATCATCGGGTCGGGGAGACGGCCGCCGACCATCTCGGCGACCTCCCCGACGAGGTGCGCGCGGATCGCGGCCCCGTCGGGTTCGTACACGAAGCGGCCGACGGGGCCGGTCGGCGCCTCGGCCCCGCGGGCGACGAGCGTCTCGCCGCCGGGCAGCAACGTCGCACGCCGCACCGGCCCCTCGCCTCGCGCCGCCCCCTCGCCTCGCGCCGCCCCCTCGCCTCGCGCCGCCCCCTCGCCTCGCGCCGCCCCCTCGCCTCGCGCCGCCCCCTCGCTTCGCACCGGCCCTTCGGCTTGCGCCGGCCCTTCGGCGGGGCCGGTCCAGAGGGCTGCCTCCTTCACCTCGCCCTTGTACGACACCCACTCAGCTTCGGCTTCGCCCGGGATGAACTCGTACGGGATGCCCGGAGCCACCTTCAAGCAGGCCCGCCGAGCCCTGGCGACCAGGTCGAGCACGACCGGCCACGGCGGCGAGTAGGCCATGGGGTCGAACGTCCTGCCCCGGCTCGTCCGGCGGGCGGGGTCGGCGAACAGCCAGTCGTAGTCCTCGGGCGAGACCGTCGCGGCGTCCGCCTGGCGTACGGTGACCCGATCCGCGAGTCCGAGCGCCTCCGCGTTGGCCCGGGCGACGGCGACGGTCAGCGGGTCGAGGTCCACGGCGTCCACGACGCAGCCGGCGCGGGCCAGGGCGAGGAAGTCGCCGCCGATGCCGCAGCAGACGTCCACGACCCGCGTCCCGCCGGCGGTTCCGGCCAGGCGGCGGGCCCGGTGGGCGCCGACCTCGGCTCGGGTGGCCTGCTCCAGACCGTGCGGAGTGAAGTACATGTGGGCCGCGTCGGCGCCGAACTTGGCCTTGGCGCGCTCGCGCAGCGCCGCCTGGGTGAGCGCGGCCGAAGTGAGGTCGGCGTCGTACGACCTGCGCAGCCTCGTCGCCGCGACCACCGGATCGGCGCCCACCACCTCGACGGCCTCGGCGAGTGCGCGCTGCCCGCGCGGGGTGAGCAACTCGGTGAAGGCGTCGAGATCCACGTCACCCGACGTTAGCGTCTCCCCGCCGCACTCCAGCCTGCGGCCGTGCGCGTACGGTGGTGGACTGGAACGTTCGCCGTGCGCGTACGGCGGACGGCTGGAACGGCCGCCATGCGCGGGCGCGGTGGCTGGAAGGTCCGCTGTACGCGGAGGTGGGGGCTCAGGCGTTCGCCTGCGCCAACAGCCCGTGTCACCCCAATTACCCCCAACCTTGGGCAAGCTCTTGGGCCTTATCGCTCTGAGCAGACGCGTTCGTGTTGACTGTCAAGCCCCTCTTGCATATGTTTCCTGTTGGCACTCTCCCCTTGAGAGTGCCAACGTGCGACGAGGCAGGTCTGACACCCGCGACGGCAGGCCCCGCTGGTCGCCTCTTCTAGATCATTCAAATCTGAAGGGGAGGTCCGATCGTGACGACCGCCACCAAGGTTCCCGTTAAGCCGCTCGGCGACCGCATCGTGGTTCAGCCGCTTGAGGCCGAGCAGACGACCGCTTCCGGCCTGGTCATTCCTGACACCGCCAAGGAGAAGCCGCAAGAGGGCAAGGTCCTCGCGGTGGGCCCGGGCAACTGGGATGAGGACGGCGACAAGCGTATTCCGCTCGACGTCGCTGAGGGCGACATCGTCCTCTACAGCAAGTACGGCGGCACTGAGGTCAAGTACGGCGGCGAGGAGTACCTCGTGCTCTCCGCCCGCGACGTTCTCGCGATCATCGAGAAGTAAGCCGGATGCGTCAGGCCCCGGGCGCGCGTCTCCTCTGAGCGCGTGCGGCCGGGGCTTTCGACGCTAGGAGAGGACTTTCAGCATGGCGAAGATCCTAGCGTTCGACGAGGACGCACGCCGCGCGCTTGAGCGTGGCGTCAACGCCCTCGCGGACGCCGTGAAGGTAACCCTCGGCCCCCGTGGCCGCAACGTCGTCATCGACAAGAAGTTCGGTGCTCCGACGATCACGAACGACGGCGTGACCATCGCTCGTGAGATCGAGCTGGAGGAGCGCTACGAGAACCTCGGCGCCCAGCTCGCCAAGGAAGTCGCCACCAAGACCAACGACGTCGCTGGTGACGGCACCACCACCGCGACCGTCCTGGCTCAGGCGATGGTCCGCGAGGGCCTGCGCAACGTGGCCGCCGGCGCCTCGCCGCTGTCGCTGAAGCGCGGCATCGACAAGGCCGCCAAGGCGGTCAGCGACAAGCTGCTGGCCAGCGCGCGCCCGGTGGAGGACAAGAAGGAGATCGCGAACGTCGCGACCATCTCCGCTCAGGACGCCAAGATCGGTGACCTGATCGCCGAGGCGTTCGACAAGGTGGGCAAGGACGGTGTTCTCACCGTCGAAGAGTCCAACGCCATGGGCATGGAGCTCGAGTTCACCGAGGGCATGCAGTTCGACAAGGGCTACCTGTCGGCCTACATGGTGACCGACCCCGAGCGCATGGAGGCCGTCCTCGAAGACGCCTACATCCTGCTCACCCAGGGCAAGATCTCCTCGATCTCCGACTTCCTGCCGCTGCTCGAGCAGATCGCGCAGACCAAGAAGCCGCTGCTCGTGGTCGCCGAGGACGTCGAGGGCGAAGCCCTGGCCGTCCTGGTCACCAACAAGATCCGTGGCACGTTCACCTCGGTCGCCGTCAAGGCGCCGGGCTTCGGCGACCGCCGCAAGGCCATGCTGCAGGACATCGCCATCCTCACCGGTGGCCAGGTCGTGAGCGAGGAGGTCGGCCTCAAGCTCGAGAACGTCGGCCTTGAGGTGCTCGGCAACGCCCGCCGCATCGTCGTGACGAAGGACAACACGACCATCGTCGACGGCGGCGGCGACCAGCAGGCGATCGAGGACCGGGTCAAGGAGATCAAGATTGCCATCGAGCAGTCTGACTCCGACTGGGACCGCGAGAAGCTGCAGGAGCGCCTCGCGAAGCTGGCCGGCGGCGTGTGCGTGCTGCGCGTCGGCGCCGCCACCGAGGTGGAGCTCAAGGAGAAGAAGCACCGCCTCGAGGACGCGATCTCCGCTACGCGCGCCGCGATCGAGGAGGGCATCGTCTCCGGCGGTGGCTCCGCGCTGATCCACGTCGCCAAGGACCTCGACGACCTGGGCCTGACGGGCGACGAGGCGACCGGTGTCGCCATCGTCCGCCGCTCGCTGGTCGAGCCGACGCGCTGGATCGCCGAGAACGCCGGTCTCGAGGGCTACGTGGTCACCCACAAGGTCTCGGAGCTGTCGGCGGGCAACGGCCTCAACGCCGCCACGGGCGAGTACGGCAACCTGCTCGACCAGGGCGTCATCGACCCGGTCAAGGTCACCCGTTCGGCCGTCCAGAACGCCGCGTCGATCGCCGGCATGCTCCTCACCACCGAGGCGCTCGTCGTCGACAAGCCGGAGGAGGAGCCGGCCGCCGCCGGTCAGGGCCACGGTCACGGCCACGGCCACTGAGCCCTTCCTTCCTCACCCGACCCGTGCCTGATTACAGGTGCGGGTCGTGTGCTTTCTCCGGCGCGCCCCTGGCCTCCAACCCCCGCAAAGCCATGTATGGCATATGACATACGGGCAATCCTGTCGATGCTGCTGAGAGGGTGAGCGAAGGGCGATGAACCGGGAAAGTGGTTTATTCGGGTAAACCGGATGTGTGGCTTAAGCGTCTAGGCGTCTGACAATTTCTGCACATTTTGGGTTATGGGATGAAATATTCTTCCGTAATAAAGGCTTAGTGTGGCCGGTTGATTACTGCCCGTTATCGCCGCGTCAATGTGACCAATCCGTAGCCGTTCGCGATGACGACAGGCCCGATCAGTGCGGGCATCATGCCTATCGTGAGCGAGGGAAGCGTCGCCGACGCCAAAATTGGGGTAAGGCTCGCGTCGAGACTTCCGGCACGGACGGATGACTCCGACCTAAGGGAACTGACGAGCCTCGCCGTACAGGGAGATCGCAGTGCGATCGAATCCCTGCTCGGCGAGTTGCGTCCGATGGTGGTGCGCTATTGCCGCGCCAGGCTGGGCAGGGTTTCAGGGCAATATCACATTGCCGATGACGTAGCCCAGGAGGTGTGCATCGCGGTCCTGTCCGCGCTGCCGCGATACCGCGACATGGGACGGCCTTTCGCCTCCTTCGTCTTCGGTATCGCCTCGCACAAGGTGGCCGACGCGTTGCGGAGTTCGGTCCGCTCGGCCGTACCGACTCAGGATCTACCGGACGGGCCCGACGACGGACCGGGGCCCGAGGAGACGGTGGTCCGCTACATCGAGGTGGAGTACGCCCGCAGGCTGCTCGCCAGGCTCCCCGACAACCAGCGCGAGTTGCTGTTGTTGCGGGTGGTGTCGGGGCTGTCGGCGGAGGAGACCGGTAATGTACTCGGTATGTCACCAGGTGCGGTCCGTGTTGCTCAGCATCGAGCGCTGGCGAGGCTGCGGCAGATGGCCGAACTGGAGTCGGCTTGACGCCGGAGGAGCAGACTGACGCGCTCCTCGACGTGCTGGCCCGCGGCGAGCTGCCCGATTCACGCGATCCGGCCGCGCGGCTGCTCGCCGCGCTGCTGGACGACGTGGATCAGCGGCGCTCCTCGGTGTCGATGACACCGTCGACGTAGCCTCTGGCGTATTCCCAGGTCACGTAGTCGGCCGGGTCAGGGTGAAAGGCCGGCTCGTGCATCTGGGGCTGGCCTTTGTCGATCATCTGGCGCAGATTGCCGCGCAGCAGCTCCCAGTCGAAGAAGTGCTGCTCGCCGCATTCCGGGCAGTCGAGCACCAGGCCCAGCACTCCCTGCTGCTCTAACAAGGAGCGGAAGACCTCGACGTCGGCCAGGTCGGTAATGGCCTCGTCGCGCTCGGCGGCGGTCAGCGGTTCGGCGTCGTCGAGCTCGCCCATCGCTGAGGAAGGGTCGTTCGGGTCGTCCGCGAACGGGTCGCGGGGGACGTCTTCCAGCACCTTCCCACCATATGACCGATGCGGCCACCGCGGTGGCTATTAGCTCAGCCATCCACGCCGGGCGGCCTCCACACCTGCGTGAAAGCGTGATTGCGCGCCAAGCTGAACCATGGCGTCGGCGAACCTGGCCCGTACCGTGCGTACGGAGACACCGAGCTGGCGGGCTATCGAGTCGTCGCACATGCCCTGCGCCGCGAGCCGCAGCACCTGCACCACGCCCTCGCCCCGGCGACCCCAGGGCAGGGGTACGGCCCGGCCCCACAGCTCCTCGAAGAGCGACCTGAGCATGCCCACGACGATCGGGGTCCGTACCAGGTAGAAGTTGTAGGCGTGGTCGGGCAGGTTGCCGCCCCACAGCGCGGGCAGGCCGGCGGCGTCGGGCCCGGCGGTCATGAACCAGCTCGGCACCCGGGCCAGCGTGCGTACGGTCCCGCCGGTGGCCAGCAGTCTGGTCAGCTGGTCGCGTACGCCGGGCAGGGTCAGCGTGGAGACCGGGATGACGGCCCGCACGTTCAGGAGTTTCCGCTGCTGTGCGTCGATCCAAGGATCGGCAAATTTTCGGACGAAGTCCGCCATCGTCCGCTCGTCGGGAATGGCGGTGAGTAGGTGCATCGGCGGGGACTGGGACTGCACCGCCATGCCCACCACGCTCTCGTAGAGCACGTCGGCCCCGCTCACCATCTCAACCCGGAACGCGCCGTTCTGGTAGTCGTGCCCCACGTCGTAGTCGCGGATCAGCCCTCGGATCGAGCCGAGGGCGGAGTCGATGCGCCTGCTCTCCTCGGCCAGCCGGTCGAGGCGCTCGGCGATCAGCCGGCCGAGCGCGGCGGCGGGGTGCCGGGCGAGGTATTCGCCCGATTGCTCGTCGATCACCCCGAGCCTGACGAGATCGTCGAGCTGTCTGCTCACCTTGTCGACGGGACCGTCCATGGCCTCGGCCAGTTCGGTACGCGTGGCCCTGTGCAGGCGCAGCACCGCCGTGTAAAGCGCGGTCTGGGCCGGGTCGAGGCCCAGCGTCGCGAGGGGAGCGTCCGCGAGGGGAGCGGACGCGAGGGGAGCGGACGCGAGAGGGTCGGACAGGGTGTGGGACTCGCTACGCATATAAGGGGCTCCGTAGGGGGGACACGGGCGTGCCGTGAGAATAACTCGGCGATACGTCCTTGTCCGCTCCTTGCGTGGACTCCTTGGCCACATGTGCAGCTTCGTGCAATTGCACGTTTTCACATTGCGGTGTGCCGATGAGTAACGCAGGCTTAACCCAGCGTCGGCATCCACTTGAGCTGGCAGCGCTTGCCATCAGGACGCGGAGGGGGGTTCGGTGGCGCTTTATGCGCTTCCGCCCGGATGTCGGTGGCCGGAGGATGGGGCGGATCACCGACCGCCCCATCCTCCGGCTCTTTGGGATGCCGGGGGTACGACGGGCCGTGGGGGTCATCGTGCTCCCGGCCTCGGGACGTTTTGCATCTAGGCCCTAGACTTGCCTCATCAGCATCGGCAGGAGGGGCCGCAGCATGTCCAAGTTCACCGAGACGGGTCTGACCTTCGACGACGTGTTGCTCGTCCCAAGCTATTCAGACCTGCAACCTGGTGACGCGGACACCGGTTCACGCCTGTCGCGCGGCATCAATCTGTCGATCCCGCTGGTCTCCGCCGCGATGGACACGGTCACCGAGGCTCGCATGGCCGTCGCCATGGCCCGCCAGGGCGGCATCGGCATCCTGCACCGCAACCTGTCGGTGGAGGAGCAGGCCCAGCAGGTCGACCTGGTCAAACGGTCCGAGGCCGGGATGGTCACCAACCCGGTCACCTGCACTCCCGACGACACCCTGGCCGACGTGGAGCGGCTGTGCGCGACGTACCGGATCTCCGGGGTGCCCGTCACCGACCTGTCCGGCGTACTCGTCGGCATCGTGACCAACCGCGACATGCGCTTCGAGACCGACCAGTCGCGGCCCGTGCGCGAGGTCATGACCCCGATGCCGCTGGTCACCGCCCCGGTCGGGGTGTCGCGTGACGGCGCTTTCGAGCTGCTGCGGCACAACAAGATCGAGAAGCTGCCCCTCGTCGATCCCGACGGCCGGCTGCGCGGTCTGATCACGGTCAAAGACTTCACCAAGAGCGAGCAATATCCGCTGGCCACCAAGGACGCGGACGGCCGCCTGGTCGTCGGCGCCGCCGTGGGCGTCGGCGGTGACGCGGAGCTGCGGGCCAAGGCGCTGATCGAGGCGGGCGTCGACGTGGTCGTGGTAGACGTCGCGCACGGCCACTCCAAGGGCCTGGCCGACATGGTCGCCAAGCTCAAGGCCAACAGCAAGGTCGACGTCATCGGCGGCAACATCGCGACCAGGGCGGGCGCCCAGATGCTCGTCGACGCGGGCGCCGACGCGGTCAAGGTCGGCGTGGGCCCCGGCTCCATCTGCACCACCCGCGTCGTGGCCGGCGTGGGCGCGCCGCAGGTCACCGCCATCTACCAGGCATCGCTGGCGTGCGGCCCGGCCGGCGTGCCGGTCATCGGCGACGGCGGTCTGCAATACTCCGGCGACATCGTCAAGGCCATCGCCGCCGGCGCCGACACGGTCATGCTCGGCTCGCTGCTGGCCGGCTGCGAGGAGTCGCCCGGTGAGCTGATCTTCATCAACGGCAAGCAGTTCAAGTCGTACCGGGGGATGGGCTCGCTCGGCGCGGTCCGCAACCGCGAGCGCGGCGGCATGTCCTTCAGCAAGGACCGCTACGCGCAGGCCGACATCGGCGGCGAGGACAAATACATCCCCGAGGGCATCGAAGGCCAGGTCCCCTTCCGGGGACCGGTCGCGGCGGTCGCCCACCAGCTCGTCGGCGGCCTGCGCCAGGGCATGTGGTACGCCGGCTGCCGCACGATCACGCAGATGCACACCGACTGTGAGCTCATGCCGATCACGGCGGCGGGACTCACGGAGAGCCATCCCCACGACATTCAGATGACCGTGGAAGCCCCGAACTATCACAGAAGGTAAGACATGACTCAGCAGGTGGAGATCGGCCGGGGCAAGACCGGTCGCCGGGCCTACGCGCTCGACGAGATCGGCCTCGTACCCTCCCGGCGCACTCGTGACCCGGAGGAGGTCTCGATCGCCTGGCAGATTGACGCTTACCGGTTCGAACTACCCGTGGTCGTCGCCCCCATGGACAGCGTGGTCTCGCCCGCCACCGCGATCGAGATCGGCCGCCTCGGCGGCCTGGCGCCCCTCGACCTCGAAGGGCTCTGGACCCGCTACGACGACCCGTCGCCGCTGCTGGAGGAGTGCGCCTCGCTCGACGCCGAGGCCGCGACCAAGCGGCTGCAGGAGATCTACACGGCGCCGATCAAGGAAGAGCTGATCGGCCGCCGGATCGCGGAGATCCGGGAGTCCGGCGTGACCACGGCGGTCCGCCTGTCTCCGCAGCGTACGGTGCAGTATCACAAGGCCGTCATCGACGCGGGCGTGGACATCTTCGTCATCCGCGGCACCACGGTCTCGGCCGAGCATGTCTCGGGCCGGGCCGAGCCGCTGAACCTCAAGCAGTTCATCTACGAGCTCGACGTGCCGGTCATCGTGGGCGGCTGCGCCACCTACACGGCCGCCCTGCACCTCATGCGCACCGGCGCGGCGGGCGTCCTGGTCGGCTTCGGCGGCGGCGCCTCCCACACCACCCGCAACGTGCTGGGTGTGGCCGTACCGATGGCCACCGCGATCTCCGACGTCGCCGCCGCCCGCCGCGACTACATGGACGAATCAGGCGGCCGCTACGTCCACGTGATCGCCGACGGCGGCATGGGCACCTCGGGCGACATCGCCAAGGCCATCGCCTGCGGCGCCGACGCGGTCATGGTCGGCTCCCCGCTCGCCCGCGCGACGGAGGCCCCCGGCCATGGCTTCCACTGGGGCTCGGAGGCCCACCACCCGGACCTGCCTCGGGGCCGGCGGGTGGCGTTCGGCACGGTGGGCAGCCTGGAGCAGATCCTGCACGGGCCGTCCAGCGTGGCCGACGGGTCCATGAACCTGATGGGGGCGTTGAAGCGGACGATGGCTTCGACGGGCTACTCGGACATCAAGGAGTTCCAGCGCGTCGAGGTAGTCGTCGCGCCCACCCAGCGCTGACCATTTGAGCGCCCACCCGCTTCCGGCCCAAAGGGCTTCGCGGGTGGGCGTTTCGCGCTTCGGGGGCAGACGTTGCTCCCAGTCGGGCCCAGGGCCCGACCCCTGAAGGACCTCGCTCCGCTCGGACGCCCTGCTGGGGCGCGGCTCCGCCGCGCGCTTCGCCCACGGCACACCGATGGCCCCCTAAGCTGCCCGTGATCGGATGGCCGGTGCCGCCCTCGATGATCGCTGTGGTGACGCGGTATGGAACCGACCTCACCTCCCGGCAGCCCGACGCCCTCATCCTCACCTATGTGGCGGTCCGGACTCGCTAGAGAGTCGATCGTGTATTGATCGGGCGGTGAGTCGGTAGCCGCCTGGTGGTACGGCACTCGGTGTGCTGTCTTGCTTCCTGAACAGGTGGCCGCCGTTGGCCTTTGACCCCCAGCGCCGAGAAACTCCAAGTGCGCAGAAATCCTCGGGTCAGGGATAGCGAGCATGCACACCCTGGGCCATGAGCCACCAAGGGGAGTCCATCGGTGGCTCATGGCCTCTGGACAAGGCCAGTGGCGCTGTGCCCCGCCAGCCGAAGAAGACCCTGGGTAGGGCCTCGCCGGGACGGGGCCGGAGGTTGTTTGTCGTGGTCGGCCTACCGCCTTGGGGCTTGGGTGGCCGGGGTGATCTGGTCGGCGTAGGCCCGGTATGGGTGTCGGCGAGGTTGTCCGACCCGGCCCGCGGGAGGCCGGCCAGGTGGTTGGCCACCGGCATCGCGGCTGGAGGACCATCGTGACGTCCGTCCGCTCAGCCGGGGTCGGCGCAGAGTTGGGAGGTCAAGCTGGTGCGGGCCCACTCTTCCCACTTGTCCGGTGACCAGTCGCGGTCGCGGACGAAGATCAGGTAGAGCTGCGGGCTGAGCAGACCGAACAGGAGGTCCGCCGCCATCTCGACGGAGAGGCCGGGACGGGTGTCAGGCTTGCGGGCCAGGGCTTCGGCCGCTGCGTACTGCACGGTGTAACGCGGGTCGGGACCGTCCGGCCACTGTGCGGCGATCTCAGGATCGGTGGCCGCGGCAGCCGCGATCAGCGGCATGATCGGGGCGACCCGGCCCAGGATCTCGCGGGTGCCGTGGACGTGCGCGCGCAGTTGCCCGGCTGCGGTGGGCTCGGCGCACGCGGCGCGAAACCACTCACGATCCATGGTGGCGACCGGCTCGGTATCCCCGGCGATGGATGTGTCGACGACGTCCTTGAACAGCGTGCGCTTGTTGCGGAAGACGAAATAGACCGTCTGGACGGCCACGCCCGCCTGGTCCGCGACCTCCTGCAGGCTCGTCGCCCCGTAACCCTGCGCGACGAACAGCTCGCGAGCCGCCTCGACGACCTTTTCCCGGGTGCGGCGTGAGCGCTCGGCTCGCTTGTCCGGCCGCTTGACATGGTCCATATTGCGAGTATATCTCTAGAGTTTGTCACTAGAGTTCAACTCTATATTTAGGGGAAGACGATGGACCAGCCCAACACCATCCAGCAGCCGGAACCGGACCTGGCCTCAGCGCAGAGAGACCCGGAGGAGGAGTCCGTCCTCCGCGCACTGGAGCGCTACTACCGCACCGGCAAGCCACCGTGGGACACCGGCGTGACGCCGCCCGAGCTGGTCGCCCTGGTAGAGGGGCACGGCGCGCTGCCGCCCGGCCGCGCCCTCGAACTCGGCTGCGGCACGGGGACCAACGCCACCTACCTCGCACGGCACGGCTGGGAGGTGGCGGCCGTCGACCTCATCGACCGCGCCGTCGACCAGGCCAGGGAGAAAGCCGCGGAAGCGGGAGTGGCGGTACGGCTGCTGCACGGAGACGCCACCCGCCTCGACGAGCTGGACGTGCCGGGCCCCTTCGACCTGTTCTTCGACCTGAGCTGCTACTGCGGGGTCCCGCTGCACCGCCGCGACGCCTACGCCGCCGGGCTCACCCAACGCGCCGCTCCTGGAGCACGGTTGCTGATGTTCGGGTACGGCCCCGAGCCGCTCGGCAATCCGACCCCCGAGGTCGCGTCGTGGGCGGCGGGCGTCACAGCCGACGAGCTCCGCGCCAGGTTCCACGGCTGGGAACTGCTTGACGTCACACCGGGCACCAACTCGGTGCCGACCTTCTGGTTCACGCTGCGCCGCGACGCCTAGCAATCTCCGGTCGCGGGTTTCTGTCAGCACTCGACCTGGCCGCGGCGGCTGGTATGTTATTGGTCGATTACTAACCTAGGAGTCGACATGACAGCCGAGCAAGACCACGCCAGCCGCCGCGCCGCTGCCCAGCACACCGTGGCCGAGCACCTGCGCCTTACCGCCGCAGGACTCACCAACGAATGGGTGGCGTTGTTCGCCCCGGAGGGGGTGCTCGAGTTCCCGTTCGCGCCGGTCGGCGTGCCTCAACGGGTGACGGGGCGAGACGCACTGCTGGCGCACATGAGCAACTTTCCCGAGACCTTCGACGTAGAGTTCGTCGACCTGGTGTTCCACCCGACAGTCGATCCGAGCCTCGTGATCGCCGAATTCCGCTCGACGGGCATCGCACTGCCGACCGGCAAGCCGTACGAGCAGAGGTGCGTCTCCGTCGTCCGGACCGATGACGACGCGCGCATCACCCACTACCTGGACTACTGGAACCCGCTGGTGGCGATCGAGGCACTCACGCCCCACGATGTGCCGTCCGACGCTGAGCTCAGCGTGACGTTCGGAGGTTGAGGGTCCATGCCCGCCGCCGGTACCAGCACGAAGAGCGACGAACGACGTCGAGCCATCGTGGCCGCCGCGATGGCTTGCTTCGCGCAGAAGGGTTTCTACGGTACGACGACGCATGAGTTGGCTGAGCGGGTCGGCATCTCTCAGCCGTATCTCTATCGCCTGTACCCGAACAAGGAAGCGCTGTTCGCGGCGGTGGTCGATCACGTGTCCGTCGTGATGACCGAAACCTTGGTCGCGCACTCGCCGGCGTCGGGTGGGGCTGGGCTGACATCTGAGGCGGCGTCGGGTGGGGCCGGGCCGGCGTCTGAGGCGGCGTCGGGTGGGGCCGGGCCGGCGTCTGAGGCGGCGTCGGGTGGGGCCGGGCCGGCGTCCGAGGCGGCGTTGGATGCGGCACGCGGTGCCTACGCCGCGCTCATCGCGGACCGGACCATCCTACGTTTCCTCATGCACGCGAACTGTGCCGCCGGCGAGCCGCTGGTAGGGGAGGCCGTGCGTCGGTGCTACGCCAAGCAGGTTGACACTGTTCGGCGGCTGCTGGGCGATGACGACGCCGTCCGGCGCTGGTTCGGCGCCGGAATGCTCGACAACGTGGTCGCCGTCCTGGGTCTGGCCGACATCGATGAGCCGTGGGCGCACGTACTCGCCGCTCGATGACCTGACACCGGGGGATACGCCCGCGCCGATCGGCCTCCCGCCACACCCTCCGGTGCAGATGACGCTCGGCCGGTCGCGCACCGGCGAGCCGGGCGAGAAGTTCACGTACTCCACGTACTCCAACACCAACCACACTCACCGGCATGATCATCGATAAGAAGACCTGAGGATTCAGTGCGGCTCGGCGCCCGGCTACACCACACTGATCCCCTTCTCGACCGGTGGCTGGCAGCGGTTCGAGATTTCCGTCTCCAGGAAGTTCGAGATCTCGTTCGCGACGACGTCGGGCATCTCGAGACCACACAGGTGTCCAAGCTCGCTCAGCAGGACCGCACGGCTTCCGGGGATGCGTCGCACGTCGTCGAGCTGCTTGGCTTGATCTACGACGACGTCCTTTCCGCCGAGTATGTAGCAGGTCGGTATGCGTATCTCAGACAGCTCGTCGGCCTGGCTTGTCAGCGCACCGCCGGCCAGCCAGCCGTGCCACATCTGTTCGGTGACGGTCAGCATGCTGCTCGTCAGACTCGAGGTCTTCGAGGGATCCACCGAGATTGCGGCCACTCCTTGCGTGAGGGCCTCGACGTTGCCGTAGGCGGCATCGAAGCCGGCGATCACCTCGTCCCCGGCAGTCGTCCCCGCGGCGTTCCACGGAACAACACCAACCAGCGCACGCACACCATCCGGGTAGTCGAGCGCGATACGCACCGCGATCGCACTGCCAAGGGAATAGCCGACCAGGCAGTAGGCGTCGACGCCCACGTCGTTGATCGCGTCGTGCAGGGTCGCGGCCAGCGTGGACAGTCTCCCGTCCGCCGGCGCGCGTACGGACTGACCATGTCCGGGCAGGTCGAAGATCAAGACGCGGAACCCGCTCAGGTGTCGCGCGATTCCGGTCATGAGATCAGCCGAGGCACCGAATCCTGGCAGCATGACAAGGGTCAGAGGGCCCTGGCCGTGTTCCTCCCAGTAAATGCCTGAACTGGTGTGGGGCATCGCGATCTCCTTAGTCTCGGCGAAGTTTGTTGGGCATACACGTACGGCCGAGCACATCGGCCAGATCCACCCGCACCGGGGCCCGCCATGGGCGCATCATCTCGTTCAGTGCGCCTGGGTGGTGCGGCTCGCGGTGAAGGCCAGAAGAAGCGCGGCGGTCCGCGGCGGATCCTCCATGATGGGCGAGTGCCCAACACCGGCCAGCAACTCGACTTTCGCGCCCGGAACGGCGCTGTATTCGGCGGCGGAGGAGGATCGCCATCGCTGATCTTCCTCGCCGAAGATCACCAGCAGTGGCTTGCCGAGGGGAATCAGCCGATCGGGGAGCGCGCGCTGATTCACATAGTCGTCGCCGGTCTGCGTTGTCGCGATGAGGGCGTGGTAGGTCATGCCGCGCGCGTCGTCCACGACCGCCTGCGGGACCTTGAAGCCGGGGCGGCTGAACGCGGTGCTCGCGGCGTTGCGGATCAGGCTGTCGGTCCGAAGCCGCCACAGCAGTTGGCCGATGACGGGGGTGTACAAGAGCCCGCCGACGCCGCCGGCTGAGACGGCGGCGGCCAAACGGGGCGCGGTGTCGATGAGAACGAGCGAGGTCACCAGGTCGGGGCGTTGCTCGGCGAGAGCGGTGGCGACCGCGCCACCGGTGGAATGGCCGACCACTGTGGCGTGCTTGATCCCGAGCCGGTCCATTGCCTCACCGACCCGGAGTCCCTGCTCCGGCATCCCGTAGCCACCACCGGCCGGCTTGGCCGACCGGCCGTGCCCGAGCAGGTCGATCCGGATGACGCGATGGGACTTGGTCAGCAGCGGAACGAGCGCGTCCCACGAGCGGGTCGACGCGGCGAGCCCGTGGATCAGTACGAGTGCTGGGGCATCAGCGGGGCCGTCCTGGCGCACGTAGATGTTCCCGCCGTTGAGGGGCAGGGTTGGATCCCCACTGGCCTCGGCGCTCTGCCGCGTCACCACCTCCGCGTTCGCGAGAAGCAGTCCGACGACGACGAAGAGGACGGCCGAGATGATCAAGAGGCGCCGCCGGCGCCGTGCCGGGTTGCTCACATCAGCCTGCCGGCGCGGAAACCGCAGGTCGGCGTCGTTGAAACAGCGGGGTCATCGAGCCCCAGGGAAATAGTCACGGGCCTACTGTCGTCGCTGGTGCGCGCCAGCGGCTTGTACAAATGTTCCGGTCAGTCGGCTCGCCTTATGAGAGCGTCGTTGACCGATGCCGGCGGTGTCCCCGAAGTTCATGGCCTGCTTGTTCTGATCGTCAGCGCCATCGCCGCCTCAGCGGCCGGTAGTCCCGGGACCCGGGGCAGCGACCCAAGCGATCGTGCGCAGGGCCTGCCAGCTGGCGCTGACCGACCAAGACAGCGAGCGTCGCCGGCCCGCCGCCTTCGCCGAAACGTGGAAGAGTCAGGCGCCTCCATTGCCGTGTCGAGCGGGCACTCACGCTCGTCTGGGGGCTCATGAGCGCGCGACGGCGTGCGCGGTGATGGTCCGGCCGTCGCGTACTTGCCACAGCCCCGCAGCCGGGATGTATCGGACGGAGCAGGTTAGCCCCCAGCGAGGCAATCGACTGCGCCTGCACCCTCCACCTCGTCCTCTGCTACGGCGTGAACTCGAAGGCTGCTTCGTGGCAATACTGATGAGGATCCAGATATGAGAGGTATGCATGAGCTCAGCTAGTGGCCTGGTGGACGCGCCAGATTCCCGGAAGGCCGCCCGCGATCGAGCGGCGGGTGAAGTCGAAGGCGTCGAAAATCCGAAACCAAGATCCAGACTGTGTTAAGGTCACGAACCTGCATCGGGGGATGTCATGACGGGGCGCAGACGCCATCGAGCGGCGAGTGATGAGCCGCGAAGAGCTCTGAGGTCGTCACCTATGAGCGGGCTCGGACGGGTGAGCTCACGGGGATAACCCCGGCCATGCGGCGCGATCACCCTCGCCGAGGGCTGGCCGTGTGACAGTTGCCCCTCTGAGTGCTCTTTCCATGGACGAGCGAGCCCGTTCCTCGCCGCGTTCGAAGTCCGCGTTCGAAGTCCGCGTCACCAGCCGACAAACCTGAACTCCCAAAGCCGGGAACGTCTGCCAAGGAGAATTACAGATCGTGTCTATTTTCCGAACCAGAACGAGTCGTGCCGTGGCCGCGCTGTCCACTGCCTCGCTGCTGTTAGCCGCCGTGGCGCCGCCGGCCCAGGCCACCACCGATGGCGGCGGCATCGCCGCCTTCCTGCGGGACACCATGAACGACCTTCGCTTCGAGCAGGTGCTCGACCTGGCGCCGCCGGCATCCCCGCAGGCTCGGACGCTTGCCAACGGCGTCGACAAGGACGCGAAGACGGCCGCCGACTACGCCCGGCTGTTCGCCAATGCGGCCGACCCCAAACCCATCGTCCAGCAGCCGCAACTCGACGTGACCGTACTGGAACTGGACCGGCGAGGGCAGCTGCTCTCATCCGGCACGGTCCTGATGAGCCCGCAGTATCCGAACGGGATCGTCGTGCCGGTGGACAAGAACTTCCACACCGATCAGGTGCGCTGGCGGCAGTGGGACGACGCCGGATGGTACGCCAACCAGGGCAAAGGCACCATCGACATCGTGCCGGGCCGGGAGAACGCGCCCATCGACTTCATGCTCCCCTACCCGGCCTCCGTCCTGAAGCTGATGGTCAACTTCGGGGTGCTGCGCCTGGTGGACAAGGGCGTGATCAAGCTTGACGACACCTACGACTACCAGCCGACCACGGTCAGCTCGCTGTGCGGTGGGCCGTCGAGCAACACCATCAGCGCCTACATGGACGCCTCGATCACCTCCTCCTCCAACGCCGCGTCCTGTGCGCTGGTGAAGCTGCTGCACGACAAGGGCGCGGTGGACGAGCTCAACCAGACCTTCCAGGACCTGGGCCTGGAGACCATGCAGCTGAAGAACACCAACCCGGCCAACGGCGGCCGCTGGTCCAACCCGGTCACGATGAACTCGTTGGACACGGCCAAGCTGCTCGCGCTGGTCGATGGCGTACAGGGCACGGCGTGGACCGCCCCCAACGGTTCACCGGTCACCGGCGCGGTGCTGAGCCCCACCTCCCGCCAGGTCTTCAAGAAGCTGCTCGGCGAGCAGGGCTTCAACGACATGCTCTCCACCACCAACCGGTGCGGCAGCGCGTACCCGGCCGCGGGCATCCCGCAGCGGGTGGCTTCGCGGTGGGTGGCCGCCGACGGCACGGTGACGGTCGAGGGCAACAAGTTCGGCAAGGACGTCCGGCCCTGCAACAAGCAGGCGCAGGTGACGTTCGCGCACAAGACCGGCTGGGTCGGCAACTCGGGAGCTGACGCGGGCATCGTACGGTCCCTGCCGGGCAAGGCCGGCCGCCACTACGTCGTCGTGGCCTTCACCAACCTCGGCACCCAGTACGTGGACGCCAACCGGCCGGCGACCGAGCCCGGCGTCTACCCGGTCGCCTTCACCGAGAAGCTGGCCCAACTGGGCGCGGCGATCGACCGGTACCAGGTCACCTGGCTCGCCCGACGCACCAAGAGCTGATCATCACCAAGAGCTGATCATCCGCAATAGCCCGCCGCGTTGACGCGGGCCCATGATGCCGATGTTCCCGGCCCGCGAGACCGATGCGGGCCGCGAACATCGGCATCGTCTGTTCACTCTCATAACGCTTTGTCGGCAGCTGACCAAGAAGGGGGGTAATCGACGAAGGGAGCATGGCCGGTGCGTCGCAAACGTTCGGACATCGCCACAGACCCGGAGGCTTTCGAAGCCTTCTACCGGCGCCACGTCGACGCGATCGCGCGGTTCCTGGCTCGCCGGGTCGATGATCCGCACACGGTCGCCGATCTGGTGGCCGAGGTTTTCGTCGCGGTGCTCGACTCCGCCCACACCTACCGGCCCGGGCTCGGTAGCGAGATCGCGTGGTTGTACGGCGTGGCTCGCAACACTCTGTCGGCCGAGCGGCGGCGGGCGTTCAAGGAGACGAGGCTGGCCTATCGCCTAGGCGGGACAAGGCTGCTCGACTCCGACGACCTCGCCGAGCTGGAAGAGCGGATCGACGCGGAAAGCGTGGCCAGGCGGGCCTTCCAGGCCATGGCCGGATTACCGGACGGTGATCGCGCGATGCTCGAACTGGTCGTCATCGACCAGCTCACGATCGGCGAGGCGGCCACCGCTCTGGGCATCCGGCAGGGGGCCGCCAGGGCCAGGCTGCACCGCGCCCGCCACGCGCTCAGGAACGTGCCGGAGATGGCTCCCTTCGTCATGGAAGGAATGCGATGAGATTCAAGGAGCAGCTGCTGATGGAGCTCAAAACCGAAATCGCCGCCCGGAACACGGCCAGACGTGTGGCTGTCAGGCGGCGCCTGCTCGCCGGGGCGGCGGTGGCCGCGATGGCGGCCGCGGCGGCCGTCGCGGTGCCGTTCCTGACCGGGTCGGAGAACCCGGCCTACGCGGTCACCAAGAACACCGACGGCTCGATCACCCTGAAGATCAACCAGTTCAGGGACCCCGATCAGGTGGAGAAGGACCTGGCGGCAGTCGGCGTGACCGCCGACGTCTCCTACGTCAAGCCCGGCACCTGGTGTGCCCCTGACCGCGGCCACACGGACGCCGGCCCCTCGTTCTCCAAGGAGGAGATCAACAGCAAGGATCCCGAGGTTCGGAAGAGGATCAGGGAGGCGATCGAGAACTCGCCGAACGGCAAGGCGTTCAGGATGGGGCGCGGCGAGGTGCGGATCCGCCCGCAGCACATCAAACCGGGGCAGACAGCCGTCATGGAGTTCACCGAGAACGAGGACCAGACCTCGGGCCCGGAGAAGCCCAGAGCCATGTGGCAATTCAGCGGCTACCTCGTCACCGGTCCGGTCAAGCCCTGCAAGGTCGTCGTCGACCCGTCCTGGAGCAAGATGCCCGACCCCAGGACGAACCCCGGGGCATACCCGCCGGCCGGTAGCTGACCCCCCGGGCGGGAGTCCGGCAGGCGGCGCCACCTGCCGGACTCCCGCCCGTCAGCCGTCACGCGATCCGCCCCACAGCGGGCGGCTAAGCGATGGAGGCGGGGTGGTGGTCGCGGTAGCCGTCCGTGGCCGCGATGAGTTCGTGCAGCGTGCCGGGCTCGGCGCCCGCGTGGCCGGCGTCCTCGACGATTCGCAGCTCCGCCTCCGGCCAGGCCAGATGCAGGTCCAACGCCGCGTCCGGCGGCGTCTTCATGTCGTAGCGGCCGTTCACGATCACGCACGGGATGTGCCGGATCGCGGCCACGTCGAGCAGCTCGCCCTCCCGCAGGAAACACCCCTGGCTGAAGTAGTGCGCCTCGATGCGGGAGAAGCCCACCAGCACCTGGTCGTCCAGTGGTGGCGGTGGGGCGGGGAGCAGGGTGTTCGCCGACAATTCCCAGGCCGCCCAGGCCCGTGCGGCCGGTACGTGCACCTCCGGGTCCGGGTCGGACAACCGGCGATGGTAGGCGGCGACCAGGTCGTCCCGCTCCGCCTCCGGGATGAAGCCGCGGAAGGCCGCCCACTCCCGCGGGAACAGCCGGGCCGACCCGGTGCCGGTGAACGCCCACGCGTCATCGGCCTTGCTCGCCAGATAGACGCCGCGCAGCACCAGCTCGCTCACCCGCTCCGGATGCCGCCGCGCGTAGGCCAGCGCCAACGTCGACCCCCACGAGCCGCCGAACACCTGCCAGCGCTCGATGCCGAGGTGCTGCCTGAGCCGCTCAATGTCCGCCACGAGGTGCCAGGTCGTGTTGGTCTCCAGCGACACCCCGGGGTCGGCCGCGTGCGGTCGGCTGCGCCCGCAGTTGCGCTGGTCGAACAGGACGATGCGGTACGCCTCGGGATCGAAGAACCGCCGCTGCGGCGGTAACGACCCGCCACCGGGACCGCCATGGAGGAAGACGACAGGTTTGCCGTCGGGGTTGCCGCTGACCTCCCAATAGATCTCGTTCCCGTCGCCCACATCGAGCATCCCGGTCTCGTACGGCTCAATAGGCGGATAAAACGTTCTTTGTCCCATGGCTATCAGACATACCCGCCGACGCCGCCCGGCGCGCACGCCGCCTCAGCCCCGGACAATGAGCCGCCCACCCCGGCACACGGCCGGGATGGGCGGGCGTTCCTGGGAGATCCGGCGGCTACCAGACCTGTAGCAGGGCGCCGAATTCCAGGTCCACGTCCCAGACGCGGGAGAATATGATCACGGATCCGCCGTCCGCGGCGCCGCAGTACACCTTCTTGCTGACGGCCGAGGTGATGCCCTGTGCGGCGACCTCGTCGAACCAGTTGGTGTAGGAGTAGATCGGGCCCCCGCTGTCACCGTGCGCGACGGCGCAGCCGCCGACGACGCTTTTGGCGCGGACCATGTGCTTGACGTACTGACCGTTGGTGTAGGTGCCGCTCCAGCCGGTCTCGGTCACCTTGATCAGGCAGTTCTCGCCCAGGGTGGCCCCGGAGTTGCAGACGAAGTTGCCCACGTACGCCTTCCACAGCGCCACCACCTTGTTGCTGGTGGAGGCGGTGCTGCTGCCGTCGAAGACGTTGGCGGTCGCGTCGGCGAGCACGATCGCGGCGTCTCGCTTGGCGACGCGCCAGGACAGCTGACCCATGTGGTTCGCCGGGCTGATGCCTCCGCCGTCGTAGAACTGGTCCCAGACATTGCCGCAGTGAGCGGCGGTGAGGAACCCCGGGGTGCCGTACTTGTCGACGACCGCGAAGCCGGAGCTGCAGCCCGCCCCCGACTGCTGGTTCCAGGTCCGGCCGCCCGCGTAGTAGCTCGGCACGTCGTCCTGCCTGCTGTAGGCCGGGCTGAACTCCTCTCCTGTCTCCAGCGTGATCGGCGCGCTCGTGCCGCTGGGCCGCTGCAACTGCTGCGGGTCGGCGTCCTCCCCGGTGACCGAGAGCCGGATGCCGCTGCCGTCCGGCTGCGGCGCCGCGCCGCTCGCCTGGCCGGCCTCGGCCCACTTCTCGGCCTCCTGAAGGAGCTGCGCGTTGGTGTATGCGGCCGGCAGTACGGCCACTGGAGCCGTCTGCCGTCCCTGGTCGATCGTGGTCTGTACGGCCGGCGGCACCGTGCCCCGCCAGTACAGGCGTACCTCGTGGTTCTCCGGTGCGACGACGATCCCCGCGTAGCCCTCGGCGTTCTCGGCCGACTCGATGATGCGGTCGGCCACCCCGTTCAGCCGAGTCTGCTCCGAGAACAGCGCCTTCCAGTCGGCGAACCCGCCCGGCGCCGCCCCCCGCGGCCCTGTCGCGTCCCTGTCCGGCGTCTTGCCGCCCGGGTCGTCGATGGCCCGCGTGGTCACGGCCGGGTCGTCGGTGGCGGTCTGCGCCGTGGCTGCCCCCGCGCCCAGAAAGGGCAGCAGCGCACAGGCGGTGCTGAGGATGGTCAGGCGTAAGCGGACTTTCTTCTGCATGAGTGAAACCCCCGTGTCTGTGACAAACGCGAGTCATCACAGCATGGGGATCACGGTTTGTTCCGCGTCCAATTACGGGGGCGGTCTGCGCACCCCGCCCTTGTGCCTGGTCAAGGTCAGGCTCAGGAAGTGGGTTCCGTGGATAGGCTCGTACGAATGAATCGCGTCTGCCTGGTCACCGGGGCCAACCGGGGCATCGGATTGGAGGTCTCTCGCCAGCTCGCGCTGGCCGGGGACACCGTCATCCTGACCGCCAGGGATCTGGGGAAGGCGGAGAAGGCGGCGAGTGGGCTGCACGGGACCGTGGAGCCGCGGCAACTGGATGTCGGTGATCCGGCCTCGGTGCGCCGGTTCGTCGAGGAGTTGCCGTACGACAAGGTAGATGTCCTGGTCAACAACGCCGCCATCCACTACGACACCTGGCAGCGAGCCGAGAACGCCGATCTCGACGTCGTGCGGGAGGCACTGGAGACGAACCTGCTGGGGACCTGGCGGGTCACGTTGGCGCTGCTGCCGTTGCTGCGGGCCGGCGATCACGGGCGGGTGGTGAACGTCTCCAGCGAGGCCGGGTCGCTGGCCGTCATGGGCGGCGGCACCCCGGCCTACACCGTGTCGAAGACCGCGCTCAACGCGCTGACCAGGATGCTGGCCGCCGAGCTGCGCGAGGATGGGATCCTGGTGAACTCCGTCTGCCCTGGGTGGGTGGCCACCGACATGGGCGGGCCCGGCGGGCGGCCGGTCGCCGAGGGGGCGCGGAGCGTGCTGTGGGCGGTGGATCTGCCGGATGGCGGGCCTACCGGGGGATTCTTCCGTGATGGCGAGGCTCTGGCCTGGTAGGTCACCGGTCAGCCGGTGGTCCGGCGGCGGTGGGCCTTCTGCCTGCAGGCGCCGCCGCAGAAGCGGGGTGGGCGGCCGGTGCGGGACGTCTGGATGACGGTGCCGCACTCCTCACAGCGGGCGGCGTGCTCCGCAGGGGTTTCGTTACGAGCTTCCTGTTTCGTCACAGGTTTCGTTACGGTGGGCAGTGGGGAGCGTCCGGTGCGGAGGCCGTCCAGGACGAGTGCGGTGGCCCTGCCGGGGGTGGTGCTGTGTGTCTCCATCGTGATGCATCCCGCCATGAGGGCCATGACGTCCGTCAACTGCGCGTCCGGCCGTACGGCTCCCGCCTGGCGGGCCCGGTCGAGCAGGGCGGTGAGGGCGGTGCCGTAGCGGCGCCGGGCCTCCAGCGCCATCTCCGCCTTGTGGCCGGAGGCGAAGGATTCGCAGAGCGCCTTGTTGAGTCCGGCCTGCTCGACGGTCGAGGCGAAGGCGGTGAAGAACGCCTCCCCGGTCTCCGCTTCGCCGGTGGCCAGCAGAGCGGTGAGCTCGTCGGCCAGGCGTTCGATCCGGTCGTGGACCACCGCCTCGAACAGGGCCTCCTTGCTGGGGAAATGCCGGTAGACCGTGCCCGCGCCGACACCCGCGCGTCTGGCGATCACGTCGAGCGGCACTGACAGGCCCTCCGCCGCGAACGCCTCCTGGGCGGCCGCCAGCACGCGGGCGCGGTTGTGCCGGGCGTCCGCGCGAGCGGCGATCGTCATGTGGTCTCCCATGCGCCGGTTTGGTGCCCGGATTGACAACCGGAACGCGCGTTCCGTAGCGTCTAAGCGGGTTGACCGTTCCGATTCTATGCAGAACGAGGAGTTCGCATGACCGTACCGACATACCCGACCCCCCGAGAGGTCGTCGATCGCTTCCTGCGGGCGTCCGTCGACGGCGGGCTGGCCGACCTGTACGCCCCCGACGTCGTGATCGAAATACCGTTCGCCCCGGCCGGCATCCCTCGGCGCACGCAGGGACGTGAGGAGCTGCGGGCCAGGTTCGAGGCCGCCAAAGGCGTGCTGCGCTGGGAGCGGACGGACAACGTGCTGATCCACGAGACCGCGGACCCCGAGGTGGTCATCGTGGAGTTCGAACTCCACGGCTCTCTCGTCGCCTCGGGGCGGCCTGTCGTCTCGACGTACATCATGGTCGTCCGGGTGCGGGAGGGCTTGATCGTCCATTCCCGGGACTACGGGAACCCCATGGGCATGGAGGAGTACCGCGAGGAGCTGATGAGCGCGCTGAACTCCTAGCGCGCGTACCTCATGAGGACCGTGCCGTTGCCGAACGTGCGCGTCGCGGTCAGGTTGAACAGGGTCGGGCGGAACTCGCCGTCGAAGGCGGGGATGCCCGACCCCGCGACCACCGGGTAGGCCTTGACGACCAGCTCGTCGATCTCCGGCAGCAGCGTGCCGGCCAGCTTGCCGCCGCCGCAGAGCCAGATGCCGAGCCCGTCGTCCTCCTCCTTCAGGCGGCGGACCAGCGCGAGAGGGTCGCCGGAGACGAGCTCCACCGCCGGGTCGGCGATCTCCGGGATCGTGGTGGAGAAGACGTATTGCCGCAGGTGGGCATAGGGGCTGGTCACGCCGGCGTCGAGGACAGGCCCGTAGGTGCCCCGGCCCATGAGGACGGTGTCGAAGCGCTTGTTGGGGGCGTCGAAGCCGATCTGCTTCCGGATGTGGGTGGGGACGGTCTCGGAGAACTCCTCGTTGGCGTAGGCGGCCAGGTCGTCGGACGCCGGATAGAAGTCGAACTCGCCGCGGGGGCCGGCGATGTAGCCGTCGATGGACGTCGCGACGTAGTAGGTGAGGCTTCGCAAGATAAGCACTCCATTGTTAGTACTGCAGATGAAGTGGCTTCACCGTAGTACTACGGCTGGAGTGGTGTCAATCATGTATACGCCGTAAACGTTGTACGTGTACGCTGTAAACATGGCAGAGGTCATCCAGGAAAACGGGCCCGAGGGCGGGAAGCCCAGGCGGCGTCGGCGGCGGATCATCATCGTGACGGTGTCCGTGCTGCTGGTGGCCATGATCGGCGGCACCTTCGGGAGCGCCTGGTGGGGGAGCGACTTCGGCATCAAGCCGGACCATCCCTTCTCCACGCACCCCGACCACTCCAACGTCGTGCTCGAAGTGAAGCGGGTCGGCTCCGGCGAGAACGTGGTCATCGGCTCGCCCAACGCGTACACGCGAAGGCGCGGGACGTACCGGATGGTGTGGGACGGCGTCGAAGCGAAGATCGGCGATGTCGTCGCCGATTCGGCGGGCTCCGTGGAGCGGCCCATCCTGAGTGGCCCGGCTCCCTCGGTCGGGACGACGGTGGACGTGACCGGGGTGATGATCAGCGACCCGAAGAGCTCCCTCGGGCTGGACTACTCGGAGGTCTCGGTGCGCACCGAGCTCGGCCCGGCCCCGGCCTGGTACGTACCGGCGTCCGGGTCGACGTGGGTGATCGCGGTACACGGTCTGAACGGGCGGCGCAACGCCTTGGTGGCCATCCCGATATTCCACCGGCTCGGCCTGCCGGTGCTCGCGATCACCTATCGCAACGACGAAGGGGCACCGCCTTCCGCTGACGGTCTGATCCACTCCGGCGAATCGGAGTATCGGGACGTGGAGTCGGCGGTCCGCTACGCGCAGAGCATGGGGGCGAAGCGGGTGGTGTTGTACGGCGAGTCGATGGGCGGCATGATCGTCGGCCAGTTCCTGGTCCGCTCGCCGCTGGCCGGTGTCGTCACCGCGACGCTGCTGGACTCACCGCTGCTCAGTATGCCGATGGTGGCCGCGTTCGCAGGGGGGCAGTACGGAGTGCCCGCCCCGGCGATCTGGCTGAGTAACCAGATCACCTATTGGCGCACCGGCGTCGACCTCGATCAGCTGGATCTGATAACCCACCCACCGGCCACGAAGCCGCCGACGCTGCTCTTCGCCGGTACGGCGGACACGCAGGCCCCGCTGGCGATGGACCGCGCTTTCGTCCCGGCGGCCAAGAAGACGCACTGGCCCGTGGAGTACGCGGAGTTCCCCGGCGCGGAGCACGTCGAGTCCTGGAACTCCGACCCTGCCCGCTACGAGAAGGCGGTCACCGACTTCTTCATCCGCACGGTGGTCCCGGCCGAGCGTGGATAGAGCCTTCTTCTCAGCTTGTGAGGACGCCGAGGAGGTGGGTCACCTCGCGGGCCACGGCGTCGCGGCCCGCTCGCAGGTACTTGCGCGAGTCGACCACCTTCTCGTCGCCGGCCAGGTAGTCGCGCACGGCACCGGTGAACGCCTTGTTCAGGTGCGTGGCGATGTTGATCTTCTTCATGCCGTGCCGTACGGCCGCGCGCAGGGTGTCGTCGGGCACCCCCGACGAGCCGTGCAGCACCAGCGGGACCGCCACGGCGGCGCGGAGCTCGGCGATGAGGTCCAGGTCGAGCACGGCGTCCTTGGTGGTCATCGCGTGCGAGGTGCCCACGGCGACGGCCAGCGCGTCAACGCCGGTGCGCGCCACGTAGTCCACCGCCTCGTGCGGCTTGGTCCGCGCGCCCGGCGCGTGCACGCCGTCCTTGCCGCCCACCTCGCCCAGCTCGGCCTCCACCCACACGCCGCGCTCGTGGCACCAGGCGGCCACGTCGGCGGTGGCGATCACGTTCTCCTCGTCGGGCAGTGCCGACGCGTCGAACATCACCGAGCCGACACCCAGCTCCACCGCCTCCTCGACCAGGGCGCGATCGGTGGCGTGGTCGAGATGCACCGCCACCGGCACCGCGGCCCCCTTGGAGACCGCGAGGCAGGCGAGCGCGATGGGTTCCAGGGCGCCGTGGTAGCGGACGCAGTTCTCGCTGATCTGCAGGACGACCGGCAGGCCCAGGGCCTCGGCGCCCGCGACGATGGCGGTGGCGTGCTCCAACTGGATCACGTTGAACGCGCCCACTCCCGCGGGTGATTCGCGGACGATGTCGCCGATTCGGGCGAGGGGCATGACAGCTCCTTAGACGATGACGATGCGGGGGTGGATGTCGGCGTAGACGTCGCGGTCGAAGTCGCCCGCCACGGGCGCCGCGACCGCCGCCGCGCCCAGCGCCGCCGCCCGGATGAGCCGCTCGGGCCACGAGGACCGCTCCACGAGCCCCAGCGCCAGCCCGGCGACCAGCGAGTCACCGGCGCCGGTCGGATTACCTTCCACTTTGTACGGCATGCGCGCCCGGAAGATCCCCTCAGGCGTGACGGCCAGCAGACCGTCGGCGCCCATCGACACGACCACCGACTCGGCCCCGCGACCGCGCAGCGCCTGCGCGCCCTCCTCGGGACCGCCTTCCGGCACGGCCCGCGCGAGCTCCTCGGCGTTCGGCTTGACGATCGAGGGCCGGCCGCCGGGCGCGTGCCGCAGCGGCTCGCCGTCGGCGTCCACGATGGCGGGCACGCCGTGCTCGGCGGCGACGGCCGCCAGTGTCGCGTACGCGTCGAGCGGCACGCCCCTGGGCAGGCTGCCCGAGATGACGACCGCCTCCGCCGTGGCCAACAGGTCGGTGAAACGGCCGACCATCCGCCCGAACTCGGCCGCCGTGACCTCCGGCCCCGGCTCGTTGAACAGCGCGGTCTGGCCTCCGGAACCCCGCTCGCCCGCCACGGCCTGGCCGGAATCCGCGACCACCAGCGTCGTGCGCGAGTCGGCCGCGATCCCCACGAAGGCGTGCGGCAGTCCGGCCTCCTGGAGGTCGGCCTCGATGGCCTGGCCGGTCGGGCCGCCCGCGAGGCCGGTGACCAGCACGTCCTGGCCGAGCGCGGCCAGGACGCGGGCCACGTTGACGCCCTTGCCGCCCGCCCGCCGGTGTACGGCGGCGACGCGGTTGACCCCGTCCCAGTCGACGCGGGGCACCTGGTAGGTGACGTCGAGGGCGGCGTTGAGCGTCACGGTGAGGATCATCAGGGCTCCACGACCCAGGCTCCGCGCTTCATCACGCCCGCTACCTCCAGCTCTTCGGACAGGACCACCAGGTCGGCCGCCTTGCCCACGGCGATTGAGCCGGCGCGGTCGGCGACGCCCAGCACGCGGGCCGGTGTCAGTGAGGTGAGCTGGACCGCCTCGGACAGCGTCAGGCCCACCTCCTGGACGGTGCGGCGGAAGGCCACGTCCATGGTGAGCGTGCTGCCCGCGATCGAGCCGCCCTCGGCCAGCCTGGCGACGCCGTCGGTGACGATCACGTCCATGGAGCCCAGCACGTACGTACCGTCGCCCATGCCGGCGGCGGCCATCGCGTCGGTGATCAGCGCGGTCCTGGCGGGCCCGGCCACCTCGTAGGCCAGCCGCAGCATGGCCGGGTGCACGTGCACGCCGTCGTTGATCAGCTCGATCGTGACCCGCTCGTCCTCCAGCAGCGCGGCGATGGGGCCGGGGGCGCGGTGGCCGAGCGGCGGCAGCGCGTTGTAGAGGTGCGTGGCCACGGTCGCGCCCGCCTCGATGCCGGCCAGCGTCTGCTCATAGGTGGCGTCGCTGTGGCCGAGCGCGGCGAGCACGCCTTCGGCGGCGGCCATGCGGATCGTCTCAAGGGCGCCGGGCAGCTCGGGGGCGATGGTCAGCATGCGTACGTGCCCGCGTCCGGCCTTCAGCAGCTCGCCGAACTCCCGCGGCGACGGCTCGCGCAGCAGCCCGGGGTTGTGGGCGCCGCAGCGGGCCCGTGAGATGTACGGGCCTTCGAAGTGGATGCCGGCCAGCAGGCCCTCGTCGCACAGCTCGGCCAAGGACGATGTGGCGCGGCCCAGGTCGTCGAGCGCGCCGGTCACCAGGCTGGCCACCATCGTGGTGGTGCCGTGGCGTTCGTGCAGCGCCACGGCGTCACGCGCTCGGTCCTGCTCGCCGGTCGGGAACGAGCCGCCCGCTCCGCCGTGGTTGTGCAGGTCGACGAAGCCGGGCACCACGTGCCGTCCGCCCAGGCTGTGGCCCGCGCGAGGGGCGGCTCCGTGCCCGACGTGCGTGATGCGGCCGTCTTCGATGGTCAACCATCCGTCGTGGACTCCCTCGGGAGTCACGATGCGGGCGTCGGCAAGAGTAAGGCTCATGAAGAAAGGATCACAGATCGGGTGAGGTGCAGGGGCTCGTCCGGGTCGAGACCTCTGGCGAACGCCCTGGCGACCGCGACCCGCTGCGCCCTGATCAGCTCGGCCATCGGGTCGAGGCCGGTCTGGAAGAACGTGCCGCCGGTCTCCTCGACCTGCTCGCGCAGGCCCTCGGGGGCGGTGCCGAGCATCCAGGTGACGCGGCCGGGGCCGGCGATGCTGATGGGGCCGTGGCGGTATTCCATCGCCGGGTACGCCTCGGTCCACGACCGTGACGCCTCGCGCATCTTCAGCGCGGCCTCCTGGGCCAGGCCGACCGACCAGCCGATGCCGAGGAAGCTGAACTGCTCCGCGTCGGTGAGCTCGGCGGGCAACGGGGCCGCCACGGCCTGCTCGGCGTCGGCGATCGCCTGGGTGAGGTCCTCGCCCAGGCTGGCGCGGAGCATGGCCAGCTGCGTGGTGGCGAACCGGGTCTGCACGACCGACCGCTCATCGGCGTAGTCGAGCACGATGACGTCGTCCGCGGCCGTCATGACCGGCGTGTTCGGGTCGGCGGTGATGGCCGTGGTCCTGGCGTCGGTCATGCGCAGGAGTTCGAGCACCTCGGTCGTGGTGCCGGAGCGCGTCAGAGCCAGCACGCGGTCGTACGAGCGGCCGGTGGGGGCCTCCGAGGCGGCGAACGCGTCGGTCTCGCCCAGTCCCGCGCGCTCGCGCAAGGTGGCGTAGGCCATCGCGATGAACCACGACGTCCCACAGCCGACGACGGCGACCCGCTCACCGGGGCGGGGCAGCGCGTCGACGGGTACGTCCGCGACGGCGCGACGCCAGCACTCGGGCTGGGAGTCGATCTCGGCCTCGGTGTGGGTGGTCACCACTTGCCTCCCCGTGATTGATTGTTTCTGCTGTTTTTATAGCATAAAGGAGCAGAAATTTGCACCGGTGGCTTGACCTCCCAGGTTGTGCCACGCTTGGCCCCGACGGATCTCAAAGGGGAGGCATCGTGTCCCGCTACGATCGTTGGAACGCGATTCTCGAGCTGCTCGCGCAGGAAGGACGGCTCTCCGTCGAGGAGGCCGCCCAAGAGCTCGACGTCTCCACCGCCACGATCCGCCGCGACTTCGACCAGCTCGCGCAGCAGCAGATGCTCATGCGCACGCGGGGCGGGGCCGTCGCGCAGAGCGTCAGCTACGACCTGCCGCTGCGCTACAAGACCGCCCGGCACGCCGACGAGAAGCACCTCATCGCCGCGGCGGCCGCCGAGCTGGTCTCGCCGGGCGCCGTGATCGGGCTCAACGGCGGCACCACGACCTCCGAGCTGGCCCGCACGCTGGCCACCTACCCAGCGCTCGAATCGGGCTTCACCATCGTCACCAACGCCCTGAACATCGCCTCGGAGCTCACGGTCCGCCAGCACGTCAAGATCGTGGTCACGGGCGGCGTGGCCAGGCCGCAGTCCTACGAGCTCATCGGCCCGCTGGCCTCGGGCGTGCTCGAACAGGTGACGCTCGACGTGGCCTTCCTCGGCGTGGACGCGCTCGACGTGGAGCTGGGCGCCTCGGCCCACCACGAGGGGGAGGCCAGCGTCAACCACCTGCTCATCAGCCGCGCCGCGCAGGTCGTGGTGGTGGCGGACTCCTCCAAGGTCGGTAAGAGGGCGTTCTCCCGCATCTGTCCCATCAACCAGATCGACACGCTCGTCACCGACGCCCAGCTCTCCGACTCCCTCGCCGGCGAACTGACCGAGGCGGGGGTAAAGGTCATCCGCGCCTGACGCCCCCGCGTTCCCGCCTTCGCCTCAGCGTGTTCCCCACGTCTCCGCCTCAGCGTGCTGGGCCATGCCTCCGCCTCAGCGTGTTCCCCAACATTTCCGCGGGCCGTAACGGCGCTCGGCCACCATCCGGTCAGAGGCCGTCTCCTGGAGGCCCCCAGGCATGGTCGGCGGGTGGCGGGTAACCCATGCTTGCCGTACAAGAGCCTTCTCTTGAGGACCCCAGCCATGGTCGGCGGGTAGCGAGTAAACCCATGCGTGCCGTACAAGAAAAGAGTGGAGTTTGTCGCAGAAGTGCCTGCGGCGGGTAAGAGGAGGGGCATGGCGGGAAGGGGAATCGCCCGGCTTGGGCCTGGAGAGCGGACCTCGGCGCTGGATTGGATGGGGGCACAGGAACTCGACGTGGTCGTGGTCGGCGGGGGAGTCGTCGGCGCGGGGATCGCGCTCGACGCCGTCACCCGAGGGCTCGACGTCGGCCTGGTGGAGGCGCGCGACTTCGCTTCCGGTACGTCGTCGCGATCCTCCAAGCTGATCCACGGCGGCCTGCGCTACCTGGAGCAGCTCAATTTCGAGCTGGTCAGAGAGGCGCTGCAGGAGCGGGCGCTGCTGTTGCAGCGGATCGCGCCGCATCTGGTCCGGCCGGTGCCGTTCCTTTTCCCGATGACCCACCTCGGGTGGGAGCGCCCGTACGTGGGGGCGGGGGTGGCTCTCTACGACACCCTGGGGTTCGCCACGGGGCTGGCTCGCGGGGTGCCGGGGCATCGGCACCTGTCCAGGAGCAGGGCGTTGCGGCTGGCGCCCGCGTTGAAGCGGACCGCGTTCACCGGCGCGGTGCAGTACTGGGACGCGCAGGTCGATGACGCGCGCTACGTGATGACGATGCTGCGTACGGCGGCCACCTACGGCGCGCACGTGGCGCCGCGGGCCCAGGTCGTGGGGTTCCTGCGCGAGGGGGAGCGGGTCACCGGGGTGCGGGTGCGCGACCTGGAGAGCGGCGCCGAGCTGGACGTACGCGCCCGGCAGGTGGTCAACGCGACCGGCGTGTGGAGCGACGACATCCAGGAGCTGGTGGGCGGCCGGGGACAGATCCATGTACGGGCGTCCAAGGGCGTCCACCTGCTGGTGCCGCGCGACCGGATCCACTCGCTCACCGGAATCATCCTTCGGACCGAAAAATCCGTACTTTTCGTGATTCCGTGGGGGCGGCACTGGATCATCGGGACCACCGACACCGAGTGGAAGCTGGACAAGGCGCATCCCGTGGCGTCGCGGGTCGACATCGACTACCTCCTCGATCACGTGAACGCCGTCCTGTCCGTGCCGCTGACGCGGGACGACGTCGAGGGCGTCTACGCGGGGCTGCGGCCGCTGCTGTCGGGGGAGTCGGAGGAGACGTCGAAGCTGTCGCGCGAGCATGTGGTGGCGCATCCGGTGCCCGGCCTGGTGATGATCGCCGGCGGGAAATATACGACTTATCGGGTTATGGCAAAGGACGCCGTCGACGCCGTCGCCCACGGCCTCGACCAGCGGGTGCCGAGGTCGTGCACGGACCGCATCCCGCTCGTGGGCGCCGAGGGCTACCAGGCGCGGTGGAACGCCAGGTACCGGCTCGCGCACACCTCGGGCCTGCACGTGGCCCGCATCGAGCACCTGCTCCAGCGGTACGGCTCGCTCGTCGACGAGGTACTGGAGCTGATCGACCACGACAGGTCGCTGGCCCGGCCACTCGGCGGGGCCGACGACTACCTGCGCGCGGAGATCGTCTACGCGGCCACCCACGAGGGCGCCAGGCATCTCAACGACGTACTGACCAGGCGGACGCACATCTCGATCGAGACCTTCCACCGCGGCCTGGCCAGCGCCCACGAGGCCGCCGAGCTCCTCGCCCAGCCGCTCGGCTGGGACGGGGACCAGGTCAAGCGCGAGGTCGAGTACTTCACCAAGCGCGTCGAGGCCGAACGCCTGTCCCAGGAGCAGGACACCGACCAGGAGGCCGACGCGATCAGACTCGGCGCACCCGAGATCGTGCCGGTCGCCCTCCCGGATCGTGAGGTCTAGCAGAGCCGGACGCCTTTAGTGGAGCGGGATGTACGCCTGCTCGGCCAGCGTGTTCGCGTCGTTGACCTGGACGCCGTCCGTGGAGACGGTCCAGATCGAGTCGCCGATGACCATCGCGCGCTGGATGCTCGGCTGGTACGCCCCGTCCTTCGGCCGCTGGACCGGATGCTTGATCATGCCGAGCTTCGTCACCGCGGTGTCGTCGATCTTCAGGACCACGGCGCCGATCTCCTCCTTGTTCTGCTCGTAGGTGTTGAGCGGAATGACCGACAGGCCGGTCTTGGGCCAGTACAGGAACGCGTGCGGGTCCCACTCCGCCTCGGAGCCCGAGTTCTTCTGGAACATCTGCGACAGCCGCTTCGGGTTCGCCGGGTCGCTGACGTCGAAGAGCGAGATCTGCGTGCCGAGCGTCCTGCCCTTCTCGCTGGCCTCCTGCCCGATCCCGATCAACCGGCCGTCGGCGCCGGGGTGGAGGTAAGCGGAGTAGCCGGTGATCTTCAGCTCGCCGGTCACCTTGGGCGCGGCCGGGTCGCGCAGGTCGAGCGTGTAGAGCGGGTCTACCTGCTTGAACGTGACGCAGTAGCCGACCGGGCCGATGAACCGGACCGAGTAGATACGCTCGCCCTCGCCCAGGCCGCCCACTTCGCCGACCTTGTCCAGGGTGTCGGCCTTGAGGACGTACACGCTGCTGGTGCTGGTCTTCTGGGCCTCGGAGTTGAGCGTGGTGGCGACGCGCAGGTTGCCCTCGTACTCCGACAGCGAGTACTGGTTCAGCAGCCGTCCCGGCACCTTGCCCGAGGCCACGTAGGAGGGCGGACCCGGCTTGCTGATGTCGAACCGGTGAACCTCGGTCTCCTCGGGCGGAGCGGTCGGGGTCGGTTCGGGGCTGGGGCTGGTTTGGGTCGAGGGGCCGAGGGTGACCTTGGCTGAGGGGCTGGGCTCGGTCGGGTCGGGTTCGGTGGCGGGGGCCTGGGGTGTGTCCTCCACGGCCGCCATCGGCACCGGCCACCACCAGCGCGGGTTGCTGGTCACGTACAGACTCTGGCCGGTGCCGTAGACCGTGTCGCCGTCGGCCGCCAGGCTGATCGGGTCGGTGCCCGCCTCCGTGAGGCCCTGGGCCAGGTCGATGGTGTGCACGGTCAGCAGCGAGGTGCCGGTGTAGTCGGCCGGATGGCTCACCCGCGCGCAGTCGACCGTCTTCTTGGTGACGGTCCCGGCCGCGTCCGTGATCTGGATCTTGGGCAGCCAGGCGTCGAGCGGCGCCCGGCGTACCGCGTCCGCGTTCGCCTTCTTCATCTCGGCCTCGGAGGCGTTCTGCTTCGGCTCCGGGAAGGTGATGTCGGGCTGGCTGCGGGTGACGAGCCTGACGGTCGAGCCGACCATCCTGGCGTCCACGTACGTGCCCTGCGGCTTGATCGTCCCGAGCACCTTGGGCTCACCGGACAGGTCCACCAGCAGATATCTGGTCTCGCCCACGGGCGCGAACCCCTTGTACATGATGTCGCCCCCGCGATACATCACCAGCGCGCGCTCGCCCGAGACGAGCAGGTCGGCGGGGGCGTAGGCGGGCTCGTCGGCCTTGGTGAGCTTGACGGACCCGGTGATCTTCCTGGTGGCCGTGTCGATGATCCGCAGCGTGCCGCCCGCGACCGTGATGATCCGGTTGCCGTCGGTCTTGACCAGGTCGGGCTCGTCCACTCCCGCCTCGTGGGTGTTGGTCGTGGAGTGCTCCGGGGCGGCGTCGTTGGTCGCCTCCATGGACTTCTGGCGGGTCATGTACATGGGCACCGGGCCGCCGAAGCCCCACTGGCCGACGTTGCTCGCCGCGTGCTCGCGCAGTCCGGCGAGCATGTCGTCGCACCCGTTGTAGGAGACCAGGCGCACCTGCAGGCGCTGCTTCACGGGCGTGGTGCCCCCCGGCGCGGAGGTGCAGGCGGAGATGGCCGTCGCGAGGGCCGCCCCGGCCACGACCGTACGGATCAGCGTCTTCATGACCTCATTGACGGATCTCCGCGCCGAGCGGTTCACGATCATCCAGGGGGGTCGACCGTGAAGACCGGGCTGAAGTCAAGGTTCTCGGGGATGTCGAGCAGCTTGCGCACCAGTTTGCCCTGGAAGTCGACCACCTGGATCTCGTCCCTGGTGGAGTTGTCCTGCTCCCAGCAGTAGAGGTGAGTCTCGTCGTACCAGCCGAGGACCTTGTCGCAGTCGGAGGTGAACCGGCGGACCCGGTTGCCGATCTCCGTGTTCCACACGCAGTGGTCGCCGTCTCCGCCCTTGGGGCAGTTCGTGATGAACACCTTGCCGGAGGGGGAGAAGATGTCCTGCGTGCCGGAGGCCAGTGAGCCGATGTTCGCCAGGGTGCGGGTGGCCTTGCCGCTCGTGTCGTAGAAGCGCAGGCCCCGCCCGGGGGACATGTTGACCACGCCCTCCTCCTCGCCGTCCCAGCCGAAGGCGGTCTTGCGGATCGAGGTGTCGGACACGGTGACCACCTTGGCGTCCTCCGCGGCCACGTCCACGATGACGAAGCCGAGGTAGAGCCAGTCCTTGCCCGATTCCTTCTCGATGTTGAGCAGGATCTTCGAGCCGTCCTTCGACCAGGCGCGGATGCTGCTGATCAACGGCTTGCGGACGGTCTTGATCGAGGTCCTGTCGCCGGACCGCCGGTCGGTGATGATCACCGAGTCGTAGTTGTCGGAGGTGTAGTTGCGGCCGCGGCCGACCATGGAGTGACCGTCGGGCGAGACCAGCGTCTCCCAGTTGCCGGAGTATTTCGTGAACGTGCCGCGCAGTGAGTTGCGGGCGTAGTCGATCCAGTCGTCGGCCTTCTTGTTGTAGACCTCGTACGAGGTCAGCGTGATCGGGTCGGCCGGATTCTCGTACAGCGAAATGGCGCCGCCGGGTATTGCCCGCTTCGTGCCCGTCCGCGGCACGCCTGTCGGCCTGGTGCTGGGCCTGCCGGACGCCGCGACGGAGGCGCGGCTGTTGGCGGTCAGTGTGGCGGCCGGGGGCTTGGTCTGGCTGATGACCACGCCGACGCCGGCCAGCACGAGCAGCGCGACGGCCACGGTCACGCCGATGACGATGGGCGCCCTGCTCTTCTTCTGCTGGGAGTGTCCGGGGGTGTACGGGCTCGGGTGCGTCGGCCGGTGGTCGCCCGTGTGCGGGTATCCGCCGCCCATGGACGGCGGTCCGTAGTGGTGGCCGGGCGCCGAAGGCGGCCCGCCGGGCAGGGAAGGCGGCCCCGCGTGAAGAGGTTGACCGGTCACGGGCGGTTGACCGTAGGGCGCCGCCTGCCAGGGCTCCGCCGGGGCGGCCGCCGCCGCGGCCTGGGCGAGCATGCCGGAGTTGGGCACCGGGTGCTGCAGCAGGCGCATGATCACCTGCTCCGCCGTCGGCCGCTGCGCCGGATCCTTGGACAGGCAAGCGGCCACCACGTCGAGCAGCGGACCGTGCAGCCCGCTCATGTCCGGCTGGTGGTTCAGCACCCGGTTGATTACCGCGGGCATCGTGTCGCTGCCGAACGGCGAACGTCCCGAGGCGGCGAACACGATCGTGCTCCCCCACGAGAACAGGTCGGCCGCCGGCCCGACGGTGTGGCCCATCACCTGCTCGGGCGGCATGTACGAGGGCGTGCCCACGGGCATGCTGCTGATCGTCGAGGTGGCGTTGAGCGCCCTGGCGATGCCGAAGTCGATCACCCGCGGCCCGTCGGCGCCGATGATCACGTTGGCCGGTTTGAAGTCACGGTGCACGATCCCGGCCTGGTGGATCGCGGCCAGCGCGGTCGCCGTGCCGATGGCCAGGCGGTGCAGGGCCGTGCCGGTGCGCGGGCCCTCCTCCTGGACGACCCGCTGCAGGGAGGGGCCCTCGATGAACTCGCTGACGATGTATGGCCGGTCGTGCTCGATACCCGTGCCGAGCACCGCGGCGGTACAGAACGGCGCCACCTGCTGGGCGACCTGGACCTCGCGCAGGAACCGGCCCACGCTCACCTCGTCGCCGGCCTGGTCGGGGCGCAGCCACTTGACCGCCACGTGCGTGCCGGCCGGGTCTCTGGCCAGGTAGACGACGCCTTGGCCGCCTTCGCCCAGCCGTCCTAGGAGAGGCAGGCCGCCGAGTCTCTCGGGGTCTCCCGGTCTGAGTGGCGCGAAGGAAGGCATAAAGGGATTCTGTCCCCATGCCATGGATTGGCAAAAACTACCCGCCGGTAGCGATCCGGAATAGCCTGCTTCCATGCATGTGACGTCCAGCGGCAAGACGACCGAGATCACCGCGCCGTTCACCGGCGAACCCCTCGCCGACCTGCCGGTTTCCGGGGTGGATGACGTACATGAGGCATATGAGAAGGCGCAGACGGTCGCCTCGCAGGCCACGTGGCTGGGCTTCGAGCCGCCTTTCGGCATGACGTACGACAAATGGGCGGGCGCCCTGGTCACCACGCTCAAGACCATGAAGAGGCTGCGCCTCAAGTAGGTTTACGCTGTACACGTGAGAGATGGGGGAACGGCCGCCAGGATCGCCGAGGTCGCGCGGCGGATCCTCGTCGAGCAGGGCGCCGAGGCGGTGAGCATGCGCCGGGTCGGCGAGGCCGTCGGCGTCACCGCGATGGCCATCTACCGGCACTACCCCAACCGCGAGGCGCTGCTGCGCGCCGTCGCCACCGCCAGCGGCCGTGAGCTGGCCGAGCAGTGGGAGCGGCTGCCGCCCGCCGGCCCGCTGGAGGAGCGGATCGACATCCTGCTCGACGGCTTCCTCGACTTCGCGCTCAGCCGGCCGCACCTGTACACGTTCCTGATGTCGGACGCCTGGGCGCAGGCCCGCCGTTTCCCCGAGGACTTCCGCGACGGGCAGGGGCCGCCGTTCACCGTGATCGTGGCGGCCGTCGAAGACGGGATGCGCACCGGCCTGCTGCGCCGCGACGACCCACTGGAGGTGGCGCTGACTGTCACGTCGAGCATGCAGGGGCTGATCCACCAGTACTTGAGCGGGCGCGTCGCGATGGAGGAGGCCGATTTCCGAGCGCTCTGCCACCGGGCCATGTGGCGGATCATCGACGGCTTGCGCGGGTGAGCGGAATACCGCGTCGGGCGTAAGTGTCATGATCCCCATGGAGATTCGTTACGTCGGCGGCCCGACCGCAGTCCTGGAGATCGGCGGGGTGCGGCTGCTGACCGACCCCACCTTCGACCCGCCCGGCGACTACCCGATCGGGAACCGGGCGCTGGTCAAGACGGCCGGACCGGCGTTCGGGCCGGACGACGCCGGGACCGTGGACGCCGTCCTGCTCTCCCATGACCAGCATCCCGACAACCTCGACAAGGCCGGGCGTACCTACCTGTCCTCGGCGCCGGTGGTGCTGTCGACCGGCTCGGCGGCCGAGCGGATCGGCGAACCGGTGCGGGCGCTGCCGAACTGGACGCACACCGAGCTGGCACGCCCCGGCGGCGGCGCGCTGCGGATCACCGGCGTGCCCGCGCAGCACGGGCCCGACGGGAGCGAGCACCTGGTGGGCGAGGTGACCGGATTCGTACTGAGCGGCGAGGCACTGCCGACCGTGTACGTGAGCGGCGACAACGCCTCCCTGAACGTGGTCAGGGACATCGCGGCGCGCGTCGGGCCGGTGGACGTGGCGGTGCTGTTCGCCGGAGGGGCGCGGACACCGCTGGTGGGCGACGCGTACCTGACGCTGACCAGCGACGACGTGGCCGAGGCGGCCGAGATCCTGGGCGCCCGTCACGTGGTGCCGCTGCACTTCGAGCACTGGGGACACTTCACGCAGGGCCGGGACACGCTGGTCAAGTCCCTCGCGGGGCTCGGCGACCGAGTGCACCTGCTGGAGCCGGGCGAGCGGGTGACCCTCTCCTAACCGTCTTCTTTCTCTCCTCCGCAGGGGGTATCCCGCGAAAGGACCCCAGTTCTTTCTCTCCTCCGCAGGGGGTATCCCGCGAAAGGACCCCAGTTCTTTCTCTCCCCCGAAGGGAGTATCCCGCGGAAGGACCCCAGCCACCACGAACCGAGGCGACCGCGTGCATCTGCTGGAGCCGGGCGAGCGGGTGACCCTCTCATAGGAGATGCTGTGGGGATGAGCTGGGAGACGGCGGCGCTGGATCTGCTGGCGGCCGGGGCGCCGACGCCGCTGATCGAGTTCCCCGTCGGGGCGCCCGGGGTCACGCTGCTGCTGAAGGACGAGTCCGCTCAGCCCACCGGCAGCCTGCGGCACCGGCACGCCAGGGCGCTGTTCCGGCAGGCGGTGCTCGACGGGCTGATCACCGAGGGCACCACGGTGGTCGAGGCCACGGGTGGCAACGCGGCCGTGGCCCAGGCGTGGTTCGCCAAGCGGCTCGGCCTGCCGTACATCGTGGTCATGCCCGGCGTACGCGGCGAGGAGCGGGCGCGGCCGGTCGAGGAACTGGGCGGCGAGTGCCGGTTCGTCACGCCGCCGCTGGCGATCTACGACGCGGCGCGGCAGATCGAGGGGCACTTCCTCGACCAGTTCGGGCGGGCGGCCGAGCATGACCTGGCCGCCGAGCTGTTCGCCCAGGTACGTCCTGACTGGGTAGTGGTCGGTGCGGGCACGGGCGCGACCTCGGCGACACTCGGCCGCTGGTCCCGCGACCACGCGACGCCGACGGTTGATTCGTCCGGCGACCACGCGACGACGATGGTTGATTCGTCCGGCGACCATGCGACGGTGCCCGGTGGTTCGTCCGGCGGCGACCATGATGGGCCTGTGCCGCGGGTGGTGGTAGCGGATCCGGAAAATTCCGCCTACTTCCCCGGATGGACGCTCGACGCGCTCGACTACGCGACCGGAATGCCGTCGCGCATCGAGGGCATCGGCCGCCCGCGCATCGAACCCGGATTCCGACCGGACCTCGTCGATCTGGTCATCCCCGTGCCCGACGCGGCCGGCGTCGCGGCGGCGCGGCTCATCAGGGAGGTCACCGGGCTGCCCGTGGGCGGCTCGTCGGGGACCGCACTGTGGGCCGCCCTGGAGGTGGTCGAGCGGATGCGCGCCAAGGGTGAGAGCGGCATGATCGTCTCCGTCCTCGGCGACGCCCACCCACGCCATCTGACGACATATCACGACGACAAGTGGACGGCCGGGAAGGGACTTGACGTCCAGGAATACGACGCCGAGCTGCGCCGCCGTACCGGCAGCTAGGGCGGCCGCTTCCTCGCCCTCCAAGGGACCCCAGCCACCACGGACCGTCTTCTTCCGCTCCCCGAAGAGGGCTATTTCTAGGGACCTTTGCCACGGCGGACCGTTTTCTTCCCCCTGCCAGGGGGTCCCGTTCTAGGGACCACTGCCACGACGGACCGTCTTCCTTTTCTCCCCCGCAGGGGGTATTCCTTCAAAGGACCCCAGCCACCACGGACCGTCACAGAGATCGAGACGGTGGGTGTGACGAACCTCCGGGGGGACCGTCAGCCCAGCCGATGGCTGACCCAGACGTTCGGCTCGATGTAGACGGCGTGGTCCTGGGCCACGTCGCAGTACACCGGGCTGAGCGCGCCAGGGACCTCGACCGGTCCGGTCCGGTCGAACGGCAGGCCGGTCCACTCGCGCCACTCGGCGAGCGTGCCCGGTATCACCATCGAGCGCGGCGCGACCTTGACGATCTCCCCGCCGGCCCGTACGTGCACACGCAGCCAGGCATCGTGCGGCAGGCCGTCCTCGCGGGACCTGAAGGCGTACTCCGTCATGGGCGTGCGCGGTTCGAGGTGCTTCTGGTTCGGCCGGACCGGCGCCACCAGCTCCCTGAACCCCAGCCGCGCCGCGTGGTCTCGCATCCCGGCCACCATCGTCGGTGACACTCCCGAGCCCAGCAGGTCTTTCCTGACGGTGATCTCCAGCGCGGAGACGGCGTCAAGGGGGCGGTCCAGCTTGCGGGCCAGCCAGCCTTGGCGGATCACCCCGTCCCAGCCGTCGTCGGGCAAGTCGCCGGCCGGGAACGGGATCATGCAGCCCCTGGCCACCATCCGGCCGGGCTCGGCGTCGTCATCGGCCACCAGCACATAGTCGGCGTAGTCCGTCGCCGCGACGGGATAGAACAGGTCGGCGATCGGGTCGTTGAACATGAAGACCCGCCACGAGTGATCCATCTCCCATAGCGCGGAGGCGAACTCGGGACGCTCGGCGAGCGTGGTGATCCGGAGCGACATGCGGATCATTGTCACACCTGTCGCGATCTTCCTTCAGCCCATTTCGGCCGGCCGCTGGACGGGCTGGTGCTCGGTCTTGAAGATCAGGGTGGTGTGCAGGTGCACGATCTCCGTACGGATCAGGAACCGCTCCAGGGCCAGCCGGTGCAGGTGGTCGGCGTCGGCCACGGCCACGTGCACCAGGAAGTCCTCGGTGCCCGCGACGTGGAACAGCGTGATCGTCTCCGGCAGCCCCAGCACGAACGTACGCAATGGGTCCACGATCCGGCTGGTGTGCGGCCGTACGCGCAGGGCGAGCAGCGCCTGGAGCGGGCGGCCGAGCCGGGCCGTGTCGACGGCGGCGCGGAAGCCGGTGATGACCCCACGGCGGCGCAGCGAACGCACGCGTTCCAGCGCGGTGGAGGGCGCGACGCCGAGCCGCTCGGCGAGATCCTTGTTGGGCAGCCGGGCGTCCTTCTGCAACTCGGCCAGGATCGCGAGGTCGATCGAATCCAGTTCGGCATTATGCACGATTACCGCCCCTCAATTCGGCAAGGCTAGTCGTACGCCACCCGATTGACGAGTATTTCGAGGTATGTGGAACATCGAGGAGTTCACTGCGGCCGCCGGGATCACGGTCGGCGAGCTGGCGGCCTACGTGGACCGCAGCCAGCGCGGTGACGAGCCCGCGATCAGCCGCCGCCCACCCCGTGAGCTGGCCGAACGGCTGAGGCTCGGCGAGCTGATCGCCAAGGGCGGCATGACGCCCGAGACCTTCCGGGACTTCCTGCGGACCTTCCTCGGCGAGGGGACCCGGCTGCACCACCCCGCCTACCTGGGCCACCAGAGCGCCTCGCCCGACTTCCCCGCCGCGCTGGCCGACTTCATCCATGGCGCCACGAACAACCCGATGGCCATCTATGAGATGGGCGCGGCGGCGGCCACGGTGGAGTTCGAGGTGCTGAGGTGGATGCTGGCCAAGGTGGGGTTCCCGGCGGGTGGTGGGGTGCTCACCCATGGTGGCTCGCTGGCCAACCTCACGGCGCTGCTGGCGGCGCGGGCGCGGGCCGTACCCGGGGCATGGGAGGACGGTGTGCCCGGCGACCTGGTGATCCTCGCGCCCGCGTCGGCGCACTACTCGGTGTCGCGGGCGGCCTCGATCCTCGGGCTGGGGCAGCGGGCCATGGTGCCGCTGGCGACGGACCACCTCGGCCGCATAGACATCACGAAATTGCCGGATATTTCGGGACGTAGGGTGATGGCGCTGGTCGCGGCCGCCTGCGCCACGGGCACCGGCCTGTACGACGACCTGCGCGCCATCGGCGAATGGTGCCGCGAGCGGGACGTCTGGTTCCACGTGGACGGCGCGCACGGCGCCTCCGCCCTGCTCGCCGAGGAGCACGCGCACCTGCTCGACGGCATCGAGCTGGCCGACTCGGTCATCTGGGACGCGCACAAGATGCTCCGTACCTCTTCCCTGGCCGCCGCCGTCCTCGTACGCAGGGAGAACGACCTCGACGCGGCCTTCAAGCAGGAGGCCAGCTACCTGTTCTACGGCGAGCGCGGCTTCGACCTCATCGGCCGCACGGTCGAGTGCACCAAGGCCGAGCTCGGACTCAAGATCTTCCTGAACCTGGCCTGGCGCGGCGAGCGCGGCCTGGGCGACTACGTCGCACGCCAGTACGCCACGGCCCACCGCTTCTGGGAGCTGGCCCGCCGGCGGCCGGGGTTCGCGCTGCCGTACGAGCCGGAGAGCAACATCGTCTGCTTCCGGTACGGCGACGCCGACCATGCGGACCTGCGCGAGCGCCTCATGGCGGACGGCGCCTTCTACCTCACCTCGGCCGAACTCGACGGCGTCCGCCACCTACGCGTCACGGTCATGGCCCCGGCCACGGACGACGCCACGCTCGAAGACCTGCTGGACGCGATCGAGGCCCTGCACAGCAGCTAATTGGCCAGATCCCGTCGGACTTCTGTGCGCTAGCGTCGGCGGCATGACGGAACTCGACCCCAGGCTCCGCGCCATAACCGATCTGAACGTGGCCGACGCACGCGAGTCCGGCGGCAGGCACGAGTACGACGGCAAGATCCAGGATCTGTCGCCGGAAGGCGTACAGGCCGGGCTGGCGCGGCTTGGAGAGGGCGCCGCACCCGCCGACCCGTACGACTCGGCGCATCTGCGGGTCTTCGAGGACGGCCTGCGTACCCAGTACGGCGAGCTGGAGCTGCACCGGAGCAATCCGCTTCCGCACCTGGCCAACCTCGACCTGGCCTGCTACGACCGCGACTACGCGCCGCAGGCCGAGCGCGAGGCCGCCAAGGCCGCGCATCTGGCGCGCTGGCCGGAGGCGGTGACGTACGCGATCGCCGCGCTCGACCGGGTCAGCGCGCCCGTCGCGAGGTCGCTGGTCGCACCCGTACAGGGACTGTCCGCCGGTGTCACGGACGAGGCCGCGCTCGACGCGCACGGCCTGCTGGTCGCGCACATCGAGCGGGCGGCGGCGGTCGGCGACCCCGACGCGTCGCTCGGCGGCGACGCGCTGGCCCGGCTGATGGGCGCCACCGAAGGACTCTCCGTCGACCTCGGCAGGCTGGCCGAGCGCGCCGACGCCGAGCGCGACCGGCTCATGGCCCTGCTCACCGAGTCCTGCGCCAAGCTGGGGCGGCGAGGCGAGGCGCCGCTGGAGGTCGTACGCGAGCTGGTCAAGCAGCACCCCGACGCCGACGGCGTCATCGAGGCGGCCAGGATCGGCACCGAGAAGGCCATCGCGTTCACCCGCGAGAAGGACCTGGTGCCCTACCACGACGGCGAGTGCCTGGTCGGCCTGGCGCCGCCGTCGCGCCGCTGGGGGATGGCGATGATGTCGTGGAACTCTCCCGGCGAACCGGAGGGCCCCTCCTGGTACCACATCACCCCGCCCGACCCCGCTTGGCCCGCGCGGGACGCCGAGGAGTGGCTGGAGGTGTTCAGCGACACCACGCTGCCCGCGATCAACGTGCACGAGGTCGCTCCCGGGCACTTCTCGCACGGCCGCGCCCTGCGCCGGGCCGGCTCGGACGTGCGGCGGCTGCTGCACTCGATGGCGTTCGCCGAGGGCTGGGCGCACTATGCCGAGGAGCTCTGCGTCGAGGAGGGGTTCGAGGCCCAGGACCCGCGCGTCGAGATCGGGGTCTGGATGGAGGCGTTGATCCGGGTAACCCGGCTGGCTTGCGCCATCGGCGTACACACCGGGCAGATGACGGTCGAGGACGGCGCCCGGCGTTTCGGGTCCGACACCCACCTGGCCGGACCGGCCGCGCTGTCGGAGGCGAGGCGGGCCACGTTCGATCCCACCTATGGCCGCTACACATGGGGCAAGCTGCTCATCCTCGACCTGCGCGAGCGGGCGCGCAAGGAATGGGGCGCGGGCTTTACGCTGCAGCGCTTCCACAAGGCCCTGTTCGACCTGGGCTCACCGCCGCTGGGGCTGATCGGCAGCATCCTCTAGGATCAGCCCCGGGCTGGTCGGGAGCATCCTCTAGGTTCGGCTCCGGGCTGGTGGGGAGCATCCTCTGGGGCTACCCCCCGATACACTTGTGAGCACCGCATTCGCTTTGGGGGGTCCTCTCGGTGTCTGAGTTCGACACAGTGCTCGTCGTCGACTTCGGCGCGCAATACGCGCAGCTGATAGCCAGGCGGGTCCGTGAGTGCCACGTCTTCTCCGAGATCGTCCCCTCGACGATGCCGGTCGAGGAGATGCTGGCCAAGAAGCCGAAGGCGATCATCCTGTCCGGCGGGCCCTCCTCGGTCTACGCCGAGGGCGCGCCCGCCGTGCCCCAAGGGCTGTTCTCGACGGGGGTGCCGACGTTCGGCATCTGCTACGGCTTCCAGGCCATGGCCCAGGCGCTGGGCGGCGAGGTCGCCCAGACGGGCGTCGCCGAATACGGCGGCACCGACCTAGACGTGCTCAGCGAGGGCGTGATCTTCGCCGGGCTGCCCGCCGCGCAGAAGGTCTGGATGTCCCACGGCGACAGCGTGGCCACCGCCCCCGAGGGCTTCACGGTGACCGCCTCGACCCAGCAGACGCCCGTCGCCGCCTTCGAGGACACCGGGCGCGGTCTCTACGGCGTGCAGTTCCACCCCGAGGTGCTCCACTCCGAGCATGGCCAGGCGGTGCTCAAGCACTTCCTCGACGCGGCGGGCTGCCGCCCGACCTGGACCATGCTCAACATCGTCGAAGACGCCGTGGAGGCGGTCCGCCGGCAGGTGGGCGACGGCCGGGCGATCTGCGCACTGTCCGGCGGCGTCGACTCGGCGGTGGCCGGCGCGATGGTCCAGCGAGCCATCGGCGACCGGCTGACCTGCGTGTTCGTCGACCACGGCCTGCTGCGCAAGGGCGAGGCCGAGCAGGTCGAGCGCGACTTCGTCCGCGCCACGGGCGTCAAGCTCCGCGTCGTCGACGCCGCCGACCGCTTCCTCAAGGCCCTCGAAGGCGTCAGCGACCCCGAGGAGAAGCGCAAGATCATCGGCCGCGAGTTCATCCGGGTCTTCGAGGACGAGCAGCGCGCCATCATGGCCGACGGCCCCGTCGACTTCCTGGTGCAGGGCACGCTCTACCCCGACGTGGTCGAATCCGGCGGCGGCACGGGCACCGCCAACATCAAGTCCCACCACAACGTCGGCGGCCTGCCGGAGGACCTGCAGTTCAAGCTCGTGGAGCCGCTGCGGACCCTGTTCAAGGACGAGGTGCGCCGAGCGGGCGAGGAGCTCGGCCTGCCGACGGCGATGGTCTGGCGCCAGCCGTTCCCCGGCCCCGGCCTCGGCATCCGCATCGTCGGCGAGGTCACACGGGAGCGCCTCGACCTGCTGCGCGAGGCCGACGCGATCGCCCGCGAGGAGCTGTCGCGCGCCGGCCTCGACCGGGAGATCTGGCAGTGCCCGGTGGTGCTGCTGGCCGACGTGCGGTCGGTGGGAGTGCAGGGGGATGGGCGTACGTACGGGCATCCGGTGGTGCTGCGGCCGGTGACGTCGGAGGACGCGATGACGGCCGACTGGTCGCGGGTGCCTTATGACGTGCTGTCCCGGATCTCCACCCGAATCACGAACGAGGTCCGCGACGTCAACCGGGTGGTGCTCGATGTGACGAGCAAGCCGCCGGGCACCATCGAGTGGGAGTGACGCCGCAGCGCTGATCGGGCCGCGTGCCCGCGAAGCCCCTTTCTCGGGGCTCCGGGAGATGTGATTCGTTGGATCGGAGTGCCCGCGCGATTGAACCTGGTCTTTCGGGATGCTGTTGAAATCTCGGCACTTGCTAGTTTTGCGGAGCGCTGGAATTGGACATTCGACGGCCATCATCCTGCCGGCGAATTCTCTCCTGAAGAGCTGGTCTGGGTCATGCCGAGTGGGGTCGGGGGTCCACCTTGTGGACGACGAGGTTCTGGGCATCGCGTACCTCGTGCTGGAGAATGATTCCGTCTCGGGTGTTCCTGGCGTGGCCGTTCACCATGCTTACCAGGAAGTTTCGGCAGGCTTCGAGGTGGTGGAGTCGGGCGAGCTTGTCGAGCTCTACGATGGGGCTCCTGAGTGGAATGCCAGGGTTCTGCTGCTGATGATGCTCGCGGCTACAGCTTCCGAATATTCGCCTGATGTCTCCGGTGTGATTAGAGACGGCCTTGTGTCGGCTCATCTGGACGTGCGGCGAGCGGCTGTGATCGCTTCTATGTACATGCCGTGGGATCCTCTTCGTGAGTCGGTTAAAAGTATTGCTCGAAGTGACTCCGATGAGCAGCTCCGCGACTTGGCGGAGATGGCGCTCACAAATTTTCACTAGGCAGCACTGCGCGCGGACGCGGTCGCCCGGCGGCGTCCGGCGATTGGGCGACCAGGTAGGTCGCGAGCGCCCGCCGCGCCTAGAGACCAGCCAGCGGACCCATCGACTTCGGCTCCTGGCCCTCGGCCTTCGCCCGTGCCGGATTGCGTGCGCATTCCCCAAGCCCGACGAGTGGAGCACCTTGACGGAACGCTTCGCTGGGGCGATCTGGCAGAGCCAACGCGCGGCAGACCGGTTCAAGGGCCGGAGGCGGGTGAAGCGCTCGGTTCTGCGAGCGCCGGCCTCTTTGACCAATAGTACGGTTAGCGATATATATCGGATATGCCGCTACGTGAACAGAGCTATCTCGTGCTGCTGGCCCTTTCCGAAGGCCCATTGCACGGTTACGGCGTGATCAAAGCCGTGCGCGAGCTGTCGGAGGACCGCATACGCCTCGGCGCGGGCACCCTCTATGGCGCGCTTGATCGCCTGACCGAGGCTGGGCTCGCCCGTGTGGTCGGCGAAGAGGTCGTGGACGGCCGACACCGCCGCTACTACGAGCTGACCGGTCAGGGCGCCGAGCTCCTGACCGAGGAGACTGCCCGCCTGGCCCGCCTGGCCGCCACCGCGCAGCGCCGCCTCGGCGCACGACTCCAACCCGGGACGTGATCATGGATACCTACGAGCGTCGCTGCCGGCTCCTCGTGCGGGCCTATCCGCTCCGATATCGGCAGACGCGGGGCGAGGAATTGATCGGCACGCTGATGGACCTGGCGAAGCCGGAGCAGACCAGGCCGACCCTGCGTGACTCACTCGACGTCATACGTGCCGGTATCGCACTGCGCCTGCGCGAACGCCCGCCGTTGTGGCACTGGGCGCTGTATCGGCTGTTCCACAAGCGCCTTCCCTACACCTACCGCTGGTGGGCACGCGACGACCTGCTCGATTCGCGCTACCTGGCGCGGCAGTGCGCGACGTGGCTACTCGCGACATCACCCCTGTGGGCCTTCATTGGTCTCATGCCCATCGAATTGGTCCACCAGGTGATCTTCTCGACACTCATCCGTATGCTCGGCTTCCTCCCGCAGCGATCCCTGCGCCTCTACCAGCTGAGGAGACACGGATTCGACCTGGAGGTGCAAGGCGACTCGCGATAGGCGGCCACCAAGTCGATGGCAGCGCGCAGGAGTAGATCCACGGTCGGCTCCTGTCGCCGGGCGGGAGGGATCTGGGCGATCTCCGAGTATCAAGCTGGCACCCCAATCGCGCACGAGCCGCTCAGACCTGGGAGCGTAGGTCGGGCACGACGGTGACCGGCCAAAACGTGAAGGTTCCTCTGGATGCGGCCGCTCGGCACCCGCTTTCTTGACACATCGTTGTCACGATCACGGTGACAGATGGTCAAGATGCGCTCATTCTTTGTTATGGTCACTTCTTGTCCCGATTTTGGGACAACCTTTACCTAAGGAGGACCATGAGGAACACTCCGAGAATCGTCGCTGTCACCACGGTGCTCGCGGCGGCCACGGCCCCCTTGCTGGCGCTCTCGTCTCCGGCGATGGCCGAGCAGCCCGCCAAGACCGTCCAGTCTGCCCAGAGCCTGCCGCTGAGCTGGCTCTCCCTCCAGGGGCTCACCGAGTCCGCTCACCTGCAGCGCATCAAGCAGTTGCTGGGTACGGGTTACGTTCCCTCGGCGTTGAGCGTGACCAACGCGGCCAACCCGGAGTACACCTCCGTATGGGTCAAGGACGCCACCCGCAAGGTGAACGTCCTGCAGGACCTGTCGGTCACCGACCTGCCGAAGCGCATCACCGAACAGCAGCAGCTGGGCTTCCAGCCCACCATGATCACTGGTACGGGTGCGGGCACGGGCGCCATCTTCGCGGCGGTCTTCGAGAAGACCACGCGCAAGCTCCAGTCCAAGACCAACCTGACCAAGGAAGCCTTGGCGACCGTCAACACCCAGCTCGGTGCCGCCGGCTACCAGATTTCCTCGCTGGACGTGTACGGCACGGCCGAGAAGCCGCTCTACACGGCCGTTTGGGCCGCCGGGGCCGTCACGGGAACCCTCCAAGTGACCACCGGCCAGACCGTGGAGCAGCGCGGCAGGGAGCTCCTGGCGCGGGCGAAGCAGGGTCTGAGCCCTGTCGCCATGGCCATCGAGCCCGGCAAGCTCTACACCACCGTGTGGGGCAAGGCCAACTCGACCGGCCTGAAGGAGTATCTGCAGCTGTCCAGCGTGACCTACAAGCTCAAGTCCCTTGAGATGAAGGGGCTGGGCTACCACCCCATCGTCACGAACGTCGAGGACAACGTCTACGCGGGGATCTGGAGCAAGAACTAGGCGTTCGGTGGCCCGCCGCTGTCGGTCGTGGCGTCGAGTTCGCCCACAAGGCGGTCGCCGTACAGGATCGGCAGTGCGAAGTATCTCCACCGGCGCTTGTGCGTCTGAAGCCGGCCGTCGATCTCAAAGAGCTCGACGGCCGGCTTCGTCGGCCTATGGTGCCTCGTGGGGCATCAGGGCGACGATCGGCCCGCCGGGAGGGCGTCTGCGTTGGCGTGCGACAATCCGGGATCTCCGGCATGGAGCGCTTCAAGCGCGGGCGCTACCGCAGTTGGTCGCGGCGGCGGGTGAGGTAGCGGGTCTCGCCGGTGTTGCCGGCCAGCTCGATGGCCCGGTCGTAGGCCGCGCGTGACTGCTGACTTTGGCCCAGCCGGCGCAGCAGGTCGGCGCGGGTGGCGTGGTAGGCGTGATAGCCGGCCAACGCCTCGGCGAGGCGGTCAACGATGGCCAGCGCCACCTCCGGCCCGTCGAGCTCGGCCACGGCGATGGCCCGGTTGAGGGCGATGATCGGCGAAGGGTCCAGGCGGACGAGCTGGTCGTAGAGGGCGAGGATTTGCGACCAGTCGGTGTCGCGGATGTCGCGGGCGGAGGTGTGCACCGCGTTGATCGCCGCGAGGATCTGATAGCGGCCCGGGGCCACCCCGGCGGCGGCAGCGGCCAGGCGCTCACGCACCAGCCGATGACCTTCGGCGATCAGTTCCGCGTTCCAGGCGCCGCGGTCCTGCTCGGCCAGGGGGACCAGTTCGCCGCTGGCCGAGACCCGGGCGGGGCGGCGGGCCTCGATGAGCAGCATCAGCGCCAGCAGGCCGGCCACCTCTCCGTCCTGCGGCAGGAGCACGCGGATCAGGCGGGTGAGCCGGATCGCCTCGGTGGTCAGGTCGTGTCGTACGGGATCGGTGTCGGGGCCGCTGGCCAGGTAGCCCTCGTTGAAGACGAGGAACAGGACGGCCAGGACACCGGAGACGCGAGCCGGCAGATCGTCGGCGGACGGCATCCGATAGGGGATGCGAGCCGCCTTGATCTTGGCCTTCGCGCGGGTGATCCGCTGCTCCAAGGTGCTCCCCTGTACCAGGAAGGCACGGGCGATCTCGGGCACGGTCAGACCACCGACCATCCGCAGCGTCAACGCCACGCGCGCTTCCACCGCCAGCGCCGGGTGACAGCAGGTGAAGATCAGCCGGAGCCGGTCGTCGTCGATGGCGCCCAGCGGCTTGGGCGGGTCGTCGTCGTACACCATCTGGGCCTCCTTGTGCTTGTCGTCGCGTTTGTTCTCGCGCCGGATCCGGTCGATGGCCTTACGGTTGGCGGTGGTGGTCAGCCACGCGCCCGGGTTGGGGGGCAGGCCGTCGGCCCGCCACCGCTCGACGGCGGTCGTGAACGCCTCGGCCGCCGCTTCCTCGGCGATGTCGAGGTCGCCGAAGCGCCTGGTCAGCGCGGCCACCACCCGCGCCCACTCGTCGTGGTGGGCCCGGGTGATCGCCTCCTCGATGTCGCTCACTGGAACGGCCGCACCTCGATCTTCCGATCGCAGATCTTCGACGCCTCGGCGGCGAGCTTGAGCGCCACATCCAGATCGGGGGCCTCCCACACCCAGACGCCGGCGAGGTACTCCTTCGACTCCACGAAGGGCCCGTCGCTGAACACCGCCTGCTCGCCTCGGTTGTCGATGACCGTGGCCGCGTCGGTGTCCGCGAGTCCGCCCGCGAAGACCCAGTAGCCTTCGGCGATCAGTCGTTCGTTGAACGCGCTGATGGCAGGCTGCTTGTCCGTGCTGCCGGGGTTGCTTTTGTCATCGATCACGGAAACCAGATAACGCATCTGAAGATCATCTCCTGTGGTGTGGTTCGGTGGTAGGGGCTTCAGGCCGTCGCATATCGCGGGCGCCCGGCTGGCCGGTCATCTCGTCGACCAGGACGCTCTCCAGCTGCCACTGGGTCAGGATGCCACTGCCGCGCACCTGCGGCTCACCCCCGGGACCTGAGTCACGGTCGTCAGCTTCATGATCGCGGTTCCCCTTGCCTTGGCGCCGCCCCTTGCGGGTGGCCTCACCCCTGCTACGAACACCACCGCCCCGATCCGACACTTCCTCCCGGACTTCTTCGCAGAATTTTCCGGGAAGTCGGCCGCCGACGCCGGCCACGGTGCTAGCGCATCAACCAGGCCTGGTCGGCGGAGTCCCGGCAGGTCCACTGGATGATCCATTTGCCCGGCTTGCGTTCGGCCTTGCCGACCGCCAGACACATGTCGGTGGCTCGGTTACGCAGTCGCTGGTGCTCGTCGTAGGTCCACTCTTGCTCGGCTCCGCCGTCGGTGCATGGCCACTGGATCGCGTACTTGCCCTTGACCTGGACGCCGCGCGCGATCGCCAGGCACATGCCGGTCTTGGCGTTGATGACCTTGCCCTTGCGGTAGATCCACTGCTGGTCCTTGTTGGTGGAGCAGGTCCACTGGATGACCTTCTTGCCGGCCCGTACTTCGCTCTTGCCTACGGCCAGGCAGAGTTCGGTGGCGGCGTTCATCAGGCGCGACCTGCTCGCACTGCTCGCCGCCGAGGCGGGGGCGGCGGTCAAGGACAGCGCCATGACGGCTGTCGTGGCGATGGCGAAAAGCTTCTTGGGGGTGGCGTCCATGTCGACGACCTTCCTGAGAGGTGTTGATCGCTATGACGCGCACAATTCCCGTTTTGTTGGGATATCCGGCGGTCGAGGCGGGCACGACTGCAGCCCGAGGACGCCGGACTTCCCACGTTCGGGGGACGCCGCCGGGTGCCCGGCCTGCGGCGAGACGAGCTGGCTCAGCTCGCCGGAGTGAGTGCCGGCTACTACACCCGTCTCGAACAGGGCCAGAGCCCCAACGCCTCCGACGCCGTGCTCGACGCCGTCGCCCGGGTCCTGCGCCTGGACGAGGCCGAACGCGCCCACCTCTACTCGCTGGCCCGGCCCAAGGCGAGGACCCGGCGCTGGGCGGCCAAGCCTGAGCAGGTACGGCCGGGCGTACAGCTCATGATCGAGTCTTTCGGGGACGTGCCCGCACTGGTCATGGGGCGCTTCCTCGACGTCCTCGCGTGGAACCCAATGGCCTACGCGCTGCTGGCCGGGCACCTCGACTACGACGCGCCGAACCGGGCCGCCGAACGCCCCAACATCGCCCGCATGCTGTTCCTCGACCCTCACATGCGCGAGCTGTACGGCGACTGGACGCGCAAGGCGCGCTCCACCGTCGCCGACCTGCGGCTGATCGCGGGCCGCTATCCCGGTGCCCCGGGCCTGACCGGCCTCGTAGGCGAGCTGACGGTCGGGAGCCCGGAGTTCGCGAAACTGTGGGCCGCGCATTCCGTCGGCGACTGCGGCACCGACACACGTACCTACCACCACCCCATGGTGGGCACCATGGCGCTCATGGCCGAGTTCATGACCCTGCCGAACGACGAAGGGCAGCGGGTGGCCGTGTTCAACGCCGAACCGGGTTCACCGTCCGAGGCCGCCTTGCGGCTGCTCCAAGCCGCGGACTGGTAAAGCTCGTCGAACGGTTACGGCTTCTGCCCGGCCCGGTCGACGACGCCCACGACGGTGCGCGTGGACACCTGCCAGACGGTTCCCTTCTCGATGCTCCACTCCACGCGCGGGGCAGCCGGAACGTACTTACCGTCCTTGACGGTGAACACCTTCTCTCCCGGGTGCGGAGTCCGCTCCTCGTGATCCGCCACCGCGGTCTCGCGCCTGCCTCGGAAGGCGTACGTCGACGGGTCCAGCAGGACCTCACGCTTGAGCCACCCCTCGGAGACGCGAGAGACCGACAGCGCCGGACGGCCATCGTCATCCACCGCCGACTCGTTCACCGTCACGCCGGAGAGCTTGGCCATCGCCTTGAAGATGGCGGCCTCCTGGGCCGGCGGGGGGACATTCTGGTTCAGGGTCACGGCGAACCGCAGGAAGATCCAGTCGTCCTGATCCGCGTCCGGCACAGCGTGGATCTTGCGGAACTTGGCCAGCAGTTTGTCAGGGTCGGTGGGCAGCGCGGCCACCATGGCGTAAGTGTTCTCCGGCGTCCGCTCCCCGGGGTTGGTGGTCATCAGCTTGCCACCCACCTTGTAGCCGACCCGCCTGCCGTCGGCTCGCGTCCAGAACTCCTCGACCGTCCTCGGCAACGGCATCCGTGGCGTGAGCCGCTTGCCCAGGATGTCCTTGCCGTAGCTCCGCACGCGCATCTCGGTGTAGATCCACTGATCGTCGCGGGGCGGCGTGAAGTCCTTCTTCTGTACGGTCGCCGCGATCCTGGTGAGCACCACCTGCGCGTTGGCGGCGGGGAGTGCCGGCTGCCCCCCTTCTCTTCCTCCCACGGACTGGAACACGGTCACTCCCGTCGCGATCACCACCGCCGAGGCCGCCACCGCCAGCGCCCGCATCGCCCACCTGCGCTTGGGGCGGGGCCTGTCGGCTCGCGCCAAGAGTGCGGCCCTGGCCGCTGACTGCGCGGCGGGCGAGGGGGGATTCGGGCGGTCCCAGACCTCGCGTAGCGTCTCCAAGTCGTTCATGATTCGTCCTCTCCCAGTACGGCCTGGATCTTCCTGCGGGCCCTGTGCAGCCGTGAGCGCGCCGTTCCTGCCGGTATGCCGAGCGCGCTGCCCGCCTCCTCGGAGGTGAACTCGGCCCAGGCGATCAGGAGCAGCACATCCCTGTCGCCGTCGGCGATCTCGGCCAGGGCCTGGGCGAGCCGGGATTTGCGCGCGCCAGCGTCCACCACCCCGGCTACTCGGTCGGCGTGGTCCTCCATGGGTTTTTCCGTGCCTGCTTTGGCCAGCGCCCGGTACTGGCGTACTTCGGCGCGGCGGTGCCGGGCGATGAGGTTGGAGGTGATGCCGTACAGCCATGGCCGCGCGTCGGGGCGTGCGAGGTCGTAGCCGGTGCGCTTGTCGAAGGCGATGAGAAACGTCTCGGCGGCGATGTCGTCGGCTAAGGCGCTGTCCAGCCTGCGTGCGGCGTAGTCGTGGATCTCGGGGTAGTAGCGGTCGAAGATGGCGGAGAAGCGTTCGGGCTCCCGCCACGACTGCTCGATGATCACGGCGTCGCCGACCTGCGCGGGCAGCGCCCGTGACATCGCGATCACCTCTCGGTCCTTGGGTTCACACCTCTCCTTCACCGATCGCGCGGGAAGTGTTCACGACTGTAGGAGCAGCCCCTGCGCGATCAGGTCGGCAGCGGCAGGGCAGTCAGGACGCGGACTGGCCTTACCGTGGTGTCGCCTGAGCGCGCTCGCAGCTATGACTTATTTTTAGTTTGATGTTTTGGATCTACGTAAAACTAAAAGTCCCTGTTAGGTGCTAGTCTGAGACTGTGGAGTCGGGTGAAGACACGCCTCGTGTGCGGCTCTGGCGGCGAGCCGCGCACCAGCATGGCTACTTCACTGCGGCTCAAGCCCTTGAGGATGGATACTCCTACCAGTCGCAATACTTCCAGGCCAGCCGCGGTCACTGGACACGCATCGATCGCGGCATCTATCGCTTCCGGGAGTTCGCCGATCTCCCGCCGGGCGAACAGGATCACCTCGTCCCCTGGGCGTTGTGGGGCCAGGGACGCGCGGTCGTGTCCCACACCACTGCTCTCGCGGTTCACGATCTGGGCATCGCCAATCCGGCCCGGATCCATCTGACGGTCCCGCCCGGGTTCCGCCGACGAAGTTCCTTGGTAGTCCTTCACCGAGCGGAGCTGACGAGTGACGAGGTGGAAGAGCATGAAGGATTTCGGGTGACGAGACCCATGCGGGCCATCGCGGAGTCCGCTGCGGACGGAGTCGATCAGGACGTGATCGACTCCGCCGTCGCTGATCTGCTCGATCGCGGTGGCGCGACCAAGGGGCAACTTCTGAGGGCTGCGCAGCGAGTCGGCTCCCGGGCCGAGCTCTCGGTGGAGCGAGCCATTCGCGCGGAGCTCAGATGAGCCGTTAGGCGACCTCAGTCGATCTCCGACGCGCCTTGGAGGCTCGGCTCAAGCGCCAGGCCGACGAAAGCGGAACCGACCTCAGCCGTTTGCGGAGGATCGCGGTGTTCGATCGGATCTCCGTCAGGCTGTCGGTTGTTGAACATCGCTGGGTGCTCAAGGGCGGCACTTCCTTGGAATTTCGTCTGGGTGGCCGGGCGCGGGCCACGAAAGACCTCGATCTGGCGCTCAGAGACGGTCCATGCGATGGCGAGGTCCTACGCGAGGAACTGATCGAGACCCTGGCGGCCGACGTCGACCGGGATGGTTTCGTATTCTTCGTTGGGCGGCCATCCTCGTTGGACGCGGATGCGGCTGGACGGCCTGGGTGGCGGTTCTCTGTTGACAGTGCTCTCGCAGGTAAGAGCTTTGCCTAGATCCGGCTGGACATTGTGCTGTGCGACGAGGAGCTTGCAGCGACCGAGCGGATCCTGCTGCCAGGTGTTCTCGCGTTCGCTGATATTCCGCCACGCATGATCGACTCGGTTGATCGTCGCCAGCATTTCGCGGAGAAGCTGCACGCTCTCACCCGGGACTACAACTCACGGCCCAACACCAGGGTGAAGGATCTGGTTGATCTGATCTTGCTGATCGAGGACGGCCTCCCCGCCGACGGTGAGTTGCTCGAGGTGGTGCGCCACGTGTTCGCTGTACGAGCTACGCACTCGGTCCCGCTGCTCATCCCCGATCCACCTCCCGCCTGGAAGATTGACTACCCCAAGCTCGCCGAGAACCTCACGTGCGCAAGCCCGGATTGTGCCAGCGCACTCGACTTGCTTCGCGCCTTCTGGACGCGGGCGCAGAGCCGCGACAACGAACTCTAAGCTGCCATGACCGCATAGGAGCCGTAGGCGACAGTGGACTGCGCGGAAGCGGGGCCTCCGCCAGAGCAGAGTGCGGTGCCGCCGTCGCACAGCATGCTGCGGTTACGGACGTGGTCGATGGCGAATCCGTGGATCTGCTGGCGGGAAGCGGCTTTGACGAAGACTTGTAACAGTGGGTCATGGTGTGTGACCATCAGCGACATGCTTCACAAGAACACCGCTGTAACGCCGCGCGAGGTCCTCGACCGGATCGCCGGGAAGTACGCGATCCAGATCCTCGTGGCGGCGTCGGACGGGCCGGTCAGGTTCACCGATTTGGAACGACTCATCGAGGGCATCAGCCGCCGGATGCTCACCCTGACCCTGCGCGCTCTCGAACGTGACGGCCTGCTCGAACGTAAGGTCTACGCCACCGTCCCGCCCATGGTCGAGTACGCGGCCACGCCCATGGCGTTGGAGCTCCACGAGGCGATGCTGACGTTCACCAACTGGTCGATCAGGCACAGCGCGAGCGTGGCGGAGTCCCGCGAGCGCTACGACGCCCGCCACGCGGCCGCCGGCTGACGAGCTAAGCCGGCGTCTCCGCCTGCTCGGCCGAGGTCGAGGTCGAGGCCGATGCCGGTTCCCGAGGGGGCAGGCGTCGGACGAGCCGGCCGATGGAGGCGATGAGCAGCGGGACCAGCAGGACGCCGATGAGGATCGGTGAGGCCATGTACCGGAAGTCCTGGGCGGAGATGTTGGCCAGGATGGCGAGCTGCTGCCCAATCACCGGCGCCGCCACGGCGATCACATAGCGGTTGCGCTGCGCCAGCGCGCCCAGGGCCACGGCCAGATAGGACAGGTAGCACCAGAACGCACCCCGCCACAGCAGCCAGTCATACTGCGGCTGCTCGGCGGTGGCCAGCCACGAGCTCGCCCTCTGGTAAAGCTCTTGCGACATCGGCCGGAGCGAGTAGACCCAGCGGCCCTGGAAGTCGGGCACCTTGTTGGGTCCCACGTAGGTGTCGGCGTTGGGGCGCAGCGAGAACCGGTAGGTCCGCCCGCCTTCGACCGTGTCGTCCCCGAACAGCTTCCAGGCGATCGCGCCCCGGCACAGCCTGGCGTCGATCACCATCGCGGGCTGTTGGAGGAGCAGGCGTTTCCAGAGGTCGAGCAGCTCACCGGCGTGCGCGTCGGCCTGCGGCCAGCTGAAGTCACGCCGCCAGATCAGCGGGTTGATCGTGTAGCAGTTGCCGCCCTCGGTCCACCTGGTCAGGGGCGCGACGGCCGTCATGAGGGTCTTGTCCTGCTCGGTGAACAGCTCCGGATGATCCCGGTACGCGACGGCGATGTCGCCGAAGGCCGTGTGGTAGACGTACGTCTTCGACGGGGCCGCGATGCCGAGCTGGGGGAAGAGCAGGTTGTTGAGCAGCAGTGGGATGGCCGCCGCCACCGTGCCGACCAGCGCCAGCCGTACGCGCATGGCCGAGACGACCACCAGCAGCACGACGATGGCGACGCCCACGATGAGGAAGCCGTTCGCCCGGAACAGCCCCAGGGTGGTCATCAGCAGGCCCAGCCCGAGCAGCCTGCGGTAAGTGACGGTACGGTCGGCGGCCATCGCGGCGCAGGCGGCCGCGATCGCGACCGCGCAGATCGTGAACGGCACGTCCTTCCAGAGCGTGACCGTAAACGCGCCGGCCGTGGGCACCAGCGGCAGGAGCACGGCCACCACCGTCGTCGACCTGCGCGGCGCGCCGAGGTTCTTGAGCGCTTCCGTCAGGTAGGTGAGCGCCGCCGCCATGGCCGTGGTCTGCAGGAACGTGACCGCGCCGAGGTCACCGGTGGTCCTGAAGCTGAGCCACAGCAGCGAGTCGTAGAGGACCGAGTGGTCGCCCACCCAGGGACCGACGAGGGTGTGGCTTAGGTAGAGGACCGAATCGCGGCTGAACAGCCCGGGATAGAACGCCGCCCACCAGCAGGCGAGAACGGCCTGAATAGCGACGAACGTTCCGAGTGGCACCCATCGCCGGCGCTTGGCGATTTCGATCTGCATGGCTCCCGATCCAGGCGGTTCAGGGGTAACTCACCCCGGCTTCCATCCCCTTGCCGCGCTCCAGCGTCGGCACGGTGACGAGGTGGTAGCCGCGTTTCTTGAGCTCCTTGATGATCGCCGGCATGGCATGTACGGTCTGCGGCACCACGTCATGCATGAGTATCACGCCGTCGCGCTTGGCTAACCTGAACACGGCCGCCTTGATTTTCGCTACGTTACGCAGCTTCCAGTCGAGCGTCGTACCGGTCCACAGCACCTGCGAGAGGTTCTGTGACCCCGCCAGGCCCAGCACCCGGTCGTCGGTGGCCCCGTACGGCGGGCGGAACATCTTCGGCAGCGTCCCCGTCTGCTCCTTGATGAGCTCCTGGGTGTTCTGGATCTCGGCCAGGATCTCGTTGTCGAGCAGCGTGGGCAGCGACGGATGCGAATAGGTGTGGTTGCCGATGGCATGGCCTTCGGCGGCTTCCCGTCTGACGATGCTCGGATATTTCTCCACCTGCGCGCCGACCAGGAAGAAGGTGGCTTTGACGCGTTCCTTTTTGAGCAGGTCGAGCAGCTTCGGCGTATGGACGCTCGGGCCGTCGTCGAAGGTCAGGGCCAGACATTTGACCCGGCTGCAATCGATCTCCGCGTGAGCGCTCGTCGCGGGGAGTGACGTCAGCGCTAATGACGCCGCAAGTATGCCGTGAATCACCACATGCGCTAGCTTATGGCCAAAGTCGCCGCTGGAAGACTCTTAGATCGTTCCCATATATGACGCGGTGCGCGGTGCGGGACACCTCCAGAGCGAGCCGGTTCTCCGCCGCCCAGTCCTCGATCGTGCTGATCGGCACCGGGTGGATCCACTCGCGGGCGACGATCAGATCGTGGATCCGGCAGGCGGCGTTGCGCCACAAGGGCCGCGCGCTCATGTCCGTGTAGACGAGCAGGCCACCGGGCCGTACCGCGGCGCAGGCCCGGTCGAACACCGCCCGCTGCGCCGGAATCGGCACATGGTGGATGACGTCTTGCATGTGGACCACGTCATAGGAGCGGGCCGGCCACGGCGAGCGGGCGTCGCGGTGCTCGAAGCGCAGCGTCGAGCCGCTGTCGCGCAGGCGGACGGCCATCCGCCCGGCCAGCCCGATCGCGACCGGGCACGGGTCGAAGCCGTGCCCCTGGACGCGTTTCCCGCGCGCCGCCATGAGGCCGAGCATCAGCCCGGAGCCGCACCCGATGTCGAGCACGCTCGCGCCGTCCGGCACGTACCCGATCGTCTCCTCGAACGGGCAGACCAGCACCCGCAGCCGCTGCTTGAGCCGCAGGGCCCGGGGCGCGTCCGCGTACAGCCGCCCCGCGTCCTCGAGCAGCAGGCTCCGATCGAGCGACAAGCCCGTCTCCTTAACTCTCGAGGCGGGCACGCAGGAACAGCGTCACGCCCCTGAGCGAACCGACCGGCAGACACCTCTCCAGCCTGACGACCGCGGACAGGCCGGCGTTGACCAGCGGGGACACCGGCCGCAGGTGGTCGCTGCCCGTGGACGAGTGCCGGTGCCGGGCGATCAGCGGGCGCAGGAGTACGTTCCAGCTCCACAGCCGCTCGACCCGCAGGCCCGCCTTCTCGACCACGCCGGTCAGCGAATCGCGGCAGTAGCGGCGTACGTGACCGACGGCGTAGTCATGGGCCGACCACAGCGACATGTCGCAGGGGACCGCGATCAGCGCCCGCCCGCCCGGCCGCAGCACCCTGGCGATCTGCTCGGTGGCCAGGTAGTCCTCCTCGATGTGCTCCAGCACGTCCAAGGCGGTCACGAGGTCCACGCTCCCGGACTCGACCGGCAGGTCACGCGCGTCCGCCTGTACGGCCCGCAGCCCCCGGCCCCTGGCCACCTCCACCGCGAGTTCGGAGCAGTCGGTCGCGGTCGCCTCCCAGCCCTCCTCGACGAGGACCAGGGTGTTGCCGCCACCGGCCGCGCCGACGTCGAGCGCCCGGCCGGGCCGCAGGCGGCGTACCTCGGCACGGAGGATGGCCCGTCGCTCCCGGTACCACCAGTGGTTGTCTTCGAGCGCGGCCATGCGGCGGATCTCTTGTGCTCGCATCTCGTTCATCTCTTCGGGCGGACCCACCGGTCGAGTGCGGCGAAGCGCAGCAGGGTGAGCAGGCAGTACGTGCCGACGGCGGTGGTCGCCTCGAACACGCGACCGCCCGGTGGCGGCAAGCCGAGCACCGCCATGGTGGTGATGGCGTAGTCGGCCAGGAAGGCCGGCCCGGTCCGGACGGGTGGGGCCGTACGGTGACCGCCGAGCACGTTGACCGTCCAGCGGCGGGCCTCGGCGCCGGCGAAGCCGGTGAGCAGCAGCGCGACGAGGTTTGCCGCCGCAGCCGGCCAATGCTCACGCAGCGGGAGATAGAGCAGTGCGTAGAGGACTGTCGAGAATCCGCCGATCAGGGCGAACGACCCCAATCTGGCCAGCGTCACCGCGCGCGGCCGGGCGACGACCGCGTCCGGGTGCGTGGGCGTGAGCGCGGGCTCGTTCGCCACTTTCAACCCGGACATAGACCGCGCCACCCTGGCCAGCCCTCTGAGGTCCTCCACCGCCGTCCTGATGATGCGCACGCGCGAGTCGAGGTCCTCGACCCAGTCCACCGGCACCTCGTGGACGCGCAGGCCGTTGTGCTCGGCCAGCAGGAGCAATTCGGTGTCGAAGAACCAGCCGTCGTCCTCGACGCTGTCCAGGAGCGGCCTGATCACGTCCGTTCTGGCGGCCTTGAAGCCGCACTGGGCGTCGCTGAAGCCGACGCCGAAACCGTACCGGAGCAGGGCGTTGTACCCGCGCGAGACCAGCTCTCGCCGTAGTGACCTGCGGGTCCGGGCGCCGCGCGCGAGCCGGGTGCCGATCGCGACCTCGGAATGGCCGCTGGCGAGCGCGGCCACCATCGGGAACAGCGCGCCGAGCCCGGTCGACAGATCGACGTCCATGTACGCGACGATGTCGGCCGGGCTGTCGCGCCAGGCGGCCTTCAACGCCGCACCACGGCCCCTGGTCTCCAGCCTGCGGGCATGCACCTGCGGGAATTCGCGCGTCAACCCCCGGGCGACCCGCCAAGTGCCGTCGATGCTTCCGTTGTCGACGATCGTGATGCGCCACGGCAGCGGGAAGGAATCGCCGAGGAACGCGTTGAGCGTCCTGATGCAACCGGGCAGTGCCTTTTGCTCGTTGAGCACCGGAATGACGATGTCCACGGTCGCCAAGGTGACCGGTTCGCCGAGAACGGCCGGGCTCCTGTCCATGGCGGAACGCGTGTTCATCTGAATGGTGGCGCGGAGACCCGGTCCTTCAGGGGCTGGGAGGAAGCGCCACCCCTCCTCTCGAAACAGTATGGAAAGACTTGGTCACGTTCGGTAATATGTGCGGTGGGTGAGGACGCGGTGACAGGAGGTGCGCGATGGCAATCCGCCGCTCCGCCACCAAACGCCACGGCCTGCCCACGATCGTGCAACTGCGGCTCACGACCAACCCGGTCCAGGCCGATGCGCTGGCGGCGGCGGTGCTGCTGTGTAATCAGGCGGCCACTGTCGTTTCTCGGCTGGCTTGGCAGCACCGCACGCTCACCCTGCCCAAACCAGTAGTACGCGAGCCGGTCGGCGGCTTTGTGGGGGTGGATCAGGGGGTGGTGAACCTGGCGGTCACCTCTGATGGTGCGGTGCTGCCCGGCCCGGCCCTGCCGGGGCCGGTCGGCGGTAACGGCCACGTCCGTACCCTGCGGGAGTGGCGCCATCGCCAACGTCG
>NZ_JBITKE010000023.1:0-118196 GCF_044460705.1 Nonomuraea sp. NPDC050022
CCCGGCTGTCCACCTTCACCGCCGGCGTCCTGCTCATGGTCTTGTGCATCGTCTTCGGCCCCTGGGTGTCGCAGATCCCCATGGCCGCCCTGGTCGCCGTCATGATCCTGGTCTCCTTCGGCACCTTCGACTGGCACTCCATCGCCCCTGCCACGCTCAAGCGCATGCCCGCCGGCGAGATCACCGTCATGGTCGTCACCGTCGCCGTCGTGGTCGCCACCCACAACCTGGCCATCGGCGTCGTCGTCGGCTCGCTCACCGGCCTGGTCATCTTCGCCCGCCGAGTGGCGCATCTGGCCGAGGTCTCCGCCGTCATCGACCCGGACGGCGGCCAGGTCGTCTACGCCGTCACCGGCGAGTTGTTCTTCGCCTCCTCAAACGACCTCGTCTCCCAGTTCAACTACGCCGACGACCCCGACGACGTCGTCATCGACCTGACCGACGCCCACATCTGGGACGCCTCCTCCGTCGCCGCCCTGGACGCCGTCCAGGCCAAGTACGCCGCCCGCAGCAAAACCGTGCAGATCATCGGCCTGAACCAGGCCAGCGCCAAAATGCACGCCACCCTGTCCGGCGAACTGTCCGGCAGCCACTGACGCCGCCACCACACCCTTTGCGACCGGGCCCGCTTTCCTGCGCGAGGAGAGCGGCCCAGCCGCAACGCCCGCTTCTGGCGCGGCCTCTACCAGGACGCGGACAGAAAGGCGGCCATGCGTTCAGGGCGGCAGCCGTCTCGGCCCGGTGCGATGATCACGCCCCGCCAGGACCAGGGTCAGCGCCGCCGAGGGCCAGTCACTTGGCCACGTCCAACCGCACCTCCCCGTACGGCAGCACGTGCTGCCAAAACAGCGGTGTCAGAGCGCGCCGGTCGGCTGGCGTGAGCAGATCAGACCATTTCTAATCAGCGAAAACGTCTTGAATCATAAGGGTATTAATGTAGACCAACGCCGCCTGCAAGATCCGAAGACATAGCACGGTCATCTCCATCTCCTCGCGGCGATTGGTGGCGATGTCGCCGCCCTTGCCGTAAAAGATGATCGAATTTGCGCCATTGGAGGACTCCCCCACATTCAGGCCCCCTGAATCTCCCGCTGCAGATCACGCCGTGGGCCGGAAGCACCATGAACGTGCGGAACTGGGACAGCGTCACCTTGTCCTGCACGCCGACCGGGGAACGCGCCGCGATGGCAACCAGCAGGCGGGAGCCGGTGACGACGGCGGAGCTCACGGCGTCGAGTTCGTCACCGTCCAGCTGGGTCGGGGGCGCTGTTCCATCCCTCGGTGTACACGGCCCGCTGCGCGGCCCTGACCGCGGTGGCGTCCTCCGCGACCAGGCATCGCGAACACCTCCAGCGCTACCTTCATGGAGGGGGACAAGATCGGCTCTGGGGTGTCGGGCGCGGTCCCCCAACGGGTGACGACGATCATCCGTCCGCCTGCCTCGTCAGCGCGCCTGCACACGTCGGCGAGCATCTCGAACGCTTCGGGGGCGACCGCCCCGCGGCGCGAAGGTGAACGACGGGACGGAGCGGTGGGGGCGGCTGCCGGTCGTGACGCCGACCGGACATCACATTACGAGGGATGTCCGGCCGGTGCGTGGGCTGGGTCGTCAGCACCTCCTGCCGCTGTTGATGCATCGGACGACGTTGTTCATGAGCTGCTCGGACATCACGTTGATGGTGCCGGCGTGGTCGGTGTTGGGGTTGTGGCGTTCGGTGGCGAATCCGTCGACCGCGAAGGGGACGTTCGTTCCGTTGGGCCGGGTGTTGGGGACGTTGTTGTAGACCAGGGTCATGCGCAGTTGTGGTACGGCCTGGGTGCCGCTCGGGCAGGCTCCGCTGTCGTCGGGGAAGGTCAGGTGCGTGCGGTGGTTGGCGCTGTCGATGTTCTGGCCGTCCCAGCAGCTGGGCTGGTCGAAGATGCGGGTCAACCGGCTGCCGGAGGGGCAGATCGGGTACTTGTCGGTGATGCGGTCGGTGAAGCCGGTGCAGGTCCACGCCGGTCGGGCGTTGGCCCCGCCGTTGCTGGCCGCCTTGGCATCGCCGGAGAACAGCCTCAGGAAGCGCGGTGCCGCCGTGACCTGCGAGGTGGGATTGCCGCGGTACTCCAGTCGCACCACCGAGGGCAGTACGGGCGTGCCGACGTTGTTCTTGTTCACCTCGGGGGCGCCGGGCTTGTCGTTGGCGCTGCGTACGCGCAGCACCGGCCAGAAGTAGGTGGACTGGTCGGCCCGGTTGCGGCAGGTGGTGCCGGCGGCGGCGAGGCTCTCGTTGGTGGAGAAGGCGTCGGTGGACACGTTGCCGACGTAGTCGTGCAGGTGCTGGGCGCCGTTGGTCACGCCGGGGGCGATGATGAGGTTGTCGGTGTTGAAATGGCCCTCACGGTTCGTGCCGCACTGGGAGACGAACGTGCCCCTGGAGCCGTTCCCGGCCCCTCGCGGCTGCTGCTGGCGAGGGACCTGCCGGATGTCGATGAAGTCCGCGGCCGACGGCCCGATGGCCGCCGCGACGTCGTCCTCATCCTGGCCATCGCCTGGATCAGGGGCGGGCGAGCCGGTGCCGTCGCCCGGATCCGGGTTTCCGTTGCCGGGTGTCGGTGTGTCGGTGTTGCTGAGTTGGCAGGGTGCGAGTCTGTCCAGGCCGGTGGGGCGTTCGGCGACGCGTCCGATGGCGATGGCGATGCGGTCGAGGGTGGCGGCTCGTTTGGAGGAGAGGGGGCCGAGGATCGCGTTGCGGACGAAGTTGGGGCCGCCTTCGCCTGCTGAGCGGGCCAGTCGGTTGTTCGCTTCCTCGATCTGTTTGTCGAGCAGGGCGAGGTTACGGTCGACCTCGGCTTTGGCGGCGGCTGGAATCTGGGGCAGCCTGCCGGCCACACTCGGGCAGATGATCCTCTGCGCCGCCACTGTGGTTCCTGCCTGCGCGGAAAGCGGGGAACCCGCCAGAACAAGTGCGATGCTTCCGGCTAAGAAAATGGCTCCTCGCCACGGTCTGAATCGTCTTCCCCCAAGCGGATTCCGCATCCGTTACTCCTTCCGGTCTCCTGACCTTGGGCGGGAAAGTCCCGTCCCCGGAAGGTACGGAGCCACTTGGGCCGTAGTTCGCTTGCCTGCTGCAATATTTGCTTACCGATGTATTACAGGGCCGCCCCAACGCGTCGCTGAGGAGCTGGCCAGCCGCGAGAACATCGTGCTGATCGCGCGGGCGGTCCAGGCCCTGTCGATCAGCGGCCCAGGACAGAGCCGACGGCCGAGCCGGGCGAGCTCAACACTCTTCCTTGGCGGCCAGCACGGTCCCGTAGCGGCCGAATGGGGTGATCTTCCATTCGGCCGAGACGACGGCCAGACCGGCGCTCGTCAGGCAGGTGAAGGGCCTGACCTCGAACAGGAAGCGGCGCATCGGGCCGTCGCCGAGGAAGTCGGCGACCACAGTCCGTCCGCCGGGCCGCAGGACACGCACCATCTCGCGCAGCGCTGCCGCAGGGTCATCGAAGTGACGCAACGCAGACGTGCACAGCAGGCAGCTGAAGGATCCGGATGCGAAAGGCAGCCAGGCGGCGTCCGAGCACATGAACGCTCTCCTGTCCTGCCCCGAGGCGCGCCGCCTGGATGACCATGGGCATCGACAGGTCGACACCCACCGCCGAGACCGCGCCGCGTGCGGCCTGTCGTACGGCGCCTCCGGTGGCGCAGCCGACGTCAAGGAAACGATCCTTGTCGGTAACGCCGAGTCGGACGTAGCCGTCGGCACGCAACGCTGACAGCATCGGGGCCAGGCCGTCGCGCTCATACCCCATGGCCCAGCGCGCGAACCGGTTGATGTTCGACGCGGTCATGGCAGCTCCACAACACCAATGTGAACACTTGCATTATGCAATGGATCGCATTCTGATGGCAAATGGGACAAGGTCGGCCGACTTGGTGGGCGCGGTCGAACCGTGAACGCCCACGCCACTCGTGTCGCTAGCGCTGCGCACATTCGCTCTGGTCGTTGAGGCGAGCCTTTCGTACGCCTGTCAGGGCAGCCGCCTGGCGGCGGTTCGACCTTACCAATTACTATTGCACAAGGCAACGATCGGACCTACGCTTTGGGCAAACGTCCAAGGCGATCGCACGAAAGGGAAGGCGTAAGGGACATCGGAGACCTGCTATCGGGCGGAACCGTGAAGGGGAGTGGAGCCATGAGGGCTCTCATCTGTGGTGCCGGGATCGCGGGGCTGACGCTGGCCTGGCATCTGGAGCGCGCGGGCTGGCACGTCGAGATGGTCGAACGCGCCCCGGAGTTCCGCACCGGCGGCTACATGATCGACTTCTACGGTGCGGGCTATGAGGTGGCCGAGCGCATGGGCCTGGCCGCACGCCTGCACGAACGGCGCTACCCCTTCACGGAGCTCGACTACGTCAACCGTGACGGCCTACGGACCAGCGGTTTCGTCCTGCCGCCGAGCTTCCGTGAGGTGGTCAGCCTGCTGCGCGGCGATCTGGCTCGTACCGTCGCCGAGGAGGTCAGGGCACCCGTCCGCTATGCCTGCACCGTCGAGGCCGTTCACCAGGATGGCCAGGACGTCACGGTCACCCTGACCGGCGGCCTCCGCCGGACGGTGGATCTGCTGGTCGGCGCGGACGGTGCTCATTCGCGGGTACGCGAGCTGGTGTTCGGGCCCGAGGATGGCTATGTCCGCTATCTCGGCCACCACGTCGCCGCCTGCATCCTCACCGATCGCGAGCTGAACGCCCAGGTTGGCCAGCGCTACCAGATGCTGACCGTGCCGGGCCTGATGGCCGGCGCCTACGCGTTGCGGCAAGACCGGCTGGCGCTGCTGTTCCTACGCCGCGAGGCCGATCCCAGCCTGCCCGCCGACCCGGCCGCCACGCTCCGCGATCACTTTGGCGAGCTGGGCTGGATCCTGCCCGCGGCCCTGCCCCGGCTCCCCGCAGACCTGTACTACGACCAGGTCACCCAAGTGCGGATGGAGTCCTGGAGCCGAGGCCGGGTGGTGCTGCTGGGCGATGCCTGTCAGGCGGTGTCGCTGTTCGCCGCGCACGGCGCCTCCATGGCCATGGCCGCCGCCTGGATACTGGCCGACGAGCTCCGTGGCGGAGACCTTGCGGTCGCCCTGGCCCGCTACGAAGAACGCATGCGCCCCACCATCGCCGAGGTGCAGGAGCTCGGCCGCCGCTTCATCGAGTGGATGGCCCCGTCCAGCCGGCTGCGCATCACCGTCCGCGACTGGACATTCCGCCTGGCCACCCTCCCCGGAGCCGATCGCCTGTTCCTGAACTTCCTCACCCCTGGAGGCCACAACCTCATCAGACGCCGCGTCGACCAGCTCGCCGGTGGCTGAGGCGGGCAGAGGGCGTGGTTCCTAGGGACCCTCTGCCCTTGCTGCGGAGCTCAGGGACGAGTTATGCGTGGCTTGAATCGTATGAAAGGGGATGCTTCGGCCGGCCGGAGGATGACGTCGGGGGGCCATGACGTTGCTGCGGTACCAGTCGCGAACGTCTCGCGCATGATCAGCCGGTTGGTGATGCTCTGGATCGTCAGACCGGCATCTGGTTCGCCGGTCAGTTGCCGCTTCGGTGCAGGAGAAGCATCGCGGCGTCGTCGTCGAGCGGGCCGCCGACGTGTTCGACCAGGTCGGCTCTCAGCGTGTCGAGCGCGGCTTGCGGGTCTTCCTGTCTCAGCAGGTCGATGCGGTCGGTCAGTGGGTAGAACCGGCCGTCGGAGGTTCTGGCCTCGATGACCCCGTCGGTGAAGAACAGGATGCGGTCTCCTTCGCCGAACGGCACCCGGTGCGGTTTCCGTGGTAGGACATCGAGTGCGCCCAGGCCGAGTGGCAGCCCCTCCTCGGGTGGCTCCAACGCCAGGGTCTGCCCGCTCGCGCGGATCAGGATCGGGGCGGGATGGCCGAAGTTCACCAAGGAAATCTCCTTGTCGTGGACCTCGGCGACGATCGCGGTGACGAACTGTTCCGCGCTCAGATGCCTGGTGAGGCTGGCCTCGAGTCGGCCGCCGATCTCGCTCAGGTCGGCCTGGTCGTAGGCGGCTTCCCGGAAGGCGCCCAGCACCCAGGCCGCGGTCTCGACCGCGGCCAGTCCTTTGCCCTGAACATCCCCGATGAGCAGCCGTACGCCGTGCGGGGTGATGACGATCTCGTACAGGTCGCCGCCGATCTGGGCCTCGGCCGCCGCGGAGGTGTAGGACAGCGCCACCCGGAGATCGCCGGCTCGGCGTGGAACCGGCCGCAGCAGCACACGCTGGGCGGCCTCGGCGACCTGCCGTACGTTGGCCAGCTCACGCTCGCGCTCCAGACGTAGGTCGCCGGCCAGCATACTGGCGGCGGTGACCCCGAGAATGGTGACGATGGTGAGGTTGTTCTGCCACTTGAGCAGCAGGCCGTTGTAGTAGGCCAAGGGCAGGCAGATGGCCAGCGCGATCACGCCCACCACTGCGGTGCGGCGAACGCTGCCTGACACCGACGCGAAGGTCGGACCCAACGTGAGAAGAGGCAGAAACCCCAGCTCGGGACCGGCAAGCAGGTCGATCAAGGCCACGCTGAACATGGCGACGAAGGGCAGCCATCGAAGGGCCTGATGAGATCTCACGTGACTCCCCGTACCGCTGCCTGGCCGTACACGCTGTCCTCTCGGCTCGCCGATCGCGCATGACTGCTGACATACAAGGATTGCTCAACGCCAGTGCCTGCTCAAGCGCAGCTTTCATCCCTCATGACATCTTCACCCGCCTTGCACCGCGCACCCGAACGGTTGGGCGCGACGCCCTCATGACATTGCTCCCGGATCTCTGAGCCATAACAGGAGCGCTTCGGTCGGACATCTTAATCATTGCATAGTGCAATAGAACGCGGAAGCCGATCTTAGGGTGCACGATGCGAGGTCGTTGGACGGCTAGCCGAGTGGATAGGGCAGGCCGACCGGTGGTTCGCCGCCCGCTTGGTTGAAGGCGGTCATGGCGGAGATGAGGGCCTGGCACTGCACAGGTGTCATGCGGGAGACGATGGCGGCGATCTCCTCACGGCGGCGCGCGGTCACCTCGTCCACCAGGCGCTGTCCCTCGGGCCTGAGCCGCATGAGGCTCTCGCGGCGATTGTGCGGATTGACCTCGCGGACGATCAAACCCGCGGCGACCAGGCGGTCGGCCATGCGCATCGCTGTGGAGCTGTTGACGTTGAGCAGCTCGGCCATGGTGACGAGTTTGGTCTCGCCCTGCGCGGACAGCACGACCAGCATGCGAAACTGAGGGAGCGTCACCCGGTCCTGCGCGGCGGCCAGAGAGCGTGCCGCGATCGCCACGAGCAGCCGTGACCCAGTGAGAACCGCCGAGATGACCGCGTCGAGATCCTCGGCGTGCACCTGGCCTGAAGCGCGAACTTCCATGGTGACTGTTGTACACGCTCGCGGTTAGGGTGGCGCACGCGAGAAGCCTCGTGAGCCGTCTGCGGGGATCGTGCCGTCGTGCTGGGCATGCCAGGCATTGCGGCGGCCAACTCGCGGCGGGGCGGGAGGTAGTGATCTCGGTGGGGCCGCCCGTTCAGCGTGGAGGGCGGCCAAGATGACTGGGTGTCACATGAGGTAACGCAGCCAAGGTAGGGCACGCACAACACGATCGTGACCACGGTCACTATCAGGCCGTACTTGGTGAACTGCCAGAAGCTGATCGGCGTGCCGTCGCGGGCGGCCGGCCTCGCCGCCGAATACGGCCGCCCGGCGCCGCGCGTCACGATTGGCCTCAGCGTCGGTCTCGGCAACCTGCCCGCGTCAGTGATCGACGCTCAGGCCCGGTCGCTGATGGAGTACAGGATGACCGAGGAGGAGGCCCGTGGCGGCCCGTTCTCCGGCCCACCCGCCGCGGCCGCCGAACGGCTGGCCGCACTCGCCGAGGTCGGCGTGCACCGCGTCATCACGATGCCGTTCCCCGCCGACCGCCTCCGCCAGAGCGAGTTGCTGGCCGAGACGAACCGCCTCCTCAACCCCTAAGATCTGGGCCTGCCGCTCGGGTCCGTGCCGCCAGCCTCAAGGTTGAGCGTTTCCGCAGGCCACAGCGAGCGACGGCTGCGGTGCCCGATGTCCGCCTGGGCGTTCGGGGACAAGTCCGGCGCTCTCCGCCTCGACTACGACGGTGGGACGTCCTCGCAAGTCGCCCTGTTTGCGGACGGCTCATGTCGAGCCGTCCGCAAACTCCGGTTACCCACAGCTACGTTGCGTCTGTGACACAGACCCGAGCGGAGGGCCCTTATGAAGTCATCGTGACCGTTTGGCTTTGACCTGCAGGTGCTCACATGACTGCGCTGTGGAACGTCATCGAGACTGCAGCAGCACAAGACACGCACCGCAGATGACGGTGAAGAGCTGACCGGCCAGCGACGCAGCCCCCGCCGGGTGGAATGGCTGGAGCGAGCCCTGCGAACCGCTCCGCGGCACCCTGAGCGAGGAGTCGTTTCAGCGCCTGATCTCGGCCCTGAGCGTCGTGGTGGGCTGGGAGGCGCAGATCGCCCTGCGTGACGTCCGCGGCCTGGACTCCCAGGCCGAACAGGAGGCCATCATCTGGGGCCGCACGCAGCCTGGTCACAGCAGCGATCAAGGACCACGAAGCGACGCTGCTGTCAGGGTGAACCGCGGAGATCGAGCGGAAGAGCCGGGAGTTCTGGTTGGTGGGCATGGGGTTGATGAGGGCCGGGGTGGGAGGGGCGTTCCGAAGCGGGAGCTTTGCGCGTGTGGCTCATCGCAGGAAGGCGTGGCTTGCGCCGGCGGGCGATGAAGCCGGCCATGCGACGTCGTCGACCGCGAGCCACGGCGCGACCGCCAGGGCCGTGGGCGTGAGCCCGGCGAACATCGCGACCTCGCGGTGAAGGTGGGACTGGTCGACGTAGCCGTTCTCGGCGGCTACGCGGGAGGCGGCGTGACCCGCCGCGAGAAGGTGGGCGGTGTGGTCGAAGCGCACCAGCCGGGCGGCGCGTTTGGGGGCGATGCCGAGCTGGGACCGGAAGCGGGACCACAGGCGCGCCGTTGACCGGGTCCAGCGCCGAGGTCACCTCGTCCAGCAGCACGATGGGCGCGTTCTTCAGCAGCGCCCGCGATCGAGACACGCTGGCGCTCACCACCTGACAGCAGTGAGATAGACATCCTGGAAGACGATGGCGATCCGCGCCATCAACGCCTCGGTGCTGATCGCGCGCACGTCCACGCCTCCCACGCGCACCGCGCCGGCGTCCACGTCGTAGAAGCGCGCCAGCAGCTGCAGCAGAGTGCTCTTGCCCGCGCCGGACGGTCCGACGACCGCGGGCCGCTGTCCTTCAGGGACGGTGAGCGACACCTCGTCGAAGACCGTGAGCGCTCCGTGCCGGAAGGCGACGGCGTCGAACTCCAGGCCGTGGTGCGCCGGCTGGATCGGCTCGCGGGGTTCTCGCAGCGGCTCGGTGCGCAGCACCGTCTCTAGTCTGGCCAGCTCCGAACGCGCGCCGCGCAGTTTGCCGCCCATGTCCGACAGCGACAGCAGCGGGTCGGCGCAGCGGGCGGTCAGCACCAGGATCGCCCTCATTCTGTAGAGACCTCTGGTCATGCTGCACCGCGTCATGGGTGACCTGCGCCGCACCCACCCGGTCAGACCTCTTCCGGTCGTTTCCTCCTGGGCCTCGACCGGCGGATCGGCACGTTCCACCGCCAGGAGTCTTCAGTGGACCCGTCCGCCGTCAGGAGAGGGGCTCGAGAACGAGGACTGGGATGTCGCGGTCGGTCCGCTTTCGGTACTCCTCGTAGTCGGGCCATGTCTCCACCGCCATGGACCACCACTTCTCACGCTCCAGGCCTTCCACACGGCGCGCGATGTAGTCACGGACGACCGCGCCGTCCTGCAAGGAGATATGCGGGTCGGCCATGATGTTGTGGAACCAGAAGGGGTTCGTGGGCGCTCCGCCCTGGGAGGCGACGATGGCGTAGCGAGTGCCGTCGGTGATGCGCATCAGCGGTGTCTTGCGGATCTTCCCGGACTTCGCGCCTGTGGTCGTGAGGATGATGACGGGGCGGCCCTGCAAGGTTCCGCCTGCTCGAATGAGCAGATCGTTGTCACAAAGGCATCCGTACAGTGGTGAAATGCTCTTTCAGCGACAGGCCGGTGTCCGTGGCCGTCGTTCGTGGCAGAGAGATGCCCTGGCCGAGAGCCCGGCGTACCGCGAGGAAATCTGCCGAGGCGTTGAGACATTCGGCGGCGACCAGCCGTGGCCCCCGATAGCGAAGCGTCGTGTGCTGCCCGGGGCGTCGGCCGGTGCGGGGCACGACCTCGTCATCCGGGCGTGCCAGTCCGGCGATCTGCAGCTTCAGATCTCCTTGGTCGGACCAGAACCAGGGCACGCTGCGGTACGGGCGGTGCAGGCCGACGAGTGTGCCCGCGGCCGAGGTGGCCTGTTCGACGGCGTTGTCGACGCTTTCCAGCCGCAGCCGTGGAGCGTCGTCCGGCGCGGGGGAAGGATCGGGAAGGTTCGCGCAATCCCCTACCGCGATGGTGTGGCCGTCGGAGGCCAGGGACCGGGCGTCGACGACGATGCCGTTGTCGCAGTGCAGGCCGGCGGCGCGGGCGAGTTCGTCGCGGGGTTGGGCGCCCACGCCGACGACGACGAGGTCGGCGGGCAGTTCGTCGCCGTTGTTCAGTTCGACCGCGACGACCGCGCCGTCCACACCGCGGAGGCGGACAGGGCGCAGTCCGGTGTGGATCCGTACGCCGGCGGCGCGGTGCGCGGTGGCGACGAGCTCCGCCGTGGCCGTGCTCACGACGCGGTTCATCAGCGCCGGCGCGGCTTCGACCACGGTCGTCGGCACGCCGGCCGCCGCGGCGGTGGCGGCCACCTCCAAGCCGATGAAGCCGCCGCCGATGACGACCAGGGCGGTGGCAGTGGCCATGCGCCCGGCGAGGATGCGCGCGTCGTGGGCGTCGCGTAGCGTCAGCACGCCGTCGAGGTCGGCGCCCTCGATCGGGAGGCGGCGGGGGCGCGCGCCGGTGGCCAGCACGAGACGGTCGAACCGCCAACGGCGGCCGGTGGTAGAGGTGGCCGTGCCCGTGCCGTCGCCGCTGAGGTCGAACCGGTCGATGTGCTGCTCGGTCACCAGATCGATGCGGTGCTCCGAGTAGAAGGCAGCGCTGCGCAGCGCGAGTGACGAGAGTGAGGCCTCGCCCTTGAGGAACGCCTTCGACAGTGGAGGCCGGGCGTAGGGGGCGTGCGGTTCCTGCCCGATGAGGGTGATGGGGCCTTCCCAGCCCAGGTCCCGGGCGCTGCTCGCGATCTGCACACCGGCCTGACCCGCGCCCACGATGAGCAGGTTCACAGCTGGGCTTCCGGGACGGTCACGTGAACCTCCTGGTGCTCGCGCAGGATGAGCTGGCATGACAGGCGGGAGTTGTCCTGGCGTTCGGTGGCGGCGCAGTCGAGCATCTCGTCCTCGTCGTCGCCGACGGGGGCGAAGTCGCCCGCGTTCTCCTCGGCCAGGAACACGTGGCAGGTCGCGCACGACAGTGAGCCGCCGCACTGTCCGACGATGCCGGAGACGCCGTTGCGGACCGCGGTCTGCATGACGGAGTCTCCGGTGGCCGCTTCGATCACGTCCTGGCGGCCGTCGGGCTGGGTGTAGAACACTTTCGGCAATGCGCTGTTCCTTGCGTTCACCAGGTGACGGGCAGGTCGGTCATCGGCTGGGTCAGCACGTCGTGGCGGACCACGGGTTCGCCCGCCAGCCGTAGCTGTGGGAGCCGCTTGAAGATCTCGGCCATGCCGACCTGGAGTTCCATGCGGGCCAGCGGCGCGCCGAGGCAGTGGTGCACGCCGTAGCTGAGCATGAGGTGCGGGTTGTCGGTCCTGGTGATGTCGAAGCGGCCCGGGTCCGGTACGACGTCGGGGTCATGATTGGCGGCGCCCGGGTCCATACTGACGGCTTCGCCGGCGGCGATCAGCTGCCCGTCGATGACCACATCCTCCGTCGCGACGAACGGCACCAGGCCGCCCCCTCCCCCGACCGGGCCGCCCATCATGAAGTCGCCGTGGCGCAGCACCTCTTCGGCGGCCGTGGGGGCCAGGGCGTCGGGGTCGGTCAGAAACAGCTCCCGCTGCTCGTCGGAACGCAGCAGCGACAGCACGCCGGTGGTCAGGAAGTTGGCGGTGTTGTCGAAGCCGCCGACGATGAGCAGGAACGCGATGGGCAGGATCTCGGCGTCTGTGAGCGTCTCGTCGCGTTCGTGGGCGTGGGCCAGGGAGCTGAGCAGGTCGTCCCGGGGTTCGGCCCGTCGCTTGGCGATCAGGTCGGTCATGTACGCGGCCAGCTCGCCCATGTCGGCGGCGATCTCCTCCTCCGATTTCCCGGCCACCGACAGGGTGGAGGAGCTCCACCGCTCGAACTTCTCCCGGTCCGACGAGAGCACGCCGAGCAGCGAGCTGAGCATTTCGATGGGCAGCGGCACCGCGTACTCGGCGACGAGGTTGCGCACGCCGCCGCGGGCGATCATGCCGTCGATCAGCTGGTTGGCGAAGGCGGCCGCCGAGTCGCGCATGTCGCGTACGCGCCGTGGCGAGATCGCCTTCTGCACCAGCTTGCGCAGCCTGGTGTGCTGGGGCGGGTCCTCGAACTGCAGGGTCGTGCGCAGGAAATCCGGGAAGGGCACGAAGAACGGCACCTCCCGCTCTCCGGTGCGGAAGGGTTCGCGGACGAAGCGCCGGTCGCTGAGGATCTGCCGGGCGGCCTGGTTGCGGTGCACGATCCAGACGTCGCCGCCGTAGGGCATGGTGACCTTGGTCATGGGGCGGTCGGCCATGAGGCGCCGCAGGTGCTCCACGGCCTCGGCCGGGGGCTGGGGCGCGAAGGGGAACTCGATATCGGTGGTCATCATCTCTCCGTTGATATTCAGGCGGAATGGGGCTGTGGTGCGGTGATGGTTTCTGGCCGCGCCTCGGGGGTGAGGGCCACGATGTCGTCGAACCGTTCGGCCACCGTCTCGATGGTCAGGCCGGGCTCATGGATGCCCTGGGTGGTGACGACGGCGAGCCGGTTGACCGTGCCTCCGGCGGCGTTGAAGACCTCGCCGCTCACCCGGCAGGAGGGATGGGTGAGGTAGGCGGCCACTGGGGCCACGTGCTCGGGCAGCAGCTGGGTGCGCAGGTATTCCATCACGTCGGGGGACAGCGACTCGGCCGAGTTCTCGGCCATGCGCGTACCTGCTCCGGGCGCCAGGGCGTTGACGAGCACGCCGTGCTGGGCGCCTTCGATGGCGAGATTGCGGGTGAGGGCGAAGACCGCTCCCTTGGAGCTGCCGTAGTGCGTCATCAGCGGATTGCCGAGCATCGCGGCGGAGACCGTGTTGACCACCCGGCCGCTGCCGGAGGCGATCAGGTGCGGCCAGGCCGCGCGGCAGAGGTACAAGGAGCCGAAGAAGTGCACGTCGAGGTGGCGTCGGTACTCCTCGATCGGGATCTCGTCGAAGTGCCCGGTGCGGACGATGCCGGCGTTGTTCACCACCGCGTCCAGCCGGCCGAACTCGGCCACGGCGACCTCGACCACCTCGGCGGCGCCGCTTTCGGTGGCGACGTCGGCGCGGCAGGCGACGGCTCGCCCACCGGCGGCACGGATTTCGGCGGCGACGCCGGCGGCGGGGTCGTCGCCCTCGACGCCGGAGCCGTCCACACGGGCGCCGAGGTCGGCGACGACGACGCCGGCGCCGCGGGCGGCCAGCAGCAGGGCGTGTGCCCGGCCGATGCCGCGTCCGGCGCCGGTCACGATCACGACGCGGTCGTGGAAGGAAAGCAGGTCCACAGCGGATCCCCTCTGGTCGGGCCGGCGGGTCACGGACGGCACGCTCCACCGCTCACCTGGACCGGGACTTGCCAGACGGTCCCGCGGCGATTGCGGCGGGACTCCGCCCAGTCCATGACATCCAGCCCGGCGCAGATGTACAGGGTGCGCCGGTCGGCGCCGCCGAGTACGCAGGCGGGCGGCAGTGCCTCGGTGGCGTCGAAGGGCACCGCGTCGGTGATGGCGCCGCCTTCGACGAAGCGAGCTACGGCCAGGCCGGGCATTCCCACCCAGACACCGCCGTCGTCGTCCAAGCAGATGCCGTCCGGCAGGGAGGGAGTGACGGCGAAAACCCGCCGCCCATCGAGGCAGCCGTGTTCGTCGCGGTCCAGCACGGTGATGCGGTTGGCGAACGCCTCTGCGGTCAGCACGCGGCGTCCGTCTGCGGTGATCGCGATGCCGTTGGCGCCGGACATGCCGCCCAGGTCGGTCAGAGCATGTGCGGTGCCGTCGGGGTCCACCGCCAGCAGGGGCGAATCGCGTGGCTCCTCCCCCTGGAACAGCTCGAAGCCGAGTTGGGTGACGTAGGCGCGGCCGTCGGCGTCCACGACCATGTCGTTGATCGGTCCGCTCGCCAGGTGCCGCAGGTCGGCGTGCTCGGTGAGCCGCTCACCGTCGTAGGCCAGGACAAGCCGCTCGTGCATCGAGGTGACGATCAGCCTGCCGTCGGGCAGCCAGCCGAACCCGCCGGGGATGACCTCGGTGCCGTTGACGGACGTCCGCTGCGACAGGTCGACCATGGTGTGCGGGGTGCCGTCGTCGTCCAGGCGCACGAGGCGGTGGGCGTACATGTCGCTGAACCACAGCGCCCCGTCGTGCCAGCGGGGGCACTCGGCCCAGGTGTACCCGCTCGACAGTTGCTTGGCGGCCAGGACGCGGGCGTCGGCGAACGGATCGGCCACAGGTTCTCCTACAGGTCAGAAGGGCAGCGGGTGGGCGAATTTGGCGCGCAGCAGCGCGCCTATCTCGGCGACGGCCAGGCGGCCCCGCGCGAGGTGGTCGGACTGCGCGAGGAAGCCGTGGTAGGTGCCGGGGTAGCGGGTGTGGGTGGTCTGGACGCCGGCCTCGCGCAGCCGGTGGGCGTAGCGCTCGCCCCAGTCCCTGATCGGGTCGCATTCGGCCGTCACCACGATGGCCGGCGGCAGGCCGCGCAGGTCGGCGGCGTAGGCCGGGATGCGGTACGGGCTGTGCGGGTGACCTTGACCCGCGTCGGCGTTCTCGTTCAGGAACAGGACGTCGTCCCTGGTCAGGATCGGTGCGTGCGCGTACTGGGACATCGACCGGGCGGCCAGGTCCCGGTCGATGCCGGGATAGGCGAGCACCTGGCAACTGATCGCCGGCCCGCCCCGGTCGCGCGCGGCCAGGGCGACCGCCGCCGCCAGGGTGCCGCCCGCGCTGTCGCCGACGACGGCGAGCCGGTCCGGGTCGACGCCCAGCTCGTCGGCGTGTTCGGCGGTCCAGACGGTGGCGGTGTAGGCGTCGTCGAACTGGGCGGGCGGCGGCGATTCCGGAGCCAGGTGGTATCCGACCGACACCACCGTGGCGCCGCTGTGGTGGGCCAGATGCCGGGCCGGCGGCTCGAAGGAGTGGTTGGAGCCCAGGCACATGCCGCCGCCGTGGAAGTACACCAGCACCGGCGCGCGCTCGTCGAGGGTCGGACGGTGGACGCGCAGCGGAATCTCCCCCCAGCGCCCGTCGATCAGCCGATCCTCAGTGGACGCCATCACCGGCAGGTCCACGGGCAGCGGCATCGCTTCCAGGGCCTGGCGGATCGCGGCGAGGCCGCGCTCCCGCATCGGCGGCATCCCGGCCATCGCCGCGGCGATGGCCGAGGCGTCCGGGTCAAGGTTGAATGGCGGTGACATGAGCAGACTCCGGCGGATGGTCAGGAGGCGGGAACGGAGAACTCGCCCGACGGCAGTCGCGGAGCGCGGCGGTGGGTCAGGATGTCGGCCCGCCCGGCCATCGCGTCGGCGACGAAGGGCTGCGACAGCAGGTAGAACTCACCCTCGGCGGCCTGGTCGAAGAACCGGCGGGCGGCGTCGAGGGGATCCATCGCCTGGGCCTTGATCTGGAGCATGGCCGCGCGATGCTCCTCGGCGGCGGCGACGTCCCCGTCGTCGACAGCACCGGCGGACTCGAAGATGTTCGAGGCCACGGCGCCGGGCAGAACCGCCTGAACATGGACGTGCTGCCCGTGCCCGGCGAGCTCGACCTCCTGGCGCAGGCACTCGGTGAGCGCCAGTACGGCGTGCTTGCTCATGATGTACGGCGCCTGCAGGGGGCTGGCGCTGACCCCGCCGATGGACGACAGGTTCCATACCCACGACTGCCCCGGCTCGGCCATCATGCGTGGCAAGAATGCCTTGATGCCGTGGAAGACCCCGTTGATGTTGATCGCCACAAGACGCTCCCAGCCGGCGACCGGGGTGTCCCACAGGTATCCGAACTGTTCCACGCCGGCGTTGTTCACCAGCAGTCTGACCGGGCCGAGGCCCGCGACGGTGCTCTCCGCCAGCCGCTCAACAGCGGCGGCGTCCCGCACATCGCAGACGACGTCCAAGACGCGGACGCCGTGCTGCTCCAGTTCGGCCCGCAAGGCGGCGATCGCCGCAGCGTCGACGTCGGCGAGCGCCACGTTCATGCCGAGGTCACGGGCCGCGTACCGGGCCAGGCCGGCGCCAATGCCCGCACCGGCTCCAGTGATCACCGCGACGCCGCCACCGAACAGCTCCTGCGCCGAACTCATCGCATACTCCTCTCACGCTCGGCGACGATCTCGCGGACGGCCCGCACCACGGGCTCGAAGGTGCTGTCAGGTCCCGCGCTCACCGAGGCGTCCATGTTGTTGTGGCAGATCGCGACCGCGATCCGGTCGCGTAGATCGGCCCAGGCCACGGAGCCACCCGCGCCGGGGCTGTAGATGATGGAGCGGTGGTCGCCCACGAGCGGGTCGGACGCGCCCGGCTCGCCGCCGAGCCAGAACCCGTTGGCGCCGAACCACACCGGGATAGGCAGCACCTGGTCCGGGGCGTGCGCGTCTGTCCTGGGCTGGGTGAAGGTGGCGACCCTGTCGGGCGACAGCAGCCGGACGCCGTCGAGTCGCCCGCCCTCGGCCAGCATCGCGAAGATCCTGGCCACCGAGGCGGCGGTGGCGATCGCGCCCGCCCCGGGATCCACGGCCTGCCGCATGACCGGCTGGTTGTGCACGTCGGAGCCGGGGAAGACCGCCTGAGGGCTGATGTCGTGCTCGTCGACGATCGCGAACGCGTTGCCGCCGTACAACGTGGCCACCCGCCCGAGATCGGCGTCGGACACGCCGAGGTGGAAATCGGTGACGCCGAGGGGCGCGCAGATCTCCTCGGCCACGAAGACGTCGAAGGGACGATGTGCCGGGTCGGTGCGGCGCACGACCTCGCCGATGATCCAGCCCCAGACGAGAACGTGGTAGGCGCTGATCGTGCCCGGCTCGTACAGGGGCGTGAAGCCGGCGATGCGGCCGGTCATCCACTCCCAGTCGGCCAGGAGCTCCGGGGTGACGTCTGCGGGCATCTGCGGGATCCCGGCGCGGTGCGACAGCGCCTGCTCGACCGTGATGGCGTGCTTGCCGTGGGCGGCGAACTCCGGCCAGTATCGGGCGATCGGCGCCTGCAGGTCGACCAGCCCGCGCTCGACCTGCAAGTGGAGCGCGATCGCTGTGACGCCCTTGGTCACGGAGAACACCGGGAACAAGGTGCTCCCGTCGGCGGGTGTGCCCGTGGCGACATCGGTTACTCCGGCGACGGCGTCGACGACCAGTTCGCCTCGGTGGTAGGCGGCGACGGCGATACCGATCTCTCCCAGATCCAGCGCACGATCAAGGGCCTTACTGAGGCGAGGGTCGGTGTGGGCGGCGACTGTCATCTGCTCTCCCCTGCGCTAAGCGGCCCCGCGCTCCATCGGTTACGGGCTGGTGACCCGACGCTAGGGTCGAGGCGACGCCGTCGCGGGACGATGTTCCGGTGAGTGGACGACTTGTGCGTCCTGATGCGCGGTATCAGGACGCCACCTCGCGCCGGGCCAGACGCCAACGGCCGTCCTGTCCGCGGCTGAGCTCGTCGCGGTAAGCGCCTGCGGCGAGAATCGCCGCGGGCGAGCCGGACGATACGAGCAAGAAGTACGACGACGCCGTGGCGCGGTCGCCGGTGACGTGCACCTCCAGGTTGGTGATCACGTGCCGGTTGCCCGAGTCCGGCCCGGCGTGTCCGAGCTCGCGCATGTGGCTCAGCCCGGCGACGGTCTGCTCGCGTCCGCGCCAGTGCGCCCCGGCCATCGTCCACTCCACGTCGTCGGCGAGCAGGGCGCCGAGGTCGGGCGGTGTGCCCTCGTCGGCCAGACGGGCGAACGCGTGCAGGACGTTGGCGATACCGATCGCCTCCGCTGCCTCTTGGAAAACCATGGATGTCCTTCGCCTCGGCCCCTGCCGATGGTCGTCGGCGGGGGCGGCTGGTCTGCGAGAACGACTGTCCCCTCGGTCGCCCGTCGCGCGGTGGCGGACGTCCACTGAGCGGACATCTCGTCGGCGGGGGGCGGCTCACGTCGGGCAGGGTAAGAAGTGATCTCATCCCCGACGATGTGGAGGCCGCTCGTGACAGCAGACGCCGAGACCCATCCTGAGCCGGATCTTTCGGTCACGCTGGACCATGGGGTCGGGCTCCTGGAGATGCGCCGGCCGCCCGCCAACTTCTTCGACGAGCGCCTCATCGGCCGGATCGTGGATGCCGCCCGCGAGCTGGACGACACCCTCGACTGCCGGGTCCTCGTTCTGGCTTCCGAGGGCAAGCACTTCTGCGCCGGCGCCGACTTCGGTGCGGGCGGCGGTTTCGACAGTGATCGGGTGGCCGTGTCGGAGCGCCTGTACCGGCGGGCGGCGCAGCTGTTCGAGATCCGGATCCCGATCATCGCCGCCGTACAGGGCGCCGCCGTGGGCGGAGGGCTGGGCCTGGCCTGCGCGGCCGATTTCCGGGTCGCCGACGAGAACAGCAGGTTCGTCGCCAACTTCGCGATGCTGGGCTTTCACCAAGGGTTCGGGCTGAGCGTGACGCTGCCGGACATCGTCGGCCGGCAGGTCGCGGCCGACATGCTGCTGAGCGCACGGCCGGTGCGCGGCCAGGAGGCACATCGCATCGGGCTGGCCGACCGGCTGGCCGAGCCGGGCCGGCAGCGTGAGCACTCGCTCGCCTGGGCGCGCGAACTGGCGTCGGCGGCCCCGCTGGCGGTCAGGTCCATCCGCTCGACGCTGCGTGCCGATCTCGCGCGCCGCGTCGCCGAGGCTCTGCGGCACGAACTGGCGGAGCAGTCCCGTCTCTGGGCGACCAAGGACTGCGCCGAGGGCATCGCGGCCAACCTTGAGCGACGGTCCCCGATCTTCCGTGGGGAATGACCACGACACGTAAGCGGAGGGGTGCGGACTGCCCGCACCCCTCGCGTGCGACGATCAGCTTTCGGGTGCCGAGGTGAACACGTGGTCACGGGGCTCCGGCGCGCGCAGCATGGCCCAGTAGTCGACCAGCCGCCACGGGCAGGCCACCCACGCTCGTCCGGCCTTGTTGCGGTAGTAGCCGGTCGCCGTGCCGCCGTGTTTCCAGACCGTCTTGTCCAGTTCCTCATCGACCCGGCGGTTGTAGTCGTCGCTCGCCTCCCGCGTCGGCTCCATCGCGGTGCGGCCGTTCTCGATCAGGTACTGCAGGCTCTCCACGATGTAGTGAACGTGCTCCTCGCTGGTGACGTTGTGGCCACCGCCGTGGTTGGGAGCGGCGTTCGGACCTGCCGTGACGAAGAAGTTGGGAAAGCCCGGCACCGTGATGCCCAGATAAGCCCGCGGATTCTCATCGGCCCACTCCTCGGCCAGCCTGACGCCGCCACGGCCGACGACATCGAGGAATCCCAGGTATTCGAGCTTGAAGCCGGTGGCCCAGATGATGACGTCGGCGGCGATGAACCTGCCCTCCGTCGTCACCACGCCGTCCGGGCGGATCTGCCGCAAGGATCCGCGGTGCAGCGACACGTTGTCACGCTTGACGGCTTCGAAGAAGCCGGGGTCCTTGACGATCCGCTTGGCGAACGGCGGAAAGTCCGGCGTCAGCATCTCCTTCAGCTCGGGGCGGTCGGCGAACGACTGGTCGAGGTAATCCAGGCAGACCTGCATCACCGCGTCGTTGGCCGGGGACGCCGAGACGTGCGTGGCGTACCACTCCTCGTCGATGCGCGGGATGGAGTAGCCCTTGTCGGCGGCCCACCAATAGGTCTTGACGCGGAACCACTGGTGAAAGTACGGAATGTGCTCCAGCGCCCACCTCATGCCCTCGGGCACGTCGGCGGCGACCTTGCGCTCGGGGATGACCCAGTGCGGCTGGCGCATCACGACGTCCAAGGACTCGACCTGCTCGGCGACGGTGGCCACCACCTGGACGGACGTGCAGCCGGTGCCGAGCACGACCACGCGCTTGCCGGTCAGGTCCACGTCGTGGCGCCACTCGGCGGTGTGCATCGTCTCGCCTTCGAAGGTGTCCATTCCGTCGATGTCGGGGACGGCCGCGGCGTTGAGCACGCCGGTGGCGGTGACGACGGCGTTGGCCCGATGGGTGCGCAGGGAGCCGTCCTGGTGGCGGACGGTCAGTTCCCAGATCTGGTCGTCCTCCTGCCAGCGGCAGCCGAGCACCTTCGTGGAGAAGGCGATGTGCGGGTAGAGGTCGTATTTGGCGGCCGCGTGGCGCAGGTAGCTCAGGTACTCCGGACCCGTCGGGTAGTACTTCGACCAGCGGGGATTGAGCTCGAACGAGTACGAGTAGAAGTGGCTCGGCGTGTCGACGGCCGCACCTGGATAGGTGTTGCGCGACCACGTTCCGCCGAGGTCGTCACGCTGTTCGAACACCTGGTAGCGAAAGCCGGCCTGCCCGAGCTTGATCGCGGCGTTCAGGCCGATCATGCCGCCACCGATGATCGCGACAGTGAATTCCGGCGGCGGCTCGCGGGTGGTCGCGACGACCCGCCGGGCGGCCTCAAAACCACCCTGCTCCCGCAAATGGGGAACGTATTCGTCACCGACGACATCGCCCACGCACAGCTCCGCCATCCGGCGGAACAGCGTGTCGTCAGGTACGGCGATCCGGGGGATCAGCGGCCCGTCGAGCAGGTGCCGGGCGCGCTCGCGCACCTCGGCCGCGACCGCCGCGGGGTACTCGCCCATGATCGCCGGCGCGCGGAGCTGTTCTTGCTCGAGCCTGGCCTTGAACTCGTCGAGGAGACCGATGTCCCCTGTGTGGTGGATCAGCGCCATCAGCAGGGCTCCCGGCTCGGCGACGTCGATAGCCGCGTCAAGGGCCTTGCGATCGATGCCGGTAACGGGGGCCAGGACGTAAGTGGGCTGGTCCGGGGTTATCAAGGTCATGGGTCACCGGTTCCTTCGTCTGGGCCGGGGGTGAGATGCGGCGACGTCATGCGCGGCGCCAGGGCGTCAGCGCGCGACAGGCCGGCGATCTGGTGCCTTCAGTAAGCGGGGGTGATGTCGGTGCGCCGCACGGCGTGGGTGATCGTGGCGACACGCGCGGACCGTCCAGGGCGGCGGGCCATCCCGGACGTGGCGTACCAGATGTCCATGGCGGTGATGCGTACCGTATCGCCCGCCTCCTGGGCCGACATCGTTCCGGCAGGCCCGCACAGCGACAGCGCCGCGCGTAGATCGCTGCCTGATGGGCCGATGGCGGCGGCCACCGCGGTCATGCCGGCGCTGCAGCCTTGGATGTCAATGGCGACGCCGCCGCGGTCACGGACGCGCTCCAAGTCGCGTCGCAGCTGGGCGAGACTGTGCACTCCGTAGACGGTGGCCGGTGGCGGGAAGGCCAGTTCGGGCCACTCGGCTTCAGTGAGTTGCGCGAGAACGGCGCGGCCGGCGGCGGAGTGTACGGCGGCCTGACGGCCTCCCGGGCGCCAGCCCTCTCCCTTCTCCGGCCAGTCGCCGATGCGCTCCAAGTGCAGCACCTCGTCCGACACGAGCGCGCTCAGGTGCACCGTCAAGCCGGTGGAGCGGTGCAGGGCGTACATGAAGGGCAGGCATGCCTGGTGCAGGCGCTCGCGCTGGACGACTTTGCTGCCCAGTTCGAACATGCGCAGGCCCAGGCGGTATTGGTAGCCCTCGCGTGCCACCCAGCCGAGTTCCACCAGCCGTTGCAGAATCCGGTGCGCCGACGAACGCGGCAGGTCGGCCTGCCGCGCGATCTGCGCCAGGGTGAGCCTGGGGTGGCCGTCGAAGACCTGCAACAGGGACGCCACTCTGTCGATCATGGTGATGGGCGAGCCGTGGCTCTGCGCCGTGGTCATGCTTGCCTCCCGGCATTATCACCGGCTTGCATATTGTGCCTATGTGGCACAAACTGACACAGGTGAGCTTAAGACCCGATGGCGATGGTGTAAACGGATTGGATCCATTTTCCGCATACGAAAGTGCGGATCGGGTTGGTGTCGGTCCTCTGGGAGACTTGGAGGTTGTGAGGTGTTGCCCATGACGAAGCCCAGCCGTCCGACCCTGACGGAGCGGCGTACCGAGGAACTACGGATGACGATCGCTGACAAGGCGGCCGAGATCTTCGTCGCCGATGGCGACACCTCGGCGACGGTCGAGCGCATCGCCGAGGCGGCGGGCATCGCCACGCGCACGTTCTACCGCCACTTCCCGGTGAAGGAGGACGTCGTACGGCCGCTGTTCCGCCACAGCTCGCACCTGGTCATCAAGGCGCTGCGGGACGCGCCCACCGACGGCGACCTCGTAGAGGTGTTGGTCGCGGTGTGGATGTCGGCGCTCGAAGAGCAGGTGTTCGGCCCCTCCGAGCGCCGCTTCCTGGCGGTGGTGGCCGCCAGTCCGCAGTACCGGCTGCGCTGGATGGAGGTCGACGACGAGCTGTCCGAGGCGGTGGCGGAATTCCTCGCCCAGCGCATCGGGTGGAGCGAGCGTCCATTGGAACGCTCGCTCCCCGCCTACCTCGTAGTGCAGGCCACCCGGCACGTCTTCATGCAGTGGATCACCTCCGACTCCGGCCAGGACATCGCCGACCTGCTGCGGGAGGCCTTTCACATGGTGCTGGACGGCGTCCGGGCGCCCTCAGGGTGAGTGCGGCCCGAAGGCCCCCGCACTCCCGAGCGCCGAGATCCGCTCCCGGCTGTAGCCCAGCTCGGTCAGGACGCGGCAGGTGTCGGCCCCTGCCGCGGTGGGGGCACGCGGCGGCACCGCCGCCGACCGGTCCAGTTTGATCGGAACGCCGATGCCGAGGTATGCCCCGTCCTGGACGACCATGGCGCGATGCCGCGCGTGCGGCGCGGACAGCGCGCCGTCGATGTTGTGGACAGGACTCGCCGGCACGCCACGCGCCGCCAGCCTTTCCGCCAGATCGCCGGCGTCCTGATGCAGGAAGGCCGGCTCCAGCTCCGCCAGCAGCTGCGCCCGATGGCTCACCCGGTCCTTGTTACGTCGAAAGCGCGGATCATCGGCCAGGTGCGGGCAGCCGAGCACGTCGGTGAGCGCGGCGAACTGCGCGTCACTGGCCGCGGCGACGAACAGGCGGCCCTGCCCCGCGGTGCGGAACACCTGATAGGGCGCCACCGTCGGATGCGCGGCCCCGGTTCGCTCGGGCACCTCGCCCGACTGCAGGTAGGTGGCGGAGTGCGGGTGCAGGATCGACAGGACCGCGTCGAACAACGTCACGTCGACGAGTTGTCCCCGCCCGCTGCCGGCCCGCTCCAGCAGGGCCAGCAGCACCCCCGCGAACGCCTGGTGCGCCGCGGTGATGTCCACGATGGGGACCCCCACACGCAGCGGCTCGCCCTCGCGTTCGCCGTTGAGGCTCATCAACCCGCCGTAAGCCTGCAGCACGGCGTCGTAGCCGGGCATGCCCCCAAGAGGGCCGTCGACGCCGTAGCCGGTGACGCGGCAGTAGACCAGCCTGGGGAACTCCTGCACGAGCCGGGACTCATATCCCAGTCCCCAGTTCTGCATCGTTCCCGCCTTGAAGTTCTCCACGACCACGTCCGCCTGGGCGATGAGGTCGTACAGCACCTCGCGGGCCGGTGGCGTGCGCAGATCAAGGACGACGTTGGACTTGTTGCGGTTGAGGCCCTGGTAGTAGGCGCTCGTCGTCTCGGCCTCATCGACGAACGGCGGCCCCCACCGGCGGGTCTCATCACCCGCGGGCGCCTCGACCTTGATCACTTCTGCGCCGTGGTCGGCGAGCATCTGCGCGCACAACGGCCCGGCGAGAACCCGGCTCAGGTCGAGAACGCGCACGCCGCGGATGGCGCCGCTCATCTGACTCCTCCGGTCAGCAGCGGCCACCACGCCTGGCTGTTGACGGCGGCGGCCAGATGGTCGTGCCAGTGGCTCTCGTTGCCGAATTCATCGCGCCAGGCCCACAGCCGCGTGGTCATCGCCCCAAGGTGGTGTTCGCTGGAGTAGCCGAGCGCGCCGTGCAGTTGATGGCCGATCGCGGCGACCTGCCGCACGCCGGCCGAGGTGGTCGCCTTCGCCGCGGCGACGGCCACTTCGGCGTCGGCGTCCTCGGCCGCACTGCCGTCACCCCTTCCAGGACCAGCACGTCCCGTGGCTCGCCGGCGAGGTTGTCCGCCGTCACGAGGTCCTGGCCGGCCATCTGGCGGGCGCCGCCGGGGATGACGGCGACCGTGCTCTCATGCCCGCACCGGACCGTCGTGACGACGTGATCGGCGTGCCGGGCCCACGGCACGCGAAGGCGCCCCGACAGCCGCAGCGCACCGTCCCGCCGACGCCCGCGAGCCGCGTCGAGGGAGGCGACGACCAGGCCCTCGGGCATGGACAGCCTGGCGCCGGCCAGCAGCCAACCGGCGAGGAAGGCGGTCTCCACCACAGGCACCCGGGCGGCGTGAAAGGCCGCCAGATCAGCCACCACCGCCAGATCGCCCAGGGTTCCCCCGCTGCCGCCGGCCTCCTCCGGGACGCCGACGAGATGGAAGCCGCCCTCGCTCAGGTCCTTCCACACCGCCCGGTCGAAGCCGTCGGCGTGGGTACGGCCCTCGCCCGGTCGTTTGAGGATGGCGCTCACCGCCGCGCGGATCTCCGCACGCAGATCGTCGTTCATCGGACCCCCAGTCCTCGCGCCACGACCGAACGGAGGATCTCGTTGCTTCCGCCGCGCAGCGTGAACACCGGGGAGTGCAGGACCGCCTCGGCGAGCAATCCTTCCAGCCCCGGCCCGTTCTTTCGGGGCTCGATACCCGCCAGCCGCCGTACGGTCTCCACCACGTCTCCTTCGAAGCGGGATCCGAGATCCTTCACCAGCGCGGCGGCGATCTCGGGCGGCCGCCCCTCGGCCAGCGCCGCCGCCACGGACAACGACATCTGGCGCAGCGTCCAGGCGCGTGCCGTGAGCCTGCCCAGCTCCCGATCGGCGACCGTGTCACCGCTCTGCCCGCCCAGCTGCTCCGCCCACGCGCGCAGGAGCGGCACCGTGCTCATGTACCGCTCTGGCCCGGACCGCTCGTGCGCCAGTTCGGCGGTAACCTGCCGCCAGCCCGCGCCGCGCTCGCCCAGCAGACTGTCCTTCCCGACGACGGCCGCGTCGAAGATCACCTCGTTGAAGTGGTGCTCCCCGTCAACGGCGAGGATGGGGCGAATCTCCACACCTGGTGCCGGCAGGTCCACGATGAACTGCGACAGCCCCGTGTGCCGGTCCGCCGGCGAACCGTCCGTACGGGCCAGGACGACGATCGCATGAGCAAAGTGCGCCCCGGTCGTCCACACCTTCGTCCCGGTGATCTCCCATCCCCCTTCGACCTGCCGGGCGCGGGTACGTACGGAGGCCAGGTCGGAGCCCGCGTCGGGCTCGCTCATCCCGATGGCGAAGTAGCAGTCGCCACGCGCGATCACCGGCAGATAACGCTCTCGCTGCGCATGGCTGCCGTGGCGCAGGATCGACGGCCCCATCTGGCGGTCGGCGATCCAGTGCGCGGCGACGGGCGCGCCCGCGGCCAGCAGTTCCTCGGTGACGACGAACCGCTCCAGCGGTGATCGATCATGGCCGCCGTAGACGCTCGGCAGCGTCATGCCGATCCAGCCGCGCGAGCCCAAGCGCCGGCTGAAGGCTGGATCGGCCACCGACATCCACGCATCGCAGCGCGGAACGAAGGTACCTGCCTGCAGCTCGTCGTCAAGAAAGCCCCGGACCTCGTCGCGAAGCCGTTGTGCGGCCGCGCTGAGGCGGTGTGGGGGAAGATGGATGGTCGATGTCAACCGGACTCCTCCTTCGGTCCGGTTCACGCTATGAGACCAGAGTCCACCAGGGGGACGATGTTCCGTTCAGCGGACGGCCAGGGATGTCTTGTCAGCGCACTGGAGGGTGCGTGATCACACCTGCGGCCAACATCAAGCTCAACTGGGTCTCCGATCCCGCGCGATGGGCGTTCATAAGCTCCACCAGCCGCTCCACGTCACCGGCGCCGAGCGCGGCGACCATCTCGCGATGCTCGGCCAGGATCCGTGCCCGTCCCGCCTCGTCATAGAGGTAGACCGCGTGGTAAGGCAGCGCCCACGTCCAGATGCGCCTGATCTCGCCCACGACCAGGCCCAGCTCGCTCAAACCGAAGATCGCGAAGTGGAACCGGCTGTTGAGGGTACGCATGCGCGGCAGGTCCACCTCGGCAGCGGCCTGTTCGACCTCCGCGGCCAAGGCCGCGATCTGGGCGAGCTCGTCGGCGGTGGGCTGAGAGAGGCTGCGGATCACCTCCGTTTCCAAGAGTCGGCGCATGAGGTACACCTGGTCGAACTCCGACCGGCTCAACCGGGCCACAGCGAAGCCGACATGTTGCTCATGGACCACCAGACCGTCCGCGACGAGCTGGCGCAGCGCCTCACGCACCGGCAGCCGGCTCACCCCCAGGGCGGCCGCCATGTGCTCCTGCCGGATCTGCTGGCCGGGCAGCAGATCCCCCGACACGATCATCTGCTTGATCTCATCGACCACCCGCGACACCGCCTGGCTGGCGGCAGGCACGACAGCGGTGGCCGGAGTCCTCCTGGACGGCATGGCGCTCCTCACGATCCCCTCCACCGTAGGGGCTCGCCCACCACGCACGCACCCCCGTGATCCGCAGCCTCTGGTGCTCAGCCGGTGACGCTGCCGCCGTTGAGGTTGAGGGTCTGGCCCGTCATCCAGGATGCCTCCGGCGAGGCGAGATAGACGACGGCCGCCCCGACATCCTCCGGCGTACCCAGCCTGCGGGTCGGGATCTTCTGCGCGAACTCCTGCGTGCTGTCTCCGGCGGCGTTGCTCTGCAGACCGAGCGCGAGAGAGTTGGCGGTCACGCCGAACGGGGCGAGTTCCTGCGACAGATGCCGGATGAAGCCCTCCACCCCGCTTTTGGCCGCCCCGTACAACGAGATGCCCGCCGCCGAACCGGTGCGCGCGGCGCCGGAGGAGATCTGGACGATCCGTCCCCAGCCCGCCTCACACATGTCATCGGCCACGGCCGACACGCAGTTCATGGCGCCGAACAGATTGACCTCCACCGGCGCCCGCCACCGGCTCGGCGCGAGGGTGCGAAACGGCCCCTGCCCGAAGTCTGCGGGGATGCCCGCGTTGTGGACCAGGATGTCGAGATGCCGCCCGAACTCCGTACGGGCCCGGGCGGCCCCCTCTCGCACCGCTTCCAGGTCGGTGACGTCGAAGACGACCGGGACGGCTGCCCCACCGGCGGAGATGATTTCCTGGCTCACCGCCTCGGCACGATCCGGCACCAGATCGTTGACCGCCACTGCGGCCCCCTGCGCGGCCAGCGCCCGGGCGATCCCCGCGCCCGCGTTCTGACCGGCCCCGGTCACCAACGCGGTACGACCCGACAGATCAAACATCGTCTCCTCTTTTCTCCCCGCACCGACAGCCGTGCCGTTCCGCCCGCTCACCCATACTGGACGAGCTCCACCAGGTGACCTTCGGGGTCCTCAACCTGGGCGACACGCAAGCCGGCCTGGGGCATGTCCCTGGGGCCGGAGCGCACGACCCCGCCCGCGGCCTCCGCCGCCCGCACCACCTGGTCCACGTCGCCGACGGTGAAGCCGAGCACCGCCTCGCCTGGCTGCGGGGCCACCTCACGCCGGAGCAGGACAAGGGAAGGCTCCTCGCCTCCCGCCGAACCCAAGATGATCTCCTCGTACGGCCTTTGCCCCTCCCCGCCGGCGACGCGGTGTCTGACCGCCAGGCCCAGGACCGTGGAGTAGAACGCGGCCTCGGCCTCAAGATCGCCGACGAGGAGCTTGGTGAAAGAGAAGCGCGGACCATCGGCCATGGTGCCTCCTGGGGAACGATTGATTGCGACGGCGACTTTTCCCAGCCAGTACACCGATCGGCGGCGCGCATCGGAGGCGAGTGTTCCACTGGATGGGAAGCTTCGTTGTGACCATCGGCTCCCATCGCGAGCCGCCGCGCGACCGATCCGCCCTGGAGCGGCCGCGTGCCCTGATTGGTGGGCGCCGCCGTCGACGCGGATCTCCGTGTGTTCTCGCCGATCTGGACGGTGTAGTCACCTGGCGTGACCAGCCAGCGGTCTTCCTTGATGTCCCAGTAGGCGAAGGCGCGAGCGTCCAGGTCGAAGGTCACGGTCGTGGACCGGCCGGGTTCGAGGCCGACCTTGGTGAAGGCGCGCAATTCTCGAGCCGGGCGCCGGACCGGTCCGGCCTGCGTGGCGACGTAGAGCTGGACGACGTGCTTGCCGTATCGCTTGCCGGTGTTGGCGACGGTGACGCAAACGCGCGCGCTGTCGTCCCCGGTAGCCGTCACCGTGAGGTCGCTGACAGCGAAAGTCGTGTAGGTGAGCCCGTGGCCGAAGGGGTAGCGTACCGGCAGTTCGACCGTTTCGTGGTAGCGGTAGCCGACCATGACACCCTCGCCGTAGCGGACCACGTCTCCTGCTCCCCAGGGAATTCAGGTAGCTGGCGGTGTCCTGCAGCCGTTGCGGGATAACCGCCCGGAGGGCGCGGTGATGCCGAACAGCAGATCGGCGATCGCGCCCCCACCCGCCTGGCCGAGCAGCCAACACTCCAGGACGGCGTCGACCTCGTCGCGCCAGCCCTCCAGCGACACCAACCCGCCGTTGGACAGGACCACGACGGTACGGCGGGCCGCCGCAGCGGTGGCGCGGATGAGGTCCACCTGCTCGGCGGGGAGATCAATGGACGCCCGATCGTAGCCTTCGGACTCGTTGACGTCGGCCAGCCCGGCGAAGACGATCGCCAGGTCGGCGCCCTGCGGGCTGGTGATGACGGTGCGGTCTCCGGCGAGCTTCCTGATCTCCTCCAGCGGTATGTCGACGCGGGTGGGATTGATGTGGGAGCTGCCACCGCCCTGGAGGCGCGGCTCGGTGGCGAAGAATCCGAGGACCGCGATCGTGCGCACGTCGGCCCCGACGGGCAGTGTGTCACCGTCGTTCTGCAGCAGCACGGCGCATTCGGCGGCCAGCTCGCGGGCCAGGGTGTGGTGGGCATCGACGTCGAACGCGGCGGGCTCCGGCCGCCAGACGTCCACCATGGCGCGCACCCGCGTGAGGGAGCGGTCGACGACCGCCTCGTCGAGTTCACCCTCCCGTACGGCTCGTACGATCTTGGCGTCGTTGGCGGGGTTGCCCGGCATCTCCAGATCCAGCCCGGCCTTCAGCGCCTGGACCCGGTCGTTGACGGCGCCCCAGTCGGAGACCACGACACCCTCGAACCCCCACTCCTCGCGCAGCACCTGGGTGAGCAGCCAGGGATGCTGGCTGGCGTAGACGCCGTTGACCTTGTTGTAGGCGGCCATGACCGTCGCGGGCCTGGCTTCCGCTGCTGAGTTCACCTGTGAAGTTGCGCGGAAATGTCCCTGCCGGCTCGCTGGGGGTACTGCGGTGAGCGCCATGAGTGACGCGCCTCGTTCGATGTCGTGATTCTGGATCGATATTTGTCGGGGTGCCGGTAAGAATCGTGTCAGTGCGCCATGAAAAGCACTGTTTGTCCGAACGGAGGTGAAAGACCACCGTCGCTCTGCCGTCGTAGCGGTGGGGTGAAGCAGGAGGCAGCCTGATCCGGGGATCGCCGGGGAGGGTGGGAGCGGCCTCGACAAAGTCGGGTGGGCCCAGCTACCGGATGGGTCGGGCCCGGTGAGCGAGACGGGAAGGTATACGCGAGGAACCGGTGTCTTACCGCCTCTTGAATTCTTGCCAGCTCCAACTCGGTGGATATGGGCTGGTCGGCCCGGCGTCCGGGTCGCTGTCACCAGACGCAAAGTAGCTGTGAGTGATCGGGAGCTCCTGAACGGGTTGACATAAGCGCCGTTAGCAAGCACCGCGACCTGCCGAAACGCGCCCGCCGCCGTTATCGGGGCGGCGAGCGCCGGACTCATCCCCGGAACGCCCGGGCCGAAACTCGGAGTCGGGCGCCGCAGCCGTCACCCGCTGTGGCCTGCGGCAACGCCCTACTTTGCCCCTGGTGACAGCGACCCGAGCGCCGGGCCGTCAGGCAAGTAGACCCCAGCATGTCGAGCGTGGTTGGGGGCCGGCCAGCGCGGTAAGACGGGTGAGGTTGACGGCGTAGCCGGCGCGGGTGGTGGCGGCCCGCACCTGGTCGAGGAAGCGGCCGACCGCGGCCGCGACGCTCTGCCCGCCTGCCGGGGCGTCGGCGCTCGGCGCGGGTAAGGAGACGACCGCCACAGCAGCTTTTTCACGTCGATGTGACACATAATGTGGCCGAGTCGTGTCTCGCCCGGCTCGCCGCGAGCTGGGCTCGGTCCCGGCCGCGGAGGTCAGTGTGGCAGATAATGCAGATTCTGTGTCACAGATGTGCGGCGCCATGGGCAGCGGCTAGGTGGTCGTTCGCGACCGGGCCTCGGCGGCCCAATGAGGTGCGTTCCACCGGTCGGCGATGGTGGCGGCCTGAGCGAAGTGGGCGGCGGCCTCGTCGTCGTGACCGAGGAAGACGGCCAGCTCGCCGAGGGTGTGGGCGACCGGGCGCAGCTCCACCGACAGGCTCGTGGCGTCCGGCGGGGGGCCGTCGCGGCGCGCAAGCAGCGTCGCGTAGATCTCCTCGGCCACGGCGCGATCGTCCAGGGCGATGGCGGCCATCGCGCGGACGGTCGTGAGGAAGGTGAAGAAGTAGTCGGGGCGGATCGGGTCCGAGGTGCGTATCCGGCGGGCTTCGTCAATCAGGCCGTTGGCGTGCAGGGCGAGGACCAGCAGGTCGGAGGCGATCGGGCCGAACGCCTCGTGGAAGGCGCGCACCTCCTCCAGGTGCTCGCCGAGCGTGCCGTTGTTCACCCAGATCGCGGCCAGCGCGAGGCCGAGGAAGCCGACGGCGTGCAGGGATCCGGCACGCCGCATGCCGTCGGCGGCCTCGGTGTAGAGCCCTTCGGCGTCGGCGAACCGGCCCTCGATGAGGGCCAAGGTCGCCAGCACCACCTTGGCGACGCCGATCGCTTCGGGCAGTCGGTAGGCGCGCGCGAGGTCGAGGGCCTCGCCGGCCGCGCGGCGCATGGTGGCCGGGTCGTTGGCCGCGGCGGCGCAGGCGGCCTGGTTGAGCAACCCGGTGACGCGGTAGACGGGCAGGTCGTGCTCGGTGCCGATCGCCACCAGCTCGCGGCAGAGGTCGTGGCGTTCGGGCAAGCTGCCGTGGCCGCGGGTCAGGACCTGGAGGGCCGCCGCCCGCAGGCGGGGTGAGGTGGCGAGGTCGAGCGCCTCGCGGGCCGCCGCCAGGGCGGTGGGGTCGTCCTCGCCGACCAGTTCTTCGGCGTAGGCGGCGAGGAGGTGGCTGCGTACTTCCGGGGCCAGGTCGGTGCGCTTGAGCAGGCGGCTCAGCCTGTCGACGATGGGCCGGTCCACCGTGCCGTACTCGCGGGACTGCCATGGTGTCGGCTCGGTCCAGGCCGTGAACGCGGCGATCATCAAGTCGTCGCGTCCCAGGGACTCGGCGTACTCGACAGCCTGCAGGCGGGTCTGGCGCGCGGCAAGCAAGGCGCCGGCCCGGATCTGCGCCCGCAGCAGCCTGCCATGCAGGTCTATGCGTTCCTCCGGGTCGGTCGAGTTCGCGACCGCGTCGGTGAGGAGATCGGCCGCGACGTCGTGTGCGTAGCGTGCCTCGGCCAGCTCGGCGGCCCGGAGGCAGTAGCCGACGGCCTGGGGGGATCCGGCTCGCGTGTAGTGGTACGCGAGCGCCGTGATGTCACCGGTGGTCTCCAGCGCGGCGGCGAGGCGGGCGTGCATGCGGGTGGCCCGCAGGCGGCTGACGTCGGCGACGAGGGTGTCGCGGACGAGGGCGTGCACGAACCGCACCCGCCCGGGGCCCGGCTCGCTCAGCAATCCGGCGATCACGCCCGTGTCCAGCGCGTCGAGCACGCCGTCCTCGTCGGTGTAGGCGGCCTCCACCAGGACGTTCACCGAGCTCTCCCGGCCCGCGACCGCGGCCAGGCGCAACACGGCCACACCTGCCTCGGGCAGCCGTGCGAGGCGCCGCCGCAGCACGTCCCGTACGCCCTCGGGGACCTCGGAAAGGGCGACCAGCGCGCCCTCCCCGTTCATCAGCCGGGCGCTTTCGCGTACATAGAACGGGTTGCCGCCGGTGCGCTCGGCGATGGCGGCGGCGGTCTCGTCGTCGGCCTTGCACTCGGTCCGTACGAGCTGTGCGACGGCCTCCTCGTCCAGGCCGGGCAGGGGGAGCCGCAGCGGTGTGGCGCGCGCGAGGGAGGCCAGCGTTTCGGTGAGGTGTTCACTCTCATCCGCCCGGTACGCCGAGACGACCAGCAGGGGAGCCCTGATGCCCAGGCCGCCGCCGAGCAGCTCCAGCGTGGCGGTGTCCGCCCAGTGCAGGTCGTCCAGGACGATGGCGACCGGGCGTTGCGCGGCGACCGCCGCCAGCCATGTCCACACGGCTTGGCGTAGGCGAAACCGTCCCGCGGTCGCGTCACCGTTCACCGGCCCGGCGTCGGCGAGCAGCGGCGCGAGGTCGTCCGCGAACCCGCCCGGGGATGCGGTCGCGGCGATGCTCCTCAGCACCTCGGTCCACGCCCACGCGGGCGGCGCGCTGTCGATCTCGGGGCAGCGGCCGACGGCGACCAGCCATCCGTCACGTTCGAGCCGCCGAGCGAGGTGTCCCAGGAGCGTCGACTTGCCAAGCCCGGCCTCGCCGGTGACCAGGGCGATACGGGCTCCATCGGCAGCGGCTTCGGCGGCGGCCGTGACCAGTGCCGACAGCTCCGCCTCGCGTCCGACGAACGGCGCCTCGACGATCGTGGCCGTTCCCGGGCGAGGGGCCGCGGTCGGCTGTGGCGGGGGCGGCGGCACGGTCGCACGTAGGACGTCCAAGCGCTGGGTGAGGATCGCCTCCTCCAACCCGGCCAGGTCCGGGCCGGGGTCGAGCCCGAGCTCCTCGGCGAGGATGCCGCGGGCGCGGCGGAGCGTCGCCAGCGCGTCGGCTTGGCGGCCGCTGCTCCACAGGGCCAGGGCGTGCAGCCGCCAGCCCTCCTCTCGCAGCGGCTCGTCGCGGGTGAGCCGCTCGGCCTCGGGAACCACCGCGGCGGCGTCGCCGATGCGCAGACCCACCGCGACGTGCAACTCGGTGGCGACCAGGCGCAGCTCGTTCAGCCGGGCCGTCTCGGCGGCGGCCCACGGCTCGTCGGCGACCTCGGCGAACGCCGGTCCCTGCCACAGCCCCAGCGCCTCGGTGAGCCGAGTCCGGGCGACGCGCGGGTCGGTGACCGTACGGGCCTGGTCGAGCAGGTCCTCGAACCGCCACGCGTCCACCGACTCCGGCGGCAGCCGCAGCGCATAACCGGGCGAGGCGCTCACCAGCAGCCGGGCCGGCGTGCGTGGCGGACGTCCGGGCTCCAGCAGTCGGCGCAGGTTGGACACGTACGCCTGCAAGGACATCAGCGCCCGCGCGGGCGGCTCCCCGCGCCACAGATCCTCGATCATCCGGTCGACCGGCACGACCTGCCCACGCGCCGCCACCAGCAACGCCAGCACACCCCGCTGCCGCGGCCCGCCCAGGGGAACGGGCTCGCCGCCGACCTCGGCCCCGAAAGAGCCCAGCACCCGGATGAAGACCATGATCCGCACATTTTACGTGGACGTTCCAAACCGCTTCCAAATCCCCTCCAAACACCCGGGAGCAGCCTGAACACGTCGCCACCGATGAAGGGCAGGAACAGATGAGCGTCGACACCCAGGACATGGAGATCGTCCACCGCGTGCTCCGGCGTGAGTCACGGCTGCTGATGGAGCTCGTCGCGGCCGTCACCCCGGGTGACACCGCTCGCGCCAAGGTGATCGCCGACCACTTCCGCCTCTACCGGCTGGGCCTGCACCACCATCACGAGGGCGAGGACGAGCTGCTGTGGCCGCCGCTGCTTTCCCGGGTGGACCTGGAGGCCGACATCGTCCTGCGCATGCAGGCCCAGCACGAACGCGTCGCCGACACCCTGGCCAGGCTGGACGCCACGGTCCCCGCCTGGGAGGCCACCGCGGGCGCCGACGAACGCGACACCCTCGTGGCCGCCCTCTCCGAGCACCGCGCGGTCCTGCTGGAACACCTCGACGACGAGGAGGCCACCCTCCTCCCGCTCGCGGCCAAGCACATCACCGAGCAGGAGTGGGCCTCCCTGGGCGACCACCTGGTGAACAACACTCCCAAGCTCACCCTGCTCACGCTCTTCGGCGCCGTCCTGGAAGAGGCGAACCCGGCCGAGCGTGCCATCGTCCTCGGCGGCCTGCCCGCTCCGGTCCGCGTCATCTGGCACGTCATCGGCCGCCCCCGCTACGCCCGCCACATCCGTCGTGTCCGCGGCTGAACCCCGCCCCCTCTGAACATCACCCGTCTGAACATCAAAGGAGAACGACCATGTCGCTGAAGAAGCTCAACACTGTCCTGGCCACCGCCGTCGTCCTGTTCACCCTCTACCTCGGGTTGTCCTTCGTCCTGCCCCTCGAGACGTCCTTCCCGGGCTTGCCGCACTGGCCCTCTGGCGACAGCGGCTTTCCTGTCGTGAAAGGCAGCCGCGAAATCGCGATGGGCCTGGCCATGGGCATCCTGCTGGTGACGGGCCACCGCCGCGCATTGGGCTGGGTCCTGCTGATGGTGGCCGTCGCCCCGTTCGGCGACATGGTCAACGTCTTGGCCCACCACGGCCCCATGGCCGCCGCGTTCGGCATCCACGGCCTGACCTCGGCGCTGATCGCGGTCACGGGACTGCTGATCCTCCGCGAGACCAGCAAGGCGCGCAAGGCCCAGGAGACCGCCACCGCAGCGCCCGCCGCGCAGCCCGCCTGACCTGCCCGTAGTGCAGCACGGTATTCCTTCGCATTTTCTGACAACTCGAAAAAGGGAGACGACAATGGCGATCAACAATCTGCGCGGTGTCCTCAAGGGGCGCGTGCTCCTGCCCGATGACGACGGCTTTGAACAGGCGGCCACCGCGTGGAATCTGACCGTCAGGCAGCCGGTGGCGGCCGTGGTGGAGGCCGCGGATGCCGATGACGTGGCGGCACTCGTGCGCTACGCGCGGCGGGCGGGTATGACGGTGACCGCGCAGCCGAGCGGCCATGGCGCCTCCGGTGATGTGGAAGGCCTGATCCTTTTGCGTACCGGTCTGCTGAACGAGGTGGAGGTACGCGCGCAGGAGCGGCTGGTCCGGGTGGGCGCGGGCGCGAAGTGGGGGCAGGTGCTGGCGGCGGCCGGTCCGCTGGGCCTGACCGGCCTGGCCGGCAGCGCGCCGGGGGTCAGCGTGACCGGCTACACCCTGGGCGGCGGCGTCGGCTGGTTCAGCCGCAAGTACGGCTTCGCCTCCGACAGCGTGCGGGCTATCGACATCGTGGACGCCGATGGCCGGCCGGGCCGGGTGAGCGCCGAGTCCGATCCCGAGCTGTTCTGGGCGCTGCGCGGCGGTGGCGGGGACTTCGCGGTGGTGACCGCCCTCGAACTCGAGCTGTATCCCGTGCCAGTCCTGTACGGCGGGCGCGTGATCTGGCCGGAGCACCGGACCAGGGAGGTGTACGAGGCGTTCCTGGAGATCACCGCCGAGGCACCGCGTGAACTCAGCGTCTGGATCAACCGGCTCCAGCCACCCGGCGCGCCGCCGATGGTGACACTGGATCTGGCCTACCTGGGTGAGGCCGCTCAGGGGCAGGACCTGCTGGCGCGCATCGACAAGATCGAGGGCGCGATCTCCGACAGCCGGGGCGTCATCCCGGTTGCCGACCTGGGTGACATCACCGCCGAGCCCACCGACCCGGCCCCATCCATCGCTCGCGCGGAGCTGCTCACCGGCCTGGACGCGGACGCGGTGGAGCTCCTGCTCGCCAAGCCGGTCCAGCCGCTCATCAACGTGCAGATCAGGCACCTGAGCGGGGCACTCGCCGAGCCGGGCGGCGGGGCCGGTGCGAGCGGCACGGTGGCCGAGCCGTACCTGCTCGGCCTGCTGGGTCTCGGCCTGCCGCACGCGGCCGACGCGACGCGCGCCAAGCAGGCCGAGGTCGTGGCCGACCTGGCGGCCTACATCAGCGGCCGCAAGCCGTACACCGTGCTGTCCCCCGGCGACACGGCGGCCAAGTCCTTCTCCGGCAGCGCGCTCGCGCGACTGCGGGAGATCAAGCGGGCCCGCGACCCGCACAACGTGTTCCGCGCCAACTACCCGGTGCTCGGATAGATCGGTTCCAGCAGGTCACGGCCCCTCCGCCCACTGGTGCGGCGGGGCCGCACCGGACCCGCGTGACAAATGTCGCCGCGAGCACTGTGAAGGGCACACCCACGCAGGAAGGACTCGCACAATGAGGGATTCCGGTGCACCGTGCAGATCCGCCGGCACATCGGTGACCTCCCGCTCCCGCTCCACCAACAGCGCGGCCGGCAACGTCACCTAAGGCGATTCGCCGACCCGACCAGCCCGCCCCCGGCCAGGGCGGCCACCTCGTCCTGCTCACCGGCCACGACGACGGCCTGCTCCACCTGCACAACCCCTGCGGCCACACCGAGGACGCCCGCCGCGCCGTCTTGCCCATCGAGGTGTTCGTCACCTTCTTCGGCGGCCGCGGCATCGCCGTCGCCCTGCCGTAGCCCAGCGCCACGGCGATCCTGCGGCTGCGCCCGGCCATCCAGCTCCAGGTGCCGGCTCATGTCCAGCTTCCAGCCTGCCGTACAGATTCAGATGCGTCCAAAACAGCGCCGACAAGCCGCGCAGATCGACCGGGGTCAGCTTCTTGCGCCACTTCGCATCGCGCACCGCGGTCTGGATCAAGATCGTGTTCAGACCCGCGAGATCTGCCACGGCCGCCACGGCGCATCCACCAGGCCTATCGCGACGGTCAAGAAGACCAACTCGGCTCACTCGGGCTTGTCTTGAACGCCATAGCCCCGTGGAACACCCGCTACCAGATATCGACCAATAAGACCCCCAGGGCCCCGAGCCGGATGCCCAGCAGGCCCATGACGTGGCTTCGAGTCCATCCCCCGTCGTTCCACCGGCAGCTACTGGGCCCACCACTCGGCGGCGCGACCAGCCCCAAAGTAGCTCTGTGCAATCATCGCTACTCTTCGTGTTCTCGGAAATGAGGAGTTCTGATAGCGATCATCATCGGTTCCCGCGCGTCCCTGAGCGGAACGCAGTAGTTCAGGCCCCCCTCGTTGTCCGACAACAAGCTTAGCGACCGCACCACTCCATCCATCCCGGTCGGGCGCCGCTGCTCCTTACGGAGGAGCTGGACTCGAAGCCGCTGATTCGTCGCCGCCGTTTCGAGTGCGTTGGGTGATGGTGTGTTCGAGGCCGTCGAGGAGGGCGTGCAGGCCGAACTCCTGGGTCGTGGTGGCCGAGGGGATGGCCATCGTGGTGGCCAGCAGCGGGAAACGGTCGGCGTTGCGGAGTAGCAGGTCGCGCATGATGGGGGCGGCGCTGCCGTCCGTCCAGGTCTGAGTGCCTTGGGTGGCGGCTGGGTGGGTGGCGCGGATGTGATGGGAGACCAGCATGACCGCGTCCAGCCGTTCGCGTTCGGTCAGGGGCGTGTCGGCCAGAGCACTGAGGGCTCTTTCGGGCCATCCAGTTTCGCATGGACCCATGACGCGGTCGCCCACGGTGATCGACGGCAGCCAGGGGTGGCGTCGCCAGGCGGCGGACAGTTGGCGGGCGTACTCTTCCAGCTTGGCCCGCCAGCTGGTCACGCCGCTCAAGTCGGGGGGTGTGCCGACCGCCGCCTCGATCATGATTGCACTCAGCTCAGATTTGCCGTTGACATAGCGGTACAGGGCCATTTTGGTGAGGCCGAGCTCGGCGGCTACCCGATGCATCGAGACCGCCTCCAGTCCCTCGGTATCGGCGACCTTGACAGCGGCGTCGGCCACCTGGGCGAGGTCGAAGGCGGGCCTGGGGCCCCTCGTGCGAGGCTTCCGCAGGCCCCACAACAGTTCGGCCAGTGCCATCGGATCCTCGTTAACCGACATCGCAGCCTCCCACTTGCCCACCCCAAAAAACTGTATCTATGATACACAGTGTCATGGAGACACAGTTAGTCGTCGAACTCGGGAGCAGGCGGCGTGGCTGAGGAGTTGCACCGTCGCGGACAAGGAGCGGACTATGTCCAAATCAGTGCTCGACATGTCAATGTCGCTCGACGGGTACGTCGCCGATCCCAACGACTATCTCGGTGGCGACGATGGCGAGCGGCTGCACAAGTGGGCTGACGCGGGCCCGCAGACCGGTCCGATCCAGCAGTTCCAAGCCGAATGGAAGGCGGCCGGTGCGGTCCTCGCAGGGCGGCGGACCGCCGAACTCATGGATCACTGGGGAGGCGATCACGACGGTCTCCCGATCTTCGTCCCCAGCCACCGGCCGCCCAGCCCGGCCGCCCGTTGGGGTCATCCGCTGGTGACATATGTGAACGACGGGATCGAAAGCGCGATGGCGCAGGCGAAGGCCGCCGCCGGGGGCCGGGACGTCCAGGTGCGTGGCGGCGCCTACACGGTGCAACAGGCACTCGAGGCCGGGGTACTGGATGAGGTGCAGATCCATCACATCCCGGTGCTGCTGGGCGCCGGCCGCCGGCTGTTCGACGTCTTGCCGTCGGAGATCGAACTGGAGATCGTTCAGGTGATCGACACACCGGAGGCCACCCACATCCGCTACCGCATCCGCCGCTGAGCCGATCGGTCACCGACCCGGGCCGGCTGAGGCCAGCGGCGCTCCGCCTCTCCTTCCCGGAGATGGGCACCGAGTACGAACTGGTGCGGTTAGCTGTCAATCTCTTTGAGGTGACTTCGGCTAATCCTGTGTGGTGTTCGGTGGCTCTTCTCGGCCGACGGGCGTGTTGATCTGTAGGCGGCCCGGGCGACATAGCGGCTCCCTTGCAGCCAAGCCTCAACAGCCCCTCAACTCAAGATTAGACTCTTCTCGCGGCGCGGTTCTGGTTCGTCTTGTTTTCGGGGGACGGGTGACATGGGTTGGGCCGGAGCGTGATGCGACGTAGTGGGCGTGCTCGCGCAGCATGACGGCGATTTGCTCGGCGAGCTTGGCCTTGCCGCCGTAGTAGGTAATGGGGGGCAGCACCGTGCTCCTCCTACGCCGAGACCGGCTTGTCGGGGCCAAGGTAGCGGTAGATCGTGGCACGACTGACGCCGAGCCGGTCGGCGATCTGCTGGACGGTGTGGCGCCGCTTACCGTCCTCGCCTTTCACCTCCAACAGCGCGCGGGGCCATCTCCACGCCGTGCTCATCCAGGGCGGGGGGGCGTCCGCCGACGCGGCCGCGTGCCCGGGCCGAGGCCAGCCCTTCAAGGGTGCCCTCCACGATGAGCTCGCGGAGGAAGATCGCGGCCGCTGCTGCCGAACCTCTCTGGTTGTCGGCCCCCGCCAACGCCCTGGGCCACCAGTTCCTCCACCGCCGCGGCGTATTCGGCGCTCGATCGCCGCAGCTCGCGCCATTGCTGCGTCCGGCACGCGGGCCAGCAATACCGCCGCGACGACCGCGACTCCTCGGGCAACGAGAGGCCGCAGTTCGCGCACGTTCGAACCGCCGCGCGCTGGCCCACGCCACCGATTGTCGCAACCCGGCGAGCTGATCGCCCCACTGTTCGCGCCCTGCTGCTGACGATGCTCGCCGCCCTGCTGCCAGGCATCCGCGGCGGCACAGCCGTTTCCTGGAGGTCTGCCAGGGGGCCAGCCGGAATACGCCAGAAGGGGACCGCGGCCCTAAAGAAGGCCAGGTCAGGCGCATGGCAGGGTAGGGATGAGGTCGCGCCGTGAGGTCCGTCCGAGTTCGGCGATAATCCGGTGGGTCGATAGCCCGTATTCCCGTTACCCCTTGACGGACGGAGCCCCGTGCAGATCAACGATCAGCAGCTCGACGACAATCTGAACGACTTCTCCGCCCCGGCCTGGCCACGATCGTCCTTGTCGTTCGTCTTGGAGGGATGGCGAAGACGAGGATGCCGAAGTTGGCGGGGCCTTTCGGTCATGGGGTCTTTCTGGGGTCGGCCCACATAAGCTCAAACCCACATTGGGATGATCTTTAACCGTGTTACTTCTAGTGAGTGCGTTCGTTTCGGCGGGGCGAGGATGCCGGTGGCTCCATTACGCACTTCGTAAGCCGCATCGACTCCGATGCCTTACCCACCTCATTCAGGTAGTCGGCAACGGCGACCTGACCGGCGACGTCGGCGGCTGCCGTGATCGCCTGGGGGGACAGCGTGCCGTCTGGCTGGGTCAGCATGTCGTGCCAGTCAAACGAGAAATACAGCACACCATCGAGTTGGTCCCTCGGCCTCATGGCCAGTAGCTGGGTCCACAGGGGGACGTTCTTCTTGACGACCAGGTCATACAGATCGTTCAGCTCCATGCGCCCAATATGCGCATTGATCGACAGACGTGCCAGACGTTGGAGAGTAGCTGCCGCCCTCGCCGTATGCCGGTGGCACCCCTCCCGGGGGTGAAGCCGCTCGTTTGGGCCGTGAGACACGATTCTTACCGGCACCCCAAGGAGTGAGGTAGATGACTGAATCCGCAACCGGTATGTCGCGTCCGCCGGTTCACACACTGCGCAGCAGCCCCGCCTACTGGCGGGTGACGTTCGACAACCCACCGCTCAACTTGTACGACCCCGAGGTCGAGAGCGCACTGGCCGGGATCGTCGACAGGCTGATCGACGATCCCGAGGTCAAGGTCGTCGTCTTCGACAGCGCCGTTCCCGACTTCTTCATGGCACATCTCAACCTGGGCAGGATCGAGGAGTTCGGGGAGGGTATGCCGACCTGGTTCGCCTTGATCGACAAGCTGGTCAGGGCGCCGTTCATCACCGTCGGATCGATCCGGGGCCGTGCCCGGGGTATCGGGAACGAGCTCCTGGCCGCGCTGGACGTGCGGTTCGCCGCCAAGGAGACGGCGGTCCTGGGTCAGTTGGAGATCGGCACCGCGATCATCCCCGGCTGTGGAGGCATGCAGCGGCTGCCACGGCTCACCGGCCGGGCCCGCGCGCTGGAGATCATCGCCTCGGGTGAGGACTACGACGCCGACACCGCCGGGCTCTACGGGTGGGTCAACCGTTCGGTGCCCGACGCCGAACTCGACGCCCTCGTCGAGCGGTTCGCTCAGCGGATCGCCTCCTTCGACGCCGAGGCGCTCGCCGCGGTGAAGGAGATCCTCGACGAGCAGTACCCGCAGCCCTCAGCCGAGAGCCTCGCGGTCACGAACGCACGCTGCTCGCCCGCGAGACGGTTCAGGAACGGCTGCGCAGGTCCGCTTCGGCGCCGCCGGAGATGATCCTCGACGCAGAACGCAACATGGGCGAGTGGATCGGCCCCCGATAGCCGCCGTCCGCGTCCCCCGGCGAGCGCCCGAATCGGCGAACGCCCGGGCGTCAGTGGGGCAGGATCACCGACAGCTGTGTGCGGATGTCGGCCAGCACCTGTTCTGCGTCGTGGTCGGCGTTGAGGCTCGCCGCCATGGCGAGGAACATCACCGCGGAGGTGACACGGGCGAGGGTGGCGGCGTCGGCGCTGCTGCGCTTCCCGTAGCGCTGCAGCAGCTCGGCGACGGCCTGTTCGGTTTGGCCGGCGATCGTCAGTGCCTCGTGGTGTCGGGGCTCCGTGGGGTCGCCGAAGGCCATTTCCCGCAGGTAGGTGCGGCCATTGCCGGTGTGCACACGGTTGCACTCCACCACCGGCCGCAGCAGCGCGAGCACCGCTTCCACGGGGTCGTCGACGGTTTCGGCGGCGGCCCGGCCCCGGGCGAGAGCGTCGACGTACAGGGAGTTCTGGAGCAGCAGGAGGAGCTCGCCCTTGCTCTTGACGTAGAGGAACAGGGTGCCGGTGCCGATATCGGCCTTCTCGGCGATCTGCTGGGTGGTGACGTCCTCGACGCTGTGCTCGGCGAACAGCTCGCGGGCGGCGGCCGTGATGCGGTCCAGCTTCTGCTGCTTGTTCCGCTCCCGCCGACCCGACGGGGCAGGCGTGGACGGCATGGGACCTCCCGGGAATGAATTAATGACTGTACTCAGTTATGATTGTAGTCGTAAGCGATCGGACTCAGATCCATTCTTGCATGCAGCCGCCTGCAGGGGGGCCGGGGCCCGGCCGCCGCACATCGCACCACGCAAAGGAACTTCCGCCATGACCATGTCCTCCACTCTCTGGCAGCCGTTCGCGCTGGGCCGCGTCAAGCTCCCGCACCGCCTGGCGATGGCCCCGATGACCCGTAGCCGAGCGCTGCCGGACGGGACCCCGACCGAGCTGATGGCCGAGTACTACGGGCAGCGTACGGGCCTGGGCCTGATCATCACCGAGGGCACGCAGCCCTCGCCGGACGGCCAGGGCTACCCGAACACCCCCGGCATCTACACAGCCGAGCACGTCGAGGGCTGGCGGAGGGTCGCCGACGCGGTGCACGCCGGCGACGGAGCGCTGTTCGTGCAGCTGATGCACGTCGGGCGGATGTCCCACCCGGACAACACCCCGCACCACCGCCAGCCGGTGGCCCCGTCCGCGATCGGCGCCGAGCAGGAGATATTCACCGCGAACGGCCTGCAGAAGACCCCGGTACCGCGGGAGCTCGCCACCGAGGAGCTGGCCGGTGTGGTCGGGGAGTTCCGGCACGCCGCGGCGCAGGCCGTCGCCGCCGGCGCGGACGGGGTGGAGATCCATGCCGCCAACGGATACCTGCTGCACCAGTTCCTTTCCCCCAACGCCAACCACCGCACCGACGCCTACGGTGGATCGGTCGCCGCACGGTCCCGCCTCACCGTCGAGGTCGCCGCGGACGTCGCCGAGGAGATCGGCGCCGACCGGGTCGGCATCCGCATCTCGCCCGGATTCCCGCTGGGCGGGATCGACGAGGGCGACGCGCAGGCGGTACGCGCCCAGTACCGGCACCTGGTCGGCGAGCTGGCCCCGTTGAACCTGGCCTACCTGCATGTGCACCACCTCGGCGACGACGAGCTGCTGCGCTCCCTGCGCGAGGCATGGCCCACCGCGCTGCTGGTGCTGCGCTATGGCCACACCCGTGAGGCACTGGCCGGTTACGTGGACTCCGGCCTGGCCGATATCGCCCCGGTCGGCCGGTGGGCGCTGGCCAATCCCGACCTGGTCGTGCGGCTGCGTACCGGAGCGGAGCTCAACGAGGTCGACCCGGACACCCTCTACGGCGGCGGTGCCGCCGGTTACACCGACTACCCGGTCCTGGACCGGGTCTGAGCCCGCGCACACAGCTCGTCCCACCTCCCCTTATGCCCACTCTGAAAGGCAAGACAGTTATGACCTCGTTCAAGGAATCCGTCGTCCTAGTGACCGGTGCCAACGGCGGTATCGGCACGCAGCTGGTCCACCGCTGGAACGGGGCGCGGCGAAGGTGTACGCCACCGCCCGCACCCCCCGAACCTGGGACGACGACCGCATCGTCCCGCTGGCACTGGACGTCACCGACGCCGCTTCCATCGCCGCCGCGGTCCAGGCCGCGCCGGACGTCACCATCCTGATCAACAACGCGGGGGCGTCGGTGCCGAGCCCGGGGATCCTCAACCACACGGACGAGGACATCGCGCGCAACGTCGCGACCAACTTCCTCGGCCCGCTGAACCTGTCCCGCGCCTTCGCCCCGGTCCTGTCGCGCAACGCGCCGGCAGCACTGATCAACGTGCACTCCGCGCTGAGCTGGTACGCGGTGGCCGGGATCTACAGCGCCACGAAGGCCGCCCTGTGGTCGGTGACCAACTCCCTGCGCCTGGAGCTCGCCCCGGACGGCGTCCAGGTCGTCGGGGTGCACGTCTGCTGGGTCGACGCCCCCATGGCCGCCGGTGCCGAGGGCCCCAAAACGGACCCGGCAGACCTGGTGCGCACGGTGTTCGACGCCACGGAGGCCGGACGCCACGAGGTCCTCGCCGACGACGTCTCCGTCCAGCTGAGGGCAGCCCTGTCCCAGCCGCTGGAGGCGATCTACCCGCAACTGGGCGAACCCGCGGTCTGACCGCCGCTGACCACGACCACAAGGAAAGGAAGGGCACCATCATGGCCCCGAAGCACGCACACCCGACCCCTCCCCCGGCAAACCAGGCCTCTGCCGCAACCTACAAGGACGCCGTGACCCGGAGCGTCGAGGCCGCGGGGGTGCGCTACGCCTACCGCGACCTGGGCCCGCGCACCGGCACTCCCGTGGTGTTCCTGACCCACCTGGCCGCCGTCCTGGACAGCTGGGACCCGCGCGTCGTCGACGGCATCGCCGCCGAGCGCCGCGTCATCACCTTCGACAACCGCGGCGTCGGAGCCTCCACCGGCACCACCCCGGCCACCATCGCCGAGATGGCCCGCGACGCCGCCACCTTCATCAAGGCCCTCGGCCTTGACCGCGTCGACCTGCACGGCTTCTCCATGGGCGGCATGATCGCCCAGGAGATCGCGCTGAGAGAGCCGCAGCTGGTCCGCAGGATCATCCTGACCGGAACCGGCCCCGCCGGCGGCCAGGGCATCACGAACGTCACCCGCATCTCCCACCTGGACACCCTGCGGGCGCTGCTGACCCTCACCGACCCCAAGCAGTACCTGTTCTTCACCCGCACCGCCGCCGGCAAGCGCGCCGGCCAGGAGTTCCTGGCACGCCTGAAGGAACGCACCACCGACCGGGACAAGACGATCTCCCCGAGGGCCTACCTCACCCAGCTCAAGGCCATCCACCGCTGGGGCCTGCAGCCCCCGCAGGACCTGTCGGTGATCACCCAGCCGGTGCTGGTGGCCAACGGCGACGCCGACCGGATGGTCCCCTCCCACAACTCCACCGATCTGGCCCGGCGGCTGCCCGCCAGCGAGCTGGTGATCTACCCTGACGCCGGTCACGGCGGCATCTTCCAGTACCACCAGCAGTTCGTCACCCAGGCACTAGCCTTCCTGGCCCGGCCGTAGCACCTGTACCGACAAGAAGGGACCCGCGAACCATGAAGGCTTTCGTCGTCGAGCACTACGGCAAGGACGGCCTGCGCGCCGCAGACGTGCCCGAACCGCAGCCCGGCCCCCGGGATGTCCTGGTGAAGATCGCCGCGGCCAGCGTCAACCCGCTGGACAAGCTGGTCCGCGACGGAGAGTTCAAACAACTCCTCAAGTACAGGACGCCGTTCGTCCTGGGCCACGATCTCGCCGGCACCGTCACGAAGGTCGGGACACTGGTGCGCGGCTTCGCTGTCGGCGACGAGGTGTACTCCCGGCCACGTGACCTGCGCATCGGCGCCTTCGCCGAGTACATCGCGATCGACCAGGACGATGTCGCGCACAAACCGGCCACGCTGACCATGCCCGAGGCGGCCGCGGTGCCGCTCGTCTCCCTCGCGGCCTGGCAGATTCTTGTTGACACGGCCGGGATCGGGCCCGGGTCGAAGGTACTGGTCCACGGCGGCGCCGGCGGCCTCGGGTCCACCCTGATCCAGCTGGCCAAGTACCTGGGCGCCGAGGTCGCGACCACCGCCCGGGGCTCGTCCGAGGAGCTGCTGCGCTCCCTGGGCGCCGACATCGTCGTCGACTACACCAAGGAGGACTTCTCCTCGCTGCACTCCGGCTACGACCTCGTCGTCGACGGACTCGGCGGGGAGAATCTGATGAAGTCGCTGACCGTGCTGACCTCCGGCGGCCTGACCCTGGGAGTGGCCGGCCCCCCGGACGCCGGCCTCGCCCGGCAACTCGGCGCCCCCCGGGTCTTCGAGATGGTGCTGTCGCTGCTGAGCCGCAAGGTCCGCCGCGCGGCCAGGAAGGCCGGAGTGCGCTACTCCTTCTTCTTCATGCGAGCCGACGGCAAGCAGCTGGCCCACCTGGCCGGCCTGTACGACGCCGGCGCGCTGCGCCCGGTCGTCGACACGGTCTTCCCCTTCGACGAGACTCCGCAGGCGATGGCGTTCGTCGAGGCCGGCAAGACGAAAGCCGGCAAGGTCGTCGTATCCGCCGACTGAATCGGCGCCGACGACGTGCTCCGCCCCCCGGCGGATCCTGCTGACGCGCCCTGCCGGCTCGGCATCCGCTCCCCACCGATACAGCGCTTCCAGGCAGGAAACCGACCGCTCCGTGGGCCGGATGTCCACGGCCGGTAAGGGAACGTGCTGTGGGTTGATCGCGATCACATCGACGGGGTGCCTTCGAGCGGGGCGCGTCGGTACGGTGCGGACATGCCGCCTTCGCCTCCGCCAGCTCCGTCCGCATCGTCGATCTCGGCGGCGCTGGCCGCGCTCGGCGCCTCCGCGCAGACTCCCACCGACGCCGAACTGACCGCCCAGGCCGCGGCGGTCGGCGGGGAACGGGTGCTGGCGGCGGTGCTGGCCAACTCGTTGTACGGGGCGGCGATCGGGGTCGGCATGCTCACCGAGGGCCACATGCTCGCCCACGGCGCGGGGTGGAGGAGATGGCGCTGGCCCGCGGTCAGGTGCTGAAGGCTTCCGGCGCGGCCGGTCCCGGGGTGACCGGGATGCTGCACTGGCAGGCGTGCCAGATCGCCGAGCCGCTGAAGGCGTGGAACCGCAAGGCCGACCTGGGGGCCGACCGGGAACGCCGCCGCTGACATCGCCTGGGCCCTGGTGGTGCTGCTGGAGGCGACCACGGTCACCGACCCCGCCGACCCGCGGTTCGCGACGCTGCACGAGAACATCACCGAGTGAGTCCCTCTGCTCGGGTCCGTGTAATGAGCCCCAAAGTAGAGATCCGGGCAGGTCAGGGTTGTCTCAGAACCATCTATGCGGAAATACGCCGAGAGAAGCGGACAACGGAGGATAAACCGTTGTGGCCCGCAGCCACTCCGGGTCGGTGGCGGACGGTGTCGCAATGGCTTCAGTCACTTAGGGTAGTAGATCATAAGCAAAGAGTAAATATTCGGGTGGAACGCTCACTACCCCATGGAGGTCCCCCCATGCGCACCTCAGCCCTGGCCGTCCTGGCCCTGACCGCCGCCTTGCTGCCGGCCACCGCCGCCAGCACACAGACTCCCCGGGCCATCTCCGCCGAACCCACCTACCGGCTCATCAACCTGGCATCGAACGGCTCGGCAAAAGCCGCCCCTGTCGAGGACTTGCCGATCACCATCGACAACAACCCCGGAGGAAGCCAGGAGAAGTGGCAGATCTTCCCAGCCGAGTCCACTTACTACATCTGGAATGTGGGCACGGAACGCTTCGCCTCCGAGGACCACGAGCAGGTCGTGTGCAAGGGCCAGGCCCCGACGGCCTGGTCTCTCATCAGGTCCGAGGACGGCACATTCACCATCAAGCTCCCCAGCCAAGATCTGGTCTGGACCACCGCACCTTACGGGCCCGGTCTACCGCCAAAGGTGGCACTGAAGCCCGCCACCGGCGCCGCCACTCAAAAATGGAAGTTCAGCCCTGTCAACTGATCAGCAATAACGGCGCAGGCAACGCGCCGTAGGCACTTCAAGGCGGCCACCGGCCGGTCGGCGTAGACCCGGCTGGAAACCTGGGCTTCCACTCGCTCGTCGACGGTGGCCGTCATCGCGTCCCGCCGGGGCGGTCAGCGTCGCACGAGTTCGCGAGCCGTTCACCCAGGTCGCCGTTCGCAGAACTCCTCTCACAACGCGGGCGTCCTGCGAGATGGTTCTGAGACAACACTGACCTGTGCGGATGCTCTACTTTGGGGCTCATTACACGGGCCCGATGTCGATTTTCGAAGTCGCATGCATCGATTTCCGAAGTCGCGTGCACCTACCGGTGAGTCTGCTGGGTTGATGTTGGGCGCCGGGCCCCTGGTGAGGCGCGGGGGGCGAGGTGATTCATGACCCTTACATCGCCTGGCCGGAGGCGATGTGCGAGGCGTTGCGGTCCTCGGCGGCGCGGATCGCGGTGGCCGAACGGTTGAGCGCCGTGGCCGTGCCGCCCCGCGAGCAGATGAGGTCCACGGCCACGCCGCGCCCGCACCCGATCTCCAGAATCCGGTCGGCGGGCCTTACGTCCAGCGTGTCGACGGCCCAGGACAAGCGCGCAGGTATCGCCATGAGCTCCATCCTTGCATAGTGTTCTGGACACTAGTTAACCTTCTACTATGACAACGCGCCGATCACCGCTGGCGATGGCCGTCCTCGGCCTTCTCGCCTACCAGCCGCTACATCCGTACGGCATGCAGTCCCTGATCAAGCAGTGGGGCAAGGACGAGGTGATCAACGTTGGCCAGCGGACCACGCTGTACAAGACGATCAACCGGCTGCACGAAGCGAGCCTGATCACGGTCCACCAGACCGAGCGCGACCAGCAGTACCCCGAGCGCACCGTCTACGCGCTGACCGAACAGGGCCGCGAGGCGCTCCAGCGGTGGATGGGCGAGATGCTGACGACGCCGCGCAACGAGTTCCCCGAGTTCCCCGCCGCGCTGTCGTTCCTGCCGATACTGACCCCGGAGCAGACGCTGGGCTTCCTGCGCGAGCGCCACGAGCTCCTCCAGGTACGGCTGGCCCGGCTGGAGGCGGCGCTCGGGGAGGCAGGCGTGCCCCGCGTCTCGCTGCTGGAGACCGAGTACCTGCGTGCCGCCACGGAGAGCGAGCTGCGCTGGGTCACCGGAGTTCTCGACGACCTGCGCGCCGGCCGCCTGACCTGGAGCGAGGAGCGCCTGCGCGCCTTCGCCTCCGACCATCTCGAGATCCCGGAGGACTGAACCATGCCCACGATCAAGGTCATCGTCATCGGCGCCGGCACCGGCGGGCTGTGCCTGGCGCACGGGTTCAAGCGGGCGGGCATCGAGGTCGCGGTCTACGAGCGCGACCGCACCCGCGGCGACGGGCTGCAGGGCTACCGCGTCGGCATCAGCCCCGACGGCAGCCGCGCGCTGCACGACTGCCTGCCGCCCGAGCTGTACGAGACGTTCCTGGCGACCTGCGCGCGGCCGCCGCGCTACTCCAACATCCTCACCGAGAAGCTGACGGAAGTGCTGTCGATGGGCGACGGTAGCCCGCCCGGCGACGACCCCGTCGACAGCGAGAAGTCGGTGTCGCGGATGACGCTGCGCCAGGTGCTGCTCACCGGGCTGGAGGACGTCGTCCACTTCGACAAGGTCTTCCGCAGGTACGAGCGCAACGCCGACGGCACCGTCACCGCGTTCTTCGAGGACGGCACCCAGGCCACCGGCGATCTGCTGGTGGGCGCCGACGGGACGAACTCACGCGTGCGCCGGCAGTACCTGCCGCACGCCGTAGTGGAGGATTCAGGGCTGATCGGCATCACCGGCAAGATCGCGCTGACGGCGGAGACCCGCCAGCTGATCACGCCGAAGATGCTGCACGGCGTGTCGATGGTGTTCGCGCCCAAGGGCTATTTCTGCGTCTACCACGTCATGGAGTTCCCGTGGGACGAGCGGGGCCGGCCCAAGATGGGCATCGGCGCGACCGACGCCCGGCTCATCTCGGCCTGGCCCGGCCTCACCTTCGACAACACGCGCGACTACATCATGTGGGGCTGGGCCGCGGCCGCTCGCAGGCTGCCGTCGGACGTGCTCGACCTCAAGGGCCCCGACCTGCAGAGGCTCGTGCTGGAGCGGACCGCGGGATGGCATCCCAACCTGCGCAGGCTGTTCGAGCTGGCCGACCCCGGCAGCTGCTTCCCGATCAACATCCGTACCTCGGTCCCGCCCGGCCCGTGGCCGGCCGGCAACGTCACCATGCTCGGCGACGCCATCCACACCATGACCCCGGGCCGTGGCGTGGGCGCGAACACCGCACTACGCGACGCCCGCCTGCTGACGCGCAATCTGGCGGCCTTCCGCGACGGCAAGGCCATGCTCCTCGAGGCGGTCGGCGGTTACGAGAGCCGGATGCGCGAGTACGGCTTTGACGCCGTCCGCGAGTCGCGCAAGCAGATGACCGCCGACGGCCCCGTCCACTGGCCGGTCATCGGCCGCCTGGCACTGGCCGGCATGCGTACGGCAATGCGGACGATCAACCATCTGCCGCCGGTCAAGCGCAAGATGGAGCAGTCCCAAGCCGCCTACCGCGGCGAGGGCCGCGAAGACTGAAAGGCGCCAGGCGCCTGACCCGCCGCCCGCGATCATCACGACCGCCGGCCTCTAGGATCGGGGCGTGCTCGCTCCCCTGTACCTGCTGACCGGCGCGCCGGGCGCCGGCAAGCCCACCCTGCTGCCGCACCTGATCGAGGCCGCCGACGGCCTGATCGTCATGGAGATGGACGAACTGCTCGAGCAGGACGGCACGCTGCTCGGGGTCCGGATCGCCGAGCCGGCGGGCGGCGCCACTGCCTACGAAGAACTCCTCACTGACCAGCTAAGAGTGTTCGGTCCTGACCACCCCGACACCCAGGTGAGCCACAACAACCTCGCGGAGTAACGGGGTGAGGCGGGGGATCCGGCGGGCGCCGCCACCGCGTTCGGGGAACTCCTCAATGAATTCCGGGAGGGTTCGGCGTTGACCACCCGGACACTCTGTGTCTTCGCAATAACCTGGCGTACTGGCGGGGTGAGGCAGGGGATGCGGCAGGGGCCGCCGAAGCATTCGAAGAACTCCTCACCGACGAACTACGGGGGCTGGGTCCCCACCACCCCTCCATCGTGATTACCCGCAACAACCTGGCGCACTGGCGGGGCATGACGGGCGATCCGGCGGGCGCTGCCGCTGACCTCGAGGAACTCCTCATAGAGTTTCACCAGGTGCTGGGTTCCGACCATTCCTCCATCGTGATTACCCGCAAGAACCTCGTGTACTGGCGAAGCCAAGCGACAGCCCAGAAATAGGCATATTCTCTTCTCGGAAACGCTCGATTGCGAGAAGAAGCCAAGCGCGGTCTTCTCGATCTTGAAATCGAGGTCAGCCGGGACTGATTCCTTCTCAGAACTCGTTCTCACTCACTTTTGCCAGATCCAGTGTTCTGGGAAATGTTTGTGAGAGAATCCAGGGCATGGTCAAGATCCCGGAACCCCGCGAACGCGCCGGATCATCCGCTGTATCCGCCGATGACCCGAACATCACCCGTGACGCGGATGAGGTCGAACGCCACGCGTGTCCGCGATGTGGCGTGGAGGCGGGCTCGCCGTGCAGGTCGCGTTCGGGCGCGGTGGCCGGGACCTACCACACCGGCCGGTTCGTGAAGGTTGCCCGCCTGTCGAAGTTGCTGCGGGTGCCGACCCCCGCCGACCGAGGGCCGGGCCGGCCGTGGCGGCCGGGCACGGCGCCGCCGGCGCCGATCGACCCCGATCGGCCGACGGCCGACATTCGGATCGGCTACGCCCGCTGCTCCTCCCTCACCCAAGAGCTCCAGTCGCAGCTGGACGCGCTGGAGCGGCACGGCATCCCGCGCGAGAAGATCTTCGCCGAGAAGATCTCCACCAGGGTAAAGGTCCGGCCCCACTTCGAGGCCGCGCTCGCCGCCGCCCGCGAGGTGAAGGCCCACGCCCCGCACTGCCGGGTCATCTTCACCGTCTACGAGATGAAGCGACTGGGCCGGGACGCCGCCGAGCTCACCGCACTGGCCGACCACCTGACCGCCCACGGCCTGGTCCTGGAGATGCTCGCCGGGCCGCTAGCGGGGACCTACGACCCGTCCGGGCCGGGACGGATGCTGTTCGCCTTCTTCGCCGCGATGGCCGAGACCGAACGCGAAGCCGTCCGCGAAGCCACCCTCGAAGGTCTGGACGCCGCCGCTCGCAAAGGCAATCACGGCGGCCGCCGCCCGGTGATGACCGACGACATGCTGCACACCGTCCTACGTCGCAGGGCCGCTGGCGAACGGGTGGAGGACATCCGCAAAGACCTCATCATCCCCACCGGCAAGAACAAAGGCCAGAACCCGTCGCTGGCCAGCGTCTATCGGGCCTTGGCCGAATACGAGAAGGCCAGCGCCTACCCCGAGGCGATCGAGCAGGCCCGCGCGGACTTCGCCGCCCTGCGGTAGTGGCCAGCGCGTCAATGCGGGCAGGGCAGCAGATCGGCCCGTCCGCAGCCCGCGGCGTCGGGCAGGAACGCCTCGGGGACGCCGGCGTCGATGAGGAAGCGGCGTTCGGCCTCGAACTCCTCCAGGGTCCTCGACCGGAAGGTGAAGATCCTCAGGAGCTGGAGGGCGGTGGCGGGGTAGTCGCGGGCCAGGTCGAAGAACGCCTCGCACTCTTCGTGCAGCGTCCCCCCGGCCGCCAGATGTTCAGGCCCGCCCGGACCGGCCGCCCCGCTCTCTCCCAGATCAGCCGTAGCGTCTCGGCCGAGCCGGTGCGGACGACCGAGGGCGCTGTGCTGACCTCGTCCAGGAGGGTACGCAGCAGCCGGAACCAGACCCCCGCGTGCACCGGGCGGCGCGGCAGGGTGACCCGGCCCGTGGTCCAGCCCTCCCAGGTGAGCCGGTCCAGCGCGACGACCGCGTCGCTGACGGGCTGTGGTGCGACCGGCCTGCCGAGGGCTAACCCCAGCTGGACGTCGGCGCCGTGCTCGAGCCGGCAGCCGTGGGCTGGGCAGCTCGTCGGTTGTGGGTCAGGAGCTGTGCGACCGTCAGCTCATAGCGGGAGGCGAGCCGCTGTAGCCACGACGACAGAGCCTCGCCCGGGTGCGGTGGCGGGTGGAGCGGCCACCGGCGGGCGCCGCCACCGCTCACAGGAGTTCGCGTTCGAACAATCGGCGACGCTCGGTCGGCCCGTTGTAGGTGGCCAGCAGTAGGGTCCGCTGGTTGATCGCCTCCTCGCCCGACTCGATCGCCGCGATCGCGGCCTCGGTCAGTAGCGCCGACAGCTCACCGATCGTCCCTTCGCTGCGTGCCAGCAGGTACTCGGCCATCTGTGGTGTCGAGATCGCCGACGGGCGGCGAAGGGGGAAGGCGGCGGCGAAGCTCGCCAGCAGGGACCGTGCCTCCTGATCGGCCTGCCAGCGCGGCAGCGCGAACGGCGCGAACCGGTTCTCCAGCTGATCGTCCGAGCGGATCGCCAGATAAGCCTCCCGGGTACCGACCCCGACGAGGGGGATCTTCAGCTCGTTGCCCAGGAACCGCAGCAGGTTGAGGAATTCGCGGCGGGAGTTGCCATGGCCGGCCAGCGTGCTGTGTAGTTCGTCGATCACCAGCACCCGCACGCCGGCCTCGCGCAGCAACCGCAGCGCCAGCTGCTCCAGCACGGCCAGCTTCATCGCCGGCCGCAGCGGCGCCCCGAGACTGGCCAGCAGCGCGGTGTAGAAGCGGCCGACATGCGGATCGGAGGGCATCTGCACCACCAGGACCGGGATCTCCTCCCGATCGATGTGCGCGACCAGCGGGTGCGACCGCCGGAACTTCTCGATGATCATCGATTTACCGTTGTTCGTCGCCCCGACCAGCAGCAGGTTCGGCATCCGCTCCCGCTTCGGGGCCGCCAGCAGCTTCCCCAGCTCTGCCAGGGCCTGTCTGGCGCGGGTGTAGCCGATCCACCGGTCCGCCCGCGCATGCCGCAGCCGCTCAGACGACGGCAGCCGAGCGATCCACCGGGCACCCTCATGCAGATGCGACAGATCCTCCGGATCAGCCGCCTCCACCCCGTTCACCACTGTTCGATCACCTCGAACGGCTCGGCCGCCGGCGCGGTGGTCCCGTCCACCGCCGGGACAGGCGGCGGCATCACCCGGACCTGTGGGAGCTTAGGCGTCGCGGGCCTGCGTTCCAGCGAGCGGATCGAGCGCCCAGATCCGGGAGATGTCGCGAGGGTCTCGCCGCAGCACGATCTTCTCCAGCTGTCCGCGGCGGGCGATCCACGGCTTGAGTGCATCGCAGTAGTACTGGACGTGATCGAGCGTGAAGCCCGTGCGGGTCAGCGTCCGCCGCTCCACTGGCAGGAAGTCGACCAGGAACGCCGTCTCGCTCGACACCGTCGCGGGGCGGCCTCCCTCGGCGACGCCCTGCGCCACGTCCCCCTGTGGACCCAGCTACTGGACCTAAGGGTGGAGGTTTCTACACTAGCGCGCTGCTTATCAAGTTTCCCTGGTCCGACATCCTGGCCCTGCAACGCGAGACGCTGTCCACCGCGGCGATCACGGCAGCCGCCGACATCGCCGGTCAGGTCGCAGTTGCCTGCGCGCTGGATGAGCTCGGTCAGACGTGGGAGTCGATGCGGGTGTCAGAGTACGTAATGAAGAGCTACAGACCGATATCGAGAACGGATGGTGACTACCCCGATATCCTGATCTTCGCAACGGCGACGGGATGCACCAAAACAACCGCCCACTGTGAGATCACCATAGGGTCGTCGAACATGGATGTGGATGATTTCCCGGTCATAGCCACAGTGACCTACGCACTTCAGCCCTGACAACCGTCCCCGGCACTCACACCTCGGCACCGTTGGACCGGGCGCGGTTATGCCGGCCCGGCATCTAGGTGAGTGCCGCGCAGTACGGCGTCCGGGGACAGGTCGAGTCGCAGCCGCCGGTACCGCATCGGGTGCCGCCACCGGCCGCGCTCCTGGTCGACGTCGACCAGGAGCGCGATCACCAGTTCGGGCGCGACCTGACGGTAGGCGATCGGGCGTCCGCGAGGTCGCCGACCAGCTCTACCCGTAACCCTCCGCAAGCCCGGTGGGTCTAAATGAGGGTATTTATTCGATTATGTGTTTGGGTTTTTGTCCCGCCCGGACGCCTTTACAAAGTAGATTTTTTAGACCAGTATCACCGCCGGAACCGCCGCGGGCTGCCGCGACCCGTGTCCGCCAGACCTGTTCGCGCAGCACGGCCAGAGCGCCGTCGGCCAGATGCTCACCGTAAAGCGCGCGCGGCACCAGGTCGTCCAGGTGGGCGGCGGCGCGCTCCCAGCCCCAAGGCACCTGCGAAACATCGCTTCTACCCCCCCGGCCCCGGTGCAGGAGCATGCGCTCAGCTGATCATCGGTGTGGCGGCATGGGTGCGAGCAGCACTCTCGGGGGCAGTAGGCGGTGCGCGTTCGTCCGGACCGCCGATGAGAAGGCGGGCGGCAGGATCGGCTGGCGCTACCCGGCGCGCGCCCATGAGAACGCCTCCCCCATCATCCTCCTGTGCCTGGTCTCGCCGCTGACCTCGGCGTCTCCTCCCAATTCCTCTGGAGATAGGGACGAAGGTCCCTGTCTCCAGGATCGGTCCCAGCACAGGATGGAGGAAACCGAAAGCATCCGAGGTGATGGCGATGATGTGGTGGGGCTACAACGGCATGGGCGGCTGGGGATACGCGCTCATGGGTCTGAGCACGGTGGTCTTCTGGGGGCTGGTGATCACGGCGATTGTGCTGGCCGCCCGTCACGTGGGCCGAGCCACCGGCGCGGGGCCCGCTTCGCCGCCGCCGACGGCGGAGGAACTGCTGGCGCAGCGGTACGCGCGCGGCGAGATCGACACCGACGAGTACCACTCCCGGCTGGACACCCTGCGCGGCCGGCGCGACCACTCGGCCGACGAAGGGGTCAGGTAGCCGCTCTGGCCGCGGCCCTGAAGCGAAGGCGTCCACGGGGCCGATCCGGTGGCGATCAGGTGCTGCCGGGCCTCGGTCGTGATTGCGCCGCCGTCGTTCAGCGCCACCTGTAGCAGTGGTCCGGGCGCAAACCGGACTGTGCCAGGGGTGATCTGCCGGCTGTGTTCGCAGGCCAGATCGATGTACATGATCGATGTACATGCTGGCCACCATCGCGCCCTTGCCGTCGAGCCGACCGTCATGTTGCTGACCATGCCGTCCCCGCCATGCCTCGTACGCGGGCTCACAGCTCGATGATGCGCGCCGAACCGTCGACCACGATGGGTGTCCCGTCTGCGATGTCCTGTGTGGCGTCGAGTGCTCCGTTCACTAGCGCACGCTCTGCTGATGCCCGACACTTCCGGACAGGCCGCCTTGCGTGCCCGCATCGACGAGCTGGGGCTGAGCCAGTTCGTGATCGTGATAGCGCAGGGAATGGTCAAGGGCAACACGCGCAATCTCGGCACCAACCTCGTCGTTTGTCTCCAGCCGTAGATCGCGACGGCGTGCGATCAGCTGGTCAACCAGGTAGTAACCGGCTCACTCTCGATGATCGCTCGACCCCTCATTCCCGATGACCTTCGCCCATAGAGATCCCCACCACGGCGACCGGGCACGGAGCGTGCTGGAGGAGCGAGGTGATCATTCCGAAATGGTCGGTCCTCTTGCGGCCGGCCACGATGAGCGTCGGCCTCTCGTGCGCTTTCTGAACTCGGGAGGGGACGTTCGGATGGCTCTCCTGCCCGGTCTGAGGTTCGGCGGTGGTGACCAGGGCGAGTCGGCGCATGTCCGCCTCGTTGACGGCGAGCTCCAGGACTGAGGCGGTCGGTTCCTTGTCGGCGACCACGATCGGCCTTGGATGCGCGGGGGCGGGCAGCGGCCCTGGTCCGCGTACGACGATCATCGGGCATTCGGCGTGTACGGCAACGTATCGGGCCACCGAGCCCACGAGGGCCCTGGGCAACCCGTGCGGCCCTCGCGAGCCGACCACGACGAGGGCGGCGCCGCTGGACGGTTCGACGAGCCGCTGTGCCGCCGGGCCCTCGTGCAGGTCGGTTTCGATGCCGACGACGCTGGTCGCGCGGGCGCAGTCGGCGCCGTGTCACAGTACGTGGTCGGCTGCCTTGCGCAGGTGGTTGTTGGCCGCTTCGTCGGCTTCGCCGTATGGCCGCTGCCAGGGGTGGGCGACGGTCAGCGGGAGTTTTCTGAGTTCGGTCTCGTCTGATGCGGTGGCATCCGATGGGGAGCCGCGTCTTCACGCGCGTGCTTTGCCTGCCATGCCTTGTGCGCGGCGTCGGTCAGGATCATGACGGGAATCGCCATCGCGGCCAGTGCCCATCCCGCGGCGGGTGGGAAGGCGCCGCCGAGCAGGTTCGAGACGGGCGGCAGGCCGAGGAAGGCCAGCAGCAGCACGGCTTCGACGGCGATCGCGCCGAGCAGCAGGGGGTTGGTGCGCCAGCGAATGCGCCCGATCCAGCGGGATTCGCTGCGGCAGGCGAAGGCGTTCGCGAGTTGGCCGAGCACGACGGCGGCGAAGGCCGTACCCGAAGCCCCGGCGAGCAGGCTGAGACTCGGGGCGGTGCCGAGGTGCCAGCCGCCGAGCAACAGGACTCCGATGAACGCGCCCATTTCGGCCATGGCCTGAGCGGGCCCGAGCACGCCGAAGACGCGGATGAGCAGGCGGCGGTCGATGAGGTTTCCGGCGCGGGCCGGGCCGTGCATGGTGCGCGGGTTGGCCGGTTCGGCGCCCAGGGCAAGGGCGGGCAGCAGGTCGGTGCCGATGTCGAGGGCGAGAACCTGCAGCACGGTCAGGGCGAGGGGGATGGTGCCGCCGGACAACGCCCAGACGGCGAACGGGGTGAGTTCGGCGACGTTGTCGGTCAGGTGGTAAGTAAGGAAGCGGCGCACGTTGGCGTAGGTTGCCCGGCCCAGCTCGACCGCGGCGACGATGGTGGCGAAGTGGTCATCCAGCAGAACCAGGTCGGCGGCCTCGCGGGCGACGTCGGTGCCCGACTTTCCCATCGCGATACCGATGTCGGCCTCGCGCAGCGCCGGCGCGTCGTTGACGCCGTCACCGGTCATCGCCACCACGTGCCCACGCCCACGCAAGGCCCGAGCGATGCGCAGCTTGTCCTCTGGCGTCACGCGGGCGATCACCACCCCGTCGTGGTCGAGCAACTCGCCCAGTGCGGCGTCGTCGGCGGGCAACTCGGCGCCGGTGATCACCAGCTCGTCCGGGCCGAGCAGCCCGACCTCGGCGGCGATGGCGCGGGCGGTGCGCGGATGGTCACCGGTGAGCATGGCCAGCTTGATCCCGGCGAGGCGGCATTTCCAGATCGCCTCGGCCACATCCTCGCGCGGCGGGTCGTGCAACCCGACCAGGCCGAGAAGTTCCAGCTCTGACTCCTCAGCCGTGTCACCGCGCGCGACGGCGAGCACCCGCAGGCCGCGGTCGCTCATCCGGGCCAGCGCATCATCGGCCCCGGGTGCGGCCCGGCACAACGGCAGCACGGCATCCGGTGCGCCCTTCAGGTGCAATCCGCCATCCACCAGGACGGAGGCGCGACGCCGTGCCGGATCGAACGGAAAGCGCCGGGTGACCCGTCCTTCCACGTCAGCGCCGAGACGCAGCGCTTCGACGTGCAGAGCCACCTCCATCGGGTCCCCCACAGGCTTGCCGCCGCTGAGGCGGCCGGTGGAGCTCAGCACCGCCGAACGCATGACCTCGGCGGGCGAGCTCGACGGCGCCCACACCTCGGCCACGCTCATCTCGTTACGGGTCAGCGTGCCGGTCTTGTCGGTGCAGATGAACGTGGCCGAGCCGAGCGTCTCGACCGCTTCCAAGTGGCGCACCAGGGCGTTGCGGGTGGCCATCCGCTGGGCGGCGCGAGCCAGCGACAGCGTGACGGTGGGCAGCAGCCCTTCGGGCACCAGCGCGACCGTGACACCGATGGCGAACAGGAAGCCCTGTCCCGGCTCCATCCCGAGCAGCACCGCCAGCCCGAAGAACGCCGTGCCGACGGCCACCGCGACCCCGGCGACGACCTTGACGACCTTGCCGAGCTGGACGGCCAGCGGGCTGGGCGGCCTGATCGCCTCCCTGGTCAGCTTGGCGATCGCGGCCAGCCGGGTGCGCGCCCCGGTGGCCACCACGACGGCCTCGGCCTCCCCCTCGACCACGAACGTGCCCGCGTAGACCGGGCCACCCGCCCGCGGCCGGGCTGGACGACTCTCCCCGGTCAGCATGGACTCGTTGACGGCCAGCGCATGAACCTCGGCCAACTCCAGGTCGGCCGAGATCCGATCCCCCGCCTCCAGCAGTACGACGTCCCCGACCACCAGCTCAGCCGCGCCGATCAGCACGCGCCTGCCATCCCGCCTGACCACCACGTTGGCCGGGATCAGCTCCCGCAACCGCTGCGTGGCCCGATCAGCGCGATACTCCTGGGCGAAGGCGAAACCCCCATTGAGCACCACGACCACCGCAATCGCCACGGCCAGCTGCGGCATCCCGGCCAACACGGCCAGCGCGGCCGCCCCCCACAACAGCAGAGCAAAGAAATGCACCATCTCACGCAGCAGCAACACCACAGGAGAGACGCGGCGAGCCGCGGGCAGCGCGTTCGGGCCATCGGCGGCCAGCCGCTCCGCCACTTCGACGGCGCTGAGCCCGCATCGGGATTGCGACAGGATGGTCATGACCACCACTCTTGACGCGACCCCCTGCGTTGGGCAGGGACTTTCGACACCAACCCACGGGCCGTCCGGCACTGCCTGTGTCGCCCGGCCGTACCCGGAAACGGGCTGTTCTCGAGCCCGGCCGATGCCGCGCCACCCACACTGACCCATGGCCGGCCCGTCCGGGACTTCCTGCGGGACCGGCCCACACCCCCACCGAAGTGCGGCGCCCGCACCGGAGATCGCACGCGGCATACCAGACGCAGCCGCGCGTCGCATGCCCGTGCCCGCTGCAGGGCGGCCTCGTCAGCCCGATCCGTCGACGCCGGCCACGATCGACCTCTTCATCGTCGACCTCTTCATCGTCGGCCTCTTGGCGGTAGGGCGCGGGCGGGAGCCTATGCTTCATCCGCCCGCGCCTGGCCTGCCGTCAGTGCTCGACGGCGATCCGGCGACCTTCCGCCTTCTTACCTTCGGCCGGCCCGACGCTGACCTCCAGGACGCCGCCGGCGTAGGTGGCCTTGACGTCGTCCGTCTTGGCCGCGGCGGGCAACGTCACCGATCGCGACAGCGACCCGTAGGAGAATTCCGATCGGTGCGCCTCGGAGACCCTGCGGGTCCTCTCTGCCCGGATGTGGAGCACATCGTCACCCAAGGTGACCTCCACGTCCTTGTCGGGGTCGATCCCGGACAGCTCAGCGCGTAGCACGTACTGGCCGTCGGCGATGTAGTCCTCGACCCGGACGATCTGTCCGAACGGCCGGAACCCGAACATCGGGCTCTCCATTCACTCGAACAGCTCCGGGAACGGGAATCTGACGTCCCTACGCTCTGGCAGGTTCATCACAGCCTCCTTGTGCGGTTCCGATTCCCACACCTTCAGGACACACCCGTTAGCGCCTCGCCCCAGAGACCGAAATCCCTTCCCGCCAGGGGCGACCGGCCCTGTTTTGCAACTGCGGCGAGCCCTGCTTTCCCCCGGGCGTCCGCTCACCGGATCTGTGCGGCCAGTGTCTTTGGTCCTGCCAGCCGGGGACGTTCGCCGCTGTCGGGGTCCCGGTAGTAATGAAGAAATTTCCAACGAAGTAGCCTCTGACCTGCGACAACGTCCGCATTTGACGGGTTGGTGATCACTGCCGCTACGTTCGTTCCGATTTCGTCCGGTACGGCACGTGGAGTGGTGCGTTGTCAGAGAAGATGTTCTCCGAGGAGCAGCTGGAGCAGCTGCGCTCGTTCCCGGAGATCAGCGCAGATGAGTTGATCCGGTATTTCACGCCGACGTCGGCTGACGTGGCTTTCGTCGATCCGGGCAAGGGGCGGGGCCCGGTCGACCGGCTGGGCATGCTGGTCCAGCTGTGCACGTTGCCTTGGCTCGCGTTCGTGCCCGACGACGTGGCCGCGGCGCCACCCGCGGCGGTGGCACGGGTGGCCGAGCGGCTGGGGGTGACGCCGGTGGCGCTGCGGCTGTACGGCAAGCGCGATCAGACCCGCTCGGACCATCTGGGCCTGATCGCCAAGTATCTGGCGTGGCAGACAGCTCTGGCAGGTAGCCAGGCGATGAAGGAGCTCGAGCAGTTCCTGCTGGACCGGGCGATGGAGCACGACTCGCCGACGCTGCTGTTCAACCTGGCGCGCGAGTATCTGATGGCGGCCAAGGTGATCCGGCCCGGCGTACTCATCCTGGCCAAGATGGTCGGCACGGCCCGCAAGGGCGCCTCCGATCTGACCTCTCAGCTGGTGGGGCACCTGCTGACCGCTGAGGTCCGGGCCGACCCGGAGCGGATGCTACTGGTGGATGCGGGGCTGGGATGACCCGGCTGGAGTGGCTGGTCAGCCCGGCCCGGGACGCCTCGGCGACATCGGTGAAGACCACGATCGACAAGCTGACCTGGTTGCGCGCGATCGACGCCCACCAGATGGATGTGTCGGTGCTGCCGAACGAGCGCCGCCGGGTCCTGGCGCAGGTCGCACGCCGCTCGACCAACCAGGGGCTGGAGCGGCGCAAGGAGCGCAAGTTCCCGATCCTGCTGGCGTTCGTCGCCCAGGCCGCGGTCGACCAGCTGGATGAGGTGGTGGCCCTGTTCGACCAGGCCGTCAGCGCGCGGGAGTCGCGGGCGAAGTCCAAGACGGACGAGGCGCTGGTCGAGCGGGCCAAAAAGGCGAGGCCCGCCAGCTGCTGATGGACATGATCCTTCCCGTGCTGGCCGACCCGGCGATCCCCGATGATGAGGTGGGCGGGATGCTGCGCGTTACGGCTTGGAGCTGGCCAAGGTGTTCGGCGGCGGCACCATGAGCTCATCCGATGGCCAGCGGTTCCCCGTTCGCGGTAAAACTCTGAGCGGCCGGACCATGGTCATTCACGGCGGCCAGGTGCTGTCGACCTACACCCACGTCTCCGATCAGTGGTCGACATACGGGACGAAGATCATCGTGCCGACGGCGCGGGAGGCGCACTATGTCCTGGACGACTTTCTGGGCAACGCGACCGACCTTCCGATCGCCGAGCACGCAACAGATACGCACGGCGCCACGTTGATCAACTTGCCTTGTTCGACCTGGTCGGCAAGGCGCTCACCCCGCGGATGCGAGATCTGACCCGGGTTACTCTGGTCCGTGACGCCACCCCGACCGAGATCGCCAAGCGCTATCCGCACGCCGGGCCGCTGCTGGGCGCGCGCTGGAACGAGGACCTGGTCACCGACTGCTGGCCGGACCTGCTGCGTATGGCCGGGTCGCTGAAGTACGGCCAGGCCACCGCCTCACTGATCGTCGGCAAGTGGTCGGCCGCCTCTCGGCAGAACACCCTGGCCGCCGCCTTGAAGGAATGGGGCATGCTGCGAAGGACCGTCCACCTCGCCAAATACCTGTCGGACCCAGCCTTCAGAAGGAAGATCTCGCGGCAACTGAACAAGGGCGAGAGCCTGCACGCGCTGCGCCGCGACCTGCACTACGCCCAGCAGGGCACCGTCACCCGCCCGCATCTGGAGCAGCAGACCGAGCAAGCGTGGTGCCTGACCCTGCTGACCAACTCCGTGATCGCCTGGACGACCGAATATTATTCACGAGCGGTGCTGGAGCTGCGCTCCCAAGGGCGGGGAGTCAGCGACGAGATCCTGTCGCACATCTCACCTGGGCACAGCGACAACATCAACTTCTTCGGCGTCATCAACGTGGACGTTGAGGCGGAGCTGGCCAAGCTCGACACCAGCGGCTGGCGGCCGCTACGGCCCGCGCAGCTGCGCGAGCTGGGGCTGATGCCTTGACGGGCGCTGCGCTGCCCTCGACGGGGGACGACCGCTAGATGACAATAGCGCTGGTACGCGCCTGGCGTAGGCGCTTGTTCATCTGGGTGCGCAGGTAGGCGAGCGGCTGAGTCGCGCCCAGATGGTGGAGAAACTCCTGGACTTCCCAGGTGATGAGGCCGCCTTGGCGCGAGAGGTACAGGCCTACGCGGTCGATGTGGAAGCGGTCGTCGTAGTCCAGCAGGAGGTACCCGGCCAACTGGTAGACCTCTGCAGCGCCCAGTTTGTGGGGGTAGATGGTCGCTTTGCAGTCCAGCAGCAGCCCGTCGAGGACGAAGTCGGCGTCGGCGCCACCGATGTCCGCGCTGCCGGCGAAGACGGGCCCGCAGGTCTTGGCGTGCTTCGGCAGAGAGCGGAGGGGGGCGAAGGTGCTCGCGGCCAATCGCATCTGACGGTTGATGTCGGTGATGGCGTAGGCGGGGACGGCTGCGGTGAGGTCGCGCAGGGTGGTGGACGGGGTGGCGCCGGAGAGCAGGCTGAAGCGGTTGATCTCACCTGTGCGGCCGACGGCTTCGTAGAAGGCGGCCACGAAGCACAGCCGGACAAGGGCCTCTTCGTGCAGGTGGGGCCCTGTTCCGAGATGGACACTCACCGCGGCCAGGAGGTGTTTTCCTGCCGCGTGCAGGGCCGCCCGGATGTCGGGCGAGGGTGCGCCGACCAGGTGGGGGTCACTGGCGAGTGCCTCGACGCCGGTGGCGACGGTGCCGCCGAGCGGGCTGCCCAGCGCCAAGCGCAGCCGGAAGTCAATGGCGTGTCCTAGCGCTGCCCAGCTCGGGTAGCGCGTGTCGATGGGCTGCAGGGGGTGGGGGAGGTCCGCGATGCGCTGCAAGTAGTTCTTGACCACCCGGTAGCTGCGGGGCAGGTGCTGGGCCATGAACTGCGATACCGGTGAGGTGGGGTACTTAAGTTGGCCGGTCAGGCTCAGATCGATCATCGGCCGCCCGGCCACCAAACCCGTCCCGCTGTTGTCAGCCGTTGCTTTCTCGTAGGCGTCGATCCAGTTGATGCCCTCCACGTCCAGGAGATATCGGGCGCGGGTGACGGCGACGTAGATCAGGCGGGCCTCGGCGGCGGTCAGCGGCCGCGGGATCCCGTCCGCGTCGGTTGGCGGGGACAGGAAGCCCTCTCCGATGCGGACGCTGGCCCATTCCCTGCCCTTGGCCTTGTGGGTGGTGGAGACGCTGACCTTGGCCTGGTTCTCGGCGGTGAGATGGTCGATGGCCTGGATGATCTTGTCTGGGCCGTAGGTGTCGACCAGGTCCACGGTCGTCTTCAGATCTTGGCCGGAGGCGTCGTGTTCGACGTAGTCCTGGACTTCGCCCCACGTGGTGAACAAGAACAGTTCTGGGTGGCTGGTACGGCGGCCGGCCTGCAGTTCCTGGGCTGCGGTGGCGATGCGGCGCAGGTTCTTGCCGCCGCCGGTCAGGGAGACGGCGACGCCGCGTTCGAGGAAGTTGAGGACTTCCTTCATCGCCTCGGCGTTGCCCCGGCACAGCACCGCGTCGGCGTTCTCCACCGGCTGGACGCGTGAAGTCGCCGGACCACATCCACTGAGTCGCATCGGTGAGTCGGCGTGGTGGAGCCACCGGTTGGCGACCGCGGCGATCTGTGGGCCGAACCGGAAGGACTGGGTCAGGTGCAGGTGTTCGGCGGGGAAGCTGGTCATCACGTCCCGCGCATCGCGCCAGGCGTAGATCTGCTGGGCTGGGTCGCCCACACACACCCGCTGGGCGTCTTGGGCCAAGAACACCTCTTCCAGCACGGGGTTGGTGTCTTGGGCCTCATCCAGCAAGATGAAGTCCGCCGCCAGCACGGGTTTGGTCAGCGCCCACATCTTCAGGTAGTGGTCGGGCACGAACCGCAGGCGGCCGCGTGGGAAGCAGATGTCTTCCCAGGCTTTGACCGCATACGGCAGCAACAGGCCGGCCACATACGCCTGCCCCAACTGGTCCAGGCCGTTGAGGCGCTCCATATGCCGGGACGCCAACTCTCGGTCGGTGGTGAAGCAGAAGCGTCTGACCATATTCATGACCAGGCGCGCCTGGTGGGCGCGTGTGATGCGGCTGCCATTGATGTCCAGATCTTTGGGGATCTCCAGCAGCCGCGCCACCTGCTTGCCCGGCATATGCGCGGAGGCGTCCAGCCGCTCCTGGTAGCGGTGCCCGTGAGCGACGAAGGCAAGCGAGTGCGAAGTTCGGCACTCCACGTTCGAACCGAATTTGCTGCGGGCCTCGTGAACGATGGAGGAGTTGAACGCCACGTACAGGCCCCGTTTCCGGGTAGCGGCTCCCATCAAGATCAGTGTGGAGGTCTTACCCGTTCCCGCCCCCGCCACCAGAGCCAGATCCCTGCCTGCGGCGAATACATCCCGTGCGGCCTGCTGCTCTTCGGTCGGCTTGCCGGCCATAGCGTCCTTCCTGGGGCGCGAGATCAGGGCCGCGTTCCCGGCGGCGTGTCCGAAAGGCGGGCCGTGGCGCGGCCCTAGGCTTGCGCTGCCTGCCGTGCATGAACCTTCTGTAGCGGTTCGATCACGTGGCGGCTATAGCTCGCCGCTCATCTTGACCGAGAGGTCCGACAGAATCTGGGACGCCGGACACAGGCTGGTCGCCTCGCCGGTTCACGGGAGCGGGGTGTTCACCCTGATCGTCATGATGCGCTCAGGGAGTCGGGGTGGTTGGCGGGGGTGCCGGAATCAGTGGCCCGCCACTCGCGCGAGGCACGCCCAAGCGCTTCGGCGACGGCGGCGACCTGGGTGTGGTCGTAGCAGGTGCGTACGCCGGAGACCGACATGCCTGCGGCGGCCGCCAGGTCATTGAGGGTGTAGGGCCTGGGCCGGATGAATTCCCGGCCGTAGGCCACCAATTGGCGGATCTCCTCCTCGGCGCGTTCCTTCGAGGCCCGGGCCGATTCGATCGCCGCCAACAGCGGGTCGACGGCTTCGTTGTCGGAGAGCATCTCCAGATAGAGAGCACTCTCCTTCCGCTCTTCGTCGACTTTCCAGCAGGCGTCGCTGTACATCTCTTCCGGCTCCACCGTGCCCGGCGCGGGCATCGGATGCTGGATCGCGGCCACATCTTCGTACACAGTCATAAGTACAGTAGTCGCATGGAATTACGATGAACGCAAGAACTTATTCCTCATGCATATGACTAGGTGATCGGGGCTGTGAAACAGAACTTGCATTATCTGTCACACCGGCCCTTGGCGTACCATGTCCGCCCAGCTCGGCATCCGCCGCCACGACGGCGACTCGGCTACATTATGTGTCACATCGCCCTGGAGGAGGTCGCCCGTGTCCGTCGTCGCCTTCCCCGGCCCGCCGACCGGCCCCGCGACCGTCGTCACGCCCGAGCAGTACGCTGCGGTGATGGACCAGTGGAAGAGCGCGGCCGCCGCCACCTGGAACCGGCACCTGTCCGCGCTGGTCTCCTTCACCACCTGGGCCCAGCGCCAGGAATTCCTGGTCACCAACCCGGCCCGGCGGCTGGAGCGTCGCAAGCCCGCCCGCCGCGGTGATCGGGCCATCCCGGCCGCCCGGATCCTGCCCCGCCTGCTGACCGGCCGCACCGCCGGGCCGGTGTTCCTGGCTGACCGGCGTGCCCCCACCTCCGGCTGCCGGGCGCCCGCAACCGGCGATGTCTGCCCCGTCACCGGCCGGGGCCGGCCGTCCTACCCGCGCGCCGAATACCTGTTCAAGACCGCCACAGCCCAGCTCGACCCGCACCGCCAGGGATGGACTCTGCACCAGCTCCGTCACTCGGCACTGCAGCATCTCGCGCAAGCCGGCCGCACCGCGCCCGAACTACAGGCCAAGAGCCGCCACCTGCACCTGGCCAGCCTCGGCCGCTACGTACAACTCGGCGAGGAGACCTCCGCCCGCATCACCGCCGAAGCCGACCCCGTCCAGCGCCGTCGTCCCCGCTGAGCTCAACCCCCGAAGGCAGCTTGCGACACCAGGTGGCACGCCTCATGCCGTCAGGGTGGCCATGACTCGCAGGCTGCCAGGGAGCGTTGTCCGAAGACTTTGAGCGAACGCTTGCACCCACGGGTGAAGCACGACCACTCGCTGCCAAGAGGCGCCACCGAGCGCAACGCCGGGGCCGCACGCCAGCAGTACCGGGAGACCACGGTCCCAGCTCAGCCGTCGGCCGCTGTTGGTTACTGGAAGGACCGGTCGCGCTCGCGCGTATTCGTTGTCGGTCGAGTCATCCATACCTGCACCTGTCCCGGTAGGGCGACGTATCGAGGTCCTGGCCGCGTGAACTGGTAGTCCGGGGTTCAGGATCCGGTGCGATAGCGGGTGAGCATGAGGGCGACGGCTTCGTCCACGATCGTGGTATCGGCGGGGTCGGGCGGGACGAAGTCGGTCCGTACGAGTTGAGGCCACAGGAGCTGGCCGCAGATCATGCCGAGGAACTGCTCGGCCACCGCGGATGCCGGCTGCGTCTGTCCGTCGGCCGAACGGAAGTCGAGTGTGCCTGCCTGCGCTTCGGCGTCCAGGTAGTCGCGGAGCCGGTCGAAGAAGGGTCCGCGGTCGATGGCGAAGCCGGTGCCGACGATGTCGGCGAGTTCCGGCATCTGGGGAAGTTCGGTGATGATGAGGCGGCACAGCGCCGCCGTGCCGGGCCGCGAGACCAAGCAAGCGTAGTCACGGCCGATGTGGTCCAGACCGTACCGGGGATCACCGGGCGGGGGCGGTTCGGCGTACTGCACATCCAGCTGCCACTGCTCGGAGGTGACGGCCGCGAACAGCGCAGCCTTGGAGGGGTACCGCTTGAAGAGGGTGCCGGTGGAGACGCGGGCCTCCCTGGCGATCTGGGCCAGGGAGGTCTTGTCGTATCCCCGGGCGAGGAAGAGGTCGCGGGCGGCGCGAATGATGCGCGCGCGGTTCTCCGCTTTGATCTGCGCGTGATACCCGGCCTGGCACGTATCGCCACCGGTTTCCGCTCGGTCCGCCACCGACATACCCACGCCCCTCGCCCGTCTCCCAGCCGCATCCTCGCTGTCAGAGGACGGTCTGGCCGCCGTCCAGGATAAGGTCCTGGCCCACAGCGAAGGCGGAGACATCGGAGGCCAGGTACACGACGGCTTCCGCGACCTCCTCGGGCATACCCATGCGACCCAGCGGGATGCCGGAGCTGATCGCCTCCAGAACCGCCGTCTGCTGCGCGGGGTCCTCGATCCCGAGCTTGGAATACAGCGGGGTGTCCACCGGGCCGGGGCTGACCGCGTTGAACCGGATGCCGTGCGACCTGAGCAGGTCCGCGTTCCACGACCGCATCAGGGAGCCGACAGCCGCCTTCGTCGCGGCGTAGGCGTTCGACTGACCATAGCCGCCGTGCGCGCTGTTGGACGCGTTGAGGATGACCGAGGACGGGTTGGCCAGCACGGGTACCAGGGCCTGTGTGAGAAAGAAGACGCTCTTGACGTTGATGTCGAAGAGCCGGTCGTAGCTGCCCTCCGTGTGGTCCTCGAACGGCCGCCAGTCCGAGACGCCGGCGTTCAGGAACGCCACGTCCAGCTCCCCGAACTGCTCACGCACCCGCTCCGCCAGGCCGCGCTGCGCATCGAGATCGCGCGCATCGGCCTGCACCACCGGCACCTTGTCCCCAAGGATCTGCCGCGCCTTGTCGATGCTGGCCGGGGTTACGCCTGTGACCAGCACATCGGCCCCCTCCGCGACAAAACGCCGCGCGGTCTCCAGACCGATCCCACTCGTGCCGCCGGTGATAAGGGCGCGCTTGCCCGCAAGACGATTCACGTTGATTGTTCCTTGCCGAGTCGTAAGGTAAGTCGATGAACTCACCACCCTGAAGGTAACTCCCGCACCGTCCTTAAGGCAAGTCGATCAACTTACCATCGGCGGCCTGGAGCGGTTCGGCCACGCCGGAGAAGGTGGGCGACACCGGCTCGAAGGCCATGTCGCTGCCGTCGGCGAGGAGCCGGACGATGGAGGTCTTCCCGACGCCGGGCGGCCCCGCAGGATGGTGGAGCTGAGGCGCTGCGGGGCGACCACGCGGGCCCAGCAGCGGCGCCCGCGGCCAGGAGGGATCGCAGGCGGGCGCGTGCGGACGGGGCGAGCCCTTGCACGGGACGCTGACGAGCGAGCGCTCAGCCGTTCGCGGGGAAGCTCGCGGCGCTCATCGGGCACCGGGGCGGTCGCGTCGCGGCAGCCGCTCGGCGACCAGGTCGTAGGAATCCTCGACCGCGTCGGTGATCAGCCGCTCGGTGATGCCGGGTCCCGGCCCCAGTGAGATCCAGCGGCGTTTGTCGAGGTAGCGGCCCGGCGTGATCGAGGCGTAGCCGCGTTCTTGCGCGCGGGCGTGTTCGGGTTCGCACCTGACCGTGATGATCTGTTCGTCCGGGTCGTCGGTGACGATCAGGAACACCTTGCCCGCGACCTTGTACACGTCGAGTCCCAGGGTGAAGGGGTAGCCGTGGCTGACGTCGGGGAGGGCCAGGGCCGCCTGGCGGGCGGTGTCCTGGAACCGGTCACCGGCCGCGTTCACCGGGCCGCCCGTGCGCCGGTGCCGTAGGTGTGCGGGTCGACGGGCTGCTCGGCCTTGGGCAGGTGGGCGACGACGAGCCGGTAGGAGTCGGTGACGAGCTCCCTGACGAGCTCATTGTCGACGCCTTCTCCGCTCTCCAGGGTGATCCAGTGCTTCTTGTTCATGTGGTAGCCGGGGGTGATGTGGCTGTATTGCTCTCGCAAGGCGTGGGCCTCGCCGGGGTCCGCCTTGAGGATCACGACGGGACGCCCCGGGACTTCGGTCATCAGCATGAACACCTTGCCGCGTACCTTGTAGACCTCCCAGGCGGGGCCGAAGGGGTGCTCCAGCTGGGCTCCGGGGAGTTCCTCCGCGCAGTCGGCGGCGGTCTTGTGCAGGGCCGATCCGTTCATGGGTGGTGAGCCTTCTCAGGTGGTGACGGACTGTGGCATCGAAGGAGGCGCAGGGCGCGCCGCGCGGGCGCGGTGGCACATCCCATCCTTCCGTCGAAGCCGACTGGAAGGGCGGTAGGCTGCGGACACGTGATGGTCGACAAGCGACACTCCGGCCCGAGCAGGCAGGCCGGACCAGCTGCGGTTCCGCTGTACGGTTTCCAGCCCCCGGTCGGTACTCCCTACGGCCTTGAGGTGACTACCGTCGAGGACTTCTTCGCCCAGCATGACGACTGGCCGTGGAACCCGCCCCGTCCGGGCCGTGCCACCTTCCACTACCTCATCGCGATCATCGAGGGTGAGCTGCGGCACGACGTCGACTACGTCACGCGGACCGTCGCCCCCGGCCAGTGGCTGTGGGTGCGTCCCGGGCACGCGCAGCGCTGGCATCCGCCCGGCGCGGCCCGCGGCCCGTTCATCCTGTTCGAACCGGACGTGCTGCGGCCCGACCTCGCCCGTCTCCTGGCCCCGCTCACCGCGCACGAGGCCCCTGCCGTGCTCAGCCCGCACCCCGACGACACCGCCTGGCTCCAGCAGACGGCACTCCAGCTCCTGGACGAACACTGCGCACTGGGGCGCCGCCCCCTCGACATCCACCACGCCCTGCGGCGCAGCCTGCTCGAATCGCTGCTGCTGCGCCTGGCTAACTCCCCGGGCATCGCCCCCATCGGCACGGCTACGGCCGGCACCGGCCGCGCCGACAGGTACGGGCGCTTCCTGGACGTCTTGGAGCTGCACTTTCGCGAGCTGCACCAAGCCGCGGACTACGCCGAGTTGCTCGGCTGCTCGGTCCGCACTCTCAGCCGCGCCGCCCGGGACGTCACCGGCAAGGGAGTACGCGAGCTCATCGACGAGCGGCGCCTCCTGGAAGCCCGGCGCCTGCTGGGAGGTGCCCGGTGGGATGCCCGGGCTGTGGCCGTCCACCTCGGCTTCACCGATCCCGCGAACTTCGGCCGCTTCTTCCGCGACCGCACCGGTCTCACCCCGGCCGCCTTCGCGGCCGGCGAGGCCACGCCCGTCCCCCCTCCTCTCCTTGGTTGACGATCTCGGTGGTTTCCGGCCGGGTCTCAGTCGATGGCCTCGATGGTGACGTCGACCGTGCCGTCGTACTTCTTGAAGGCATCAGCCCCCGAGTTGGTTTCGCCGAGGATGACCTACGAGATCGGCAAGGCCAGGACCGCGAAGTCACCGCTGTCGGCGACGCTCGCCGCCGGGTTGAGGTACTCACTGCGCACGATGTGTGAGTTCGAGTAGATCGACTCGAGGTGTGCGATGACCTTGTCGCGTCCCACGATCAGTTCCTCTGCCAGTTCCTTTTACGGATGCTGTGGCCCGCCGTTGTCGACCGTCGCGCATCATGGGTGGTTGGTTGTCGTTTCTCAGTCGCCCAGGTCTCAGTCGCCCAGGTCTCAGTCGCCCAGGTCTCAGTCGTCCAGGACGACGACGTGCTTGCCCGGCGTGGTGCCGGACTCGACGTCGGCCTGGGCGTCACGGACCTGTTCCAGGCCGTGGTAGACATTCGCGACCGGGACTTTGAGACGCCCTGCGGCGATGGCCTGGAGCTGGCGGGCGAAGACGTCGGCCGGGAGGTCGGCGGCCTGACCGCCGTAGGACGTCAGCCGCACTCCGTTGGGGATCATGAACGGGGTGAAATCGGGGATCGTCCACTGGCCCGCCAGGGCTCCGGTGAAGCAGACCGTGCCGTGCCGGCGGACGGTGCGGAGGGTGTCGGCGAGGACCGAGCAGCCCACCAGCTCCAGTACGGCATCGACACCCTCCGGCATCAGCTCGCTCACCTGGTCGGCGATCGTGCCGCTGTCGACGAGGGGATGGTCGACGCCCGCGGCCCGCAGTCCCCCGGCCCTTTCCGGGCTGCGGGTGGTGGACAGCACGGTGGCTCCGAGGTCCTTCGCGATTGTGGCCGCGCTCAGCCCGACCGTGGAGGTGCCGCCGCGGATCAGCAGCGTCTGCCCGGCCTTGAGGTCCAGTCCGGTGGTCAGCGATCCGTAGGCGGTCTGGAACATCTCCGGAAGCGCACCGACGACCTCCCACGGCAGGCCGGTCTCAAACGGGATGACCTGCGCCGCGGGGACGGTCACGTACTGGGCGTACGCGCCGTCGTACGAGCGGCCCATGCCGCCCATCATCGTGGCCACCTGCTGTCCCGGCCTCAGCGAACTGTTCTCGTCGACGTCATCGACCACGCCGACGCCCTCGATGCCGGGCACACGCGGGTAGGTGACCACCGCGTCCGACTCGCCCTTGCGGGTGGTGACCTCGGACTCGTTGACGCCGAACGCCTTCACCCTGATCCGCACCCAGCCGGGATTGCGTACGGGCACCGGCACGTCCTGGATCTCGAGTGCGTCGAGGCCGCCGGGCCGGGTGACGACGACGGCCTCACACCTGTTGTGCCGGATATCGTCGACGACACCGGCGCTGAGCTGCACCGAGTCATCGAACTCCGCCTCACGTCACACCTCTTACTCCAGAGAACATGCGCCTGCCCGACGCCACCGCGCTCGACGGCGAGCTGGTGGTGGGGGAGAACGACCGGCTTGCCTTCGAGTGTCTTCGATCGCCCCCTGCACCTGGGCGGCGAACTCGGGCGGCCAGGACGTCAGACCGTGCGCACGGACGCGCCCGGAGCGGGAGTCAGCGAGGTAGACGTGGATGGGAAACCTCTCACGGGCAGGAAGTCCGGGCGGGTAGAGGTCCAGATCGTCCTGCCGGACGGCCTACGCGGCTGCAACCCCCAGCCGCCGGTGCCGAAGCGCCAGCATGTTCGGCCGCTCGATGACGGCGAACCGGGCCCGCACGGCCTGGCCGTGCGTGGCCGCCACCTCCTCGGCCGTCGGCTCGGGCACCGCGATGAGCAGCTCCACATCCTGGGGCGACAGCCGCCAGGACGCCGCCTCAGGCAATTGCCCGCGCATCGGATCGTAGAGCTGGCCGAGCGCGGGCCGGAAGGTCATCGTCATGGGCTCGCCTGCGGTCCGGTCACGCGCTCCCCGGCGCAGTGGACTCGCCGTCGTCATCGCGCACCGCATTTCGATCATCGGCCGACTCCGCCCGGCGATCGAACTCCTCTTGAGCTGTATCGCTGCCGGGGTTCTTCGCCGCGGCCGACTGGATCCGGGCGGCGGCTTCCTTGTCCATCGGTGTGTGCTTGCTCATGCCGGAGCCGTATCCAGCACTGAGCAGACCGCAGGAACGTCATGGTCAAAGTCTTCGGCAAGGGCAGCCCGGGGATCGCGATACGGCGGCGGTCACAGGACCGTACATCCGTACAGGTCAGGCACTTCGACCCAGATTTTCACCAGGCCTCCACCACCCGTAAGCGAATCGAGACATTAACGCACAGGGCTCAGCATAACTGCAGGTCAGAGGCTACTTCGTTGGAAATTTCTTCATTACTACCGGGACCCCCTGTCGCGCAACGGCTGCGGGCGCCCACCATGTGCTTGTACCGTCTTATGGAGGTGAGCCGATCATGATCGGCGGTCGAATGGTCATGGAATCGTCGGCGCTCGACGTCGAACTGCTGTCGTTGAAGAGGCGAGTCGAGAAGCTGGAGGAGCTGGTCCGGACGCTGACCGCGGCAAACCTTACGCTCGTCCGGATCGTGGAGAACCTGCACCCCGCGTCAGCCAGCGCGGCTCCGAGCGCCTGAGCGCACCGAGCCCGACCCGAAGGGCGCCATGCCGCCCGGCCGGTCGTCGTACGGCGAGTGCCGAGCGTTCGGCGCCCTGTGCACGGCACGCGTTCTCGCGTTTGCACGACGAGGAACTGTCCCCCGTCGTCCTACAGCTGTTGGCCACGGCGTGGTCACCGCCGCGAACGCGCCGAGCGCGAGGTTGCGCCACCACAGTCGGGAGCCGCGGCTGATCACCGTGAGCGTGTCCCCCTCCTGGCTGTACTGGACCGGCACGAACAACCTCGCGCCACTCCTGCGGGGCCGGTGACCTCCGCGAGCGCTACCCATCGCGACAGCAGGTTGTATAACGGGGTCCGCAGTACCCATGCGACGATCGGGTTGACCAGCCGGGTCCGCAGCCGGCCTAGCGCCCACACTGGAACCGCCGCCCGCACATCAGGTAGGCGATAGGTCCGATCGGCTGGACGAAGATGCCCAGCCACCACAACTCCTTACGTCCCCGTACCTCCTCCCGCGGCCGGAACCACAGGTCTACCGCCGCCGTCGCGGTCAACGCGAACTCTGCTGACACAGCCACCAACAGCAGGCCCCGCTGCCGCTCGGAGAGCTCGTTCCAGCGCATCGGCCCTGTCCCTTCTCTCGGCGTTACCTCCACCAGGAGCCTGTCAGGCTCCCTGCCGGTCGCCCCAGGCCGAAGGGCCCGGGATCAGAGGCCTTTGGCCACCGTCGCCGCAGGTTCCACTGCCGCTCTCACTGCGTGATCGGCCAGAGCAGGGCGCCCCCGGGCCGCCATCGATAACGCGATCAGTGTGCCAAGCGGATCGCGCGCAGACCGGGCTCGACCTCGTCGAGGCGCACTCTCTCGCGGCGGGCGTGTCGCAGCACCGCCCGACCCTGAACGGCGTGGAGGTCGCGCACCCAGTTTGCGTTCTGGCCCGGCATCGCAACCAGGTAACGCTCCCCCATCACCCGCGCAAGGCGGTTCGGCCGGCCGCCTCGATACAGCCACCGATGCCAGCGTCCAGGTCGATGTGCGTCGTGTGTCATGTCCCACCTACCTGGAAAACTCCTGCCGCTAAACTCCTGTCGCGAAACTCCTGCCGCAACCTGCCCCGAGGCGGGTCACGATGCCCATGCCTGCAATCCCTCGCTACCGTGGCGCCGCATCCAGGCCAGCGACTCCTTCTCCAGCTGACGCACCCAGTGCGGAGTCAGCCCCATCTGGCCGGCGATCTGCCGGGGCGTGTGCGGGGCGTACCCGGCCAGGCCGAACCGTAGCCGCATGACCAGTGCCTGCCGTGGAGCCAGCCCGTTGATGAGCGACGTGAGTACCTCCGTCAGCGCTTTGCGCTCGACAAGCTGCTCAGCGGGCAGGCTCTGAACGTCCTCCAGCAGCTCGCCCAGCGTTGAGCGGTGCGGCCCCTCCCCCACCACCGTGTCCAGGCTGACGCATTCTCGCGGCAGCCTTCGCAAGGTGACAAGCTTCGCCGGCTCCTGTCCCGTCTCCTCGGCCAGTTCGCGTTCCGTGGGCGTGCGGCCGAGCCGATGCGTGATCGCCATCTCCGCGCGGGCGATCTTGGCGAGCTGGTCCCTCGTCCCGATCGGCAACCGCACCGTAGGGGCCTGCTCCAGCCCTCGTTGGATGGCCTTGCGGATCCACCAGACGGCCACTGTGGAGAACCGGTTGCCGCGGGCGTGGTCGAAGCGCTGGACGGCCTCGATCAGCCCGAGGTTGCCGTCCTGGATCACATCTGCCAGCGGCAGCCCGCGGTGCGTGTACCGCTTGGCCACCGACACCACCAGCCGCAGATTGGCCTTGATCATGTGTTCCCTGGCCACCCTCCCGTCTGCGGCAAGAGCCTCCAGCTCAGGCCTCGTGGCTCCTTGACCGATCAGGTGGGCGGCGTAGACGCCGGCCTCCATCCGCTTGGCCAGCTCCACCTCCTGTTCGGCCGTCAGCAACGGCGTACGGCCGATCCGGGCCAGGTAGTTGCCCATCTGGTCAAGGTGGTACGACTCGGGTTGTTGATCGGTAACCATGGTCGTGGCTTCCATGCCGGCTCCCTACAGCAGCGGCGGGACGGCGACAAGGTTGGCCCTGTCGTAGGTCAGCTCCGAGACGACGTCGATCACGCCCTCCACCCGGCGGATCTCCTCCACCAACCGGATGGCCTCGGAGCCGCGAGTCACCCGGCCGCTGAGCCGCACCACACCACCGGAGACGCCTGCCGACACCGACCTCAGGTCACCGATCACGGCCCTGATCTCTCTCTCCAGCTCGCCCGTCGAACGGCTGAAGACGCGCAGCACGTCTGATCGGTGCAAGGTGCCGGTGATGCGCCCGGTGACCACGTCGATCACCGGCAACTGCTTGATCCGCTTGTCGTGCATCAGCCGCGCCGCCTCACGAACCGGGGTTCCCGGGGTCACCGTGATCGCGGGCGTGCTCATGAGCGCCGACGCGGTGATCGCGGCCGCCTTCTCCTGCTCCGCACGCCGCTTACGGCCGTCGAAGATCGAGGCACTGTGCCGTACCGGGCCCGTCTCCTTGAGCAACAGGTCGTCTTCGGAAACGACCCCCACAGGACGGCCATCGGCATCGATCACGCTGACCGCCCCCAGGGTGTACCGGCGCATCGTACGTACGATCTCGGCGAACGACGCGTCCTCCCGAACCGCGATGGCGACGTTCCTCATGATGTCCCTGACCTTGATGGACATGGTGGCCTCCTCATCTCTCTCCCGCAACGATGCGCTTTGGGCGGCCATGGGCGGCATGGGCGAACGTCCCTCGTCGCAGAGCCTTTGGTCCCTGCTAGGCGCGGATACCACGGGTTGAGGGTCGACCTCCCCGTCGGCGGAGGGCCTCTATGCGCGTACCACCGCCACCGGGCAGCGGGCGTGGTGCAGGACGCCGCGGCTGACCGAGCCGAGCAGCAGCGCGCCCGTCGCGCCGTGGCCGTGCGAGCCCACCACCAGCAGATCGGCTCGGGCGGACGCGTCGGTGAGGGCTTCCACCGGCGGCGCCGGCTGGACGTCCTCAATGACCGTCACCTGCGGGTAGTCCTTCTTGAAGGTTCCCAGCCGGTCACGGACGACCTGGTGCCGCACGGTGCGAACCTCATCCATCTCGTACGGCACCCCAGGCGCGAACGCATGCACCGGCTGCCAGACGTGCACCACCCTCAGCACGGCTCCGCGCAGCCCGGCCTGCCGGAAGGCGTAGGCCAGCGCGGGCTCGCACCCGGGCGAGTCGTCCACGCCGACCACGATCTCCCCGTGGACCGGCTGATGATCGCCGCGAACGACCACGACCGGGCCATGCACATGGCCGGCCACATGCGTGCTGACCGAACCCAGCAGCGCTCCGGCGAACCCGCCGAGCCTGCGGCTGCCGAGCACGATCTCGCTCGCCTCCTTGGCCTGCTCGCGCAGCACCTCAGCGGGCGCGCCCTCGATGTCCTCCGTCGTGACCTCGACCTCAGGCTGGCGCTCGTGAGCCAGAGCCAGCGCTTCGCGCAGGATCCGCTGTCCCTCGCGCAGCAGCGTGTCAGGCAGCGCGGCGTTGGGGAACCTGCCGATCTGGTACGGCGAGCGGTTCACGGCGTGCACGATCCGCAGCGGCTCTCTCATCCGGAAGGCGTCGTTGGCCGCCCACTCCACCGCGGCCCGCGCGGTCACTGAGCCGTCCACCCCTACTATGATCATGATTTTTCCTCCTTCGTCACCTTCCATCGGACTCGCTCACAGAGCGTCGTCGCAGGGCCGGAAGTCCGTCGGACAGAACCCGAAGGACCCTGTTTGTCGGCCAGGCGGACACCGATGAGGATCAGCGTGGTGCCGGCGAGCAGGAGAACTGTCGGCCCCGCCCCCGAGCGCAGGCAGCCGGCGCCGATGTCATGACCATCGGCACCGGTATCGGGCACGCGTCCGACGGCGTCCGCCTCCGGGCGGACCTTGAAGGGGGTCGGCGCGAGCACCACGGCCGCGCTAATGACGACCGCACCGACGGTCACCATTCCACGGCAGCACGCCACGCCTGGTTAGATCCCTCCTCGTGCCCTCCGCCTGATCGCCCCCCTTTCACCGTCTCCTGGACGGGCCATGCCGCTCGGCGGGTCTGTCGTCTCAGGGGATTTCGGGCCTCCGGTGTGGAATTGAGCAGGTCCTGGCTGGATCCGGGTGCCGCGAGCGCCGGTCACGACCGCCTCCAGTTCGTCGAGGTCGCCGATGACCGAGGGTCGTCCGGTGGCACTGCTGAACGCGCAGACAGCGTTGATCTTCGGCCGCATGGAGCCGGCCGCGAACGATCCGGCGTCCAGTTCGTCAGGCGCGGCGTGCACGATGGGATGCTCACGGGGCGTTCCGTACTCGGCGTACACGTAGGGCACGTCGGTGAGGACGGCCAGCAGATCGGCCCCGACCTGCTCGGCGAGGAGCGCGGCGACCAGGTCCTTGTCCACGACGCCTTCCACTCCCATCTGGTCGGCCGTGACGGGCGCCCCGCCTCCCCCGCCCGCGATCACCAGGCAACCGTCGTCCAGCAGGCGCCGGATGATCGGCAACTCGACGATCCCGACGGGCCGTGGCGAGGGGACGACGCGCCGCATGCCGTGCCGGTCCTGGGTAAAGGTCCAGCCGCGCTGTCCTGCCAACCGCTCGGCCTCGGCGGCCGGATAGTACGGGCCAATAGGCTTCTCGGGACGGTCGAAGGCCGGATCGGCGGCGTCCACGCGTACCTGGGTGATGAGCGCGGCCACATGAGTGTCGGGCAGGCGGCGGCCGACGCCGCGCGCCAGCCAGTAGCCGATCATGCCCTGCGTCTCTGCCACCAGGGTGTCCAGGGGGTAGCCGCGCTCCAGCGTGGGGTCGCGCTCGCTCTCCTCGGCCAGCAGCCCCACCTGGGGGCCGTTTCCGTGCACGATGAGGACCTGGTGGCGTGCGGCCACGCGGGCTATCTGCTCGGCGGCGGTCGCGACATTGCGGAGCTGCGTCGCGGCGTCGGCACGTTCGCCGCGGTGCAGCAGCGCGTTCCCACCGAGCGCGATGACGATCCTCATAGGGCTCCCGCCAGGGTACGGGTGAGCAGCGCCTCCAGTACGGCCTGCGCCGTGGGCAGCCGGTTGGCCGCCTGATGGAACACCTGGGACGTGGGGCCGTCGATCACCTCCGCCGTGACCTCCTCGCCGCGGTGGGCCGGCAGGCAGTGCAGGAAAATCGCGCCGGGGCGGGCGACGGCCATCAGGCCGGCGGTGACCTGGTATGGGGTAAGCGCGGTGACGCGCGCCGCCTTCTCCTCCGCCGCATCGCCCATGGACAGCCACACGTCGGTGTAGACGGCGTCCGCGCCCACGACCGCTTCACGGGGATCGTCGGTGAGCAGCAGTTCCCCACCGGTGGACAGCTTCCTGGCCACGGCTTCGACGGCCGGGTCGGGCGCGTACCCGGCAGGGGTTGCGACGGACATGGACAGCCCGGCCAGGGCGGCGGCCTCCATGAGGCTGTGCGTGACGTTGGTGGCGGCGCCCACGTAGGCGATCTTGCGTCCTCGCAGGTCGCCGACGTGGGCGCGGAGCGTCATGAGGTCGGCGAGCGCCTGCAGCGGGTGGTGACCGTCGGTGAGGGCGTTGATCACCGGGACGTGCGCCGAGCGGGCGAAGGCTCTCACGTCGTCATCGGCGAAGGTCCGGATGACGACGGCGGAGGCGTAGGAGCTGACGACATGGGCGGTGTCGCCGATGGTCTCGCCGCGGCCGAGCTGGAGCTCGGCCGGTCCGACGGTGAGCGGCGTCCCGCCGAGGCGGACCACGGCGGTCTCGGCGGAGATGCGTGTGCGGGTGGACGGCTTGGCGAAGTACAGCAGCACGGTCCGGCCGCTGAGCAGTTCGTGTCCGCCGAAGGGCTTGCGTGCGAAGTGTTCGGCGCGGTCGAGCAGGTGGGCGAGGTCGTCCGAGGCCAGGTCGGCGACACGCAGCAAGTCCTTCACAGCGGGCTCCTTTCGATGGGGCAGCTCATGCACCGGGGGCCGCCCCGGCCCCGGCCCAGCTCGGCGCCGGGAATGGTGATGACCTCGATGCCGTGCTTGCGGAGCATGGTGTTGGTGGTGACGTTGCGCTCGTAGGCGACGACCACGCCTGGGGCGATGGCCAGCACATTGGTGCCGTCGTCCCACTGCTCGCGCTCGGCAGCCCAGACGTCCTGCTCCGCGCGCAACACACTGACCGTGCCGAGTGCCTTGAACAGGTCGTCGTTCTCGCGTACCCGCAAGCCGGGGGTGAGAGTGAACGAGCGCAGCGGCGGCAGCTCCGGGTAAGCCACGAAGACGCCGCGATCGACCATGGTCATCACGGTGTCCAGGTGCATGAACGCCCGCTTCCTCGGCAGGGCGGCGACGATGACACGTTCGGCGGCCTCCGCCTCGAACAGCCGGCGGGCCAGCAGCTCGATCGCCTGCGGCGTGGTGCGCTCGCTCATCCCCACCAGGACCGCGCCATCACCGACAACGTGGATGTCGCCGCCCTCGATGGTGGCCGGCTGCTCTGCCTCGGCCGGATACCAGATCGGCGCCTTCCCGGCGAACAATGGATGGAAGGCGTACACGGCGGCCACATGCGTGGTCTCCCGGCGGCGAGCCGGCTTGGCCATCGGGTGCAGGGACACGCCGCCGTAGATCCAGGCGGAGGCGTCCCGGGTGAACAGGTGGTTGGGCAGCGGCGGCAGGACGAAGTCATCCTCGCTGAGCCCCGCCAGGCGCAGGCTGTCGATGCGCAGGCCGAGTTCGCGCCTGGTGAGCCCGCCGATGAGGTGCCGTACGAGAGCGTCGGATGGCATCTCCTCCAGCGCCTCGCGCAGCGATGGCGCCAGGGTGGGGCCAAAGGCGGCCTCGGTGACGACGCGGTCCAGCACCCACGCGCGGGCCTGATCCAGCTTGAGCGTCTCGGCCAGCAGTTCGTCGAACAGGTGGACGATGACACCGCGCTCGCGCAGGGTGTCGGCGAAGGCGTCGTGCTCCTGGCGGGCGCGCGTCACCCACAGCACGTCGTCGAAGAGCAGCTCATCGCAGTTGGTGGGGGTCAGCCGCTTCAGTTCCAACCCGGGCCGGTGCAGGACGACCTGCTGTAACCGGCCTACCTCGCTGTCGACATGGAACACCGTCATGCCGCCTTCCTAGTGATCTGGACCGTGGTGTCGTGGGCACGGTGCTTGAGCCACACGTAGACCGGGATACCGGCGAGCAGCAGCAGCGTCCCCTTGTAGACCACCTCGTAGCCCGATCCGGCGATCGTCCACAGCGCGTAGGCGAAGGCCAGACCCGCGATCGTGAGGTCGGCCGCCAGCCGCCTGCCGGAGAAGTGCTCGCGGTCGGTGAGTGCCAGCATGAGCTGCGCGGCCGCCGCGTACGCGTACGGGATCAAGGTCGTGAGGGTGGCCAGCAGGATCACGAAGTTGAACTGCTCGACCAGGCCGGCGTTGTAGTTGAGCACCATCAGGGCGGTGACCAGGACGCTGGAGACGATCAGCCCGACGGCCGGGGTGCCCCAGCGCGACAGCTTGGCGAACACCTGCGGGAACAACCCGTCGCGGGCGGCCGCCAGCGGCACCTGCCCCTGCAGCATGATCCAGCCGTTGAGCGCGCCGAACGCGCTGATGATCGCGCCGATCGCGACCGCCGTGCCGGCCCAGCCGCCGAACATCGCCTCGGCGGCGTCCGCGAACGGCGCCGTGGACTGGGCGAGCAGGGTGCGGGGCACGGCGGCGAACACCGCGACGGTGCCCAGGATGTAGACGGCGGCGGAGACGATCGTGCCGATCACGGTGGCCCGTGGGATCGTCCGCTCGGGGTTCTCGACGTCCTCGGCGGGCACGGTGGCCGACTCGATGCCGATGAACGCCCACAGAGTCAGCGCCGCGGCGGCCGTGACGGCTCCGAAGGTGCCCTGGTCGCTAGGGTTGAACGGAGTGAAATCGCCGCTTTCGATGAAGAAGGGCGCGGCCACGGCCAGGCCGATCAGTGGCAGGAGCTTGGCGACGGTGGTGACGAGCTGTACCCAGCCGCCCTGCCGCACGCCCCGGATGTTGACCGCGGTCAGCAACCAGACGGCCGCCAGTGCCAGCCCCGAGGCGGTCAGCGCGGTATCGGTCAGCGCGGGCCAGAAGTAGCCGAGGTAGCTGACGAACGCCACCGCGATGGCGGCGTTGCCCACCCAGACCGCGATCCAGTACCCCCAGGCCGTCTGGAACCCGATGAAGTCGCCAAAGGCACGGCGGGCGTAGGCGTAGGGGCCGCCGGTTTGGGGGTAGGCGCGGCCGAGCCTCGCGAAGACCAGGGCGAGCAGCAACGCGCCGGCGGCGGTGAGCGCCCAGGCCAGCAGGCTCGCGCTGCCGAAAGCGGCCAGGGAGGCGGGCAGAAGGAATACGCCCGAGCCGATCATGTTGCCGACGACCAGTGCGGTCGCCATCCACGGACCCAGCTTGCGGCGTCGCGGTAATGGTGTGACGGGCATGGTGATCTCCCTCTCATACGATCATCACCAGCACACCAGCACCAGCGGTTCAGGTACCGAGGCTTAAGCCACCGATACGCCAGGACCTTGGTCCCTATCCACTCCGGGAGCGGTGCGACGCATCACCGTCAGTTCCTCCCGCAGCGCGCCGGTGAGGACGGGCAGGTCAGGTGTCCGGCCGACGTCGGCCACAATCGTGATGACCAGCGTGCCCACGTAGGAGAGCACGCTGAAGGCCACGGGCACATTTCCCCGGGCGAGGGAGATCGGGATGATCGTGAGAACGCCCGCGCCGCCGAAGGACAGCGGCTCCTGCGGCCCCCGCAGGTTCGTCACCGCGGTGTGAATGAGGCGCTGATGCTCGAACAGCCGGCCCACCAGGTGCAGGCGGGCGAGCAGACGGCCTGCGTTGGCGAGCAGTTCGGCCGAGGCTCCCGGGGCTGTCGACTTTCTGGCCCGGGTGATCGTCGCGATCCGTTCGAGCCGTTGTCCGAGGTCGCCCTCGGTGGGCAGGCGGACGGGCATGACCCCGATCTGGTTGCCGAGCCGGGCCGTCGTGGCAGTTCCCCGTGCCGACACCGGCACGGAGACCACCAAGTCGGGGATGCTCTCCCCGCGGCCGTCCAGCAGCGTACGCACGGCACCGGTGATCACGGACAGCATGGCGTCGTTGACGGTGCCGCCGTGGGCGTGTGCGAACCGGCGGACGTCGTCGAGTCGCGCGGTGACCGTCGCGATGCGCTGTTCCGCACCGACGGGCTCGTTCAGCGAGGAACGCGCCACCCGCCGCGGAGCTCCGAGCTCGGTGGCGGCGCGCCTGATGGCGCGTCCGGCGTGAGGCAGACGGGCGAGCATGCGCAACCGGGCGGTCCACGCGTCGGCGGCGATCCGGCGGAGTGACGGTGCTGGGAGGGGGAACGCCCGCGGTACCGCCGTGGGGGCCCCGTCCACGAGACAGCCGAGCACGGCCAGACCACCGAGGCCGTCGGCGAGTACATGGTGGAAGCAGACGATCATCCCGAGCCGATGGCCGGCCAGTCCGGTCACCAGAGTCACCGACCACAAGGACTTGGCCGGCGCGAGCGGCAGGCCGATCACCGCGGCGGCAAGGTCGAGCAGAGCGTCATCGTCGCCGGGCGGCGGGCATGCGACGACGTGGAGATGGTGGTCGATGTCGAAAGCCGGATCGTCGATCCAAAGCGGCCGCCCGCACCCTGGCGGGGCCGGCACCAGCCGTTGCCGCAGCCGCGGCACCGCGCCGACACGCTCGGCGATGAGCCGCCGCGCCCGCTTCAGGTCGAAGCGGGGTCCGATATCGAGGATCAGGCACGCGCCGACCTGCATAGGAACGGGGCCGACATCGACCGCGAGGTTGAACAGGTCGCCGGCGCCGGCGCGGTCCACATCGGCTTGGGCCGGCATCACCTCCCGGCCTTTCGTCTCCCTCATCGATCCCTCCTTCACCTGTCCGCCCGCACCGCGTGAAACGGCCGTTGGCGGTGGCATCGCCTGCGGGTCGCAAGAGCCAGGCGAGGCTCCTCTCCGATGGTTTCCGGAGCCGCATCCGCGGCCTAGGGACCTTGGTCATGGTCTGATGGGTCCAACCTCACAGAGGGATCGCCGGCGCAGGCCGCGGTCCCTCCCCCGGCCTCGTGGGTTGACCGGCGGCAGCGGCGCCGGCCGTGCGCCGACTTGGGACTTTCGGCGTTTCCAAAGGAGGCGGGGCCGAGGGCTTTCGTCCCTACGATGGCGCAGCGGATGGCGATCTCATGGAAGGGAGGATCGGAAGGAGGGTCCATGATGCGGACCACAGTGAGGGATGTCATGACCGCCCAGGTCACCTCGGTCATGGCGGACACCTTGTTCAAGGACGTCGCCGAGGTCTTGGTGGCGAACGGCATAAGCGCCGTGCCCGTGGTGGACGGCGATGAGCAGGTCCTTGGCGTGGTGTCCGAGGGAGACCTGATGCGCAAGGAGGAGTTCCGGGAGCAGTACTGCGGCGAAAGCTACCAGCCGCCGCTGCGCGCCCGGTTGCGTCGGCGGATGACTGGTCAGGTCGAGGGTGGGAGAAGGAAGGCTGCCGGGGATACCGCGGCCGACCTGATGACCGCGCCCGCGGTGACCGTCGCCCCATCCGCCTCCACCTCAAGGGCCGCACGCATCATGGACGAGTGCGGCGTCAAGCGGCTGATCGTGGTCGATGCCGAGGGAAGGCTGCAAGGCATCGTCAGCAGACGGGACCTGCTCAGGATGTACCTGCGCGACGATGACGAGATCAGGCGCCGCGTCGTCGAGGGCATCCCCTCGCATGCCCGGTGGAACGACCGCGACGGGATCATCGTGGAGGTCCACAACGGCATCGTCACGCTGTCCGGCCACACGGGCAAGCGCAGCGAGGCGGCCGCCGCCGTCCGCACGGCCGAAGGGTTGGACGGGATCGTCGACGTGCGAAGAGCTCTCACCTGGCAGGAAGACGACGTCCTGGAACTGCCTGTCATCTGGGATCGTTCGTGAACCTCTCGTCCGAGACAGCGGCCGGGACCAGCTCGAAGCCGGTGATGATCTCTGGACGGATGCGGATTACCTGATCCATCTCACCGGCCACCCAGGGGTGAAAGATGTCCTTGTAGCGGGCCGCCTCCGCGGGATCCTTCACCAGCCGAGCGACGCCCGTGACGACGACGCTCCAGCCCAGGTGCTCCTCGACGTCCAGATGGTCCGCCTCGAACGCCACCACGGCCTCCGAGGCGGATCGCCTGGCAAACGCCCTCAGGTCATCCGGTCCGATCAGGCGATGCGGTATCGGGTCGCGGACAGGGCCGGTCGTCCCCATCTGGGCTCAGAAGCGAAGTCGTCCTTCGTGATGCGTGCACCACGGCGACCGGGCATGGCGCCTGATGCAGTACGGCCTGGCTCACGGAGCCGAGCAGCAGCCCTCTGACCTCTCCCAGGCCACGGGCGCCCACCACCAGCAGGCGCGCCTTCCGCGCCGCCTCCAACAGCGCGGGGCGCGCGGGCTCGTCGACGAATTCGACATCGGCCTGGAGCTCGGGATACCTGCGCTGCCAGGAGATGAGCTCATGCCAGGCGAGCCCCTGGGCTTCGATGCGGGGTTCCCCCATGCCCGCTTCCCTGCCCCGCTCGCGGTAGGCGATCAGTGTCTTGAGCGGCGCCGCCAGCCGGTGCGCTTCCATGGCGGCGAAGCCCAGGGCGGCCACGGACGGCGGTGAGCCGTCGAAGCCGACCAGTACCTCGCGTTCGTCCGGGACCTCGCGCATGACGATCACCGGGCAGGAAGCGTACGCTGCGACGTGGGCGCTCACCGAGCCCGCGACCAGTCCTGCGAGTGCTCCGTAGCCGCGGGTGCCCACCATGATCAGCTCCGCGTCCCTAGACAGAGCGGTCAAGATCACGCCCGGCAGGCCCCTGTCGGTGAGCGTGTTGAGCGGCACCTTTGGATAGTGGCGCCCGACCCATGCGGCGGCGTCCTTGAGCAGCCGCTGTGCCGGGCGGCGTTCCAGCTCGAGCGGCACCAGCTCGCCCGGCCATTCGTGGTAGGGCCACTCCCACGCGCGGCACACTGTCAGCGGCACCTTCCTGGCGGCCGCCTCCGCCGCGCCCCACCGCAGGGCCTCCTGCGCCGACGGCGAGTTCTCGTAGCCGACTACCACACCCAGCTGATTCCTCATGATTGCCTCCGCTCGGACGCTGTCCTCTCACCATCGTCCGAGCATGCGGTGCCGCTTAGAGTCGTCCCTCTCGACTTCCCCGGGACTTTCGTCCCTGATATGACCGAAGGCCGCGGGGTTGGGGACGGGGAGCCGGGACTCTACTCGCCAGTATTAGCGCTAAGCGTCTAACCAGCAGGCCAGCGCATCGACAGGTGGTCGTGAGTACGGATCATTGATCTCGATTCGGGAGTACGGGCTCACCCGCGCCGGACCGGTCCGGCCGGTCGAGCTTCGTCGGCAACGTGATCGCGCTGCTGATCGTCATCGCCGTCCTCGTCGTCGCCGCGCCGTTCGTGCTGGAGATCATCGCCCACGTCGGCTTCTGAGACTTCTAGGGATTGTGTTCGCCCCGCCGTCGCCGCGGGGTGGCTGCGGGCGACCTGCCAGGCCATGCTGCCCCGCATCGACCTGCCGGAGCTGCCTGGACCGGGTTCCTGGACGCCCAAGGTCGCGCCCGCCGGGGACCTCGTGCGCTCAGGGGGTAGCGCGGCGGCGGAAACGGTGAGGAAACACGCCGCTGTGTTGCATGTCCGCATGACTCGATACCGATCATCGTCATCGCCGCCGGCATGGTCCAGGCGAAGGATGCTTGGCCTGCTGGGGGCACTTCCGTTAGGAAGCGTGGGCGGCCCATCCGGCTTTGGCGTCTTCCATCCGATTCCCCTGGGCCAGAGCGGGACAGGCGGTCCCGCCGTCGCCGCCAGAATCCAGGACATCATCCGCAGGCCTGAGTTCCAGGGCTCTCGCTGGGGCATGAGGTTCTGTTCGCTGCATTCGGGTGAAGACCTCTATGCGATGAACACAGACCAGTTGTTCATCGCGGGGTCCTCGTTCAAAATCTTCCCCGCCGGCACCGCCTTCTCGACACTGGGCGACGGATACCGTTTCCGTACCCGGCTGCATCGCACGGGCCCGATCGTGCGGGGCGTCCTGAAGGGCGATCTGGTCCTGGTGGCGGGCGGGGACCTGCTGCTGGGCGGCCGCGTCCAGCGCGGCGGCAGGCTTTCCCTGCCGGATCCCGACCACACCTACAACGCGAAGCGGCTCGCCGGCGACCCGCTGGGCACTCTCCGGGACCTCGCTCGCCAGGTGAGAGCCCAGGGGATCCGCCGCGTCGAAGGCGGCGTCCTGGTCGACGCCTCGCTGTTCCGCCAAGGGCTGGAGGACATCTTCAGCGACGGCATGAAGGCGGCGGTGTCCCCCATGATGGTCAACGACAACGTCGTGGACGTGTCGGTACGGCCAGGGGCGCGGGTGGGCGCTCCGGGGCTCGTGCGGCTGTCTCCGGACCTCGGGTACGTACGGATCATCAACGAGGTGACCACCATCGCCGCGGGCACGGCCGACGCGCGACGGCTGACGCTCACCGGCGACGCCGCTAACCCGGACGGTACGCGTCAGGTGCGACTGGCCGGCGACGCCGTGCTCGGCGGCCAGGAGCAGTTCATCGCCTACCACGTGCCCGAGCCGACGCGTTTCGCCGAGATCGCCTTCACCCACGCACTCCAGGGCGCCGGGGTAGGCGTGGACGCCGACCGGCGGGCAGCAACGGACCGCGACCGACGGGTGGCGGACGACAAGACCCGCAGCCTCCTGGTGGAGCACGTCTCACCGCCGTTGTCGGAGGAGGTGAAGGTCATGCTCAAGGTGAGTTCGAACGTGCATACCGTCCACTTCCCCTATCTGGTCGGGGCGATCGCCGGACACGAGGCGCGCAACGCCAAGCAGCGGGGCGACGAACTCCAGAGCCGGCTCTTCCGGCAGGCCGGACTGGACCCGAACCCGCCGGGCGCCTCCGAAGTGAAATACACGCCCGACTTCTTCATCGGATTCCTCCGCCACATGGCGCGACAGCCGTACTTCCACGCCTTCCACCGGGCCATGCCCATCATGGGCAGAGACGGGACCTTGGCCGGCGTTCAGGTGGACTCGCCCGCCGCGGGGCATGTCTACGCCAAGACCGGCACAGCCGGCACGACCTCCCCCGCCACCGGCAAGCCGCTGCTCGCCAAGGCGCTGGCCGGATACATCGAGCTTCCCGACGGCTCCTGGGCGGCGTTCGCCGCGTTCATGGAGCAGGAAGCCGCCTCCGCCGATCTCCTCACGGTCGCGGGCCAGGCGCTGGGCGAGATCGCGACAGTCGTTTACAACGAGACGAGCCTTTCATGACCCACGAACCATCGACCTCGCGTACCTCCCGGCGCTCGGTACTGGGCCTGCTGAGCAGCGTTCCGGTCGCGGCCGGCCTGCTCGCGGCCGGCCGGCCCGCGCAGGCGGAGGCCTCGACCTCCCGCTCGATACCCGCGGATCTGCGGCCCGGCGGAAAGTTCGACCGTTTCGTCGCCGACCAGGCCGCCAAAGACCTGTTCTCCGGCGTCGTGCTGCTGGCCTACCGGGGCAGGCCGGTGCTGCGCCGCGCCTACGGCATGGCGAACAAGGCCGCGTCCCTTCCCAACCGGTTGGACACCCGTTTCGATCTCGCGTCGGTGACCAAGACCTTCACCGCTGTGGCGGTCGCCCAGCTCGCGCAGCAAGGAAAGATCGCTTTCCACGAGAAGATCGGCGCCTATCTCCAGGGGTTCCCGGCGGAGATCGGCCAGACCGTCACCGTCCACCAGTTGCTGACGCACACCTCCGGCATCGGCAGGCCGGCCGTCGGCACGGAACCGCCGACCAGACCGGAATGGGACACGGTCCAGAAGCTGTGGGACGGCACCGCCAAGGCCATTCGCGCGCTGCCGCCGCAGTTCACCCCCGGTACCCAGTACCGCTACAGCAACGACGGCTTCTTCCTGCTCGGCGAGATCGTGGCCACGGTGTCAGGACGGTCCTACCACGACTATGTCCGCGAGCACATCTTCACGCCGGCCGGGATGACCCGCTCCGACTTCTTCACCAAGCCCCAGGTGACGGCCGACCCGACCATCGCACGCCCCTATGCCACCCAGCGGTCCGGCCCGCGTGTCGACTTCACCACCAGCGACTTCTTCCCGTTCGTCGGCGGCCCGCATCGCGGCGCCTACTGCAGCGCCACCGACGTGCTCGGCTTCGTGCGCGCCCTGCGGAACGGGACGCTGCTCAGCCCGGCCTATGCCGAACTGTTCACCACGGCGAAGATGATCATGCCTCTGTCAGAACAGCAGGGCCTCACCCGCCAGCACCTGTTCTACGGCTACGGCTTCATCGACGCCATCGTCAACGGCCGGCACGTCGTCGGCCACTCCGGCGGCTCCGCCGGCGCCGCCAACAACCTGGACACCTTCCCAGGCCAGGACTGGGTGGCGATGATCCTCGGCAACTACGACACCCCCATAGCCCCCATCGTCGAGATGGCACGCCAGATCATCACCTGATACGCCCGGCCGAGTGCCGGCGCCATTTCCCGACATATTCGACTCTGAGGGAGTTGTTCCTTTGAATCACGCGACCGTTGTCCGCGCCATCACCGCCGCGACCGCGGCGACCCTGCTGCTGGCCGCCACCTCGCCGGCCATCGCAGGCTCAACTCGCAGCGCTGCGACAGGGGACGTTCAGCAGGCGATGGACGCCCTGGCCAAGACTCCCGGCGTGGTCGGCGCCATCGGCGGGGTGTACCTGGACGGCGAACCGGCCGGCCAGGGGTCCGCGGGCTCCCGGCTGCTCGACGGCAAGGGAGGCACGATTCCCGCGAACTCCCGGTTCCGCATCGGATCACAGTCCAAGCAGATGGTGGCCACCGTGCTGCTCCAACTGGTCGAGGAGGGCCGGCTCGGCCTGGACGACAAACTCGGCGACCTGCTGCCCGAGGTGGCCGCCGACGGGCTGGTGGAGCTGGCCGACGAGATCACCGTGCGGCAGTTGATCCAGCACACGTCCGGCATCCCCGACTGGTTCCACAAGGGCTCCTCAACGACGCCGGCGTTCGACGTCTTCGACTTCACTACCTACTACCGGCCGATCGACATGGTGAAGATGACCCGCGGGTGGCCACGCACCGGGGAACCCGGCGAGAAGTTCGCCTACTCCAACACCAACTACACCCTCATCGGCATGATCATCGAGAGGGTGAGCGGCCGCACTCTGGCGGACGAGCTCAAGCGGCGTCTGTTCCGCCCGCTGGGCATGACCCGGACCTACCAGCTCACCAAGCCTCCGCAGGGCATCAAGGGCCCGCACGGGCACGGGTACTACCCTGACGCCACCGGCAGGCTGCGCGACGTGCACCGGTTCAACGCCAGTTACGGCAACGGAGCCGGAGGTGTGGTCTCCACCACGCACGACGTCAGCGCCTTCCAGCGAGCCTTCACACAGGGCAAGCTGCTGCCGCCATCACTGCGGCAGATCCTCACCCCACCCCCTGCGGGCGGAGGCGGGCAGCAAGGATCGGGCCTGTGCGGAGGAAAAGTGAAAGGTGACATGCCCGGCGGGTCGGCACCCGGCCTGACCGCGTTGACCTTCGCCTCGGCCGACGGCCGGCGCCAGTTCGCCATATCCGTCACGGTGAGCACCGCCGACACCCGCAGCGTCATCCCCGCGATGATCAAGGCCGTCGAGGCGGTGCTCTGCCCGGTGAACTGAAGCCACGTTTCAGCAGCCCGTAGGTCACTGGGGTGTGGTGTCGGTCAGCAGGTCGAAGGCCAGACCGCTGGAGCGCCCGCCGCGGCCGGTGTCCCGCCGCACGGTGAGCCAGACGATCACCTGGCCGGTCCGGGTGCGGGTGCGGTTGTACGCGGCCGTTAGGCGGGTGCCCGTGAGAGGGGCGCGCTGCAGTTGCACGCTGCGGTTGTCGCCGGGGACGTGGACCGGGATGAACGGGATCCAGTGCTCCGGGACCAAGCTCATCACCCGGTACGCGAGCGCCGCCCGAGAGTCGTCGAGCCGGGTCGGCGGGCGCAGCCGGCGGCGGAAGGCGAGGGTCTCGGCGGCGGCCTCCGCGCCGGGGCGCGGGTCCCCGGTGGGCATGCGGACGGTCTGCTCGATGCCCCACACCATGTTGGCGTTCTCGTCCCGGGCCAGCTGGACCTCCTCCAGCGCCGGGCCGTCGGCCACCTTCGGCGTTCCCGGCGGCAGCAGGAGGCCGGGCGCGTCGCCGTGGACGTACATCGACCATTGCTGCCAGTCGTGTTCGGCGCCCGCGCCGGCGGGGGTGATCCAGCGGCGGGCGCCGAACACATCGGTCACCGCGAGCCTCTGTATCGCCGCGAACGTGCCGGTCGGCACGTCGCACGGCAGGATGTACCAGTCGTTGCTGTACCGAGCGGTAGTAGCTCCAAGCGGTCGTAACGTCACCGATTGTGTCTGCGGAGTATCTGTCGGCTGAGCAGGTCCGCCGGTACGGGGCCTTCGTGGCGGATGACCCATTACGAGCACGCGTGGGAGATCCGGGACCTGCTGGGGTTTCGCGACTTCGCCGATGCCGAGGCGCAGGTCCGACGAGGTCTCCAGCTCCCGCACGGTGGCCACCGGCGTCGCCACCCGCGCTCACCCTGCAACTGCTTGATCTTCGCGGCCTTGGCATGCAGCCCATAGGAGGCCAGCTCGGCCAGCTTCACCGTCGCCACCGCCGACAGATCCACCACCCCGGCGCCCAGCCCCAGCACGTAGGAGGTGCGATCCAGCGCGTCGCTCATCCCTGTCCCCGACGGCTTGGTCACCGGCGTGCGCGGCGGACGGTGCGCTGCTGCTGTTCGACCTGCTGATGTCGGCGAAGCTGCTGTCGGGCGCGGTCCGCAAGAGCGACAAGGAGAAGCTGAAAACCTTCCCGAAGCTGAAGACGGCGGCCGCGCGGATGGCGGCGGCCTTGGCGGTGGTGCTGCGGGAGCGCCCCCGGCGACAAGGCCGCGCCGGCGTCGATCCCGGAGATGATGGCGGCGGTGGAGCAGGTCGTCTCGCGTGGGGACCTGGCGGCCGCGGTGGAGACGGTGCGGGCGCTGGTGCCGCCGGCCGAGGACGACGGCGACGGTGAGGCGGAGTGGCTGGCCGCGCTGGTTGACCGGTACGCCACGGTGCGGCCGTTCATCGAGCTGCTGGCCGCGGTGATTCCCTTGGGAGGTACGGCGGCCGGCTCGCCGATCCTGGCGGCGCTGCGCGCACTGCCGAAGCTGATGACCGCGCGCAAGCCCGGCATCGAGCACATCAAGGGCTTCCAGGAGTTGGTGACGGGATCGTGGCGGCGGCTGGTCTTCACAGGCCGAAGCTGGAGGCGTCGCTGATCGACCGGCCCGCCTACGTGTTCTGCGTGCTGGAGGCGCTGCACGACGCGCTGCGCCGACGGGATGTGTACGCGGTCGGCGCGGGCAAGTGGGGCGATCTGCGGGTGCGCCTGATCGAGCCGCGGCTGTGGGCGGCCGAGCGGGACACGGTGCTGCGGGCGCTGGACCTGCCGGCCGATCCCCGCGAGCACCTGGCCGAGCTCGCCGAGCTGCTGAACGATGCCTTCCGGCAGGTCGGCGCGGGCCTGGAGGCCAACGACGCGGCTGAGATCAAGAATGGGAAGCTATCGCCGGCACGGCTGGAGGCCGCCCCGCCGCCGGAGGAGTTCGCCGCGGTGCATGACGCGTTCGCGGCGATGCTGCCCCGCATCGTCTATCTGGAGCTGCTGCTGGAGGTCAACGCCCGCACCGGGTTCCTGGACGCGATGCCGCACCTGTCCGGGTCGCAGGCCCGCCGTGAGGATCTGGACCTGTCGCTGGCGGCGCTGCTGGTCGCCCGGTCCCGCAACATCGGATTGACGCCGGTCGTCCAGCCCGGCACGGCCGCGCTGGGTGAGCACCGGCTGATCGGGGTGGAGAAGGGCTACTTCCACGGCGAGGGCATCGGCGCCGCCTCGGCGGTGCTGATGAAATCCCAGGCCGGCATCCCGATCACGGCGGACTGGGGCGGCGGGATGGTCGCCTCCACCGATGGGCTGCGGTTCGTAGTCCCGGTGCGCTCCTTGCACGCCCGCCCCTCACCCCTGTGTTTCGGGGTCGGCAAGCGGCCGCACGGGACCACGTGGCTGAACACCGTGTCGGCCAAGGTGACGGGGCTGGGCGGGCTGGTGGTGCCCGGCACGCTGCGCGATTCGCTGTACATCCTGGACGCCATCCACCGCCTGGACGCGGCCGAGCATCCCGAGGTCATCACGACCGATCAGGGTAGCTACAGCGACATCGTCTATGGCATGTTCGCCGCCTGCGGCTATCAGTTCGCGCCGCGTCACGCCGACATCACCGACACTCAGCTGTGGTGGATCGATGTGCGATGCTGCAGGGCGGCATCACCCGCGACCACAACGCCGTCAACGGCTGGGGCGCCTTCAACGCGTTGCCGCTGCGTCGGGTGTCACTGCCCGCGATCGTGCGCGAATGGGATGAAATGGTGCGGGTCGCCGGTTCGCTGGCCACCGGCCAGGTCCGTGCCTACGACTGATCAAGATGATGACCGCCGGCGGGAGGCGACCGGCCTGGGTGGCGCTTTCGCCGCCTACGGCCGCGTCTTTAAGATGTTGCACCTGCTCCAGGTGATCCACGTGGAGGCCTACCGGCGGATGCGCGCGGGCCCGACGCCGCCGCCCGCATCAACCGGCTACGCGCCCTGCTCGCCCCTCTGGCAGCCAAGCATGGCTGGGACTTGTCCCTGAAGCCGGTAGACAACGGGGAGGCTGAGGGCCAGGAGTGACACACGCTTGATCATGCTGAACGCTCTGTGCCCCTGCTGCGGTGTGTCAGCCTCTCGGACCAACGCGGACCAGCTGGCCCGCATCGGCCAACGGTTCAGCAGCAAAAGCGTAGATAGTCCTGCAGGTCGCCGAGGATGCGGGCGACGCCGTCGCGATCGCCCCGATACAGCACTTCCTTGCCGTCGCGGCGGGAGGTGGCGATGCCGCCGCGACGGAGCAGGGCGAGTTGCTGGGAGGCGGCGGACTGGCTGATGCCGGCGCGTTCGGCGACCTGGTTGACCGACAGCTCGGCGCCCTGGGCGAACAGCAGCATGATCTGCTGGCGTCCGGGGTTGGCCAAGGCCTTGAGGAAGTCCTGGGCGGCCTGCGGCAGCTGCGGCGCGCACGCGGTGCCCGCCGTGGCGGCTGGCGAGGTTGCGGCTGGTGATGTCGTGCTCTCGGCCATACGGGCTCCCTTCTGCCGCTGCACTCTACCCTCATACCAACTTATTGACATATTAGAAAATGACGGTACGTTCTGCGGCATGCCCAACGACAACGACCGCATCCTGATCGTCGGGGCCGGACAGTCCGGCCTGGCCGCCGCGCACGCCGCCCTTGAGCACGGACTACGCCCCCTGCTACTGGAAGCCTCCGGCCGGACGGCCGGGTCCTGGCCGCGCTACTACGACAGCCTCGCCCTGTTCTCGCCCGCTCGCTACAGCAGCCTGCCCGGCATGGGCTTCGACGGGGATCCCGAGCGCTACCCGCGCCGCGACGAAGTGGTCTCCTATCTGGAGCGCTATGCCGCCGCCCTGATCGAGCGCGGCGCCGAGCTGCGCACCGACGCCCGTGTGAGCACGGCCGAAGCCGGTGAGGAGGGGTTCGCCGTGCGGCTGGAGGGCGGCGAACGGCTGAGCGCCGGCATCCTGATCGCGGCCAGCGGTTCTTTCGGCCGCCCGCACCGGCCCGCCTTGCCCGGTCTGGGCACCTTCACCGGCCAGGTCTTGCATGTTGCCGACTACCGCTCTCCGGCCTCACTACCCGGTGAGCACGTCATCGTGGTCGGGGCGGGCAACTCGGCGGTCCAGGTCGCCTACGAGCTGGCCGGCCAGCGCCGGGTGACGCTCGCCAGCCGAACGCCGATCCGGTTCGTACAGCAGCGCCCGCTGGGGCGGGACCTGCATTTCTGGTTCCGCGTGACCGGGTTCGACCGGCTGCCGCTGGCCCGCGCGGAGCATCCGCCCGCCTCGCCCGTACTGGACGACGGTCGCTACCGCCAGGCGCTGCGCGAGGACCGCTATCGGCGCCGAGCGATGTTCACGCGCCTGGACGGTGATCAGGTGACCTGGCCCGACGGCGGGCGTGAACGCGTCGATGCGGTGCTGCTGGCCACCGGCTACCAGCCGGATCTACCCTATCTGGCCGGGCTGGGCGCACTGACAGCCGATGGCCGCCCACGCCAGCGCCGGGGCCTGTCCCTCACACATGGCGGCCTGGGATACCTGGGCTTGGAGTGGCAGCGCACCCCCTCCTCCAACACGCTGCGCGGTGTCGGCGCCGACGCCCGGCGCGTCGTGGCCGCTCTCGGCCGGCACCTGCGTGGCCACCGAAAGCATGTCCGCGCCTGAGCTGCCGCGCCTCCTTTGGTCGCTTGATTAGACATGTCTCTAATTTGACATGGATCTAAGTTGTCGGGCATCCTGCCGACGAGCTTACTTAGACAAACTTCGAAACAGCGCGGGTCTCCGGGCTCGCGAGAACCGATGAGGAGATGCGCCATGAGCGGATGCTGCGGGCCCACCGCCGTCGAACTGGAGCCCAGCCGTCAGGCCGCACGGCCCGATGACCTGCCCATCGCAGTCATCGGCGCGGGCCCAGTCGGGCTGGCGGCGGCAGCCCACCTGACCGAGCGGGGTCTCGACTTCGTGGTGCTGGAGGCGGGCACGCAGGCGGGCGCGTCGGTAGCCAAGTGGAGCCACGTCCGAGTGTTCAGCCCGTGGAGGTACAACATCGACTCCGCCGCCCGTCGCCTGCTGGAGGCCGATGGCTGGAGCGCACCCGACCCCGAATGGCTGCCGACAGGTGCCGAGCTGATCGATGACTACGTGGCGCCGCTGGCCAAGCTGTTCGGCGACAGGGTCCGCCTGGGCGCGCAGGTGACCGCGATCAGCAGGCTCGGCTACGACCGGGTCCGCACCACCGGCCGTGAGGCGGCGCCGTTCCTGATCCGCCTGACAGACGGAACCGAGCTGCACGCCCGCGCCGTCATCGACGCCTCCGGCACCTACGCCACCCCGAGTGTGCTGGGCGCGAGCGGCCTGCCCGCCTACGGCGAGACGGACGCGGCAGACCTGGTCGACCACGCGCTGCCCGACGTGCTCGGCGCCGACCGCGACCGGTACGCGGGCCGGCATGTCCTGGTCGTCGGCGCCGGCCACTCGGCCGCCACCACCCTGCTCGCCCTCGCCCAGCTCGACGACACTCCGATCACCTGGGCTATTCGCGCGGGCAACGCCAGCCGCACCTACGGTGGCGGCGAGGCCGACGCGTTGCCCGCCCGCGGAGCGCTCGGCACCCGTCTGCACGCCCACGTCGAAAGCGGCCGTATCCGCTTGGTGACCGGCTTCTTCACCCACGCCATCGAACGCGACGGCGAGCAGGTGCGGGTGATCAGCCGCGACCCGGCCGGCGCCGAGCAGACCATCACCGCTGAGCGCATCGTGGCTGCCACCGGCTACCGGCCCGACCACGCCATCGCCGGTGAGCTCCGTCTCGATCTGGATTCGATCCTCGGCTCCACCCGCACGCTGGCCCCGCTGATCGACCCCAACGCACATTCTTGTGGCACCGTCCCGCCGCACGGGGCGGACGAACTGGCCCACCCCGAACCCGGCTACTACGCGGTGGGGGTCAAGAGCTACGGCCGCGCCCCCACCTTCCTGCTGGCTACCGGCTACGAGCAGGCGCGCTCGGTCGTCGCAGCCCTGGCCGGCGACTGGGAGGCCGCCCGGGACGTGCAACTGGACCTGCCCGAGACCGGGGTGTGCTCCTCCAGCCTGGCCGAAGCCCAGGAGCAGCGGGTTGGCCTGGCCACCGGGATCAGCGGCGGTCTGTTGGGCACCCCACTGCCGCTGGCGACTGTCGGTGCGCCTCAGGGCGGCGGTTGCTGCGGCTGACCCGTCCCCAGCACGCGACAGCCGTACCCGTTTGACGGAGGTACGTCATGCCCGCCGCACCCCGGCAGGTGTCGGGTCTGGCCGGGGCTTTCCAGATGGCGAGGCCCGGCGACCGGCTGACCGCATACTTGCTGGAGTGTCTGGATGCCTCGTGAGCGTCACCGATGCCGATTCGGTCACCGCTGCGCCATCGAGCAACGGGCAAGGCGCCGTCGCCCGGCCCGTCCGCGTCCCTGGCGAGGGGTGGCGGCTGGTGGCGGCGCTGGCCATCCCCCAGACCACCAAGGCCAGCACCCCCGCCGCCCTGACCATGGCCCAGACCGCCGGGTACGGGTGGTGATGGCTGCCGCCACGCTCACCTGTCTGATCGCCGCCGCGTCACTGGCCGCCTCCCACCGCCTATCATTTAGCCAGATATCGAACCATCAGCCCGGACCGGAGGCTCTCGCATGACCCCCACCACCCTGCCCCTCGCCCCGAGCAAGGACGTGCAGGCCGGGCCATGCTGCGCGCCGATCGCCCGCGAGCCACTCACCGAAGACGACGCGGCCGAGCTGGCCGCGCTGCTTAAGGCCGTGGCCGATCCCGTCCGGCTGCGGCTGCTGTCGATGATCGGCTCCCATCCCGGTGGCGAGGCGTGCGTGTGCGACCTGACCGACGTCTTCGACCTGACCGCGCCCACCATCAGCCACCACCTGAAGGTGCTGCGCACCGCTGGACTGATTGGCGGCGAGCGGCGCGGCACCTGGGTCTACTACTGGATTGTCCCGGCGCAGGTGGCCCGGCTCGGTGCGCTGTTCACCCCGCTGAGCGAGCCCGCGCACGTTTGAGCCCCGGCCGACCGCCAGACATCCGTTCGGCGGCGTGACGTTCCGCGCGGCGAGGGCGGCGATGGCCTCGGCGGCCGATACCGCGGTGATGATGGCTCTGTTGGTGGAGCCTGGCAGCAGCCGGATGCTGTCACCGCCCTGGGCCGCTGCCGCTTCGGCGGGGTCGGCGATCCGCGCGGCGAGGTAGGTGACACACCGGTACATGCTCAAGGGGATCTGGCGTCCGCCCGGCTTCGCGTGCAGCTCGTGCATGACGGCGACCGGGAATTCGCCCTCGGCGGGCGGTGGGCCGGCGTCGGCGGGATCGGGAAATCCGCATACGTCCAGGTCGCCTCGATCTGAGGGCCCCGCAGCAGCCGGGCCAGATGCACAAGCTGCCTGAGCTCTTCATCGGAGGTGCGGCTCGGCTCCGGGATCACAATGCGCTGGTAGCTGTGGGCCTGAATCACCTGCAGCGCTTGGAGGATGCGGACCTGTCGGCGGACGCGCATCGCCGGCCCGGACTCCTTGGGCTGCCAGCGGGGCGCATACGCCGGACCGCCGCGCACGGCCAGCAGGACCGTGTTCTCCGGGACGAAATCCGTGAGCAGGCGCATCGCCGGCAGCACGTCGGTCGGTGTCTTGCCGGCCAGGTCATCCAGGGTCCACGTTCAGACGGAAGGTGTCGTGGTCGCCGGCGTTGACCAGGAAGTGCAGATGCAGCAGGCCGCTGGGGTCGTGGCCGGCCAGCCAGACGCCGGGGCCGTCCACGCCGCGCGAGGCGCGCACGCCGACCAGGTCCAGGGTGTGCAGCACGTCGTTGTCGGGGCCGATCAGGCGGACCTCCAGGTCAGGACGATCACCGGCCGCGCTGGCGGCGACGATGAAAGTCAATCTGCCAGGACCCGACTCGCTGGGCAGTCCAGGCGGTCCCGAGGTGTGGGTGATCGCGCCGCCGATGTCGGCGAAGGGGGCTCCGTACTGGAGGAACTCCTCCACCACCTGCTGCTCGGCCGAATCGACGGGGACCTGAAGGCTGAACGACCCGGTGATCGGGCGTAGCCGAAACGACTCCACCGCTCGCGCCACCAGGCGCATCACCAGGTAGCGCTGGTCGTTGAGCTGCCGGTAGCGCACGAAGGCGGTCAGCTCGTCGCGGTGCACGTCCGCGTCCCAGGGTTGCTCGGTCACCTGCCCTTCGCGCACCTCGAACTCGTACCGGTAGAACGGATCGACGTCGGTCAACGCCGCCGCCAGGCCCTCATACCGCTCGCTCGCGGCCGTCAGCAGGCACGGGAGCTCGGTTCAGCGGTAGGAGAGGCTGCGTGCCTGCAGCAGCTCGAACCCCTGTTGGACCATGAGCACGGCCGCGACGGTGCACCAATACAGGCCGCTGATCGAACCGGTGACGCGCACGAGCGCCATGTCCTGGTTGCGCGCCACGATGTCCTTGTCCAGCATCGCCAACGTGCCGTAGGCGTCGCCGTGGGCCAGCGCGCTGCAGCCGCTCCACACCAGCTGCGTCAGGTCGGCTCCCAGCGTGGTCTGCTCGCCCGCGCCGCGCACGATCTCGGTGTAGCTGGGCGTCGTCTTTACCGTGGCCTTGACCTGCTCCTCGGTCAGGCCCGCCGCGACGAGCAGATCGGTCAGACGCTGCAGTCGCTCCTGCTGAGTCTGCGATGCGGGTTGCTGGGTCAGGGCCCGCATGCGAAAGGAGTCCTTGGTCTCCTTGGCTTGTAACCCCAGGCGGCGGCTCACCCGAGTCAGCCGGTCCTTCGGACCCAGCAGCCAGACCGCACGGGCCGCGTTCTCGATCGCCCCGCGCAGCAGCGAGGACTGGGCGTGTGTGTGAATACGCACCTCGCGGTACTCACCATGCAGATCACCCAGCAAAGACGAGCGCAGACAACCCAGATGATCCACCGACACGGTCAACGCGTGCCAGACGGCATGGGACACCTGAAAGGGGTCGGTCTTGGCACCGTCACCGGCCAGAGAGCTCCGAGGGTCGGCCTGCCAGGCACGCGAGTCCTCACCGGTGAGCTGCTGCCACGGCTCGATGCGCTCCAGCCAGCTGATCAGCCGGCGCAGATCCCGCTGTTCGTTGGTATCCACCTCTGGGACGGTACGCAGCCCCCGGCCGTGGTGCGAGACGGTTTCCCCGGTCCTGCGGCCGATTGTCAGGCGGGCAGCAGATCGACCATCAGCTTGCCGACGCGTTCCTTGATCTGGTCCCGGATCGCCCGGACGGCCTCGATGCCCTGCCCGGCCGGGTCGTCGAGCTTCCAGTCCTCATACCGCTTGCCGGGGAAGATCGGGCAGGCGTCGCCGCAGCCCATGGTGATGACCGCGTCCGAGGCTTCGACCGCGTCGACGCTGAGGATCTTGGGCTGCTGGTCGGTGATGTCGATGCCGACTTCGCGCATGGCCTCGACCGCAACCGGGTTGATGTGATCGGCGGGCGCCGAGCCCGCCGATCGGACCTCGATGCGATCGGCGGCGAGATGGCGTAGCCAGCCGGCGGCCATCTGGGAGCGGCCGGCATTGTGGACGCAGACGAACAGGACGGTGGGGGTGTCGCTCACGGGTGGATACCTTCCTTGGGGTGGTCTGGCTTCAGGTCGCGGGGACTTCAAGGTCGTCGAGGAGGTGGCGGACGCGGCGTTCGATCTCGTCACGGATGGGCCGCACGTCCTGCACGCTTTTGCCCGCCGGGTCGTCCAGTTCCCAGTCGAGGTAGCGCTTGCCGGGGTAGACGGGGCAGGCGTCGCCACAGCCCATCGTGACGACGACGTTGGCGGCGCGGATGACCTCCTCGGTCCAGGGCTTGGGGAATTCGCGGGAGATGTCGATGTCCCGTTCGGCCATGGATGCCACTGCGGCGGGGTTGATCTCGCTGGCGAACTCCGAGCCGCCGGACCAGGCCACCGCGCGCTCGCCGGCCAGGTGCTGGAAGAAGCCCATCGCGAGCACCCTCGGTGAAGCCGGCCCGAAGTTCGTCACGCTCAGCTACATGTCGGTGGGTTCGCCGTTCGTCAACGGCACCCCACTCACCGAGATTGCGGGTGCGGGAAGACCGGCTCGGGGGTGCCCGCCCGCGGCCGGCCGAACAAGCCGTGCACCAGCAGCAGCCCGACGGCGCCGCCCATGAGCTGGGCGGCGATGAAGCCGGGCACCGAGGTGGGGGCGATGCCGGCGAAGGTGTCGGAGAAGGCCCGGCCGATCGTGACGGCGGGGTTGGCGAAGCTGGTGGAGGAGGTGAACCAGTACGCCGCTCCGATGTAGCCGGCCACCGCCGCCGGCGCGACCGCCGTACGCCCGGTTCGAGCCAGGCAGAAGATGACCAGGAGCAGCCCCGCGGTGGCGACCAGTTCGCCCAGCCACAGGTGGGCGCTGGCGCGCTCGTGGGTGGACCAGGTGATCGCGGGTTTGTCGAACATGGCGTTGGCCAGGATGGATCCGGCGATGGCGCCGAGGACCTGGACGGTGATGTAGCCGCCGAGCTCGCCCCCTGACAGGCCCGCGCCGCCCTGTCGGCCCTGCCACCAGTCGGCCAGGGAGACGACGGGGTTGAAGTGGGCGCCGGAGACGGGGCCGAGCGTGACGATGAGCACGGCCAGGCCGAAGACGGTGGCGGTGGAGTTCTCCAGCAACTGCAGGCCGACGTCATGCGGGGACAAGGTCTGGGCCATGATTCCGGAGCCCACCACCACGGTCACCAGCAGCGCGGTGCCGAGGAACTCCGCCAGCAGCCTGCGCGGCAGGGGGATCACTGGGCCACCTCCGCGGGGAGGTGGAGCAGCGCGGACAGCTGGGCCAGCCGGTCGGGCACGACGCGGTAGTACACCCACGAGGCGCGCCGCTCGGAGGTCAGCAGCCCCGCATCCTTCAACACCTTGAGGTGGTGGCTGATCGTCGGCTGGCCCACCTCGAAACTCGCGGTCAGGTCGCACACGCACGCCTCGCCACCCCCGTGGCTGGCCACGATCGAAATGATGCGCAGCCGCACCGGATCCCCGAGCGCCTTGAAGGCCCGCGCGAGAGCGGCTGCCTCCGGCTCGCCGAGGGGCTCACGCGCCATTGGTGAGCAGCACTCCAGCAGGTTCAATTCCTCCATGACCAGTCCCTATCGGTAACGATCGATATCGATGGGAACCGATATTGGCAGCTATCGATGTCCGTCCAGTGGCGGAGGGATGAACAACAAGTGGACGCGCTCGCAGCGGGGGCGCCTTCTTCCCTGATCAGATGGCCTGGCTGCGCCGTTTTATGAAGACGACATCACGCCAGACGCCGTGGTGGCGGCCGATACGCTGCTCTGTCGCTCGCCGCCGTTGCGGGTCGCGCCGAACTCTTCCGCGCCTCCGACGCCTGCCGTACCACCTCCAGCCGGTCCGACGTCCGCATCATCCATGTCCCCACGCTCTGAGCCGGAGGCGGTCGGCGGCGCAGGGCTGCCCAGACCTGCGGCACCCAAAAGGGCCATCTGTGGTGGCGGCGTTGGTCCTGGTCATCACGGGTCCTACGATCCTGTACCGGTGCAGCGAGCTCCCCTCAGCCTGGGTAGAAGGATGCCCTCGGCAAAAGGGGTTGGGGCCGAGATGAAACGTTCGATACTGGCCGGGATCGCGGCAGGCACGGTCCTGGCAGCCACCGCGGCGACCGGCATCGCAACGGCGGCCGCTGGCGCGGCTGCCAGGGGGGCCACCCTGCAGCAAGCGGCCGGGCACCCCATCGTCTGCCCGACCGCCGGGGGCATGATGGGGCCGGGCGGCTCGATGCACGGCGTGGCCGTGAGTGACGAGGCCGACTATCTGCGCCGTATGGTGGCCCACCATCAGGAGGCGGTGGCTGCCGCCCGCCAGCTTCAGCGCTCGGGCCGTGCACAGATCCGCACCCTGGGCGCCTCGATCGTCACCACGCAAAGTGCCGAGATCGCCACGATGAACACGTGGCTGGCCACCTGGTATCGCCGGCATTCGCCAGTAACCGGCTATCGGCCGATGATGCGCGATCTGTCCAAGCTGTCCGGCGATGCCCTGGATGAGAATGTTTCTCTGCGACATGATCCCGCATCACATGATGGCGGTCATGATGTCCCAGCACCTGCTCATGCACGGCGGCGTCCCGCACCCCCAGGTTGCCGCCTTTGCTGCTGAACGTCTGCCCCGTCTCCTGTAGCAGTGCGGTCAGCCGGAGGAGAGCATGGTTGGCAGGGTTCGGACGGTGAGCAGGATCCGGATCAGGCTCGCGGGTACGGCCAAGGCCATCGGCCAAACCGGGACGGGCACAAGGAGGGCGAGCGTGGCCAGCATCAGACCGTCCAGAATCAGCAGCCCGACCGCCGCCCCGACGGCCCGCACCCGTCCACGCCGATAGGCCCGCCGTTCACGGATCACCACGGCCAGCAAACCGACGACCACCACGAGCGTCATGCCGTACACGGCCTTGGCCGCAGCCGGCAGCGGCCATGTCCATGCCTGGCCGATTGCCAGCGTGGCCGCCCACACGGCGGCCATGACCGGGCCGGTGGCCAGCAGGGTCAGCGCGGTCCGTCGCCACGGTGCTTGGCCGCAGAAGGCAGCCGAGATCGTGTCGGCGTCGCCGAACTCGGCTATGGCCGCCCGCGCGGCCGCCTCGGGATCGCCGTGCTCGTGCAATTGATGTTCGTAGGCTTCGGCCAGTCCGTCGGCGAGTTCTTCTACGGCCTGGGGCGGCAGCCGCTGCGCGAGCGCGTCCAGTTCGGCGGTGATCAGTGGGTGGCCGGCCATGGCCGTGCTCCCAGGGCCGCGTTGATCGCGGTGGCGAACTCCTGCCAGGTGGCCCGCTCGCCGCCGAGCGCGGAGCGGCCGGCGGGGGTCAACTCGTAGCTTCGTCGGCGGCGTCCGCTGACGACTGACCAGCTACCGGTGATCAGTCCAGCGCGCTCCAGGCGGTGCAGCGCCGGATAGACGGTGCCGGTGGGCAGGTCGATGCGGCCTTCGGTGGCCTCGCGCAGAGCCTCCTTGGCTGCGTACCCATGCCGGGGACCGTCTTCCAGGGCGGCCAGTAGCAGTCCGTCGAGGTGTCCTTTGAGCGCTTCGGCTCTCATAGGTAGTAACGCTATATCGGGCCTTCCCGTACAGCAACGGCCGGAGTAGCGTCGCTATAGGTAGCAACGCAACCTATAGGGGGCTGCGATGGACGTCCTCGGCATCCCGATCCCTGACGCCGGGCCGGTCTTCCTAATGGTGCTGGGTGTCCATGTCACGGCCGGTCTGACGTGCGTGAGCTGCGGGGCTGTGGCGATGCTGGCCCGCAAGGGCGGCGTCGCGCACCGGCGTTACGGCCGGGCCTACGTCTGGGCGCTGGCGGTCGTGTTCATCACGATGAGCGTGATGTCGGCGATCCGGTGGCGGGAGAACACCCACTTGTTCGTCCTGGGCGTGCTGGCTTTCGCGGCCGGCGGCGCCGGATACCTGGATCGGCACAGGCGATCCTGCGACAGGGTGCACATCACCGCCATGGGGCTGTCGTACGTGGTGCTGCTGACCGCCTTCTACGTCGACAACGGCCCGCACCTGCCCCTCTGGGAGCACTTGCCGGCCTGGTCGTTCTGGGTGATTCCCGCGCTGGCCGGCTTCCCGCTCATCGTTCGCGCGATCATGACGAGGGAGCGCACATCATGATCATTAGGCTGGCGGACGCGGCAGGTCTGGGCCGGGAACGGATCGGGGGTAAGGCCGCCGCCCTTGCCGTGCTGGCCGCCGAGGGCTTTCCCGTGCCGGACGGATTCGTCATCCCTACCGATGCCGCCCCGTCTGCGGACGAGTTGGACCGCGTGGTCGAGGCCCTTGGTGCCGGGCCATTCGCCGTACGTTCCTCGGCCGTCGCCGAGGACTTGCCGGACGCCTCCTACGCCGGACTGTACGAGACCTACCTGAACGTGCCCGCAGGTCAGGTGGCCGACGCCGTCACCCGCTGCCGCGCCGCAGCAGTTACACAGCGAGTGCTCGCGTACCACGCCCCTGGTCGCGGTGAAGGCGTGGCGGTGCTGGTGCAACCGATGATCGCCGCGCGATCCGCGGGCGTGGCCTTCACCGCCAACCCGCTCAGCGGCGAGCGCGACGAGGTGGTGATCACGGCCGTACGTGGGCTGGGCGAGTCGCTGGTGTCCGGGGCAGCGGTGGGCGAAGAGTGTGACCGCGCTGCCGGAGCCGGTGTCCTGGAAGGCGCCGGGGCCGGGACTGTGGCTGCGTAACTTCCGGCTCGGCGAGTGGTTGCCCGATCCGGTATCGCCCGCAAGTACGGCATCCCCGCCGTCGTCGCCACAGGCGATGCCACGCTACGCCTGCACGACGGCCAGCACGTCATCGTCGACGGCACCCGCGGAGTCGTGGAAACCCCTATGTAGACCGGCCACCACTGCCGACCACCAGGCTGCGACGCTCCACCATCACGACGTCCCGCCAGATGCCGTGGTGGCAGCCGATGCGCTCACGCGTGCCCAGCACCCGGAAGCCGACCGCCTGATGCAGGGCCAGGCTCGCGGTGTTCTCACCGAAGATGCCGGACTGGATCGTCCACACCCCGGCATCCTCGCTCGCGGCGATGAACGCCTCCATCAACGCCCTGCCGACGCCCTGCGCCTGGCAACCAGGGTGAACGTACACGCTGTGCTCCACCACACCCACGTAGACCGGCCTGGCCGACACCTGCGAAGCGGCCACCCAGCCGAGCACCTCACCGGTCTCGGTGTCCGCGGCCACGTACCGAAGGTGCGGCAGCTTGGCGGCGGTGAAGCCTTCCCAACTCGGTGCGGTGGTCTCGAAGCTGGCCTGGCCGGTGTCCAACCCGGCCTGGTAGATCGCCAGCAACTGCGCGGCGTCGGCTTCCCGCATCGGACGGATCTCCACGTCCTGCCCTGCGGCGGGCTTGACGGCCTGCACGATCGCCGAGTGCACCCCGTCGCCATGATCAGCTGTCAACGTGATCCGGATATCGACGAACCCAGCCGCCGCCAGCAGCGAACGGTACTCAGCCATCGGCAGTGCCCCGGCCACGCACCCGATGCGCTGCTCGGCCGCCTGCCGCCGTTGCGGGTCGAGGTCGCCGTCGACCACGACGTCACTGGCGCCGAACCGGCCGTCCGGCCGCAGCACCCGGAACGCCTGGGTCAACACCGCGGCCTTGTCGTCGGACAGGTTGATCACGCAGTTGGAGATGACCACGTCCACCGACCGGTCCGGCAGCGGCACGTGCTCGATCGTGCCGTGCAGGAACTCCACGTTGCGCGCGCCCGCCCGCTCGGCGTTGCGCCGGGCCAGCGCCAGCATGTCCACGCTGGCATCCAGCCCGTAGACCTTGCCGTGCGGGCCAACGCGGCGTGCCGACAGCAGCACGTCGATGCCGCCGCCCGAGCCGAGATCGAGCACGGTCTCACCGGGCTGGAGCTCGGCGACGGCCACCGGGTTGCCGCGCCCAAGGCCGGCCCGCACCGCCCCCGCAGGCAGCACGCCGAGTTCGTCATAGTCGGCCGCGCCGAAGCAGCCCTGCTCGAACGCGTCTTGCCCGCAGTCGGCGGCCGTCCGGTCGGCGGCCGCGGCGCGGGCCAGCGCGGAGTAGTGGTCGATGATCTCGTCGTGCGCCATGGCGAAACTCCCTTCATTCGCAGGTGGGCGCGGCCGGCACGGGATTGCCCATGACCACGTCGGCGGCGGTCGGGAAACAGCTCACGCAGGTCTCATTGATCCGGTACAGGCTGGAGGTGCCCTGCTTCTCGACCAGCACGAACCGCACCTCGGCCAGGATCTTCAGGTGGTGCGAGACGGTGGACTGGCCCACTCCGGACGCGGTCACGATCTCGCCGACGCTCATCGGCGCGCGCCGACGGGCCAGCAGCGACACGATCTGGATCCGCGTGGCGTCGGCCAAAGCCTTGAACCAGCTCGCGTACTCCTCGGCCTCCGCACGCGGCAGCGGGCGCTTCTCCTCATCCATCGTCCATCGACGATATTCGATGAATCCGGAAAGCGGAAGTCGCTGCTTCCTGATCCGCGGAGAGCTTCATGTACGTGATAATGATCTGTTATCACGTACATGAGCGATCACGGCGGCGCGGCGAAGGCGCCAGTTCCCCACCTCGATCGGCCGCGAACTGCGCCGCCGGATCCTGATCGCCCTCGACCTCCTGGCTGGATCATCAGCAGGGAACTGCCGAGCCCCGCCAAGACGACCTCGACCGCTGGCTGACGAACAGACCCGAACGCGGCGACGTCCTCGCCGCGGCCGCCGTCACGCCCTAGAACTGGGTCAACCGGACGGTGAGGGCAGCAGGATTTCCGTGGCGTTGTTGCGGCCCGCGGGCCAGAACAGCGGCTGGTCCACACCGGGATATCGATGGCCGCGGATCAGCACCTGAATCGCCGGGGTGAGCAGGAATTCCTGCAGCGCCAGCGCGCCGGCCACGTTCGCGCCGGGGAAGGCGACCGGGTTGACCACGACCGTCGCCATGATCCGGTGGAACAGCTGGTCGCTGTAGAGCACGGGCCGCAGTGGAAGGTGGTTGTCCTGCTGGAAGACCAGGAACGGGGTGGCGCCCCACAGGCTGTAGCCGCGCTGCTGGGCGGCCTCCCGCATGGCCGCCTCCTGCTGCAGGCCCGTGTCGCGATACCAGCCCGTCTTGTCCGGACGCCCGGCGGCCTGCCACAGGTTGTCGGTCAGATAGACCAATTCCGGGATGCCGTTGACGATGAACGGCGCGCGGGCGTGCGCGATCCGGCGAAACGCCTTCACCGGATCCGCCAGCTGCGCGACATGGGCCGGGTCGCCGGCGGGCACGATGAGGGCGATGGAGTTGAACAGCACCATCCGCGGCCACTGCCCGAGCCCGTCGGTGATGAAAGCTTGCGCGTCCTTGTGCCCGAAATGCGATAAGACCACATCCGCCTGCCCGGCCCGGGCCTTGGCGTACACGTCCTCACCGGTGTGCACCTGCACCTGCTGACCGCTCTGGCCCTCGAACGCGTCGAGCAACCGCGGCAGCAGACCGCCATCCTGAACGGTCCGGACGCTGGCCAGCCGGATCACGCCGGTGCGCGTCGTGGTGCTGGTCGAGACCGCCATGGCAGGCCTGGACCCCACCGTTGCCACGGCTCCCAGCGCGAGCAGCCCGGCTGCCTGCACCGCGTGCCGCCGCGTCAGCCGCGGACCCTCCGCCTCGCGTGTCGTGTCGTCGCCTTGATTGGAGCTCATCCGCTTGCCTTTCTGCCGTCGGGTGTACGTGGTTCGCGGGTGCGGCGAGAGGTGCTGTCGGCGGCTGTTTCATGGGGGAACAACTGGCGGTAACGGTCGAGGAACACCTCGATACGCCGGGCCTGTCGTCGCAGGTCCGCAGCGCGTTCGTGCAGGTACGCCTCGCCCGAGGGGGTCAGGCGGTAGGTGCGCCGGGGTGGCGCGTCGTCGCCGAGCACCCACTCGTCCGTCACCATGTCGTCGGCGGCGAGCTGGCGCAACACCCGGTACACCACGGACGGGTCCTCGGCGGCTCGGCGAAAGCTGAGGTCGGCCATGCGAGCGGCCAGCACATAGCCGTGCATGGGAGCCTCGGCCAACGCCAGCAGGACGAACGGAAGCATCCCCTGCCCCGTCCCGCTGCGATCCCTGTCGCCTCCACGTCCGGCCATCGTCAGTGCAGACCATCCTTGATGAAGAATGTCCCCTATTGGCAAAATCACCTTAGCTCGGACATGCGGTTCCTCACCAGTCGCTCCCACGGCCTGAGCGGATCCAATTCGCCGATCATGCTCTCGATCCGCCCTCTCATCGCCACCGCGATGGTGATCAGTGCCACTGGGCTGCTGGCCGTACCGGCGCAGGCCGCTCAGCAGGCCGTCCCACCCATGCTGGTAGGCATCCGGGCCGCACACCAGGTCGGCCTGGACCGGCTCGTCTTCGAGTTCCGCGGCCGGTTACCGGCCCGGCGCGACGTCCGCTACGTGTCCAAGCTGATCGCCGACGGCTCCGGGCAGACGGTCAACGCGGTCGGCAGCGCACTGCTGCAGGTCCGCTTCGACCAGGCCGACGGCCACGACCGCCACGACAAGGTCACCTACGGGCCAATCCGTAGGACGTACGCATTGCCTGGCGTCATCCAACACGCATGTGGGCACACCTTCACAACCTCGATGTTCATCAGGCGGTGTGCAGATCGAGCATGAAGGCTGCGGCTAACGCAGGTGCACACGGCCATGCGGCGGCACAGGAGAGGCAGGCGTGCCCCGAACCCGCGCGGTGTACATCCAGCGCACCGGCCGCTCTCGTGAAGTACGTCTCGCTGAGGAAGTCATTCTCGGCGTGCGTCATACCCAGGAAAACAGACATTTCGATCGCCCTTGTTCGCTCAGGATTTGGTGGTGACCTCACCCTCTCTCCGATCTTCTTCGCGCACCCGGGGCGAACGACCCGGAGCGGTGTGACCTAAGTCACCAGGGCAGGCTGGATCCGCCGGGTTGTCCTCCATGGAGGCGGCCGTGCGTCTGGAGCGGAATGGGGCCAACCCGCTACCGCAGAAGCCGCCCGTTCCGTTGCGGCCGCGGGTGCTCGCCCAGCTGGCTGCCTGCGCAAACACCGGCCTCCAGCAGCGCCTGCACCGGGCCCTAGGTGGCGGCCGGACACCGCTGGTCACCTACGTCGTCCACGGCGAGCGCGACGCCGCCACTGTGCCCCAGATGGGTATGGGCGATGCGGCGACAGTGCGGAGCCCCCGAGACCGGCGGCCGAGGTAGCCGTGTCCGAGGCGGACCTGCTGTACAAGGAGGAGTTCCGCGAACAGTATTACGGCGACGCCTACCAACCGCCGCTGCGCGCGCGGCTACGCCATCTGATGGCGCAGGAAGGAGGCAGCCTCCGGCGGAAGGCGGTGGGTGACACGGCCGCCGAACTCATGACATCGCCCGCGGTGACGATCTCGCCCCGCTCCTCGACTGTCACGGCCGCCCGTCTCATGAACAAGCACGGCGTCAAGCGCCTGATCGTCGCCGAGGACGGCTACCTCGAAGGAATCGTCAGCAGAGGCGATCTGCTCAAGACGTTCGTGCGAGCCGACTCCGACATTGCCCGCGAGATCCGCGAGGAGGTTCTGGAGGGCTCGTTGCGCATGGAGACCTCAGACGTTGCCGTAAACGTCGACCGGGGAGTGGTGACACTGAACGGCTGGATGGACCGACGCGGCGAAACCATGCTCGCCACACGCATGGCCCACCGCGTCAACGGCGTCGTCGACATCATCGACAAGCTGCTCTGGAAGCACGACGACTCCAAACGTGCCGGCGACTCCGTTATCAACGAAGGACCGTGACACTGGCGTCGGGGACGAAATCCCGGGGTGCCTGTGCTGTGGGGCCGCACCGTCTGCTTGCCGGATCTGGATGGTCAGGCGGACTGCTGGATGCGCCGGCCGGTGGCCTCCACCGTGGTGATGACGATGAAGTGGTCGGGGCTGCGTGTCCATGGCGTCAGCCGCAGGCTTTCCAGCCGGGCGATCTGCGCGGGATCGTCGGCGACACGAGCCAGCCCCACGACGGTGACTGACCAGCCCGTGCGCTCCACTGAGTCGAAGTCGTCCACCTCGAAGGCCACAACCGCATGGCGTGTGGCGGCGGCCAGCTTAGAACCGGCCGCCGTGCGGATGACGATGTCCTCCCCGTCCAGGCAGAAGTTGACCGGTTCCACGGCCGGCAGGGCGCTGTCGGTGAAGACGATCCGCCCGATCGGGCAGGAGGGCAGCAGGCGCATGCACTCCTCGTGGGAGAGCACCTGCAGGCCGGCCGAGTCGAGTTTCATGCCGTCAGCCTGTCAGCGCCCCTGCCTGAGGGGTTAGGGACGAAAGTCCCGTGACGGCTGCCGATCGCCCTCGGAGGTGGCGACCGTAGATCGTCCTGCCTGCTGAATGCTTTGTGCTGTGGTCTTCACTCGCCTGCCCGGCGAGTACCGGAGTACGCGCGTGGCCTACTCGCACCAGCGCCGCCGCGGCGGCCTGGCACCGAATGCCTCTCAGACGAAAGCCGCCGAACCTGAGAAGGGCTCGGAGGAACGGAGCTGTTCACCTCAGGGAAACCGCTGCCCTGAATAGGGGCTTTGGCTCTTTCTTGTGGTGGGCTGAACCGGTTAACGTCGGAGCATGATTCGTGTGTTCCTCGTCGACGACCATGAGGTGGTACGGAGGGGCGTGGCCGCCCTGCTGGACTCCGAGGACGACATAGAGGTGATCGGCGAAGCCGGCACCGCGGAGTCGGCGATCGCCCGCATTCCGGCGCTCAAGCCGGACGTCGCGGTGCTGGACGTCCGGCTGCCCGACGGTAACGGCGTGGACGTGTGCCGCGAGGCCCGGTCCAGGCTGCCCGGGCTGGCGTGCCTGATGCTGACCTCCTACGCCGACGACGACGCGCTGTTCGAGGCGGTGATGGCGGGCGCCGCCGGTTACGTGCTCAAGCAGATCCACGGCTCCGACCTGGTCGGCGCCGTGCGCACGGTCGCCTCCGGCCAGTCGCTGCTCGATCCGCAGACCACCGCGGCGATGCTTCAACGACTGCGGGAGCAGGCCGCCAGAAGGGACCCGCTCGCGGCCCTGTCCGATCAGGAACGCAACATCCTCGACCTGATCGGCGAAGGGCTCACCAACCGGCAGATCGGCGAGCGGATGTTCCTGGCCGAGAAGACGGTCAAGAACTACGTGTCCAACCTGCTGTCCAAGCTCGACATGCAACGCCGTACCCAGGCCGCCGCACTGGCCGCCCGGCTGCGGGCAGATCGGCGAGAATGACAGGCCTTCGTCCTAAGTGCGACGGCGAATCTGAGCGCATCAGAGAGGAACACTCCAGCGAAGAGCGGTCCCACCGGCCTCTGGAGAGATGACGTCGAAGGACCCGACAACCTCTGACCTTTCGCGAACTCTCCGCTTCGAGATCACGTGGCGCCGCTGCGTCATCGGGCTGGCCTCTTTGCTACGCTATCCGCACCTCCATGAATTGCGCATTTTCGCAATTTGATACATCATAGGGCTGGCTTAGTTGGCGATCGAGAACCAGGAGCGTGATGTGAGCGGGTCTTTTGCCGCCGCGGTCAGGCAACGACTACGTCTGGCGGACGCGGCGCTTCAGGCCGCCCGCGCCGAGGATGACGTCGACGCGCTGATGTTGGCCGAGGCGGAGTGGGAGGACGTGACGCACTTGGCCCGCTCACACGGGATGCGTCTGGATGCCGATGCGGGCACCACCGATTCGGGCGGCCCCATAACAGGCGAGGCGGCGGCCCAGTGATGTCGATGCCGCTGTATGAGGCCAAGGCGGAGCTGTTCAAGCTGCTGGGCCATCCGGTCCGGATCCGGGTGCTGGAGTTGTTGCAGGACGGGCCGATGCCGGTGCGGGACCTGTTGGCCGCCATCGAGGTGGAGGCCACGGGGCTGTCGCAGCATTTGGCCGTGCTGCGCCGCTCGGCCATGGTCACTGCCCACCGTGATGGCTCGACCGTGACCTATGCCCTGTCCGGCGGGGATGTGGCCGAACTGCTGCGCGCGGCGCGCACGCTGTTGACGCACAAGCTCACCGGTCAGCATGAGCTGCTGAGCGAGTTGCTCAAGGCGGAGACCGGCGCCTCGTGACCCTCTTGTTCTCCTCGGGCTGGGCCCGTATCCGCGGTGTGCTGCCCGAGAGCGGGGAGCTGGCTGCTATGGGCCGTCGCCCGCGCCGTGACTTGCTGGCCGGGCTCACCGTGGCGATCGTGGCGCTGCCGCTAGCGCTGGGGTTCGGCATCTCCTCCGGCATGGGTGCCGAAGCCGGGCTGGCCACCGCGGTGGTCGCCGGGACGCTGGCGGCATTGTTCGGCGGCTCGGGCCTGCAGGTGTCCGGCCCGACCGGGGCGATGACGGTAGTACTCGTGCCGATCATGCACGCTCATGGCGCCTCCGGGGTGCTGATGGTCGGAGTGCTGGCCGGGCTGCTGCTGATCGCGCTGGCGCTGGCCCGTGCCGGCAAGTACATGGCCCTGGTCCCGGCCCCGGTGGTGGAGGGCTTCACCATCGGCATCGCCTGTGTGATCGGCCTGCAGCAGATCCCGGCCGCCCTGGGGGTGGCGACTCCCACGGGGGACAAGGTCACCGCCGTGGCCTGGCACGCCGTCCAGGACTTCCTCGCCCAGCCGCGCTGGTGGGCTCTGGGCATCGCTCTGACGGTGGCCACGCTGATGCTGGTGGGCGCACGCTGGCGGCCCACGCTGCCGTTCTCCCTGCTCGCCGTCGCCGCCGCCACCCTCGCCACCGAGCTGGCCGATCTGCCGGTGGCCCGGATCGGGCAGTTGCCCGCCGGGCTGCCCGCCCCCTCCCTGGCCTTCCTGGACCCGGCCGCGCTGAGCTCACTGCTGGCCCCGGCGGTCGCGGTCGCCGCCCTGGCCGCGCTGGAGTCGCTGCTTTCAGCCGCCGTCGCCGATGGCATGAGCGTCAACCACAAGCACGACCCCGACCGGGAGCTGTTCGGGCAGGGTCTGGCCAACCTCCTGACGCCACTGTTCGGCGGCGTCCCGGCCACCGGGGCGATCGCCCGGACCGCGGTCAACGTCCGCTCGGGCGCCCAATCGCGGCTGGCTGCCCTGGCACACGCGGGCATCCTGGCGGTGATCGTGTTCAGCGCGGCCGGCCTGGTCGCGCGGATCCCGCTGGCCGCGCTAGCCGGCGTGCTGCTGGCCACCTCGGTGCGGATGGTCGAAGTCGGCTCGGTCAAGGCCATGATCCGCTCCACCCGTGGCGACGCCGTCGTGCTGGCCCTGACCGCGCTCGCCACCCTCGCCCTCGACCTGGTCCAGGCCGTCATCCTCGGCTTGATCGTGGCCGGCGCGCTGGCGTTGCGTGCCATCGCCCGCGACGTCCGCCTGGACGCGATGCCGATTCACCCCGACCTGCCCGGCGACCACACCGAGCAGGAACACGCCCTGCTCGCCGAGCACATCGTCGCCTACCGCCTGGACGGGCCGCTGTTCTTCGCCGCGGCCCACCGCTTCCTGCTGGAGCTGTCCGAAGTCGCCACCGTCTCCGTGGTGATCTTGCGCATGTCCCGCGTCACCACCCTCGACGCCAGCGGCGCTCTGGTCCTCGGCGACGCCATCCAACGGCTACAGCGGCGTGGCATCACCGTCTACATCTCCGGCATCCGCGACGGCCATCACCAGCCCCTGCATGCTCTCGGCGTCATCGCCCGCCTCGATCAAGCCGGCCATGTCTTCGCCACTACCCCCCAGGCCATCGCCGCAGCCCGCGACAGGCTCCAGCGAACCGGTGTCCTGCCCGCCTCCAGCCACACCAACACGGCCCCCGACGCCGCTGTCACCCCCCGTTGAAGACTCGATCACTCTCGGCCTGCCCCGCCAACCATCCCGCCGAGCCCCCGGCTGCCCAGCACCACGCTGTCGGCCGACGCGGACTCATCGATCAGATCGTCGATCACGTTCCCGGCGCGCAGTTCCGTCGACACCCCGACCCCACCGGCCAGCTCACGCGCCTGGTCGGCGGCGACCTCCAGCGCACCCGCGCAGTACTTCGTGCTGAACTCGCCGACCCCGTGCGGCCACTGCTCGCACACATGTACGAGCCGCAGGTCAAGCCCTCTGCGCCGCGCGTCGGCGGCGGCCCATTCCACTGCTGCGCCGACTGGGAGCTGATCGTCGGCCTGCAGACCGACGCACCGCTGAAGCGCGCCATCATGCCCGCGGGCGGACCGCGCATGGTGGAATCCGGCCTCGCCGCCTACGGCCACATCCTCGATCCCCTGGTACGGAAGATCTTCACCAAGTACCGCAAGACGCATAACGATGGCTGTTCGACGCCCACACCCCCGAGATCCGGCGCGCCCGCCGGACGGGCGTGATCACCAGCCTGCCCGTCGATCAGTGGCGGCGAGCCGCTGCGCTTCGCCCGCCCCACCTGGATCGTCGACTGATTCCGCCTCCGTGAGCTTGGGTCTCCATACGGGCCAGGGGCATGCGGAAGGCTCTGGGCGGAACACGAGTGGTGGGTCAAGCGCCGCCTGAGTCGTTTCCTCGGCCGTGATACCGGCTCATGCTCATGACGCCCGCTCACTCCGAGGCCGGACCACCGCGACCGGGCAGGTGACGTGGTGCAGCACACCGCGGCTGACCGAGCCGAGCACCGCAGAGGCGAAGCCGCCCATCCCACGCGAGCCCACCACGACCAGATCGGCCGAGGCCGAGGCGTTCATAAGAGCGGCGACGGGATGCTCGCACAGCTGCTCATCGGTGAGCTCGACGTCCGGATATTTCTCCCGCCACGGGTTCACCGCTTCACGGGCCGCACGCTGCTGCTGCTCGAAGGCGCTGTCCAGCGCGCTGCTGTAGGCGCGGGCGTACGGCGCGGACAGCGGCGCCTGCCAGGCGTAGACCACCTGCAAGCGGGCCTGGCGGGCACGCGCCTGGTCGATGGCGTACTCCATCGCCGCCTGCGCGCCCTTCGAGCCGTCGTAGCCCACTACGATCTGCCCGTGGAGGGCCTCGACGGGGCCACGCACGATGACGACGGGCCCGGCGGCGTGCCCGGCCACGGCCGTGCTGACTGAGCCGAGGACCATCCCGGTGAACCCGCCGAGTCCCCTGCTGCCCAGGACCACGCTGTCGGCCGAGGCCGACTCGGCGATCAACTGCTCGATGACGTTGCCCTCGCGCAGGTCCGTGGTCACCTCCACACCCGGCGCCAGCTCGCGCGCCCGGTTGGCGGCGGCCTGGAGCGCTTCGGCGCAGTACTCCGCCTGAGCCTCGTCCAGGCTGAGCGGCCACTGGGCCTCGCCCAGGCTGGGCGACCACTGCTCGCACACATGCACGAGGCGTAGCGAGCGCCCGCGGCGGCTCGCGTCAGCGGCCGCCCACTCGACCGCCGCGGTCGCCGAAGCGGAACCGTCCACGCCTACTATGATCTGTCCTGCCATCACGCACCCCTCTCGTCCGGCCCCCACCCGAGCCCAAGCCTCGCGAACAGAGGTCCCGACCGCCCGGGGCTGAAGTCCCAAAACCGGATGCCGTTGGTCCATGACCGGGGACTGGCCCCACCACCTTCGGATGCCCACTGACCATGCGTCGGACGCGGGTGGCGATGATGTCCTTAACGCTTCCGAGCCCCTTTTTGACCAAGCCGGTAAGCGATCAGCCTGGTTCCAGCTCAGGGCGACGGAACCGCCAGGGCACCGTCGTCCAGCGGGCGTGGATCGCCGCCAGGGCCCGCTCGAGCGCCTGCTCCGGGGACACGCTGGTGTCGATCTCGATGGCATCGGGCCAGAGCGCCGCCTTCGCCGTCATGGCAGTGGCGATCGCCTGGTCCGCGTCCGACATCCCACCCGCACGGTGGGCCAAGCGCTCCGCGATCAGCTGCGGCAGAGCGGTGCAGCGCAAGGCCACGAGGTCGCTGAATGTGCGCCGCGCGAGGCGCCCGGCGGCCTCCCGCTGCTCGGCATCGCTCCATGAAGCGTCGAGGATGACCGGCTCGCCGTGACGTAGCAGCCTTTCAGCCCGGGACAGCAGTTCCTGGTACGTGCGCTCGGTCCATTCCCGACTGTAGATGCCCTCGCCGAAAGGGGCTGGCGCCGGCTGTTCGGGCGTGATGCCGGCGAGTTCCTTGCGTATGCGGTCGCTGTTCAGCAGCGTGTAGCCGAGCCGGTCGGCCATGGCGGCGGCGATGGTGGTCTTGCCGGTGGCCGGAGTCCCACCGACAAGGACCAAGGTCACCGCGCCGGCCCGCAGGTGGCGTAGCGCCAGCTCAGCGAGCTCACGGCCCTGTCGCGCCGCGCCGAGGTCTCCCTGCTGACGTCGGAGGCCGGCGACCTTGGCTCGGACGAAGGCCCGATAGGCGACGTAGTGATGCCACAGCGAGGGCGATGCGAGGTCACCGGAAAACTCGGTGTACCAGTGGAGGAACAGCTCGGCCAGCCGGGGGGCGCCCAGCCGTTCCAGGTCCATGGCCAGGAAGGCGGCATCGTCCAGGCGATCGAGAAAGCGTAGCCGTTCGTCGAACTCCAGGCAGTCCAGGATCCGTGGCCCGTCGTCGAGGCAGAAGATGTCGTCGGCGAGCAGGTCGCCGTGGCCGTCCACGATGTGCCCTTCGCTGATCCGGGTGGAGAACAGGCGTTCACGGCCGTCGATGAACCGCAGAGCGAGTCGTTCGATCTCCTGGATCACCTGGGTGTCGAGAGTCGCATCGGGCAGCGCGCGGACCTGCGCGAAGCTCGCCGTCCAGCGGCACCGCAGTGCCTGTGCCTCTCCCTGTCTGTCGATCCGCAGGCAGTGCCGGGAACGGTCGTGCATGCTCGAGACCATCCGGGCGACCTGGCGAACATGCTCGTCCACCGGGTTCCCGGAGCGGATCATCGTGGCGAGGCGGCGCTCCTCGGGCATGCGCTGCATCACGACGAGATGCTCGCAGACTTCCCCGTCGGGGCCGAGGACGTCGGCGACCCCCTTGTAGACATCGGGTGCCAGCCGCCGGTTGAGCTCCACCTCCTCGTGGCACACGGCTCGCCGTGCTTGGCGAGTGGTGTAGTCCAGGAAACCGAGATTCACCGGTTTCTTCAGCTTGATGGCCTGATCCCCGAGGAGGATCACCACTGCGGAATGCGTCTCCTTGATCTGTGCCCACGGTCCCATCGATGACGCCTCCGCGCTCTGCCGCCCATGTGGCCGAGACCTGGCTCGACGGGCGGGGCTCGTCTTGCGATGCACTCTCCTGATCGCCCTGTGTGCGTATTTCCCCAGGTCAATACGGCTTACTCGGTCACATGCGTACCACGGTGACGGGCGCGTCGATGCCGTCCAGCAGACTCTCCTCGGCCCTGGCCCCGATGCCGTGCAGCCCGTGCAGCCTGCCTGCGCGGATCGCCGCCTCCAGGTCCTCGACCGAGTCGATGCCTACCTGCTCATGCAAGGCCATGACCTTCGAAGAGTCGCCATCCACGCCGGCCGATTCGCCCTCCCCGCCACGCGGACCTGAACTTGAGGAAATCAGGCGCGGCCCGATGGCGCGCCTCCGGCGAAACCGGGCCGCTGCCGGGCCAGTTCAGCGATGTCCTCGGCTGTGACGACCAGCAACTTGTGTGCCAGGTCGGCCAGTGCGCGGCCTGCCGCCAGCTCGTCACCGATCTCTGGCACCGATCGGTCGATCGGATTGCGGCGCGCGGTCCCGACCCCGGCCAGACTGGTCCTGTCCCGAGTGAACAGGACCGCTCGGGCAGAGGTGCCGTCGCCCTCTTCGGTGATGTCGATCCGTACGGACCATTCCTTGGCTTCCATGGCAGAAATCTCTCCTCTCCACGATCCCCGGCCATTTTGTGCCGTTACGCAGCCATAGCGTTCAGGCCCGGGTCTCCCGAGGCTCGACGTGGGCATCCGGCCCTGGATAGACCAGCGTTTCGTGCTCCTCGTCGAGCCAGTGGACGTCATACGGCGGCGTGCCGTCATCGTGGTGCAGAGCGATGATGACGCCGATGCGGCGCTCCTCCCCCAGGTGAGCGCTCTGGATCACCAACCGGTCTCCGACTGCTGCCTTCATGACTTCTCCCCTTCGACCTCGGTCGGTGTCGCCGCCACCGCCCGTGCCGTCCCGGCCGCGAACAGAGTGATGACCGACCTCCCTTCTTCTAGTTGACCTACGCGTGGACTCGGCGACTAGAGGCCAACGTCCTTTCATTGCCAGAGGCCGAAGCCCTCTGGCAATGAAAAGGAACCGGGGGCAGGGCCGCGGGGCCTGTCGAGGCGGCAGGCGGCCCGCAGGCCGGCGATAGACGGCCCCGACCAGGTCTACCTGGCGCCCCTGCAGCACCTGTTCGGAACCGAGGTGATGGGCGGCGGCGGGGCGCACCCGCGCGATCGGGCTTCCGGTGACCAGGCCGCTGGTTTCCCGGCCGCCGATCATCTCCAAGTTTTGGGACATCCGGCCCTGCCTGGTTAGCCACCGAGCGGCTGAAATGGAGAAGGGGGAATGTGCG
>NZ_JBITKE010000024.1:0-76174 GCF_044460705.1 Nonomuraea sp. NPDC050022
TTCAGATTCAGGTAAGCCATCAGACCCAGAGATCTCCCTTCAAATCCCTCCCGGCTGTAACCGGGAATATGTCAGAGCGCCTCGTGGCGCACTCCACCCACACCACCTGCCGTCGGTAACCCCCATCGCGCACGCCCCAACCGACCGCGACCGCCTCTACCAGCCACAACCCCCGCCCGCCACACTCTCCGACGTCGGCGTTACGCATCTCGGGAACGGTCACCGCCGCCCCTTCGTCGATCACCTCGATGTAGACCGTCGCGGCATCCAGGGAGGCAACCTCCACCGTGACGAACCCGCCAGGCTCACCGGATGCGGTGTGCGACACAGCGTTCGTCAGCAGCTCACTCACCACCAGTTGGACATCGTCCACGTCCTCATGCCCGGCGACCCTCAGCACCTCCCCCACACACCGGCGAGCCACCGACACCGAACGCGTCACCCCCGGCAATACGATCTCGGCCAGAAACAGCCCGCCCATTGGGCAACCTCCACGATTCGATCGGGCGCGTTCATGTCCCATAGGAAACTCCCGACCAGCCTGCTGCGGAAGACCGCTGAGCGTGGACGCACTGCCGTGTCAAGTCCCCTCCGGTCCCCTGCTACTCCCTGAAGGTCGCCGCCATGTTGACGATCTGCTGACCATCTATCAACCGAGCGTTACCATGGGCCCAGGGCCCGGCCAGGTCTCTCAGGAGGCGCTGTGAACATCGCACATCACCGCCTGACGCAGGCTCGGCAGCTACGCGGCTGGTCACAAACGGACCTCGCCGAGCAGGTGCTGGTTGCAGGCGGTCGCGAGCACGTGAACGTGGCGACCAGCAAGAAGACGGTCTCGCGCTGGGAGCACGGCCAAGTCCCCGACGTCGTCACACAGGAACTCCTCGTCAAGGTGTTCAATCTCCCCGAAGGCGAACACCTGCTGGCTCCATGGCCGCTGTGGCTACCCGCGCCCGACATTCCCGAGCTGTACTATCCCTGGACCCCCAGGGGTACGGTGGAAGTCCTAGCTGATTCGCTGAGGAGCGGACGTATGGACCGTCGCGGGTTCGTCATCTTGTCCGGCGTCACCTTGACCACGCTTCTCCACGACTGGCTGATCACCGAACCCGAGATCGTCCACGCCGTTACCGGGTCCGGCCGCCGCGTCAGCACCGCGATGATCAGCCGCATTGATGAACGCATCGCCGACCTGCAACGCGCCGATGACACTCTGGGCGGCGGCGACCTGGTCGGTGAAGCCGAGGCCCACCTGTCGCTGGTCACCCGCTTGCTGAGCGAGAGCTCCTACACCCAGGCCCAAGGCATCCGCCTCAACGCCCAAGCAGCCGACTTGGCACGAATGGCCGGCTGGATGCGCTTCGACGCCGGCCAGCACGCCGCCGCGCAACGCTACTTCCACGCCGCCCTGCGCTCCGCCCACACCAGCGGTGACCGTCTACTGGGCGCGAACATCCTCGCCTTCGCCGCCATCCAGCAGTACTCCGTGGGCAACCCTCACGAGGCCGACAGCATGGTCCGCACGGCTCAAGCCGCAGTACGTGGACGCAGCACCCCGACCATCGATGCGATGCTGCACGCCCGCCAAGCCAGAGCGCTGGCCAAGACGGGCGATGCCCGCCGCTGTTACCACGCTCTGAACCAGGCCGTTGACTGCCTGAACGAAGGCACCAGCGACGACGACCCACCTTGGGCATACTGGGTCGATCGGGCTGAAGTGGACATGCTGACGGGCTCGTGCCTGCTCGACCTGGGCGACCCTGTCAGAGCACAGGAGAAATTCACCGAAGCTGCCGCCGGATACGGCCCAGGCTACGTACGCGACCACTCTCTCTACCTCACGCGGATGGCCACAGCCCAACTGCAGCAGAAAGACCTCGACCGGGCCTGCGACTCCGCCGGTCAGGCCCTGAGCTTGACGGAGCACATCAGCTCTACGCGCAGTACCGACCACATCCGCGACTTCGTTGAACTGCTGGCCCCTTACCGGACTGAGCCGACAGCTCGCAGCTTCCTGGACCGCGCCCGCACCTTGCTCAGCGTTTGACCATTTCTCTGCGATTGGACAGTTGCTAAGAGCAAGCAACTGGCCGGCTGCACAGCTGGACCCATAGAAGGGATGCGCACTCAGGGGAGCACGGCGATTAGTTGCTTCACCCGCGCTCTTCTGGGAGCGCGTAGGGTCGAGGACTGGCGCGGTTGCGTCTCCTGGAGGTAGGGCTTGGGGCCTTCATGTTCCGCCGGTTTCCCGGTCGGTTGCGCCACCCCAGTGACCGTGGCCAGGTTCATTGCTCCGTTTCCAGTCCCCACTCGTCGAACCGTGCATGCCGTTCTCCGGCACACGGCTCACCGACGTCGTTCACCGCCTGGCATTCGACATCCCCCGCCAGTCCCGGAAGGGCCTGGGTGCGACGACGATCCCCGACAACGTGACAAGGCCGAGTTGATCCGGAGACTGGAAGGCCACAACCGACCAGCCGAACCCTCGGGAACGGCGATGGCGTTTGCGAAGCACGAGCGCCATCCGCATCCGCGCGTAGCTCCTGATCTTGTTGAAGTGGCGGGAGGAGTTACCGAACCGGAAGTAGGCGGCCCAGCCGCGCAGGAACCGGTTGATATCCTCCATGGCTCTACGAATTCAGCCAACGCAATGACTTGGCTGCCACACTTTGGCTATTTATCCCTAATATCGCTATCGGACTGCGTGGATCTGCTGGATATCTGATTTCGCTCAAGGACTGCGCACACAAGGCTGGCAATTATCAATCCCATGCCGCCCTTTACTTCGATATCCAAGACTTCATGAATGCCGGTGTATTTAATGGCGATGTAGACTGCGCGGAGTATCATAAACAAGCCTAATGACATCAAACTAATGCGCATAGTACGCGCACCGAGCTGAGTTCTCGAATTTCGCAGCCAGAGTATTGACGCAACAATTGCTGGTATGGCAATCACTGCATAGAGGAGCGCATCTATTCCAGCCGCAAGAAAGCTGATGACGGACGGCATGGCTTCATTAATAACCATTCTTACACTCCTGTTATTCTTGCTCGTTCACGTGCGCTTATGCGCTCGGCCACTGCTGCTCCCATCGAGATTCAGGGGGCAGCAGTGGCCGAAGTTGGAGTTAGCGGCTAGCTATCGCCATAGCGCCTGCCACTGTAGTCTTGCCACCAGCTATAGTATTTGTTCGAGGTCCAAGGGATACAGCGAGCGTTGCCCTTGGAGATGTGATAGCAGAACTTAATTTCTGCGCTGGATGTGTGTCGGTAGGCCGACAGTGAGCAGTAATCGAAATGATTCTGCCAGCACTCGCCCTTTATCCGTCTCTGGTTCCACACCGCTTCGAGCTCGAAGTCATCCCCCGGATCAGGATTGGAAGGCTTTGGGGGTCCGGCCTGCTCATAGGTGGAACACGCGACTTCTGCGCTGCCAGCTATCGTAAGGCTAACTCCGACCGATCCAGACTTTAGTCCGTCGATCTGCAGCTGGCCACCCACCTCAGCCTTATATTTATTGTTGAGGAAGCACGCCTCCCCAACGGATTTTATTTCGAGATTGTTCTTGATATATTTCGCTTCCTGAGTGTTGGTCTTGGCGTTCGCCGACCAAACTCGAATGTAGTTGTAGAAGGAACCGGGATCGGTAGTCGGGAAATTACGCACCTGCGCAAGGTCCCAGATTGTCTGGCCGAACCCGTCTTGTTGACTGTCGAGAACCCACCATGAGGATCCGGCATCAATTGTAACGCCCCATCCTTTCCGCTTCTTCGAGGTTCCCGAGTATTCGGCTTTAATGAATGTTTGGGACGCTTTGTAGCCTGGCTTCTCACACACCTGCCAAGCGGTCGGTTCATGCGAGGTATCCCATTTAGGTTTACACCCTTGGCCAGGGACGCCGCTACCTCCAGCAGCACCGCCTTCGCATGCACTCGTCGACGAGGTAGCGGCCACGTTTGGCGGCAGGCTGCCGTTGACTTTTCCTCCGCATGAATCCGTACTGTCCGTGGGATCCTCGTAGCTCGCCCAAGGGACTTCGATCACGTTCATGTTTCCGCACCGGTCAAATACGTGCACCGAAATGGAGAAATCTCCAGGCGGAACAACACCTGGTGAACTGTCAGTTGAACGTGCTGCGGTTGCAGCCCTTCCGGCGAACTCCCAAGCCCGCTGGACCTCTGCGATGACACGGACAGTACCGTCTGGAGCCGCCACTACGATTGGGTTGGTTAGGGCTACCGTCGAGGCGGTGTGCTGAGCTGCGAGACGCTCCAGGCTACGACGCTCCTGTACTAGCTCGCCGTTCAGCAGCGACAATTTGGCTGTGTTCGGGTCTTGTGGTTGAACCCCTGGTGCGTCCCAGATCGTTCCGGCGCGGCCTTCCAGGACGGCGTCCTGCGCCTGATAGTACGCCTTAACTCGGTCGATGTATGTCTGCGTGTCCGACTCAGAGGCGGCAACCGCCTTTACCTGTCTCTGCTGTTCGTCCAGGAATGGAATACATGGCTGAGCGGGATCTGGAGGCGGGGGCACAGCCTTGGGGGTGACGGATACTGCCTCCCACTCACTGGTGCCGAAGACCGTCTTGGCTCGCACCTTCACGGTGTGGGCAATGCCGTTGGCGAGCCCTGATATCGCCGCGTAGGGATCCTTCACGCCCATGGTCTTGACGACGCTGCCGCTGCTGTTGGTGACTTCGACGTCATAGCCGTCCAGCAATGCGACGCTGCCGTTGGATTCCGGCAGTCCCCAACTGGCTATGGCGCCGCTGTCTCCTGCCTGAGCGGTGAGGTTGAGCACCTTGCTGGGTGGCCCCGCAGGAAGGTAGGTAAGCGCTAGCGACGGCTGCTCGACAGCTGATGCATCACCGAAGACGATGATCTCATCCTTGTTGGACGTGAGCAGCAGCCACTGATATTCGCTTCCGGCAACATCCGCCTGTAAAGCGTTCAGCGGCAGGGAATACGGTGGTTTGCTGCTATCTGCGTCACTTGCCAGATCGGGCCCCTTGCTTTCCGCAGTGACGGTGCTCCTAAGCCGCGTGGCGGTGATGACCGCGTCTGTCGGACAGGTGCCTCCTGGGCAGACAGGAGTACCGAGCTTGAGGATGCCTTCCGATACTCCGGCACCATCAGGCAATTCGTCGAGCTTGAAGCCGATGACGGCCACGGTTTTGTCGACGCCGGTGCCTCCAATCCGCATGATGGTGTTGTCGGCGACGGTGCAGGCCGCGCCGCCGCACGCGGTCGGATCTGTCTTGGCGGTCTTGATGACGAAGCTGTCCTTGCCCAGCGTGAGATGCCGAACGTCTTCCACCGGGTCAGCAGGCGGTGTGCCGGGAGTGGTGAAGCTGACGGGAGCGGTCTTGGAGGTGCAGACCTCACTGGCTGGGCTGTCCGCAGTAACCGACACAGTAGTCCGGACACCTGCTGAGGCAGTGGTTCCGGTGATCGGGGTGTTCATGTCGGTGGTGAGTTCAGCGGCGGTTTGCGCGCGGTTGTAGACGCGTACTTCGTCGATCGCTCCCTTGAAGTAATCGCCGTACGCGGTGTTACCGCCGATGTGGAAGGCACCGCCGTCGTCGAGCAGACTGCCCGTGACGAGGCTTTGGCCTACCTGTGTGCCGTTGAGGTACAGCCGGGCCGTTGTGCCGTCGTAGGTGACGGCGAGGTGGCTCCAGGTGTTGACCGGCAGCGATCCGCTTCCTGGGACCGAACCGAAAGTGTCGGCGGTGGCCAGTAGCCCCATGGGAGTGGACCCGTTGGAGGCGAACAGGCCGTAGCCAACCTCGTCGAGCGTCGCGTTGTCCTTGCCCATGACGGTGCGATAGCCATCGACGGCGCTGGGCTTGACCCAGGCCGCCAAGGTCAGAGCGTTGGTCATCTTCAGCGAGGGTGAGTGGTTGACGGTGACCCAGTTGGAGGTGCCGTTGAAGGACAGGGCCTTGCCGTACTTGCCGGCCACCCAGGAGGTGCTGGTGGAGGTGCCGTTGTTGGTGCCGGTTTTATCGGCGACGGCGGTTCCGGTGCCTGCGTCCATGCCGTAGGCGGCAACCAGGCCACTCGGCGTCGGATTCGGTGTCGGGGTCGGCGTGGGAGTGGGTGTTGGGGTCGGCGTGGGAGTGGGTGTTGGGGTCGGCGTTGGGTTGGGTGTTGGGTCAGGGCCGGGGTTGGACGAGCCAGGCCCCGTTGCGCAGGCGATCATCTGCCACTTGTACGTACGCCCCGGCTGCACAGTGTTCGCGGGGACCTGGAACGAGGCCCGTTCGCCGCCGTTGACCGTACGAGTACCCAGCGGCGCTGAACCGACCGGTGCGCCTGTGTTGTCGTACAGGTAGTACTTGGCCGTGACCGCACCGCCGGACGGCCGGTTGACCATGCCGGACAGGATCGGCTGCGCGGGATCCGCCATGCCGGTCTCGGTGTCGCTCGGCAGCATCGGCGCGTCCGAGGTGATCCGGTAGGCCGGGCTCTCGTTGCACGAGGGCGGTACGACGCCGCTGCGGCATGCCTTGACCACGAACTTGAAGCTGGCCGGGTTGTCCAAGGTGAACACCTTGTCCAGCACCTGGCCTGAGGGGATGTTGTTGTGCGTGGTGGTGGTCGGGACGCCGACCATAGTACGGATGTCGGCAGCGCTCAGCACGCGCTGGTAGACGTGGATGTCGTCCACCGCGCCCTCGAGCTTGCCGTCGCCTTCGAGGATCAGGCCGCGGCCGATCTGGAACTTGCCGCGGGCGTTCCAGTCCACAGTGTGATCACCCTCGGCGGCCAGCTCGCCGTCCACGAACAGGCGGACCTTGTGGGCGGTGGCGTCGTACTGGGCGGCCACGTGCGTCCACTGGCCGATCTTCGCCAGGTTCTTGGACTGGATGACGCGCTCGTGGATCGCGTCGGGGATGTCCTGGGTGACCATGGACAGCAACCAACGCTGATCGTATTCGGGAGCGTCGGAGGTGGTGTAGGCCAGGGTGAAGCCGGGCCAGTTGACGCCCATCTGCGAGAAGATGGCCTGGTCGGCGGTGCTGCTGTCCAGGCGCACCCAGGCGGCTGCGGTGAAGCTCTGGTTGGTGTTGATCACCGGCTTGGTGGTGGCCGCGTACGCGCCGCCGGTCATCTTGACGGCCTGACCGAGCTGTCCGGGAACGCGGGTGTACGAACCGGTCAGAGTCGCGGGTGCGGTGCCGGCGGAGTCCGTGGCGGTAGCACCCGAGGCCTCATCGAGCTTGTAGTAGGCCGCTTCCCCGGTGGGCAGCTGTGGCGCCGGCGGGGCCATGGTCGAGTCGTTGACCGTCACCGTGTAGTCGAGGTTGGTCGCCTCAGGGACGCGCGAGTTGTAGGACACCTTGACGTTGGTGCTGCGCGCGATGGCGTCGTTGCCGCTCATCGAGTCGATTGACTCGGCGCTCACCGTGGGGATCTCGGGCGGCAGCACCCAGTCGACGCTCAGCTTCGGCGGCGTACCGCTGGTGGAGGACTTCGGATAGAACGTGAAGTCCTCACCGAAGTTCTTCGTGACCGGACTCTCCTGCGTCAGCTTGAGCGTCAGTCCGTGGTTGGGGGTGCCTGAGGCCCACAGCCCGGCCATCGTGGTCAGGTCCCAGCTCCACACCGCTCCGGCCGTACGCGGCAGTGAGCAGGGATCGATCGAGGCGCGTCCCTCCCCGGTGCTGGCCGGCTGGTCATCCCACCAGACCTCGTCAGGGTCCCAGGCTTCGGTGATGCGCTGCGCGGCGATTCCCTGGAACTCACTGCAGTTGATGACGTCCAGACGCAACTGCATTTGCATCGTGGCCTTGACCACCTGCCGCCCCGCGATCGACGCCGTGTCGAACGCCATCAACGTCCGGCCGATGCGCTCCTTATAGGCGGGAGTACAGCCCGTACCTGAGCACTCCTTCCAGTTCGACCGGCTCACGACGCCGGGGGCGCGCTGTTCGTCGGGAGAGCGGACCCCGACCTCTTTGGTCACTCCCAGGGTCGTGGTGGGATCCACTGTGACCGGGTACTGGGTGGCCGGGTCGGCCAGCCACGCGGCGTCCGGCTTGAGCACCAGTACGGTCGATGCGTCCTTGCCCTCGACCGTCGTGTTGATCTTGGTCTGGCGACCGGGGTGCTCAGCGCTCGGCTTGTCGGATGCCGCGTCCCACATCAGCGGTGTCGGCGCCGACGCCACCTGCTTGCCCTTTGCGGCCGTCAGCGAGAGGCCACCGGACTTGGTCGTCTTGAGGTCGAGGCCGCGGGCCTGCACCGGGATGCGGAACTCGACCGCTCCAGTCGGCCGTTCGCGTAGCACGATGTCGTGCCGGAATCCGGTAGGTAGGGCCGTCATTACAAGGTCCGCCGATGGGCCCGCGGCTCCTACGTACGTGGCTACGTTGCCCTTGATCTGAGGGTGGGGCAGCGCCGTCGGCCAGGACAGCCCGAACGAACGGTCCCTGCCCAGCTTCATGGTCGCGAAAGGTTGTGTGCCGCCGGTCGACAGGCGCACGCCGCCCTTGGCGCGTTTGGGCCGTAGCACCCCATTCTGCTCGACCAGGGATGTGTCGATCCACTGCCACGAGCCGTCGCCCTGCTTGAGCTATGCCGGGCCGGAGTACGAGTCTGTCGCCAGGTGTCCGTCCGGGTACGCCCACGTGCGTGAGGTCTCGGTGAAGGCTGATTCGACGGGGATCGTCTCGTTGCGCTGCTTCGCCTCCTGGAGTGCGGCACGCAGGGGCGCGTCCGGATCGTCCGGGTGGGGGAAGATGGTCTTCGTGGAAGCGGGAGCGCTCCCAGGTGTGCCGATCGGTCCCGGATCGGCCATGGCCGAGGTCACCGTTCCCGCCACCAGCAGCGATGCTGCCACCGTGAGCACCGTCGCCAGGGTGATGTGCCGGGGCGGTTTCCCGCCCGCTCTCGTTGTACGTGGTAACTCGCTCACTAACACCCTCAATCAGGCATGAGTTGACATGACACAAGATCAATATCCTCGCCCGACCAAGGGGACAATATGAGAAAGATCACTCAAAATTCGAACGCATTTTCTGTAACATCTGGAGCCCCAGGGCGGTGGGATGCGCCCTGCGAGAGCAAGATCGGGCCCTGACGAGCGACAACACCGGCCGTTCCTCGCATCCAGGCACACCGCCAGAATGGTTTCGGGCACGCACATCGAGGGACATCTACAGGGCCTGATCTTTATATCTGCCTTACACGAGACCTGCCGCCGACGGCGCTCCCGGCCCCGGACGGGCGCCCCCACGCTTCATGCCGCGACCCGGAGAGGACGGCGCTGGAGCTCACGCGTGGCTAGAAAGAGGAGCACGGCCCAGACCGTGCAATAGCCGCCGAACACCGCGCCGCCACGGTCAGTGAGCAGCGCGCCGCCCAGCATGCCGACCGCCCCCACCGCCGCCATCGCCGTGCACAGCCACAGCAGGACGAGCAGGACCAAGCGCGGCCAGCGACTGTCGAAACGTACCTGGGCTGCCAGTAGAAGCACGATGATCAGCACCCCGCTCCCGGCGTTGGCCCACTGAGCCGACGCCACCTCGCCCGGTCCGTAGCTCTGGTAGCTCTCGGGGGCGACGTGCGGGCCACCCGTGACCCCCAGTCGCCCCTCCAAGGCGAAGAACACCTTCGACACCACGTAAAGCCCGGTCCAGCCCATGGCCGCGTAACCCATCGTCCTCATGGGCGACGACTCTGCCAGCCACGCGGGCCGCCCGGACTCCCCCGCTCGGGGGAGCCCGCCCCCCATAGAGGGGGAGCCAAATGGCGCGCGCGTGACCTGGAAGCGGCGTGGTCAGGCGGCGCCGCCTGGCTGCTTCGCGGAGGCGTGTTGCCCGACAGTGCGAGTGGTTCAGGAGCGGTAGTGGATCACGCCTCTATGGTGCGGGTGATCCACGAGCGGTAGTGGGTCACGTCCGTCCAGACGCCGACCCCCGGTCCGCCGTCGGGGTTGGTGGAGCAGCCGGCGCCGCCGCCCATCCGCTCGTCCACGTCGTCACCGTCGCGCGAGGTGGCTCCGATCAGCTCCCACCGGCCGGCGATCTTGCGGATCTGCGGGCCGCCGGAGTCGCCGTGGCAGGCGCTGGCCGCGCGGCCGGCGCTGTCGCTGGTGCACAGCTCGGTGCCGCTGTTGAGGTCGACGCAACGCTTGTCGGGTACGCGTACGGTGTCGAGTTCCTGCAGCTTCTCGGAACCGTTCTCACATCTCGCCATGCTCTCGCAGGTCATGCCCCAGCCGATGACCCGGCTCGGGTCGCCCACTTGGCCGGGGCTGTCGGCGATGCGGATGGGGGCGAGGTTCACTCGCCGGTCCAGCTGGATCAGCTCCAGGTCGCCCTTGCGCTCCCCGTCCGAGTCGCGGCCGCTCCAGTCGGGATGGGTGACGATCCGGTTCACGCGCGCGACGACTCCGCCCTTGTCCCGGTCGAGGGAGCCGATGCGTACGCGGGTCTCGCCGGGTCTCATGAGGCCCTTGCAGTGGGCGGCGGTGACGACCCAGTCGGGGGCGATGAGGGCGCCGCCGCAGTGGTGGTTGGGCACTTCGCTCAGCCGGAAGGACGCCATGAACGAGTAGGTCTCCGTCGCGTCCCTACCTCCGATGATGGCGGCGTGGTTCACGCCCGCAGCGGCCGTGGCGGTGGTGATCAGTGCGAGCCCTAGAGCCATGAGGGTGGCCAGCGCCATTGATCGCCTGCTGATTGCCTTGAACACAAGTCTCCTATCAGTTGGGGCGGCTGAGGAGACACTTTGAACGCTGCGAACTCAACGTGATGGCAGCCGCACCGGCCGGTGATCTGAGGGGGAATGGTGCTTCGTGGCTGGTCAGAGGCACCCGCCACAGGCCAAGGGTACCTACGGGCGCAAATGGCCAGTACCGAATGTGATCAAACGATCACTCCACGATCACCGCGCGACCATGCTGGTCAGCGGTCCGCGATGAGCATTTACGTCGGCGTCCGCGATGCATTTACGTCAGCGTCCGCGATGAGCGCGTACATCAATGGAGCGCGATGAGCATGTACGTCAATGGTCCGCGATGAACAGGAAGTTCCGGGGGAAGCCCATGACGTCCCGGGGCAGCGGCGGATCCCACGGCCACCGGCCGTACGAGGCGCCCTCCTCCCCAGGGGTCTTCAGCTCCGTGACCCGCCAGCCGCACCCGGACAGGAACTCCTCCGGCTCGTCCGTGCCGAACAGCCACGGGCAGCCGTCCTCCGTCAGCCTGCGCAGGCCCTCCCGCGAGAACTCGCTGATCATCGACTGATGGCTGAGCAGATCCCCGGCGAGCACGCTCCCGGGAGCCGTGATCTCCGCGACCCGCTCCACCAGCCCACGAGCGTCGGACTCCGGCATGTAGAACAGCAGCCCCTCGACCACCCAGAGGGTCGGCGCCGCCGGATCCCAGCCGGCCTCCCTGAGCGCCTGCGGCCAGGCGCCAGTCAGGTCGGTGCCGACGGCCCGGCGAGCGCAGCGGTGCTGGGCGCCGAGTTCGGCGAGCCGTTTGTCCTTCTCCTCCAGCAGGTCGGCCTGGTCGATCTCGTACAGCACGGTCTCCGGAGGCCACGTCAGTCGTACGGAGCGCGTGTCCAAGCCGGCCGCCAGCAGCACGACCTGTCCGAGGCGATCCGCCCCACCGGTTCGACTGCTCGGCCGAGGCGCAGGCGCACAGCCGGAGCGTACGGAGATCACGTCGTCCAGGTAGCGGGTCCGGATGGCGATGAACTCGCCGACGCCCGGGTTGTCGTAGCGGGCGAAGAGGGTCGCGCCCTCCTCTCCGGCGAGTTCCTCGGCCAGGTGGTCGGTGAAGATCGCGTCATCGCGTCGCGACTCCTTCGCCCTGGCGGCCGCCGTCCAGCGGGCGGTGGCGGAAACAGCGTGCATCGACACTCCTTCGGCATACGGATCAACCGGCAAAAGGACCGACCGGCATGAGGATCAACCGGTATGAGGTCTGACCGGCAAAAGGACCGACCGGCGTAAAGATCAACGGCGACTGCGTACCTGTTCGAGCAGGCGCCGCATCTGCTCCGGGATCCGGGCCGGAGCCAGGTGGCCGTTCTCGTCGGGACGTACGCAGGCGATCCGCTGCTCCCCGGTGGCGACCAGTTCCTCTCCTCCGTCCGGGAGCTGACGCCAGTACTCGTAGGTCATCACCGACTGGGTCTGGCCCAGCTCTCCCTGCCGCATTCTGATGACCACCTCGTCGAAGACCGCCAGTTCCCGCAGGTAGTCGCAGTGGCAGCTCACGGTCAGCAGGCGTACCCCGTCGGCGAAACCGGCCACCACGTCGGGGACGAAGTCCCGTAGGAACATCTCCCGGGCGCGGCCCTGCCAGCGGATGTAGTTGACGTAGTTGACGTTGCCGAGCAGGTCGGTGTCCTCGATGCCCACGACGTGCCGGTACTCGTAGGCGTCCCCGGTCATCGGAGCTCACCCGCCTTGCCGGCGTTCGGGTCGGTCGCGGCCAGGATCGCGAGGACGACAGGGGCCGACACACCACGCAGCCTGGTGGACATCGTCAGGATCCGGTCATCGCCGACGACGAGCCCGACCCAGCCGCCTTCCCGCGCCGAGTCGAACGTCACCGCGGCGTCGACCGGCCGGCCCGCCTTCACCAGGCACTCGGCGGCCGTCCAGATCCGCGTGGCCGCGGTGTCGAAGTCCTCCCCGGTCTCGTCCGCGACGGCCTCGGCCAGCGCGAGCCGGTCCGCGCCGAGCAGCGTCGACCAGGTCTGCCTGCTCCGGGGCGTGACCGTCTCCAGATCGCACCCCGGAGTGGTCGTCGCCATGGTGACGCCCGCCGAGTGCGCGATCGACACAGTCTGTCCGCCCAGTACCTCCGGCTTGCCGTCCGGGCGCCAGACGACCTCGGTCTCGGCCCCGAACAGCCGCTGGACGGCCAGCCGGCTGGCCTGCCGCCGCTCCAGTCCGTCGCCGTCGGTGTCGAACAGGACGCGGCCTGCCAGGTCCTGCTCGATGAGCACGTGCTCCAGGTACGAGCCGAGCAGCATGGGGCCCCACTCGCGCGGCACCTCGTACTTGCTGACCAGCTGCGTCCGGAAGCCCTGCCAGGTCTCGATGACGTCGCCGTCGCGGTCGGTGACCTCGATGTCCCAGCACTTGTCGTCGAAGCGGTGCCGGATGTAGACGTCGGTCGGCTGCGCGCCGGTCGACGGGCCCGGCACGATGCGCTCCACTCCCGCGGGGATGGCCAGTACGGTCGGACCGCAGGTCTGCATCGGCTGCATGTAGGCGTCCCGGGCGGCCGGGTCGCCGAGCAGCAGCCGGTCGGGGAGATATCGCCCGAACCAGGAGGAGCCGGTGCCCGCGAGGAGCCGTCCCGTGACGTGCTGGGCGCCGGTGCGGTGGATGCTCTCGACGAGCTTGAAGCGCGGGCCGTGGAAGAGCATCGGCCCGTAGAGGTCCGTCGCGGGGTCGAAGGCCAGCGGCGGCAGCGCCACGTCGTCGGGCCGGGCCAGCCCGAGGGTCTCGGGCTTGACGCCGGTGTGCCCGAGCGTTTCAGCCTTGGCGCCGGAGTAGTCGCAGACCGCCCGGAAGTGGTCGATCTGGAATTTGGTCGTACTCGTACGAACCGCCGTGACCACCCGCCCCGGCCCGGTACGCAGCGCCGCCACCCGTACCGTCACCGGAGCGTCCTCGGTCACGACGATGGCCCGAAGGAATTCGATGTCCTCCAGGACCGGCACGGTGTCCGTGCCGAGCAGGCCGGCCGCGGCCTGAGCCATGATCTCCATGCCCACCGTGCCCGGCACGACCGCCCCTTCCCCACCGCCGAAGACGTGCTCGGCGAGGTAGGGATCGCTGGCCCAGCTGACCTCGGAGTCGGCGACGAGCTCGATGCCGGGGTAATAGACGCGCGGCTGCTCCAGGAAGCGGAGCAGCGGCAGATCATCGCTCCCACCCCTGCCAGAGCGGGAAGCCCCCTCCGAGTCGGCGCTGAACGTCACCGTCGGCATTTCGCCGAACCGGCCGGTCACCACGGAGACGACAGGCGCGCCGGGGTCGGCGATCAGCTCGCGGAGCATGGCCACCCCCTGATCGGGCGTGATGGTGGTGACGCCCACCCGGGCGAGGTTCTCCACCGAGCCGAGCCGCTCCCCCATCCCGACACCCGACCACAGGGACCACTCCACGGCCCGGCATCGGCAGTGCGGCAGCTCGCGCGCCAGCCGTTCGACGAGGTCGCTCTGCCATTCGTTGGCTATGGCGTAGTGGGCCTCACCCCGCAACCCGGCCCGCCCGGTGATGCTGCCGAACGTGACCAGCAGCTTCAGCGCGCCGGTTCCGACGGCCGCGAGCACCGCTTCGAGCCCCGCGACCTTGGGGTCGATCGTGGCCGCGTAGTCGGCGTCGGTGAGCTCCCCGAGCAGCTTGGGCACGTTGCCACCGGCTCCGTGCAGGACGCCGGTGACCTTGCCGAGGTGCCGTCCGATCGCGGCGACCGCTTCGGCCACCTGCGCCGCGTCGGTGACGTCGGCGCGCACGTAGCGGGCGGTCACTCCGGTGGCCGCCATCCGCTCCAGGTTGGCGGCCAGTTCGCTGTCTTCTTCCGGATCGGATCGGCCGAGCAGGGCCAGCCGGGTGCCCGTCTCCTTGGCCAGGCTCAGCGCGCATTCGGCCGTGATGCCCTTGCCGCCGCCGGTGACGAGCAGCACGTCGTCGGGGCCGAGCGGCAGCTCGGTGCCGCCGAGTTCCACCGGTGTCAGGACGGGCTCCGTACCCATGCCGTCGGCGTCGTAGGAGACCTCTTTGAAGCGGTCGGTCGCGGCGACCTCCGCGGTGATCCACGCGGGCGCCTCGGCCGCGTCGAGCGGGAGGGTCACAACGGTGGTGGCGACCCAGGGCGCCTCCAGGTGCAGGCTCTTGGCGAAACCGGCCCCGCCGGGCTCCTCCTGGACGATCGCGCAGCGGGTCACCTCCTTGCCCGCGAGCACCGCCTCGGCGGCGGCGCGCAGCACCGCCAGCCGCTCGGCACGCGGGCCCGAGGGGAGGACCACCAGGACGCCGGTGCCGGTGGCCGCCGCTTCGAGCGCGGTCCGGACGGCGTCGGCGGCGGGATGCTCACCGATGACCTGCCAGGTGCCCTGGGTGCGCGGCGTTGTACGCCCCGATGGGGTGCTCTCTCGTCTCCCGACGGCGAAGCTGTGCACCCACGGCGCGATGCCGGGCGGCACGATGCGGGCCGCCGCCGTCTCGGCGTCCTCGGCCGGGGCCTCGCCCGTCGCGACCAGCTGTTCCAGCGTCTCGGCGACCTGGCCCAGGGTCGCGGTGGCGTACCCGGTGGGCGCGGCGGGCTCGGACAGGCCGAGACGGCGCATGGCCTCGCCGACGAGCTCGCCCACCACGATCGAGCTGAGGTGCAGGTCGTCCAGGAACTTGCTGTCCGCCTGCACCGACTCCAGCGGGAACTCGGCGTGCTCGGCGACCAGCCGGCGCAGCAGGAGGAGCGGGTCTCCGGTGGGCTCGTCCAGGGACGAGGAGGCCGACGTGGGAGCGGCGGCGCTGACCAGCAGGGCGGAGTCGATCTCCGGGACGACCTCGCACAGGTTGGTGATGAAGGTCGGGGTCGCGGCCGGGTCGAAGGCGCGGGTGAAGCGGTCCTCGAACAGCTCGCCGACCTTCACCCCGGCGCCGACGGCGAACGCCGCGCCCAGCGTCTGCAGGATGCCGGTCAGGGAGTCGTCGTCGGTACGCGTGGCGACGGCGGGGACGTCGACGATGTCGCGGGCCAGCTGGGTCAGTACGAGGCCGGGTCCCACCTCGATGAGCAGGTCCGCGTCCTTAGCCGCCACGGTGAGCGCCTCGATGAAGCGGACCGGCGCGGTGATCTGCTCGCGCAGCAGTTCGAGGGGTTCGCCCACGACCGGCGCTCCGGTCACGGTCGAGATGACGTGCCGGCCGACGGGCTCCGGCCGCTCTTCGGCCAGCCGGCCCGCGAAGACGTCGGCCGCCGGGGCGACCAGCCGCGAGTGGAAGGCGTGCGAGACGGGGAGCCTGACCGCCGACAGGCCCTGGCGGGTGGCCCGTTCGACGACCCGGGTCACCGCCTCGGCGGGGCCCGACACCACGGTCTGGCGCGGGGAGTTCAGGCCGGCGACGACCACGGGATCGTCGCCGAGCAGCGCGGCGACGGTGTCGTGGTCAGCGGTGACGCTGGCCATCGCGCCGCCGCTCTCCGACAGCTCGCTCATCGCCCGTCCTCGGGCGGCGGCGATCCGCAGCGCCGCGGCCTCGTCGAACGAGCCGGCCCAGTGCAGCGCGACGAGCTCGCCGAGGCTGTGCCCGACCGCGGTCCCGGCTTCGACGCCCAGCTCGGACAGCACCCGCAGCCCGGCCACCGAGGCGGTCACGATGCGCGGCTGGGCGACGGCGGTCTCGACCTGATCGCCGCCGGTGGGCAGGGCCGCCATCTCGTACAGTTCGTCGACCGAGTCGAAGCGGCGGCGCAGCGCGCCCCCGTCGGCGCGGGTGCCGGAGCCCTGGCCGGGGAACATCAGCACGATGCGCGGCAGCTCGCCGAGCGTGCCGAGGAAGATCCCGGCCGCGCTGTCGAGGTGACGTTCCGTGCCCTGCCCGGCCAGCTCGGCGACCTGCCGCAGCCGCTCGGCGAGCGCGGCGGGCGTGCCGGCGACCACCGCGGCGCGGCGCGCCCGGCGGCCGATCTTCCTGGCCAGGTACGCGGCGAGGTCGGGCAGCTCGGAACGGGACAGGCCGACCGCGATCTCCGCGAGGCGCTCCGCCTCCTGCCGCAGGTCGGCCGGCGAGTCGGCGTCCAGGCAGAACAGCTCCACGTCCTGAGGGGAGTTCATGAGCGTCCGGGTCCGCCCGTCCAGGCGGGGGCGGCGCCGGCGCGGAGACTCGATCACCACGTGCGTGTTGATGCCGCCGAAGCCCATGGCGCTGACGCCCGCGCGCAGCGGCGCGTCCTGCGGCCATGGTTCGGCCTTGCGGAGGGTGCGCAGGGCCGGGGAGTCGCCGGAGAGGATCTTGTGGGGCCGTTCGCAGCCCGTGGTCGGCGGGAGCACCGCGCTGTTGACCGCCATGACCGCCTTGATCAGGCCGGCCATCCCGGCGGCCGCCTTCGTGTGGCCGATGTTCGCCTTGATCGAGCCGATGACGGCGGGCCGCGCGGCCGGCGCGGCCGCCCTTCGCGCCTCGGAGATCGTCTCCAGCTCCGCGGCGTCGCCGACGGCGGTGCCGGTGCCGTGCCCTTCGAAGTACGGCACCTCCTCGATGCCGAACCCGGCCCGCTCGTAGGCGCGGTCGAGGCAGAGCCGCTGGCCGTCGGACTCCGGCCGGGTGATCCCGCCCGCCCCGTCGGAGGAGACGCCCCAGCCGGCGATGAGGGCGTGGACACGGTGGCCTCTGGCGACGGCGTCCTCCTCGCGCATCAGCACGACCATGCCGGAGCCCTCACCGGGCCAGAAACCGGCGGACCGCTGGTCGTACACGCGCATCTCGTCGACGGCGAGCGCGCCGGCCCTGGAGAAGCCGATCAGCTCGTTCGGGTCGATGCTGATGTCCACCCCGCCGGCCACCGCGACGTCGAGGTCGCCGGAGACCAGCGCGTTGCAGGAGGTGGTGAGCGCCAGCAGCGACGAGGCGCAGGCTCCGTCGACGGCGTAGCCGCCGCCGTTGAGGTCGAAATGGTTGCAGATGCGTCCGGCGATGGTGTTGGACAGGCCACCGGCCAGGTAGTCGCCGTCGGGCACCGGGAAGGGTGCCTTGTAGTCGTGCTCCATCCGGCCGAGCAGCTCGGTGAGCTGCTCGGTGTCCAGCTTGCCCTCCAGGGCGTTGGCGACGATGCGGCGTACGTACGGCCAGCGCAGCCTGATCCCGGCCGCGCGCTGGCCCTCGCCGGTGAGCGAGTTGCCGATGACCACGCCGGTGGTCTCGTGTGGCGCGCCCTTGCCGTCGGGGAACCCGGCGTCGGCGAGCGCCTCGGCGGCCACCTCCAGGGCGAGCCAGTGCACCATGTCGGTGTTGCGGAAGGTCGTGCCGGCCACCTTGAAGCGCAGCCGGTCGAACTCCCAGTCGCGTAACGGCGCCGCCTCTGTCGTGTAGAAGTGGTCGGGCGCCGTACGGTCCGCGGACCAGTAGTCGGACAGCCGGATGCGTTCCGGGGGCAGCCGCCGGAACGACCTGCGGCCCGCCAGCGCGTTGTCCCACAGCTCACCGGCGGTGGCCGCGTCGGGAAAAACGCCGCGCGGTGCGTTTTTCCATATTCCGCCAGGCCCGGCAGCACGTCGCCCTGGCTCGCCACGGCGCCCCCGACCGCGTCCACCAGCCACTGCGCGGACTGGAACGCCCAGCCGCACCCGACTCCCCACAGCGGGTCGGTGGCCAGGGCCGCGTCGCCGACCAGGGCCAGTCCCGGTCCGTACGGCTTGCGGTAGACGTTGGGCAGGTCGAGCGTCCCGACGATCTTGGAGACGCGTTCGGCCCCGTCGATGCGGGGCCCGTCGGGCAGGGCGCGGACGAACCGTTCGAAGCTGCCTTCGAGGTCGGCGCGGAAGGCGGAGCTGTGCTGTTCCTTGCTGGGCGAGCAGGCGATCACGGTGACGCCGTCGTCGTTGGGGAAGGCGAAGGCGGTGTCCGGGTCGAGGAACCACACCCGGCTCGGCGCGTCTTCCGGCAGGCCACGGTACTGGGCGAAGAAGCCCAGCCGGTTGTTGGCGCTCAGCCTGACGGGCAGCCCGCTGAGGGCGCCCACGGTCGAGTTGCGCCCATCCGCGCCGACGACCAGCCGCGCCGTCAGCCGGGTCTCCACGCCGCCCGCGGTGACGCGGACTCCGGTGAAGCGGCCGTCCTCCTCCAGGAGCCCGTTGACGTTCTGGCCGAGCCGGAGGTCGACTCCCGGTGTCTCGGCGGCGAGCCGTCTGAGCATGGGGTCCAGGGTCTGGCGCCGGATGTTGAGTCCGTGCGCAAGCGGCTCCGCGCCGGGCGCGGGGCGCGGCTCGATCCAGCCCCAGGGGGTCCACAGGTGGGTGACGTGCCGGTGCGCCCCGGCCTCTTCGAGCAGCGGCAGCAGGCCCAGCGTCTTGATGACCGGCAGGCAGCTCGGTTGCAGCGTATGGGTGCACAACACCTTGTACGCGTCCATGCCGGAATGCTTTTCCAAGAGCGCGACGCGAGCTCCCAGATTCGCGAACAGTATTGCGCCGGCGCATCCGGAAATGCTTGCGCCGACTATGACGACGTCATAGTCATCTGTCATGCGAGATTTCCCTACGAGGCTACGGTGAAGCCCACTCCCGCCTACCTGGAAGTGGTTGAACCGTAAACGGGGATTGCGTTGATCATTAAAGAGTTAGCCGATAGTAGGGAGCGAGCTCTGAGATCGTCAAGAGGTGCGCGAAGGCCGCCCGATGTGCTCGCGCAGCAGCCGCAATTCGGCGGCGATGCCGGCCAGGGTCCAGTGGGCGTTGAGGCCGCTCGGGTTCGGCAGCGCCCACACCGGCACGCCGCCCACCGGCTCGGGCTGGAGACCGATCCGCGCCTTCGGCCGGGCGAAAGCCGTCCGGTACGCCGAGATCCCCAGCACGGCCAGCGCCCGGGGCCGCACCGAAGCCACCAGCCCGGCCAGCCGGGCCCCGCCCTCGATCAGCTCCTCACGGGTCAGCTCCGACGCCTTGGCGCTGGGCCGGGCGACCACGTTCGTGATGCCCAGCCCGTACGACGGCAGCAGGTGCTGCTCGGCCGGGGCGAGCAGCCGGGGTGTGAACCCGGACAGATGCAGCGCGGGCCAGAACCGGTTGCCGGGACGGGCGAAGTGATGGCCGGTGGCCTCCGACATCAGCCCGGGATTGATCCCGCAGAACAACACCTCGATGGAGGGACCGAGCACGTCGTCAATCACGCACCGGAGGCTAGCCCATCTCCTCGAGCTTGCGCCCCTTGGTCTCCCTGACGAACTTGGCGACGAACAGGAACGACAGCACGGCGAAGAAGGAGTACATGGCGTACGTCAGAGGCAGGTTCCACTTCGACAGGGCCGGGAAGGTCACCGTGATCGCCCAGTTCGCGATCCACTGCGCCGAGGCGGCCACGCCCAGGGCGGCGGCCCGGATGCGGTTGGGGAACATCTCCCCCAGCAGCACCCACACCACGACACCCCACGACAGCGCGAAGAACAGCACGAACACGTTGGCCGCGACCAGCGCGATGGGTCCCTGCGGGGCGGGCAGGCTGAGCCCGCGGGCGTAGGAGAACGCCCACGCGGCCGTGCCCAGCGCGATGGCCATACCCGCCGAGCCGATGAGCAGCAGCGGCTTGCGCCCGATCTTGTCGACCAGCGAGATCGCGATGAACGTGCCGATGATGTTGATGACCGAGCTGGAGAAGCTGATCAGCAGCGAGTTGGCCTGGGTGATGCCCACCGACTGCCAGAGCACCGACGAGTAGTAGAAGATCACGTTGATGCCGACGAATTGCTGGAAGACCGACAGGGCGATGCCGATCCAGACGATCGGCAGCAGCCCGAGGGCGGGCCCGCGCAGCTCCTTGATCGTGGTCCTTTCCTCAGTCCTGAGGACTTGATTGATCTCCGCGACCCGGGCGTCCAGATCTACGTGCTCGCCCTCGACCTCGGTCAGCACTGTGCGGGCCTGCCTGATCCGGCCGACCGCGATCAGGTACCGGGGCGACTCGGGGATGGTCGAGGCGAACAGCAGGTAGAGCAGGGCCGGCACGACGCACGCGCCCAGCATCCACTGCCAGGCCTGCAGTCCCCACAGCGGGTTGTTGACGTCGCCCCTGGCCAGCCGGACGAAGGCGTAGTTGACCAGCTGCGAGAACGCGATGCCCAGCACGATCGCGAGCTGCTGGAAGGAGCCGAGCCGGCCTCGGTAGGCGGGCGGCGACACCTCGGCGATGTAGGCCGGGCCGAGCACCGAGGCCATCCCGATCGCGATGCCCGCCAGGATCCGCCAGAAGGCCAGGTCCCACAGGGCGAACGGCAGCATCTGCCCGATCGAGCTGGCGGAGAAGAGGATGGCCGCCACCTGCATGGTCCTGGTACGTCCCCACCAGTCGGCCAGCCGGCCCGCGATCCAGGCGCCGATGGCGGAGCCGAGCAGCGCGATGGCCACCACGATCCCGATCTCCACCGGGCCGACGTGGAAGTACTTCTGGATGCCGACGACAGCGCCGTTGATCACGGCGCTGTCGTAGCCGAACAGGAACCCGCCGATGGCCGCCGCCGCCGTGATGAAGACGACGTGGCCGAGGTTCTCCTGGTGGCCGGACTGAGTAGCCATGCGGGCCTCCTCCCCGAAATGGGGATTTACCCGCAGTCACTCCACGTACGGCCATGATTACTCAAAAACCACGATTACTTAAAAAACTAGAGCCGAGGGTCCACCGGCTCGGATTCCAGGGCGAGTACCCCGAAAACCGGCTCGTGGACCCGCCAGCCCGCGTCGCCTTCGGCCAGGCGCGACAGGGCCTCCAGGCCGAGCGCGTACTCACGCAGCGCCATGGACCGCTTCTTGCCGAGGAAACGCCTGCGCAGCACGTCGAGCGACTCGGTGTAGTCGGGGCCGTAGATGATCCGCAGGTATTCGCGGCCGCGTACCTTGACCCCCGGCTGGACCCGACCCGCCACGTACTGAGCGGGTTTGACCACCATGCCCTCGCCGCCCGCCGCCGTGAGCGACGACCACCACTCGACCGCCTCGGCCCGCGCCTGCGGCGAGTCGAGGGAGACGAACAGGTGCCTGGTGTGGGTGATCAGCGGCGAGTCCAGCAGGGCGAGTTTCGCCAGGTGCCAGGCGTGCGGCTCCAGCGCCGTGGCCCGGCCTTCGCAGGCCAGGATCTGGAACGGCGCCACCCGTACCCCCTCCAGGCCGTCGACCGGCCAGCAGTAACGCGCATAGGCGTCGCGGAACAGGGCAGCGTTGTCGGTGCGGCGTCGAGTGCGGGCGAGCAGCCCGCCCACATCCAGCCCGCGCCCGGCGGCCGCCTCCAGAGCCGACATGGCCTCGGGCAGCGCCGCCCGCGCGGCCGCGCCGACGGAGGCGTACTGGCTCCTGATCAGCTCGCCCGCCTTGGCCGACCAGGGCAGCAGCTCGCAGTCGAGCGCCACCCAGTCGGAGCCGAGCTCGGCCCACAGCGGCTCGCACGCCTCGCGCAGCCGGTCCACCAGCGGCGCCATGTCGTCGAAGAACGGGCGCCCGGTACGCGTGTAGACGGCGCCCGCGGAGCCGTCGGACACGCCGAAGCGGGCGGCGGCCACCTCGGGAGTTCTGGCGAGCACGGCGACGGCCCGCGAGCCCATGTGCTTCTCCTCGCACACGACCTCGCTCACCCCGGCGGCGGCGAACTCCTCGAACGCCTCGTGCGGGTGCTCCAGGAAGCCGTCGAGCGCGGAGGTCTCGGGCGGGGCCATGGTCGGCGGGAGGTAGACCAGCCAGCGCGGGTCCACGGCGAACCTGCTCATGATCTCCAGGGCGGCGGCCGCGTTCTCCTCCATCACCTTCACGCGGGTGCCGAACCGGGTCTCGATGTGCCTGGTGCCCTGGACGTCGCCGATGTCGAGCATGCCCGGGTCACGGGCGGGCCCGCCGCCGAGCGGCTTGACCGACTCGTACCAGACCTTCTCGGCGGGGACCGAGACCAGCTCGCGTTCCGGGTAGCGCAGCGCGGTCATCGTGCCGCCGAAGACGCAGCCGGTGTCGAGGCAGATCGTGTTGTTGATCCATTCGGCCTTGATCGTGGGCGTGTGGCCGTAGACGACCATGGCCCGGCCGCGGTACTCCTCGGCCCAGGGGTAGCGGACCGGCAGGCCGTACTCGTCGGTCTCGCCCGTCGTGTCGCCATACAGGGCGAAGGAGCGGACGCGGCCGGACGCGCGGCCGTGGTAGGCCTCCTTGAGCCCGGCGTGCGCGACGACGAGCCGGCCGCCGTCGAGCCGGTAGTGGCTGATCAGGCCCTCCATGAAGGTACGGGCCCGCTCGACGAACTCCGGCGGCTCGGCGGCGAGCTGGTCGAGCGACTCCTGGAGGCCATGCGCGACCTTGACCTTGCGGCCGTTCAGCGCGCGCACCAGCTTCGCCTCGTGGTTGCCCGAGACGCAGATCGCGGTACCGGCCGCGACCATGCCCATGACCAGGCGGAGCACACCCGGCGTGTCGGGGCCGCGGTCGACCAGGTCGCCGACGAACACCGCCGTACGACCGGCCGGGTGCTGAGCCGTCACCGCCCTGCCCTCGACGCGCTTAATCTGCCAGCCCAGGCTCTCCAGCAGCGTCTCCAGCTCCGAACGGCAGCCGTGGATATCGCCGATGACGTCGAACGGGCCGGTCAGCTCGCGCTTGTCGCTCCACGCCTTCTCGTACGACAGCTCCGCGTTCTCGATGGCCTCCAGGCCGCGCAGCACGTGCACCTTCCTGAAGCCGTCGCGGGAGATCTTGCCCAGCGAGCGGCGCAGGTCCTTGCGCTGGCGGATCACCACGCCGGGCCCGAAGTCGCGGTTGGGGCGGCCGGCGTTGCGCTCGATCGCCACCTCCTCGGGGGTGTCCAGCACGATCGCCTCGGCCAGCACGTCGTGCTTCTTGGCCAGCTCGATGAGGCTGCGGCGGGCGGGGTACTGGACGTTTGTGGCGTCGACCACGGTGAACAGCCCCCTGGCCAGGCGTACGCCGACGATGTGGTGCAGCAGGTCGAAGGCGGCGGGGGTGGCCGACTGGTCGTTCTCGTCGTCGGCGACCAGGCCGCGGCAGAAGTCGGACGAGATGACCTGCGTCGGCTTGAAGTGCTTGGCGGCGAATGTCGACTTCCCGCTGCCCGACACACCGACGAGCACCACGAGGGATAGCTCGGGAACGCTGATCGGGCTCATCGGGTGAACACTCCCATCTGGGTGGGCGGCCCGACCTCGGGGTCGTCGTCGCCAACGGGCTTGTAGGTGACCTGGTATCCGTACTGCTCGGCCACCCGCTCGGCCCACGCGGCGAACTCGGCGCGGGTCCACTCGAAACGGTGGTCGCGGTGGCGCAGTCCGGTCAGGAACTCGTAGCGGGGGTTGTACTCGATGTTCGGGGTGGTGACCAGCACGTGCTGGGGCCGGGCGTGGCCGAACACGACGCGTTCGAGCGCCGCCAGGCGCGGCGGGTCGACGTGCTCGACCACCTCCATGAGCACCGCGGCGTCATAGCCGGTCAGCCGCTTGTCGGTGTAGGTGAGCGCGCCCTGGAACAGCGTCAGCCTGGCCCGCTTGCCGTCGGGCATCCGGTCCAGCTTGAGCTTGCGCGCGGCGATGGTGAGCGCCATGGCCGAGACGTCCATCCCGGCGACCCTGGCGAACCTGGGCCTGGCCAGCAGCGCGCCGACCAGCTCGCCCTGCCCGCAGCCGAGGTCGAGCACGCTGGTCGCGCCGAGCTCCTCCAGGGTCTCCAGTACGGCCTCACGCCGCCTGACGTTCAGCGCCTTCGGCTTGACCTCCGGCGCCTCGCCCTGGGCCACGGCCTCGGCGGCCGCCGCCTCGTCGGCCGCGGTCTCCCCCGCCGCCGCGTCCTCGTCGACCGCGGGCTCCAGCTGCTCCTCGGTCTCGTCGCCCAGCTCGGCCAGCCGGGCCAGCGCCGTCCGGGCCAGCGCCCAGCGGCGGCCCAGGTAGCGGCGCATGATCAGGCCGCGCTCCGGGTGCCCGTACAGCCAGCCCTCACCGGCCCTGACCAGCTTGTCGACCTCGTCGGGCGCGATCCAATAGTGCTTGCCGTCGTCGAGGACGGGCAGCAGCACGTACAGGTGGTTGAGCGCGTCGGCCAGCCGGACGGTCCCGCTGAGCGTCAGCCGGACGTAGCGCGAGTCGCCCCACTCGGGAAAACCCTCGTCCAGGGGTACGGCCTTCGCCTCGACGGCCCAGCCGAGCGGCTCGAACAGCCGGACCGCCAGCTCGGGCCCGCCGCGGCAGGGCAGCGCGGGCAGCCGGATCTCCAGCGGCATCGGCCTGCCCGGCAGGTCCGGCCTGGCCTTGCAGCGCCCGGCCCGCGCGGTGCGGAAGACGTCGCCCAGGGCCACGGCCAGCAGCGAGGAGGCGGCGTAGGGCCGGTCATTGACGTACTGGGACAGGCTGAAGTCGGGCGAGTTCTTGCCACGTGACCGGACCAGCGCGATCGGGTCGACCTCCAGCAGCAGCGCCGCCGTGCAGCGCCCCTCGCCCGACTCCGGGTAGAAGACCGTGGCCGTGCCGAACGACCGGTCGAACTCCTGCACCCGATCAGGATGCTTGTGCAGGAGAAAGCCCAGGTCGGTGGCGGGTGTGGCGGTGGTCGTAATGGTCAGCAGCACGGGCCAAGTGTGCCGCAGGCCAACAAAGGGGCGCTAACGGTTATGTCAGACGTGTGGCAGTACCTCGGCCGCGATCAGCTCCAGGTGCTCCAGGTCGGACAGGTCCATGACCTGGAGGTAGACCCGCTCGGCACCGAGCTCGCCCAGCCGGCCGATCTTGTCGACCACCTCGGCCGGAGTCCCCGCGAGACCGCCCGCGCGCAGCCCGGCCAGGTCCTCCCCGATGGCGGCCGCGCGCCGTTCGATCTCGGCCTGGTCGCGGCCGACGCAGACGGTCTGCGCCGCCGACAGGAGCACGGTACGGCCGGTCTCCGCGCTCGCCTCCCGCACCCGGGCATATGCCTCGCTCGTGTCGGACAGCGTCCTGAACGGCACGTTGTACTCGTCGGCGAAGGCGGCCACCAGCCGGGGCGTGCGCTTGGCGCCGACGCCGCCGATGATGACCGGCGGGTGCGGGCGCTGGACCGGCTTGGGCAGCGCCGGGGAGTCGACGAGCCGGTAGTAGCTGCCCTCGAAGGAGTAGGTCTTCTCCGCCGTCCACAGCCCCAGGACGATCTCCAGCTGCTCTTCGAACCGGCCGAACCGCTCCCCCACCGGCGGGAACGGGATGCCGTACGAGCGGTGTTCCTCCTCGAACCAGCCGGTGCCGAAGCCCAGCTCGACCCGGCCGCCGCTCATCTGGTCCACCTGCGCGACGCTGATGGCCAGCGGCCCCGGCAGCCGGAACGTGGCCGGGCTCACCAGCGTGCCGAGCCTGATCGTGGAGGTCTCCCTGGCCAGCGCGGCCAGCGTGAGCCAGGCGTCGGTCGACCCGGGCCCCGGCTCTCCTTCTCCGATGCGCATGTAATGGTCAGACCGGAAGAACGCGTCGAAACCCAGCCGTTCCGTGGCCTGGGCGACGGTGAGCAGGTCGTCGTAGGTGGCACCCTGCTGGGGCTCAGTGAAGATCCGCAACTTCATAAGCCTCATTATCCGCTTACGTACCACCACACAATGGACGACACCCGGAGAATGCTCCCGCCGCATCCCGCCGCTCCCGCGACGGCCATAGGATTTTGTGAGCAGCGTGGCTTTTGTCGGCGAGAGAGGGGTGAGATGGCGACCCGTCCCGAGACGGCGAAGAAGATCCTCCTCTACTGGATGGACGCCACGGTCGCCCTGATGGGCTTCATGCTCTCGATGATGGTCCTCGCCTCGGCCCGCGAGGGGCGCATCTTCGTACCGCACGCGGTGGCCGCAGAGGTGTGCGTGCTGGCCGCGCTGGCGGTCCTCCCCCTGGTCCTGCGCGACGCCTACGACGACCGGCCGCGGCCCACGGCGAAGCTGGTCGCGGGCGGGCTGTTCGCCGCCGGCGCGGTGGCGCTCGTGCCGCCCTCCATCACCACCGCCGGGTCGTGGGAGATGGTCGGGTGCCTCTGGCTCTCGGCCCTCGCCCTCTACCTCCCGCTCCGGGCGACGGCCTGCGTGGGCGCCGCGCTGGTCGCGCTGACCACCTTCTATGTGTCGGCGGTCAGCGACCAGCCTTGGCAGTACCTCCTGATCTCCCTCACGGTGTCCGCCGTGCTGCTGCCCGCCACCATGAGGCTCTGGCGCTGGCTGTGGTGGACGATCAGGGAGGCCTACGACAGCCGGGAGGCCAAGGCCACCCTGGCCGTGTCGAACGAGCGGCTGCGCTTCGCCCGCGACCTGCACGACCTGCTCGGCCACAGCCTGTCCGTCCTCACGCTGAAGAGCGAGCTGGCCGCCAAGCTGGCCACCATCGACACGGGCAAGGCGGCGGCCGAGATGGCCGACGTACGCCGCCTGGCCGCCGAGTCGCTCGCCGAGGTGCAGGTGGCCGTGGACGGCTACCGGGTGCTCGACCTGGACGAGGAGCTCGCCGGGGTCCGCGCCGCGCTGGAGGCGGCGGGCGCGCGGTGCGTCATCGAAGCCAGGACCGACGACCTGTCCCCCGCCGCCCGTACGCTGCTCGCCTGGGCGGTGCGCGAGGGGGCCACCAACGTGCTCAAGCACAGTACGGCCACGCGCTGCGCGATCGTCATCGACGGTGGCGTGCTAGAGATGCGCAACGACGGTGTGCCCGGGCCCGCGACCAGCTGGGCGACCGGGGCCGGGAGCGGGCTGCGCGGGCTGGCCGAGCGCATGGGGGCCGCGGGCGGCTCGTTCACGGCGGCCACCACGCCCGCGGGCGAGTTCCTGCTGCGGGCGGCGGTGCCCGCATGAGGGCGGTGGGCGGCGGCCGGCTACAGCGGGCGAGCCAGGCGGGCGGCGGCCGGCTTCGGCGGGCGAGCCGGCTCGACAAGGTGCGCTGGCTGATCGTCTACAGCACCGACATCGCCAACCTGCTCGCCCTGATCGGGCTCTTCGAGCTGTACGCCCGGTGGAGTGCGGGCTTTCCCGCCGCCCTCACGATAGCGGCGGCCGTCCTGCTCCTCGTACTGGTCGGGCTGGCCACCCGCCCGTTCAGGATCGCCGTCAGGGGCGGCCGGCGGCCGACCGGGATCCTGGCGGTCGCCGGGGTCATCACGCTGCTCCTGACCGTCTTGGCGCTGGTCTGGGCGATCCCGGTGTGGCTGGGAATGCTCGCCCTGTTCGTCCGCAGGCGCACCATCCTCATCCTGGCCGCCGGGTCGATCGTGGTCGTCAACGCGTACGTCACGCTCGCGGTCGGGTTCCTGATCGAGGTCCTCCTCGTCCAGACCATCCTCACCGCCATCGTCAGCGGCGGCGTCCTGGCGAACCTGTGGCTGTGGCGCGTGGCCAGGGACGCCCACGAGGGCCAGGAGGCCAGGGCCAGGCTCGCGGTGTCGGAGGAGCGCCTGCGCTTCGCCCGCGACCTGAACGACCTGCTCGGCCAGAGCCTCGCCGACATCTCGGCCAGGGCCGGGGCCGCCTCCCAGACGCTGCGCGAGGATCCCTCGGCGGCGGCGGGCGAGATGTTCGAGGTACGCGACCTGGCCAGGCAGACGCTGCGCGAGGTGCGGTCCACCGTGCAGAGCTATCGGGCCGTGGACCTCGACGAGGTCCTGGCCAGCGTGCGGGCGGTGCTGGAGGCGGCGGACGTACGCTGCGTCGTCCGGGCGGACACGGGCTCGCTGACCGCCGAGACCCGCACACTGCTGGCCACCGTGGTCCGCGAAGGCGCGACCAACATCCTCAAGCACAGCAAAGCCGGACATTGCACGATAACGATCGAGGACGGGGTGCTGGAGATGTCCAACGACGGGGTCGACGGGCCGGTGAGCGACCACGCGCCGGACGGGCTCGGCGGCCTGTCGCAGCGGCTCAGCGCCGCGGGCGGCACGCTGTCGGCGGCGCCTACGGACGACGGCGCCTACCTGCTCAGGGCGGCGGTCCCGGCATGACGACGCGCGTACTGCTGGCCGACGACGAGCACCTGGTGCGCGGCGCCCTGGCGGCCCTGCTCGACCTGGAGGCGGGCATCGAGGTGGTCGCCCAGGTCGGCCGGGGCGACGAGGTGCTGACCGCCGTCGTCGAGCACCGCCCCGACGTGGCCGTACTCGACATCGAGATGCCCGGCATGGACGGGCTGAGCGCGGCGGAGCAGATCAGCTCCATGTGCAAGATCGTCATCCTGACCAGCCTGGGGCGGCCCGGCTACCTGCGCAGGGCGATGGCGGCGGGGGTGAGCGGCTTCCTCGGCAAGGACGCCTCGGCCGAGGAGCTGGCCATGGCGATCCGCAAGGTTCAGTCGGGCGGCCGCTATCTGGACGCCGAACTCGCGGCGGCGGCCATGGCCGCGGGCGACAGCCCCCTCACCGAACGGGAACGGGACGCCCTGCGCCTGGCCGACGACGGGGCCACGATCGCGCGGATCGCGGCCGAGCTGCACCTCACCGAGGGCACCGTACGCAACTACCTGTCCAGCGCGATGACCAAGCTGAACGCCCAGAACCGGCTCGAAGCCATCCGTACGGCTCAGCGGATGGGGTGGCTGTGAAGCTCATTCGCCGCTCGCGGTCTGGATAGCATGCCGACCCATGAGCAGACGGGCAAAGATCGCAAAGGTGGCCCTCACGGCAACCGTCCTGGCCGCCCTGACACCGACGGCGCCGGCGCTGGCGGACAGCGGCTACGTGATCAAAAACGTCTCCACCCTTATGTGCCTCACCATCGGCGGGGACAGCTCAACGCGGCGGATGGGCAACATCGCGCGGACCTGGGAATGCCAGCCCGGCCTCCAGGGCTACTTATGGAATCGCACTGCCCGCTCCCAACTCGCCAGCGCCGACTTTCACGGCAAGCTGTGCATCGATGCGCCCAAAGGCCCGCTCGTGCTCGTACGCCGCTGCGGGTCCGATCTCAAGCATCAGCGGTTGACCTTCTCCACCATCAAGACCAACTACGGCGACTGGTTTCTGATCAAGTGGACGGGCCTGTCACCGGCGACTTGCCTGAACAGCAACGACAAGGGCCAGGTCTTCGGCTCGCGCTGCGATCCGGGCAGCACGAACCAGAACTGGACGCTGGGGCCCCGGGTTCGTGTCGGCAAGTAGGCGATCGGCCGTGACGGCTCCCCTGAACAGGCGCGGTAACACCTAGCTCGGAGGATCACCTGATGTCAGATGGTGCGCAGGGGGCCGGCGGCGCGGACGACGCCTCAATGGACTACTACCTGATCTTCGCCGCGCCGGAGGACAGGGACCGTGGAGCGCCTCCCCTGGGGATCCTGGTCGAGGAGTTCGTCCTCTGCGCCGACTACACCGCGGCCGGTATCGACAGTGTCGAGTGGTCGGCGGGGGCCGGTGCCTGGCGCGGTTCGGCCACGACGAGCCGCGACATCCGTACCGACGCCCTGCCGCGTTCGCGGGTGATCCCGGTGAGCCGTCACGACGCGAGCGACGCTTACCAGGCGTGCGGCGGGGGCGAACTGCCGCGGGAGGCGGAGATCCGCTCCTTGCCTCGCGAACGCCAGCCGTTGCCGGCCGCCGCCCCGCTCGACCTGGGCACGGCCGGATCGCGCCGCTACCGCGTCCTGTTCGCCGGGGAACCGCGCGACCTGGGGAGCCTTCGCTCTGCCCTGAGGCTGGAGCCGGTCGAAGACCCCGCGGATCCCCTGGCCCGCGTGGTCGGCACGGCGACGGCGACCGCCGCGGGGCACGACTTCACCTGGGAATTACGGCGGATCGGTCCGGGAATCGCCTGGTGTCTCGATGTGACCGTACGCCTGGGAACCGGCCCGGAGGCCCCCATCGGGGCGCTGCTCCACCACCATCGACAGGCGATCCGCGGGCAATGCCTGATTCCCGTCACCATCGAAAGATTCGCCTGAACGCGCCGACACGGTCGTCTGGCTGGGCCTGCCGCGCCGCACCGGTGTCCTCGCTGCGGCGGAGACCGGGCCAAGGTACTGCCGATCAACCCTCCTCGAAGGCGGCGCGGAGTGCGGGGAGGTTGTCCAGCAGGGTGCGCACGCCGAGCCGGTCGGCGGTAGCTGAGGCGTAGACGAACTGCACGTCGACCCGCCAGCCGCCGAACCGTAGCGGCAGGAGCACAGTGTCACCGTCCCGGATCGATCGCGCTGCGACGAAGCGGGGGACTATGGCGACGAAGCCCGCGTCGACCGCCAGCCGGATCGCGGTCGACGGCAGGCCGGTGGTGTGGATCGGGGCGTTCAGTCCTCGGTCCGGATGTTCGAGGGAAGCGGCGAGTTCCTGGGCGTCACGACCCCACCGGTAGACGATGACGCCCGTTCCGCTGAGGTGTTCGATCCTGAGGCGTCTGCGTCCGGCGAGAGGATGGTCCCGATGGCACACCGCCACCAGCGCGGAGCGGTCGATCGGCTCGGACCGCAGCCCGCGCAACGGCACCTTGGGCATCACGAATCCGGCGTGGACGCTGCCGTCGACGAGGCGGCCGACGACCTCGCCGCTGTGCGCGACCCGGCAGTGCACGGCGATCGGTTCGCCCGCGACCGCCCGCAGCGCGGCGGGGAAGACGACGTCGCCGAGGCTCGCGGGCGCGGCGAGAACGAGCCGCTGGGTCTCGTGCTTCGCCACTCCGATGGCCGCCTCGTCGAGAAGGTCGAGACATCGCTGTGCGTAGTCGTTCAACCGCTCTCCGGCCGGTGTGGTGATGCTGCCCCGCGGGCCCCGCACGAGCAACGCGGTGCCGAGCTTGCGCTCCAGGGCGGCGATCCTGGCGCTGACCGACGGCGTCGACAGCCGTAGGTCGGTGGCCGCCGCGCCGAGGCTTCCCGTGCGGACCACCGTGGTGAACACGACCAGATCCATTGTCTCGATCTTGTGACCGGTGCCGCCGAAGCCGGGGACAGTCATAGGCACAGCCTAACCCTGGCCCCAGACATTTCAGGTCTACCTCAGCGATTCGGACATCATGGATAGTTCTGGGCATGACTCAGACGCCGTCGGCTGTTTCGCCGGGCGAGGATCTGCGCCTGCGGCGCGGGCTCGGCACCATCTCCCTTTCCCTGATCACCTTCTCCAGCGTCATCGGCTCGGGCTGGCTGCTCGCGCCGTACACCGTGGCCAAGGCGGCCGGGCCGGCCGCCTTCCTGTCCTGGACGATCGCCTCGGTCGCCACCGCCCTGGTGTCACTCGCCTTCATCGACCTCGCCTTCCGTCATCCGATGTCCGGCGGCAACGTCCGTTGGCCGCAACTGGCGTCAGGCCCACTGGTCGGCAGCGTGGTCGGCTGGGCGGTGTTTCTCCAGGCGGTCAGCGCCGGGCCGAGCGAGTCGACGGCGGTCGTGCAATACGCGGCCAAGTGGCTGCCTTGGGTGATGTCCGGCGAGTCGTTGAGCTGGCCGGGACGGCTGATCGCCGCCGGGCTGCTCGTGTTCTTCTGCACGCTCAACCTGTTCGGGATCAAACTGCTCGCCAAGGTGAACAACGTGGTCGCCACCATCAAGGTGGTGATCCCGGCACTTACCGTGATCCTTTTGCTGGCCAGCGGCTTCGACACGACCAACGTGGCGACCGGCGGCGGGATCGCGCCCTACGGCGTCTCGGCGGCACTCACCGCCGTGGTGGGCGGCGGGCTGGTGTACTCGTTCACCGGAATCAACGCCGCGGCCGTGATGTCCGGCGAGGCGAAGGATCCGCGCCGCACGGTGCCGAGGGCCACGCTGATCGTGCTGGCCGGGACGATCGTGCTGTACATGGGCCTGCAAGCGGTGATGATCTTCTCGTTGCCCAACGGGCTGCTCGGCAGCGGCTGGCACGGGATCAACCTCAGTTCGCCGCTCGCCTCGCTCGCCACTCTGCTCGGCCTGTCCTGGTTCGCCGCCGTGCTGCTCGCCGACGCGATCTTCTCCCCTTCCGGCAGCCTGCTGATCGGCATCGGTGTCAAGGGCCGCTACACCTACGGCGCGGCGCAGAACGGCCTGCTGCCCGCCGCACTGACGAAAGTGGACGCGCGGTTCGGCATTCCCCGGCGCGCGCTGCTGCTCAACGTCGGCATCGGCTCGGTCATCGTGCTCACCTTCGGGAACTGGAAATCCATCGCCAGCTCGCTGAGCTTCTACTACGGACTCTCCTATGCGGCCGTCTCGGTCGCGGTAACCGTACTCGCGGCGGCGACTCCGCCAGACCAGGGCTGGCTCCGAAGGTGGGCGATTCCGGTCGGCTTCACGTCCTTCGTGCTTTCCGGCCTCATTCTCTACTGGTCGACCTGGGAAAAGATCCGGGTCGCCGTGCCGTTGCTGCTGATCGGCTTCCTGATCTACCTCGTCCGAACAGCCAGGATGCGAGCGGCGGGCGGCTGGCTGGTGGGCTTCCTGCTCATGCTCGCGGTGCTGTCCGCGCTCGGCTCGTTCGAAGGGGCCGGCGTCGTCGCCGCGCCGTACGACTCCATTCTCGTCGGTGTGTTCAGCGCGGGAATCTGGTGGCTCGCGCACCGGTCCGGCCTGCGCCACCAGCGATCACTGGCAGCGGCCGCAACCTCACAAGACGTAAGGAGCATGGCTTGATCGAGATGGCGATCGACCTCGACTGGGACCTCGAGCGGTCCCGCGCCCGGCGGAACAAGCGGTGGTCTCAGTACGACCGGGACATCATCGATCTCACCGTCGCCGAGATGGATCTGCCGGTCGCCGGACCCGTCCTCGCCGCCGTTCAGGACGACGTGCGACGGCAGGCGTTCGGCTATCCGCTCGCCGACGAGCTCAGTGAGGTTCCCCAGGTGGCCGGCGAATGGCTCACCGAGGTGCACGGTCTCACGGTCGGCCCGGACCGAGTACGGCTGCTGCCGGAGCTGATGCGCGGCGTGACCATGTCGATCAGGCATCTGACCAGGGCGGGTTCGCCGGTGGTCGTGCCGACCCCGACCTACGGCCGGTTCTTCGACGCCATCCGAGTCGCCGGTCGCGAGGCCGTCGAGGTGCCGATGCGTATCGGAGAACGAGGCTACGAACTCGACCTCGACGGCATCGATCGGGCACTGCGCGCGGGCGCGGGCAGTGTCCTGCTCTGTCATCCCAGCAACCCAACGGGCCGCGTGTTCGATCGCGACGAATTGCGGGGCCTGGCCGAACTCGCCGCGCGGCACGGGGCGCGAGTGATCAGCGACGAGATCCACGCGCCGCTGCGCTATCACCTCGGTTTCACCCCGTACGGCTCGCTCGACGACAACGCGATCACTCTGATCAGCGCGACCAAGGCGTGGAACTTCCCCGGCCTGCGGTGCGGGCTGATCGCTTTCAGCAATCCAGACGACGCGCGACTCTGGCAGAGCCTGCCGAGGGCGGCGGTGGGCGGGATGAGTCCGCTCGGCATGACAGCCACCGTCGCCGCGCTCCGCGACGGCAGGCCGTGGCTGCGCGAGGCAGTCCGGTTCCTGGACGGCAACCGGAAGCTGGTCACCAACATGCTCGCCGACCTGGACATCGGATACATGGAGCCGGACGCGGGTTTCCTCGCCTGGCTCGACCTGCGCCGGTTCGGGCTCGCGGACCCGGCGGCCCACCTGCTGGACCGGACCAACATCGCCACCACCTCGGGAGCCGATCACGGAGCGTCGGGGGACGGCTTCATCCGGCTCAACTTCGCGACTCCGCCTGACGTGCTCACCGATGCCCTTGATCGAGTCATCAACTGCCTGGTCGGCCGCTAAGCGGTGCCCACGGTCAGCAGGTTGCCGGTGTGGAGGTCGCCGCGGAACCAGACCGGGGGCGCCCGCGCGACGCCGGCCCGCGTGGCGCGATTCCGGTCTGCCAGTCGATGAGCGGGCGGGACGGTCATGACATTAAGCTGATCGGGTCCGGCACAGGAAGGCCGCCCATGGCTCAGCCGCTCTACCAGCGGATCGTGAACGACTACCGCGAGGCCATCGAGTCCGGCAGGCTCCGCCCCGGCGAGCTCCTACCATCCGAACCGGAGCTCATCGCCCGATATCACGCCAGCAAGAGCACCGTCGGCAAGGCCATCGCCGCCTTGAAGGCGGAAGGGCTGGTGTTCAGCCAGCGCGGTCGCGGCGTCTTCGCCAGGCGCCGGCCCTCGGTTCGGCGCATCGCGTCTGAGCGGTATCGCGCGGACATGGAGCCGCAGGACACACCGCAGACGTCCTTCACAGCCGAGCAGGGCATCGCCTGGCAGGACTACCGGCTCGACCGGGCGTATGAGTGGATCGAGGCGGACGAGCGCCTGGGCGAACTGTTCGGCGTCGCGGTCGGGACGCGCGTCCTGGAGCGGCGCTTCGTCTTCCACGCCAAGGGAGAGCCGACCCAGATGTCCCGGCCGTGCCTGCTCGCCTCCGATGTCGAGGGCACGCCGGTCGCCGACCCCGATCGCGAACCGTGGCCGGGCGGAACCATCGCCCAACTGCGCTCCATCGGCATCGTCGTGGACGACGTCCAAGAGAGCGTCTCGGCGCGGATGCCCACGCCGGAGGAGACGACCACGTTGAGCATCGGATCCGGGGTGCCCGTGTTCGCCATCACCCGCCGCATGCTGGCCCAGGGCCGCGTTGTCGAAGTGGCCGATCCCATCGTCATCCCTGCCGATCGGGCGATTCTCGACTACCAGATCAAGCTCGGCTGACCCGGCCCCAACCCTTGAGCTCGCGGTCCGGGCGGCTTCGGTCGGCGGATTCGTGGTCGTCCCATCCAGCACCCGATTCCGCGCGCCGTCAAACTAGGACGGTGAACAGGATCATCGTCTGCGGCATCTCCGGGTCGGGCAAGACGACGCTCGCCAGGAAGCTGACCGCCCGGCTCGGCCTTCCCCGACACGAGCTCGACGCCCTGCATCACGGGCCCGGCTGGGTCAAGCGGCCGGAGTTCGAGGCTGACGTGGACGAGTTCAGCCGGGGCGAACGGTGGGTGACCGAGGACCAGTACCACCGCTCTTTGGGCGACCTCCTGTGGCAGCGCGCGGACACGGCCGTCTGGCTGGACCTGCCGCGCCGCACCGTGATGTGGCGGGTCGTACGCCGCTCACTCGGCCGCGCCATCACCCGGCGCGAGCTGTGGAACGGCAACCGGGAAGACTGGAGCTCCTGGCTCGAACCCGACCACCCGATCCGGTGGGCGTGGACACACCACCAGCGCCGCAGAACGCAGACCGCCGACCTCGTCACCCGCCATCCGGAGGTGACGGTGATCCGCCTGCGTACGGCACGAGCCGCGAAACGCTGGCTCGGCGACCTGCCCCCGAAGGCGTGAGCCCGCCTACCCGATCAGGTCGAAGGCCGGCCGGGGCTCGATCTTGGCCAGCCGTGCGGCGCCCGCCCGGCTCGCGGAATCTCACCTTCACCCACTCACCTCTTGAGCAAAGGCCGGACAGACGCTAGCCGATGAGGGCCTCGGTGATCTGGCGGGTGGTCTGCGCGGCGACCCGGGGGTTGGTGGCGGCGTAGGAGGTGTAGGCGTTCAGGCCGGTGGCGAGTGCCCAGCCGCGGCCGCGGGTCCAGGTGTCGTCATCCACGCCGAGCGCCGCGCGGAAGGCGGTCCGGCTCTCGGCCGACATCAGGGTGAAGGCGATGGTCAGGTCGCAGGCCGGGTCGCCGATGCCAAGCTCGCCGAAGTCGATGACCGCGCTGAGGCGGCCGTCGGCGGTCAGCAGGTTGCCGGTGTGGAAGTCGCCGTGGAACCAGACCGGAGGGCGGTCCCATCCGGGTACGCTCAGCGCCGCGTCCCACAGCTCGGTCATGGCTGCGGCGTCGAAAACGGCACCCAAGCCAGTGTCGACCGCGGCTCCCGACGCCGCTCCAGACGCCACCCCGGACACGACCCCAGACGTGGTGCCCACCTGCGCGATGGCGGCCCGCGTGGCGCGGTCCCGGTCTGCCAGTGGTCGCCCGGTGAGGTCCTCCCGGGCACTCGCGGCCGGAATGTCCCCGGGCGCGAATCGCTGAAGGGCGGTGAGGAACTCCGCCAGTTCGACGGCGGCCTCTGACGAGGAGGCCAGGGTCTCCACGGTCGCCACCTCGCCGTCCAGCCAGCGCGACACCGCCCACGGCCAGGGATAGCCGTAGCCGGGCTCACCCACTCCCACCGGCACCGGGATGGCCAGCGGCAGGTGCGGGGCGAGCCGGGGCAGCCACTCGTACTCCTTCTTGGCCTGCCCGATGGCCCCGGTGTGGCGGGGCAGCCGGACGGACAGCTCCTCGCCCAGCCGGTAGATCACGTGGTCCGAGCCGGCCGGTTCGAGCAGCTTCAGGGGCAGCTCGGCCCACTGCGGGAACTGGGCATCGACCAGGCGTCTGACCAGTGCGGCGTCGATGAGCGGCCGGGTGTGCGTGCTCGCGCTTGCCAAGACCAGCTCCAGGGATCGGCCCATGAGGACGTGCGGTGGATGGAGGTCTGCTTCCCATCACGACGATGCTGGGAAGGACGTCATCCCCTTGCCAGCAGGGCCACGCACTCCACATGATGGGTCATCGGGAAGGCGTCGAAGGCCCGCAGGTCGACCAGCCCGTAGCCGTCGTCGCCGAACCAGGCCAGGTCTCGGGCCAGCGTCGCCGGGTCGCACGAGACGTAGACGATCCGCGAGGACTCCAGCGCGGTGATCCGGTGGACCACGTCGCGTCCCAGCCCCGACCGGGGCGGATCGACGACGACGATGTCGGCCCGCTCGATCTGGAACCGGTCCAGCGCCTCCTCCACCCGTCCCCGTTCCACCCGGGCCTGCGGCAGGTCGCGCAGGTTGGCGCGGGCGTCGCGGACGGCCGACGCCTCCGACTCCAGGCCGAACACCGCGCCCTGCTCCCCCACGCCCTCCGCCAGGCCGGCGGCGAACAGGCCGACCCCGCAGTAGAGGTCCAGCGCCCACTCCCCCGGCTCCGGCGCGGCGTAGGACAGGACGGCGTCCAGCAAAGTCTCGGCGGCGCCCGGGTGCACCTGCCAGAAGCCGCTGCCCGCCACCCTGAACTCGCGGTCGCCCACCTGCTCGCGCAGCACGCCCGAGCCCTTGCGCGGGACGGTGTGGCCCTTGCCCTGGTCGAGCAGGATCGAGGCGGGCGCGTCGAGGTCGGGCACGGTCACGCTGCGCCTGGGGCGCGGCCTGACCACCACGGCCCGGTCGCCGGTCGAGGAGGCGATCACCTCGACGGCGGACGCGCCCTGCCACTCGCGCTGCTCGGCGCCGACGGCCTCCACCTCCGGGTGCGCGATCAGGCAGGCGTCGACCACCTCGATGTCGTGCGAGCGGTGCCTGCGGAAGCCGAGCTCGCCGCTCGGCCGGGCGGCGAACTGTACGCGGGTGCGCCAGCCGAGCCCGTCCTTGGCGCCCGGCACCTCCTCGACCACGATCTCGCGCTCGATGCCGGCCAGCCTGCTCAGCTGCTCGGCCACCACGGCGGCCTTGAGGCCACGCTGGGCCTCCTGGGTGGCGTGCTGCCAGTCGCAGCCGCCGCAGCGGCCGGGGCCCGCGTAGGGGCAGGGCGGGACCACGCGGTCGGGCGATGGCTCCAGCACCCGCACGGCGTCGGCCCGGAGGAAGCGGGTCGTCTCCTCGGTGACCTCGGCGATGACCCGCTCGCCGGGCAGCGCGTGGCGTACGAACACCACGCGCCCGTCATGGCGCGCCACGCACCAACCGCCATGGGCGACCGGACCTACCGTCAGCTCGAGAGATGCCTGTTCCACACGGACACCCTATGCCCTGACCGGCACTGCCACTTTCCGGACTTAGCCCGTTACGCGGAGTGGTCTCCGGCCTTGACCTGCTTCTTGACCACCTGATGTCCCGCCCGGCGCGAGGCACCCGGGGCGGCCGGCTCGGGGCGGCCCTTGAGCCGATCGGAGGAGTGGAGCTGCCACGGCACGCTCGTCACCATGACGCCCGGCTTGAACAGCAGCCGCGCCTTCAGCCGCAGCGCGCTCTGGTTGTGCAGCAGGTGCTCCCACCAGTGCCCGACGACGTACTCGGGGATGAACACGGTGACCACGTCGCGCGGCGAGCGGCGGCGCAGCGTCTTGACGTAGTCGAGGATCGGCTGGGTGATCTCCCGGTACGGCGAGTCGAGCATCTTGAGCGGCACCGGGATGCCCCGGCGCTCCCACTCGTCCTGGAGCTGCCGCGCCTCGGCGCCCTCGACGCCGACGGTGATCGCCTCCAGCGTGGACGGCCGGGTGGCGCGGGCGTAGGCGAGCGCGCGCAGCGTCGGCTTGTGGATCTTGGAGACCAGGACGATCGCGTGGTTGCGCGCCGGCAGCGTCGACTCGTCGTACTCCTCGGTGATCTCCAGCTCGGCCGCCACGTTGTCGTAGTGGCGCCTGATGGCCTTCATCATGAGGAACAGGATCGGCATCGCGAAGCACACGATCCAGGCGCCGACCAGGAACTTCGTCAGCAGTACGACGACCAGCACCAGCCCGGTCATGATGCCGCCGAAGAAGTTGATCACCCGCGAGCGATGCATCTGGTGCCGGATCTTGGGGTCGGTCTCGGTCTTGAGATGGCGGGTCCAGTGGATGACCATGCCGATCTGACTGAGCGTGAAGGAGACGAAGACGCCGACGATATACAGGTTCAGCAGGCGGCTGACGTCGGCGTCGAAGCCCCACAGCAGCAGGCACGCGCCCAGCGCCAGGATGACGATGCCGTTGGAGAAGGCCAGCCGGTCGCCGCGGGTGTGCAGCTGGCGCGGCAGGTAGCGGTCCTGGGCCAGGATCGAGCCCAGCACCGGGAAGCCGTTGAAGGCGGTGTTGGCGGCCAGGAACAGGATGAGCGCGGTGACCGCCGAGATGATCACGAACGGCAGCGAGCCGCCGCCGAAGACCGCGTCGGCCACCTGCGAGATGATCGGCTGCTGGTAGTAGCCGGGCCCGACCGGCTGCCCGTCGGGCCCGTGCAGGTCCGTGGCCACCACGGACGGCTCGGCCACCTTCACGCCCGAGGCCAGGCCCAGCGCGATGATGCCGCCGAACATGGTGATGGCGACCAGGCCCATCATGAGCAGCGTGGTGGCGGCGTTCTTGCTCTTGGGCTTGCGGAAGGCGGGCACGCCGTTGCTGATGGCCTCGACGCCCGTCAGCGCCGCGCAGCCGGAGGAGAAGGCGCGCAGGATGAGGAAGGCGGCGGCGAAGGTGGTCAGGTTGGTCTGCTCGGCGTCGATGGTGAACCCGGCGCTGGGCGCCTGCAGCTCGTCGCCGAGCACCAGCAGCCGGAAGCCGCCCCAGGCGATCAGCCCCAGGACCGCGATCATGAACGCGTACGTCGGGACGGCGAAGGCGGCCCCCGACTCGCGCAGACCGCGCAGATTGACCACGGTGAGCAGGACGACGATGACGATGGCGACGGCCGGCTTGTGCTCGCCGACGAAGGGGATCGTGGCGCCCACGTAGTCGACGCCGTTGGCGACCGACACCGCCACGGTCAGCACGTAGTCGACCATGAGCGCGCTGGCCACGGTCAGGCCGGCGTTCTTGCCCAGGTTGGTGGTGGCCACCTCGTAGTCGCCACCACCGCTGGGGTAGGCGTGCACATTCTGCCGGTACGACGCCACCACCGTGAGCATCACGACCACGACGGCGATCGCGACCCATGGACTGTAGGCGTAGAACGACACTCCGGCCAGCGACAGGATGACCAGAATCTCCTGCGGCGCGTACGCCACAGAGGACAGGGCGTCGCTGGCGAAGACCGGCAGGGCAATGCGTTTGGGCAGCAGCTGCTCGTGGAGCTGGCCGCTGCGCAGCGCCCGGCCCACCAGCACGCGTTTGACAAGATCCGTTACCTTCGCCACGTTACGAGATGCTAGCCCCCCGCTGTAGGGGCGCCGACGTTGCGCTCCCTTATCGCGCCATACTGGTGTCGAGCAACCGGCCGACCGCGAAGTGCGGGGGAGTATGCATATAGTGATCATGGGATGTGGCCGGGTCGGTTCGACCTTGGCTCACATCCTCGAGGACAACGGCCATACGGTCGCGATCATCGACCGGGATCCGCAGGCGTTTCGCCGGCTGCGGGCCGGTTTCCGGGGGCGCCGGGTGACCGGTGTCGGATTCGACCGCGATGTGCTCACCGAGGCGGGCATCGAGTCCGCTTCCGCGTACGTGGCGGTCTCCAGCGGCGACAACTCCAACATCATCTCGGCGCGGGCGGCGCGCGAGACGTTCGGCGTCGACAATGTGGTGGCCCGCATCTACGACCCGCGGCGGGCCGAGGTCTACCAGCGCCTCGGCATCCCGACGGTGGCGACCGTGCGATGGACCGCCGACCAGATCCTGCGCCGCATCCTGCCCGAGGGCGCCGAGCCGCTCTGGCGCGACCCCACCGGCACTGTGGTCCTGGCCGAGGTCGCCGCGCACACCGGCTGGATCGGCACCCGGGCCGTCGAGCTGGAGGAGCGGGGCAGGGTCCGCGTCGCCTACCTCAACCGCATGGGCGAGGCCCTGGTCATCGCCGACGACACCGTGATCCAGGACGGCGACGTGCTGCACGTCATCGCCACAGAGAGCGACATGGACCGGATCAACAAGGTGCTCGCGGCGGCACCGGAAGAGGACCACTGATGCGCGTCGCCATCGCCGGAGCGGGGGCCGTGGGCCGGTCCATCGCGGCCGAGCTGCTGGAGAACGGCCACGAGGTCCTGCTGATCGACATCGACCCCAGGGCCATCAAGATCGACAGCGTGCCACGGGCGGAGTGGCTGCTGGCCGACGCCTGCGAGATCGCCTCGCTCGATGAGGCGGGGCTCAACAACTGCCACGTCGTCGTCGCCTCCTCCGGGGACGACAAGGTCAACCTCGTGGTGTCGCTGCTGGCCAAGACCGAGTACGGCGTGCCGCGCGTGGTGGCCAGGATCAACCACCCCAACAACGAGTGGCTGTTCAACGAGTCGTGGGGCGTCGACGTGGCGGTCTCGACGCCGCGCCTGCTGAGCGCGCTGGTCGAGGAGGCGGTGAGCGTCGGCGACCTGGTGCGCCTGATGACCTTCCGTCAGGGGCAGGCCAACCTGGTCGAGCTCACCCTGGCCGAGGACGCGCCCGTGGTGGGCCAGCGGGCCGGCTCGGTGCCGTGGCCCAATGACTCGGCGCTGGTCGCGATCCTGCGCGAGGGCCGAGTGCTGGTGCCGACCAACGACGACCCGCTCGAGGCAGGCGACGAACTCCTCTTCGTCGCCAACCAGGAGGTGGAGCAGGAGCTGGCGCACCTGCTCTCACAACACTGAAAAACGTCAGGCGGGGGCGACCGGCGACTTGATCGGCGTTCGCCCCTTGCCGAGCAGCCACAGCATCGCGCCGAGCGCGGCCACCTGGAGCGGCCAGCCCATCGCGATCTTCGCCAGGCCGAGGGCGGCCACGGCCTCGTCACCGCCGCCCAGCAGCCACACGGGCAGCTGCACGGCCACCCTGACCACGCACGGGAGCATCAGCAGCCAGGTGAGCTTGACGCAGAGCTTCACGATGCCCGGATCCTTGTGCCAGGCGGTGGGGTCACCGGTGACCGAGCCGATCAGGAACCCGACCACGGGCCACCGGGTGACGATCGACAGCAGCATCGCCACCGAGTAGCCGGCGTTCCACAGGATGCCGGGCAGGAAATAGTCCTTCGCGTCGCCGGTGCGGCTGGCGAAGAACGCGCCGATGGCGATGCCGATCAGGCTGTTGATCACGAACTGCGGCGTCGACCGCTGCGCGATCCTGGCCAGCAGGAGCAGGACCGCCAGCGAGATGCTGACGATGAGCGAGGTCTTCAGATCCTCGCTGATGATCCATGACAGCGTGAACGCGATGGTCGGCACCGCCGCCTCGATGATTCCGCGCACTCCCCCGAACGCCTTGGCGAGCTGGGCTCGCACCGCCGCTTCCACGGTGTCGTGGGCGACCTCTTCCGCCTCAGCACTCACCTGATCAACTCCCTGGGCGCAGCTCGTATCGAGGATTGAACATCACCTTGCGCCCGTCCTGCATGCTGACCAGGCCTTCGGCCTTGACGGTGCGCCCGGGCTCGATGCCCGCGATCTTGCGGCGGCCGAGCCACACCAGGTCGATGACGTCGGACCCGTCGTAGAGCTCGGCCTCAAGGGCGGGCGCGCCGCCCCTGGGTCGCAGTGTCACGGTACGTAGCGTACCGGCCACGCAGAAGCGGCGGCGGCCGCCACACGAGACGATCGGGGTCGCGCCGACCTCGTCGACGTCTTCCCGTAGTTCCTGGGCTTCGATTTCGGACTGGGTGGAGGCCAGCCGACTGAAGAACCCGCGCAATCCCCCGCGTTTGGGGGGCTCTGCCGTACTCATGATGACTCAGCCTACGTGATGTGGGCGGTCAGCGAATCTCGCTGATCTCGGGACCTCGTTTGAACGGGTTGAGCCCCTGGCTGTCGACCGTTTCGGCGCCCTGCTCGTTGGGTCGGCGCAGCGTGATCGGTTCTTCCCGGGCCATCGGCTCGGTGCCCCGCACGACCACGACGTCCTTGATGAAGTCGAGGAAGACGTTCGCCACGTTCTCGTCGAGCGCGGCGCGGCCACTGATCATCGCCAGTACGAACCAGCGCGGCCCGTCGATGCCGATGTAGCGGGCCTTGCGGGTGGTGTTGCCCTCGCCGGCGATCTCGCCGATCAGCTCGGGTCCGTAGGGGCCCTCCTGCTCGACGAGGTCCTTGGCCCCGGCCCGGATCTTGGCCCTGACCTCGTCCCAGAGCCCCATGCTCTTGGACGCGGCCAGCGCCTGGAGCTGGAGCGAACTCTCCTCGTAGAGCGCGACGACCCCGACGTTCTGGTCTCCCACCGAGGCCAGCCGCAGGTCGAAGTCCGGGTTGTGCGGCAGGAGCAGCCCGCCGAGGTCGATCCTGTCGGTCTCGGGGTGGGGCTCGTCGGCGTCCCACGGGCCGGACTCGCGCGTTGGGGCGGCGGATGCCTGCTGCTCTGCCGCCTGATCCGGCTGCTCACGACGGCGTCGTCGGAACACTGTGCTCACTCTCCCTGGTTAACGTCCTGTTGATCCGAAACCGCCGGTGCCGCGGGCCGAGCCGGGCAGCTGCTCCACCTCGGTGAAGGCCGCCCGCTCGACGCGCTGGACGACCAGCTGGGCCACCCGGTCACCGCGGCTCAGGCGGAAGGGCTCCTTGGCGTCGGTGTTGATCACCGTCACCCGGATCTCGCCGCGATAGCCGGCGTCGACCGTGCCTGGCGCGTTGACCAGCGTGACGCCGTGCCTGGCGGCCAGGCCCGAGCGAGGGTGCACGAACGCGGCGTAGCCGTCGGGCAGCGCGATCGCGACGCCCGTCCCGACCATGGCCCGCTCTCCGGGCAGCAGCTCGACGTCCGCGGCCGCGTAGAGATCGGCGCCCGCGTCGCCCGGATGGGCGTAGGACGGCACCGGCAGCCCGTCGTCGAGTCGCTGGATGAGGACCTGCACGTCGGTCAAGGGTTCACCTCATGGTCATGGTGCTCGGCGGCGATGCGCCCCCTCAGCCTCAAGGTACGCCCTTCCGCCCGCGATCCCGTCGCACCGGGCGGGCGGGTGGAGTGTCGTGCCGCCGGGAGCCCTCGTGAGAGCGGGGAGACGGCCGCCGATCTCCGAGATCCCGTGGCGAGGTGGTCACGGGTGATGAGGTTACTCGCTGCCAGGCGGACTATCGTCCTCGGCGGGAGAACCCGAAGCCGGCGGAGACGGCTGCGGGGCGGGTGCCGGAGTGGGCCCGGGTGGCAGGGCGGGCGGTTTGTGGAACAGTTCGGGCAGCGCCCGGTAGATCACCGCCGCCACGGGGACGGCCACCGCCGCTCCTGCGATGCCGGCCAGGATGCCGCCGACGGACAGCACGAGGATGATGGCCAGCGGGTGGAAGTTGAGCGCCCGGCCGACGATGAGCGGCTGGAGCACGTGGTTCTCCAGCTGCTGCTCGACGATCAGGATGCCGACGAAGATCAACGCGTAGAGCGGCCCCTTGGCGCCCAGCGTGACCAGGGTGGCGATCGTACCGGCGAAGAAGATGCCGACGATCGGGATGAAGCTGGCGAAGAAGATCAGCACCGCCAGCGGCGCCCAGAGGGGCACTCCCATGCCGGCCAGCACGATGCCCATGATCACGCCGTGTACGGCGGCGACCGCGACGGTGCCCTGCACATAGTGGGAGAGCGTGGTCCAGGCGGCCCGCCCCGCCCGGTCGACGCGCGGCGCCATCGAGCCGAACCCCCGCAGGAACCACGACCAGATCCGGTCGCCGTCCTTGAGCAGGAAGAACGAGACGAACAGCAGCAGCACGAGAGACGCGAGTACCTCGAAGGCGACGGCGCCGGCGGTCAGGACCGTACTGGTGATGGCCGTGCGCTGGGCGTTGACCATCGTCGCGATCTCGTCGACGTAGCTGGTGATCTGCGCCTCTTTGAGGTGCAGCGGGCCGGTGATCAGCCAGTTCTGAACGTCGCGGGCGGTGGACTGGACCTGCTGGACCAGGTTGGGGAACTCCTCGGTGGCCCGCGCGCCGACCAGCCAGCCGGTGCCGACGAGCACCGCGAGGGCCACCAGCATGGTGATCCAGGTGGCGTAGATGGGGCGCATGCCCGCCTCGCGCAGGTTCCTGGTGAGCGGGAACAGCAGAGCGGTCAGCAGCAGGGCGATGGCGACCGGCAGGGCCACGAAGCTGAGCCGCGCGATGCCCTGGACGAAGAAGTAGACGACCACGCCGACGAGGATCAGGCACAGGCACCATGCCGCCATCTTGGCCAGCACGGGTGGCACGAGCTTGCTTGGGCGGTCGGTCAGCACGTGTTCAAGACTGGCACGTCACGGACATATGTGCGCATGGATAAAAGATCGGGTCTGGGCAACGGCATGATCACATGTCACCGTCATGCACATGAGGACCGTCGCGTTGGTTAAGGTGAGCGCGATCACCGCGGTGATCGCGTGTCTCGTGGCGGCCCCGGTGCCCGCCCTGGCCTCGCGCGGCGAACCCGCGCTCGACGTGCTGTCGAGCCGCGCCGACCAGGTGAGTGGCGGGGACGCGTTGGTCAGGGTACGAGTGAGCCAGGGCATGCGGCTCAAGGTGCTGCGCAATGGCGAGGACGTCACCGCGTCCTTCAAACCGGATCCCGGCGGCCAGTCGTTCAGCGGCCTGGTGACCGGGTTGATCGACGGCGACAACACGATCAAGGCGCTGGCGGGGCCGTTCAAAGAAACCCTGAAATTACGCAACCACCCGATCTCGGGACCGATCTTCTCGGGGCCGCACCAGTACCCCTTCCTGTGCAAGACCGAGCGGAGCGGGCTCGGCCCGCCCGTCGCGGACAACCAGGACGGCCAGGGCATGCGCACCACGGGCGGCTGGAGCAGGGACTGCTTCGCGCCGGTGCTGACGGAGCGGCTCTACCGCGCGACGGACGGCGCGTTCAAGACGATGCCCGCCGCGCGCCCCGCGGACATGTCGACCACCACCACGCTCGACGGCCGGACTGTGGACTTCGTGGTGCGCCGCGAGCGCGGCGTGATCAACCGTTTCCTCTACTCCATCGCGATGCTGGAGGACGGCTACAACGGCCGGGCGATCTACCGCTTCGACGGGGGTGTGGGGATCGGTCATGACCAGGGCACGATCGGCGGCAGCGCGCTCGACGCGTACGGGCTGGGCAAGGGCTACGCGATCCTGTACTCCTCGGGCACCCGCACCTCCACGCACTACAACCTCATCCTCGGCGGCGAGACCGCGCTGATGGTGAAGGAGCGCTTCATCGAGAAGTACGGGGCGCCGCTCTACACCGTCGGCGTGGGCGCCTCGGGCGGCGCCCTCCAGCAGTACCTCTACGGCCAGAACTACGGCACCGCGGTGATCGACGCGGCGATCCCGCAGTATTCCTATCCCGACATGGTCACCCAGACCATCCACGTCGGCGACTGCGAACTGCTCGAACGCTACATGGACCACAACCCGCGCTGGGCCTCCTGGGACGCGCGGACCGCGCTGATCGGGATGAACGCCAGCGACACCGTCGACAACCCCTACACCGGCAAGCCGGGCTCCGACGAGTGCGTCAAGGGCTGGCGCGGGCTGACCCCGCTGACCATGAACCCCCTGTGGACCTCCAACAAAGATCCGGAGTGGGCCAAGATGGACCCGCCCGGCGTCAAGGACACGATCCAGTGGACGCACTGGGACGACCTGCGCGAGATCTACGGCGTGGCCCCCGACGGCTACGCCCGCTCCACCTGGGACAACGTCGGCGTCCAGTACGGCCTGGGCGCGCTGGTGAAGGGCGTGATCACGCCCGCGGAGTTCCTCGACGTCAACGCGCGCGCCGGCTCCTGGAAGGAGTCGAAGGACATGGTGCGCGAGGGCTGCCCGTTCACCTCCTCCCTCTGCCAGGACCCCGCCCAGTTCGACCCGTGGAGCTCGCGCAACATGCGCACCGGCGACCCGGCCCCACGGCGTACCGGCGACCCGATCGCGATCAAGAACGTGGAGCGTAGCGGGCTGGTGTTCAGGGGCGACATCGCCATCCCGATCATCGACTGGCGCCACTATCTCGAGGACCAGCTCGACATGCACGACTCGCACCAGTCGTTCGTCTCGCGGCAGCGGATGCTGAACTACGACGGCAACGCCGGCAACCAGGTCATCTGGTTCACCGACGCCCGCCCCGACGGGCCGGCCTTCGACCAGACGCCCGAGGCGCTGCAGGTGATGGACCAGTGGATGGCCAACATCCGCTCGCGCCCGTGGCGCGGGGTGGCGGGCAACAAGCCCCCAGCGGCCGTGGACCGCTGCTTCACCAGCTCCGGGGCGCAGATCGCCGCGGGTCCGCACGTGTGGGACGGCATCCTGGACCAGCGCGCCGCCGGTGCCTGCACCGCGCGCTTCCCGCTCTACTCCACCTCCCGCGTGGTGGCGGGCGGTCCGCTGGAGGGCGGCGTCTACAAGTGCCGCCTGCAGCCGGTGTCCAGGGCCATCGCGCGCGGTCTGTACGGCTCGTGGCGCCCGTCCCCCGAGGAGCAGGGCCGCCTTGAGGCGATCTTCCCCTCGGGGGTGTGCGACTACTAGCGGCTACTGCTCCTCCAGCGTCACCTCGACGGCGAATTCGGGACCCTCGTCGAGGACGAACTCCTCGACGTTGCCCGCGCCGCACAGGTCGTCCTGCGCCAGCCGTACCAGGGCGATCTCGGGGCCCGACACGGTGAGGCGGGAGACCTCGGCGCGCATCGACAGCTTGGCGGCCGACTTGGCCTTGCGGATGCGCCCGAGCACGTCGGAGGCCACGGCGAGCACCGCCGGGTCACCCGCGCCCGCCGGGTCGCTCGTGCCCGCCGGGATCGACGGCCAGGCCGCGCGGTGCACGGAGCCCGGCCGCCACCAGGACCAGACCTCTTCCGTGACGAACGGCAGGAACGGCGCGAAGAGCCGCAGCAGCACGTCGAGCGCCTGGCGCAGCGCCGCGTGCGCCGAGGCGGCCGCCGGGCCGCTCTCATAGGCCCTGGCCTTGACCAGCTCCAGGTAGTCGTCGCAGAACGCCCAGAAGAAGCGCTCAGCGGCTTCCATCGCCCGGGTGTAGTCGTAGCCCTCGAACGCCTGGGTGGCCTCCTCGACCACCTCTGAGAGCTGGGCGAGCATCGACAGGTCGAGCGGCTCGGTGACCGCCGCCTCGGACTCCGGGAAGCCGAGCACGAACTTCGACGCGTTGAGGATCTTGATGGCCAGCCGCCGGCCGACCTTGATCTGCCCGGTGTCGAACGCCGTGTCGGTGCCCGGCCGCCCGCTGGCCGCCCAGTAGCGGACCGCGTCGGAGCCGTACTCCTCCAGCAGCCCGAGCGGCGTCGTGACGTTGCCCTTGGACTTGGACATCTTCTTGCGGTCGGGGTCGAGGATCCAGCCCGCGATGACCACGTCACGCCACGGCAGCGTGCCGAACTCCTGATGCGCCCTGACCACGGTGGAGAACAGCCAGGTGCGGATGATCTCGTGCGCCTGCGGCCGCAGGTCCATCGGGAAGACCCGGGCGAACAGATCGGGATCGCGCTCCCAGCCGCCGGCGATCTCCGGCGTGAGGGACGAGGTCGCCCAGGTGTCCATGATGTCCGGATCGCCCATGAAGCCGCCCGGCACGCCCCGCTGGTCCTCGGTGTAGCCGTCGGGCACCTGCGAGGAGGGGTCGATCGGCAGCAGGTCCTCCGACGGCACCAGCGGGCGGGAGTAGTCGGGCTCGCCCGAGGCGTCCAGCGGGTACCAGACGGGGATCGGCACGCCGAAGAAGCGCTGCCGGGAGATCAGCCAGTCGCCGGCCAGCCCCCGCACCCAGTTGTCGTAGCGGACCTTCATGTGCGGCGGGTGCCAGCGCAGCTCGGCGCCCCTGGCCAGGAGCTGCTCGCGCAGCTGGGAGTCGCGCCCGCCGTTGCGGATGTACCACTGACGGGTGGTGACGATCTCCAGCGGGCGCTCGCCCTTCTCGTAGAACTTCACCATCCGCTTCGTGGCGCGCGGATCGCCGTCCAAGTCGCCGGACTCGCGCAGCAGCTCCACGACGCGCTCGCGCGCGCTGTGGACGGTCTTGCCGGCCAGCTCTTTGTACGGCTCCTGCTCCACGCCCTCGGGCGGCTCGGGCAGCAGGCGGCCGTCCTTGCCGATGATCGGCCTGGTCTCCAGCGCCAGCTCGCGCCACCAGGTGACGTCGGTGAGGTCGCCGAACGTACAGACCATCGCGATGCCGGAGCCCTTGTCGGGCTCGGCCAGGTGGTGGGCCAGCACCGGCACCTCGGCCCCGAACAGCGGCGTCAGCACCGAGGTGCCGAACAGCGGCTTGTACCGCTCGTCGTCGGGGTGCGCCACCAGGGCGACGCAGGCGGGCAGCAGCTCGGGCCGGGTCGTCTCGATCCAGACCGGCCCCTTCTCGCCGTAGAAGGAGACCCGGTGGAAGGCCCCCGGCCACTCGCGGTCCTCGAGCTCCGCCTGGGCGACGGCGGTGCGGAAGGAGACGTCCCACAGCGTCGGCGCCTCGGCCATGTAGGCCTCGCCGCGCGCCAGGGTGCGCAGGAAGGCCCGCTGCGAGGCGGCCCGCGCACCGCCGTCGATGGTCGCGTACGTCAGCGACCAGTCGACGGACAGCCCCAGCCGCCGCCACAGCTCCTCGAACGCCTTCTCGTCCTCGAGGGTCAGCCGCTCGCAAAGCTCGATGAAGTTGCCGCGCGAGACGGAGACCTGCCGCTTGGGATCGGGCTTGGCCGGAGGTGTGAAGTCCGGGTCATAGGGCACCGAAGGGTCACAGCGGACGCCGAAGTGGTTCTGCACCCGCCGCTCGGTGGGCAGGCCGTTGTCGTCCCAACCCATGGGGTAGAAGACCTCGCGGCCGCGCATCCGCTGGAAACGGGCGATGGTGTCGGTGTGCGTATAGGAGAAGACGTGACCCACGTGAAGGGAACCGGAGACGGTCGGAGGCGGGGTGTCGATCGAGTAGATCTGCTCCCACGGCTTGGACCTGTCGAACCGGTAGATGGCGTCATCTTCCCAGCGCTCTACCCATACCTTCTCCAAGCCGTCGAGAGTCGGTTTCTCCGGCATGGCTGCATGGCGTAGTCGCTGCTGATTCATGCCTCCTTATGGTACGGCTTCACCGGCCCAGGAAGCGTTACAGACTAGGGTTCGTTACATAGCGGAAGGAGACGTTCGGATGGCAGACGACAAGCCTGACCTCGCCTGGCGGGTCATCGGGGGACTGGTCGGATTGGCCACCGCTTGGGCGGCACGCAAGATCCTCGGGTTCGTCTGGGTGAAGACCACCGGCAAGGAGCCGCCGATCGACACCGACTCACCCGAGGTCAGCATGGGCGAGGCCATCGGCTACGCCGTGGTGATGGGCGTCGGGATGTCCGTGGCGCAGATCGTGGTCAACCGGACCGCCAAGAAGCGGTATGAGGCGTGGAAGACGGTAAAGCAGGTGTCTCAAGGGCATTGAGGAACTCTCCTGCCCAGCGGTCCACGTCGTAGGTGGCTACCCGGCGGCGCATCGTACGCATCCGCCGGGACAGCTCGTGCGGCGTGGCCCGCATCGCCGTCATCATCTGACGCTTGACGTCCTCGACGTCGTACGGATTGACCAGGTACGACTGCCGCAGCTCGTCGGCCGCCCCCGCGAACTCACTGAGGACGAGCGCCCCCCGCAGATCGTGGTGGCAGGAGACGTACTCCTTGGCGACCAGATTCATCCCGTCACGCAGCGGCGTGACCACCATGACGTCGCTGGCCAGATAGAGCGCGGCCAGCTCCTCGCGGCCGTACGACTGGTGGAAATACTGGATCGGCTGCAGGCCGAGCATCGCGTGCTCGCCGTTGATCCGGCCGACCTGCAGCTCGATGTCGTCGCGCAGCCGCCGGTATTCTTCGACCCGCTCCCGGCTGGGCGTGGCGATCTGCACGAACACCGCCTCGTTGGGCTGCAGCCGCCCCTCCTTCAGCAGCTCGCCGAACGCCTCCAGCCGCAGCCCGATGCCCTTGGTGTAGTCCAGCCGGTCCACCCCGAGCAGCACGTGCTCAGGATCGCCGAGCTCCGCCCTGATCTCCTTGGCGCGGGTCATGATGTGCTCTTGGCGCACCATCGTGTCGAGCTCGGCGAAGTCCACCGAGATGGGGAACGCCTGCGTGGTCACGATCCGGTCGTCGAGGAAGATCTCGTTCCCCTTGTACGGCAGGCCGAGCAGCCTGCGGCACAGCCGCCGGAAGTTGGCGGCGCCACCGGGCAGCTGGAAGCCCACCAGATCGGCCCCGAGCAGCCCTTCGACCAGCTCCTTGCGCCACGGCAGCCGCCAGAACAGCTCGACCGGCGGGAACGGGATGTGCAGGAAGAAGCCGATGCGCAGGTCCGGCCGGAGCCTGCGCAGCATGGCCGGGACGAGCTGGAGCTGGTAGTCCTGCACCCAGACGACCGCCCCCTCCTCCGCCACCTCGGCCGCGGCCTCGGCGAAGCGCTGGTTGACGGTGGTGTAGGCGTCCCACATGCCCCGATCGAAGACCGGCGGCGCCACCACGTCGTGATAGAGCGGCCAGAGCGTGGCGTTGGAGAAACCCTCGTAGTAGAGCTCCACCTCGCGAGCCGACAGCGGCACCGGGACCAGGCTCATGCCGTCCTGGTCGAAAGGCTCCAAGCGCTCGTCGGCGGCGCCGTGCCAGCCCAGCCAAGCGCCGTGCCGGCGCTGCATGACGGGAGCGATGGCGGTGACGAGCCCGCCCGGGCTCCTGCGCCATGAGGCCGTCCCGTCCGGCTCGACCGTTCGATCCACCGGCAACCGGTTGGCGACGATCATAAACGAGTTACGGCCACTCACCCAGGTCCTCCTAGAGTCCATCCTTCATGTGCCGCGGGACACGGCACATGGTGGCGGCCACCCGCTCGGGGCTCCGCCTGGGAGATGATCGCGGCGACATGGGCGGCCGGCCTGACGATCCAGACCTCGCCCCGCTTCCGCGCCCAGGGTCTTTACCAGGACTTGGGAGCGGTCCAATGCCGCGAACTCACGCACGGCGAGCGGCGCCGTAGTGACCTTGCCCAGGACCTGCACAAACAAACGCGAATCGCACATATCTCCTAGTGCGGCGGTCACTGAGTGGGTTCGTCACCCGACCGTCTCGATCCGTGTGACGGTCGGCGGTGGCTGAGGCCCCTTGGAGAGAAACCCCCTTCGGGGGAGGGAAAAGAGACGGTCCGTGGCGGCTGGGGACCCTTGGGAGGGACACCCCTCCGGGGACGAGAAGGTCGTGGGTGTCGGAGGGCTTCGGGCGTCTCTTGACAGAGATCAGGGTGGGCGGTGGAGTATTTACCGAACAGTCGGTCAGTTGAGCGAGGGAGACCTGCCTTGGAGAGCGCGCGGCGCATGATGGACGCCGACACCGCCTCCGCGGCCCTGGGTATCGAGCTGACGGAGCTGGGGGCCGGGCGGGCGGTGTGCCGGATGGAGGTCACCGAGCGGATGATCAACGGGCACGCGCTGTGCCACGGCGGCTACGTCTTCCTGCTGGCCGACACCGCCTTCGCCTGCGCGTGCAACAGCCATGGCCCCGTGACGGTCGCGGCGGGGGCGGAGATCACCTTTGTGGCGCCGGCCCGGATGGGTGACGTGCTGACGGCCGAGGCCGCCGAACGTACCCGCTACGGCCGCAGCGGCATCTACGACATCACGGTGAAGAAGGCCGACGGCGAGGTGGTCGCGGAGTTCCGTGGCCGCAGCAAGGAGATGAGATGAGACTCGGCGCCGCCCCTCAACCCGGCGACCTCGACCCGATCGAGCGGGCTTCGCGCGACGAGCTCATGGCGCTCCAGCTGGAGCGCCTCCAATGGACACTCCACCACGCCTACCAAAATGTCCCGAAATATCGGCAAAAGTTTGATGAGCACGGTGTTCACCCCGCCGACTGCAAGGAGCTCGGCGACCTGGTGAAGTTCCCCTTCACCACGAAGCAGGACCTGCGCGACTGCTACCCCTTCGGCATGTTCGCCGTGCCACGGGAGCGGGTGGCCCGGGTGCACGCCTCCAGCGGCACCACCGGGCAGCCCACGGTGGTCGGCTACACCAAGAACGACCTCGACGTCTGGGCCGGGGTCATGGCCCGCTCGATCCGCGCCTCGGGCGGGCGACCGGGCGACATCGTGCACATCTCGTACGGCTACGGCCTGTTCACCGGCGGCCTGGGCGCCCACTACGGCGCCGAGCGGCTGGGCTGCACGGTGGTACCGGTCTCCGGTGGCATGACGCCCCGCCAGGTACAGCTGATCACCGACTTCCGGCCGGACGTCATCATGGTCACGCCGTCGTACATGCTGGCGCTGCTCGACGAGTTCGACCGGCAGGGCCTGGACGCCCGCGCGTGCTCGCTGCGCGTCGGCGTCTTCGGCGCCGAGCCCTGGACCGAGGAGATGCGCGCGGAGATCGAGGACCGCTTCGACCTGGACGCCGTCGACATCTACGGCCTGTCTGAGGTGATGGGGCCGGGCGTGGCCAACGAGTGCGTGGAGTCGAAGGATGGCCTGCACGTCTGGGAGGACCACTTCTACCCCGAGACCGTCGACCCGTTCACCGGGGCCCCCGCCGAGTCGGGCGAGCTGGTCTTCACCAGCCTCACCAAGGAGGCGCTGCCGATCATCCGCTACCGGACCCGCGACCTGACCAAGCTGCTGCCCGGCACCGCCCGGCCGGCGTTCCGGCGGATGGAGAAGGTGACGGGCCGTACCGACGACATGATCATCCTGCGCGGGGTGAACGTCTTCCCCACCCAGATCGAGGAGATCGTGCTGCGCGTACCGGGGCTGTCCCCGCACTTCCAGGTACGGCTCACCCGACCGGAGCGGCTCGACGTGATGACGGTCAGGGTCGAGGCGCGACCGGGCCTGGAGGAGGGCACAGAGGCCCGCGCAGAGGCAGGGCAGACGCTGCGCAGGGTCGTCAAGGACACGATCGGCGTCCAGGTCGAGGTCGAGGTGGTGGACCCGGAGACGCTGGAGCGCTCAGTGGGCAAACTCCGGCGAGTCATCGACAAGCGGGATCATTAGGCCGGCGGAGGTCGTCCCCATGCGGGCGTCCCGAAGCGGTCGTGCCAGAGCCGTCGCGCCCAAGCGGGCGTCCTAAGGCCGGATCTCCGGCGAGCGGCTGCCGGGCGGCAGCTTGCCGCGCAGGTCGTCGCGGATGGCCTCACCCACCTTCTTGGTCGCCATCCGGTTGAGCGCTCCACCGGCGACCGCGCCGGTCAGGAACGGGCCCAGCGTGGTCAGGTGGCGCCCGAGGGTACGCATGAGGCGGTTGCGCAGGGCGGTCTTGGTGGCCGCGCCGAGCGCGAGGGTGACGGAGGCGGGCGCGAGGGGGTCGACGCCACGCTGCTTGGCCCAGGCCGCGGCGAAGACGGCCGCACGCTGCGTGCCGGTGCCCGAGACGCGTACGCCATAGACCTCGTGAAGCTCGGCCAGCAGCTTGACCTCGATGGCGGCCACCACGATGGTCTCGGCGACGAGCTGGGCCGGAGCGGAGAGAAGGAGGGGTGGGGCCGCGAACTCGGCCGCGGCGAGCGCTCCGCCGATGGCGCCGACCGTCATGGTCGCCTTCTGGGCGGTGCGCACCAGGTCGTCGGCGAGCTGCTCGCCGGTCAGGCCGTGGTGGTGCTCGGAGAGGGTGTGCAGGTCTCTGATGGGGATGCGGGGCGCGATGTTCATGAACACATCCGCCAGCCAGCGTCCACGCCCCACTCCGGTCTCACGCGTCTTGCGCGCGCCGGAGGCCAGAGCGCGGGCTAGACGGCCGAGCAGCCGTCGCCGCTCGGCCGGCTCCAGCTCACCGGAGTCGGCGAGCCGACCTACGAGCTCGCCGACCTCTTTATCGGGGTCGGCGATCTCGTCGCCTGGTTGCCTGTCCTTCTCAGGTGCGGCCACGCGGAGCCTCCTCCTTCGTCAGGCGGCGCACTCCCGGCACACCTGCTGGCCGTTCTTCTCGGAGGCCAGCTGGCTGCGGTGGTGCACGAGGAAGCAACGCGAGCAGGTGAACTCGTCCGCCTGGCGCGGGATCACGCGCAGGCTGAGCTCTTCGTTCGACAGGTCGGCACCGGGTAGTTCGAGCGACTCGGCCAGATCGGTCTCATCGATGTCGATACTGCCCGACGACTTGTCGGTGCGCCGCGCCTGGAGCTCCTGGAGGCTGTCTTCCCCCAGGTCGTCGTCCGTCTTGCGCGGGCTGTCGTAATCGGTAGCCATCGTGCTTGCTCCATCCCCCTCATCTATACGTCTTCGCGCTCATCGCGCGTCTTCTAACGCCCGGGAGCCTCATCTTGTGCCCGTTCTGCCGGGGGAATTTTTGCATCGGTACCCAGCAGGAAGGAACCATGAACCTCCCAACACGTCAGGACCCGCTGCCGTCGGCAATGGTTAGCCAAATATGGCGAAACCCACAGCCTTGGCGGCATGCCCCACCGTGTTCGACGGCACATCCAACCACATGTGCGGCGAGAACGAGACGCCCGCCGTGGTGCAACACGCCGGATCAGCGGCTCGGCAGCCGAATGGTCACCACAAGTCCTCCGCCCTCCCGCGGCACGGCGGTCACATTTCCGCCGTGCGCCTGCACAACAGCACGAACGATGGACAGCCCAAGACCAGATCCCTTCGCCGAATCCACACGATCCGCGTGGAGCCTCCGGAAGGGCTCGAACAGGCTGTTCACCTCGTACGCAGGGACATGCTGCCCTGTGTTGGCCACCTGAACAACCAGCGCACCGTCTACCATTCCCGTTCGGATCCATACTTTTCCGTTTTCCGGAATGTTGTACTTGACGGCGTTCTCGAGCAGGTTGCTGACGGACCGCTCCAAGAGCACCGGATCGCCTATGGTAGGCGCGCTGACCAGTTCGGTGGTGATGGTTACGCCGTTATCTTCGGCGAATGGAGTCACCTGCTCAACGGCCGTCTGGGCGACGTCCTTGACGTCCAGCGGCTTGCGTACCGCCAGCTCGCGTTCGCTCCTGGCGAGCAGCAGCAGTCCCTCGATGAGCTTCTCGTTGCGCGCGTTGACTTCGAGCAGGGTACGGCCGAGCGCCTTGAGGTCCTGTGACGCCTCGGGATCGGACAGGGCGATCTCCAGGACCGTCCGGTTGATGGTGAGCGGTGTGCGCAATTCGTGCGAGGCGTTGGCGACGAACCTTCGCTGGGTGTCGAAGGCGATGTTGAGCCGGGTGAGCATGGCGTCGAAGGTGTCGGCCAGCTCCTTCAGCTCGTCGTCCGGGCCCTCCAGATCGATGCGCTGATGGGCCAGGGTGCTCTCGGAGAGTTTCTTGGCAGTGGCCGTCATCTGGCTCACGGGGCGCATCGCCCGGTCGGCGACGAAGTAGCCGAGCATCACCGCGAAGATGCCGACACCCGCCAGGGCCATGAAGGAGCTCTGCAGCAGCGCGTCGCGGGCGCTGGTGACGGTCTCGTTCTTGGCCGAGTACCACGTCGCGATCATGATTCGCGCGATGGTCGGGTCGACGTTGTCCGTCCTGAGCTCCGGCCACGCGCTGGTGATCGCCGTGCCGACGATGGCGTAGATCGAGAAGACCAGCACCACCGCCGCCACGAAGAACAGCACGCTGTAGGCCATGGTGAGCCGCCACCGGATGCTCACCCTGCCCGGCAGCTCCTTGACCCGCTCCATCGGGGTCCGCTGCGGCCGGGCGTACGACGGTGGAGGCGGGCCGTCCCAGACGGGCGGCCCGCTCGGCGGCGGCGCCTGATCCGCCCGCGCCACGGCCCGCTCCGAGTGCGGGCTGATCATCGGATGCGTCGGCATCGCCTCGCGCTCCGGCCGTTGAGTCACAACTTGTATCCCACTCCGGGCACCGTCTCGATCACCTGCGGATCCCCCAGCTTCTTGCGCAGGGTCATCATCGTCACCCGCACCACGTTGGTGAACGGGTCGATGTTCTCGTCCCACGCCTTGTCCAGCAGGTCCTCCTGGCTGACGACGGCGCCCTCCGCCCGCATCAGCTCTTCCAGGACCGCGAACTCCTTCTTGGTGAGGATGACCTCCTTACCCTCACGCTCGACCAGCCGCTTGCCCGGGTCCAGCCGGATCCCGCCCCGCTCCAGGACGGGCGGCAGGGCCGGCGCCGACCGGCGGCCGAGCGCCCGCACCCGGGCGACCAGTTCGACGAAGACGAACGGCTTGGCCAGGTAGTCGTCGGCCCCCAGGCCGAGCCCCTCCACCTTGTCGTCGACGTCGCCGGACGCGGTCAGCATCAGGATGCGCGAGGACGTACGCTGCTCCACCAGGCGGCGGCAGACCTCGTCCCCGTGCACGACCGGCAGGTCGCGGTCCAGGACGATCACGTCGTAGTCGATGTAGGAGGTGCGCTCCAACGCGCCGCCCCCGTCATAGGCCACGTCCACCGCCATGGCCTCGCGCCGCAGACCGGTCGCGATCGCATCGGCGAGCACCCGCTCGTCCTCTACAACCAGCACTCGCACGACTGGCACCTCTCTCCGGATCCGCTGCTTCATTCTGCCCACACCTGCGATAAGCGCACGGTAAGGCATGTCAGAGCATGTGTGCCGCAAGGCACAGTCATTCATCTGAATGGTGGCGCGGGGGACCCGGTCCTTCGAGGCCGGGAGCAGCGCCACCCCTCCTTTCGAAAACAGTATGGAAAGGCTCGGTCACGTTCGGTAATGTGTGCGGTGAGTGAGGACGCTGTGACAGGCAGATCACCTTCACCCGCTACAAGGCCGCCCGAGCCGGAGTCGCCTTCATCCTGGTCGACCCCGCCTAAACCTCGCAGGCCTGCCCGGACTGCGGGTGGGTGTCCAGGGCGAATCGGCCGGCGCGGGGCCGGTTCGTCTGCAAAAGGTGTGGCCTCGCTGGACACGCCGACCACATCGCAGCCCGCAACATCGCCACACGCGGCATAGCGGACTGGGCTGCCATCAACCAGCCACACGCTACCGGCCTCCCCTCACCCAGACGGGACCGCGAGAGCAAACCACCAGATTCAACCGGCGGTAGTTGATGTTTCGGTAAGCGGTAGACCGGGGTATGGATGCTGGACATCCATCGCCGTGTGTCTTATTTGGGTTCCACACGCGCGCGGTGGGCGCTCTTCGCCCCGCAACCCCTGAAGAGAGTAGGTGAGATGGGCGAGTTCACGACCACGATCGAAAGCCGCCTCGACCAGGCTTACAAGGGCCTTCGGGAGGCCCGGTGCACCGGCGACGACTACCTCGCCGACACCCTCACCGCCGAGATCGAGGACCTACGCCGCATAGCGGATGACAACGGCGTCCCATTGCCTCATTGATCGGCACCTCGTGTGACGAGACGGCCGGAGCCCCTAGACAAGGGCTCCGGCCGTTTTCGCGCCGGGTTGGGGATCGCCGTGTCGTGGATCCACGCGCCGTCAGGCGTCGCGCTGGGGATCCAGCGGTACGAGCAGGTCGTGCAGCTCGTCGAACAGCCCCGGCGCCGCGCAGAGCACGAAGTCGTTGCTGTGCGGCCTGCCGTTCAGCCCGCCGAGCCTGGCCCCCGCCTCGGTCGCGATCAGCCCGGCCGCGGCGAAGTCCCAGTAGTTGGTGCCCCGCTCGTAGTAGGCGTCCACCCGGCCCGAGGCCACCGAGCAGAGGTCGACGGCGCACGAGCCGCCACGCCTGATGTCACGTACTCGCGGCAGCACCGACGCCAGCACCTGAGCCTGCACGGCCCGGCGTTCGCGCAGGTAGCCGAAGCCGGTCGCGACCAGCGCCTGCGACAGCGGCACGCCGGTGTTGCAGCGCAGCCGCTCGCCGCCGAGCCAGGCGCCCCCGCCGCGCGCCGCGGTGAACACCTCGCCGCGCGGCACCACGTTCACCACCCCCGCGACGATATCGCCGCCCACCTCGACGGCGATCGACACCGCCCACTCGGGCAGGCCGTACAGGAAGTTGACCGTGCCGTCGATGGGATCGACGATCCAGCGCACGCCGGAGTCACCGGCGGCCTCGCCGCCCTCCTCCCCCAGGACGCTGTCGCCGGGCCTGGCCTCCAGGACGCGGGCGCGGATGAGCCGCTCCGACGCCGTGTCCAGGGCGGTGACCACGTCGGTGGGGCTGGACTTGGTCTCGACGACCTCCGACATCGTGGGCCGCTTGGCGAGCAGCATGTCTCCCGCCTCGCGCGCGATGTCCTCGGCCAGTTCGAGCAGGCTCCGCGGATCAGTCATCACGCCACCGAGTCCGGGCGCTTCCACTCCTGGCCGAGGACGTGCTGGCCGAGGAAGGCCAGCACGGTCTCGTACCAGGCGACGGCGTTGCCGGGCTTGAGTATCCAGTGGTTCTCGTCCGGGAAGTACAGGAACTTCGACTCGACGTTGCGGCGCTGCAGATCCCACCACAGGCGCAGCGCCTCGCCGATCGGCACCCGGTAGTCCTTGTCGCCGTGGATGACGAGCATCGGCGTGGTGATGCTGTCGAGCCCGTGGTGCGGGGAGAGCTTGGCGTAGCGCTCGGAGCCGGGCTCGCCCATCTCGCGCTGCCAGTACTGGGCCGCGTCGGTGGTGCCGCCGAACTGTTCGAGGTTCCACAGGGCGGCGTGGGTGACGATGGCCTTGTAGCGGTCGCTGTGGCCGGCGATCCAGTTGGCCATGTAGCCGCCGTAGGAGCCGCCCATCGCGCCGATCCGCTCGCCGTCGATGTCGTCCCTGGCCACGACCACGTCCACGATCGCGTCGAGATCGGCGAGGGTACGCGGACCCCAGTTGCCCCACCCGCGATCGATCATCTCCTGACCGTAGCCGGTGGACAGGCACGGGTCCGGCAGCAGGACGGCGTAGCCGTGCTGGACCATGATCCAGGGGTTCCAGCGCCACTGCCAGTCGTTCCACGAGGCGACGGGACCGCCGTGGATCCAGAGCAGGATCGGCGCCGGGTCGTCGGCCGAGGCGCCCTCGGGCAGCGTGAGCCAGCCGCGGATCGTGGTGCCGTCGTCGGCCGTCGCGGAGACCTCGGTCAGCGTGCCGGGCAGCTCGGGGCGCGAGGCGGGCGAGGGCAGGTCGGTGATCTCGCCGGTGGCGGTGTCGATCCTGGCCGGGCCGTGGGTGCGGTCGACACCGCTGTGCAGCGCGTAGACGAACCGGCCGTCGGCCGATGCGTTGAGCCCGAGGTAGGCGGCGTCGTCCTGGGTCAGCCGGGCGACCTCCCCGTCCAGCGGCACGCGGAAGATCGGCCGGCGGCCCCGGTGGTCGGCCGCGAGGTAGACGGCCGACGAGTCGGGCGCCCACTCGACGTCCGCAGGGAACAGGTCGGGTGCGTAGGTACGCCCGGCGCCGGTGGCCAGGTCGCCGATCCACAGGTCGATGCGGACGGAGACGTCGAGCTCGGCCAGGCGCTCGCGCGCGCAGGCGACGCGGGTGCCGTCCGGCGAGACCGCGATCGGGCCGTAGAAGTCGTGGCCCTCCTCGGTGAACAGCGTGCGCCGCTCACCGGTGGCCACGTCGATGGCGACCAGGTCCACCCGCAGCTCGGCGTCCGGGAGGATGGTACGCCAGGTCGCGATCACGGTGGCGCCGTCAGGCGTGAGCGCGAAGGTGACGTCGCGCAGCGCCTCGCCCGGGTCGGGGGTCAGGTCGCGTACGTCCTCCAGCCGGTCAGCGCCGAGCCTCGCGGCGAACAGCCGGGTGTGGCCGGGGCCGAGGTCGTGGTCCCAGTAGCGGACCGGGTAGCTCTCGTGCAGGATCGCGCTGATGCCGGCGTCCTTGCGCGCCTTGCGGCGCTCCTCCTCGGCCGCCTCCTCGCCGGTGAGCACGTCGGCGGCGAACACCACCACGTCACCGGCCGTACGAAAGGCGCCGACGCCGCCGGGACGGGCGGCCACCTGCCGGGCCTCGCCGCCCGAGCGGGGCAGCAGCCACAGCGAGGGCACCTCGTCGGTGGCGTCCTTGACCGTCGGGTCGGGGCGGGCCGAGGTGAACAGCACGTCGCCCGCGTCGGTGAACTCCGCCGCGCTCTCACCCTTGGCCGAGCGGGTCAGCCGGTACGGCTCGCCGTCGATCGGAATGGCCCAGAGCGCGGTGCCGTACGACTTGCCGTCGGGGTTGAGGGACTGGACCGCGGAGATCAGCCGGGAGCCGTCGGGCGAGAGCTTCAGCGAGAGAACCCGGGGGATGGCAACATAGTCACGAATGTCGTTGAATGCGCTCACTCAACAAAACGTACCTGCTTATTGCCTCGCTCTGTGAGACCGGCTCGGCCGACGCTCCTCCTGCAGGCGGAGGCGCTCCCTCACCGGAATAGGGTTGTCTCGTGGGGAAATACGACGCTCTGCTGGTGCTGTCGTTCGGTGGGCCCGAGGGGCCTGAGGACGTGTTGCCGTTTCTGGAGAACGTGGTGCGGGGCCGAGGCGTGCCGCAGGAGCGGCTGCTGGAGGTGGCCGAGCACTACCAGGGTTTCGGCGGCGTCAGCCCGATCAACGGCCAGAACCGCGCGCTCATCGAAGCGCTGCGTCCGGTGGTCGATGTGCCCGTCTACTGGGGCAACCGCAACTGGGAGCCGTTCGGCGAAGACACCGTCCAGCGGATGATGGCCGACGGGATCCGCAAGGCGGCGGTGTTCGCCACCTCGGCGTTCGCCGGCTATTCCAGCTGCCGCCAGTACTACGAGGACATCGCCAGGATCTCCGTCAAGGGCGGTCCCGAGCTGGTCAAGATGCGGCACTTCGGGGACCATCCGGGGTTCGTCGCCGCGATGGCCGACCACGTCGGGCAGGCGCTCGACCGGCTCGGCCGCGACGACGCCCGGCTGGTGTTCACCGCGCACAGCGTGCCGGTCTCGATGGCGCGCACCGCCGGGCCCTACGGCGGCCTCTACGAGGCGCAGCTGCGCAGGAGCGCCGAGCTGGTCAACGAGGCGCTGGGTCGCACCCAGCCGTGGGATCTGGTGTGGCAGTCGCGCAGCGGGCCGCCCGAGGTGCCGTGGCTGGAGCCCGACGTCTGCGACCATCTGCGCAAGATCGACGCCCGGTCGGTCGTGCTCGTGCCGATCGGGTTCGTCTCCGACCACATGGAGGTCGTCTACGACCTTGACACCGAGGCCAGGCAGGTGGCCACCGAGCTGGGCCTGCCCATGGAGCGGGCCGCGACGGCGGGCACTCACCCGGCCTTCGTCCGCATGATCCGTGAGCTGATGGAGGAGCCCGAGCCGCAGCCCTGCGGGCTCACCTGCTGCCCACCGCCCCGGAGACGTCAGGCGTAAGGCGCCCGCGGCCGTCAGGTGTAGGCGCGGGCGTACGCCTCGGCGATGCCCATCACCTTGTTCACGTAGTCCCACGAGTGGTTGTAGAACCAGATCGACTTGCGCAGCTTCTGGCCGCCCTGGCCGGCGCCGTTCGCGCAGAGGTACTGGGCCGCCGCGGGCACCGCGTCGTACGGGCTCCAGATGTCGGACTTGCCGTCGCCGTCGCCGTCCACCCCGTAATGCTTCCAGGTGGCGGGCATGAACTGCATCGGCCCGAGCGCGCCCGCGCTCGACGGGCCGTTGTTGCGGCCGTGCCCGCTCTCCACCTGCCCGATCGCCGCCAGCACGGTCCAGGACAGGCCGGGGCAGCGGGTGGCCGAGGCCTTGTAGAGGTCGAGGTAGCTGCTGGGCCGCCCGACGTTGACCTGCTGCTGCGGCTTGGCCGTCTGCTGGGCCGGCTGCGTCGGCTGGGCCTTGGGGCGGGCGCCCAGCGTCACGACCTGGGCGCCCTTGCCGAGCAGCTTGCGTACGCCCGGCTCGCTGATGCCGGGCTTGCCGTGCAGCAGGACCGCGACGCCCGGCGCCAGGCCGAGTGCCTTGCCCATGTCGGCGCCCACCAGGCCGTCGATCCCCGACAGGCCGAGCGTGGCCGAGGCTGCGACGCGCAGGCGGGGGCCGCCGTCCACCTGGTACTCGGCGCCCAGGATCATGCCGAGTCTGCGTACGGCCGAGGTCTCGGCGACCAGTTCGCCCCTGGACAGCGCGCTCCACACGGCCGGCTGGTCGGCGACGGCCTTGGGCGTCCAGGAGCGGAAGTCGGCCGGGTCGACGGCGAGCAGGTTCAGCCCGGTGCCCGACACGCGTACCGAGCCGGCGTCGACGATGGCGACCTTCTGCACGTGCTTGAGCTTCGCCAGCTCGAAGCGGGTGGTCTTGGGCACCTCGGCGCGGGCGATCGCCAGCACGCGGGGCGGGGTCGGGGTGACGCTGGGGCCGCCCGTGCCGAAGTCCTTCACCGGCTCGGTCGTGGGCACGATCTTGTCGAGACCGGCGGTCTGCGGCTGCGTCTTCTGGACCGGTTTCGGCGATCTCCGTGCCGGCTGCTGGTCGGCCGTACTCGCGAACAGGTCGTCCCGCGTGGACAGCGCCACTCCCACGGCCACGACCGAGACGGCGATGACCGAAGCGATCACGATCAGGACGGCGCGGAACGAGGGAAGACCGGACACCCGGCACACGTTAGCCGAGTTGCCGGAAAAATCACTTGCTGTCCGGTCAGCGCACGCGTAAATGTTGGGGCGCATCAAGGGAGAGGAACAGACGTGGTCGGGCCTTATCGGGGGTTGTTCAAGGGGCCCGGCATCAAGGGATTCGTGCTGGCCGGCTTCGTCGGCCGGATGCCGATGTCCATGCTCGGCATCGGCATCGTGCTGCTGATCTCCGGCCTCACCGAGTCGTACGCGACCGCGGGCGCCGTGGCCGCCACCACCAACGTCTCCTTCGCGGTGGCCGCCCCCTTGACCGCGCGGCTGGTAGACCGGTTCGGGCAGGCCCGGGTGATCGTGCCCTTCTCGATCGTCAACGCGCTCTCGCTGGCCGCGCTCATGCTGGCGGCGGGCTTCGCGCTGCCCGAGTGGACGTTGTACGCCGCCGGGCTGTCGGTCGGCGCGACCTCCCTGTCCCTGGGCGGGATGGTCCGCGCGCGCTGGTCGCACCTGCACGGCGGTTCGGCCAAGCTGCACACGGCCTTCGCGTTCGAGTCCGTCGCCGACGAAATGATCTTCGTCGCCGGACCGGCACTGGTCACCGTCCTGGCCACGGCGGTCAATCCGTACATGGGACTGCTGGTGGCGCTGGTCTGCATGCTCGGCGGATCCCTCGCGCTCGCGGCGCAGCGGCGCACCCAGCCGCCGATACGGCCGGGCGAGTCCGGCGCCGGGATGGCCATCCTGATTCCGGGGATCGCCCTGCTGTCCTGCGTCTACCTGGCGCTGGGGGCGGTGTTCGGGTCGATCGACCTGATCACGGTGGCCTTCGCCGAGGAGCACGGGGTCAAGGGCGCCTCCGGGTTCCTGCTGGCCGCCATCGCGGGCGGGTCGATGGTGTCGGGGCTCTGGTTCGGGTCGCGGCACTGGCGGGCCTCGCTGCGCCACCGGTTCGTACGGGCGCTCGGGGTGCTCGTGGTGGGACTGCTGCCGATCATGTTCATCGGCGACGCGCGGATCATGGCCTTCGGTCTCTTCCTGGCCGGGCTCGCGATCTCGCCGACGCTCATCACCGGCTTCTCTCTCACCGAGCGGCTCGTGCCGCCTTCGGTGCTCACCGAGGGGCTGGCGTGGATCTCCACGTCGATCGGGTTCGGGGTGGCGATCGGGGCGTGGGCCGGGGGACGGCTGACGGAGGCGTTCGGGGCGTCCAACGCGTACGGCTTCACGCTCGGAGCGGCGGCGGTCGCTGTTGTCGTGGGCGTCGGAGGTTCGGGTTTGCTGAGACTTCCCGAGGCACCTTCACCGGCCGGGAACTGATCCGCTACGGTCGAACAACCCTCGCAACACCCTTCACAAACGAAAGCTTTCGCATGTCCCGACAAATCACTTCACTTCTGGCTATCGCGGCTGTTGCTGTCACTCTGACACCGGCGACCGCGTCCGCCACCCCCAGTCAGCCCGCCGCCCCGGCCAAGTCGGCCGCCGTCGCCCAGGCCAAGGCGAAGGCAGTGGACTGCGCCGACGAGCAGGTCAAGTGCCTCGCCCTGACCTTCGACGACGGGCCGGGCAAGTACGCGGGAAAGCTCCTCGACACCCTGAAGAAGTACAACGCCAAGGCGACGTTCTTCCTCGAAGGCCAGTACGTGAAGAGCCGCCCCGCCTTCGTCAAGCGCATGGCCAAGGAGGGCCACGAGCTCGGCAACCACAGCTACACGCACAAGAACTTCACCACCATCGAGCCGGGCGCCATCAAGAGCGAGATCCAGAAGACGCAGGACGCCGTCAAGAAGGCCGCGGGCGTCGAGCCCAAGCTGCTGCGGCCCCCGTACGGCATGCTGGACCTCCAGACCTCGGAGGTCGCGGCCGAGTTCGGCATGCCGATGATCCTGTGGACCGCCGGTTCGCGCGACTGGGCGACCAAGAACTCCGCGGAGATCAAGAAGCAGACGCTGGCCGTGGCCAAGCGCGACGGCATCATCCTCATGCACGACTGGGTGAAGCAGACCGTCGACGTGATGCCGTCGCTCGTGCAGCTGCTGCAGAGCCGGGGCTACACGCTGGTGAAGGTCTCCGACATCATCAAGTCGCAGAACCTGCAGCCCGGCGACGCCTTCCCGCTTCCCGAGGGCTGGGAGAACTGAGTATCGTTCACGTTTAATCCGAACAATGCTCTAGCGCAAGGGCGGCCATGGTCTTCACGAACTGGGCCCGCAACCAGACGGCCGCGCCCGCCGAGGTGCGTACCCCGGCCTCGACCGAGGACGTCGTACGCGCCGTCAAGGACGCCGCCGCCGCCGGCCGCCGTCTGCGCATGATCGGTACGGGCCACTCCTTCACCGGAGTGGCCCTCACCGACGGCGTCATGCTCCGCCCCACCGCGCTGACCGGCCTCACCTCCGTCGCCGACGACCGCGTCACCGTACGCGCCGGCACGCCGGTGCGGGAGCTGAACTCCCTGCTCGCCGCACGCGGGCTGGCGCTGGCCAACATGGGCGACATCACCGACCAGACGGTCGCGGGAGCCATCCAGACCGGCACGCACGGCACCGGGCGCGACAGTGGCGGCCTGGCCGACCAGGTCGAGGCGCTGGAGTTGGTGCTCGCGGACGGCTCGGTCGTGACGGCCGCCCCCGGGGAGGACCTGTTCGACGCCGCGCGGGTGGGATTGGGCGCGCTCGGGGTGCTCACCTCGGTGACGTTCCGGGTGGAACCCGCTTTCCTCCTGCGCAACCGGCGGCGCCGGATGACACTCAGCGGCATCCTCGACTCGCTCGACTCCCTGACCACCGACAACGAGCATCTCGACTTCTTCTGGCTGCCGCACACCGACGCGTGCCTGGTCAAGACCAACAACCGCGACCCCGGCCCGGCCCGGCCGCCCGGCGCGGTCAAGTACTGGCTGGACAACGTCTTCCTGGAGAACACGCTGTTCGGCGCCGCCTGCGCGCTGGGGGCCCGATCCCCCGGGCTGATCCCGCGGATCAACGGTGTCAGCGCCGCCGCGCTCGGCGACTCCGAGGCCGTGGACGCGTCGTACAAGATCTTCACCTCACGCCGGGACGTGCGCTTCCTGGAGATGGAGTACGCGGTGCCGCGTGAGCACCTCGGCCAGGCGCTGCGGGAGACGCGGGCGCTGGTGGAGCGGATGGGGTGGCGGATCACGTTCCCGGTGGAGGTGCGGGTGACGCCGGCCGGCACGGCGTGGCTGTCCACGGCGTACGGCCGTCAGTCGGCGTACATCGCCTGCCACATCTATCGGCCCACGCCCAACCCCGCCTACTTCGCCGGGGTGGAGGAGATCATGACGCGGCTGGGCGGGCGGCCGCACTGGGGCAAGCTGCACACCCGGGACGCGGCGTATCTGGGGACGGTCTACCCGCGGTTCGCGGACTTCGTGGCGCTACGGGATCGACTGGATCCGGGACGGCTGTTCGGCAACGCCTACCTGGAGACGGTGCTGGGGTAGGCGTCTACTTGCTTTTACTGTGCCTCGGCGGGTTCGTCCTGCTGCGCCGGTTGTGACTGCTGCGGCGGCTCGGTCGGGGTGGACGGCGCTTCGGTCATGCGGCCGGGGTCCTGGGCCGAAGTGGTCGCTGACGGGGTCGACGGCTCCACGGTGTTCTTGCCGGGGTCCTTGCTCGCGTCCTTGTCCGTGCCGGTGGGCGTCGGCGTCGGGCTCTGGGACGAGCGAGTCGGCGAGGCGGTCGGGGAGGTCGTCGGTTTACCGCTGGGCGTCGCCGGGTCGCTGTAGAACGTCCGGGGCTCGACCGCGGGCTCTTCCTTCTCCTTGACGGGCGCCTTGCCGCGCTCGGTCACCGGCTTGCCGCCGGTGAGCTGGTCGTGCACGGTCGTCTGAGCGATGGTCTGGTACGTCAGGATGCCGCCCATGCTCACCCCGAACACCAGCGCCGCGGCCAGACCCGTCTTCGCCCACGGCACACGCCTTCGCGCCGGCACCTCGATCGGCGCCATGACCAGCGTGGTCTCGCCGGGCCGCGAGGGCTCACCCGGCCCCTGGGCCTCACTGAGGTTACGCACCGTAGCGTGCGCGGCCGTCGCCAGCTCGCCCTGGCCCTCGTCGCGCTCGGGCGGAGGATCCGCCGCGCCGGACTCACGCCAGGCGATCACCGTGTGCTGCTTGACCTTCTCGCCCGTACGTTTGAGGTAGTGCGTGTAGACCGCGGTGGCCACCGTGCTCGCCACGCTCATCAGCGCCGCGCCGATCACCGTTCCCCCCACGCCGAGGTAGGAGGCTCCGACCGCCGCCGTGACCGCCGCCAGGGCGCTTCCCGCGATCTGCGGCATGCTCAGCTCGAACTTCCGCTGCTCGCCGCTCATCCCCCGGATCAGTCCTTTCTCGCCCGCGTTCGGTAAAGAGCTTTCTCGTGAATAGACGCGAGGGCGTGTCCTGTTGTTCCTGTGACGTGTGTGACAGACACCCTCGTCGCTCGTGCCCCGACGAATCGGCCTGCCCTCTCTCTACCTCGCCGCGGCCGCGGCGACGGCCGTGACCACCGCGATCCCCATCGCCATGGCGCCCGCCTCCGGCATCGCCTCCCGGCCGCCGATAACCGAGCCTACGCGCCCGTACATCGTTACCGTGCGTGACCGGGCCGAGGCCCGCGACCTGGTCGGCGAGATGCGATGGCGGGTACGCCGCTTCTACACCGCCGCACTGCCCGGCTTCGCCACGCTACTGAACGCGAGCGAGCTGGCGGAGCTCAGCGCGGACCCCAGGGTGGTGGCGGTCGAGCCCGACCGCGAGATCCACCCCATGCCGCTCACCACGTCCGCCCGACGCCACGCCCGCCGCGCCCCCCGTGCCGCCAGTACCCCCCGCACCCGCCGTGCCATCCGCGCCGCTCGTGCCACTGGGAAGGGCGTCACGGTCTACATCGTGGACAGCGGCGTCGCCCACGGCCGAACCGGCGCATTCCGCTCAGGGAATCCCCATATGTCGGGACGCACGGAGACTCTCCGTATGTCGGATGGATTGAGGGATCGGCTCTGGTGGGCCTTCGACGCCACCGGGCGTACCGGCGAAGACTGCGACGGCCACGGCACCCGGGTGGCGCGCGCCGTGGCCGGCCGGTCGCACGGCGTGTCGCCCCAGGCGAGCGTCGCCTCGGTACGGGTGCTGGGCTGCGACGGCTCCGGCAGCCTGTCGGACGCCCTGGCCGGCCTCGACTGGGTACGTCGGCACGCCCGGGGTCCCGCCGTGGCCAATCTCTCCCTCGACGGCGCCGACTCCCCGGCCCTGCGCACCGCCATGGCCCGCCTGGCCCGGTCCGGCGTCTTCGTCGTCGCCGCCACCGACACCGGCCGATGCCGGCTCTCCCCCACCGGCGAGACGTACTCCGCCAGAGCCCCCCGCCTGGCCGGCGCCGCCGCCCTCTATCTGGAGCTCCATCCGGGCGCCAACCCATCCGTTCTGGCCTCTTGGCTGAAGTGCTCGGCGACGCGTGACACTATTCGCCAGAATCCGTCGAGGGCTTTGCGCACGGGCAGGCCTTGAAGATGATGGAATCAACAAATGTGACTGGCGTCACATCGCCCCTGGGCTATCCCAGGAAGGCGATGTTCGGACATGCCGGGTACGGTGCTGGCAGGCAACCGGCACACGCGAGAGACTCAAGGGTCCGGGGGAAGAATGAGCAGCACGCTGACGAAGGGACTCGCATGCAGGAGCTCCGACTCGTCGCGGTAAGTGAGGACGGTACCTATCTCGTGCTGGCGACAGCAGGGCGGGGTACACGGTTCACGCTTCCCGTGGACGACCGGCTCCGTGCTGCCGTCCGCGGCAACTTCTCCCGTCTCGGCCAGTACGAGATCGAAGTGGAGAGTCCGTTGCGCCCCAAGGAGATCCAGGCCCGCATTCGTGCCGGAGAGACAGCCGAGGAGATCGCCGCCACAGCGGGCATCCCGGTCGAACGCGTCCGCTGGTTCGAGGGCCCCGTGCTCCAGGAGCGCGAGTACGTGGCCCAGCAGGCGCAGCGCGTGTCCGTACGCATGCCCGGAGAGTCCTCAGCCGGCCCGACGCTCGGCGATCTCGTCGCCGAGCGGCTCACCAGGCGCGGCGTGCCCACCGACGAGATCGACTGGGACTCCGCCAAGCGCGACGACGGCCTCTGGCGCGTCAAGCTCGGCTACGTTTGGAACGGTCACACCAGGCACGCCGAGTGGCTCTTCGACCCGCGCAGGCGGCACGTCACGCCGCACGACGACGAGTCGATGCGGCTCTCGGCCGCCGACTTCGACCCCAGCCCCGTGGTGGAGGACACCACGGTCACGCCGTTCACGCCGCGAGTGGCCAAGCTGCAGCCGGTGCCGCCGCTGGCGTCGGACCCGCTGCCGTTCCCGTCGGTGATCCGCCACGAGCCGGAGTCGCAGGAGCCGGCGGTCGGCTACCAGCCGAGAGGCACGGAGTCGCCCTACGGCCGCCCGCCGTCCCGTGATGTCCCGTCCCGTGATGTCCCGTCCCGCGAGACTCCCTCCCGTGAGACCCCGTCTCACGGCGCACCGTCCCGCGAGACCCCGTCCCGTGAGACGCCCTTCACCCCAGCGCGAGAGGCCCCTTTCGACCGCGCCCCCGCAGCCGACCCCGCCGGCCGCACGGCGGAGCCCGGCTACCGCTCGGACCCGCCCGCGAGGGACTACCGCTCGGAGCCACCCGTGCCCGGCTACCGTGCTCCCGCGCAGGAGACCGGCTACCTGGCCGAGCCGTCGGCACCGGAGACGGGCTACCGCGCCCAGGAGCCCGGCCACCGTTCCCATCCTTCGGCGTCGTCAGCACCTACGGCATCTTCGTCGTCGGCGTCGTCGGCGCAGGACACCGACTACACCCGCCCCAGCGACCCTTCGGCACGCCATGGTGACCCTTCGTCCTGGCTGCCCGACTACGGCACTCCCCGCCCGCCTGACCGCCAGCCCGACCGCCCGACCGGCCGAGACGGCGAGGCCATCTACGCCGCGGCGAGCCGCGAGAGCACGCCTCCGGGCACCCGTACCACTGCGTCCGCGCCCGAAGACACTGTCACGCTGCCCCCGGCACCGGACGCGACCCCCGGCACACACGCCGCAGAGAGGTCGGTTTACGATTCACCCGCTGTAGACGGCCCGGCCGCCACCGCAGGCGCCGCAGACGGCCCGGCCACCGGCGCAGGCGCCGCAGACGGATCGGCTGTTGGCGCGACCGCAACAGAGGCACCGGCCGCCAACGCGTCCGCAACGGAGGGCCAGGCCGTCGCCGTGCCCACCGCAGAGGACCCGACCGTCAACGCGCCCGCCGCAGAGGGCCCGGTGGCCAACGTGCCCGTCACAGACCACCCAGCGACCAGTGCGCCCGCCACTCAGGGTCCGGCCGTCAACGCGCCCGGCGTTCAGAGCTCGGCCGCCGACGCGCCCACTGCGCAGATCTCCGCGGAGTCGGTGCCCACCAAGGATTCGCCTTCGTCTGCGGATTCGCCGTCTGCCGTGGCAGGCACCGACGCCCCGGCTGCGGAGTCCGTACAACCCGCTGGGACCCCGAAGCCCACCACAGCCTCAGGACCGACCACACCACCCCAAACCGAGTCGAAGCCCACCACAGACGTGGCAGCCGAACCGCAGGCAGCCGCCAGCTCCGCCTCCGAGGCGGAGCCCGACAGCACTCTCACCGAACCGCAGTCCGCTGGGACTGTCACTGAGCCGAAGCCCGGTGACATCGTCGTCAAGCAGCCCGCCGGCGCCGCAACGGCGAGCACCGCCGCAGAGAGCACCGCTGTGGAGAGCACCACCGCTATGGGGGGCGCCGCTCTGGGGGACGCCGCTCTGGGGGACGCCACGGTGGGGAGCACCACCGCGCCGCAGACGTCCCCCGCCACGGAAGCCCAGACCGAAGGCCCAGCGCAGAAAGCCACCGGCCAGGAAGCCGCTGCTCAGGAGGCTTCTGCTCAGGAAGCACCTGGCCAGGAAGGTACTGGCCAGGCGGCCACCGCAGTGGTCGGCACGCCCGCCACTACGGACCCCATCACCACACCGCCCGTCACCGAGGCCGCGCCTGCGGCTAAGGACGCCACTGCTCCCGCGACGGCAGCCGACCAGGACGCCTCCAAGACCGCGCCCGAGACGGCCGAGCGGTCGGCAGCCGAGCCGACTGCCGACCTGACCGCCGAGCCCGAGCCCACGACAGCGGCCCCCAAGCCCAGCCCCACGGCTCCTGAGCCCCAGACCGCCGCAGGCGTACCTGAGGCAGGCACCACCCCGACGGCCAACGCAGCCCCCAAGGCCGGCGCAGCCCCCGAGGCCGGCGCTGCCCCGAAGGCCGAGTCGACCGCGAAGGCCGAGTCGACCGCGAAGGCCGAGTCGACCGCGAAGGCGGACACAGAGGCGACTGCCGCCGAGCCGGTACCGACCGCGCCCGTACCCAAGCCCAAGCCGCAGCCCTCGAAGCCCCACCCCAAGGCCGAGTCCTCGGCGCCCGCGCCGACCACGGCACCCGCGCCCAAGGCCGAGCCCGCAGTGGCCGAGCCCAAAACCGAGCCCGCCACTGAGCCCAAGGCTGAGCCGGCGGCGGCCAAGGCTGAGCCGACAGCGCCCGAGCCTGCCGTACCAGCCGCGAGGTCGAGCAAGGACGACACCGCGAAGCCCGAGCAGCCGGCGGCCAAGGAGGAGCCCCCGGTCCCGGTGCCCTCTCCCCCGCCCGCCCCTGCGGCCCGTCAGCCGCGCAAGGGCTCCAGGGGGCGTCGGGCCTCGGTACCGACCTGGGACGAGATCATGTTCGGCGCCCGCCGCCAGGACTGAGCCGAGCACCGCCCGCACACCGCTCAAGCGCCGTCCACACACTGGCGTCTGAGCGCCACCCACACCGCCCGCGCACTGCCCGGCGGTTCGTCGGTGATCTCCCCGCAGGACCTCTCAGGCCGCAGGACCTCCCAGGCCTTAGGGCCTCCAGGGCCTCCCGGGCCTCAGGGCCCCTGAGCGCCCTGGGGCCCAGGTTGAAGGCGCGAGGACGTGAGCGGGGGCGAGGGCTCAGGCGGAAGGGCGTCGGCTGACCTCACCGACACCGTAGAACAGCGCGTCCGGAGATATCCCCTTGGCGAGCAGCGGAGGGTGCCCGCCTACTGCTCCTTGGACAAGAACGGAGCCAGCCACTCCGGTGTCACTTCGGCCGGGAAGCCGATCGCCTGGGACTGTGAGACGTCGATCGCCGAGTAGCCGCCCTTGCCCGCTCCCACCCCGGCGGTGAGCGTGTACACCCCGGCTCGCCGCTGGAACCACGTCTGCCTGAGGTGCCAGCCCACCACCGCGCGGCGTTCCACCATCGCTTGCGAGCGGCGGAGGGAGCCTGAGCGGACCGCCAGGCGTACGCCGTCGTATCCGTGTCCCAGAGACCTGTATCGGTCGAGGCCGAGGGGAATCCCCAAGCCCGCCAGGAGGAGAGCGACCACGGTCCCGATCCACCAGATCGGCTGAGCGGTCAGCAGGGCCGTCAGGGCGGTGGCGAGGGCCGGCGCGAGCCACGGGGCGACGGCGCGGAAGAGGCGGCGGTTGCGGGCGATGGGCGGGTGGGGACGGAGTTCGGCCTGGTAGGTGCCGATGGCCTCCCCGGTGACCCGGAAGGCGACCGCGCGCGGGACGTCCGGCAGGAGTTGGCCGCGGGTCTGGGAATCGCCCAGGCCCGTCACGATGGCCCAGACCCGGGCGACGCCCGCCCAGCGCTCGGCGAGTCCTTCGATGATCTCGTAGCCCCGTACGCGCCCCGCCTCCAGGGACACGCTGCGCCGGTTGATCAGCCCGCGTTCGGCCACCAGGTAGCCGTCGCGGCTGATGAGGCGGAAGTTCCAGTTGAACACCGCGTACATCACACCGCCCACGAACGGCATCGCCACCACGAGCAGCAACACCACGGCGAGCAGCAGGTAGGGGTGCTCCCAGAGCCACTCCCCGACGGTGAGCGCGGCGTCCCGGCCGTAGCCGAGGTCGTCACCCCATTGGAACGCCAGCCCCACGGCACCGCCCGCCAGGGCGAACGGCGTCAGCAGGTACGCGCCGGACAGCGGGCCGTACAGCAGCCAGGTCCACGGCACGCGGATGATCTCCTGCTCGGCCTCCACCGTCTCCCCGCGAACCGCAGCGGACACCGTGACCGCGGCGGGATCCGTGGCGGGATCCGTGGCGGCGACGGCGGCGGAGCCCTCATCGGGCGTCGCGGCTCGGGCGGGGCGGGTGGCGCGGGTGCGTCGGAGCAGGACCGACTTCAGGCGTTCGGCCTCCTCGCGGGTGACGCCGTCGAGCTTGCCCTCCTCCTCGCCGCCGCTCGCCCCAGTGTCGATCTTGAGTACGGCCAGACCGAGCAGCCGGTGCATGGGCGGGGTGGAGACGTCCACGCCGCGGATCCGCTCCAAGGGGATGGTACGGACCGACCGGCTGATCAGTGAACGCTTGATCTCCAGACGATCGCCCACGATCTCGTAGCTGAATATCGCCCACCGGACGACGGCGAAGGCCAGCGTGACGCCGACCCCGACCGCCGCCCAGGTGTACGACATGCCGGAGAACCCACCCACGAACAGCAGCCCGACAAGGGGGAAGATCAGCGACGGGATCATCCGTACCGGGTGGATGAGCAGCACCTTGGGGCTCAACCGCATCGGCACCCCAGCGGGCTCCACAGGCCCAGCGGGAACGGTCACCGGCGGGAACGAGCCCTCACGAGCGGGATCAGCTGGTTCGGGCGCCGACTGGTGCATGGGAGGCGCGGGATCAGCTTCGGGCGTGGACGCGTGCGAGGAGGGCCCAGGGCGAGGTTCGGGAGCCGCCGGGTGCTCGGGAGGCCCGGGATAAGGTTCGGGCGCCGACGGGTGCGCGGGAGGGCCGGGGCGGGGTTCGGTCACGTGGCATCGTCCCTGAGCTGCTCCGCGCGGTGCGCCAGTTCCTCCGCAAGCCCGGCCGCCACCGTGTAGTCCAGGCCCTTGATCGTCGACGAGCCCGCGTGAGAGGCCGTACGGATCTCCAGGGTCGCCAGCCCGAGCAGCCGTTCGACCCACCCCTGCGCCTTGTCGACCGTCTGGATCCGGCTGACCGGCACGAAGACCCACTCCCGGGTCAGGAACCCCGACCGGGTGTAGACCACATCACCCGACAGTTCCCAACGATGTACGGCATAGCGTACGAACGGCTCGGCCACCAGGAACGGCGTGGTCAGCACGCCCACCCCCACCGGCAGCAGCCACGGATCGTCTGCGAACCAGCCGGGCACCCACGACCACCCGCTCCCCCCGACCCACTGCGCGACCAGGATCGAGCACCCCACGAGCAGCACGAACCCGAACAACGCCTCAGCGAGCCAGAGCCGGATGGCCTTGGGCGAGACACGGTGTTGGGGGTCACGCAACGGGCCAGAAGACGTCACGAGGCCAGCTTATGGCTCCCGCCCGCGTCGGTGATCGGCCAGAGGCGCCGGATGCCGGCCGGACGCCGGCCGGAACGCCAGCCGGAAACTGTCGGTGCCGTAGTCCAAAGTGGAGGCACCGAGGAGAAGGGGCGGGTCATGCAGTATGCGATTCAGGCAGACGGCCTGGTGAAGCACTATGGCGAGACCAAGGCACTCGACGGTGTGGACCTCGCCGTGCCGATTGGCAGGCTGCTCGGCGTGCTGGGGCCCAACGGCGCGGGCAAGACGACCGCCGTGCGCATTCTGGCGACGCTGCTCACGCCTGACTCGGGCACGGCCACGGTGCTGGGGTTCGACGTGCGCCGGCAGGCGCATCAGGTGCGGTCGCTGATCGGGCTGACCGGACAGTACGCCGCGGTCGACGAGATGCTGACCGGTGTCGAAAACCTGATGATGATCGGCCGTCTGCTGGGCTTGTCGCGAGGTGAGGCGAGGGAGCGGGCGAAGGCGTTGCTCGGCCGGTTCGACCTGGCCGACGCCGGGGGCCGGGCCACGAAGACCTATTCAGGTGGGATGCGCAGGCGGCTCGACCTGGCGGCGAGCCTGGTGGGCAGGCCGCAGGTGCTGTTCCTGGACGAGCCGACGACCGGTCTCGACCCGCGTAGCCGCACCGAGCTGTGGGGCGTCGTGCGCGGTCTGATGGCCGACGGCGTGACCGTGCTGCTGACCACCCAATACCTGGAGGAAGCCGACCAGTTGGCCGACGACATCGTGGTGTTCGACCACGGCAAGGTCATCGCGTCGGGCACGTCCGACGAGCTCAAGGCCACCACCGGCGCACAGGTGCTGGAGGTGCGGCCGCTCAGGGAGGACCAGCTCGACCTGGTCGCCAAGGTGGTCACCGACGTCCTCGACGTGGCGCCCGACCTGTCCGGCGCCATGGTCACGGCCGCCGTGCGCGACCCGGCCGTGGTGCCCGCCATCGTCCGCCGCCTCGACGACCTCGGCATCGTCGCCTCCGAGCTGGCACTGCGCAAGTCCAGCCTCGACGAGGTGTTCCTGGCCCTAACCGGGCACCGCGCGGAGGACGAGCAGACGGAGGAAGCCCTCGCGTCAACGACCCCCTCCTGATGGAGGGGGCTTGAGGTGCCGTCAGGTGCTTTGAAGCCCCGCGTTGACCAGCCCTAGTCATCACCGTTGGAGGTGTGATCCAGATGGCTACCTTTCACGCA
>NZ_JBITKE010000025.1:0-67262 GCF_044460705.1 Nonomuraea sp. NPDC050022
ATCTTCTCCCACGGGTCCTCGAGCTCGATCTCCTTGGCGATGGACACACCATCGTTGGTGATCGTGGGAGCGCCCCACTTCTTCTCCAGCACGACATTGCGGCCCTTGGGACCCAGGGTCACCTTGACCGCGTCGGCCAGCTGGTTCATGCCGCGCTCAAGGCCGCGCCGGGCGTCCTCGTCGAACGCGATCATCTTCGAAGCCATTCCTGCTCCTGCTCTCGATAGGGGGCTGTCCGGGACGGCGCCCGCGACGGACGGCCCGCCGACAGGCGGACCTCGCCGTCCCGGCACACCCCGCCGGTTGGCACTCTCCAGGGGCGAGTGCCAGGCGTCCCGTCGCACTCTACCCACAACTTGCGTGACACGCACCTAGTGCGTGTCACGCATCATCCGATAGTGTCGCTCCCATGAACGACGACGCCCCCGACCTCCGGGCGCGCAACAAGCAGGCCACCCGAGAGGCGATCAGCCACGCCGCGCTGCGCCTGGCCATCGAGCAGGGCCCGAACGGGCTGGCTCTGGTGCGCGTCCATGACATCGCCACGGCCGCGGGAGTCTCATCCCGTACCTACAACAACTACTTCTCCAGCAGGGCGGAGGCGATCTGCGCCTTCCAGGCCGACCAGGCCGGCCGGGTGGGGCAGGCGCTGCGCGCCCGGCCCGCCGGGGAGCCGCTCGACCAGGCCGTCATCGCGGCCGTGATCGAGCTCTACACCGACCCTGAGCCCGACAAGGCCGGCCTGCGCATGATCATGTCGACGCCCGAGCTGGAGGGCGAGGCGCTGAGGGCGTTCACCATGGCGGAAGGCCCGCTCGCCGAGGCGATCGCGGCCCGCACCGGCACCGACCCCCAGCGCGACCTGTTCCCCGCCGTCACGGCCGCCGCGGTCGCCGCCGCCATCCGGGTGGCGGGGCGACGCTGGCTCGAGCCCGGCAATACGGAATCCTTCGCCGCGATTCTGCGCGGCGCTCTGTCCTGCGTCGTTCCCGCCGCGCCCTCTGAACGGACTCAGCCCTAAGGGCTTGAAGCCGTGCTCTCGAGCGCGTGGCCGGAGCTGACGTCGTATGGGTGGCGGCGGCGACCCGCTCAATAACGAGGTGCGGCGAACCCGCGGTTCGGGCGAAGATGGCCGCGCCCGGCTGTGGGAGCCGGCATCCCCGGATGAGGAGCGTGCCATGAGCGCCATCGGATCCGCACACCCGGAGGTCCAGGTGGGCACGGGACGGCTGCGCGGAAGGATGGAGGACGGCGTGGCCGTCTTCCGCGGCGTGCCGTTCGGGCGCCCGCCGGTGGGCGCGCTGCGGCTGGCCGCACCGGAGCCGGCCGAGGCGTGGGACGGGGTACGCGAGGCCGCGGCGTTCGGTCCGCGGCCGCCGCAGTCCAGGTTGCTGGGCGCCGCCAGCGCGGACGGCGCCGACGGCGACTGGTTGACCGTCAATGTCTGGTCCCCCGACCTGGGCGCCGCCGGGCTGCCGGTGATGGTGTGGATTCATGGCGGGGGCTACATGTACGGGTGGTCCGGCGACCCCCTCTTCGACGGCCGAGTGCTCGCCCGGGACGGCGTCGTCATGGTCACCTTCAACTATCGGGTCTCCGCCGAGGGCTTCGGACATTTCCAGGGGGCACCGGCCAACCGCGGGCTCCTGGACCAGGTGGCAGCCCTCCGCTGGGTGCGGGACAACATCGCGGCCTTCGGCGGCGATCCGGACCGGGTCACCGTCTTCGGAGAGTCCGCCGGCGCCGGGAGCATCGCGGCGCTGATGACGATGCCCAGCGCCGCCGGTCTGTTCCACCGGGCGATCGCGCAGAGCGTACCGGGCCCGTTCTTCTCCACTGAGCTGGCCGCCGACATCGGCGCCGCGGTAGCCGGTGAGCTGGGCCTGTCCCCGCTCGCGGGCGAACTCGCCCGCCTGTCGCCGGAGCGGCTGATCGAGGCCGGGGACGCGGTGGCGGAGAAGATGGGCGACTGCCCGCGGTGGGGCCACGCGGCGCACGTCCGAACGCCGTTCGCGCCGGTCGTGGACGGCGAGGTGCTGCCCGCGGTGCCTTGGCGGTCACTGGCGGACGGGGCCGCGCATGAGGTGGAGCTGATCGTGGGTCACACCCGCGACGAGTATCGGCTGTTCATGGCCATCAGCGGTGACACCGGCCAGATCACCGCCGAGCGGGCGGACACCGCGCTGCGGGTGCTCGCCCCGGACCCGGAGGCCTACCGGGCCGCCTACCCGGGTGCCGACGAGGAGCGGCTGTACGAGCTGGTGCACTCCGACTGGTTGTTCCGGATGCCTTCCCTGCGCCTGGCCGAAGCTCGCCAGAGGCACGGCCGCGCCTACCTGTACGAGCTGACCTGGCCGGCCCCCGGCATGGGCGGAGCCATCCTCGGCGCCTGTCATGGGCTCGGCCTGCCACTGACGTTCGGCAACCTGACCGCCGGCGCGGCGGGAATGCTGATCGGACAGGATCCGTCCCCGGCCGCGGCCGAGCTGTCGGCCCAGGTTCGAGCGGCATGGATCGCCTTCGCCACGGCCGGAGACCCGGGCTGGCCGGCGTACGAGCCGCAGAACCGGCACACCTGGATCATCGACACCAAGCCCGACGTAGCAGCGTATCCGGAGGAGACCTCCCGTGAGCTGTGGGCCGGGCACGCCTTCGGCCCTCTCGCGTTGCAGGCGAATCCATAACCGTTCCAACCCCATACATGGGCCGACCACCGTCCAGGCGCTGACGACGAAGGCGCCTGGTGCGGCGTTTTGACACCTCCTACGGGTAACCGCTATCTATTGGCTAACCGTTAGGGGGATGGAGTGCAGGACGCAGTGCTGGCGATGCTCGCCAAGGAGCCGTCACACGGGTACCACTTGCACGCTCGGCTGCAGCGAACTCTCGGCCCGCTGGGCGAGTCGATGAACCGCGGCCAGATCTACGTGACGCTGGCCCGGCTGGAAAAGGCCGGGCTCGTTGTCTGTGAGCGGACGGACGGCCTGCCCGAGCGGCCCGAGCGCAAGGTCTATGAGCTGACACCGGCCGGGCAGCAGCGGGTGGCCGCCTGGCTGGCCGAGGTGGGCTGGCCGAAACCGGACCTGGCGGAGTTCCACCTCAAGCTCGCCGCGGCCGCCGCGGCCCGGCTCGCCGACCCGGTCGAACTGGTGGCGGCCCAGCGCCGTGAGTTGCTGCGCCGCTTGCGTGAGGTGCAGCAGGCGGCACTGGCCGAGCCGCCGGGGTCGGGCGCCGGCCTGCTGCTGGAAGGGGTCGTGCTGCGGTTGCAGGCGGACCTGCGCTGGCTGGATTCCTGTGAGCGGGCCTGGTCCAAGGCCGATGACGAAGTCGAGGGCGCATGAACGTGTCAAGTGCCGTGGTCCGGGCCTGCGGCCTGGTGAAGACGCATGGTCAGGGGCAGAGCCGGGTCCGCGCGGTGGACGAGGCCGACCTGGAGGTGCCTCAGGGGGAGACGCTGGCGGTGATGGGGCCCAGCGGCTGCGGGAAATCTACGCTGCTGCACCTGCTGGGTGGCCTGGAACGGCCCACCGATGGAGCGGTGTGGGTGGCCGGGCGGCGCATCGACACGCTGAGCGAGCGGGCTCTGGCGCGCCTGCGACGCCGGTCGGTGGGGTTCATCTTCCAGGCCTTCCACCTGGTGGAGGAGTTGTCCGCGGCCGAGAACGTGGAGCTGCCCGCGCTGCTGGCCGGACGCTCGCGCCGCCAGGCCAGGCGGCGCGCGAGCCTGCTGCTGGAACGGGTCGGGCTCGCCGACCGTGCCCGGCATCTGCCGTCGCAACTGTCGGGCGGACAGCGCCAGCGTGTCGCCGTCGCTCGCGCGCTGGTCAACGAACCGCTGGTCGTCCTGGCCGACGAGCCGACCGGCAATCTCGACACCGCGGCGACCCTCGACGTACTGAGAATCTTCGAGGAGCTGCGTTCCGCGGGCCAGACCTTCGTGATCGTCACGCATGACGAGCGGGTCGCGGCCACCGCGGATCGGCTGATCTCGATGCGCGACGGAATGTTCGTCGACGACACCCGGCTGGCCGGCTCCCACCCGCGCGGCCTCGGCGGGCTGATCGGGCTGGAGGGCTGAACGGCATGGGCTCCATCGTGCTCGTCGTCCGCCTGGTGCTGGCTGACGTGCGGCGACACAAGGTCCAGGCCGCGATGCTCCTGCTCGCGGTGACCGTGGCCACCGCCACGATGGCATTGGGCCTGTCGCTGGGCGGCGTGAGCGACGCGCTGTACGAACAGACCCGCGCGGCCACCGCCGGGCCGGACGTGGTGGCGCTCTCCGGCGACGCGGGCCCCGCCGAGACCGCGGCTCTGGCCGCACTGGCGGACGCTCCCGAGGTAGTCGCCCACCACGGCCCCTATCGCATCGTCTACGCCAACCTCACCACGCGCGATTCCACGACGTCCCCCGTGGTGGTGCACGGCTTCGCCGAGACGCCCGGCCCGGTCGACCGGCCGCTGGTGACCTCGGGGCACTGGGTACGCTCCGGCGGCGCGGTCCTCGAACGCGGCTTCGCCACCGCGCTGGGCGTCGGCGTCGGCGACCGCGTCACCATCTCCGGCCGTTCGTACCCCGTCCTCGGGATCGCCGTCACCGCGGCCACCTCCATCTACCCCTGGGCGGCGCAGATCGGCCCGGGCGGCGGCCCCAGCGACGCCAGCGGCCTGGCCTGGATGACCCGATCGGATGCCCGGGCCCTGGCGTCATCCAAGGATCTCTCGGTGACCACGGCTGTGGACCTCAAGCTGCGCGACCCCGCCGCGACCGAGGCCTTCATCGACGCCCACAGCGACACCACCGTCAGGGTCGACTTCCACTCCTGGCAGTTCAAGGAGACACAGGACCTGGTCATCCTCAAGAACAGCCAGCCGATCCTGGTCGTCGGCAGCTGGCTGCTCAGCTTCCTGGCCATCACCGGAGTGGCGGCGCTGGCCGCGGGACGCGCCGTCGAGCAGACGCGCCGGGCCGGGCTGCTCAAGGCCGTCGGCGCCACCCCGGGTCTGATCGCCACCGTCCTGCTCACCGAGTATCTGGTGCTGGCGCTGATCGGCGACACGCTCGGGCTGGTGATCGCCCGCCTGACCGCGCCCGCCATCGCCAGCCCCACCGCCAGCCGGATCGGCGACGTGGGCGGGCCCGACGGCGCCACCATCGTCACGGCGACCGCCCTCGCCGTGGCGGTGGCGGTGCTGTCCACGCTGCGTCCCACGCTGCGGGCCATGCGTACGGCGACCGTCACGGCGCTGACCGCCACCGCGCGCCAGCCCCGTCACCGGCCCTGGCTCACCGCGCTGTCCGCGCTGCTGCCCACGCCGCTGCTGCTCGGGCTGCGGCTGACCGCCCGCCGGCCGGGCCGCGCCGCACTGCAGGCGTGCTCCACCGCCACCACAGTGATCGCGATCGTCGCCCTGCTGACCATCTACGTCCAGCCGGAGCGGGGCTACGGCCTGGACGGCTCCTCCGTCCTGCCCAACCTGCGGGGCGAGCACGACCGCCGGCTGATGCTCGCCGTCACCATCCTGCTGATCGCGCTCGCCGTCGTGAACACCCTGACGTTCACCTGGACCACGGCCATAGAGGCCCGGGCGAACATGGCCATCGCACGTACGCTCGGCGCCACCCCCGGACAGATCACCGCGGGCCTGTCCACCGCTCAACTCCTGCCCAGCCTGCCCGGCGCCGTCATCGGCATCCCTCTGGGCATGGGCCTGCTCTCGCTCTTCTCCGCCAGGAACACGGTGGACCCTCCATCCTTGTGGCTGCTCGGCGCCGCACTCGCGACTCTCCTGGCGACGGCGGCACTCACTGCCCTGCCCGCACGCCTGGCGGCACGCCGGCCCGTTGCGCAGGCCCTCAGCGCCGAAACAGCCTGACCGGCCCCCGCGCAGAGGTCCACATCCGATGGGCGGCCCGGAATGAAGCGATTCGATAGACGGAAAAGGAAGCACGAAGTGGCATCTGACGCCGCCGGCATTCGGCGATTAGTGATAGACACAGGAGAGCCCCGCGGATGGGTGTCTCCCAGGACAGACCTGGTGACGGCGCTGCTCGGCACCTGGTTCGGGGTCGGATTGATGATCGACGCCTGGGCGCACAGCAACCTGGCGCAGCTGGAGACGTTCTTCACTCCATGGCACGCGGTGTTCTATTCCGGCTTCGCCGTGGTCTCCGGCTGGATCATCTGGCAGGTGTGGCGCAACGTGCGCGCCGGGCGGCAGGGTCTGGCGGCCGTCCCCACCGGTTATCTCGCCGGGCTGGTGGCGATTCCCGCATTCGCCGTCTTCGGGTTGGCCGACATGATGTGGCACACCATCCTCGGCATCGAGACGACCATCAACATCTTCTTCAGCCCGTCGCACCTCGGCCTCGTCGTGACGATGATGCTCATCATCACGACACCGCTGCGCTCGGTATGGAACGCCCCCGACGTCGGCGCCCGGCCGTCGCTCGGCCGCCTGCTGCCGGCGCTGATCGGGCTCGCGTTCGCCACCACGTTGGTGTCGCTGTTCCTGTCGTACGGCGGCGCCATGAAGTACCGCCCCGAGGGCATCGTCCGGGCTTTGTCCATGCTGCAGAACGCGGGCGGCGGTGCGGGAGGCGCCGGCCCCGTGGCGCTGGGCCCGGGCGCCGAGCAGGTGGCCGTCGCGATGGTCGTCACCAACGTCGTCGTGCTCGGCCCGGTGCTGTTCCTGGTGCGCCGCTGGCTGTTGCCGTTCGGCTCGGTGACCGTCATGTACGCGGTGATAGCGCTCATGCCGGCTGCCCAGACGGGGTTCCGCAATATACCGATCCTGGTGTCGTTCGTGATGGCCGGGGTCGTGAGCGACCTGCTCATCCGCTGGCTGCGGCCGTCGGGTGAGCGGCGCGGCGCCTACTGGGCTTTCGCCGGGCTGTCGGCCTTCGCCACCTGGTCGCTGTACATCGGGGTCGCCTCGGCCATCGGGGGCGGCCTGCCCGCCGTGCCCGAGCTGTGGACCGGGGCGCCGGTCGTCGCCGGGCTGATCGGGCTGGCACTCGGGGCGCTGCTCCTGCCCAACGCCGTCTCTGTCAGTGGACGGGGGATCCTCCGAGATCAAGACTGAGCACCGACAACAGACAACGATGCATCACGGCGACACTAGGTAATCGTAGCGCTACGGACAGTCACTGATCGGGTATGGTCGCGTTGATCACGCGCACTCCCTTAAGGCTTCCACATGACTGTCACCAAGCTCGACGCTGCCGCACATCGCCGCTGGCTGGGCAAGTCCATGGCGCTGAGCTGCGGGCTGTGGGAGGCGACGAACGACCTCGACGCCGCCCAGCTCGCGAAATTCCGGCTGCTGAGTGACTGGGCGGAGGTGAGCGCCCAGTCACGCGTCCTCGACGTGGGCTCGGGCTACGGCGGCTTCCTGAGCTATCTGAGCCGAGAACGCGGTGTCACAGCCGCGTGTGGTGTCGACGCCTCCGATCACGCATGCCAGGAAGCCGAAGGGTTGCGGCTGCGCGGGGTGACCATCCATCAGGGCGACTACCGCGCCTTCAACCCTGACCGGCCCTACGACGCGGTCGTCAGCATCGGGCTCCTGGAGAACCTGGAGAATGTCGACGGCACGCCCGACGCCTACACGGGGTTCTTCGCCCACGCACACGCGTGGACCAGGCCGGGCGCCCGCCTGGCGCTGGAGAGCACGATCCGGGGCCACAGCGAGAGCTGGCCGGCCGAGGCCGCACGATACGTCGAGGCGATGCGACGGCTGCGCCTGACCGGCACCGTTCTCACGCTCGACCGGCTCCTGGCCGCCTGCGGGCGTTGGTGGGAGCCGATCCACGTACGGACCCACCGCGACGACTACGCGCGCACCTTCGCGGCCTGGGCCACCCGGCTGCGCGGGTGCGGGATCGCCGATCGCGATGAGACGGCGCTCGCCGACTGGCTGGAGTTCACCACTACGGGCACGGCGCTGTTCCAGCAGGGCGCCCTGTCCGTCGCGCACCTCGGACTACGCCGAATAGATCAACCGACGCGCCCGCCGGCCGCACCAGGTCCGCAGGTGTGAAGACACCCGGGCCACGGCCCGGCCCACGAGCCCCGCGATCAGATATCGCGAGGATCCGGTGAGGCACTCAGTCCGCACCGGCGGCACCCTCACGCACGAAAGGAGAGAGAAGATGCTTTCGACGAGCACCTCGACCGAAACCCTGAGCGCCTGCCCGATCGAGATGGAAGACGGCAAGCTTCTGGTCGCCCCGATCACCAGCAGCAGCAGTTCGGCCGCCGTCGCCATGGAGGAGTAAACGCGAGAAGCGGTGCCGTGTCCCGGTCCTCGGACCGGGACACGGCACCCGCCGAACCCGGCCCACCTCGTTCAAGGATCGGTGCAGATGGAGAACACGCCGGTGCTGCGCTCCGCGCTCGGCACCAACTTCTTCCGTGCGGTCAGCCCATGGCTGGACAGCACGGCTTTCCACACCAACCAGCTCCGGCATTCCCATCTCGGGATCTCCCGGTCGGCCTCGCCCGCCGAGGAGTTCCTGTACGCCAGCCGGCTCCGCCGCCACGACCGTGAGCTGCAACGCTCGGTCGCCGACTACCTCACGACGGCGAGCATGGAGACGCTGAGCCACACCGATGAGGAGAGCATCCCCGCGGCACGCCGCGTCGACCTGCCGGATCCCGCGCCGGCGCGGATGGCGCTGGATGAGGCGATCGCGGCCCGGCGCAGCACCCGCTCGTTCAGCGGAGCCCCGGTGACGCTGCCCGAGACCGCCGCGCTGCTACGGGCCGCCGGAGCGTGCTTCGGCCACGAGGCGGGACGGCCGCACCGAGCCGTCCCCAGCGGCGGCGGGCTGTACCCGGTCGAGCTGCACCTCGCCGCACGCGAGGTGACGGACCTGGAGCCGGGCCTGTACCGCTACGCCCCCCGCCTGGACTGCCTGGCCCGCCACGGCGGCCCTCAGCAACTGGCCGCGCTGCTGCGCTGCGGCCTGGACGAGCTGCCCGACCTACTGCCGATCGACCGCGCGGCGCTCATCGTGCTGTTCGTCGGGCGCCCATGGCGCTCGATGCGCAAGTACGGCCCGCGCGGGCTGCGGTTCGTGCTGCACGAGGTGGGGGCGATGGCCCAGCATGTCCATCTCACCGCGGCCGCGCTCGGCCTGGCCGGCACGGACTGGTCGACCTACTACGACGAGGAGGCCCACGAGGTCCTCCGGGTCGACGGGCTGCGGACCGCCTTGCTGCATCTGATCGTCCTCGGCCGGCCGGGCGACCGGCCAGATCACCAGAAGAAGAGCCGACCGCGTCTGCAGGAGAAGATGTGACACAGCCCGCATCACCCCGTATCAAGCGGTCATTCTCGGTCATCGGGCATGATCCCGACACGGTCGAGCTCAGGCAGGGCGTGTGGAGCGCCACCTCACACACCATCACCGACGAAGCCCGGCGCGGCTGGTTGTTCTCGGTGGTGAACGCTCTGGACGGCTCCCGGGAGGTGGCCGAGCTCGCCTCGCGGGCGAACATCGGCATGGAGGAGATGTCCGCGCTCCTGGAGCAGCTGCGGACACTCGACGTGATCGAGGACACCGCGACGAACGCGCTCGACCACTATCTCGACCACTACGCCGACCTGCTCGCCGGGCCACCGCCACCCGCCCGTCCGATACGGGTGATCGGCGACGGCGCTATGGCCGCCCGCGTCACGGAGCTGATCGCGGCCAGCGATCCGGAGCTCGACGTGACCGACTCCAGCGACGATCCCGCCCTTGAGGTGCTCAACGACGCCGACACCGGCTGGACCACGCACGGGCTGCGGCTGCACGAAGTCGCCGAGACGTTCGCCTCCTGGGAGGGCGGCATCACCGTGTGGGCCGGTGTCCGCGTTGATCCGGTGGTGGTGAGCCTGTTCAACAGGGTCGCCCTGGAAGTCGGCATGTCCTGGCTGCACGGCACGATCGACGGGCCGTTCCTGTTCGTCGGCCCGACCTTCCACCCGGGTCGCGGACCCTGCTACAGCTGTCTGGAAACGCGCATCACGATGAACCTCGCCGACGGCGCGGGCTACCGCCGATACAAGAACGCGCTCACCACCGCGCAGGCATCGGGCGGACGTCCGCCCATGCTGCCCGCGCTGTCCTCGCTGCTCTGCTCCCATCTCGCCTTGGAAGCGATCAACCTCGCCCATACGGGCGCCTCCTTCACCCACGGCAAGATGCTGTGCGTCTACCTCCCCACCTGGGAGACGACCGTCAGCGAGGTCCTGCAGATCCCCGGCTGTCCGGCCTGCTCGCCCGTCGCGCAGCGCGACGAACCCGAGCTCTACTTCCAGGCCAAGGAGTGGCTCAGTGGCTGACCACGGCTCCGCCGCGGGCCTCGTACCGCGGACCACACCGTTCGACACCGGCACCCGGATGCTGGCCCGGCGCATGCTGAACCCCGTGTGCGGCCTGATACCGCGGCTGAAGTTCAGTGCCCGCTCACGTGGCGAACCACGCATCGCCATCGCGGGCGCCGAACTCACCGGCGTGCACGTCCTGTACGACGCCCGGCCGATCCCGGCCGAGCGCCACCACCTGGGCGGGGCCGGCATCCTGCTCGACGAGCCCCTCATCAAGTCACTCGGGGAGTCGGCCGAGCGTTACTGCCACCACTCCTTCCTCGCCCTGCACCGCGACCGGCTCCGCTTCGCCAGTCACCGTGCCATGAGCGGCGGTGGCCGCGGGATTCCGTCAGCTCAGTGCCTGTCGTTCTTCTCCGACGAGCAGCTCGGCCGCGACGGCTTCCTTTTCGAGCCCTTCGACCCCGACGCCCCGATGAGCTGGCTGCCCGCCGACTCGCTCACCTCGGACGACACCTACTGGATGCCCGCCCAGCTCACGCTGGTCGGCTACCTGCCGCGGCGCAAGGAGGGCGAGCCCTGGGTGAACGCCGCGGTGACCACCGGCACCGCGACCCACAGCGACCCGGGCAAAGCCCTGCTCGGCGCGCTGGAGGAGCTCATCCAGCTCGACTGCGTGATCGGGCACTGGTACGGCGGTCAGCCCTCCGTCAAGATCCTTCTTGACGGCCGCCTGCGGGCCCTGGCCCGGTTGATCGACCGCCACTGGTCGCCGGGCACGCCGCCCCCGGAGTTCCACCTCCTGCCCAGTCCCGACCTGCCCGGCTTCACCGTCGCCTGCGTCTACCGCGACGACCACCCCGGCAACGCGCCGGTCGTCGCGGGCCTGGGCAGCGACCAGCGCCTGGGCCACGCGATGTACAAGGCCCTCCTCGAAGCCGTCGCGGTGTTCCGCTACGCCAACTGGATGGCCGCCAAGGCCGCCATCGAGGACAGCGACATCACTGACAAGGACCGCTTCTTCGATCTCGACGACAACGTGGCCTACTACACAGATCCGGCCAACGCCGCGATCATCGACAAGCGCTTCGCCGTCCATGTGGAGGTCTCGGCGCGTGACCTGCCCCCCGACGCGGCCCCGGACCTCCGCGGCCGCGTGAAAGGGCTGGTGGCGGCCTTCGCCAAGACCGGGAAACAGCTCGGCTACCTCGACCTCACCACCCCGGACATCCGCCACCTCGGGCTCACGGTCTGCCGCGTCTGGTCCCCGGACACCCTCAGCCTGTGCCCGCCCAGCGCGCCGCCCCTGCTGCACAAGCGATTCGCCGACTACGGCGGCGCCATCAACCCCGAGCCCCATCCCTACCCTTGATCACCTCATGACGGGAGGACGTCGAGCGAGGTCACGGTGCCGACTGGCAGGCGGCGTCAGAGCTTGCCGAGTCCCCGGGCCAGGATGGTGGCGGTCTTCGCGATGGTCTTGTTGTCGGTGGGGAGGCCCGGAGTGCGGTTGGTATAGATGGCCATGACGATGGGAGCGGCACCCTGCTCGGAGCGGATCACGGCGATGTCGTTTCCGCCGCCGAATCCGTCGGAGTTGGTGCCGGTCTTGTCGGCGATCGTCCAGGTCTTGGGCAGGCCGGCCCGGATGCGCTCGGCGCCGGTCTTGTTGGCGAGCAGCCAGGCGTTGAACTGCTCCCGATCCTTGGCCTCCAGCGCGTCGCCGATCGCGAGCACGCGGAGATCGCGGGCGATGGCCGCGGGCGTGGTGGTGTCGCGCTTCTCCTTGGGCGTCCAGTCGTTGAGCTCGGGGTGCAGGCGGTCCATCCGGGATGTCGGGTCCTTCAGCGTACGGAAGTACTTCGTCAGCCCGGCGGTGCCGCCGATCAGCTTGAGCAGCAGGTTGGCCGCGGTGCCGTCGCTCTTGGTGATGGCCGCCTCGCACAACTGGGCGACCGTCAGGCCGTCCTCGACGTGCTTCTCGGTGACCGGCGAGTTGGGCGTCATATCGGCGGCCGTCCACTTGATGAGCTTGTTCATCAGGCCGGGCTCGGAGGTGCGCGCCTTGTTCAGCACGGCCGCGCAGAGCGGCGCCTTGAAGGTGGACAGAAACGCGAAGCGCTCGCCCGCCCGGTACGTCACCGTCTTGCCGGTGGCGGTGTCGATGGCGTACGCCCCGATGCGGCCCTTGAAGGACACCTCCAGCGCCCGCAACTCCTTCCTGACCTGAGCCTCGCCCGAAACGGCCGGGGACGCCGCGACGGCCGAGGCCGAGGCCGAGCCCGCGCCGAGAGCGCTGCCGGACAGGAGGGAGAGCGCCAACGAGGTCGCGGGGAGCGCTGCGCTGACGCGGCGGACGCGGAAGTGTCGCATGCCGAAATCCTTGCTTCTCATCTGTCAGAAGCTTGGAGCAAAGCAGATGTGATCATCCGCTGTCTAATAGCGATATCGGTGATCTAGCGATATCGCATCCAATATCACTAAAGGTCAGGCACCAGACCCAGTTCCCGCATGACGAACGCCAGCCAGAAGCTCTGCTGCTGAACGATCGTGCTCCAGCTCGTCCCCCCATGGCCCGCGTCGGACCAGACGCGCAGCAGGACAGGATGGGACGAGGTGGTGGCGGCCTGCGTTCTGGCGGCGAACTTGCGGGAGTGCCACGCCGGGCAGCGAGGATCGTTGGCCCCCGCGTCCAGCAGGATCGCCGGGTAGGCCGTGCCCGGTTTCACGTTGTGGTACGGCGAGTAGGCCATAAGCACAGGAGCGTCGGCCGGGTCGTTGGGATTGCCGTACTCGGAGAGGGTCGCGGCGGTGCCCAGCGGGTCGCGGGCGACGCGCATCAGGTCCAGCTTCGGGGCGCCGCAGACCACCGCCCGCCACAGCTCCGGCCGCTGGGTCACGGCGGCGCCCGTGAGCAGCCCGCCGTTGGAGGCGCCCTGGACCGCCAGCCGGTCGGGCGTGGTGACCCCGTCGGCGATCAACCGCTCCGCGATGGCGTACAGGTCATTGAAGGTGTTCTGCTTGGCGTGCAGCCGCCCGCCCTCCCACCACTCCAGGCCGAACTCCCCGCCACCGCGCACATGGGCGTGGGCGTAGATCCCGCCCGCCTCCACGAACGCGGCCAGGGGGCCGAGGTACGACGCCAGCACGGCGATGTTGAACCCGCCGTACCCCTGGATCAGGGTCGGCTGTGGCCGCGAGCGGTCCAGGTCGGCGCGGTGGACCAGGGTGCAGGGCACGCGCGTGCCGTCGGCCGACGTGGCCCATACGCGAGTGGTGACCAGCCCGGTGAGGGTGTGGCCCGACCCCTGCAGGGCGGTCAGGGCCCCCGACTCCAGCTCGTAGTGGTACACCGTGGGGGACTGGGTGTAGGAGGTGTAGCCGAAGGTGATGGCGTTCTCGCAGCCCACGACCTGGTCCATCACTCCCAGGGCGACGACTCCCTGAGCGATCGAGCTGACCGAGCCCTGGCCGGGCAGCGGGACCTCCCCGAGATCCGCGCCGTCCAGGCCGAGGATACGGATGCGCGAGACGGTGTCCACCAGCTCGCCGAGCACCAGCCGCTCGCCGACCAGGGTCACGCCGGTGAGCACGGCGTCGCCGCCCGGCACCAGCTCGGTCCAGGTGTCCGGGTCACCGGGGCTGTCCAGCGGGATGCGGACCAGCCGGCCTCGCGGGGCGCCCGCCGTGGTGACGGCCACGTAGGAGTCGTCGACGAGCACGCCCTTGTACAGGTGCGCGGCGTCGGTGATGAACTCGCGCCACTCCCAGGGGCCGTCCAGGCGGGCGATGAAGTGCGGCCGGGGCCGTAGATGGTCGACCTGGACCAGCGCCCAGCGCCCGTCCCGGGAGATCTTGGGGATGGCGAACATGTGGGGGATGTCCAGCGGCTCTGGCTGGGTGGGCGCCGGCTGCCCCAGCCGGTGGAAGAACAGCCGCCACCGTACCTGCGCCGCCCCCGATTCGTTGGCCATGTAGAAGAATCCGCTGCCGTCGGGGAGCCAGGCCACCAGCCCCGGCCGCTGCTGCGGTACGCCGTCCAGCAGCACCTTCCCGGTGTCGATCTCGATCACCTTGAGCGCCGGCAGCTCGCGGCCCCCGGCGTCCAGGGAGTACGCCAGCAGGCTGCCGTCAGGGGAGGGCTGCGGGCTCATGCGCAGTGGCGTACCGTCTGACAGCTCGTTGAGGTCGATCACCATGCGCCATGGGCCCGTGGGGGCGTCGGCCGTCTCGAAGACCATCAGCTCCCGGCCGTCGGGGATGCGCCCGCGGAACCACCGCGGCCCGTATCGCACCGGAACCACCAGGTTGCGGGCGTCCATCTGCTCGACCAGCTCATCGACGCGGGCCGCGAGCGCCTCATGGTGCGGCCAGCCGTGTACGTAGGAGCGGGCCAGCTCGTCCTGGGCCTTCTGCCAGGCCGCCACACCCTCGCCGTCGTCCTCCTCCAGCCACTGGTAGGGGTCGTCGAAGACTAGGCCGCCGACCTCGTTGTGCTCCGGCCGTATCGGTGCCTCGGGGTATCGCATTCTCGCGTCACTCTCCTGATTGGTGTTCGCGGGCCCAGATCACGGCCCGCTGGAGGTAGTCGAAGATGGCGGGCAGGCCGTCGGCGTCCAGCCACTCGATCTGGCGGCTGACCTCCTCGCTGACCCCGGCGCTGTTGTCGCGCCACCACGCCGTGCCGGCGATCTTGAGCCGTTCGTCGAGCCGCTCGTTGCCGCTCTGGAGCGCGGCCGCCATCGCCGTCCAGCGGGCGGTCACGGCCTGCACCTGAGGGTCGTCGACGGGCGTGCCCGCCAGCATGTTCTGATGGGCCTCCTTGAGCAGGACGAGCCACTCGGCCCGCAAGTCCCGCAGCGTGTCCTCGCCGAGTTGCAACCGGCGCTGGGCCAGGTGGTCTCGCAACTCCTGGGCGAAGTACGTCTCGTACACCGAGATCTCTTCGAGGGCGGTCATGAAGTGCTCGGAATCGGGCATGACCGACTGGTCGAGCAGCCCGAGGAGCCCGCCGATCTTCGTCTTGAGCTGCGCCATCCGGGCCGATTGCAGCTCCAGTTCGGCGAGCTGGGCGCCGAGCAGGTCGCGCATGGCCGCCAGGTCGTCGGCCGGCCGCCGGAGGACGTTCGCGATCTCCTCCAGCGACAGTCCCAGTCCGCGCAGGGCGCGCACGCGATACAGCTGCCGCAGATCGGCCTCGGTGTAGCGGCGGTGGCCCGACGCGGTCCGCTCGCCGGCCCGGACCAGGCCGATCTCGTCGTAGTGGTAGAGCGTACGGATGGTGACCCCGGTGGCCTTGGCCAGCTCTCCGATGGTCCATCGACGCTCGATACCGTCGTTTCCGGTCACGGAGTCGACGGTAGATCCTCCCGCCACGGGAGGTTCAAGCCAGAGCTCCCGCCCGTCTCATCGTGGCCGGTGGCCGTCGAGGCGGTGGGACGCGGCTCGGTAGCCCGTGGCCGCCTGACTCCCGAAGAGAGGTCGGCTTCCGTCGGGGGGGCGAGTGGTGGGAGCGATCCTCATCATCTAAACTGAACGTTCAGTTCACTTAGTGGAGGGCGTCCATGAGAATCTGGTTCATCACGGGTGCCTCGCGTGGGTTCGGTCTGGAGATCGCACGCAAGGCTCTGGCCGAGGGGGATGCGGTGGTCGCCACCGCGCGGAATGCCGAACAGGTCGAGGTCGAACTCGCGAGCGCCGGTGATCGGCTGCTGGCCGTGAACCTGGATGTCACAGACGAGGCCGCCGTCCAGGAGGCCGTGGCCGCCGGAATGGAGGCGTTCGGCCGTATTGATGTGCTCGTCAACAATGCTGGTCGGGGGTTGCTGGGAGCGGTGGAGGAGGCATCCGACGCCGAGGTCCGAGCGGTCTACGACGTCAACGTGTTCGGCCTGCTGGCGGTGACCCGCGCCGTGCTGCCGGTCATGCGCCGCCAGCGTTCCGGGCGGGTCTTGAACATCACCTCGGTGGGCGGGTTCACCGCGGGCCAGGGGTGGGGCGTGTACGGTTCGACGAAGTTCGCGGTGGAGGGCATGAGCGAGGCGATGCGCGCCGAGCTCGCCCCGCTGGGCATCGACGTGATCATCATCGAGCCCGGCGTCTTCCGCACCGACTTCCTCGACGACTCATCGCTGCACACGACCGAGCAGGTGATCGAGGACTACGCGGAGACCGCCGGTCAGACCCGGGCCTGGCGGACCAAGAACAACCACGCCCAGGCCGGTGACCCGGCGAGGGCGGCCGCCGCGATCGTCTCCATCGCCGGGGCCGGCGATCCGCCGGTCCGGCTTCAGCTGGGCGCTGACTGCGTCGCCCGCGTCGAGGCCAAGCTCGAACTGGTCAAGTCCGAGCTCGACCAGTGGCGCGAGGTCGCCGTGGCGACGGCCTACGACAATGCCGGCTGAGAAGGATCTCATGCCCCGCAGCCGCCGGGTGCGCGAGGCGGTGCTACGCGCCGCCACCGAGCTGCTGTCGCAGGGCGGGCTGCCGGCAGCGACGGTCGACGCCGTCAGCGCCCGGTCCGGGGTGAGCAAGGCGACCATCTACAAGCACTGGTCCAACCGCATCTGCGTGGCCATCGACGCGTTCGCCCTGCACATGGCCGAGGCGACCCCGGTGCCCGACACGGGCTCGGCGTGCGAGGACCTGACCCAGCAGGTACGCAACGTCGCCGCGTTCTATGCCGGTCCGGTCGGCCAGGTCTACGCCCAGCTACTGGCGGCCACCGTCACCGACCCAGGGGCCGCCGAACTCCTGCGGCAGCGCTTCCTGGAGGGCCGCCGCGAGCTGATTCGCCAGATGTGGCGACGCGGAGTGCAACGAGGTGAACTACGCACCGACGTCGACGTGGAAGTCGCCCAGGATGTCCTGTTCGGCGCCATTATCTTCCGCCTCGTCAGCGGCCACGCCCCCCTCACACCCACCGAGGCGGAGGCCATCGCGAACGCCGCCCTCACCGGCCTCCTCACCCAACCGGCCAGCGACACTGACAGGCTCGTTGATTGAGTGGGGTCTGAACACGTCGCGGGACTCGGACCTTGCGGTCAGGTCCCGTTTCCCGTGAGGTGCGCGTGGCCAGGCGGCGCTCCAGTTCGGCACGGTTGTGGCCGGAGGCTTGGGAGAGCTGGAAGGCTCCTTCCGTCGTATGCCGACACTTGTCGACCTGGTCGCGCTCGATGTCGACATCTGTTGGCCTACACCCGTTGACACGGGAAGACTTTAAAAGAGTTATTCCACTACTGGACAAATCCCGCTCGTTATGGCCATGCGCCGATGAGCATGGAGACATCTATCTCATTGTGCGGAGCGCCGTTTTATGGCCTCCCCATCGCTAGCCCCACTGACCTGGGACGCGACATCTCGGAAGCAGTTTTTCGGCTTTTCGAGCACCTGTGGCTTGCCATTAGGGTGCACATTCATGGAATCGACTTTTCGATCGGCCGAAGAACTCGCGGGCCGCCACGCGTGCCGGTGAGTGACCTCGGCGGAACTGACCGACGAGGCGATCCCCGCATCGAGCGGGACGACAAGGTGGTCAAAAGCGTGAGACCAGTCATTAACTGCTTTTTGGAGGGATCTGCGTGAAAGCGTTGCTCACCCTGACCTGCGCAGGTCAGTTCATGGTGCTGCTCGACAACACGATCGTCGGCGCCGCCCTGCCCGACATGCAGCAGCGGCTCCACACCGGGCTGAGCGGCCTGCAGTGGATCGTCGACGCCTACGTGCTGCTGGTGGCCATGCTGCTGCTGTCGGGCGGCGTCTTCGCCGACCGGTTCGGCCGCAGGCGGGTGTTCCTGGCCGGGGTGGTGGTGTTCACGGCCGCGTCGGTGGTGTGTTCGCTCGCACCCTCGATCGGCTGGCTGATCGCCGGGCGGGTGCTGCAGGGCGTCGGGGCCGCGGCGCTGAGCCCCGCCTCGCTGGCGTTGCTCGCCGCCGCGTATCCCGCCCCAAGGGAGCGCGTCAGAGCGATCGGGTTGTGGGCCGGGTTCAGCGGCATCGGCCTGGCCGCCGGACCGCTGGCGGGCGGGATCCTGGTGGAGGCCTTCGGCTGGCCCGCCATCTTCCTGGTCAACGTGCCCATCGGAGCGGTCCTGCTGCTGGCCGGGCTGCGCGTGCTGGGGGAATCCCGAAACCCGAGCGCGCCGCCGATCGACGTCCCCGGCACGGTCCTGTCCGTCGCGGGCGTGGGCGCTGTGACCTTCGGCCTGATCGAGGGCGGTTCCCGAGGCTGGACCTCGCCGGTGATCCTGGGCGGCTTCGCCGCCGGGCTGGCGCTCCTGACCGCGTTCGTCGTGGTCGAAGGTCGTGTGTCAACGCCGATACTGCCGCTTCGACTGTTCCGTCAGCGGCTGTTCACGGTGTCCAACACGGCGATGGTCGTAGTCGGGTTCGCGCTGATGGGGTCGTCGTTCTTCTTCTCCCAGTTCTTCGTCTACGTCCAGGGCACTTCGATCCTGGTCGCCGGGCTGCGAACCCTGCCCGCCTCGCTGGCCATGGTGATCGTCAGCCCGTACGCGGGCCGGTTCGCGGCCAGGTACGGCTTCCGCGTCGTCGTCAGCAGCGGCCTGGCGCTGGCCGGGCTGGGGCTGCTGGCGCTGGGCTTCGTCCACGCCGATACCGGTTACGGGAACGTGTGGTGGCGGCTGGCGGTCGTCGGCATCGGATTCGCTCTGACCATGTCGCCGCTGACCGGGGCCGCCATCCAGGCGGTCAGCCCGCAGGAGGGCGGCCTCGCCTCCGGCGTCAGCAGCACCACCCGGCAGATCGGCGCGGTGCTGGGCGTGGCTGTGCTCGGGGCGATCGTCCACACGCGGGCGTCCGGCGGCGCCTCCTTCGAATCCGGCCTCAACAGCGCCTTCCTCGCGGCGGGTGCCGTGACGCTGGCCTGCGCGGTATTCACCAGCCTGTGGCTGACCGCGGGCCGGACGCCGAGGGGCGTCCTGGCCGAACAGTCAGGAGGCCAAGCAGTCAGCGAGCCGCCGCTGACAGCTCCTCCCAGTCGGCCCACGTCTTGAGCCGCTCGGCGTAGGCCTGCTGGGTCATCCGCGGCCCTTCCCCGCGCCGAGCTCGGCAGGACCGAAGCCGTACGCATAGGCGACTTGACGAATTCCCACACGCACCAGCTGCTGCTGAGGCCAAGGCGTCTCTGATCAGTCGTCACGGTTTCTTCTCCCTGAGCCTGTATGTAGACCATGTCGATCGAAGAGAACGACTCAGGTAGGTCAGACGAACGACAGGATGCCTGGAACGGTCACATCACCGCGTCTGTTTTCAGCGGCCCGGCGGTGATGCGCACCGTCCGGATCTGGAGCGGTTCTCCCTCGTCGAGGTAGAAGATGTGCATGAACGGGGCACGCACCACCCGGTCCGGTTCAGCCTTCTTGGCCATGGTCGCTTCACCGCGCAGCAGGCGGACTCCGTCGCCCGCGGTCCAGAACTCCAACACCTCGTGGGTGATGTTCAGCGGCTCGTCGATCTTGACGAAGAACGCCTGGATGGCCTCGACTCCGTGGATGTGCTCAGTGCCGAAGTACATGTCGGTGTCCTCGGTCAGCGGCGCGAAGCCCTCGCCGAACTCCAGGGTGTCGATGGCTTCCATGAACTTCAGGACCCAGCCGGGTACGGCCATCGCTTGTGCGGTGTCTGCCATGGTGATGGTCTCCTGATCAGGCGGCGGCGGGCAGCTCGCGTGATCGCCACGATGTCCGACGACAAGGGGGGTGGCGCAGGACGAAGGCGATCGCCATCTCGATCAGCGGGACCCCCGCCTTGTCGGCCAGCTCCGCGAGCTGCTCGGCGGCCTCCAGCTTGCCGACCGAGACGCCAGTGCGTCCCAGTTGGCGGTACTCCTGAAGTACTCCTTCTCGAAAGTGGCTCAGGCCAGGGTCGAGATGTCGATCACGAACCGGTACCGCACGTCGGAGGCAAGGACGCGCTCGTACGCCTCGTTGATCTTGTCGGCCGAGATGACCTCGATCTCGGCCCCGAGGTGGTGCTGGGCGCAGAAGTCGAGCATTTCCTGGGTTTCGCGGATGCCGCCGATCGCCGAACCGGCGAACGACCGGCGGCTCATGATGAGGGGGAAGACGTTGAACGCCAGTGGTTCGGCCGGAGCGCCGACGTTGACCATCGTGCCGTCCACGGCCAGCAGCGACAGGTAGGCGTCGAGCTCGATCTTCGCGCTGATGGTGTTCACGATGAGGTCGAAGGAGCCGGCGAGCTGCTCGACCGTCTCCGGGTCGCTCGTGGCGTAGTAGTGGTCCGCGCCCAGGCGCAGGCCGTCCTCCCTCTTCTTCAGCGACTGCGACAGGACGGTCACCTCGGCGCCCAACGCGTGCGCGAGCTTGACGGCCATGTGACCGAGCCCGCCGAGCCCGACGACCGCCACCTTCTTGCCAGGGCCGGCGCCCCAGCGGCGCAGCGGCGAGTACGTCGTGATGCCGGCGCACAGCAGCGGCGCGGCGGAGTCGAGCTCGATGCCTTCAGGGATTCGTACGACGAAGTCCTCGGTCACCACGATGTGGGTGGTGTAGCCGCCCTGGGTGATCCGTCCGTCCTTGTCGGTGGAGCCGTAGGTGAGCGTGTTGCCCTTGAGGCAGTACTGCTCCTCGCCCTTGCGGCAGCTGGAGCACTCGCCGCAGGAGTCGACCATGCAGCCGACGCCGACCCGGTCTCCGACGGCGTACTGGGTGACCTCTGGGCCGACCGCGGCGACGATTCCGGCGATCTCGTGGCCGGGGGCGACGGGATAGGGGGCTGTGCCCCATTCGCCGCGTACGAAGTGGATGTCGGAGTGGCAGATGCCGCAGTACTTGATCTCGATGAGGACGTCTCGCGGGCCGACGTCGCGACGCTCGACCCTCGCCGGGGCGAGCGGCTCGGTCGCGGACGTGGCGGAGTAGGAGTTGACGGTGAGCATGTTCTTCTCCGTGCTGAAGCTTCTATGAGTGCTTCTACGACTGCTTCTATGACTGACGGCGGCGCGTGGCGAGGCCGCCGTAGCGAGCGTGTTCTGAGCTCTTCTGAAGCCGTTCTGAGCAGGGAAAACGTCTCTTTCCCCCATCCACTGTGCCACCGCCGCGTGCTGCGCGGCAGGGCGGGGTGTGCCGGGGAGCGGTGTTCAGGGGTGTGACAGGGCCCCCCAGGCGCCGGGTCGGCGGCGCGGGTTTGGGTATCGGTGCCGTACTCAAGACTGCGGCCACCACCGATATGACGAAGGAGACAAGCCGATGACTACGTGGACGAGCGACGAGCTCAGCAGGATCGAAGCGGCCGACGAGTTGCGGATCGAGCCCCGGCGCGGCGACGGCACGCTGGGCAAGCCGGTGCCGATCTGGGTCGTCCGCCATGGCGACCACCTCTATGTCCGCTCCTACAAGGCGGGCGCGGGTGCCTGGTTCCGCACGGTCCAGGAGACCCACGAAGGCCATATCCGGGCCGGCGGCGTCGACAAGGACGTCACCATCGAGGCGGAAACCGATCCTGACATCGACAATCAGATCGACGCCGCCTACCGCGCCAAGTACGGCCGCTACGGTCCGACGTACATCGACGCCATGGTGGCGCCCGAGGTGCGGGCCACGACCCGCAAGCTCGAGCCTCGCTGAACCTTGCGGCCCCCAAGACTTGCCTTGACGCTGGCGGCAACGTTCTAGCGTGTCGGCGACAGGCGGGGGGACGCAGGCCGATCCTCCGTGCGCCGATCGGAGGAATGACGATGAAGTTCGGGATCAGCTACAACATGGCCTATTTCGGCGTCGATCCCGAAAGGATCATGGCCTTCGCCCGGCATGCCGAGGACAGCGGCTTCGAGTCGCTGTACCTGCCGGAGCACATCGCGCTGTACCCCGGCGCCACGGTCGGGACCATGGAGCTTTCGCCGTCGCTGCCCTACGCCGATCCGCTCGACTGCCTGAGCTTCGTCGCCGCGGCCACGGAGCGGATCCAGCTCGGAACGGGTGTGCTGCTGCTGCCGTACCACCACCCGGTGGTCCTCGCCAAGCGTCTGGCGACGATCGACGTGCTGTCCAAGGGGCGGATGCGGCTGCTGACCGTGGGGCTCGGCTCCCTGCCCGGCGAGGCGCGGGCGGTGGGGGTCGACTTCAGCACCCGGGGCCGGCGCGCCGACGAGGCGATCGATGTCATGCGGCTGCTCTGGGCCGGTGGCGAGGACGGCGTCAGCTTCGCGGGGGAGTTCTTCGCCTTCGACGACCTGTGCCAATTCCCCAAGCCCGTCGGTGTCACCCACCTGCCGATCCACATCGGCGGATCGAGCCGGGCGGCCGCCCGCCGCGCCGGGCGACGCGGCGACGGCTACTTCCCCGGCGGTGCGCTCGGTCCGGACGAGCGCGCCCTGCAGTTGGACCTCGCCCGCTCGACCGCCGTCGAGGCGGGGCGCAGCCCGGAAGCGCTGGAGTACACGCGATGGGGGTCGATCGACATGTCCGCCGAGGGGGTCGAAGCCCTCGCCGCGCAAGGCGTGACCCGCCTCGTCGTGAACCCCACCGCCCCCGACCTGGACCGGCAACGCGATCAGATGTCCGCGTTCGCCCAGCGCTTCGCCCTCCTCGACACCTCCCTCAGCCACGGCAGGTGATCATCGCGGGGGAGCGGGCGGCCGTGGACGCCTGCGGTGCGGCATCCACCCCGCCACATGGCCTCGATAACACTCGACATAGGCTGCTTCCAGGAAGGGCCTGAGCCAACCGCAGCAGATGCAGACGGGGGGCGGTTGCCCGATGGCGAAGCTACTTTTCGTGATGACCGGCACGGCGTACTGGACGCTCAAGGACGGCACCAGGCATGCGACGGGCTACTGGGCCGAGGAGTTCGCGGCCCCGTACAAGGCGCTCACCGAGGCCGGCCACGAGGTCGTGGTCGCCACTCCCAACGGGGTGGTACCGACCGTGGACATGATGAGCCTGCGCCCCGAGATGGCGGGTAGCGCGCAGATCGCTCTCGATCTGGAGGCGATCATCCGTTCCGCGGAGGTGATGCGGCGGCCGATCCACTTGGCGGACGCCCGCCTGGAGGATTACGAGGCCGTCTACTGCCCGGGCGGCCACGGTCCCATGGAAGACCTCTACATCGACGCGGACGCCGGCCGGCTGCTGACCGCGGCGCTCGCCTCCGGCAAGCCCCTCGCGATCGTCTGCCACGCCCCGGCCGCGATGCTGGCCACCAGGATCCACGGCGTGTCGCCCTTCGCCGGCTACCAGATCACCGCGTTCACCAACGAGGAAGAGAACGCGGTCGGGCTCGCCTCGAAGGCCCGCTGGTTGCTGGAGGACGAGCTCATCGACCTGGGCGTCGACTTCACCAAGGGCGAGATGTGGAAGCCGTACACGGTGGTTGACCGCAACCTGTTCACCGGGCAGAACCCCGCGTCGGCGGCCGTCCTGGCCGAACGGCTGCTCAAGGCCCTTTAGCGGGCTGCCTTGCCGATCATGTCGAGGGACACCTGCCAGAGGCGGGCGGCGGCGTCGGGGTCGACGGCGTAGGCCGCGAAGCCGCGCCGGAGTCCGGGTGTGTGCGGGACGGCTGGTTGGCAGTCCTCGAAGTACTGTCCGGTCACGCCTTCGACGAGCGGCGAGGCGGCCAGCAGGGTCGAGGTGGCCGCCCCCTGCGGGATGTCCTTGACCGTCACACCGTCGCTGGATTCGGGCTCGAACGATGCCGGTGGGGCGGTCATGTGCCGCGACAGGCCGGTGCTCCAGATACGGCCGGGGTTGAGCGCGTTGACCGTGATGCCGTCGTCGGCCCAGCGTCTGGCGGCTTCGACGGCGAACAGGATGTTCGCGGTCTTGGACTGGCTGTAAGCCTTCCACTCGTCGTACGGGTGGCGCTCGAAGTTGATGTCGTTCCAGATGATGTCCCCATTGACGTGGCCCACGGAGCTCACGACGACGACCCGCGCGCGCCCGGCGGCCTCAAGGGCGTCGTGCAGTCCGGCGGTGAGGGCGAAATGGCCAAGATGATTGGTGGCGAACTGCATCTCCCAGCCCTCGGCGGTACGCCGCTCGGGGGTGGCCATGATGCCGGCGTTGTCGACCAGGATGTCGAGCGGGCCTCGCCATGAGGCGACGAAGACATCGATCGAGTCGCGGACCGATAGATCCATAAAGGCCACCTGTACCCGCGCATTGCCAGTGGACGCCACGATGTCGGCGGCGACCTTCTCTCCCGCGGCCGTGTCGCGGACCGCGAGGGTGACGTCGGCGCCGGCCTTGGCGAGCGCCCGCGCGGTCTCCACGCCGATTCCCGACGACGCTCCCGTCACGATGGCCTTCTTGGCGGACAGGTCGACGCCCTCGACGGTTTCCGCAGCGGTCGTGGCCGGCCCGAAGGGGATGGTGACCATGTGATGTTCCTTCACGTAGGGATAACCGGACCCGGCTCCGGTTAGCCTCACTATAACCGGACCCGGCTCCGGTTCGCCGGGCGAAGGTCCCGGAACCTCGCTGGACGCGCCGCAGATGCCTACTAGAGCCGGTGGGTGCCGGCGCCGAAGTGGTGAGCGTGTCCCGCGTGGTGGATCTCGGCTTCTGTTCCCGGCGGCACGGTGACCTCGATTGTGGAGTCCGCGCCGGTGACGTGCCGGCTCGCCGCGATCGTTCCGTAGCCGGTTTCCAGTGTCCCGCCGGCGGACGCGAGCCCGCCGCCCGGCGTGGGCGCTACGGCGAAGCGCCGATAGCCAGGCTCGAGAGGGCGAATGCCGACCACGTGCTCGAACAGCCATCCGGCCACTGACCCGAACGCGTAGTGGTTGTGGGACATCCGAGCGGCACCTTTCCGGTCAGAACCCTCCCAGGTTTCCCAGACGGTTGTGGCGCCTCGCTCGATTTGATGCAGCCACGATGGAGGCGTTGACTGCAGCAGAACGCGATAGGCCAGGTCGTCGCGTCCGATGTCCACCAGTACGGACAACAGCATCGGTGTGCTGAGAAAGCCCGTCGCGAGGTGTCCGCCGTTCTCCTCGATGAGCGCGGCCAGGCGTACGGCGGCACAAGGTTGTTCGACGGGTTCGAGGAGGCTCGCCCACGCCCGGCTCCGCTCCTGCGGGCAGGGGCTGCCTGTGGGGTTGCCGGCCAACGTCTGGCAGTGTGAGCTCATCGTCGCTGGGCCGGATGGCGAGCACGCCGCCGTCCTGCGGTGGACGCACCAGGCTACGGCCTCCGTCACCGTTCCCGGTGCCGGGAGCGTATGGCGGCTCGACGGCTCCGGCAGTCCGGTCCGGCCGGGCGACGCTGTCCAGATCACCGAACGGCCCGTCCTCATCACGTACTGACCGGCCGGAAATTCCGGTGCGCGATGACGAAGCCCTAGTCGATGATCGCGGTGACCTCGGCTTCCACGAGGATGCCGGGCTCGAAGAGGATGTCGACCCCGATCAGCGCGGCGGGCGGCGTAGCGAGATCGAACTCGCGGGCCGCCTGGTCGATTCCCGCGCTGAAGGCGTCGTACATCTCTCTCTTCCAGCCCGCTGCGTACCACGTGAAGCGGACGACGTCGTGGAACGTCGCTCCTGCCGCGTCGAGCGCCTTGGCGACGTTGCGGTAGACCTGGGCCACCTGTCCGGCGAGGTCGCCCGCTGCCACGAGCTCGCCATTCTCGTCCCAGGCGACCTGTCCCGCGATGTGGATCTGCCTGCTACCCGTCGCCACCGCGACGTGGTGGTAGAGCGGGATTCGGACATGCTTGTCAGGGTTGATGAGTGAGACGGTCATGAGTTTCCCATCAGTCTTTCGTTCGGTCGCGTGAGCGCGAAGGCAACGGACGAGTTGACCTTCCTGTGGTCTCTTGCGGTTACTCAGAAACCATAGGAGAGTGTGCGCTGACATGGAAGAACGAACTTTTTAGTGACTGGGGAACCAGATGGTGACCAAGCAGCTCAGGGACTCGTCCGACGAAGCCGATCTGCGGCGAGCGGACTCCCTCGCGCGGGAGATCTTCTCCGATGTCGCCAACAAGTGGGCGTTGCTGATCATCGAGGCTCTCGGCGAGCGCACCCTGCGCTTCAGCGAATTGCGGGACGAGGTCGAGGGCATCAGCCACAAGATGCTCACCCAGAACCTGCGCATGCTGGAGCGCAACGGCCTGGCGGAACGGAAGGTGCACCCCACAGTGCCGCCACGGGTCGAGTACACCCTTACCGAGCCGGGCCAAGCCTTGCGAGCGACGGTCGACCTGATCTGCGACTGGACCCACCAGTACTTCGGTCACATCGAAGCCGCCCGCCGCGGCTTCCACGCCTGACAGCTCACGTAGCTCGCGCCGGGCCGAGGCCGTCCGCTCGCGGCGTGGCTCCGGTTCAGGCGACGTGGCTGTCGTACGTCGCGCGGTTGGCGAGCACATCGTCCATGTGCGTCTCGGCCCAGGCCTTGAGGCCGCGCATCATTTCCTGCAGCGAGAGACCGAGTTCGGTCAGCTCGTAGGTGACCGTGACGGGCACGGTCGGCGTCACCGTGCGGGTGATGAGGCCGTCACGCTCCAGGGAGCGCAGCGTCTGAGTGAGCATCTTCTGGCTGACGCCGGCCAGCAGGCGGGACAGCTCCGAGTAGCGCATCGACCTGGGCTCACCGGCGCAGTCGGCACCGAACTGATGCGGGCCGTCGCTGCCCAGCGCGGCCAGGATCAGCGCCACCCACTTGTCGGAGATGCGATCGAGCAGCTTGCGGCTAGGACACACCGCCAGGAAAGCGTCATATTCCGCCTTGGCCTGTGCCTTCTTCTGGGCCACCGTCTCGGTTGCCATCGACCGCTCCTCTCACCCATGGGCGACTTACGCACTTTGAGGTGCCTACTTCCTATCAGGAAGTTACATCCCCATATATAGAGGTATGAGGATGCTTTCCACTTCACTCCCCGGCGGCACCTGGACCCTGGGCGACTTGACCGTCACCCGGTTCGGCTACGGCGCCATGCAGCTCGCCGGCCTCGGAGTCATGGGGCCGCCTGCCGACCACGACAGCGCACTCGCCGTCCTCCGCGAGGCCGTCGACCTTGGAATCACCCACATCGACACCAGCGACGCCTACGGACCGCACGTCACCAACCAGCTGATCCGCGAAGCGCTGCACCCATACCCCGAATCGCTGCACATCGTGACCAAGGTCGGCGCGATCCGCGACCAGCAGGGCGGCTGGCCCCCGGCCCGGCAGCCCGACGAGCTGCGCCGCTCCGTCCACGAGAACCTGGAGACCCTCGGCCTCGAAGTGCTCGACCTGGTCAACCTCCGGCTCGGCAACGCCGAGGGACCCCAATCCGGCTCGCTCGCCGAGCCGTTCGAGACGCTCGTCGAGCTCCAGCGGCAGGGCCTGATCCGGCATCTCGGAGTGAGCAACGCGACCGCGGAACAGGTCGCCGAGGCACGGGCTATCGCGCCGATCGCGTGCGTGCAGAACATGTACAACCTCGCCTACCGCCAAGACGACGACCTGATCGACACGCTCGCCGAAGCGGGCATCGCTTACGTGCCCTTCTTCCCCCTCGGCGGCTTCAGCCCGCTCCAGTCCGCGGCGCTCTCGACCGTGGCCACTCGGTTGGACACGACGCCGAAGGCCGTCGCCCTGGCCTGGCTGCTGCGGCGCTCACCGAACATCCTGCTGATTCCTGGCACCTCGTCGCCGGCGCACCTGCGCGAGAACGTCGCCGGCGCGGGAGTCTCACTCTCCGACGGGGAGCTGGCCGAGCTGGACAAGCCGGCGGCCGAGGGCTAGGCCCGCGACCAGGACGCCGAGGAAGGTCACTTCCTGCGGCCAGGCAGTACGCCAGGGTCAGGCCGTGGGTGAGCTCTCTTCTGGGCGTGTCGCCGCCCAGCTGCTACTGACGCGTCTTCGGAGGCTCGGCCGTTGGCGGGAGGGCCGCGGCGATGCAGTCGAGGACGCGCTCCAGCCCGTACCGGAACCGCTCGTCACGGCTCAGATGCGTCTGGCGGGCCTGCGTCGCGATCTTGGTGAAGATCGGGTACTGGCCGCTCTTGATCAGCTGCTCGACGTACGGGTAGGTCCGCGCCAGCCACTGCGACTCGGTGAGCCCGCTGCGGCGGACCTCCTCGGCCCAGCTGACCTCGTCGCGGACGGCGCTGTCGATGTAGCCGTTCAGAATGGCCATGAGGCCGAGGTTCTCGTCGATGGGAACGTGGGCGTCGAGGGCGCCCATCACTCGTTCGATCAGGCGCAGCTGGTTGGGGCCGAAGCCGGGGAGCGAGCGGTGCACGGTGGCGATCCACGGGTGCCGCAGCCACATGGCCCGCATCCCGTCGGCGTAGCGGGTCAGGTCCGCGCGCCAGTCGCCGGAGGGCATGCCCTCGACGTCGATCTCGCCCTGCAGCCGGTCGGCGACGAGCTCGATCAGGTCATCGCGGCTGGGGACGTAGCGGTAGAGGGACATCGCGCCCGCGCCGATCTCGGCGGCGATCCGCCGCATGGTGGCGGCCTCCAGCCCCTCGGTGTCGGCGATCCGGATCGCCGCCTCGGTGATCTGGGCGCGGCTGTAGGCCGGCTTCGGCCCGCGGGCCGGGCGCTCGGGCCGCATCCAGATGTTGACGTACTCGGCGTCGGTCACCGTTCCACCCCCAACTTGCGTACATAGTACCCAGTGACTTACCCTGGCCATCTCAACTGCGTACGAGGTACCCAATGGAGGGGTCATGGATCCGATCGTGGTCAGCGAAGACGACCGCGACACGGCCGTACGGCGCCTTCAGGAGGCGTACGCCGAAGGGCACCTCTCGTACGAGGAACTCGACGAACGCCTCCACCAGGTGCTCACCGCCAACACGCACAGCGAACTCGGGTCGGCTCTGGCCTCCCTCCCGGAGGAGGACGCGGGCACCACGGCCACGATCGCCGCCGTCAGCGGACGGATCCAGCGGCGCGGCCCATGGCGCGTACCTCGGACCCTCAAGGTCGAGTCCGCACTCGGAAGGGTCCGTCTGGACCTGTCCCGGGCGATCATCGACCATTCGGTGGTCGACATTGAGCTGCACCTCGGCACCGGCGGCGCCGAGATCACGGTACCTCGCGACGCGATCGTCGACGTCGAGGGTCTGCGCACCGGCTGGAAGACCCCGCTCCACAAGACCCCGCGGCGCGTACGACCCTGCGGACCGCGAATCCAGATCTCCGGGGCCATGGGGACAGGACGGTTGAAGATCCGCCACGCGCGGCGCTAAGCTGCGAACCGACTTCTCACCGTTGGGCTTTCCGCCCCGCCTACCAGCTTCCCCCGGGTCCCGATGACACGGGGAAGGTGGAAGTCGCTCACCACATCCTGGACAAGGGTGTTCTGCATGGTGGCGACGCGCGGCGGCCCTTCTGGTCTCCTCCGAGGTTTGAGCCATTCTGGCATCAGTGGCGCGTGTCCTCACCCAGCAGACGGTTGCCCTCAGAGAGGTCTCCGGAATGCCGGAAATCAAAGCCACCGAACCACCGGTCACGCGGCGTCCGTGGCTGGTTCTCGCGATCATGTGCATCGGCTTCTTCATGTCGCTGCTCGACGGATCCATCGTCAACGTCGCCGTCCCCACGCTGATCCATGGCATCGACGCCTCCTACGACCAGGTGCTGTGGGTCATCGACGGCTACCTGCTCGTCTTCTCGGTGCTGCTGATCACCACCGGGCGGCTGGGGGACATCTTCGGATACCGCCGGTTGTACGTGATCGGCATCAGCACCTTCACCATCGCCTCGGCACTGTGCGGGCTGGCCGACTCATCACCCCAGTTGCTGGCCGCCCGGCTGCTGCAGGGACTGGGCGGGGCGCTGCTGTTCCCGCAGGTCATCTCATCGATCCTGACGATCTTCCCGCCACGGCTGCGCGGCCGGGCGTTCGGGCTGTTCGGGTCGATCGTCGGCTTCGCCCCGATCGTCGGACCGGTCGTCGGCGGCTTCCTGCTCGCCCACCTCGACTGGCGCTGGATCTTCTTCATCAACGTCCCGATCGGGATCATCACCGCCGTGCTGGCGCTGACCTTCGCGCCGCCCATGCGCGCGGGCCGTCAGCACCGGCTCGATCTGGTCGGCGTCGCGCTGGCCACCGCCGGGCTGAGCGGCATCGTGTTCGGCCTGATCGAGGGAGAACGCTATAGCTGGGGCACCATCACCGGGCCGATCAGCATCGCCTCGGTCATCGTCGCGGGCGTCACGCTGCTGGTGGTGTTCGTCCTGTGGCAGCACCGGCAGCGGGACGAGCCCCTGATGCCGCTGGTCCTGTTCGGCGCGCGCAACTTCGCGGTCGGTAACTGGGTCGGGTTCGTATTCCAGCTCGGCATGATCGGCATCATGTTCGTGGTGGTGCTGTACCTGCAGATGGCGCGCGGGTACTCGGCGCTGGAGACCGGCCTGGTGATCCTGCCGAGCGCCGTCCTCACCGCGGTCGGCTCGGCGTACGCCGGGCGGCTGTCGGACAGGTTCGGCGGCAAGTACATCCTGACGGCAGGCCTGACGCTGCTGGCCGTCGGCCTGCTGGTGCTGGTCGCCATGGCCGGACCCGCCGGCGGCGCGTGGAGCCTGCAACCCGGTTTGACCGTCATCGGGATCGCCGGCGGTGCCACGTTCGTGCCCCTGCTGCAGGCCACCATGGACGGTGTCGATCCCCGGCTGGCCGGGGCGGCCTCCGGCGTGTCCAGCACCACCCGGCAGATCGGTGGCGTCCTCGGCACCGCCGTACTGGGCGTCCTGCTGTCGGCCCGCCTCTCCTCGACCCTGCGCGACGAGGCCGAGAAGCGCGCCGGTCAGCTACCGGAGAACCTGCGCGCCCGGTTCATCGACGACAGCGCCGCCGCCGCGCGCGACTACAGCCCGCCCACGCCGCCCGGCGGACTGAGCCCCGCCACGAGAAGCCTGTACGAACGCGTCACCGCCGACACGTTCGCCACCGGCTTCCTCCACGCCATGCAGACCACCCTCGTGATGTGCGCCGTGGTGCTGGTGGTCGCCGTCCTGTCCTGTCTCCTGTTCAGTCCGCGTGAGAAGCCGGCGACCGAGCCCGCCCGGCAGTTGACCTAGCGCTCGTTCGAGCATATATATCGAGAGGTAAACATATGTAGTAGACCCGATATCAGACGGGAGCACCCCGGTGGCGCGTACCCAGGATCAGCGGCGGGCCGAGACCCGGGCCCGGCTGATCGACGCGGCCGCTGACCTGTTCGCCCGCAAGGGGTTCCACGCGGTGTCGGCCGAGGCGGTGGCCGATGTGGCCGATCGCACGACCGGCGCGCTGTACAACCACTTCGGCGGCAAGGAAGGGCTGCTGCTCGCGCTGCTGGAGGTGTGGAAGGACCAGACCGCGGCCGAGTTGCTCGCCGGGTTCGAGGAGGTCACCGAACTCGACGAGCGGCTGGCCGCCCTGTTCGAAGCGCTGACATGTAAAGACGAGGATCGCGGTGCGTCATGGCTCCTGCTCGAGCTGGAGCTGTGGCTGCACGGCGCGCGTGATCCCGTCATCGCCGAGCCACTGGCCAGGCGTTATGCCGACATCCGCGCCCGGCTCGCCGGCGGGCTGTCCGACTGGGCCGAGACGGCGGGCGTGCCGCTGCGCCGATCGCCGGAGCGGACGGCCACGGCCGTGCTCGGGGTGCTGATCGGCTGCGCGGTCCAGCACCGGCTCGATCCCGCCGCGGTCGAGCAGCGGGCCGTCGTGGAGAGCCTGCGCGACCTGCTCGGACTGCCCGACCCCTGAGTCCTTCGACGTCCCGGGCCCCGGGCCGTCCCGACCGCTCGAACTGCTCGACTCCTAGATTCTCGCGCCGAAAGGGAGCCCATGCGGATCAACCTGCTCGAAGAGACGTGGGAACGCGAAGTTCCGCACGACCAGTTCGCCTACCTGCGCCGGAACGCGCCCGTCCACTGGCATGACGTTCCTGACGACACCGGCTTCTGGGCTGTCACGAAATATCAGGACATAAAAGCGATCAGCCGGGACGTACAGACCTGGTCGACCGAGATCGGGACCGCGTTCATCCGTACCCAGACGCCGGAGTTCATCGAGATCGCCAGCATGATGCTGCTGAACATGGACCCGCCCAAGCAGACCCGCTACCGCCGGCTGGTGAGCGCGGGCTTCACGCCCAGGACGATCGCCCGGCTGCGGGGCACCATCCAACGGCGCGCCGAGAAGATCGCGGAAGCCGTACGGGAGCGGGACGGCGAGGTCGAGTTCGTGACCGACGTGGCCGAATACCTGCCGCTGCAGATGATCTGCGACCTGATCGGCGTCCCCGAGGAGGACCACCACCTGATCTTCGAATGGTCCAACCGCATGGTCGGCTTCCAGGATCCCGACTTCCGCACCACACCCGAGGACGGCGAGATCGCCGGGGCCGAGATCTTCTCCTACTGCGACGGCCTGGTCGACGACCGCCGCCGCAACCCGCGTGACGACATCCTCACCGCGCTGGTGGAGGGCGAGGTCGACGGCGACAGGCTGACCAGGGAAGAGATCGACTCCTTCTTCGTGATCCTCTGCGTCGCCGGGAACGAGACCACCCGCAACCTCATCGCCCACGCCATGAACGCCCTCATCCTCCACCCGGACAGCTACCGCGACCTGGCGTCCGGCCTCGACGACGAAGGCCTGTGGAGCAGCGCCACCGAGGAGTTCCTGCGCTGGGGCTCCTCGATCCACAACTTCCGGCGTACGGCCACGCGCGACACCGAGCTCCGCGGCCAGAAGATCGCCGAGGGGGAGAAGGTGGTGACCTTCTACATGTCCGGCAACCATGACGAGGACGTCTTCGCCGACCCGTACACCTTCGACATCCGCCGCAGCCCCAACGACCACATGACGTTCGGCGGCGGTGGGCCGCACTTCTGCCTGGGCGCCAACCTGGCCCGGCTGCAGATCAACTGCATGATCAGGGAACTGCTGCGCCGCTTCCCCGAGGCGGAGCACGCGGGGCCGGTCAAGCGGATGCGGTCGGATTTCATTAACGGCGTTAAACGGATGCCGGTGCGCTTCTCCATGGCCGGGACAAGGTAGGAGTTCCGAACGTACGTGGCGGTCAGTGGCCGCCGAGGCGTTCCAGACCAGGGTCGCGGTCCGCTCCGGCCAGCCCTCCGAGGTGGACCGTGTGGCCGTAGCGCTCGCTCAGGTCGTTCAGGATCGGGTGCCCGAGCGAGCGGAATCAGCGAAGCGGCGTCGGTTGCTAAATGGGGAGTTCCCCACTTAGTCTGGCCGGCATGACACTGAGCGCCGACGACCGCGCGGCCATCACAGAGCTGATCTCCCTGCACGGGCACCTGTTCGACGACGGCGAGTTCGACCGGCTGGACGAGCTGTTCACCCCCGACGTCGTCTACGACGCCACTGACTACGGCGTCGGATCACTGGAGGGCGTGGCGGCGATCCTGGACGCCGCGCTCACGCTGGGCGCGCGAAACCCTGTGGCCCATCACGTGACCAACGTCGTGCTCACCGAACTCGCCGACGGCAAGGTGCGCGCCCGATCCAAGGGGATCTCCATCATGGCGGGTGGCACCTGCGGAAGCGCGACCTACGACGATGTGATCTCGTACGGCGGCCAGGGATGGCGGATCAGCCACCGCAAGATCATCGCGCGGCGAGCGCCTCTCGGAGGTTTCGGTAGCGATGGCGGCCAGTAGCCGTGGAGCTTGTCCGCCGTAGTGTGACAAGGTGACCGTGCCTGCCGATCAGATCTCCACCGCCTTGGCGCCATTCGTGGCGACGCTGGCCGCCTACGATCTCGGGCCGGGCTCGGGCGGCGTTCATCGCGGGCTTCCCTCATCCACGGTGTCGATCACGATTCCCGAGGACGACCCGCTGGAGATCGCCTGGGTCGGGCGGCCCGGTTCGCGCAGACGGCTCCGGGCCGTGGTGGCCGGGCTCCATCTGAGCGCGGCCGAGCTGCGGCAAGAGGGGTGCACGCGCGGCGTGTGGTTGACGCTCAGCCCACTGGGTGTCGGCGCGCTGCTGGGACTTCCCTCGTCGGCGGTGGCCGGGGACATCGCCGATCTCGCCGACGTCGTCCCGGCGATGGCGGACCTGCCGGAGCGCTTGGCGGCCTGCCGGTCCTGGCCGCAACGTCGCGCCCTCGTCGAACGCTCGCTGCTCACCGGCCTGGCCCGGCACGGCGACCGCGCCAACAGCCGCGAGCTGCGGGCCACGCTCGCGGTCCTGTCCGGGACCACCCGGGTGCAGGAGGCGGCTCGGCTGCTCGGGTGCTCCCGGCGGCATCTGAGCAGCAGGGTTCGTACCGAGTTCGGGGTGACGCCGAAGGAGTACCAACGGCTCGTCCGCTTCGAGGCCGCCCGGGGCCGGCTCGTGGCCGCCGCCAGTGGGGGAGGGGACGGCCTGGCGGCGGTGGCCGCCGCGTCGGGATTCGCCGATCAGGCGCATCTCACCCGGGAGTGGCGGGCCATGGCCGGGTGCACGCCCACCGAGTGGCTGCGGGCCGAAGGCCTGGCCGTACGGGGTTCGCCGGCCCGCGACCGGCCACCGGGCGAGGAGCGTACGTCGAACCGGCCGCTGGGCGAGGAGCGCGCGTCCAGGTGACGACCGATGCGGGCGCGTTCGTTCCCGTATGTTCAAGACCCCCACGCCCGCCCGACCTCACCATGGGCACATGACGCCAGATATCCGCATCACCCCTCGTCTCATCGTGCCCGACCCCGACCACGCGTCGGCGTTCTACCAGGACGCCCTGGGCGCCGAGCAAGTGTTCCGTGCTCCGCAGGGCGACGACGGACGGCCCGCCGTCGTCGACCACCACATCGGTGGTTCATCCTTCCGCGTCTCGCCGGCCGTCACCTCGTGGGGCTGGCTCTCACCAAGCGATCTCGGCGGCTCCGCGGTACTCCTGGAGATCGAGGTCAGGGACCCGGACGCGGTCGGCGAACGCATGATCGCCCACGGCGCCGAGGTGCTCGTGCCGATCGAGAACCGGCCCTACGGCAAGCGCTCGGGCCGCGTCCGTGACCCATTCGGCCACCTGTGGATCATCACCGGCGAGCTCCGCTGAGTCTTCCCCGGAGAGGCATCAGCCCTCCTGGTCGCCCGCGCTGTGGTCGGCGAGGGGGAACGAGTGGTGCTCGTGGGCCACGACCCATCGCCCGTCTTTCTTGCGCAGGCCGAGCGTCAGCCGCAGCCGGTGCCGCGCCACGTCCTCGGGCATGCCGCAGCGAAGCAGGGCGTGGGCGAAGGCGACATCGTCACCGGCGGTGACCTCCAGCGTCTCGATCTCGAACAGCGCTCCTTGCGCCTGCCACTCGAAGAACGGCGGCCACGCCTTCCGGTACGTCTCGATGCCGCGCACCTCCCCGGGCACGTCGAACATCACGATGTCCTCGGCGTGGTCGGCGACAACGGCCGCCGGCTCACCACGGTGCACGGCCTTGGCCCAGGCCTCGATCAGGCCGCGGATCCGCTCTTCGTTGATCGACATGGAGGCTGCCCTTCCGGTTCAGGTGTATCCGCCAGGACTACAACCCGAGCCATCGGCGAAAATCATCGGCGCGAGCCCGAACATGGCGAAATCGGCATCCAGGAACGAGACCACCTCCGCGACCCGCGAGCCGCGCAGGACGAGCAGATCCAGGCCGGCCGGAACGTAGGCGGCTCTGTGCTCTTCCCACATGTACGTGCCGAAGGCGAGCTGCCCGTTCGCCCGCGCGGGCAGCAACCGCCACCGCCGCTTGAGCGGCCCCTCGAGCAGGAAGGCCCGGATGGCTTCGTGGCCCGCGTACCAGGCGGTCAGCGGCGGCATCGAGTACTTCGCGTCCTCGGTCAGCATCGCCACGATGGCCTCGACATTACCGCTCTCCCAGGCGGCCGCGTACTGGAGCGCCACCTGACGCTGCTCCGCCTCGCTCGGCCGGGTGGCCTCGGGGAGGCGGCCGGCGAGGGCCTTCCTGGCCCGCTGGAGCGCGCTGTTGACCGCCGGAACGGTGGTCGACAGCAGGTCGGCGGCATCACGGGCGGCGTAGCCGAGGACATCACGCAGCAACAGCACGGCCCGCTGCTGGGCCGACAGATGCTGCAGCGCCGCCACGAACGCCAACTCCACACTCTCCCGCGTCACCGCCCGGGCCTCGGGCGACATCTCGGCCGTCCAGCTCACCAGCCGGTCTGGGTACGGCTCCAGCCACGCCACCTCGGCCGACGGCCCGCTCAGGTCAGTGGGCAGTTCGCGCCGTCCCCGACGCTCGATGAGGGTCAAAGCCCGATTGGTAGCGATTCTGTACAGCCACGGCCGGATGCCCACTCGGTCCTCGAACTTCGCCAGCTTGCGCCAGGCACGATCCAGCGTCTCCTGCACGGCGTCGTCGGCGTCGTGAACGGAGCCGAGCATCCGGTAGCAGTGCGCGTGCAGTTCGCCCCGCAACGGCCCCACCAGCCGGCCGAAGGCACTCTGATCCCCGGCCTGGGCCGCGGCCAGCAACCCTTCCGCCGTGGTCTCCATCGACCATCCTTGCTCAGATCGAAGGGAAGGTTCAGGGCATTCGTCCCCAGAAGTCGAGGTCATGCTCGGCCACGTAGTCCGTACCGCCGATCCGTTCGGGTGCCAGGGATTGAACGTAACCGGTGCTGACGTCGGGCCAGTCCGGCAGGTCCGCGCGGGCGGGATCACCGTGGCGGGCGAAGGTCGTCCAGTACTGGTTCATCCGGTCGGCGAACTCACGTTGTGCCGCCGACAGCGACGTACCGCCGCCGGGAAAGTCGAATTGGTACGCGAGAGCGCTCGAATGCTGGGCGCCGGCCGGGAACCCCGGAAGCGGTATGAGCGATGGGGCGGCCCGATCGGCGAACTCGTAGAACCAGGTGCTGGTGCGCGCGGCGAAGGCGCGGCCCAGCTCCCAGGCCGGCCGCGCCCAGGCCCGGTCCGTGGCGATCTGGGCCCAGGCGAGGCTCGGTGTCGGGAAGCCGTCGAGAGGGTAGCGGGCGGCGACCTGATCGGCCGAGTCACCGAACGCCTCGGCCACCAATCGCGGGTAGCTCTCGGCTGTGACCGGGTTGCCGACGAGGTCGGCGAAGAGCCCGACGAAGAAACGCGCCTCGTCGCGCGTGGCGCCCAGCATCAGCGGTATCCGGTGGAAGCGTCCGGCGGGTATCGCCGTCGAGGGCGACTCCGGCAGGGTGATCCCGCCGAAGGCGGGCCGGATGAAGGAGTCCGACGCCTGGAGCAGGTCTGTCACCGGGACCCGCCGGAGCTGCGCGAGCGCCGACTCGGGGTCACTGCCCGGCGTGACCCAGCCGCGCTCGGCCGCGATCGCGGCGCCGAACTGCTCCAGCTCGGCCACCGGGGCCCACCTCGGCGGGAGCTCCGGAACACCGGGAATGAAAGTGTGTGCCGGCGTCGTGCCCAGGACCGAGAACGCGCTCTGCAGGATCGCTCGGTGGAACAACCCCGCCGACGCGGGTGACACGAGGTGCGCGGCGATCATGAGGGCCCCGTACGACTCCCCGACCAGGGTCACATTCGCCGGGTCGCCGCCGAATTGCGCGATTTCCCGCCGCACCCAGCGAAGTACCGCCTGCTGATCCCGCAGACCGAAGGTGCCGCCGTCGGCCAGACCCGGGTGGCCAAAGCAGCCGAACACGCCGAGCCGGAAGTTCGGTGCCACGACGACGACGTCGCCGGCTACGGCCAGTCGCTGAGCGTCGTAGGCAGCGGCGCTGCCGTTCGTCCCGCCGCCGCCGTGCAGCCATACCAGCACCGGGCGCCCGGTGCCCTGGGCGGCCTCCGGAACAGTGATGTCGAGCGTCAGACAGTCCTCGTCCACGGAGGTGACGTCCGCGAACGACTGGGCCAGCTGCGGCGCCGGGTTTCCGGGCACGGTCGCGTCCCGGACCCCGGTCCACGGCTCGACCGGCGCGGGCGGCCGCCATCGCCGGTCTCCGATCGGGGCCGCGGCATAAGGAATCCCCCGGAAGGAGAGATGGCCGTCAAGCCGGTGGCCACGGATGGCACCGCCGCTCAGCCGTACGGTCACGTGCTGGGTCATGGTGCGAGCTCCGTGGTCAGTGTGCGCGTCGCGGGTCCTCGGCCGCCGGGCCTCCGTAGCAATATGGTCATATTGCTACGGTAACAGTATGACCATATTGCGATGGAAAAGCACCACAGTCAGGAGAGTGAGCGATCGTGACGCCCGGCGAACACCGTGGCGACGACCGGGCGCAATACCTCGCGCGCCGAGAACGCGTCCGCACCCGAGAGCGCGACCTGATCGGCCAGGCCCTGCAAGGTCGCCAGGATCATGCGGGCGGCGAGCACGGCGTCCACGCCGGAATCGACCTCACCGCGCCTCCTGCCGTCCTCGACCGCCATCGTGACGTATCCGAGCAGGTCACCGCCCGCCCGCCGGGCGACCTCGGCGAGTCCGGGGTGATACGGCGCCTGAGCCGAAAGGCACTGCCGGACGCGATACTCGATCTCCCGCTCCTCGTCCAGCGGCAACAGCTCGACAAGGCTGTCGAGCAGCACCTGCGAGACCTGGAGACCGGCATCCGAGCCCTCGCGGACACGCGCCCCCACCCGCTCGCTCATGCGACGCACGGCGTCGTCGTAGGCGAAGCGGAGCAGTTCGTCCTTGCCGGCGAAGTAGTGCTGAATGAGCCCGACCGAAACCCCGGCCTCCGCCGCCACGCGCGAGAACGAGACGCCGGCCAACCCCTGCGCGGCGAGCAGACGCTGGAATGCCCATGCGATCTGGACACGACGCTGGTCATGATCGGCAACCCGCGGCACCCCGCTATCGTACAGCCGTATTGTTATCCTCACCCCAGATCAGGAGCTCGGCACATGCGCGCCAACCTGCGCGACGACCTGAAAACCGCCCTCAAGGCCCGCGACCGCATCGCGATCACCGCCCTCCGCTCCGCCCTGGCGGCGATCGAGAACGCCGAAGCCGTCCCGGTCGACTCCCCGTCGCCCGGCGGCCCTGAGTACAACGAGCACTTCGCAGGATCGACCGCCGGCCTGGGCACCGCCGACGTGGAACGTCGCCTCCTCACCGAGGCCGATCTGCTGTCGATCCTCGAGAAGGAAGTGCGGGAGCGCTCGGTCGCCGCGCAGGAGTACGAGCGGCTGGGCCGCGACGACCACGCCGAGCGGCTCCGCGCGGAGGCCGAGGTGCTGAGCCGGTACCTGGAGCCGACCGTCTGAACACCCCACAACCGTCCCCGTGCCCGGGGGCGACGTGATCCACCTCCAGGGCGCCGACAACCTTCCGGACGCGCGGTCGCAGATGGTGGTGACCATGTTCGCGCTGCCGGGCACCCCGATTCTGACCGTGGTCGGCGCGGAGGAGCCGGCCGAACGACGACACCTACGGGTTACCCCGACCATGAGGGCCACCAGCATCTCCTGATATACGAAGAGTCCATCTCCCATCACGTTGGGTGACGGTAGATTTCCCATGTGGCGAACGCAGCGGATTCTCGTGAGGCCGAGTTGGGAGCCGAGCCGCGGCGGCGGGTCGAGACGGGCCGTGCGCGGTCCCGGCCCGCGGCCGGCTGCCCCTATCCGGGGCTGACGTCCTTCCGCACCGGGGACGCGCGCTTGTTCTTCGGCCGCGAGCGGGCCGTGGCCGACCTGGTGGCCCTGCTCGCCGACCCCGAGACGGCGGGTCATCCGGCGATCGTGATCGGCCCATCGGGAGTGGGCAAGTCCTCGCTGCTGCGCGCCGGTCTGGCCCCGGCCGTGCTGCGGGGCGCGCTTCCTGGTCGCCGGCCGGGCCGGCCGAGTGTGGCGTACCTGACGCCGACCGCCCAGCCGATGCGCGAGCTGGGCGGCGTCGACTCCCGCACCCTGGTGATCGTCGACCAGTTCGAGGAGCTGTTCACGCTGTGCGGCGACGAGGCCGCGCGGCAGGCGTTCATCGCCGAGCTGTGCCACCGGGCGGCGGCCGGGCTCGCGGTGGTCCTGGGCGTACGCGCCGATTTCTACGGCCAGTGCGTGGCGCACCCGCCGCTGCTGGCGGCGCTTCGGGCGCGTTGCCTGCCGCTCGGCCCGATGGCGGCCGGGCAGCTGCGGCAGGCGATCAGCGAGCCGGCCGCCGTGGCGCAGCTGGACATCGAAGCCGGCCTGGTCGAGCTGCTGCTGCGCGATGTGGGCGCCCGGACCAGCGGCGCCTGCGACGCCGGGGCGCTGCCCCTGCTGTCCCATGCGCTGCGGGCGACCTGGCAGAAGCGGACCGGCACGCTGCTCACCGTCGCGGGCTACGAGCGTACGGGCGGCATCCGGGGGGCGATCGAGGTCACGGCGGAGCAGGCGTACGCGGAGCTCGACCCGGCGCAGCAGCAGGTGGCCCGGCACATGCTGCTGCGCCTGATCCAGGTCGGCGACGGGACGGCCGACACCCGCCGCCGGCTCGCCCGCCAGGCACTGACCGACGACGGGGACGAGGCCGTCCTGGAGGCGTTCATCCGGGCCCGGCTGCTGACGGCCAACGCCGCATGGGTGGAGATCAGCCACGAGGTCCTGTTCGACGCCTGGCCCCGGCTGAAAGGCTGGATCGACGCCGACCGGGCGGGGCTGCGGATCCGGCGGCAGCTCGCCGACGCCGCCGAGGCGTGGGAACGCGCGGGCCGCGACGACGGCCTGCTGCTGCGCGGTCCCCAGCTGACCATGCTGCGCGAATGGGCCGACGCGGCACTCGCCGTCAACCTCACCCCCGCCGAGTGCGCCTTCCTGAGCGCCAGCCGGCAATGCGGTGAGGCCGAGCAAGTGGAGACGGTACGACGTAACCGCCGGCTACGCCGCCTGGTCCGCTGCCTCGGAATCACACTGGCGCTGACCGCGGTCGGCACGGTGGTGGCGGTCAGGCAGGCGGCGGAGGCGCACCGGCAGGAACGCAGCTCCCTGGCCGGGCGGCTGTCGGTCGAGGCGGCCCGGCTGACCGGCCACCGGCCGGAGGTGTCGGCGCTGCTCGCCGCGGCGGCCGTTGAGCAGGACCGCACTCCGCAGTCGCTCGGCGCGCTGATGAGCACGCAGGCGGGAGGGTTCGCCGGGCGCCTGGCCGGGCACGGGGCGGCCCTGTGGGGAGCGTCCCTCAGCGCCGACGGCTCGACGCTCGCCACCGTCGACCACGGTGGCCGCGCCCTGCTGTGGGACGCCCGCCGCCGGACCGTGACCCATACGCTGGAAGACCTCTCCGCCCGCCTCACCGCCATCGCCGTCAGCCCGGACGGGCGCCTGGTCGCCGGGGCGGGCGAGGACAGGCGGCTGCGGATGTGGGACGCCGGGACCGGCAAGAGACTGGCGACGCGCGAGCTGCCGGGCGGCACGGCGATGGGCGGTCTCTCCTTCGATCAGAAGGGCGCGGTCCTGGCCGTGGCCGGGACCGGGGTCGTGTTGTGGCGGGTGAGCGACCTGCGGGCGCTGCCGGCTCCGCCGTGGGGGTCCGACGCGATCGAAGGTGCCGCGTTCAGCCCCGATGGCACGCTGCTGGCCGCCGCCGGCCACGACGGGAAGCTGCGGCTCTGGCGCACCGACGGCGCGAGCGGGCCGCCGCCGGCTCTCCCAGCGGGCGCGCACGCGTTGCACGACGTCGTCTTCAGCCCGGACGGCACGCGACTGGCCGCCGCCGGTGACGACGGTGCCGTACGACTCTGGCGTACCTCCGACTGGCACCCGTCGGGCGTGCTCACCGGGCATCGCGGCGCTGTGTGGGATCTCGACTTCCGCGGCGACGGCCAGCTGCTCGCCACGGCGGGTGAGGACCAGCGGATCCTGCTGTGGGACGTGGCGGCGGGCCGCCGGGTCGCCGAGCTGACCGGCCACAGTGCCCCCGTACACGCGGTCGCCTTCCCCCGCAGCGGAACGCTGCTGGTCAGCGCCGCCGCCGACACGACCGGGGCCATCTGGGACACCGCGGGCTGGGAGATCCGCGGCTGTCCCGAGCCGGAGACGGTCGCGGCGGCATGGGGACCCTGGGGGCTGGTGACGGGTGCCGCCGACGGCGTGGTTCGCTTCGGCGGACCCGCCGCCGCGACCGGGCAGTGCGAGCAGTTGTCCCTGCCCTACCCACACATCCGCGCGCTGGCCAGGGGCGGGAAGGACGGAGACCTGCTGGTGGCCGGTGGTGACAGGGGGCGGATTCGGGTCTGGAGTCTCCGGCGCCGCACCGAGCTCTACCGGCTCGACTCCGGAGCCGGAGACCAGCACGGTGTCGCCGTCGATCCCGAAGGTGACCTCGTGGCGGGCGGCTATGGCAACGAGATCCTGGTGTGGCACATCACCGCGGGTCAAGCCGGCAGAGTGGACAAGTGGACGGCGAGCGGGACGGTGGGCACGCTCGCGTTCGACCCCGGCGCGGGGACGCTGACCACAGGCGAGGACCGGGCCGTCTACGTGCGGCGACTGGGTGATCCCGCCTCGCGGCGGCTCCTCATGGTCGCCGCCGCGCCGATCACGGCGCTCGCCTACAGCGCGGACGGCGCCATGCTGGCGATCGGCTCCGACGACGGCATGGTGCGGCTCTGGCAGGTCCAGGGACGCCGCGAGCTGTTCGCCCTGTCCACCCGTCAGGGCTCCGTCCGGGCGCTGGGCTTCGCCTCCGGCCATGGCCGGCTGGCCGTCACCGGAGCGCTCGGCACGGTGCGCTGGTGGGATCTGGACGAAGGGACGGCGCTGCGCCACGCCTGCGACATCGCCTCCGTGCCCCAGCCGCAGGAGTGGGCGCGACTCGTACCGAACATGAAACCCCTGGCGCCCTGCGCCTTCAGCTCTTCAGGCGCTCCGGTGTCGGCGCCGCACGCGTCGCCGGGGCGCGTCATCGGCGCGGCCGGGCACCCCGTCGTGGCCGGTCCGGGGCCGACCAGTGGGCCGGGCGCGTGAGCGCGGACGACAGCTTCGTGGCGCTGTCGCCTCTGGCCGCGTTGAGCTGCGGCTGGGTGAGGAAGATGCTGCCCGTGAGATCGGCGCCGGCCAGCTCGGCGCCCCTGAGGTCGGCGCCGATCAGGTCGGCCAGCCGCAGGTCCGCGCCGCGCAGATCGGCGCCGATGAGGTAGGCCCCCCGTAGGTCGGCGCCTCGGAGGTCGGCGCCCTTGAGCTTGGCGCCGATGAGGTCGGCGCCCCTGCGGTTCTTCCGGCGCGGGGTCTCGCCCCGGACCAGCTCGCTCGTACGCAGCAGCAGGGTGTTGACGCTCTGCCGGTGCGTGGGCACGTCAACGAGCAGGAGGGTGTCGGCGTCGGCACGGCTGAGCCGCCCGGTCTCGTCGAGCGCGGCGCGGAGATCGTCGTGGAGCTCGCGGGCCGGGTCGAAGGTCAGCGCCTCGGTGAGGTACCACAGCAACTCGTGGAGCTGGCGCACCACCGGGAACACCGCGAACATCCGCGTCGCCGTCTCCGGAGCCCGCCGCCAGTCCTGCCCGGCGAAGGTGACCTGGGAGACCTTCTGCCCCGCGCCGAAGCAGTCATAGACCGTGCAGCCCGGAAAGCCGCGCTCCCTGAGGTCGCGGTGGATGCCGCAGCGGAAGTCCGCCTCCAGGTTGGGGCACGGCCGTCCGGCGTCCTTGTCGATCGCGAAGTCGGCCGAGGCGGCGAAGGGCAGCGCCACGCAGCACAGCCCGAAGCAGCTCTCGCAGTCGGCCTTCAGGGATTCGGACAAGAGCAGAGGTCTCCTTCTGGGGCACCGAGTCTCCGAACATTACCCCAGCTCCGCAGCCGAGATTCCGGGAGCGCGTCACACTCCGGGGCCCGGCACCGCTCTTAGCTCGGAAACCGCTCAACATCGATGGGACATCTCATGATCTTAGTAACCGGATCCACCGGCCTCGTCGCACGCCCCCTGATCGAGCTGCTCGTCGCGGAGGGCGCCAAGGTCCGCGCCGTCAGCCGTTCACCGCAGACCGCCGGGTTGCCCGACGGGGTGGAGGTCGTGGCGCGACCGGACGTCTTCGACGGTGTCAGCGCGCTGTTCCTCCACCCGCGCGCGGTGGCCAGTGGCGGCGTCGAACTGCTGGATATGGCCCGGCGGAACGGGGTGCGGCGGGTGGTCGCTCTGTCGGCGAGCAACGTCGACGACGACTTGGCGGACCAGCCGTCCCGCTTCAGAGGCGACAGGAACAAGGAGGCCGAGGAGGCCGCCATCGGCAGTGGTCTGGAGTGGGTAAGCCTGCGGGCCTGTTCGTTCGCGGTCAACACCCTGCACTCGTGGGGCGGCCAGATCCGGGTCGGCGACGTCGTGCGCGGGCCGTACGCGAAGTTCGCCGAAGCACTGATCCACGAGCGGGACCTGGCCGCGGTCGGCGCCCGCGCGCTGCTCACGGACGAGTTCGCGGGCCAGAGGCTGGAGCTGACCGGCCCGCACTCACTCACCCACGAGGAGACAGTGGCGATCATCGGCGAGGTGATCGGCAGGCCGCTGCGCTACCAGGAGATCCCGCCGGAGGCAGCGGCGCAGGGGATGATTTCGCGCGGTTTCCCCCAGCCGTTCGTCGAGGCGCTGATGGCCAGGTACGCCAGGGGTGTCGGGCAGCCCGCACGAGTGACCGGGGAGGTGGAGCGCGTGCTCGGCCGTCCGGCGCGGACCTTCGCCGAGTGGGTTGCCGATCATGCCGCCGAGTTCGGGGAGTGAGCGCTCCTTAGGGCTGGCGAGTTCACGACAAGTCGGGATCTGGCCACACCTTTCGCATGGACAACGCCAGATCATGACCACTAGGAATTCGGTAGCTTCACTTACCGATTCGCTGGAGGTCGTCAATGCTGCGTGGGCGATGGGCGGTGGCCACCGTCGCGGCGGTGCTGGCCGTCTCCGCGCTGTCGGTGCCCGGTGCCCAGGCCGGCGCCGAGGTGGCGGCCTCGACCTCAGGGCTCGCGGTCGGTACGTCCGGCGGTGAGATCACGCTCATCACCGGCGACCAGGTGCACCTGCGCGCCGTCGACGGCGGGCACCAGGCGGTGACGATCACTCCGGCCCCGCGCGCGGACGGCTTCGTGCCGAACTTCCAGGTGCTGGAGACCGACGGACAGCTGAGCGTCATCCCCGACGACGTCGCCGCCCTGGTCCCGCAGCGTCTCGACGCGGCGCTGTTCGACGTCTCGGAGCTGGCCGAGGACGGGTACGACGCCGCGATCCCGCTCATCCTCACCTACGAGGGCAACACCACCAAGTCCGCCATCCCGGCCGTCAAGCAGCTCCGCACGCTGGAGAGCATCGGCGGTGCGGGGGTGTCGATCGCCACCCATGACGCGGCCCGTTTCGGCGCCGCGCTGGCCGGGCTCGCCGCCGGAACCGCAGCCCGCGCGGCGAGCCCGTTGGCCGGGGTGTCGAAGATCTGGCTCGACCGCAAGGTGGAGCCCGTGCTGGAGAACAGCGTGCCCCAGATCGGCGCGCCCGAGGCGTGGGCGGCCGGCTTCGACGGCACGGGCACGACCGTGGCCGTGCTCGACACCGGCGTCGACGCCACCCATGCCGACCTGGCCGGGAAGGTGACCGACCAGCGCGACTTCACCGGCGAGAACATCACCGGCGACCCCAACGGCCACGGCACCCACGTGGCGAGCACCATCGCGGGCTCCGGCGCCGCCTCGGACGGCCGCCGCAAGGGCGTGGCGCCCGGGGCGGGGCTGCTGAACGGCCGGGTTCTGGGCGCTGACGGCAAGGGTCAGCTCTCCTGGATCATCGACGGCATGGAGTGGGCGGCGGGGGAGAAGCACGCGCAGGTCGTCAACATGAGCCTGGGCAGCCGCGTCGCGGGCGGGCCGCTCTCCTCGGCCGTGTCGCGGCTGTCCCAGCAGTACGGCACGTTGTTCGTGGTGGCGGCGGGTAACGACGGCTGCGATGGCTGCGTCGGGGCCCCCGGCGACTCCGCCGACGCGCTGACCGTCGGCGCGGTCGATCGCGCCGACCAGCTGGCCACCTTCTCCAGCAGGGGCCCGATCGCCGTGGACGGCTCGGTCAAGCCCGACGTCACCGCGCCGGGCGTGGAGATCACCGCCGCCAAGGCGGGCGGCGGCTACGTCACGATGTCGGGCACCTCGATGGCCACCCCGCACGTCGCGGGCGCCGCGGCGCTGCTGCGGCAGGCCCGGCCCGGCATCACCGGGCCCGAGCTGAAATCCTTGCTGATGGAGAGCGCCAAGCCCATGCCGGGCACGCCCGCCGACGCTCGGGGCACCGGCCGGATCGACGTCGGCGCGGCGCTGAAGGGCGCCGTCGTCGCCTCGGCCGGCTCGGTGAACTTCGGCGGCCTCGTGGAAGGCGCCGACAAGAGCGTCACGATGACGTACCGCAACCTCGGCAAGGAGCCCGTCGAGCTGGACCTGAAGGCCGGCGGCCCGTTCACCGCCGAACCCGGCGAGGTGACCGTGCCCGCCGCCGGGCAGGCCGAGGTGAAGGTGACCCTCAAGGGCGCACCGCCCGGCCGACTGCGGGAGGAGCTGTCGGCGAGCGTTCCCGGCGGCGCCGCCGTACGGACCCTGCTGACCGCGAGCGTCGAGCAGCGGCGCGTTCAGCTGCGAGTACGCGGGGTGGCCAGGGACGGCCGCAACGCGCGCGGCGGGTTCACGGTGCTGAACCTGGACGAGGGCACCCTGGTCGGACGCGTCCTGCCCGGCGACCCGGCCCAGCCGTGCACCGAGCAGAAGTCCGGCACCGGCACCTGCCTGCTGGTCAAGCCCGGCACCTACTCCGTGCTCGGCCACATCTTCACCATGCCCGCCACCCAGGACAGCACGGCGACGGGCAAGCCACTGAACGAGAGCCTCGTCGGCGACCCCGAGATGAAGATCACCGGGGACACCGAGGTCGTCCTCGACGCCCGCAAGGCGGTCGAGGTCGAGATCCGGACCCCCGACCACAAGACCAAGCGGAACATGGGCGCCGCGGCGCAGCTCGCCTGGTACCGCGCCGGCGAGAAGGGGACGGCGCTGCGCGGCGGCACCAACATCTCGCCCGGCGGGCAGGTCGAGGAGCGGCTGTTCATCCAGCCGACCAGGAAGGTCACCAAGGGCACCTTCACCGTCGCCACCCGCTGGCGGCTGGAGGCACCCGCGATCACCCTGACGGCTCCGGGCCTCGACCTGAACCCCCAGTACTACGACCCGGTCTCCTTCAGCGACTACGCCACGGAATACCCGAAGCTGGACGGCACTGCCCTGCTCGCGGCGGTCGACGCCGGACGTGGCACGGCCGAGGAGATCAAGGCCCGCGACCTGCGCGGCAAGCTGGCGGTCATCCGCCGTACCGACGGCGTGCCCGTCTCGGCCCAGTCCAACGCGGCCGCGGCCGCGGGAGCCAGAATGGTGGCGATCTACAGCGACCGTCCGGGGGCGGACATCACCTCGGGCGGCACCGGCGTCAAGCTCACGGTCCCGACCGTACGGTTGACGCAGGAGGAGGGTCTGAAGCTGGTCGAGCGGCTGCGGCGGCTGCCCGTGCCCGTCCTGGCCAAGGGGATCGTGGCCAGCCCTTACGTGTACGACCTGTACCTGCGAGAGAAGGGCCGGGTGCCGGACTCGCTGCGGTACGTGGTGCGCGACCGGTCCCTGGCCAGGACCGAGGCGGGCTATCACAGCCAGCTCGCCGACGACGTGACGGTGAACGAGGCGCGGTTCGTGTTCGAGCCGTGGGACACCTCGTCGATCTCCACGAACCGGCCGCTGGCCAAGACGCCGCGTACCCAGGTCCAGTACTTCACCCCCGATCCCGACCTGCGCTGGAGCTCCTCGGCGGGCAGTCCCGAGCGGCACTACAACACGATGTGGCCGCACGTGGACACTCCACGCGTCGCTCTGTCGTCGCCGGAGTTCCGCAGCTATAAGGCGGGGGAGCGGGTGGAGCGCACCTGGTTCAAGCAGCCGCTGCTGCCGGGCGTCAACCCGCGCAATCCGCTGCGCAGGGAGGGCGACAAACTGCGCATCTCCATGCAGGGCTTCGTCGACGCGAGCGGCAACTACGGCGACACCTACACCAGCACGTTCGAGCACGGCATGAAAACCGATTTCCGCCTCTACCAGGGCGACTCACTGCTCCAGCAGACCAACTACCTGCCTTCGGGCAGCGTGCCCCTGCCGGTGGAGAAGTCCACGTACCGGATCGAGTACGACGTGCGCAACGAGGCCACCTGGGCGAAGCTGTCGACGCGTATCCGGTCGGTGTGGACGTTCGGCTCGGAGCACGTGGACGCGGGGGTCGCCACGGTGATCCCGCTCATCCTGGCCGGGATCGACGCGCCCGTCGACCTGAAGAACCAGGCCCGCTCGGCCAAGCTCGGCGTGTCCTTCCATCGCCAGGAGGGGGCGGCGCGGAGCGCGCTGAAGGAGGTGTCCCTGGAGGTGTCCTATGACGACGGCGCCACGTGGCGGGCGAGCCGCCTGCGCGCGAAGGGCGGCACGGACTCCTACGAGGCCACGCTGGACCGGCGGCCCGGGAGCTTCGTCTCGCTGCGGCTCAAGGCCGCTGACGTCGATGGCAACGCCTTCTCCCAGGAGGTCATCCGCGCCTACGCGACACGGTGACGATCATCCGCGGGACCGTGGCGATCATCCGCGCCTACCTGGCACGGTGACACACAGACCCGCCGGGCGGATAGGCCACCCCCCTCCGGTCCTATCCGCCCGGCGACCACTTGAATATCAACATTGACTTATATAAGTCCGGCTTGAAATAATCCGTCATGTGCATGCATTCGACGTCCTCGGCGACCCGGTCCGGCGCCGGATCCTGGAACTGCTGGCCGATGGCGAGCTGAGCTCCGGCGAGGTCACCGCGGTCATCCAGAGCGAGCACGGCATCTCCCAACCGGCCGTCTCACAGCATCTGCGGGTGCTGCGGGACAACGGGTTCGCCAGCGTGCGAGCCGAGGGCACCCGGCGGCTCTACGCCGTCGAGCCCGGGCCGCTGCGGGAGGTCGACCTCTGGCTGGAACGCTTTCGCGGGTTCTGGGAGCAGCGGCTGGACGCGCTGGCCACCGAGCTGGCTCGGGGCAAGCGGGAACGCCGCGCTCCCGGCCCATCATCGAGAAACGAGCACACATGATCGACATCATCAAGCAGATCGAATACGTCCACCGGCAACTGGAAGACGGCGACGAGCTCAAGACCGTCGTGCTGCGCCGCCACTACGACGCCGACATCGAGGACTTGTGGGACGCCTGCACGTCCGCGGAGCGCATCAGCCGCTGGTTCCTGCCCGTCAAGGGGGACCTTCAGCTCGGCGGCCACTACCAGCTCGAAGGCAACGCCGGTGGAGAGGTCCTGGAGTGCGAGCCGCCGCACCGCTTCAAGGTCTCCTGGATCTTCGGCGACGCCCCCGGGCTCTCCGAGGTCGAGGTACGGCTGTCGGCCGACGGCGCCGAGCGCACGCTGTTCGAGCTCCGGCACACCGCCGCCGCGCCGCCCGAGTTCTGGGACCGGTTCGGACCGGGCGCCGTGGGCGTCGGCTGGGACCAGGGGCTGCTCGGCCTGGCCCTCCACCTGGCGGGCGAATCCATCGGCGATCCGATCGCCTGGCAGGGAAGCGAGGAGGGCCGTACCTACAGCAAGACGTGCAGCCGGTTGTGGGGGGAGGCTCACGAGGCGGCGGGCGCCCCCGCCGACCAGGCGAAGGCCGCCGCCGACAACACCAGCGCCGCCTACGCCCCGCCGGCCTGAGCATCCCTTCCCGCGCGACGGGGGTACGACGTAGGGCATGCCGTGGCACTTCGTTCCGCTTGACTTCTGAGTCTTGCCGCATCGTCGCGATCTGTGAGCAGGTGCGCCAGTGTCTTCAGCGCTCTGGAGCCCATCGTCGATCCGAGGTGGGGGATGACTCCGGTTCGGATTCGGCGGCGCCGTGCCCCTGGTTGGCGGAAGCCGGCCGGTGCGGTGATCGTTGACCGTACCTCGCGGTGGGGCAATCCCTTCACGGTGGCGGACGCGCTCGCGGACGGCATCGCCGATGACGAGCATGCCGCCCACGAGCTATGTGCCCAGCGGTATCGGTCGTGGATTCTTGGCTCGATTCCGGGGGACTCGGACGTGCTCCAGGTAGGCAATCGTCGGTTCGATCGACGATGGATACGCGAACACCTTCACGAACTGCGCGGTCGGTCGCTGTGCTGCCCTTGCCCCGAGGGCGAGGCGTGCCATGGCGAGGTCCTTCTGGAGCTTGCCAGTGCGGCGCCTCCGCCGGCCGGCTTATGGTCGGGCGGGTCAGGCGATGCGGACGATGCTCTTGCCGTGGATGTCACCATTGGCCAGCCGTTCGATGGCGGTATCGAGGTCGGCCATCTCATACTCGGCGGTGACGTCCACGCGGACCGTGTGGTCGGCCAGCAGTCGCAGTGCCTGGGTGGCGCTGTCGGCCAAGCGTTGCGGGTGGGTCTGGCTGAGGAGGTTGCTGTTGTAGGTCAGGGCTGACCTTCCGCTCATGAGCAGGTCGTTGGTGTTGATCTCGACAGGTTCGAAGGTGGCGATGTTGCCATAGATCGTCAGGCGGCCGTGCGGCGCGAGCCGCTCCAGGCTGGCCAGACGGGTCGGCCCGCCGATGGGATCCAGGATCACATCGAACCGCTCGTCGGCGAGGGCGCCGGGGAAGTCCTCGCGTGTCACCAGCAGGTCGTAGCCGAAGCGCGTGGCGTAGTCGGCCTGGGCGGTGCCGCCGACCACTCCCACGATGCGGGCGGCTCCGGCGGCCTTGGCGAACTGGGCCGCGAGCGTGCCGACGCCCCCCGCCGCCGCATGGATGAGCACGCTGTCACCGGGACGTACCCGGCCGACGGTGTTGATCAGGTCGTAGGCGGTCGGGGTGGCCCAGCCGAACCCGGCGGCCGTCCGAGGGTCCACGCCGGCGGCGTCGAAGGCGAGGAGGTCTGGCGCCACCACGACCTCGGCGTATGCCCCCGCGCTGGTCAGGGCGGTCACGCGCTGCCCGACACGGCCCGCGTCCACGCCTTCGCCGACCGCGACGACGCGGCCGGCGGCCTCGAAGCCGGGCACGAAGGGGCGCGGCACGGGGAAGTGGCCGCTGCGGACGAGCACATCGCCGTACTGGATTCCGGCGTATTGCACCCGGATCGCGACCTGCCCCGCAGCGGGGATGGGCTCGTCGATGTCGGCGAGGGCGAACCGGTCGTCGGCGTCGAAAATCACGGCCTTCATCGTTACAGCTCCCTGTGTTGACTCAGTATCCTGATACCGAGAAACCTTACGAATATCAGGTACCTGAGTCAACACAGGGAGCTGTTGATTAATGACCGATGTCCCCGCCGAGGAATACCTCTGTACGCGCATCCGCCGCACCGAGCAGGCTCTGATGGCCCACCATGAGGCCGTTCTGCGCGGCTATGGCCTCACCATGACGCAGTACACCGTGTTGCTGACACTGTCGCGCGAGGACGGCAGGTCCGGTGCGCAACTCGCCCGCTCCTGTGGCGTCACACAGCAGACCATGGCCTCTGTCCTGACCGGCCTCCAGAACAAGGAACTCATCGTCCGCGAGGCCTCGCCCGTACATTCCAAGGTCCTCATCGCCTCGCTGACCGAACAGGGTCGGCGCGTGCTGGACGGTGCTTATCGAGAGGTCATCGTGCTGGAGCGCGCACTCGGCGCGGCTTTCACCCCGGCCGAGCGCGACGCGTTGTGCGCGCTCCTCGAACGCGCCACCACGATCCTGATCCAGCAGACGCCCGGCGCCGAGTCCCGGGCCCCGGCCACCTCGTCCGGATGAGCTTCGTCAGCTCACCAGCGCCGACAGGTCGCGTTCCGGTGGGCGCTCGCCCTCCCACCCGGCCCGCAGGAGTGCCCCGGCTCTGGCCAGGTCCTTCTCGGGCGGGGTCCAGGGCACTCGGGAGTGCTCCAACTAAAGAGACGCCTGCTGTATCGATTGACGGATGTGATCGCGCCATCTGTGATCCAGGGTGGTCGTCATGCCGCAAGCAGACCAGACTGCCCGACCGGGCAGCACATGGAAGACCCCTGCTCTCCTTCAGCACAATGCCTGGCTTCCAGGACGGATCATCGGAGGAGTGGCGCTTGTCCTTGCCCCTCTCGTATGGTCGGCCGGGTTGCTTCTGCGGTACCTGGCGCTGAACTCGGGAGCCTTTACCCCCGAGCAGTTGGCGGAGTTCGACAGGCAGCCGTTCGCCGCGCCGTCTCAGTTGGCCGCGTACGTGGAAAACCCCACGCTGGTCACCGCCGGCTACGCGTGCTTCGCCCTCGGCGCCATCCTGCTGTGTCCCGCGGTCATCACGCTCGCCCGGATCGTCGCCGCGAGATCTCCGTGGTCCGCCCTCGTGGGCGGCACGCTCCTCGTCCTGGGCCTCTTCTCTCGCCTGTACTGGGCGGGCGTCGATCAGACAGCCTTCCAGATGATCGGGCAGCTGGGCCTTGAACAGACGACCAAGGTCGTGATGAACACGTATGTGGACGTCTCTTATGGACCGTGGAGGGTTCCCGTCACGGCTGCCTTCTGCCTGTACATCGGAACGCTTGTGCTGGCCATCGGGGCCTACCGGTCGGGCACGTTCGGTGTGGGGCGTCTCCTGCTGTTCCTCTGGGCGGGAACACTGTGGACCGGCCATCTCAAGGCGAGCACCTTCCTCGACGTCGTCTCGACGGGCCTCCTGTGTCTGGTACTGGTGCCGCTCGGCATCCAGGTGCTGCGCAAGGCCGTCCCCGAATTGGCAACCGAACGACTCCCCACCCCCGACCGCAAGCCCCTGCGACTGGTGAGCTGGTGAGATGCGTGCACACCGGATACGGCTGTCTAGGCTGACCGAGTGAGGATCGAGGGGATACGTCATCGGCTGGTGGCGGCAGCGCTTCCCGCCGCCGCCTTCTGCGCCGCCTTCGTGCCGGGCTCAGAACCGGACATCTTCTTCGGCCTCGCCTCGGTGCCCTCGTACGTCCAAGGCGCGGCGGTCGGTCTCCTGGCCGCCGTCGCGGCTTGGGCGGTACCGCGGCGGCTCTGGCCGCTGTTGCTCGTCGTAGCCGTCGACTCGGTGGCGCGGTCGCCTGGGTTCCTGCTGTCCGTGGCGTCCTATGTCGCGGCGACCACGTATCGGCGGCCCCTGCACCTGACGGTCTTCACGGTGGCCGCGAGCCTTCTGGCGGTGTTGCCCCGGCCCGGCGCCGACATTCTTTCCGCTCTGGGCGGCGCGCCGCTGTTCGTCTGGTTTCCGCTGGTGATCGGGTTGTGGGTGGGCGCGCGCCGGCAGGTGGTGGCCGGGCTGCGTGAGCGCGCCGAACGGCTGGAGCGGGAGCAGGCCGCCCGTACCGAGCAGGCTCGCGCGCAGGAACGTGCCCGTATCGCGCGGGACATGCACGACGTGGTGGCGCACCGGGTATCCCTGATGGTCCTGCGGGCGGGGGCACTGGAAATCAACGCTGTGGACGAGAAGATCGCGGCGGAGGCGGAACTCATCCGGATCACGGGCAAGGAAGCCCTCGAGCAACTGCGAGCCGTTCTCGGGATCCTCGCCGAAGTTCCCCGGCGACGGCCGATGATCGAGGAGGAAGCCCTCGAACCTCAGCCGACGCTGGCCGATCTCGACTGGCTGCTCCATCAGTCACGTTCTGTCGGCGTGCCTGTGGAACGGCGCGATGAGGGGACGACGCGGGAGGTGCCTGTCATCGTGCAGCAGACCGCCTACCGGATGGTGCAGGAGGCCCTCACCAACATCCACAAGCATGCGGGCATGGCTGCCACCCAGGTCGTGGTGCGCTACCTGCCTTCGGCGCTGGAGGTCACCATCAAGAACTCCGTTCCATCAGATGACACGCCGACGATGCCCGGCAGCGGGCTCGGCCTGATCAGCCTGAGAGAGCGCATCGAACTGCTGGGCGGCGGGTTCACCGCCGGACGGGAGCCGGACGGCGGTTTCCTTGTGTCAGCGAGGCTGCCCACGTGATCCGGGTGCTTGTCGTCGACGACGAGGCCCTGGTGCGGACCGGGCTGCGCATGATCCTGGAGGCCGCCCACGACATCGAGGTGGTCGCCGAGGCGGAGAACGGGGTGGAGGCGGTGACCGCGGTCGCGCGCCACTGGCCGCACGTCGTGCTCATGGACGTACAGATGCCCCGCATGGATGGCGTGGCCGCGCTCAAGGAGCTCAACCGTTCCCCGAACCCGCCGAAGGTGGTCATGCTCACCACCTTCGACCGCGACGAGTACGTCTACAGCGCCCTGCGCGCCAAGGCCGCGGGATTCCTGCTGAAGGACACCGCGCCCCGTGACCTGATCGCTGCCGTCCGCACGGTGGCCGACGGCAGCGCCATGCTCGCGCCGTCGGTGACCAAGCGGATGATCGACGCCTTCGCCGGGCAGCAGGCACCAGACGTCGGCGCCGCGCGCGAACGTCTGGCCGCCCTCACCGAGCGCGAACGGCAGGTCGTCCAGGCAGTGGCCCGAGGGCTGGCCAACGCCGAGATCGCCCGCGAACTCAACATGAGCGAGACTACGGTCAAGGCCCATGTCAGCCGCTCACTCGCCAAACTGGGGCTGGCCAACCGGGTGCAGATCGCCCTCCTCGTCCGCGATGCCGGCTAGGCCGACGCCATGGTCGCGTGGACCTGGCGCCGCGGCTTCGGCGCGCGGCCTCCAGCCAAGCGTGGGCTCGCTAGCCCACCAGCGCCGACGGGTCGCGTTCCGGTGGGCCGGCGGGCCACCACTGGCCGTCGCGGTCGGTGAAGGGGTACCAGCGGCCGTCGCGGCCGTAACGCAGTTGCCGGGCGCCGATGGTCCAGCGGTTGCGCCAGGCCTCGACCTCCGGCGGGCGCTCGCCCTCCCAGCCGGCCCGCAGGAGTGCCCCGGCTCTGGCCAGGTCCTTCTTGGGCGGGGTCCAGGCCGTTTCGAGCGCCTCCAGCCCGTCGGCGCCGCCGTACCGCCAGGCCTGTACGGCCGCCTCCAGGCCGAGGTCGAGGTCGTGGGCGGCGGCCAGGCGTACCCGGTCCTGGTATTCGGTCAGTACGGCCAGCCGCCCGGTGAGCAGCAGCTCTCGGGCCCGGTCGGCGGCCGAGGCGGCGAGCACCTCCAGGGCGGCCACGTCGACCCCGGGCACGGGCTCCAGCCCGAGCGGCGCGTACGCGATGTCGAGCGGCGGCGGCCCCGGCAACGGCGGCACGCCCAGGCTGAACGCCACCGCGGCGGGCGTACCGGTCTCGGCCGGGGCTGGGACGTCGCGGCCCTGGAGCGCCTCGATCAGCTCCTGCTCGCCCCGGCCGCGCATGAGCAGCAGCACGAACGGATCGGCGTCGAGCAGCCACGACGCCTGGTAACACAGGGCGGCGGCGTGCTTGCAGGGGTGGCCCCAGTCGGGGCAGGTGCACTCCGGTTCGAGGTCGCCGACCGTCGGCAGCAGCGGGACTCCGGCGTCCTCGGCGGCCTCGACCAGGTCGTGCGGCATGTCGCGGTCGAGCAGCGCCGCGATGTGCCCCGCCTTGGCGGCGACCTGGTCGAGGAAGCGCTCCCAGTCGGGGGCGGCGAGCTGTTCGACGTGGACGACGGTGTCGTACTCGCTCTCGGTGACGGCGGCGATGCGGCCCGGGCTGACCGTGATGGGGCCGACCTGGCCACTCTTGGCGTAGGTGCGGCCTTTGCGCAGGAGCGTGTGGTCGAGGGAGGTGTCCTCCATGGCCTGGATCCAGGCCCGGCCCCACCAGGAGGTGGCGAAGCGGGCGCCGGCCTGTTGCGCGGGGAACGCGGGGAATCCTCTGACAGCGTTCATCTGCATGGTGACGCGGAGGCCCGGTCCTTCAGGGCTGGGAGGAAGCGCCACCCCTCCTTTCGAAAACAGAATGGAAAGGCTCGGTCACGTTCGGTAATATGTGCGGTGGGTGAGGCCGCTGTGACAGGAGGTGCGCGATGGCGATCCGCCGCTCCACCACCAAACGCCACGGCCTGCCCACGATCGTGCAACTGCGGCTCACACCCACGCCCGCCCAGGCTGAGGCGCTGGCCGCGGCGGTGCAGGTGTGCAACCAGGCGGCCACCCTCGTCTCCCGGCTGGCCTGGCAGCACCGCGTCTTCACCGTGCTGGAGCTGCATCGGCTGGCCTACTACGAGGTGCGCGGGCAGATGGCCGGGCTCGGCGCGCAAGCGGCCGTCCGGGCGATCGCCCGGGTCGCCGGCGCCTACGCCAACCGGCGCCAGCAAGAAACGCGCCCACATCTTCCGCCCGCACGGCGCCGTCCCCTACGACGCCCGGCTGATGAGCTTCAACCGGGACGCCCGCACAGTGTCGCTGTGGACCCCCACCGGCCGCGTCACCCTCCCCTACACCGGCCGACCAGAAGACCTCAAAGCCATCGACACGCTGCCGCTCGGCGAGGCCGACCTGATCTACCGGCGCGGCATGTGGCTGCTGCAGATCGCCCTCACCCTGCCCAAGCCGGTGGTGCGTGAGCCGGTCGGCGGCTTTCTTGGGGTGGATCAAGGGGTGGCGAACCTGGCGGTCACCTCCGACCGGGCGGTACTGCCCGGCCCTGCCCTGCCGGGGCCGATCGGCGGCAACGGCCACGTCCGCACCCTGCGCGAACGGCGGCACCGGCAACGCCGACGGTTGCAGAAGAAGGGCACGTCGGCGGCGCGGCGGGTGCTGCGCCGTCTGTCCGGTCGTGAACACCGGATGATGACCGACCTCAACCACCAAATCAGCAAATATGTGGTGCGTGAAGCCGAACGCACCGGCCGCGGTCTCGCCCTGGAAGATCTGCAGGGCATCCGCAGCCGGGTAAGGGCTCACCGGCTCCAGCGACGCACCCTGCACAACTGGGCATTCGCCCAGCAGATCACCTTCACCCGCTACAAAGCCGCCCGAGCCGGAGTCGCCTTCGTCCTGGTCGACCCCGCCTACACCTCGCAGATCTGCCCTGACTGCGGGTATGCCAGCAGGGCGAACCGGCCGGCGCGGGGCCGGTTCGTCTGCCAAAGGTGCGGCCTCGCTGGGCACGCCGACCACATCGCAGCCCGCAACATCGCCACACGCGGCATAGCGGGCTGGGCTGTCATCAACCAGCCACACGCTACCGGCCTCCCTTCACCCAGACGGGACCGCGAGAGCAAACCACCAGCTTCAACCGGTGGTAGTTGATCTCAGCTCCACCAGTGCGGCCAGTTCCGCGTCGGTCAGTTCGGTGAAAGCGGCGTCGCCTCCGGCCAGTACGGCATCGGCCAGCGAGCGCTTGGCCGCCAGCATCTCGGCGATGCGGTCCTCGATCGTGCCCTCCGCGATCAGCCGGTGCACCTGGACGGGTTTGTCCTGGCCGATGCGGTAGGCGCGGTCGGTGGCCTGGTCCTCGACGGCCGGGTTCCACCAGCGGTCGTAGTGGATGACGTGGTCGGCGCGGGTGAGGTTCAGGCCGGTGCCGGCCGCCTTGAGCGAAAGCAGGAACACCGGCGCCGCCCCCTCCTGGAAGCGCCGCACCATCTCCTCCCGTTTCGGCACCGAGGTGCCGCCGTGCAGGAACTGGGTGGCCACGCCCCGATCGGTCAGGTGCCGGTCGAGCAGCCGCGCCATGGCCACGTACTGGGTGAAGACCAGCACCGCGCCGTCCTCGGCGACAATGGTGTCGACGAGTTCGTCGAGCAGTTCGAGCTTGCCGGACCGGCCGGTCAGCCTGGGCGCGGCCTCGTGCAGGTAATGGGCCGGGTGGTTGCAGATCTGCTTGAGCCCGGTCAGCAGCTTGACGATCAGGCCGCGCCTGGCCATGCCCTGGGCGCTCTCGATCTGCCGCATGCTCTCCCGGACCACCGCCTCGTACAGTCCGGCCTGCTCGGTGCTCAGCGCCACCGGTCGGTCGGTCTCGGTCTTGGGCGGCAATTCGGGCGCGATGCCGGGATCGGACTTGCGGCGCCGCAGCAGGAACGGCCCCACGAGCCTGGCCAGCCGCTCGGCCGCCACGGTGTCGCCGGACTCGACCGGTTTGGCCCAGCGCGAGCGGAACCTGCCCAGCGAGCCGAGCAGCCCCGGCGTCGTCCAGTCGAGGATGGCCCACAGCTCCGCGAGGTTGTTCTCCACCGGGGTGCCGGTCAGCGCGACGCGGGCGGCCGCGGGGATCTCGCGCAGCGCCTTGGCCGTACCGGATGAGGGGTTCTTGACGTGCTGTGCCTCGTCGGCCACCAGCAGCCCCCACGGGTGCTCGGCGAGCCGCGCCGCATCCATCCGCATGGTGCCATATGTCGTCAGTACGAAGCCCTCATCAGCCAATGTCCGGCTATTTCCATGAAATCGGCGGACAGGGACGCCCGGTGCGAACCTGGAGATCTCCCGCTCCCAGTTCCCCAGCAGCGAGGCGGGGCAGACGACCAGCGTGGGACCACCGCCCCGGTGCAAGTGCAGGGCGATCAGGGTGATCGTCTTGCCCAGGCCCATGTCGTCGGCCAGGCAGGCGCCGAGCCCGAGCGAGGTCATCCTGGCCAGCCAGCGCAGGCCCTGCAGCTGGTAGTCACGCAGCCGCGCGTCCAGACCGGCGGGCACGGTGATCTCCTCGGGCTCCGACAGCCGGTCGCGCAGCTCCCGCAGCCAGGCGCTCGGCTCGATCGGCACCTGCTCGCCGTCGACCACCACGGTGCCGGTCAGCGCGGCGCCGAGGGCGTCGAGGCCGCTCAGCGGCTTGAGATCGCGCTGGCGGGCCTTGCGGGCCAGGTCCGGCTCAATGAGCACCCACTGGTCGCGCAGTCGTACGACGGGCCGGTGCGCCTCGGCGAGCCGGTCCATCTCGGCCGCGGTCAGCCGCTCGCCGCCCAGGGCGAGCTGCCAGTCGAAGCTGGTCAGGTGATGGCCGCCGAGGAAGGACGGCAGGTCGGACGGAGCACTGTCGCGCTCGCCGACGACGGCGCGGGCGCTCAGGCCGCGTACGAGCTCCCGTGGCCAGTGGACCTCGACACCGGCCGCGCCCAGGCGCTCCGCGGCCCCGGCCAGCAGGTCCTCCACGTCCTCGCCGGACAGGGTCAGCTCGTCGGGGACGGCGCTGTCGAGCAGGCGTTCCAGCCGGGCCCAGGCGCGGGCGGCCCGCCTGATGGCCAGCGTGGCGTCGATCCTGGCACGGGGGCCGAACCCCGGGTCGGTGCCCGCCCACAGGTCGGCGGCGTCCACCACCAGGGACGGATCGGCCAGGCTGTGCAGTTGGACCACCGCCCGGAACTCCGCCTGCTCCAGGCTGTCGGCCTCCAGACGCAGCGACAGGCGTACACCGGAGTCCAGCCCCGCCGACACCTCGTCGGCCCAGGCACGCAGCCGGGGCACTTTGACCGGTTTGACGGCCGCGAACGCCGAGGTGCCGGTGGCGCGGACGGCGCCGGGGGAGCGCGGCATCGCGTCGGCCACCGCGTCCAGGAAAGCGCGCACCAGCGACTCCGCGTCCCTCAGCCGCACCTCTGTCGCACCGCGTCCGTGGCGTTGCCGCGACTCGGCGTCGCTCGACGTCGCTGCTCCCGCGTCATGTCCGTCGCCTTGGAGCGACTCGGCGGCCGTTGGGCGCGATGTGCTGCTTTGGACGGCCCGGTCTTCGAGAGGTACGGACCGTGCGGCCGCGGGCATGGCGTCGGCCAGCTCCCGGATCCGCTGGACATCGCCCGCGTCGAACGGCCCCGCCCGCCACGAGTCGAAGTCGCCCGCCGAAACCCCCGGCAGGATCCGCCCCCTGGCGACCAGTTGCAGCGCGACCAGCGCCACCGCGCCCCAGAACCGTGCCGCCGGATCGGCGCCCGCGTCGCTCCTGGCCCTGGCCAGCACGGCTACGGCGTCGGCGACCGGAACGCGGGTGGCCCGGGCCTCCAGAACCCGCAGCTCACCGTCGTGCTCCTCGACCACGGTCACCGTGGCGTCCCCGTCCGGGTCGAGGAAGGCCATCCGCCCCTCTCTGGGTGGATCGCCGGGCTCGAAGACGACCGCCTGCCGTACCAGATCCGTCATTGGGCTCACGGCCGTACAGTGTACGGTACGAATCACCCTGTGGTTTACCACAGCCCAGATCTGCCGCCCACCTCATTACCGCCACTTTGGATCTTGATTAGCCTCTACAACATGACTGAATGGCTCATCGCGCTGATGGAGACTCTGGGCGCCCCTGGGGCGGGCCTGGCGATCGCGCTGGAAAACCTGTTCCCGCCCCTGCCCAGCGAGGTGATCCTGCCGCTGGCGGGTTTTACCGCCAGCAGGGGCGAGATGGACCTGCTCGAGGTGCTGGTGTGGACCACGGCGGGGTCGGTGTCCGGCGCGCTGGCGCTCTATTGGGTGGGCGCGCTGCTCGGCCGCCGCCGCACACTGGCCATCGCCGCCAAGCTGCCACTGGTGAAGATCTCCGACATCGAGAAGACCGAGGCGTGGTTCCTCAAGCACGGCAAGAAGACGGTGTTCTTCGGGCGGATGATCCCCATCTTCCGCAGCCTGATCTCCATCCCGGCGGGGGTGGAGCGGATGCCGCTGCTCACGTTCACCCTGCTGACGACCGTCGGCAGCCTCATCTGGAACACCGTGTTCGTGCTCGCCGGCTACTACCTGGGCGAAAACTGGTCATTGGTGGAGGCATACGTGGGAGTCGGCACCAACGTCGTGATCGGCGTGGTCGTGCTGGCGGTGCTCGTGTTCATCGGCGTGCGAGTGGCCGAGCGGCGCAAGGGGCGGCATGCGTCCCGTCGCTGAGGGCCTGCGACTGCTGGCGGCGGTGTCGCTGGGCGCCGCCACCGCCCTGGTCGACGTGGTGTTCCTGGTGGTGGCGCTGCCCTTCCTGGGCACTCCCAACACGCGGGCGGCGGCCGGGCGGCTGGTCCTGCTGGAGACACGGCGCCTGCGCCTGGACGCGACGGAGTTCGACGTGGGCGGGCGGGCCCCGCGCTATCTGGCCCTCCGCGCTCCGGCGGGCCTGCTGGGCGGGCTGGTCGTGGGGCTGCTCCTGCTCGGGGTGGTGATGGTCGGCCGGCTCGCCTGGGCCTGGGCGAGCGGCGACACCTTCGACGGCATCGCACCCACTCTGCCGATCCTGCTCTATTTCACCCTGGCCGGGATCCTGCTGCTCTTCCTGAACCTGTCGGGCCTGGTGGGCGTGTACTCACTCGAACGTCGGCTGGCCCAGCGCGTGCTCGGACCCGACCCGACAGAGAGACTCGAGCGCAGGATCGTCGAGCTGGCCGAGAGCCGGGCCGGGATCGTGGCGGCGGTCGACTCCGAGCGCCGCCGGATCGAACGCGACCTGCACGACGGCCTCCAGCAGCGCCTGGTCGCCCTGTCGATGTTGATCGGCCGATCCCGGCGCGGCCGTCCCGAGCTGCTCAACCAGGCTCATGAGGAAGCGCAGCAGGCGCTGGCCGAGCTGCGCGAGGTGGCCTGGCGGGTCTACCCGAGCGGCCTGGACTCCCTCGGCCTCGGCGAGGCGCTGGCGGGGGTGGCCGAGCGATCGAGCGTGCCGGTCAAGGTGTCCTGCGAGCTGGCCGCGCGCCCGCCGATGGGGGTGGAGACGGCCGCCTATTTCGTCGTCTGCGAGGCGGTGACCAACGCCGCCAAGCACGCGGGAGCCACGCTCATCACCGTTGACGTGCACCGGGAGGGCACAATGATCATCGTGCGGGTCGAAGATGACGGCCGGGGCGGCGCGACCGCCTCGGGAAGCGGGCTGTCGGGCCTGTCGCGCCGGGTGGCGGCACTCGACGGCAGGTTCGAGCTGGCCAGCCCGGCGGGCGGCCCGACGACGATCGTGGCGGAGCTGCCGTGCGGGTGATCCTGGCCGAGGACTCGACGCTGCTGCGCGAGGGCCTGCTGCGACTGCTCGTGGAGGAGGGCCACGAGGTGCCCGCCGCCGTGGGCGACGGTCCCGCCCTGGTCGAAGCGGTGGCCGCGCACGAGCCCGACATCGTGGTGGTCGACGTACGGATGCCGCCCACCCACACCGACGAGGGCCTGCGCGCCGCACTGGAGATCAGGCGCCGCTGGCCCGCCGTCAAGGTCCTGGTCCTTTCGCAGTACGTGGAGAAGAAGTACGCCACGGAGCTGATGAGCGGTGACGTGGAAGGCGTCGGCTACCTGCTCAAAGACCGGGTGGCACAGGTAGCCGACTTCCTCGACGCGCTCGACCGGGTGGGCGCCGGGGGAGCGGCGTTCGATCCCGAGGTCGTACGCCAACTGCTGGCTCGCACCACCCAGCTCGATCCGCTGGCCCGGCTCACCCCTCGGGAGCGAGACGTGCTCGAACGCATGGCCCAGGGCCTGACGAACGCCTCGATCGCCCAGGCCATGCACGTGTCACAGAGTGCTGTGGAGAAGCACGTCAATTCGCTGTTCGACAAGCTCGGCCTGTCTCACCACACCGGCTACAGCCGCCGCGTGCTGGCCGTGCTGCGCTTCCTGGAATCGTGACCCGACTTCCGACTCGTTCCCGGCCGGCTGAACATCTAGCGATCTTTATAGACGACCCCTGGGTCGGAGGTGGTCACCACCGCGCCGGCGTACGAGCCGATCAGGCTGGCCTCCTCGCGGGTGACGTTGCCGGCCAGCCGGTTGCCGAGCTCGCGCTGGAACTCCTCGAAGGAGGCCAGCTCAGGCAGGCCTTCGCCGTTCACGACATGGACGAAGGTGACTCCGTCGGCCAGCCGGAAGCTGGTGTATCGCAGCCCGGCCGGCGCCGCGGCGGCCAGCTCGGCGAAGACGTTCTCGATCAGTCGCTGGTTTGCCTCGGCCGATTCCGGCTTGGTCTGGTAGCGGATCACTGCTGAGCTCATCAGGCTCTCCTCGATCGGTTCGCTGTCACTGGTATGGACAACCCGGGCGCCGGACACTAATCGCCGCGATGAGCCGGGGCCTTCGCCGTTGTCAGTACTTGTGACAGCGACTTTCTGGAGGACCTCTCGTGAGCTGCAAGAGTCGGACGACCGTCGAGCTGCGCTGGGTGCGACGTAGCGTCGTACCCGGCGCTCCGAGTGCTCGGCCGGAGCCAGCCGAGGAGCCGGTGTGAACCTGGAGGACGAGTTCGCGCGATACCGAAGTGAGCTGGTCGCGCACTGCTACCGGATGCTCGGCTCGCCGCACGACGCAGAGGACGTACTACAGGAGACATACCTGCGCGCCTGGAAGGGATTCGCGGAGTTCGAGCAGCGTTCGTCGGTCAAGACGTGGCTCTACAGGATCGCCACACGGCTCTGCCTGAACGCCTTGCGGCACAGCAGTCGCCGCCTGGTGCCCTCAGCGCTGGGTGCTCCTGGCACCGATCCGGACGATGTGGATGCGCCGGCGCTGGAGACGAGCTGGCTGGAGCCGTTCCCGGATCACCTGCTGAGCACTGACCCTGCTCTGGTCGTCGGGGCTCGGCAGAGCCTGAGGCTGGCGATGGTCGCCGCGTTGCAGCACCTCCCGCCGCGACAGCGCGCGGTCCTGATTCTCCGTGATGTCCTTGCCTGGCAGGCGTCGGAGGTGGCCGCGCTGCTCGACACGACAACTGCGGCGGTCAACAGCTCGCTCCAGCGCGCGCGTGCGGAGCTCGCCAAGGTCACACCAGCCGAAGAGCAGTTCAGCGAGCCGGATGAGCCCGGGCGCCGTGCTCTGCTCGACCAGTACGCCAAAGCCTTCGAGCAGGCGGATCTGGTCGCTCTGGAAGGCCTCCTGACTCAGGACATCAGGTGGGAGATGCCCCCGATCCCGACCTGGTTCCACGGCCGCGAGAACGTACTTCGCCTGCTCGCGGCGAAGGTGGCTCCTGGCGAGGGGTTGCGGATCATGGTGGAGACCTCGGCGAACGGCCAGCCCGCGTTCGCCCTGTACGGCCGCGGTCGCGACGGTGGCTTTCACGCGCGCTATTTGCAGGTGCTGACGCTGACCAAGGCGGGAGTCTCCTCAGTGCTCGCATTCCACCGGGCCGACCTGTTCCCCTCCTTCGGCCTGCCGATCGACCGCCCTGCCTAGGATGCGTTTCTCGCTGCGGATGCGGGCACGCTCGCGCCGTTGGGCGGACCCGCACCTCGGGATGACGGGCATCGCTGCGACCTGGTTGCCAACCCCTCGCCTCTACGCCGATAGACGATGCCGGGCCGCGGAGACCTCGCCCGTCGCACCGGCTGGGCGCCCTGCTCAGGGCACAGAACCGGAGCCGCGGGGGTCGAGCAGGATGATGATGGTCAGCAAGACGATTCAGGCGAGAACCGCGGCCATGAGGAGCCTGCCCAGCGAGAAGCTGGCGGGTTTCACAGCCACCCGCTCTTGCGCAGCAACCGGTGGACGATGAACGTGGCGATGACCATGAGGCTCAGGCTGAGCGGGTAGCCGAGCAGCCAGTGCAGCTCGGGCATGTGGTCGAAGTTCATGCCATAGATCCCGGCGATCATGGTCGGGACGGCGATGAGGGCCGCCCACGAGGAGATCTTGCGCATGTCGATGTTCTGCTGAATGGCCGCCGCGCTCTGCTCCCGGCTCACCAGGGCCAGGTGCGCGCTCAGGGCGCTGGTGAGCAGTTCGTTGTGCTCGTCGACCTGGGCGTCCACGCGGAGCAGGTGGTCCAGGACATCACGGAATTGGTCGCGGACGGCGGTGCACAACTCCACCCGGCCTTTGACGATCTCCTCCAGCACCGGCACCAGCGGATCTTGGGCGGTGCGGAACTCCAGCACCTCGCGCTTGAGGGAGTAGATGTCTTCGGTGACATCGGCCTGCTCGCCGCTGAAGACACGTCGCTCCAGGACGATGAGGTCGTGTTCGATCTCGTGGGAGATCTGTGAGTAGGTGTCCACGACCTGGTCGCAGATCGCGTAGAGCACCCCGGAGGGTCCGGCGGCCAGCAGTTCGGGATCGGATTCGATGCGCCGGCGCACCCCGGTCAGAGGATTGGCCTGGCCGTGGCGGACGCTGATGACGAAGTCGCTCCCCAGGAACAGGTTGATCTCGCCGACCTCGATGTCAGAGCTCTCCTCCACGTACAGCAGCGGCTTGAGCACCACGAACAGGGTGTCGTCATAGCGTTCGAGCTTGGGCCGCTGGTGGGCGTGGATGGCGTCTTCCACGGCCAGCGGATGCAGCTTCACCTCGCGGGTGATGAGGTCGAACTCCTCCTGGGTGGGCTCGTGCAGGCCGATCCACAAGAAGCAGTCGCCCCTGGCTCGGGCGTCACCAAAGGCGTCACTGATGTCGCCGCTGATGGTCTCGCGGACGCCATTGCAGTAGATCGCTTTGTCCACAATCACATCAGGCATTCTGACCTATCCCCACTACCCTCCCAACTTCTTCGCCGAGCCCCGGGGCCTGCCCTACGGTTATCGCCGCTCTCAGGCGCGTGAGGGCGTGCCCGGGTCTGCTAGCAGGACAGAGCCCACCTCGACGCACCACGCCGACCTCCCTGATGACGAGCTCCTTCCGGCAGCCCTTCTCCTGCCTTGCTCTGATGGAAGGCCGCCGCCGAGTTTCCTGTACGTTTGTACATGTACAAACGTACAGGAAAGGTGTCTGATCATGGTGATGTACGTGTTCCTGGCGTTGGCGATCGCGGCGGAGGTGGTAGCCACCAGCCTGCTGAAGAGCACGGAAGGGTTCACCCGGCTGTGGCCGACAGTGGCCTGCCTGGCCGGCTATGCGGTGTCGTTCGTGGCCCTGGCGCAGGGGATCGCGCGAGGGTTGCAGATCGGAGTGGCCTACGCGGTGTGGGCCGGGCTGGGCACGGCGCTGATCGTGATGATCGGAGTAGTGCTCCTGGGTGAGCCGATCTCGGCGACCAAGGTGCTCGGAGTCGCGCTGGTGATCGCCGGAGTGGTCACGCTGAACCTGGGAGGGGCGCATTGAGCGACTCCGAGAGGGGCGTTGGGCGCGACTCCGGGCGGGGTACGTCGCGCGAGTCCGTGCGAGGTACCCCGCGCGAGTCCGGGAGGAGCGCGTCGAGCCGCCGTGATCCGTCCGGCCGCCGTCGCGCCATCGTCGAGGCCGCCGCCGGACTCATCGCCGGGGAAGGCGTCAGCGGCCTCACCCACCGCAAGGTCGCCGCGGCCGCCGAGGTCCCCCTGGGCTCTACCACCTACTACTTCACCGACTTGGCCGACCTCGTCCAAGCGGCTCTGGAACACATCGCCGCCCTGTCTCGCCAGGGCCTGGAGGAGATGGCCCGTGACCTGCGGGAGGCCACGGACCTGGCCGCCGCCCTGGCCGAGCTCACCACCGCCTACCTCGCCGAGCCCCAGCGCCACCGCATCCAAGACGAGCTGTATCTGGCCGCCAGCCACCGGCCCGAACTCCGGCCCGCCGCCCGCCTGTGGTTCGACGGCCTGACCGACCTGCTCGCCCCCCGCACCGGCCAGGCCACCGCCCAGGCCATCGCGGCCTTCATTGACGGCGTCCTCCTCCACGCTCTCATCCACGACCGGCCCCTCGACACCTCCACCCTCACCACCGCCCTGTCCGCCCTCATCGGCACCAGCGACCACGCACCCCGATAGAGGACGAGAGACAGGGGCCGCGGCACCGCCGCTGAAGACCACATGGGCCTGGAGGCGGTAGACAACGGTGCGGCCCCTGCGGATATCGGGATTGGATTCCTATCGCGGTGACATGGACCGGACAATAATGTGTTCGATTGTGAAACTGGTGGTGCAGGTGAATTGCGCCCGTGTGGTGCTGATAAGGGTATTTCGAAGGGAGTCCTACTAGTGGCGATGTAGTGGAGGCGACCGGCTAACCCGAGGGGGAAACCCCGGAGGGACAAGAGCATGCCGGGCCAGCCCTGTGAGCCGAAGATGGCGTAGGCGAGATGCAGGGTGCGCCAGGCCACCTATGGTCAAGGCCTTACTGTCTGAACCCAAGTGCAGTTGGGGTCGCACCACCTCCCCAGGTTGCCATCTGACACCAGGGGCCCGTGATCGCGATACGAGTTTTACCAGTAGCGCGAAGCCACTTCACGGGGACAACCGCAAGCGGCGGGTGAAAGCACGGAATGGGGACCTAAGGGTGGACAAACGCCTTATCAGGACAACTCGGGGATCGCCTAAGGCTGGTAACGGCTAAGGGGACGGAGCCGCCGTAGTACCCGCCCCGATCGGGATACGGCCACTTAATCAGTGGCGAAGGGAAAGGGCGGCAGGTAATGGAGCGTCAAGTGGGAA
>NZ_JBITKE010000026.1:0-64772 GCF_044460705.1 Nonomuraea sp. NPDC050022
TCGCCGACGAACAACTCGCGTCGTGGCGGGAGAGACACCCGCAGGTCAACGTGATCGCGGACGTGCGGTGCGCCCACCCCGTCAACGCGCTCGCCACCGCCGGCGACCGGGCCGACCTGCTGGTCGTTGGCTCGCACGGCAGGAACGCGATCGAGTCGATCGTCCTCGGCTCGGTCAGCCGAGGCGTCCTGCACCACGCCCACTGCACGGTGACGGTGGTGCGCGCCAAGAACGCGCCTACTCCGGCATGACATCCGGCTCTCTCACCACGCCAGGGAGGGCGGCAACAAGCCCAACAGCAGCGCAACACCATGGCCGCGGCAAGACGGAAAGCATGTTCGCGTGCATGGAGGATTTTGGTCGACTTCCTGAGCGACTCAGAAGCGGCGAACTACGGCCGTTACGACGGTCCGCCCTCCTGGGCCGAGATGGAGAAGATCTTCTTCCTCGACAACGAGGATATGGCACTCATCAAGGCGCATCCCGGCTGGCACATCAGGTGTGGCTTCGCCCTCCAGCTTGTGACCGTTCGCTATCTGGGGTGCTTCCTGGTTGATCCGCTGGAGGTGCCGAACGAGGTCCTGGACGTCGTCGCCGCCCGGCTGGGGATCGAGGATCCGTCGTGAACTGCCTGGCGCTGTGGAACACCACCTACATCGACGACGCCCTCATCCGCTGCGCGAGCAGGGCTACCCAGTGCAGGAGGCGGACGTGGCCCGCCTGTCACCGTTCATCTGCAAGCACATCAACGTGCACGGCCGCTACTCCTTCTACCATCACGAGCTCGGCGGAGCCCGGCGCCCCCTCCGTAACCCCCCGAGACGCCCGACGCCGAGGACGAGGAGGACTGAGTCGCTGTGCAGCGCCCCCTATCGCTTTCGGCTGTGTCCGCGGCCTATGCCGAACGGGAAGCGCGCTGCAGCCGGGCGGCGGCGGCCACGGCGGGCCACAGGCGGGTGGCGAGGTTCCGCACCATGATGCCGACTCGCGTCGCGGGGACCAGGAGCGCCGACGCCTGTGTGATGGTGCGCTGCTTGGGGTCGACCAGGCGCCGGTGAGCGGCTTCGTATCGGCGGAAGGCCGCCTCGGGATTCTCCGGACCCGCGGACAGTTCCTCGGCGAGGGTGCACGCTCCCGCCATGGCCAGGGTGGAGCCGTCTCCGAAGAGTGACACGCAGGACGCGGCGTCACCGAGTAGGACGATCCGGCCGTTCCACCAGCGCGGCAGGCGTACATGACTCACCGAGTCGAAGTAGAGGTCGTCAGCGGTGCGCACTTGCTCAAGAAGTTCGGGAGCGCGCCAGGAGACGTCCTGGTACGCGCGCGTCAGCAGCCGCTTGTGCTGCTCGTTGTCGCGGTGGTCGAAGCCGGGTTCGGCCGCACTGCGGTACAGGAAGAACGCGCCGCTGGGTGTGGAGCTGACGGCGAGCGCTTTGCCAGGGACGTTGTGCATGAGGATGTCCCGACCGGTCTCGAACGGGCCGGCGAGCGGCATCGTCGCGACGTAGAGGCCCATGTGACGCAGGAACCCGTTCTCGGTGGTGAACGTCAGTCGACGGGTCGTCGAATGCAAACCGTCGGCACCGATCACCAGGTCGAATCGACGGGGCCTGGCGCGCTCGAAGGTGATCTCGATTCCGTGCCCGTCCTGCTCAAGGGTCGCGATGGAGTCGTCGAAGAGGTATTCGGCATGGTCACGACTGGCCTCGTACAGAATCGAGGCGAGATCGCCGCGCGGTAACTCGATCTCGCCCGGCCGTTGAAAGGCGCGCATGTCCATCCGGCCGACCCGCTTGCCGGCCGCGTTGACGAAGGTGAGGCCTGGCGTACCGGTGGCGGCCTCGCGCAGCCGGGGCAGGATGCCCATCCGTTCAGCGACGCCTACGGCGGGGCCTCTGACGTCTACCGGGTTTCCGCTGGAGCGCGGCGTTCCGGCACGTTCAACGACGGTGACGTGGAAGCCGTGCCTGGCTAGCCAGTAGGCCGCTGTAGGCCCGGCGACGCCGGCTCCGGAGATCAGGACTGTCCGCTCGGTCATGGCACCTCACTAACCTGAGGAAGATTTTCCGGACATCTCCACGGATACTTAACTGCCTCCCATACCGTGCTCCTTCGCTGCCCTGGTGATGAGCACGGCCGGCCCCCAGATCTTTCATCGCTCAGGCCTGCGCGGCTGCATGGTGGTGGCGGCGCAGACGAACGCCGACGGCGATGATCCAGGCGAAACCGACCAAGAGGGCGGCGTGCTCCAGCAATCCGGCGGGTGCGGGCCGTGAGAAGGATGGGCCCCAGGCTGCTGCGCGTCCGGGGGGAAGGGTGCCGCGCGGCCCCGGCGGCGAAGGCGAGCAACAGGAGGCCGCCGATCACGAAGTTGGCCGTTTGCAGCCGGCCGCGGTCGCCGGTGCCGCGTTGGCTGGCGCCGTGATGCCAGAGGCTGTAGCCGGGCCGGGTTGGTGCCGTCGATCAGGATCAGAGCCGGGACGAACACGCCGGCGGCGATGCCGCAGCCGAGTAGGGTCGTGGTCGGGTGCATCGCAGGCAGCCTCCTCGCTCCGCGATCCCACAGATCGCGGGCCGACCAGGCTTCCCGGCTCACCGACACCCGCACCCCACCTGGGGGCACGATCTTCCAATTGCTAGGAATGTAACACCTGGCCGCCCGTCCGGCCAGGTGTCGCGTCGCCGCGGTGAAAGCCTGGTGCGGGGCCATTTCTCTGCCGCGATCCCACGTCAGCGTTTTCCTGAGTGCGGTGGGGATGTCCAGTGCGCGGCTGTCTCTTCGCAGGTTCGCCACGTTGATGACCGGCACCCGCCACTGTGTCTGATCTTGACGCTTGTTGATAGGTTCTCTACAGGTGCGCCGGGAAGTCTGGTCGGCAGTCTTATCGCCGACCGTGAAAATGGGGCCCGCCGTGCGCGCTTGTGACCTGCTCGCCACCTTCCCGACCGTCACCGCCGACACCCCAGTGATCGAGGCCGCCCGGCTGCTGGCCGGCCAGGACCTGCCCGGCCTGATCGTCGTCGACGAGCGCGGGCTACCGGTCAGCATCCTGCCTGGCACCCAGGTGCTGCGCCTGGCCGTGCCCGGCTACTGCCTGGACGACCCGGCGCTGGCCCGGGTGGTGGATGAGAAACACGCCGATGCGTTCGCCTCCTCTCTGGCCAGCCGGACGGTGCGCCAGGCGCTGCCCCCTGAACGGCGCGAGCTGCCGGTCACCGATCCGGACGCCACCGTGCTGGAGCTCGCCGCGTTGATGGCGCGCACGCACAGCCCGCTGGTCGCGGTCGTGGAGCAGGGCCGGCTGCTGGGCGCGGTCACCCTGCAGGCGCTGCTGGACCGGGTGCTGGCCGCATGACGGTGCTGGCCTGGCTGTCGGTCGCGGTGTTCCTGGGCGCGTATACGCTGATCGCCTCGGAGAAGATCCACCGGGTGGCGGCCGCGCTCGGCGGGGCCGGGATCATGCTGGCCATCCACGCCACCGATGCCGGAGCGGCGTTCTTCTCCGAGACCAGCGGCGTCGACTGGAACGTCGTCTTCCTGCTGCTGGGCATGATGGTGATCGTCGGGGTGCTGAAGCGGACCGGCGTGTTCGAATATCTGGCCATCTGGGCGGCCAAACGCGCCCGCGGCCGGCCGTACCGGCTGATGGTGCTGCTGGTGGTGATCACCGCTTCGGCATCGGCGCTGCTGGACAACGTCACCACAGTGCTGCTGATCGCGCCGGTCACGTTCCTGGTGTGTGAGCGGCTGGCGCTGCCGGTGGTGCCGTTCCTGATCGCCGAGGCGATGGCGTCCAACATCGGCGGCGCGGCCACGCTGGTGGGCGACCCACCCAACATCATCATCGCCAGCCGGGGAGGGTTGAGCTTCAACGACTTCCTCATCCATATGGCGCCGATGGTCGTCGGGCTGATGGTCGTGTTCGTCGGGTTGTGCTGGCTGCTGTTCCGTAAGGCGTTCGTCTACGATCCGGAACGCGCCGAGGAGATCATGGCGCTGGACGAGCGCGAGGCGATCGCCGACCACCGGCTGCTGTGGCAGAGCCTGGCGGTGCTGGCGCTGGTGATGGCGGCCTTCGTACTGCATCCGGTGTTGCACTACGAGCCGTCGGTGGTGGCCATCCTCGGAGCGGGCCTGTTGGTGGCGGCCACCGAGGTGACCACCGAGCAGGCCATCGCCGAGGTCGAGTGGCCCACCCTGGTGTTCTTCATGGGCTTGTTCGTCATGGTCGGCGCGCTGGTGCAGACCGGCGTGATCGGCCAGGTCTCCCGGCTGGCCGTGGAGGCCACCTCGGGGCAGCTCGCCCTGACCACGATGGTGCTGCTGTGGGCCTCGGCCGGGCTGTCGGCGATCGTGGACAACATCCCCTACGTGGCCACGATGAGCCCCATCGTCGCCGACCTGGTCCAGGCCAACGGCGGCAACGGCGCCGGGCAGGTGCTGTGGTGGGCGCTGGCCTTCGGCGCCGACCTGGGCGGCAACGCCACCGCCGTCGGCGCCGCCGCCAACGTCGTCGTGATCGGCATCGCCGCCCGCAACGGGCACCCGATCAGCTTCTGGCAGTTCACCAAGTACGGCCTGATCGTCACGGTCGTCACCGTGGCGCTGGTGACGCCGTACCTGTGGCTGCGCTACCTGACCTGACCCGACCCACCGGAGCGAAAGGCAGCCGATGCGTGCGGATGAGCTGGCCGTGCATACGGAGTGTGAGGAGACGGTGCTGGTGGTGCGCCTGGAGGGTGAGCTGGTCTGGCCTGCGGCGGGCGGGCTGAGCACGCGGGTGCAGGAGTGCTTGCCGCCCGGGCCGGCTGTGACGGTGATCGATCTGTCGGGGTGAGGTTCCTGGGCTCCTCCGCAGTGGCGGCCCTGCTGGCGCTCTACCGGCGCCTGGCCGAGGCGCAGGCGGTAGTGGCGTTCCCCGGCCTCCGGTCGGCCGACGGCTTTCCTGCGGCGATCCACTATGAAGGAGAGGCCGTCTGATGGGCTCGCTGCTGCTCGCGTTCGCGGGCATGCTGTTACTGGCCGTGCTGCTGTCCAGCCTGGCCCACCGCACGATCTTGTCGACGGCGGCGCTGTTCCTCATTGCCGGGTTCGTGCTCGGCGATGGCACGCTCGGCGTGGTGTCGCTGGCGCCCGGCGACGAGCTGGTGGGCACGCTGGCGGAGCTGGCGCTGTTCGCGGTGCTGTTCACCGACGGGATGCGGGTGGGCTGGGCGGAACTGCGCAAGCGCGTGGCGGCTGCCGGGCCAGGCGCTCGGCTGGGGGCTGCCGCTCACCCTGGCCATCACCGCGGTGGGTGCGCACTACCTGGTCGGGCTGGGCTGGACCGAGTCGCTGCTGATCGGCGCGATCCTGGCGCCGACCGACCCGGTGTTCGCCGCGGCGCTGGTCGGCAATGAGAAGGTGCCGCCCCGGCTGCGCCAGTGCGTGTAGCGGCCCTTCTCCTACCACCGTGTGTGGGCGCGCGCCGCCGGAGAAGGGGCGCTCGCGCGGCGGCCGCTGGCGTGACGGCGGAGCAGGTGCACGGCCAGGGCCGCTACCCAGCAGAACCCGGCCAGCAGCGAGAGGTGTTCGAGCAGGCCCGCGGGGGCCGGTCGCCAGATGCCCTGGGTGTCCAGGCGGTAGGCGATGCCGGCGGCGAAGGCGAAGACAATGATGAGGGTCCCGGACAGCCGGGAGTAAACGGCCCAGCGGCGGCTCGTCTGACCCAGGCGTCCGGCCAGCACGTACGCGGCGGCGCTGAGCCCGGCGAACAGCAGGAAGCCGGCCACCTGGTGGACGACGCCGGCGGTGGTGACGACGTGCGGCTGGCCGGGCGGGTAGCCCAGCGCGGGATCGGTAGGCACCAGCCCGGCCACGACCAGGCCCGCCGCCGTGGCCGCGAGCAGAATCGGCCCCCAGGTCGCGCCGCGCCCGCCGCGCAGGGCGCGGCGCACCCCGGCGGCGAAGGCGGCCAGCAGCAGCCCGCCGAGCACGAAGTTGATCGTCTGCAACCAGGCGCGCTCGCCGGTGCCGAGCTGGCTGGCGCCGTGGTGCCACAGGCTGTAGCCGGGCCGGGTGGCGCCGTCGGCCCACAGCAGCGCCGGCACCAGGACACCGGCGGCGATGCCGCTGCCGAGCAGCACCGACAGGGTGCGAGATGACATCGGGACGGTCCTCCTGTTTCTCCGCGACGGATCGTCGCGGGCCGACCAGACTTCCCGGCTCTCCCACAGCACGCCCCGGCCGGGGCGTATCCTGATACAGCTATTTTAGCGCATACTGAAACAACTGCAAGAGAAGGAGATCCGGCGTGACCGAACAGGAACCACTGCTGGAGTGGGTGGAGCGGGTCGCCATGTATCTGGCCCGCGATGGCGTGCCGCCGATCGCCGGGCGGGTGCTGGGCTGGCTGATGGTCTGCGACCCGCCGGAGCAGTCCGCCGGGCAGATCAGCCAGGCGATCGGCGCCAGCCGCGCCTCGCTGACCTCCAACCTGCGGCTGCTGACCGGCATGGGTTTCCTGACCTGGCGCACGCGGCCGGGCGAGCGGACCGTCTACTACCGGATGGCCGAGGACGCCTGGGCGGTGGTGGCCCGCCAGCAGATCGCCGGCATCACCTCCTTCCTCGACATCACCCGCGACGGCCTGGACCTGGTCGGCCCGGACGACGGAAGGGCCGCCCGCATCCGCCAGGCGCACGCCACCTTTGAATGGATGGCAGGCGTGTTCAAGGGCGCGCCGCCCCTGCACCCCGACCCCGCCAACCCGAACCCCACCAACGCAGGCCCTGGCAACGACCATGCCGGCGACGAGCCCGCAGGCAATCTTGACGATGAGGAGACACCGTGACCGGTCGGGCGATCGTGGTCGGCGGCGGCATCGGCGGACTGGCCACCGCCGTGGCCCTGCACCGGATCGGCTGGTAGGCCGTCGTGCTGGAGCGGGCGGCCGAACTCGGCGAGATCGGCGCCGGCATGTCCCAGGCCCCGAACGCCATGCGCGCGCTGGCCGAGCTCGGCGTGGGTGAGCAGGCGCGCGCGGCCGGGGTACCCACCTACTCCGCCGGCAACCTGCGTGTGCCGGACGGCCGCTACCTGCAACGCGCCCGACCCGGCGACCCGACCCCGTTGACCGCCTTCCACCGCGCGGACCTGCACCGGGTGCTGCTGGAGGCGGTGCCCGCCGGATGGGTGCACACCGGGGCGGAGGTTACCGGTATCCGGCACGATCAGGACGCGGTGACGGTGACGTGGAGCGGCGGCGAGGCCAGCGCCGACCTGCTGATCGGCGCCGACGGCATCCGCAGCACGGTGCGCCGGCTGCTGTGGCCGGACGCGCCGCCGCCGCGTTTTCTGGGCCGCACCGCCTGGCTGGGCATCGCCGAGGCCGGCACCGGCGCCTTCGCGGACGCCGACGGACTGTCCGGCAGCGTCACCATGGGCCCCGGCGGCTACTTCCTGATCCACCCGATCAGCCGCGGCCGCGCCTACTGGGCCTACGTCACCACCGCCGACCAGGCCGGCGTCCGCTACCCAGGGGAGAAGAGCGAGGCGGCCCGCCGCCTCGCCTCCTGGCATGAACCGATTCCGGCGCTGATCGCGGTCACTCCGGAGCAGGCGGTGATCCATATCGACATCTGCGACCTGGACGCGCTGCCCACCTACGTTCGCGGCCGGGTGGCGTTGCTCGGCGACGCCGCGCACGCGATGAGTCCCGATCGCGGTCAGGGCGCCGGGCAGTCCCTCGAAGACGCCGTCGTGCTCGCCGTAGCCGTCGCCGAGGAGTCCACTGGCGAGTCCACCGGTGTGTTCATGGTCGAGGCCGCGCTGCGCCGCTACGACACCGAGCGCCGCCCGCGCACCCAGGCCACTGCGCGTGGTGCCCGCGCCGACGGGCGGCGCACCACGTCGGCGGCCGCGCACCGGGCGCTGGTGACCATGATCCGGCTGATGCCGGCACCGCTGTGGCGCAAGGGCATCACCGCCGACGGCAACGCCACCTGGCGATGGCAGCCGCCGCACCTGCCGTCGCCGACCACCCGCCACTGACAGTGATGATGGAGAGGAGCGACCCTTTGCCACCCCGGGAGTTGGGCCGGGTCGTCACCGGCGGGTTCAGCCTTTGATGAAGCGGCGGGTCATGTACCGGCGCACCGGCGGCAGTGCGGCCATACGCAGCGGCAGCTGGGTCAGCCACAGCAGGAGCGAGTTGGCGGGGGCGTAGACGCCTTTGACCCGGCGGCCGAGTTTCTGCTTCTTGTCCACCTCCGGCCGTAGCGCTGTCTCCCAGGCGGCCAGGGCGGCGCCGATGTCGCCGCCGTGGCGTTCCAGTTCGGCGCCGAGCCGGTCGGCGCCGCCGACAGCCAAGGCGGAGCCGTAGCCGGCGAACAGGGTGACGCACCAGGCGGCGTCGCCGAGCAGCACCACGCGGCCGCGGCTCCACTGGGGAGCGACGACCTGGCTGATGGTGTCGAAGTAGACCGAGTCGGTCCTCGCCATGCCCGCCAGGACCTCAGGAATGACCCAGCCGAGGTCACCGTACACCTGGGGCAGCACCGTGGCGGGGTCGTCGCCCCGGGCGCCGCGTGCGGTGCGGTAGCCGAAGAAGGCGACGTTGCGGCCGTCTCCGGCGCTGATGACCGCGACGGTGCGGCCGCGCGAGGACAGAGTGCCGGTGGTGCCGGGCGCGATCGCGGCGGGGCGCTGATCGAGCATGTAGACGGCGACCCGGTGCTCCAGGTCGAGCAGGTAGTCCTCTTCGGGGCCGAAGACCAGGGCGCGGGTGGCCGAGTGCAGGCCGTCGGCGCCGATCAGCAGGTCGGCGTGCTCCACGGTGCCGTCGCTGAGGGTGGCGTGCACGGCGCGGGTGTCCTGGTCGACGGCGGTGATGGTGGTGCCGAAGCGGATCTCGGCGCTGTTGCGCACGTTGTCGTACAGGACGGTTTCGAGGTCGCCGCGCAGGATGTTCATCGTCCGGGGGCCCATCGTGGCGGCGATGGTCTCGCGGGTGAGGGTGAAACGCCGTTCGCCGCCGGGCTTGTGGTAGACGAGCTCTTCGGTGATGAAGGCACGCTGGAGCAGGGCGGGCAGGATGCCCATGCGTTCGGCGGCGTCGTAGCCGATGCCGCCGAAGGTGACGCCGTAGCCGCCGCTGCGGCGCGTGGGGGCGCGTTCGATGATGAGGCTGTCCCAGCCGATCTGGGACAACCGCAGGGCGGCGGCCAGGCCGGCGATGCCGGCTCCGATGATGATGGCGCGCATAGAAGGTTCCTTGCTGAAGCCGGTTGAAGGGTTAGAGCTGGTCGAGGACGCGGTGTTCGACGGCGGGGTTGAGCCAGGTGCCGGGTGAGGGGGCGTCCGGGCGCGGGGCGGGATCACGATGTCACGCTGCGCCCGCACCGGGCGCCGGATGACGGGACGTACACCGAACAGCCGGCTGAGCAAGGTCATCGGGGGTCATCTCCTCGTCGGCACGTGAGAACTCACGTCGCCGACCAGGCTTCCCGGCACACCATCGAATCTCCGGAACGGAGCTGATGTCAGCAATATAGCGAATCTTCAGAAGTTTCTGAACACTTCCGAGGTTCGCTATCCTGTCGCCTATCGGAGGTGGCGGGTGAACGACAGAGACGAGCAGTGGCAGGCGGCCGAACGGCTGGCCCTGACCCTGACCGAAGGCGGCTTGCAGCGCATGGCCGCCCGGACACTGGCGGTGTTCCTGTTCACCGACGCCGAGACGGTCACCATGGGCGAGATCGCCGACCGGCTCGGCGTCAGCGCCGGCTCGGTCTCCGGCTCGGTCAAGTCCCTGCTATCGGTTGGCCTGATCGAACGCCTGCCGGCGCCCGGCAGCCGCCGCGAGCACTACCGGCTCCGCGATGACGCCTGGGCCACCTTGTTCACCAGCCAGAACACCGTCGTCCAACTCATGCTCGCCGCCGCCGAAACCGGCATCGCCACGACCATGGCCACCGATCCCGCGCATCGACGGCTGACGCAGATGCGCGACTTCTACCAGTTCATGCTCAAGGAGATCCCCACTTTGCTGCACCGCTGGCAGGAGCATCAGGCCACGCGTTCCAGATGATCTTTCCCGCGAAGACCGGAGCCGGGGATCGAGCGCTACCTCGATCTGGCCGTGCGCGGGGTCCGCTCGCCGGAGGTCCCCGCCAAGATCGCCCGGCATCTGCAACGCTTCGGCACCTGGATCACCAGCGGCCTCGGGCACGACCGCCTGTCGGCCCTCACCCCGCGCGAGGTCACCGCCTGGCGCGACCACCTGGCCGCCGCCGACAACCGCGGCCGCGACGGGCGGCCGGCTCCGATGGCCGCCGCCCAGGTCCGCACCGTCAAGAACGTCGTCGACCGGATCGAGGCCTTCCACGAGCTCAAGGGTCGACGCCACCGCGGCGCGCCTGCACGCCCACGCCCGTCCGGTCCGCGACCGGGCCATCGTCTATCTGCTGTTCGGCACCGGCCTGCGCCGCGCCGAGGTGGCGGGCCTGACCGGCGGGGTCCACACGGAGCCAACGCCCACCTCCCGGCGTCGGAGGTGGGCGTTTGGCCGTTCGCACTACTTCAGCCAGGCGTTGCGCTGGACGATTGGCAGGTTGCCGAGTCCGAGGGTGGTGCCCGCGCCGGCGAGGGCCAGGCCGATGAGGACGATGGCGTAGATGAGGTGTTCGTCCATGAACGGGTTGTTGGCCAGGGGTAGTTCGGCGGCCCACATCAGGACGAGCATCGCGGTGCCGGCGCCGGCGGCGATCCGGGTGCCGACGCCCAGGACCAGCGCCAGGCCGATGCCGAGCAGGCCGGTCATGAACAGCCAGTCCACCCAGGCCTGTCCGGCCAGGCTGGAGAAGAGGCCGCCGAGCGCGTTCTCGCCGGTTCCCTTGAGGAACCCGGTCGTCGGGCTGCCACCCTCGATCCAGGCCCGGTTGGCCGGAGTGGCGAAGCCCCAGCCGAAGGTCTTGTCCAGGAATGCCCACAGGAAGATCCACCCGATCGAGATCCGGGCGACCGCCCAGACGTAATCGACAGGACGGTGCGCGGCGATGGCGCCGCTCTCCAGGACGGGCCTGTTGATGGTGGTGGCCATGATGGCCCCCTTTCAGTGCTGATCCGTCGTTCTTCTCACGCCCTAAGCACACCGCTTCTCGTGTTCTCCCAGCAGTGCCGTACGACCCGCAGCACCAGGACCTTGGTCCCCTCGATTCCAGCAGGCGGAGGCGAGCGGTCACCTGACCGTGTCCGGCGAGTGGTTGTCGGCCGGGCTCCGCTTGCCGAACGGCGGCCAAGACGGTCCAGGGCTGTGGAGAGGTCCCGGCCACGGCGGCGTTGGTCCCCCGCTGCCGGTGGGACCTTCGGCAGGACCTCCGCCCCTAACGGCACTCCCTCTCACAGAACAGCCTCAGCACCAGGGAGGTGCGTCATGACCATTGCACACACCATCGACCTCGCGGCCAGGCGGCTGCTCGTGGCGGCCGGGGAAGCGCCTTCGGTGCACAACACCCAGCCCTGGCGGTTCAGGGTGCGCCACGGCGATGTGATTGAGATGCTGGCCGACTGGGACCGCTGGCTGCGCGTGAGCGATCCGCGCGGGCGTTCACTCCACGTCAGCTGCGGCGCCGCGCTGTTCAACCTGCGCGTCGCGGCTCACGCGGCCGGACGCAGACCCATGGTTGAGCTGCTTCCGGCTGCGCAGGAGGTGCCGGAACTGCTGGCCACCATGCGGTTCGGCACGTGGGGGCCGCCCTCGGCTGAGATGCGGGAGCTGTACGAACTCATCCCGTACCGGCGTACCAACAGAATGCCCTACAACGAGCGTCTCATTCCGGCTCCGGTGCTGAGCGAGATGCGCGCGGCCGCCTCGACGGAGCGCGCCAGCCTGATCTTCCTGGACCCGTGCGGCGTCACCGACATGCTCGACTACGCCGCCATCGCGCAGGACGAACTGGCCGGTGACAAGGACTATCTCGCCGAGCTGGCCACATGGACCACCGGCCGGGGGGTACCCGCTCACGTACAGGGACCCCTGGCCGTCGGCGAGGTGGATCCGGTCCGTGACTTCGGGCGCCGGGCAGGCAGCACGCGCTTCGAGTCGCGCCCACAGCTAGCGGTGCTCGCCACCGGCTCCGACGGGCCGATGGACTGGCTGCGCGCCGGACAGGCATTGCAGCGCGTGCTGCTGGTGGCGACCAAGCACGCGATCTCGATGTCGTACCTCAACCAGCCTCTTGACCTGCGTGACATGCGACGCCGCAGCGACCCGCACCACCGGAGCGGGCATCCCCAAATGATCATGCGGCTCGGCTACGGCCCGATCGTGGCTCGCGCTCCTCGGCGCCCCGTCACCGACCTCCTGGCCTGACCAAGGGGCCGCGAACGCCGAGACTCCGGACGGATGCGGATCACCAGGCTGGAGGGGATGAGGATCTGCCCGTTGAGGACGACAGGTCCTTTCCGTGCCAGGAGTCACGCCTCGACTCGGTGGACGGCGCCTCTCCTGCCTTCCTTGACGGCGAGAACCGCGGCTCCGGCGAGCGTCCAGGCGGCCACCACGGCGAGGTCTGCCCAGGGCCACGGCCGTCCAGCCGGGTCCAGCATGGCGAGTAGCGCGTGGGAGATGTGCCTGAGAGGGAAGACGCCGCCGACCGTGCGAAGGATCTCAGGTAACTCGCCACCGACGACGAACACGTCGGAGACAAAAGCCAGGGGCAGGAAGGTGCCGAGGGTGATCGCGTTGACGGTCTGCTGCTTGGTCACGAACGCCACCATGACGGCGCCGAGGACCGCGAAGCACACGCTGCCGAGGACGATCGTGGCGAGCATCCCAGGAATCACGTCAGGCTCAATCCCGACCCCGTAGCCGAGCGCGGCCACCACCGCCAGCACGACAGTGGTGATCAGCGTGACCACGAGGGCGGTAGTGAGGTTGCCCGCGTGGTAGGCCCAGGGCGGCAGCGGCGTGCCGGCCAGCCGTTTGAGCACCCCTCGCTCCCGATCGCCGGCGATCGTCTCGGCGATGTTGACGTAGGAGGCTACCCCCACCGTGTACGTGATCATCGCGGCGAACATGAACACCGGTAGCCGGACGCCGGCGACCTGCGCATCGCCGAAGACCAGCGAAATCAGCGCGAGCAGCAGCACCGGCAGGACCAGCGTGAAGAACGCGGATGACAGGTCGCGGCGCGTCCTGATGACCGCGTGCCCGGCCTGACCGGCCAGCAGGCGCCACGACGAGGGCCGACCCCGCCGTGGCGGCGGCAGGTGACGCACCGCACGAGCCGTCCCCCGCCGGGCCGGAGGCTGTTCCCAGCGGAAACGCCACACGGCCAGCGCCGAGCCGCCGATCCCCCAGGCCGCCAGCACCGCCAAGTGGTCGGCGGAGAGGCCGGTGCCGGTCAGGAACGGGTTCATGGCGTCGCGGACGGCGTTGGCCAAGTGCCGCAGCGGGAAGATCCAGCCCACAACATCCAGCCAGGCGGGGAGCCGGGCGCCGACAAGGATGATGTCGGAGATGAACGCCAGCGCCAGCACCACCCCCGTGCCGAGCAACTGCACCGCCGCAGCGCTGCGCACCAGCGCGACCACGGCGAAACCGAGCGCGGTGAAGCAGAACGCCCCGACCAGCAGGGTGAGGAGCAGCGCAGGCAGCGTGCGCCAGACCATCTGCACGTCGTAAAAGACCAGGCCCGCCGTAAGCAGCAGGGCGACCGTCATCACCGCGATCACCAGCGACGCTCCCACCAGCCCCGCCAGCACCGCCCACGCGGGCACCGGCGTGCCGCGCAGCCGCTTCAGCCAGCCGCGGTCGCGCAGATCGGTCAGGTGGATGGCCAGCGCGCCGAAACAGCCCTGCGCGACACCGAACACGGCCATGACCGGGATGACGAACTGCATCACCCGCACGCCCGACCGGGGCTCGACGACCTGGTTGCCCATCGCGGCACCGACGATCACCGCCATCAGCAGCGGCATCGCGACGGTGAAGACGGCCGCCATCGGGGTGCGGAAGAAGGACCGGGTCTCATGCCAGACCAGCCGCAGGATCATGATGTCTGTCCGCCCACCAGGTCGAGATAAACGTCCTCCAGCGACGGCCGCGCCAGCGACAGCGAGGTCAGCTCGATGCCGCGCCCCAGCGCCCAGCCCGTCAGGACATGCGTGTCGCGAGCGGGCTGCTCGGTCCGGACAGACACCGACTGGCCGCGCGTTTCGATGTGCCCTGCCAGGAGCGGCAGGTCGGCCGGCCTGGTTCCCTCTGGCAGCCAGAAGGACAGCACGCTGGTGCGCTCGGCCGCGATGAGGGTGTCCGGCGCGCCAACCGCGACCAGTCCACCCTCGCGCAGCACCGCCACCCGGTCGGCGAGATGCTGGGCCTCGTCCATGTAGTGGGTGGTGAGCAGGATCGTCGTCCCGGACGAGCGCAGTCCGTCGATCAGTTCCCAAGCGTGGTGGCGGGCCGAAGGGTCGAACCCGGTGGTCGGCTCGTCCAGAAACAGCAGCTCCGGCTGGCCGATGAGACCGAGCGCCAGATCCAGGCGACGCCGCTGCCCACCGGACAGCGTCCGCACGCGGGCACCGCGCTTGTCCTTCAGCCCCACCTGCTCCACCACCTCATCCGGATCACGCGGACGCGAGTAGAACCCGGCGTACAACCGGACCAGCTCGAAGACGGAGAACTCCTCCTCGAACCCGGCCTCCTGCAACACGATCCCGATGCGTTCCCGGTAGGGTCGGCCGCCGGTGGCCGGATCGAATCCGAGCACTGATACCTGGCCGCCGTCACGTCCGCGGTGTCCCTCCAGGATCTCCACGGTCGTTGTCTTGCCCGCGCCATTCGGCCCGAGCAGCGCGAACACCTCGCCCCGCTCGACAGTGAAGCTCAGCCCGTCGACGGCCTTCACTGTCCCGTAGCGTTTGCGCAGTCCTTCTACGATCACAGCGGACATGTCGGCTCCTTCCGTCCGGCCTCCAGCGTCCTCCGCGTTCATCGGATGTGGCAGGGCCGAAGGACATGCCAATCGGCCCGTTACGGGGCCAGGATGCGCAACGCAGGGACATGAGTGAGCTTCTCCGGCCGCCTGGGTGCTGACCGAGCCCGGCAGCACGCCGGCGCAAGGGTCTAAGGGCCCTGTCTGCGGCGGAAGCGACTGGGTACCGTCATCGGTATGGCCGCCCTTGACCTGACCAAGCTGCGGGCCGTGATCTTCGACACCGACGGCGTCGTCACCGACACGGCCCGGGTGCACGCCGCCGCGTGGAAGCACGTGTTCGACGGCGTCCTGCGGGGCCGGTCCGCACCGTTCGACATCCGTGATGACTACCTGCGTCACGTGGACGGCAGATCGCGACTCGACGGTGTGCGCATGTTCCTGGCCTCCCGCGGCATCACGCTGCCCGAAGGCGGTCCCGGCGACGAACCGGGCGCGCCGACCGTACACGGCCTCGCAATGGCCAAGGACGCGCTGTTCGTGGCGGAGATCGCCCAGCACGGGGTGACCGCCTTTCCTTCGACCGTCGACTTGCTGCATGAGTTGCGGCGGCGCGGTTGCCGCACCGCGGTGGTGTCGGCCAGCAGGCACTGCCGTATGGTCGTCACCTCCGTGGGCCTGATGCGTCTGTTCGACACGGTGGTCGACGGCAACGACTCGGCCAGACTCGGCATGCCCGGCAAACCTGATCCGGCGCTCTACCTCGAAGCCGCCCGACGCCTGGAAGTGGCCGCAGGAGACACGGCGATCGTGGAGGACGCGCTCCCCGGCGTCGAGGCCGGGCGCAGGGGCGCCTTCGGCCTGGTCATAGGGGTGGACCGCGGCAGGTCGCAGGAGGCGGCGATGCGCCGTGCGGGGGCGGACGTCGTCGTGCCGGACCTGGCAGAGTTGTCCGTTACTGGGCGTGTCCCTGTGAGGCTGTGATGAACCCGTGGGTGCTCGCCTACGAGGGCTTCGATCCGGCCTCGGAGGGGTTGCGCGAGGCGCTGTGCACGCTCGGCAACGGCCGCTTCGCCACCCGCGGTGCCACGCCCGACGGCCGGATCCGCACGCCGGGCACCTATCAAGCGAGTTGCTACGACCGTCTCACCTCCGAAGTGGCGGGCCGGACGGTCGTCAACGAGGACCTGGTCAACCTGCCGGACTGGCTACCGCTGACCTTCGCCACGCCGGGCTCGAACTGGTTCTGCCCTGAGCAGGCCGACCTGTTGGACTACTCCCAGAAGCTCGACCTGCGGCACGGAGTGCTGCTCCGGGAACTGCGCTGGCGCGACGCGCAGGGCCGCGTCACGCGGGTACGGCAACGCCGCCTGGTGTCCATGGCCGATCCCGCCCTCGCCGCCCTGGAGACGACCTTCACCGCGGAGAACTGGTCCGGCCCGCTCCGCGTCCGCGCCACCCTGGACGGGCGGGTGACCAACAGCGGCGTCGCACGCTACCGTGACCTGCGCGGTGACCACCTGACGGGGCACACCACAGGCGGGCAGGACGAGCTGACCTGGCTGACCGCGACCACGCGCTCCTCTCGCATCACCGTCGCGCTCGCTGCGCGCGTCGACGCCCCCATCCCCGGTTCCAGTTCCGACGATTGCGACCACATCACCACGGAGCATGTGCTGGACGCCGTGGAGGGCACGCCGGTGACGCTCACGAAGGTCGTCGCCCTGCTGACCTCGCGCGATCCCGCCATTCACGACCCGCTCTCAGCCGCCCTACGGCGGGCGCGGCTGGCCGCGGGCTTCGCCGAACTGCTGGACGCGCACGAGGCGGAGTGGGAGCGGCTGTGGGAGCGGGCCGCTGTGGACGTGGACGGGCCCGAGCTGTCGCAGCTCGTCCACCTGAACGTCTTTCACCTGCTGCAGACGCTCTCCCCGTACACCGCCGACCTGGACGCCGGCGTACCCGCTCGTGGCCTGCACGGCGAGGCGTATCGCGGACACGTGTTCTGGGACGAGCTGTTCGTCCTGCCTTGGCTGAACCTGCGCTTCCCCGAGATCTCACTCGGCCTGCTGCGCTACCGCTGGCGGCGCTTGCCCGAGGCCAGGGCGGCGGCCCGCGCCGCCGACTTCGACGGCGCGATGTTCCCCTGGCAGAGCGGCAGCGACGGCCGCGAGGAGACCCAGATCTACCATCTCAACCCCGCCTCGGGACGCTGGCTGCCGGACGTCTCCCACCTGCAGCGCCACGTCGGGCTGGCCATCGGCTACAACGTCTGGCAGTACTACCTGGCCACAGGGTCCATGCCGCCATGGTGCGCCGAGTTGCTGACCGACATCGCCAGGTTCTTCGCCTCGTTGGCCGTACTCGACCCCGTGTCGGGACGGTATGAGATCCACGGCGTCATGGGACCGGACGAGTACCACACCGCCTACCCGGGGGCCGCCTCCCCCGGCCTGGCCAACAACGCCTACACCAACATCATGACCGTGTGGCTGCTGTCACATGCGCTCGAACTTGGCGGAGTCGGCTCGGAGGAGGCCGCGCGGTGGGAGGACATCACCCGGCGCATGCGGGTCGACTTCCATGACGGCGTCATCAGCCAGTTCACCGGCTATGCCGAACTCGACGAGCTTGACTGGGCCCGTTACAAGGGTGTGCGCCGCCTGGACCGGGCACTCGAGGCCGACGATGACGACGTCAACCGCTACAAAGCCTCCAAGCAGGCCGACACGCTGATGCTGTTCTACCTGCTCAACGCCGAAGAACTGCTGGCGATTCTCAAACGGCTCGGCTACCCGTACGACCTCGATCTGATCTCCCGCACCATCGCCTACTACCTGGACCGCACCAGCCACGGCTCCACTCTCAGTGCCGTCGTCCACGCCTGGGTACTTGCCCGCTCCGATCGGGTGCGCTCCTGGCAGTTCTTCGCCGAAGCGCTGATCAGCGACGCCCACGATGTGCAAGGGGGCACCACCGCCGAGGGCATCCACCTGGGCGCCATGGCCGGCACCCTCGACATGCTGCAACGCTGCTACCTGGGCCTGGAGCCGAGGCCGGACGGTCTGCGCCTCAATCCCCGGCTGCCCGAGCGACTCGGCTCGTTGTCGTTGCCGATCCGCTTCCGTGGAATCCGGCTCGCCATCGAGGCCGATAACGAAAGTACCCGTGTCGACGGCGTCACTCTGCCTCAAGGCGCCGCTCTCACCATCACCGAACAGGAAATGATCATGACAGATAGTGGTGACTTCGGACGCCGCGTGAGCTACCACCGCGACCGGCTCGGCCTCACCCTTGCGCAGGTCGCCGACCGCGCGGACATGTCGGCCGAATACATCGGGCATCTGGAAGGCCATCTGGGCGCTCCGGACCGGAACACCGTGGCCCGCCTGGCCGCTGCTCTGGAAACGACCGTTCAGGACCTGCTGGGCGGTGGCCGTGATCGCCCGCCCGGTCCCGGCGCGGCAGCGGAGAAACCCGTCCTGGAGATGCTGGAGCCGGAGGAGTGCTTGCGGCTGGTCGCGCCAGGTGGCATCGGCCGGGTGGCGTTCAACGGCTCGCACGGGCTGACAGTGCTACCCGTCAACTACAAGCTCCACGACGGCGCCATCGTCTTCCGCACCGCCCGCGGTGGCCCTATGGACCAGGACCTGCGCACCGGGCTGGAGGGCGTGGACATCAAGATCGCTTTCCAGGTGGACCGGATCGACGAGGCCCAGCGGGCGGGCTGGAGCGTCCTCATCCAGGGCCCCGCCCACCATGTGCCGGAGGACGAAGCGATCAAAGTGGCCCATGCCGATGTCACGCCATGGGCCGGCGGCGAACGCCACCTGTACATCCGCATCGTCCCGCACCAGATCACCGGCCGACGTATCCACGGCCTTTGAGTGGTGTGCCTGGCTGGGCGCCGGCGGACCAGCATCTCAGGTGCTGATCACGCCGGTGCCCGGTGGGGCCGGCGGGTGGCACAGCTCGGTGGCGGCCTGTTGGAGGTGGGCCTGGCGGGTGTTCACAGTGATCCGTGGAAGGTGCGGTTGATGACGTCGCGTTGCTGTTCGGGGGTGAGGCGGATGAAGTTGACGGCGTAGCCGGAGACGCGGATGGTGAGTTGCGGGTAGCGGTCGGGGTGCTCCATGGCGTCCAGCAGCACCGCCCGCGTCAGGACGTTGACGTTCATGTGAAACCCGGCGGCGTCGATGAGCTCCTGCGCGCGTTCTTCGGTGATCAGCCCTTCGGCGAGGTCACGCTGGAGGTAGATGTCGATGAAGGTGGAGGTGCGGGTCCAGGGGCCGTTCAGTCACGCCATCTCCTGCGGGCCAATGGCATCCGCATTCAGGACTTCGTCCTCCGATGGCCGACTGCTTGCGATCGGGGCCGGCACGATGCGGAAGACGGTGAACCGGTTGGCGATCTGCTGGAAGTCGGCCACCGGAGCGTGCCGGTCCACGGGAATGTGCGGCCGGGCGCCCGGCGCGACAGCCAGGTAGCGGCGCAGGATCGGGGCGCGAAGTTCGCAGGCGACCTCCTCCAGCAGGATCCTTTCGCGGCGGCCGTGTCGCAGGAGCGCATGCCCCTTGGCGGCGCGTACGTTGCCCACCCAGTTGGCCTTCTCCCCGAGCATCGACACCAGGTAGCGCTCGCCCTGATAGTCCGCGACGACCAGCGGGAAAGAGATCATGCGCCCGCTGCGGCGGCCGCGCACCTCCAAAGTCACCATCCGGGCGGGCATCAGCACGCCGGTCGCATGGAGGATGGCCGAGAACCGGTTCATCGCCCGTGCCAGACGGTTCGGGCGACCGCCTCGATACAGCCAGCGCGGAAAGCTCTTGGCATGTGTGGTGTCCATCGCTGCCTCCTTTGTGGGGGTGTCGTTTCCAGCACACCAAAGTGGCGGCGGATCGGGCAGTGCCGATGGGCCCTCCCCGCCGGGACTTCCGCCCCTATGGCTGCGGGGTGCCCGCGAGTTGTCCTTCTACGGCCGCGGCGAAAGATCCGCGGAGCGGACCACCGCGACGGGACAACGCGCGTGGTGGAGCACCCCTCTGCTGACGGAGCCGAGAACCAGCGAGCCGAGCGCGCCGCGGCCGTGGGAGCCGACGACGATCAGATCGCACGCTGTGCTGGTGAGCGCGTCGACGGGGTGTACGTTCTGGACGTCCTCAATGACCTTCACCTGGGGATACTTCGCCCGCCATCCTGCGAGGCGCTTGCTGACGACCTCGCGCTGGGCGGCACGGACCTCGCCCAGGTCGTAGGAGATCTCGGGAGCGAAGTTGTGCACGGGCAGCTGCCAAGCGTAGATCAGGCGCAGCGTGGCCCCACGCAGCCTGGCCTGCTCGAAGGCGTAGCCGAGCGCCGGCTCACAGGTATCGGCGTCATCGACGCCGACACCGATCTCGCCGACCCGCTCGCATGGCTCGGCACGCACCACCACCACCGGGCAGTGGGCCTGCCCGGCCACCTGCATGGTCACCGATCCGAGCAGAGCTCCGGCGAACCCGCCCAGCCCGCGGTTGCCGATGACCAGCTCGCCCGCCTCCTGCTCTTGCAGAACAGCCGCAGGCGCACCGTCGAGCGACCGGGTGCTCACCTCTACGGTCGGCTGCCGGGCACGCGCGGTCGCCTCAGCCGCTTCCAGCACCTTTCCCGCCGCCTTCCTCAGGAGTTCCTCCTGATCCGCGGCCGGAAATCTGATGGCGTCGTACAGCCGCCGATCCACAGCGTGCACGATCCGCAGCTCAACACCCATTCGAAGCGCGTCGTCGGCGGCCCACTCGACCGCCGCGGTGCTGGGAGTCGAACCGTCCACACCCGCAATGATCAGGCCGGTCATGATGTCCCCCTCGTCCGGCTTTTACGGCAACGACTCTCCAGCGCCCACCGTCGTCCTAATGCCCCGTCGTGGACGCGACGGGGGCGGAGCCGTCTGCCCCGACCATGACCCGTCCAGGCATCCTCCCCCTGCCTCACCTGTTGGCTCCCCCACGGCCTCCACTTCCCAAAACGAAGAAAAAGACACGATCGGCCGACCCCTTGACCCGCGGAAACAGGATCGGACGAAGATCGACTCGCGGCACAGAGGAGATCGCCACGTCCATCGCCCTGATCACTCATCTACTCGACAGGCCTGGCACGGCACCGGCAGATCCGGCCCCGGTCGAACGATCCTCCGCGGGGGCCGGACTCGTCGAGGGCTGGCGCGGCACGATCGCCCACCGGGTCGAACTCGCGCCCGACGGAGCGCTGACCACGCGATCAGCAGATACGGGGTAGCTGCTCTCCCACCAGCATGTCGACGACCCTGGAGGATCCGACCAGGGTGCGCGTGGTGACGCGACCCGGATGGTCGGCGACCACGGTGCCGATGCGCGTGGCCGCTGCCCCTTCCGGCCGATCACGCATCGCGGCGAGGACCGCTTCCGCCACGGCCGGGTCTACGAACGTCACCAGGCAGCCCTCGTTGGCCACGTGCAGCGGATCGAGCCCCAGCAGGTCGCATGCGGCGGCCACCTGCGGGGGCACGGGTATGGCTTGCTCCTCCAGCTCGACACCGACGTGGGAGGCGGCGGCCAGCTCGTTGAGCGCGCTGGCCAGGCCGCCTCTGGTCGGGTCGCGCATCACGTGCACACCGCGGCGTCCCGCCGTGATCATCGCGGCCATGAGGTCGTGCAGCGGCCGGCAGTCGGAGGCCAGCTCGCTCTCGAAGCCGAGCCCTTCGCGGGTGCCAAGGATCGTGATGCCGTGCAGCCCGATGGGGCCGGACAGCAGGATCACGTCACCGGGCCGGCCGTTCGCGGCGGCCGGCGCCGCATCGGGCAGCCGAACGCCGATACCCGTGGTGGTGACGTAGATGCCGTCGGCCGCGCCCTTGCCGACGACCTTGGTGTCGCCGGTCACGACCCGCACGCCGCAGGCGCGGGCCGCCTGGGCAACGGAGGAGGTGACGCGGCGCAGCTCGTCGAGCGGCAACCCCTCCTCCACGATGTAGGCCAGGCTGAGCGCGACCGGTACGGCGCCCATCATGGCCAGGTCGTTGACCGTGCCGTACACGGCCAGCGACCCTATGTCGCCACCGGGGAAGAAGCGCGGCGTGACCACGAACCCATCGGTGGACATCACTACCTGTGGCGCGCCGGTGGTCACCACTGCCGCGTCCTCGATCGCCGGGGCCCCGAGGCGCGGGGCGAGGTCGGCGAGCAGCTCGGCCATGAGCTGGCCGCCCGATCCGTGGCCGAGTAGCACCCGCTCGTTCTCGGCGAGGGGTGTGGGACATGTGGCCGCGATCGGGTCGAAGGCCGTGGTCATGACGTCTCCCGTCTCGTCCGTCCGGCATTGTGAAAAGCGGCGCATGTGCCTTCGGCTGACACCATCGGCGCGCCCAAAGGACGGCGCGGGGTGCACGAGGTTCTGTAGGCGGCGCAGTCGAGCGGGGTTCGCGTGCCACGCAGGATGTCCCCCGCGATGCAATCGGGATGTTCGCCCGCGCTCACACCACCGACGCCGAAGCGGAGCGTGGCGTCGTACCGTTCGAACTCCGGCGCCAGGACAAGACCGCTCGCAGGAATCTCTCCGATGCCGCGCCACGTCTGGTCGCTGACTCGGAAGACCCGCCGGACGGCGTCCTGGGCGAAGCCGTTGCCGGTCCGGCGGACCGCGCGGGCGTACTGGTTCTCCACCTCGCACCGTCCCTCTTCGAGCTGGCGGACCGCCATGAGGATGCCCTCCAGCAAGTCCAGTGGCTCGAACCCGGTGACCACGATCGGCACGCGGTAGCGGGCGGCCAGCGGTTCGTACTCGGTCCACCCCATCACCGCGCACACGTGCCCGGCCGCCAGGAAGGCGTCGACCGACGCCGACTCCATGATCGCGGTCATCGCAGGAGGCACCAGGACGTGGCTCACCAGCACGCTGAAGTTGGGCAAACGCTCCTGGGCCGCGCGCAGCACGGCCATCGCGTTGGCGGGGGCCGTGGTCTCGAAGCCGACCGCGAAGAACACCACCTCCCGGTCGGGGTTCGCGCTCGCCAGCCTTACCGCGTCCAAGGGTGAGTAGACCACGCGCACATCGGCGCCACGGGCCTTGGCCGACAGCAGGTCGGCACCGGATCCCGGCACGCGCAGCATGTCGCCGAACGACGTGAAGATCACCTCGGCGCGGCCGGCGATGGCCAGCGCTCGATCGATGGTGGCCAGCGGCGTCACGCACACGGGGCAACCGGGACCGTGCACCATGCGTATCGGGATCAGCTCGTCGATGCCCTGCCGGACGATCGTGTGCGTCTGCCCGCCGCACACCTCCATGATCGCCCAGCGTGAGGTGGCGGCGGCACAGATATCGGCCACGAGACGCCGGGCCAGCACCGGATCGCGGTACTCATCGAGATATCTCATCCAGCCCTCCAGGGATCGCGCGCAGCACCGCGAGCGTGCGCACCGCCTCGGCCTCGTCCAGCAGCGAGATCGCGAACCCTACGTGCACGATCACGTAGTCTCCCGGCCGCGCCTCAGGGGTATATGACAGGCACACCTCCCGGCGCAGGCCGTCGAAGTCCACGGTGCCCATCTCACCGGCGCGAACCATGATCCGCCCGGGCACGCCTAGGCACATGGGGACACCGCCGCTCGGCCGGAACCGCCATCGGTCTCGGCCGCTGCGGGCAGCCTCACCGACCGGGTGAGCGCCGCGTAGGCGAACTCCGAAGGGACCATCGGCATATCGGCGGCGGACAGGTCGGCGATGCGCGGCAGATCCTTCATGAGACCCTCCTTTCCCTCATCGGTTCGCTTCTTCCTCAGGTCCAGGCCCAGTCGCGGAGCTCGGGGTCGTCCTCGCCGTGCGCGCGCGTGTAGGCGCGGGCCCGCAGTCGTTCGTCGCTCATGTGCTGGCGCAGGTGCGCCTGCGTGGCGCCGAGTCCGGGAACGCGGTCGATGACGTCCATGACCAGGTGATAGCGGTCGATGTCGTTCAGCATGGCCATGTCGAACGGCGTCGTGGTCGTGCCCTCCTCCTTGTAGCCGCGCACGTGCACGTTGGCGTGACCGTTGCGCCGGTAGGTGAGGCGGTGGATCAGCCACGGGTAGCCGTGGAAGTTGAAGATGACCGGCTTGTCGGTGGTGAAGAGCGTGTCGAACTCGGCGTCGGACATGCCGTGCGGGTGCTCCGACGGCGGCTGCAGCCGCATCAGATCCACGACGTTGACGACCCGCACCTTCAGCTCGGGCAGGTGCTCGCGCAGCAGCGCCGTCGCGGCCAGCGTCTCCAGGGTGGGGACGTCGCCGGCGCAGGCCAGCACCACGTCCGGCTCGCCGCCGTCATCCGTGGAAGCCCAGGGCAGGATGCCGAGCCCGCGCGTGCAGTGGGCGATGGCCTCGTCCATGGTGAACAGGTCGAGCACCGGCTGCTTGCCCGCGACAATGACGTTGACGTAGTCGCGGGAGCGCAGGCAGTGGTCGCTGACCGAGAGCAGCGTGTTGGCGTCCGGCGGCAGGTAGACGCGGACGACCTCGGCCTTCTTGTTGACCACGACGTCCAGGAAGCCGGGATCCTGATGGGAGAAGCCGTTGTGGTCCTGCCGCCACACGTGCGAGGACAGCAGGTAGTTGAGCGAGGCGACCGGCCGCCGCCAGGGGATCTTCTTCGCCGTCTCCAGCCACTTGGCGTGCTGGTTGAACATGGCGTCGATGATGTGGATGAACGCCTCGTAGCAGTTGAACAGCCCGTGCCGCCCGGTCAGCAGGTAGCCCTCCAACCAGCCCTGGCACAGGTGCTCACTCAACACCTCCATGACACGCCCGCCGGCGGCCAAGTGCTCGTCGGTCGGCTCAACAGCGGCGTTCCAGGCCCGGTCGGTCGTCTCGAAGACGTCCTGCAGCCGATTGGACGCGGTCTCGTCGGGACCCATCAGCCGGAAGCTGTGCGGATTGGCGGCGATCACGTCGCGGAGGAATGCGCCCAGTGCCCGCGTGGGCTCGCTCGACTGCGCGGCGGGCGACTTGACCTCCACCGCGTAGTCGCGGAAGTCCGGCAGGGTAAGCGGGCGCTGCAGCTCTCCGCCGTTGGCGTGCGGGCTGGCGCTCATCCGCCGTGGTCCTTCGGGCACCGTTCTCAGCACCGCGGGCACCGGCCGGCCGCTGGCGTCGAACAGCTCTTCTGGACGATACGAGCGCATCCACGCTTCCAGCATGGCCAGGTGCTCGGGATTGTCCCGTACGCCCGACAGCGGCACCTGATGGGCCCGCCACGTGCCCTCGACCGGCACCCCGTCGACCTCGCGCGGCCCGGTCCAGCCCTTCGGCGTGCGCAAGATGATCATCGGGAGTCTGGAGGCGCGGCCGTCCTTGTATGCGGCGATCTCGTCGAAGACGGTGTCGAGCGTGCTCGCCATCTCCTCGTGAGAGGGACCGACGATGTGCGGGCGGTAGCCATACCCCTCCATCAGCTTGAGCAGCTCCTGCTCGGGGATACGCGCGAGCACGGTGGGGTTGGCGATCTTGTACCCGTTCAGGGCCAGGATCGGCAGCACCACGCCGTCCCGGTACGGGTCGAGCAGCTTGTTGGAATGCCAGCTGGCCGCCAGCGGCCCGGTTTCCGCCTCGCCGTCGCCGACGACGCAGGCCACGACCAGGCGGGGGTTGTCGAAGGCCGCCCCGAACGCATGAGCCAGGGAATAGCCCAGCTCACCGCCCTCGTGAATGGAGCCGGGCGTCTCGGGAGCGACGTGGCTGGGGATGCCGCCCGGGAAGGAGAACTGCCGGAACAGCCGGCGCATACCGGCCGCGTCCTGCGAGACCTCGGGGTACTTCTCCGAGTAGGAACCCTCCAGCCAGGCGTGTGCGACCGCGGCGGGACCGCCGTGACCGGGGCCGGCAATGTAGATCATGTCCTGTTGGCGCTCGGCGATGATCCGGTTGAGGTGGGCGAAGCAGAAGTTCAGGCCAGGCGTGGTGCCCCAGTGGCCGAGCAGGCGCGGCTTGATGTGCTCCGGGAGCAGCGGCTCGGTCAGCAGCGGGTTGTCCAGCAGGTAGATCTGCCCCACGGACAGGTAGTTCGCGGCACGCCAGTAGGCGTCGATGTTCTGGGTGGTCGTCATGGTTTCGATGATTTCCGCGAACATATCCGCGTCCTAGGGACCTTGGTCCCATTCCCAGGGGTCTAACCTCACAGGGGAATACGCCAGCGCAGGCTCGTTCCTCCCCCTTGGGGCGTCTCGATCTCCGCGGTGCCGTTCAGTCGGCCGGCGCGTTCCTCGATGTCGCGCAGGCGAAGATGGATGAGCGGATCTGCCGGATCGTCCCGTCCAACTCGTCGATCGCATACTGCGGAAGACGACCCCGAGCAGTTCCTGCGCGCCATGGCCCTCCGCCACCTCCACGAGTGGCCAGCGCGATCGGCTGCGGCAGCGCGTGCGTTCAGGCACGTGACAGCCTCGCCGCAGCTACAGCCGCCTGGCCGTAGCTGATGCCGCCATCATTGACCGGGACCTGCTCGCCGATGTACGGCTCGAACCCGGCCACCGACAGCCGGGCGAGCACGTCGGTGGCCAGCAGCCGGTTCTGGAACACACCGCCCGACAGGCATACCTGGGTGACGTCGTGCTCGACCGCTGCCCGCTCGCACATCAGCACCGTGACGGCCGCGATCGTGGCGTGGAAGGCGGCGGCGATCCGGCCGGCCGGCTCACCGTCCGACTTCGCCTCCAGCAGGTCCCGTAGCGTGACCACGCCGTCGTACACCCACAGCCCGTCCTGGCGGTCGAGCCGCCACGCGAGCGGTTCTGTTCCGGGGAACGCGGCGGCCGCCAGTTCCAGGCGGGTCGCGGCCTCGCCCTCGAAACGGTTGACGTCGCACAAACCCAGCAGTGCCGCGGCGGCGTCGAACAGGCGACCTGCGCTGGAAGCGACCGGGCAGTTCACCCCCTTGGCGATCATTCGGCCGATGACCTCCGCGTCGGCCAGCCCGGCAGCGAGATCTCCGGGTATGCGGCCCGCGGTGGTCTCGCCGCCGAGCAGGTATCCGAGCGCCATGCGGGCGGGCCTGCGCACGGCCGCCTCCCCGCCAGGCATCGGAGCGTGAGAGAAACGGCCCAGCCGCCGATAGCCGGTGTAGGAGGCCAGGAGCAGCTCTCCGCCCCAGAACGTGCCGTCGTCGCCCAGGCCCAGCCCGTCGTAGGCGACACCCAGGAACGGCGGCTCCAGCCGGTGTTCGGCGGCCACCGAGACGATGTGCGCATGGTGGTGCTGGACGGCGATGCGGCTCGGCCAGCGCCGGGCCAGCCGGGTCGACAGATATCCGGGATGCGGGTCGTGCGCTACGTGCGCGGGCTCGATCCCGTGGATGCCTCGCAGGTGATCGAGCGCCTCCTCGTACGCCTCCAGGGTCTGGGCGTCGGACAGATCGCCGATGTGCGGCCCGAGCACTGCCCGGTCATCATCGGTCAGCGTGAACGTGCTCTTGAGCTGGGCGCCCACGGCCAGAATCGGTGCGGCGGCGACCGGTAGGCGAAGCACGGCGGGAGCCAGCCCGCGGGCCCGCCGGATCGTTGTGGCGCGCGACCCGAACGATCGCACCACCGAGTCGTCGTAGCGGGCCACGATGGGCCGGTCGTGGGTGAGCACGCCGTCCACGTCCAGCCCTGCGATGTCATCGATCAGCATCGGGCTGTCGGCGTGGTTGGCGCTGGTCACCACGAGGGGGCGGCGTAGCGCGTCCAGCAGCAGGTGGTGCAGCGGCGTGTGCGGGAGGAACACCCCGACGTCGGGCATCCCGTGGCATACGCCGGGCGAGAGCACGCCATGCCGCCGCGGGGCCAGCACGATGGGCGCGGACCGGGCGGCGAGCAGCAGGTGGTCGGCCTCGGAAAGACCAGCCAGCGCTCCAGCGGCGACAGCGTCCCGCACCATCACCGCCAGCGGCTTGGCCTCGCGCGCCTTGATCCGCCGCACCCGGGCGACGGGCTCGTCGTTGATCGCATCGCAGACCAGCTGGAATCCGCCCAGCCCTTTGACCGCGATCACCCCGCCACCCGCGATGACGTCCGCCGCCGCCCGCAGCGCCGCGTCTCCCGCCAGCCTTCCCAGGCGCAGCCGGGGGCCGCAGGACGCGCACGCGATCGGCTCAGCGTGGAAGCGCCGGTCCGCCGGATCGTCGTACTCGCCCGCGCAGACCGTGCACATCTCGAAGCCTCGCATCGACGTGCGGGCTCGGTCGTAGGGCAGGCTCTCGATGATGGTCGCCCGGGGCCCGCACGCGGTGCAGTTGATGAACGGGTAGCGGTAGCGCCGGTTGGCCGGATCGAACAGCTCCCGCACACACTGCGCGCACGTGGCCAGGTCCGGCGGGATCTCGCGGGCATTGCCCGGCGTGACCTCGCTTTCCGCGATCTCGAAGCCGACAGTCTCCCGTTCCAGGGTCCCGGGTGTGACGATCAGGTCGCGGATGTGCGCGGCCTCGGGCCGCTGGGTCCGCAGGCTGGACACGAACGCCTCCAGCCGGGCCGGCGAGCCGGACGCGGAGATGACCACGTGCCCGCCGGTGTTCCTGACCTGCCCGCGGATCCCGATAGCGGTCGCCAGTCGATGGACGAACGGCCGGAACCCGACACCCTGTACGATCCCGTGCACCTCAATGCGCCAGGCCAAGTCCACGTCGGCCCCTTACAGCAGCGGTGGGACGACGACGAGATCGTCCTTGCCGGAGGCCATCTCGCACACCACGTCCACGACGCCCTCTACCGCACGCACCGCTTCCATCGCGTCGATGGCCTGTGATCTCCACTGGACGTGCCCGCCGAGCTTCACCACACCATTGTCGATCTCGATGGAGAACGCTCCGTGCTCTGGGAGCACGGCTCGGATGTCCGTCTCCAACTCGGCGACCGGGCGGGTGAAGACGCGCAGCACGTCGTGCTGGTGCAGGGTGCCTATGATGCGCCCGGTGACCACGTCGATGACGGGCAGTTGCTTGATTCGCTCGGTATGCATCAGCCGGGCGGCGTCCCGCACGCTGGTGCCCGGCGTTACGGTGATCGCCGGAGAGGTCATGAGCTGATCCGCCCGTACCCCCGCCGCTTTGTCGCGCTCACGCCGCTGCCTGCGCGACTTGAACATGGTCACGCTGTGCCGTACCGGGTCGATCTCCTTGAGCAGCAGGTCATCCTCGGAGACCACGCCCACTGGTCGCCGATCGGCGTCGACCACGGTGACCGCCCTCACCGCGTACCGATTCATCGCGGCCACGATGTCGGCGAACGACGCATCCTCCAGCACGGCGATGGCCACCCGGCCCATGACGTCCTTGACTTCGATCGGCATGACGTCCACCTCGCTTTCTCCATCACGGTCCCGCGCAGCGGCCTGACCCTGCAGCGACGAACGTCCCTGATGCCAGGGCCGAAGGTCCTGGCATCAGGGACGGACCACCGTCACCGGCAGCGGACGTGGCGCAGGGCCACCACCGTCATGGGACTGGGCAGTGTCGTAGGACCCGCCCCACCAAGACTTTCGCCTCTAGGAACCCGACACGAGCCGCAGTGCCATGGAGAGAGGACTGGAAAGGAGAAACCCATGTTGCGCACCAAGGTAGAGCAGATCATGACCAGGCAGGTCGTGTCGGTTCACGCGAGCACCCCGTTCAAGGACGTCGCCGAGACGCTCATCAAGCACGGCGTCAGCGCCGTACCGGTCATCGACGACGACAGGCGCGTCATCGGCGTCGTGTCCGAGGCCGATCTGCTGTGCAAGGAGGAGTTCCGCGAGCAGTACTACCAGGAGGGCTATCGGCCGCCGTTACGGGTGCGGCTGCGCCACCGGCTGTCCGAGAAGGGCGGCGGCTACCAGCGCAAGGCCAAGGGCGACACCGCAGCCGAGATCATGACCGCACCCGCGGTGACGGTCACCGCCGCGACGACGGTGGTCACGGCTGCCCGCCTGATGGACGAGCAAGCCGTCAAGCGCCTCATCGTCGTGGATGAGGAGGGCAGGCTGGACGGCATCGTCAGCAGGCGCGACCTGATCAAGGTGTTCGTCCGCTCGGACGCCGACATCGCCCACGAGATCCGCGAGGACGTGCTCGAACGCTCGTTATGGGTCGAGACTCTGGGCGTCAAGGTCGAGGTCGAGCAGAGTGTGGTGACGCTCACCGGGTGGATGGACCGCAAGAGCGACACCGCCGTCGCCGTCCGCATGGCCGGCCGCGTCGACGGGGTCGTGGACGTCGTGAACAAGCTCAACTGGAAAGAGGACGACTCCAAGAGATACGGACGATGATCGCCAGGCCCTGCCCCCAGCCCTGAAAGGGGCTGGGGGCATCGCATGCGTCAGGCACGGCGGCGAGGGGGCACCTGACGTGCCCTGATAGCCGCCTCTGTGAAGGCGAGCAGCCGTCTCATGTCGGGTTCGCTCCTGTGAGGCGGCGGCGGAAGATCCAGTACGTCCATGCCTGGTAGGCCAGCACCACCGGAGTGAAAATGGCCGCCACCCACGTCATCACCTTCAGTGTGTAGGGGCTGGAGGCGGCGTTGACCACAGTCAGGCTGTTGGCGGGGTTCAGGGCGGGCAGGACGTTCGGCCACAGGCTGAGGAACAGGGTGGCGGTGAAGGCCACGACGGCCAGCGCGCTGGCGGCGAACGCCCACCCGTCACGCCCCCGAAGCGTGGCGACGAAGGCCCCCGCCAGCCCGGCCAGAACGGCCACCCAGGCGAACGCACCGAGGCCGAGCAGGAAGGCGGAGACCACCACGGCGGCCACCACAGCCAGGAGCCTGGCGACGCGGGAGGCCCGCGACCGCAGCTCGCCGGTGGTGCGCAGGGCCAGGAAGATGGCGCCGTGCAGGGTGAACAGCGCCAGTGTGGCCAGCCCGCCGAGCAGTGCGTACGGGTTGAGCAGGGTGAGGAGCGTGCCGGTGTACTCGTGCGCGGCGTCCAGCGGCACGCCTCGCACGATGTTGGCGAACGCCACGCCCCACAGGAAGGCGGGCCCGAGCGAGCCCCAGAAGAAGGCCCGGTCCCAGCCACGCGTGCTGTCGCTCTTGTGCCGGTACTCCAGTGCCACGCCGCGCGCGATCAGGGCCAGCAGGATGAGGAACAGCGGCAGGTAGAAGCCGCTGAACAGGGTGGCGTACCACTCGGGGAAGGCGGCGAAGGTCGCGCCGCCGGCCACCAGCAGCCACACCTCGTTGCCGTCCCATACGGGCCCGATCGTCGACACGACGGTGCGCCGCTCGCCCTCGTCCCGGGCCAGGAACGGCAGCAGCACGCCGACCCCGAAGTCGAAGCCCTCCAGCAGGAAATAGCCGGTCCACAACACGGCGATCAGCACGAACCAGATCGTTTCCATGACGTTCCTCAGTAGCTCAACGCGGGGACAGTGGTCTCGTTGTCGGTCTGCTCGTGCGGGCCGAGGCCGATGTACTTGATCAGCAGCCGTACCTCGACGGCCGCCAGCACCCCGTAGACCAGCGTGAAGCCGCCCAGCGTGATCGCCACCGAGGTGACGTCCGCTGTCGGGGAGACGGCGGCGGCCGTGCGCATCAGCCCGAACACCGTCCACGGCTGGCGGCCCATCTCGGTGAAGATCCAGCCGAGACTGTTGGCCAGGAACGGCAGGGCGATTCCGGCGATGGCCAGCCGATAGCACCAGCGGCTCGCAGGCAGCCTGCCGCGCCTGGTCAGCCAGAGCCCGGCCAGCGCCAGCAGCGCCGACAGCGCGCCGAAGCCGATCATCAGCCGGAACGTCCAGTACGCCAGCCCGATCACCGGCCGGTAGTCGCCCGGCCCGTAAACCGCCTCGTACCGGGCTTGGATGTCGTTGATGCCCGCCACCCGGCCGTCCAGGCTGTTGGTGGCCAGGACGCTCAGCCCGCGCGGGATCTGCACGTTGACGTGGTTGCGGCCGTGCTCGACGTCGCCGACGGCGAACAGCGAGAATCCGGCCGCGCTCTCGTCCTCCCACAGCGCCTCGGCGGCGGCCATCTTCATCGGCTGCTGCTCGGTCATGATCTGCGCTTGCCAGTGGCCGGAGAGCGCCACGCCCACCCCCGCCACCAGGCTGACCGCCAGCGCGAGCCGGGCCGATGTGCGGAACAGGCCGACGTCGCGCTTGCGCAGCAGGAACCAGGCGCTGATGCCCAGCACGAACGCCCCCGCTGTCAGGAACGCGCCGAAGATCACGTGCGGGAAGGTGACCAGCGTGGTGGAGTTGGTCAGCACGGCCCAGATGTCGGTCAGTTCGGCACGGCCGTTCACGATGTGGTAGCCGACCGGGTGCTGCATCCAGGAGTTCGCCGCGAGGATGAAATAGGCCGAAATCGCGGTGCCGATCGCCGCCAGCCAGATCGCGGCCAGGTGCAACCGGCGCGACAGCTTGTCCCAGCCGAAGATCCACAGCCCGAGGAACGTGGACTCCAGGAAGAACGCGATCAGCCCCTCCATCGCCAGCGGCGCACCGAACACATCGCCGACGAAGCGCGAGTAGTCACTCCAGTTCATCCCGAACTGGAACTCCTGCACAATGCCCGTCACCACGCCCATGGCGAAGTTGATCAGAAACAGCCGGCCCCAGAACCGGGTCAGCTTCAGGTACTCCGGCTTGCCCGTACGGTGCCAGGCCGTCTGCAGTCCCGCCACGATGATCGACAGGCCGATCGTGAGCGGGACGAACAGGAAGTGGTAAACGGTGGTGATGCCGAACTGCCAGCGCGACAGGTCCAAGACGTCCATGCCCGCCAGCGTCGCCGACGGCCGCGACCAGCCGTAGAGTCAACCGGCCCTGACGCCATGGGACCTTGGTCCCAAGCGTCAGAGCCGGCCAAGCGGTGCGGTGCCAGGTTGTTTCAGGACGTCGGGATGGCGATCGACGAGGCGAGCGACTCGCCCCACTGCCTGGCGCGTTCGACCTCCCCGTCCACCAGCGGCCCCTTGGTCCCGGTGACGTAGAAGCTCTGCGCGGGCGCCACCAGCGCGACTCCGAGCCTGCGCAGCCGCTTGGCCACGCCGCGGGCCGCCGAGCCGGGCATGCGCGGCTTGCTGATGCGGGTGTCGAAGGCCGCCGCGCCCAGCCCTGACGGGGTGTGCAGCGAGGTCAGCCACTCCCGTACGCCCCTGCCCTGGGAGACCAGCGGCTCCTGGGCCTGCTCCGCGGCGGACTGCCGGGTCGAGGCCCTGCTCATGCCGAAGGCATGCGTGGGCCCGCCGACCACCAGCAACCCCACATCCTGCGGGATGAGAGCGGGCGCCGAGGCCACCTCGACGATCTCGGTCCTGACCGTACCAGCCAGGCCCGCGGCCACGGCTTCGGCGATGTGTCGGGTATTGCCGTACATGGATTCGTACACGACCAGCGCGTACATCTCACGCCTCCCTTACTTGGGGCAGAATGGGTTTCGAACCGGAACATGCGCGGTCAGCGACTCCACGTTCATCTCTGGTCCTCCTGCGGGCGCACGACCGCTACCGGGCAGGTCACGTGATGCAGAACGCCGTGGCTGACCGAGCCGAGCATCGCGGAGGCGAAGGGGCCCAGCCCGCGCGAGCCGACCACGACCAGGTCCGCCGTCCTCGACGCCTCGATGAGCGCCGCCACCGGGTGCTCGCACACCTCAGCGTCGGTGATCTTGATGTCGGGGTTGTCCTCCCGCCAGGGGGCCACCCGCTCCCGGGCCGCCTTCACCTCCTGCTGGAAGGCGTCCTCAAGGAGGCTGCCGGCCACGGCGGCGTACGGCGAGAACATGGGCATCCGCCACCCGTACACCACGTGCAGCTCGGCGCCCCGGGCACGGGCCTGCTCCAGCGCGTACTCCATGGCGGCCCGCGAGTGCTCCGACCCGTCGTAACCGACCACCACGCGAGCGTGTGCGGCCTCGGCGGGTCCGCGGACGATCACCACAGGACCGGCGGCGTGTCCCGCCACCGCCAGCCCGACCGAGCCCAGCACCATCCCGCTGAACCCGCCCAATCCCCTGCTGCCCAGCACCACGCTGTCGGCCCGCGCCGACTCGCCGATCAGGTCGCCGATCACGTTCCCGGTCAGCGTCTCCGTCGTCACCTCCGCGCCCAGGTCGCGCGCCCAGGTCGCCGCGGCCTCCAGTGCCTTGGTGCAGTACGCGAGCCCGCCGGGGCTGTGCGGCCACGGCCCGCATACGTGCACGATGCGCAGCGGCAGCCCCCTGATCCGGGCATCGCTCGCCGCCCACTCCACTGCCGCCATCGACGGCACCGACCCGTCCACGCCCACCACGATCCGCCTGGCCATCACACATCTCCTTCGCGAGGTGTCCTTCCGCTTCCAGCCTCGCGACACAGGTGCCGTAGCGCCTGGGGACGAAGTCCTCGATCCAGGTGCCGTTGGTCCCGAACCAACGGTCAGGCGGACGCGGCCCGCTCCGTGTTGACGACCGGGCCGCACCGCCTGATCACGATGATCGCGGCCGGAACGAGCCAAATCACCAGCGCGGGATACAGGACGTAGCTCAACTCGCCGCCCGGCCCCAGAGGGCCGCCGCTCACGGCGACGTTCGCCGACAGGATCGCGTACGCACCAGCGGCCACCGCCGCCAGCCGGCCAAGCCAGGCGGGAAAGGCCCGGTAGCGCAGCGACACCAGCGCCACAGCTCCGAGCATCACTGCCAGCGGCACGTTGGCCAGGGCGAACGTCGCATCCATGAGCGCCACCAGCCCACCCGACACCTGCGCGGGCGGCGTCGTGGCCAGCCCGATCTGGAAGGCCTGCGCCATCAGGTTGACCGCGACCTGGGCGATCCCTGCGCCGAAGGCCAGCGTCGACAACCGCTGCGAGCCCCCCTCAGCCGCCGCGAGAAACGCGCGCAAGCTGCCCGTGAACCACAACAGCGCCGCCGCCCCGATCATGAACAGCACACTCTGCGCCAGCAGCAGCGAGCCGTTGACCGCGAAGAACGCGGCGATCTGATCGGCCGGCTCATCGGGACTCACACCACCCCGTTCGAACACCATCGCCCCGGCGCCGGCCCCGACGGCGACTAAACCACTGGTCGCTCCCCATCGCTGCCATGTCGTCTCGTCCATGTCATCGCCCCCTGTCGAAGATCACGCTGCCAGGCCGCCACCAGGAGCCGTGCGGCATGGAGGCGAAGGTCGCGGACACTGTGGCGTTGGTCACCGGATGAGGACGTACAGTGCCGCCAGTGCCACGCCCACCCCAGCCAGCATGAGCGCGTACATCGCGAGATTCTTGATCCAGACTGTGAAGCCGCCGGTCATCCGGTGCCGGTAACTGGCGAATCGGTGATGAGCGGCTTTGGCGGCCTGTCGGTAAGTGCCGAGCATGTAGGCGACGGGCACCGCGATCAGAAGTAATGCCCACAGTTCAGGAGTCATGGTGGACCTCCTTCCAGGATGGCTGGGGCGCGAATCGGCCCGGAAGGGCGCCCGCCATGGCCAGGTTCGCCGCGCTCGCGCCAACTGCCGCCTTCATCGCCATCCCTCCATTTCTCTTCTTCACCTTGAGAGAGGACGCACCGGCCCGGCAGGGCCAGAGGTCCTTCGGCTCACCGCCTCCGTCAAGGACCAATGTCCCTGTCCTGTTGAGCCGTACGGCTCTGCCGTCTCCTGACGGCGCCTCGCACAGTGGGTGGGAGGAGGTGTCCCATGAAGAGCTCGACCCATCCCCTGGTGTTGTGCGCGCGCCTGTATCGGCCGGACGGCAATCCGTTGCGCCGCCGCTCCGACCGGCTGGAGTCCGCTCTGGTCCTGACCGTGCTGCTGCTGGTGCTGGCCAGCCTGTGGCCGGCCCTGCTCGCCGGGCAGGCCGCCTACCAGAATGCCCTGCACGACCAGCACACCACTTCGCGCCTACGACAGCAGGTCATGGCCACGCTGTCACAGGACGCTCCGAGGGCGCAGGTGTCGTTCACGGAGGTGTCCGCCGCCAGACCGGAGGCGATGGCGCGATGGGCCTTCAACGGCACCCCGCGCAGCGGCCTGGTCCCGGTGCCCGCGCTGGCCAAGAGCGGCGCGGTGGTACCGGTGTGGGTCGACGCCACCGGAAGGCCCGCCCCGCCGCCTCCCGACCAGACGGAACTCGCAAGCATGGGCGTGGCGACGGGGCTGCTGATCGTGCTCGTGACCGCGCTGCTGGCAGCCGCCGCGTTCATGGGCGTCCGCTGGCAGTTGGACCGGGCCAGGTACCGGCAGTGGGAGACCGACTGGGCATCGGCTGACCGCCCCGGCGGCCGCAGCCCGGCCTAGTCACCCCGCGGTCCAGAATGACCCGCTCCCCACCGTGCATCACCGCCTCCCTGCCCGGCATCGGTGTCCAACGGCCTGTCAGGTCGGGACCTTCGTCCGCAGGAATCCTTTCCCCGCGGTGGTGCTCTGGAGGGATGGACACCTATCCCGTACGCGTCGAGGCCCGGCTCGAAGAGCCGCTCAATCGAGGCCTGTGGCTGGTCAAATGGCTCCTGGCCGTCCCCCACTACATCGTGCTGAGCCTGCTGTGGACCGCCTTCGCGGTCCTCACCGTCATCGCCTTCTTCGCGATCCTGTTCACCGGCCGCTACCCGAGGGCACTGTTCGACTTCAACCTCGGCGTGCTGCGCTGGACCTGGCGGGTGGCCTACTACAGCTACGGCGCCTTGGGCACCGACCGCTACCCGCCCTTCACCCTCGGCCCAGCGCCCGACTACCCGGCCACCCTGGACATCGCCTATCCCGAGCAACTCTCGCGGGGGTTGGTGCTGGTCAAATGGTGGCTGCTGGCCATCCCGCATTATCTGATCGTGGGCTTGTTCACCAGCGGCAGCATCATCTCCTGGCGCGGCGATCTGCCCGATGCCGGCGGCGTCCTCTACACCCTCGACTGGGGCGGGCTGATCGGTTTGCTCGTGCTGATCGCCGCCCTGTCCGTGCTGTTCACCGGCCGCTACCCACACGGCGTCTTCGACGTCGTGCTCGGCATGAACCGATGGGCGCTGCGCGTAGCCGCCTACGCCACCTTGATGACCGACGCCTACCCACCCTTCCGTCTGGAACAGGGCGGACACGAAACCCCGTCGCTGGAGGAACCCGCGCGCACCCCGGTCCGGCACGGCTCCGGCTCGATCGTGGCCATCACTCTGGGCGCGCTGCTCGCTTTCGCCGCGATCGGCACCGCCGCCGCGGGCACCGCTTCGGCGCTGGTCGGCCAATCCCGTGACAGCGGCTTCGTCACCACCACCGCCACCCGGGTCAGCACTCCCGCGTACGCGCTCACCACCGAACAGATCACCATCACTGAGCCGGGCGCGACCGTACTACGCACCCTCGCCGGCCGGGTCCGCATCCAGACCGGCGACGCCCGGCTGTTCATCGGCATCGCCGACCGCGCCCGAGCCGCCGCCTATCTCGACGGCGTGGCCTACGACCAGGTGACCCGCCTGACCCCAGGTGATGTCGGCTATCAGCACCACCCTGGCACGGCACCCGCCACACCACCGGGCGCTCAGACCTTCTGGACGGCCACCGGGCAGGGCAGCCTCACCTGGGACATCCAGTCCGGCGACTGGACACTCGTCGTGATGAACGCCGACGCCACCGCCCGGGTCACCGCCGACCTCACTCTGGCCGCGACCGTGCCCGGGCTGATCGGCCTGACCGTCACGTTGTTCATCGCCACGGTGATCCTGCTGATCGCCGGGATCGTCTTGATCCTGCTGGGAGTACGCCTGGCCGCCAAGCCCGCCGCCCAGCCGAGGCAACCCGCACCCACCCCTTGATCGGGGCCCACAGCCGTCTCAGCCGGTACGGCGATCAGCGCCGTACCGGCTGCCGCCCCCGGAACTGACGAAACCCTGGCGCGGAACGCCGCAGCCTCCAGCCTTGGTCGTGGCCCCAGCCGGCCGTCTCAACCGGCCTTCCGGTGACCCACAGCACGTCGTCGAAGAGCAGAGCGCCAGCCGCCTGCCGGAGAAGCGCTCCCTGTCGGTGAGGGCCAGCAGGAGTTGCGCCGCCGCAGCGTCCGCGAACGGTGCCGTTGACTCGAGCAGGAGCGTCCGCGGCACGGCGGCGAACACCGCGACGGTGCCCAGAATGTAAATCGATGCGCCGGGACCTTCGTCCTTGTCCGTCGGCCCGGCTGTCCGCGCATCGCGGTACGTTCGTCGAGCAGCGGGCGGGTGAGGTGGGGCACACATCGCCCAAGCGCTCATCAACGGTGGTATCAGCGCCGTGCCGGTCACCGACGACGACACATGGGTGAGATCACCGCACGGCACGCCTACGCGGGCCTGCGCCGCTCACGGGCGGGGACGGAGTCGGGCCACCGGTGAGCCGGCGGGCCAGCAGGGACACCAGGGCGGCCCCGGTGAGCGCCGCCGCCGTGACCGCCATGGCCGCCCCACCGAGCACGCCGATCGCGACGATCAGCCAGGCGGGCTGCCCCTCCTGCCACAGCGGCGTGGTCACCAGCGTGAACGTGCCCAGCGCGACCAGCCACGAGCCCGCCGTCGCGACCACCCACCACAACGCCCCGCGTACGTGCCGACGCAGCAGCCGCCCCTGCAACACCCCCATGGACGCCAGCAGGATCAGCCCGAGTAGGCCGAGCACCACGGGAGGCCAGCTCAGGACGGGCTCGCCGACCACCATCGGCAGGGAACCGATGGTCCAGGCGATGGCGGCCCCTTGCGCCGTCGCCCTCACCCAGTCACGGGTGGCGATCTGCGGGAGTGCCGTGCGCAGCGCGTACGCCTGCGCCAAGCCGAGGAACGTGCCCTCCACGGCGCCCGCCATGACGATCAGCACGGCCTGCAGCAGCGGCCCGATGCCCGGCATCCCCCACCCGGGCGCGGCCACCCAAGCGCCCATCACGGCCGGCACCGTGAACCCGATGATCTCCCCCAGCGCGACGGCCCTCGTCCAGCGCCACCACAGGCGGCCGGGCACCCCGGGCGGAGCGGGCGGAGCGGGCGCTTGGACGCGGATCCGCACGAGGGGGCCGGGGGCGACCGTCGCGTACCCGTTCCGGATCTGTCCCTCAAGGACGAGCCGCATCGGCGCGCCGCCCTGGAGGTTTCGCCACCACAGCCGCCGCGGGCTGCTGACCACCGTGAGCGTGTCTCCGTCCCGCTCGTACTGGGCAGGCAGGCGGATGGCGGCGCCGCTTCGGCGACCGGTGACGGTCAGGAGCGTGATCCGCCGCGACAGCAGATCATGCAGCGGCGTACGAAGCAGCCACGCGACGACCGGGTTCACCAGGCGGGTCAGAAGCAGATCCAAGACCCTCATCGCCGCCGCCGCCTCTTCGACATCTCGTCCCAGCGCATTGCCGAGTTCCCTTCATCCGTCCTGCGACACCGTCGTTCGAGCCCTGTTCCGACGCCGCATGGAGGAGATCGTCGCGCGTGCTCGCCAGGCACCTCTCGTCGAAGGGCCTGGCGAGCACAGCGGTGATCTCCATGTCATGCCATCCGCTGGGCCATCTCGACGAGGCGGTTGGCGTAACCCCACTCGTTGTCGTACCAGCCGAAGACCTTCACCAGGTCGCCGCTCGCCTGGGTGAGTGCGGAGTCGAACACGCAGGAGGCGGCGTCGCCGATGACGTCGCGCGAGACCAGCGGGGCGGTGCTGTAGCGCACGATGCCGTGCAACTGGTCCTCCGCGGCGGCGGCGAAGGCGGCGTTGACCTCCTCGGCGGTGGCCGGGCGGCTGAGCTGTGCGCTCAGGTCGGTGATCGAGCCGTCTTCCACCGGGACCCTGATCGCGATGCCGTCCAGCCTGCCCTGCAGTTCGGGCAGCACCTGGCCGACCATGCGGGCGGCGCCGGTGGTGGTGGGCACGATGTTCACCGCGGCTGAGCGGGCCCGGCGCGGGTCCTTGTGCGGTGCGTCCAGCAGCATCTGGTCGCCGGTGTAGGCGTGGATGGTGGTCATGAAGCCGCGTACCAGGCCGAACCTCTCGTGCAGCACCTTGACCATGGGCGCGACGCAGTTGGTGGTGCAGGAGGCGAGCGAGACGATCTCGTGCCGGGCCGCATCGTAGGCGGCGTCGTTGACGCCGGGCACAATGGTGGCGTCCAGGCCCTTGCCCGGCGCCGACAGCAGCACCTTGCGCGCGCCGGCCTTCAGATGCGACGCCAGGGCGTCCCTGGTCCGGAAGCGGCCGGTGGCGTCGATGACCAGCTCCACGTCGTGACCGGCCCAGTCGATCTGTGCCGGGTCGGCGTAGCCGCTGATGGCGATGCTGTGGCCGTTGACCTCCAGCGCCCGCTCGGACGCGGTCACGGGCAGGTCGAGCGGGCCGTAGGTGGAGTCGTGCTTGAGCAGGTGGGCCAGCGTGGCCGCGTCGGTGATGTCGTTGATGGCGACGATGTCCAGGTCGGTGCGGAGCGCGCGGCGCAGGACGGCCCGGCCGATCCTGCCGAAACCATTGATGCCGATTCTCATACCTGCATCGTCCGATCGCCCCGCGGGCCCGGTTAGAGGCGTCGGTCCCGCTTGCGGTGGGACCTTCGGCCCGGGTCGCACATCGGCCGGAGGCCAGGGTGAGCACCGCCTGCGTCCGCGCTACCGCATCGCTTCGAGCTCGCTTCGCAGCGCGGTGACCAGGACCGGCAGATCAGGTGTTCGACCGGCGTCGGCGGCGATGGTGATCGTCGGAGTTCCGGTGTAGGAGAGCGCGCTGACAGCGACGCTCACCCGATCCACCTGAGGCGTCCCTTCTGCCACAGCGGGCTGCGCGCTCGTCCTGGGACGAGAGGCAGTTCAGCGGAATAGCGCGTCGTCGACGATGAAGCGGATGAACTCATCTCCGTCCCAGCTGCCCCGTAGCCCGGCCGGGAGGGTGAACCCGTCGAAACTCGTCTCGTCCTCACATGTCACCTCGAACAGGTGCTGCCGGTACGGCCCATGATCCGGGGCGCCCCACCGGGACATGGTCACGTGCTCCAACCGGCCGTCGGGGGCGATGGCCAGCGTCACCTCGTGATCTTCCTCGCCCACCGGGATAGAGGCGAGGGCGTGCCGGTCGTCGAGTGACTTCCACCGCACCCGCGGGTCGAGCGCGGCGGCGGGAGCGAGCACGAACTCGCCCGCCAGCCGTCCGGCCGCGCTCCTGGTGACGTCCGCGCCGGTCTCCGACATGACCGGGAAGGCGTCCAGCAGCCGCCAGCGCATCTGGCCGGCTCCGGCGTGGTAACGGTCGAAGCCGCGCACCGTCAGCAGCCCCGCCCGTATGGCAGCCGACCAGACATACCCCTCCATCGGCCAGAGCGTCTGCTCGGCGCGGAACTCTCGCCACATGTCCAGTTTGATCATTCCGTGCGTGGACAGCACCACGGCTCGCCGCAAGGGCGTACCGGGCGCGATGGTGTGCAGCACCCAGCGGCGTACGGGCTCGGGCAGCAGCTCGGTCTGCGCGGGGTCGAAAGCGGATGGGCTGGGCGTGGACGTCTGCAGCACGTTCCAGTCGTCCTTCGCCTCCTGACTCAGGTGCGGCGGCGGCAGCACGATGGTCATCGCGTGACCTCCTCGATTGAACGATCCGAAAGCGATGCATTGCAGGAGCGCGGGCGGAAGCCCCGCCCGCGCTCCTGTTGAGGCGTCAGTGCGCGACGGCGATCCGCCGGCCTTCCGCCTTCTTCGCCTCGGCGAGCCCCACACTGACCTCCAGGACACCGCCCTTGTACGTGGCGTTGACGTCGTCCGTGTCAGCCGTCGCGGGCAGCGTCACCGACCGGGACAGCGCCCCGTAGGCGAACTCCGAGCGGTGCGGCTCGTCCATCTTGCGGGTCTTCTCCGCCCGGATGTGCAGCACCCCGCCGCCCACTGTGACCTCGACGTCCTTGTCGGGGTCGAGCCCGGGCAACTCGGCGCGCAGCACGTACCGGCCCTCATCGATGTAGTCCTCGACCCGGATGATCTGTCCGAACGGCCGGAACCCGAACATCGGGTGCTCGATCCACTCGAACAGCTCCGGGAGCGGGAGCCTCATCTCCCTGCGCTCTGGCAGGTTCATGGCTACCTCCTTTCGTGGGTCCCGAATTCCCACATCTCCAGAACACACCCATCCGCGGTGCACCCTCAGAGGCCGAAGTCCCGAGTTTCAGGGCCGATCGGCCTCCACTTTCCGCGACGTGGACGCGTGCCGCACAGTGAACATGAGCTCAAGGACACGCAGGAGAGGGCGGCGGGCCCAGCGTCGAAGGTCCCCCACCGGAGGGGACCTTCGACCACAGGACAGGTCCATCACTCCAGCACCTCCGGCAGCGGCCGGCGCGGCGAGTCCTTGAAGTCGAACGTGACGCCCAGCCGCATGATCATCTGCGGGTACTCGCCCGAGCACAGCTCCTGGCGCAGAAACTCGCGCAGCAGGTCCATCTCCAGCGCCTGGGTGTGGAAGGCGGCACTGACACCGTGCGCCGCGGCGTGCAGCAGGACGTGCTGCAGCGCCTGTCCTGCGGCGACCCATTCCTCGCGGCTGTCGCCCCGCGTGGTCAGCACGGCCACCACGCCCGTCGCCGCCGCGCTCGGGTCGCCCGGCCCGCCCCAGTCGTGCCGCCAGGAGTAGTCGCGCTGCGCGAAGTGCGGGTCCGTGGATGCGGCCGCGCGAGGATAGCCCTCGGCGGGCACGCCGTCGCGGCGGGTGCTGCCTGGCGGCCGGGACCAGCGGAGGATCTCCAGGGTGAACCGCTCGTCCCGCGCCTGCACGCCCTGCGCCGCAGCTTCCTGTCCGTGTCGGCGCGCAGGCCGATCTCCTCGCCTGAGACGGCGAACGTCCAAGGCTGACTGTTGTGGACGGACGGGGCCCAGCGCGCCGCCTCCACCGTCGCGTGCAGCGCGTTCTCGACCGAACGGATGGTCATGGTCCACCTCCAGAAACCGATGAGCCCAGCGCATCACGCCGGGCCGCTTCGGTGAAGTACGTCATGAGGTGTGAAGCTCGAGCATGAACGCCGCCGCTCGCGCGGGGGCGCACGGCCATGCGGACGCGCGAACTGGCACGAGTGCCGCGCATCCCGCGTTCGCTCGTCATCGCCTGGTGATCCGAAGCTTCTCTCCTGTCGCCACCGCACGCCGCAGGCGAACGGCCCCTCTTGGGTGTGACCTAAGTCATCAAGCACCCCCGGGCCGACCAAGGACCGGCGGGTCCGGGACTTCCGGCCCTACTTCTCCAGCCATCTGGGAGATGTGATGACAACGACCACTTCCGGATGGGAGCACACCATGAGAATGACCGTCGAGAACGTGATGACCACCGACGTGGCAGCCGTCAACGAAAACGCGTCCTTCCACACCGTCGCCGAGGTGCTCATCAGCAGGGGCGTCAGCGGCGTGCCCGTCCTGGACGACGACAACCGCGTCCTGGGCGTCGTCTCCGAGGCCGACCTCCTGGCGAAGGAGGAGTTCAAGGAGCGCTACTACGGCGACGACTACCGCCCGCCGCTGCGCGCCCGGCTGCGCCACGCCGCGGGCAGCGAGGGCAGCGGCTACCGCAAATCGGTCGGTGAGACCGCCGGCCAGTTGATGACCTCACCCGCGCACGTCACCAACGCCGACGTCCCCGTCGTCTTCGCCGCCCGCCAGATCGACAAGTACGGCGTCAAGCGCCTGCCCGTCGTGGACGCCGATGGACGCCTGGTCGGCATCGTCAGCCGCCGCGACCTGATCAAGGCGTTCATCCGGCTGGACGCCGACATCGAGGGCCAGGTGCGCGAGACCGTGCCCAGCGGCCTCGACGTCAAGACGGCCGACGGCGTGGTCACCCTGTCCGGGACCTGCGACCAGCGCAGCCAGACCGTCACCGCCGTCCGCCTGGCCGAGAGCGTCGACGGCGTCGTCGCCGTGCGCGATGAGCTGGGCTGGAAGCACGACGACATCGCCGACCTGCCTGTCTGGGGCGGAGCCTGACATGTCGCTCCTCGACTCGCTGGATCCGCTGATCGGCGCGCTGCGCGAGCGGGGTTACACCGTGGTGGGCCCGACAGTCCGCGACGGTGTGATCCGCTTCGCCGAGCTGGGCTCGGCCGCGGAGCTGCCCGCGGGCCGGACCGACGAGCAGGAGCCGGGAAGTTATCGGCTGCGCGAGGACGGCGCGCTGGTGTTCGGGTTCGCCGCGAGCCCTGATTCGGTCAAGCGGTTCACCCATCCGCCACGGTCCACGCTGTTCCGGATGCGGGACGGGGTGGCCGAGGAGGTGCCGGTCGAGGCGCCGAAGGTGGCGTTGCTGGGAGTGCGGGCGTGCGATCTGGCCGGGCTGGCCGTGCAGGATCGGGTGTTCCTGGGTGGACGGCACCCGGACGAGGCATATCGGCGGCGGCGCGAGGCCCTGTTCCTCATCGCGGTCAACTGCGCGGTCCCGGGCGGGACGTGTTTCTGCGCCTCCATGGGAACGGGACCGCGCGCCTCGTCAGGCTTCGATCTCGCTCTGACGGAACTGACCGGCCCGCACCGGTTCCTGGCCGAGGCGGGCAGCGAGCGCGGGGAGGAGCTGCTGGCCGCCCTGCCGTGGCGCCCGTCCACCGAGGCCGACAGGAAGGCCGCCCTGGACGTCAGCGAGCACGCCGCACGACGGATGGGCCGGACGCTGGACCTCGACGGCGTCAAGGAGCGGCTGGCGGACAAGCGCGAGTCACCCGTCTGGAACGAGATCGCCTCCCGCTGCCTGACCTGCGCGAACTGCACGATGGTCTGCCCGACCTGCTTCTGCGTCACGCTCGAGGACAGCACCGACCTGGCCGACGGGTCGGCCGAGCGGTCCGAGCGCTGGGACTCGTGCTTCACGCTGGAGTTCACCGAGCTGGGCGGGGCGCCGGTGCGCTCATCGGGGGCGGCGCGCTATCGGCAGTGGCTGACGCACAAGTTCTCCACCTGGGTGGACCAGTTCGGAGAGTACGGCTGCGTGGGCTGCGGCCGGTGCGTCACCTGGTGCCCGACCGGCATCGACATCACCGAAGAGCTGGAGCGGCTGCGATGATCCCGTCCCCGTACCGCGTCCGCTCGCGCCGCCCCGACCGCGCCGACACCGTCACGCTCACCCTGGAGCCGCTCGCGGGCGAGTGCCCGCCGTTCCTGCCCGGGCAGTTCACCATGCTGTACGCGCCAGGCGTGGGCGAGATCCCCATCTCGATCAGCGGCCACGCCCGCTCGGGCGGCTACGTACAGACCATCCGCGCGGTCGGCGCGGTCAGCCGGGCCTTGTGCCAGGTCAGACGCGGGGATGTCGTGGGCGTACGCGGGCCCTTCGGCACTCACTGGGATCTGGCCCAGGCCCATGGACTGGATGTGGTGGTGGCCGCGGGCGGGCTGGGACTGGCCCCACTGCGGCCAGTGCTGCGCGAACTGGAGGCGCACGGCGCCCGCTATGGCCGCATCAGCCTCATCGTCGGCACCCGCACCCCTGCCACCCTGATGTACCCGCGGGAACTGACCCGCTGGGGCCGCGACTTCGACGTGCAGGTCACGGTGGACCATCCGGACCGGGCGTGGAAGGGACACACCGGGCTGATCACCAAGCTGGTCGGCAGGATCGTGTTCGAGCCACGCCGTACGTACGCGTTCGTGTGCGGCCCCGAGGTGATGATGCGCGCCACCGCCGAGGAGCTGGTCAGGCGCGGCGTCCCGGCGGGCAGGATCGCGCTGTCGCTGGAGCGCAACATGAAGTGCGGCATCGGCCGGTGCGGCCACTGCCAGCTCGGGCCGCTGTTCACCTGCGTGGACGGGCCGGTGCTCACCTATGACGCGGTGCGCGGGCTACTGGAGGTGAAGCAACTGTGAAGAAGGTCGCGGTCTGGAAACTCGCCTCGTGCGACGGCTGCCAGCTCACCCTGCTCGACTGCGAGGACGAACTGCTGTCGGTCGCCGCCCGCGTGGACATCGCCTACTTCCTGGAGGCCTCCAGTGTCCGCGGCACGGGCCCGTACGACCTGTCGCTGGTCGAAGGGTCGATCACCACGCCCGACGACCTGGAGCGGATCAAGCACATCCGGCGCGTCTCCAAGCACCTGGTCACGATCGGCGCGTGCGCCACGGCCGGCGGCGTACAGGCGCTACGCGACCTGGCCGATGTACGAGAGTTCGCCTCCGTCGTCTACGCCCGGCCGGACTACATCAAGACGCTGGAGCGTTCGACGCCGGTCTCCGCGCACGTGCCCGTCGACTTCGAGCTGCGCGGCTGCCCGATCGACAAGCGGCAGCTGCTTGAGGTGATCGGCGCGTTCCTGGCCGGACGACGCCCTGTCGTGCCGGCGCACAGCGTGTGCGTGGAGTGCAAGGCCCGAGGCAACCCCTGCGTTCTGGTCGCGCACGGCACCCCCTGCCTCGGACCGGTCACCCAGGCCGGGTGCGGCGCCCTGTGCCCGGCCTACAACCGCGGCTGTTTCGGCTGCTTCGGCCCCATGGAGACGCCGAACACCGCCGCGCTCAACGCCCGCCTGCGCCAGGCCGGGATGGACGACGGCGACCTGGAGCGCGTCTACCGCACCTTCAACGTGGGGAGCTTCCGTGACGCATAAGACGATCCGCGTGGGCGGCCTGACCAGGGTCGAGGGCGAGGGCGCGCTGCTGGTCCGCGCCCACGACGGCCGCATCACCGACCTGCGGCTGCGCATCTACGAACCGCCGCGCTTCTTCGAGGCGCTGCTGCGCGGCCGCGCCTATACCGAGCCGCCCGACATCACCGCCCGCATCTGCGGCATCTGCCCGGTGGCCTACCAGATGAGCGCCTGCCAGGCCCTGGAGTCGGCCTGCGGCGTCACCGTGGACGGCACGCTGCGCGACCTGCGGCTGCTGCTGTACTACGGCGAATGGATCGAGTCCCACGCCCTGCACATCTACCTGCTGCACGCCCCTGACTTCCTCGGCTACCCCAGCGGCGTGGCCATGGCCGCCGACCACCGCCCGGCCGTCGAGCGCGGGCTGGCGCTGAAGAAGGCGGGCAACGAGCTGGTCGCCGCCATCGGCGGGCGGGCCATTCATCCGGTCAACGTACGGCTCGGCGGCTTCTACAAGACACCCAGCCGGGCCGAGCTCGCCCCCGTCGCCGAGCGCCTGCGCCACGCGCTCGACATCGCGCTGACCACCGCCGACTGGGCGTCCGGCTTCCACTTCCCCGACGTCGAGCACGACTACCGCTTCCTGGCTCTGCGCCATCCGAGCGAGTACGCGATCCTCTCCGGCGACGTCGCCGTCAGCGACGGCGGCACCTTCCCGGTCGCCGACTGGCCAGGGCACGTCGTGGAGGAGCAGGTGCCGCACTCGACGGCCCTGCACGCCCGTCTCGACGGCCGCCCCGGCTACCTGACCGGGCCGCTGGCCCGCTACGCGCTCAACGCGCCACAGCTGTCCCCCTTGGCGAAAAGGACCGCAGCCGAGGTCGGGCTCGGGAGGGTGTGCCGCAATCCGTTCCGCAGCATTCTCGTACGAGCTGTCGAGATCATCCACGCCTGCGAGGAAGCCCTGCGCCTCATCGACGGATATATCCCGCCAGACCGCCCCGCTCTACCCGTGACCGCCCACCCCGGTGTCGGCCACGGCGCCTCCGAAGCGCCACGCGGCACCCTCTACCACCGCTACCGCATCGACGACGCGGCACTGATCGCCGAGGCCGACATCGTGCCGCCGACCGCCCAGAACCAGGCCCGCATCGAAGCCGACCTGCACGCCCTCGTCGAGCCCCGGCTCGACCTGCCCATCCCCCAGCTCGCCGAGCTGTGCGAACGCGCCATCCGTAACCACGACCCCTGCATCTCCTGCTCGGCGCACTTCCTCGACCTGCACGTACACCATGACTAGAACCGTGATCATCGGCCTCGGCAACGACTACCGAGGCGACGACGGCGCCGGGCTCGCCGTAGCCCGCCTGCTGCGCGACCTGGGCGCCATCGAGAACGGCGGCGACCCAGCCGAGCTCATCGAGGCGTGGACCGGCGCCGACATCGCCATCGTGGTCGACGCCGCCCGCGCGGGCGACCCGCCGGGCACCGTCCGCCGCCACCACGACATGATGGACCTGCCCTGTGGCGGCTCCAGCACCCACGCCCTGTCGCTTGCCGACGCCGTGGAACTGGCCCACGTGCTGGATCGGCTCCCCGGCGAGCTCGTCGTCTACACCGTGGAGGGTGCGGACTTCGACCTGGGCGCGGGCCTGTCGGAGCCGGTGTCGACGGCGGCCCACCGGGTCGCCCGCGCGATCTTCGCCGCCGCGACCACCACCTGACCGCGCCCATCGATCCCGGACGCTCCGCCTCAATGCCGCGAACTTCCTCACGTTCCAGTGATTCGAACGTCATCCCCGCGTAGGTTGCGGGATTGCTCCCGCGTTGGAGTGTGTCTCGCTGATGCGGCGGCCGGAGATCTGCTCGGCCTCGACCACGATGTAGTGGTCCCTGCTGCCCGGTGCCCAGGTGGTCAGCGGCAGTGTCGCGAGCCGATCGATCTCGATGGGGTCGGTCACCGCCCGCGCTTGTCCCACCGCGGTGACCGACCAGCCGGTGCGAAGCTCGGGGTCGAACTTGTCGGCTTCGAAGGCGACCACGGCACGCCGGGTGGCGGCGGCCAGCTTCGACCCGATCGCGGTACGGATCACGATGGACTGGCCGTCGAGATAGAAGTTCACCGGCTGGACGGCCGGCAGGGCGCGATCGGTGAACACGATCCGCCCAATCGGTGCAAAGGACAGCAGGTTGAAGCACTCCTCGCGGGAGAGCACCTGAAGTCCGGACGAATCGAGCTCCATACTCCCTCAAAATCCCTGATCTCATCCCGTTCGCGGCAGCGGCGAAAATCCCCTCTTCCCCCGCCGATCGGCCGGCAATCGGCAGCGCGCCAACGGCACACGGTTTGACGTTGCGACGCTACCCGGCTCGTGGCCGGGATCGGTAGGGACCAAAGTCCCGAGCACGGCGAGATCTTGCGCCCCGTAAGGGACTTTTGGCCCAGTAAGTGAGGACGTTCGCCCTGATGAATGGATTGCCCGTTCCTCCTAGCCTGGGTCGGGCCCGCGGTCGCGGGTCCCCTTCACCCTGCTCTTTGGAGACTTCATGCTGTCCGTGGAATCAGCCACGATCGTCCGTGCCACGCTGCCGATTGTCGGCGCCTCGCTCGACGCCATCACCACGCGGTTCTACGAGACGATGTTCGCCGAGCGGCCCGAGCTGCTCGACGGCCTGTTCAACCGCGGCAACCAAGCCAACGGCGAGCAGCGCAGGGCGCTGGCCGGCTCCATCGCCTCGTTCGCCACCATGCTCCTGGACAACCCCGGCGAGCGGCCCGAAGACATGCTCGCCCGCATCGCGCACAAGCACACCGCGGTCGGCGTCACCGAGGACCAGTACGTGATCGTGCACAAGTACCTGTTCGGCGCCATCGCGGAGGTGCTGGGAGATGCCGTCACCGCGCAGGTCGCCGCGGCGTGGGACGAGGTGTACTGGCTGATGGCCGGCGCACTTATCGCGCTGGAGGCCCGCATCTACGCCGACGCCGGCGCGCGCAACGGCGACACGTGGCGGCAGTGGCGCGTCGTGGCTCGCCGGGAGGAGACCCCGAACGCGGTCTCCTTCCTGCTGCGCCCGGCCGACGACGCCCCTCCCCCACCCGCGCGCCCAGGCCAGTACGTCAGCGTCCGGGTCCGCATGCCCGACGGCGTGCACCAGCTGCGCCAGTACACGCTGTCGAGCGCGGGCGAGGACGGGTTGCACAGGATCACGGTCAAGCGCGTGGACGGCGACCCCGCCGGAGAGGTGTCCACACTGCTGCACGCCACCGTGCGGACGGGTGACGAGCTCACCCTGTCCGCGCCCTTCGGCGAGGTGACGCTGGAGGACGGGGACGCGCCGCTGGTGCTCGTCTCCGCCGGCATCGGCTGCACGCCCATCGTGGCGATGCTTGACCATCTGGCCGCCATCGGCTCGCGCCGCCGCGTCCTGGTGCTGCACGCCGACCGTTCGCCGGCCGAGCACGCGCTGCGCGAGGACATGCTGCGGCTGACGGCCGAGCGGGTCTTCTGGTACGAGAGCGGCGGGGCCGCCCCCGACCGCGACGGCCTGATGGACCTGGACCAGGTGGAGATCCCGGCCGGGGCGCTCGCCTATCTGTGCGGTCCGGTGCCGTTCATGCGTGAGGTCCGCGGCCGGCTGCTGAAGGCCGGGGTCGCGGCTCGCGACATCCACTACGAGGTGTTCGGCCCCGATCTGTGGCTCGCCGACAACTGATGGTCCATCGGCCCCGCGGCGAAGGACTTTGGTCCCTGCCGTGACGAGGGCCGCCGGCCCGAACCTTGAGCCATGACCGCTGTTCCCCCTGTTATTGCTGTGGCGAGGAAGATCCTGTGACCGATATCGACTCCACCCCGGGCATGGGGCCGTTGCTCGCCGCCCGTGCGTTCTTCACCAAGTCGGAGGTGTCGGCGGACGGCCGCACCCTGCACCAGATAGACCCCAGCGGCTGGGACCGCTTCTACCGGGACCGGTGGGCGCACGACAAAGTGGTGCGCTCCACTCATGGGGTGAACTGCACGGGCTCGTGCTCGTGGCAGGTGTTCGTCAAGGACGGGCTGATCACGTGGGAGCATCAGGCGACCGACTACCCGTCGGTGGGACCGGAGTCGCCGGAGTACGAGCCGCGCGGCTGCCCCCGCGGCGCGTCGTTCTCCTGGTACACCTACTCCCCTTCGCGGGTGCGCTACCCGTACGTGCGGGGTGTGCTGCTGGAGATGTGGCGTGAGGCCAAGGCCAGGCTGGGCGATCCGGTGCTGGCCTGGGCGGAGCTGACGGGCGATCCGGAGCGGGCGCGGGCGTACAAGCGGGCGCGCGGCAAGGGCGGGTTCGTCCGCTCCAGCTGGGACGAGGTCGTCGAGTTGATGGCCGCCGCGCACGTGCACACGGTCAAGGAGTACGGCCCGGATCGGGTGGTGGGCTTCTCGCCCATCCCGGCCATGTCGATGGCGTCGTTCGCGGCCGGGACGCGGTTCCTGTCGATGATCGGCGGCACGCTGCTGTCGTTCTATGACTGGTACGCCGACCTGCCGATCGCCTCCCCGCAGGTGTGGGGAGACCAGACGGACGTGCCCGAGGCCGCCGACTGGTGGAACTCCCGCTACCTGATCATGTGGGGCTCGAACATCCCGGTCACCAGGACGCCGGACGCGCATTTCATGACCGAGGCCCGCTATCAAGGCACCAAGGTGGTGGCGGTCAGTCCCGACTACGCCGACAATGTCAAGTTCGCCGACGACTGGCTGGCTCCGCACCCGGGCACGGACGGCGCGCTGGCGATGGCTATGGGGCACGTGACGCTGACCGAGTTCTTCCGCGACCGCCAGGTCCCGTACTTCACCGACTACGTCAGGAAATATACGGATCTGCCGTTCCTGGTCACGCTGGAGCCGCGCGGCGACGCCTACGTGCCGCGCCGCTTCCTGACCGCCGCCGACCTGGGCGAGGAGAGCGAGAACGCGGAGTTCAAGACCGTCTTCCTGAACGAGCAGACGGGCCAGGCGGAGGTGCCGAACGGTTCACTCGGCTTCCGCTGGGGACAGGAGGGCGAGGGCCGCTGGAACCTCGACCTGCAGGGCGCCAAGCCCGCCCTGACGCTTCTCGGGAACCGCGCGGTCGCCGTCGACCTGCCGCGCTTCGACGAGGGCGCCACCGAGGGCGGCTCCGTCATGCGCCGCGGCGTGCCGGTCACCGAGGTGGCCGGCACACTCGTCACCACCGTCTTCGACCTGCTCATGGCCCAGTACGGCGTGGCCCGTGACCTGCCGGGCGAGTGGCCGGAGTCGTACCTGGACGCGAGCCGGCCGTACACACCGGCGTGGGCGGAGGAGATCACCTCGGTGCCCGCCGCGACGATCGCCAGGATCGCCCGCGAGTTCGCCCGCAACGCCGAACGCACCCAGGGCAAGTCGATGATCGCGATGGGCGCGGGTACCAACCACTGGTTCCACTCCGACCAGATCTACCGCTCGTTCTTGACGCTGGTGCTGCTGACCGGCTGCCAGGGTGTCAACGGCGGCGGCTGGGCGCACTACGTGGGCCAGGAGAAGGTCCGCCCGATCACCGGCTTCCAGCACCTGGCCTTCGCCTTCGACTGGCAGCGACCGACCCGGCACATGGCCGGGACCGCGTTCTGGTACCTGGCCACCGACCAGTGGCGTTACGAGCAGTTCGGAGCGGGTGAACTCGCCAGCCCGCTCGGCTCCGGCGCCTTCGACGGCAAGTCGTTCGCCGACTGCAACGCCCAGGCCGCGCGGCTCGGCTGGCTGCCCTCGCACCCGACCTTCAACCGCAACCCGCTCACCCTCGCCGACGAGGCCGACCGGGCCGGCATCCCGGTGGCCGAGCATGTCGTGAACGAGCTGAAGTCCGGAGATCTCCGCTTCGCCGCCGAGGACCCGGGCGATCCAGCCAACTTCCCCCGCATGCTGACCGTGTGGCGGGCCAACCTGCTCGGCTCCTCCGGCAAGGGCAACGAGTATTTCCTGCGCCATCTGCTCGGCGCCGACGCCGAAACCCGTAACCAGGAAGGGCTGCACCCGGCCGAGGTGACCTGGCGCGAGGAGGCCACCGAGGGCAAGCTCGACCTGCTCACCACGATCGACTTCCGGATGACGTCCACGGCGCTGTTCTCCGACGTCGTGCTCCCGGCCGCCACCTGGTACGAGAAGCACGACCTGTCCTCGACCGACATGCACCCGTTCGTGCACGCCTTCAACCCGGCCATCGCGCCGCCCTGGCAGACCCGCAGCGACTACGACGCCTTCCTCACCCTCGCCGACCGCTTCTCCGAGCTGGCCGCCCGCCACCTGGGCAAACGCACCGACGTGCTGGCCATCCCGCTCACCCACGACACCCCCGACGAGCTGGCCCAGCCGGGCGGCCGGGTACGCGACTGGAAATACGGCGAATGCGAGCCCGTACCCGGCAAGACGATGCCGAAGATCATCACGATCGAGCGCGACTACGCCGCCGTCGGCGAGCGCATGCGCTCCATCGGGCCGCTTTTCGCCGAGTTGGGACTGACGACCAAGGCCGTGACCTACCGGGTCGGCCCGGAGCTCGACTACCTGGCCGGCAAGAACGGCACCACCGGCGAAGGACGCGTCTCGCTGGCCACGGCCGACCGGATGTGCGAGGCCATCCTCGCGCTGTCGGGCACCACCAACGGCCGCCTGGCCACGCAGGGGTTCGAGAGCCTGGAGCGGCGCACCGGCACGCGGCTGGCCGACCTGGCCGCCGAGCACGAGGGCAAGCGCATCACGTTCGCCGACACGCAGTCCAGGCCGCAACCGGTGATCACCTCACCCGAATGGTCCGGGTCGGAGACCGGCGGGCGCCGCTACTCCGCCTTCGTGATCAACGTCGAGCGGGACAAACCCTGGCACACCCTGACGGGACGCCAGCAGTTCTTCCTCGACCACGACTGGATCATCGAGCTGGGCGAGCAACTGCCCGCCTACCGGCCACCGCTCAACATGAGCCGCCACTACGGCGAGCAAGGCGACGGGGACGCGGCCGAGGTGACCGTGCGCTACCTCACCCCGCATTCGAAGTGGTCGATCCATTCCGAATACCAGGACAACGCCTACATGCTGGCCCTGTCGCGCGGCGGGCCCGACATCTGGATGAGCGTCGAGGACGCCGCCAAGATCGGAGTCGCCGACAACGACTGGATCGAGGCGTACAACCGCAACGGCGTGGTCGTGGCCCGGGCGGTCGTCTCGCACCGCATGCCCGCCGGGACCGTGTACATGTACCACGCGAAGGACCGCAACGTGAACGTGCCGCTCACCGAGAAATCCGGGCGGCGCGGCGGCGTGCACAACTCCCTCACCCGGCTGCTGCTCAAGCCCAGCCACCTCATCGGCGGGTACGCGCAGTTCACCTACGCCTTCAACTACTACGGGCCGACCGGCAACCAGCGTGACGAGGTCACGGTGATCCGCCGCCGCGGCCAGGAGGTGACCTACTGATGCGCGTCATGGCGCAGGTCGCGATGGTGATGAACCTGGACAAGTGCATCGGCTGCCACACCTGCTCCGTCACGTGCAAGCAGACCTGGACCAACCGGGACGGTGTCGAGTACGTCTGGTTCAACAACGTCGAGACCAAACCCGGTGTCGGCTACCCCAAACGCTACGAGGACCAGGAGCGCTGGCACGGCGGCTGGGAACTCGACCGGCGCGGCAGGCTCAAGCTCCGCGCCGGCGGCCGGATCAAGCGGCTGCTCAACTTGTTCGCCAGTCCGGACCTGCCGGACCTGGACGACTACTACGAGCCGGCCACCTACGACTACGACACCCTCATCAACGCCCCCGCCGGGCCACACGTCCCGGTCATCCGCCCCAAGTCGGCCATCACCGGCCAAGACATGGCCATCACCTGGGGCGCGAACTGGGAAGACGACCTCGGCGGCGCCCCCGAGCACGCCGGCGCCGACCCCAACCTCGCGGCCATGGCCGAGAAGGTGAAGATGGAGTTCGACAAGACCTTCATGTTCCACCTGCCGCGCATCTGCGAGCACTGCATCAACCCGGCCTGCGTCGCCGCCTGCCCCTCCGGCGCGATGTACAAGCGCGAGGAGGACGGCATCGTCCTGGTGGATCAGAACCGCTGCCGCGGCTGGCGCATGTGCGTCTCCTCGTGCCCGTACAAGAAGGTGTATGTCAACCACAAGACCGGCAAGGCCGAGAAGTGCACGTTCTGCTTCCCCCGCATCGAGGCGGGCCAGCCGACCGTGTGCGCCGAGACCTGCGTCGGCCGGCTGCGCTACATCGGCCTCATCCTGTACGACGCCGACGCCGTTCTCGACGCCGCCCGCGTCGCCGACCCGCGCGACCTGCTGGAGGCCCAGCGCAAGGTCTTCCTCGACCCCGACGACCCGGAGGTGGCCGCGGCCGCCCGGGCCTCCGGCATCAGCGAGGACTGGATCCAGGCCGCGCGCCGCTCGCCGATCTACCGGCTGGCCATGCGCTACCGGGTGGCGCTGCCGCTGCACCCCGAATACCGCACGCTGCCCATGGTCTGGTACATCCCGCCGCTGTCACCGGTGCTCGACGCCGTCACCGGCATGGGCGCCGACGCCGACGACCCGGACAACGTCTTCCACGCCATCACCGACCTGCGCATCCCGCTGGAGTACCTGGCGAGCCTGTTCTCGGCCGGGGACACCGAGGTCGTGGCCGGGGTGCTGATGAAGCTGTCGGCGATGCGCTCCTACATGCGGGCCCGCACCATCGACGGCACCGTCGCCGAGGACCTGCTGGAATCCGCGGGGATGACGGCGTCCGACATGGAGGAGATGTACCGGCTCCTGGCCATCGCCAAGTACGACGAACGCTACGTCGTGCCCGCCGCGCACCGCGAGGACGCCGCCGCCCTGTCCGCCCAGGCGGACGGGTGCAGCCTGGACGGCGACGGCGGTCCCGGCATGAGCGACTTCCACCCGACCGGCGTCACCGGCCGCCGCACTGACGGACGCATGGGACTGAAGCTCTTCGTCGGCAAAGGAGGCTCGGCGTGAAACTCCTGACCCGGCGCGAGCCCGGTGCGTTCGCAGCACCAGAGCATCGTGCGACGCTGCTCCGGCTGATCTCCCTCCTGCTCCAGTACCCGGACGCCGAACTCCTCGCCGCCTGTGACGAGTTGAGCGGGGCCGCGGCGGCGCTGCCCGAATCGCCCACCCGCGACGCCCTCGTCGCCTTCACCGCTTGGTACGGCGAGTGCGAGCCGATGTGGCTGGCTCGCCACTACGTGGAGACCTTCGACCTGCGCCGCAAGTCCAGCCTGTACCTCACCTACTACCTGCACGGCGACACCCGCCGCCGTGGCATGGCCCTGCTGACGCTCAAGCAGCGCTACCGCGTGGCCGGACTCACCCCACCCGAGGGTGAACTGCCCGACTTCCTGCCGGTGGTCTGCGAGTTCGCCGCCCTGGCCGGTCCTGCCACCGGCGAGGCGGCGCTGCGCCAGCACCGCAAGGGTCTGGAGCTGATCCGCACCGCGCTGCACGAGACCGGGTCGTCCTACTCGCTCGTCCTGGACGCGCTGTGCGCGGAGCTGCCCAGCCTGTCGGAGTCCGAGCGCGCCGCCGTCGCCGACCTGGCGCTGGCCGGGCCGCCCGCCGAGGAGGTCGGACTGGCCCCGTTCGGTCCGCCTTTGCACGAAGGGGAGGTGCGGCCGTGAGCGTCGCGCTCTGGGTGGTCGTGCCCTACATCGCTTTGACGATCTTCGTCGTCGGTCACGTCTGGCGCTGGCGCGTCGACCAGTTCGGCTGGACGACGCGTACTACCCAGGTACTGGAGAGCCGGCTGCTGCGACTCGGCTCGCCGCTGTTCCACCTCGGCGCGTTCGCCGCCATCGGCGGCCACGTGCTCGGCCTGCTCGTCCCGAAGAGCCTGACCGAGGCGGTCGGCGTCGACGAGCACATCTACCACCTGGTGTCGGTCAGCGCCGGCACCGTGGCCGGGCTCATGGTGGTCGCGGGCCTGGCCTTGCTGCTGGCCCGTCGCTTCACCAGCCCGCGGGTGCGCCGCACCACCACCCCCGCCGACAAGGTCCTGTTCCTCGTCCTGACTGCGGTGATCCTGCTCGGCATGACCGCGACCATGGGCAAGAACCTGCTCGGCGGCGGCTACGACTACCGCGCCACCATCGCGATCTGGTTCCGCGGCGTCCTGACCTTCCGCCCCGACCCCGGCCTGATGGCGGACGTGCCGCTGATCTTCCAACTGCACGCGATGTCGGCCTGGCTGCTCGCCGCGATCTGGCCGTTCACCCGGCTCGTCCACGTCTGGTCGGCGCCGATCGCGTACCTGTGGCGGCCCTACGTCGTCTACCGGCGGCGCACCCCCCTCAGCGTGCGCAGGTACAAGGAGAAGACATGAGCGTTGTCCGAGCGGCGGCGGTGCCGCTGCAGGCACACTCCGGGCCCGGCGTGTCTGAGGCCCCGCCCCCCGTCCTGATCCAGGGCGGCATGGGCGTCGGAGTGTCCGGGTGGCGGCTGGCCCGCGCGGTCGCCCGCGCCGGGCAGCTCGGCGTGGTGTCGGGCACCGCGCTGGACGTCACTCTGGCCCGCCGGCTGCAGCGCGGCGATCCCGGCGGGGACCTGCGCCGGGCACTGGCCTGCTTCCCGGCGCCCGCGCTCGCCGAACGCGTGCTGAGCCGCTACTTCGTGCCCGGCGGGATCGCGCCGGACGTTCCGTACCGGCCGGTGCCCCGGCTCGGGCTGCGGCCCAACCGCGCCCGCGACGAACTGGCCGTGGTCGCCAACTTCGCCGAGGTCTTCCTCGCCAAGCAGGGCCACGACGGCCCGATCGGCATCAACTACCTGGAGAAGATCCAGCTCGCTACGCCGGCCGCCGTGTACGGGGCGATACTGGCCGGAGCCGACTACGTGCTCATGGGCGCCGGCATCCCGGCCGAGATCCCGTCCCTGCTCGACGCCTTCGTCGCACACCGTCCGGCCGAGATCACCGTCGCCGTGGCCGGCGCCGACGACACCCGGCACACGATCGGCCTCGACCCGGCCGCGCTGCTGCCCCGCCCCGCTGAGCCGCTGCGGCGGCCCGACCTGCTGGCGATCGTCTCCTCCCACGTGCTGGCCGCTTACCTGGCCCGGTCCCCGCGGACGCGGCCCGACGGGTTCGTCCTGGAGACGCCGGTGGCCGGCGGTCACAGCGCACCGCCACGCGGCCGCCTGCGGTTGGACCAGGACGGTGAACCCGTCTACGGGCCGCGTGACGAAGCCGACACCGGCAAGGTCGCCGCCCTCGGACTGCCATTCTGGCTGGCCGGCGGCTACGGCACATCCGACGGGCTCGCCCGCGCACTGGCCGCGGGGGCCACCGGCATCCAGGTCGGCTCGGCGTTCGCGCTGTGCCGCGAATCCGGGCTCGACGACGAGCTCAGGCGCCGCCTGCTGCGCCAGGCCGCCGGTGGCGCACTGGAGGTCCGCAACGACCCGCGCGCCTCGCCCACCGGCTTCCCGTTCAAGGTCGCCCACGTACCCGGCACCGTGTCCGAGAGCGGCGTTTACGCACAGCGGCCCCGCCTGTGCGACCTGGGCTACCTGCGCACCCCATACGTCAAACCCGAGGGCGCGATCGGCTACCGCTGCCCTGCCGAACCCGTCGGCACCTACGCCCGCAAGGGCAGACCCGCCGAGGAGGCCGCGGGCCGCCAATGTCTGTGCAACGGCCTGACCGCCGCCATCGGCCTGGGCCAGCACCGCAGCGACGGCTACCACGAACCCGCCCTGCTCACCCTGGGCCAGGACACCGCCTTCCTCCACGGCCTGCCTGGCGACCACTCGGCCGCCGATGTCGTGGACCACATCCTGCTGGGACCACCGACATGACCGCACCGGCCAACGGCGCATCACACCAGGCTCAGCCGCTGCGCCGGGTCCGGCACGACGTGCCGGCCCCCTACGACGGGATGCTGACCGCGTACGCCGCCGCGCTGGCCGACTCCCCGCTGGCCATCTCCAGCAGAGCCGTCTACCTCCGCCGTGTACGCGGCTACCTGGCCTGGGTCGCGACGGCCTCGGCCCGCGGGCTGCTGGCGGGCGAGCCGCTGGCCGACACGATCGCGGCTGTTCGCACAGCACACGCCTACCACGGTCAGCTGGACGGCCGCTACGCCCCCCGCACGATCAACGGCATGCTCGCCGCTGTCGAAGACTTCCACACGCGTCTCCGCTTGGGTGCGACCGGCGTTCCCCGCGAACGCGCCCCCATCACAGAGCCGGACCGGAAGCCCTCCGCACTTGGGACCTTGGTCAGTACCTCCCGTTCAGGTTTCTGAGCTGGGATGTAACCAACGGCGCCCTCGCACCCCACTGCTGACTGCCATGAGGAAAGATGACAATGACCGATAAGAAGGAACCGGCCACCTTCGGCCGCGAACCCGCGTTGATGCTCGGCTTGGCAACACTCGGCTTCGCACTGAACTTCTGGGCCTGGGCGCTGCTCAGCCCGCTCGGACCGCGGTTCAAGGAACTGCTCGGCCTGTCGGCCGCGCAGCAAGCCCTGCTGGTCGCGGTCCCCGTGATCGTCGGCTCGCTGGGGCGGATTCCCGTGGGCGCGCTCACCGACCGCTTCGGCGGCCGGGTGATGTTCCCGCTCATCTCGGCCGCCACCATCGTGCCCGTCCTGTTCATCGGCCTGGCCGGGCAGAGCTCGCTGCCGATGCTGCTGTTCGGCGGGTTCTTCCTGGGCATCGGCGGAACAGTGTTCGCCGTCGGGGTGCCGTTTGTGAACGCCTGGTTCCCGCCGCACCGCCGCGGCCTGGCGATCGGCATCTTCGGCGCCGGCATGGGCGGCACCGCGATCAGCGCCTTGACCACGGTGAACCTCGTCAAGGCCGGCGGCTCGGCCACCCCCTTCCTCATCACCGCGATCGCGCTGGCCGTCTACGCCGCCGTCGCCTGGCTGTTCATGCGCGACGCGCCGGGGCGCACCGTGGCGGCGCAGCCGCTGCTGGGACGGCTCGCCGCCACCGCCAAACTGGCGATCACCTGGCAGGCCTGCGCGCTGTATGCGGTGGCGTTCGGCGGCTACGTCGCCTTCTCCGTCTACCTGCCCGCCTACCTGCAGACCGGCTACGGACTCGACCAGGCCGATGCCGCCAACCGTATGGCCGGATTCGTCGTCCTGGCCGTCGTGATGCGGCCGATCGGCGGTTGGCTCTCCGACCGGATCGGCTCGATCCCAGTGCTGACCGGAGTGTTCGCCGTGATCGCTGTCATGGCCGCGATCCAAGCCCTCACGCCCGGCCTGATGCCGGTAGGCACCATCGCCTTCCTGACCATGGCAGCCGCGCTCGGCGCGGGCAGCGGCGCCACTTTCGCCCTGGTCGCCCAGGCCGCGCCGGCCGACAAGGTCGGCACGGTCACGGGGCTGGTCGGCGCCGCAGGCGGCCTGGGCGGGTTCGTGCCGCCTCTGCTGATGGGCTTCGTCTTCGGCGAACTCGGTTCCTACGGCCTGGGCTTGGGGCTGCTGGCAGCCGCCTCGGCCCTGACGGTGCTGCTGACGACAACGGTGGTCCGCCTGACGGCGTCGCGGCGCCTCACCTCGGTGGCGTAGTACGTGGAAGTACAGGATCCGGCCCATCGGGTGTGCGCCAGACCGAGGTAGCGGGCAGGAGGTCAAGGTGAGCACGAAATGACGTGGTGGTCGATAGTCCGGTTTCTGCACGTGCTGTCCGCGGCGCTGTGGGTCGGCGGGCAGATCACGGTGTCGCTCGTGGTGCTGCCCTTGGCCCGCCGTCTCTTGGAGGAGCAGCGGCGAGCCAAGATGCTGACCGCAGTAGGCCGACGTTTCGGAATCATCACCGCAGCGGCGCTCCTGCCCGTCCAACTCGGCACCGGCGTGGCCCTCGCCTGGCGCAAGGGCGTCACCTGGGCCTCGCTCACCGACCCCGGCTATGGCCGGATCCTGGCCGCCAAGCTGCTGCTGTTCTGCGCCGTCATGGCCGCGGCCGCCCTGCACGGCTGGGCCAGCAGCACAGCCCGCCCCAGGCTCGCCCGCGCGCTGGCGGTGACGGCCTTGGTGGGATCGCTCGGCGTCGTCCTGCTGGCCACCGCCCTGCCCGCGACCTGAACCGGTCGACGGGCGACCAGAGGACGCACCCGGACGGTGACCGGCCGGCCCTGGATGCCTGCCGCAGCCGCGTGGAAGAAGGTGGCACCCCGCGAGCCCGGGCGCCGGTGGGCTATGGACTCGTCACATTCGGTGGAGCGGTTGCGGCTACCTGACCGCGAAGGGCGTTGGTGAGGCATGGCAGGTCAGGCACGGCGTCGGGGTCGGGGTCGGGGTCGGGGTCGGGGTCGGGGTCGGCGATGAGGCTGATCGTGACCGTTCCGGCGTAGGACAGCACCGCGAAGGTGACGGCGATCGGCGACGGACGCGCCGCCGCTGCCTTGGTCATCCTGACGACGACGGCGATCCGGCCGGCGCGCTGCGGCAGCGAGCATCGCCGCGCGGAGACCAGACGCTCTGCACTGCCCTCACGAAGAGCCGAACGGATCTCCCGGCGTGGTGAGCACCGCGAGCCTCCTCTACGGTCGCAGGTTTGGCCGGCCCAGTGATCTCGATCGGACCCGTCATTGGCCAGAATGGCCTAGTTCCAACCTGGCTGGTGTGAGCTCGGTCTGGGGTACTCGCGCAGGTGACGGCGGGAGATCATGACGAGTGATCATCTGTCATCGGGTGATCTCGTGGTTGGTCATGGAGGACGGCTGCGCAGCCACCCCCGCTCGGCCGGCCGCTTCAGCTTGGCCCGAGCTCCCTCCACCTGACCAGGCTCGACGCTGATCCCGACGGCCTGGGACAGGCAGGCCTTACTACTTCCTGTTCGTGCCGCTCACGATCGGGTTGTCGATCATCGTGGCCGGGTCGCAGACGGAAACGGTCCATTGGACGTGTCCCCAGGGACTTTGGTCCCTGCCGCGAATACGACGGCGTACGGGATCTTGGGTCCATGTCCGCTGTTACCTCTGTGCCTGAGGGCAAGCCGTTCGCGACGCGGTCCGGCGTGCGTAAGCTCGTCGCTGCCGCCGTCGCGGCGCCTTCGGTGCACAACACCCAGCCGTGGCGCTTTTGCCGCGTCAACGACGCGACCATGGACCTGTACGCCGATCTCGAGCGGCTGCTCGCCGTCACCGACCCGCTGGGGCGCGGGCTCGGCATCAGCTGCGGGGCGGCGCTGTTCAACCTGCGGCTGGCGATCCGGATGACCGAGCACAACCCCCAAGTACTGCCGCTGCCCGACCCCGGCGACCGGCCCGATCTGCTGGCCACCGTGCACGCGAGACCCGGCGGCCCACCCGATGCGGATGAGCGGCTGTTGTATGACATGATTCCGCACCGGCGTACCAACCGCTTCCCCTTCGACGGCCGCCCGCTGCCCAGGGACGTGGTGGTCGATCTGGTCGCCGCGGCTCACGACGAGGGCGCCACGCTGGCCCTGGTCAAGGGGCGGACCGCACAGCGGGTTCTGGACCTGGTGGCCATGGCCGACAGCACACTTGCCGACGACGAGTCCTACCGTGCCGAGCTGGCCCGCTGGACCCGCCCGGGGACGTGCTCCGATGGCGTGCCCAAGGACGCCTTCGGCCCTCGTCCGAGGCACCGCGAGCTGCCCATGCGCGACTTCGACCTGAGCGACGCGCGCAGGACGTACGACGTGCCCGGCGAAACCGCGGACTTCGAAGCGGATCCGCAGCTCGCCACCCTGTTCACCCGGGGCGACGGTCCGCGCGACTGGCTGCGCGCCGGGCAGGCGCTGCAGCGGGTTCTGCTCACCGCGACCGCGCACGGTGTGGCGGCGTCGATGTTCAGCCAGCCGCTCGACCTGCGCCCGCCGCAGCACCGCGGCGACCGGGCCGAGCCGTTCGGGCACGTGCAGATGCTGATGAGGTTCGGGTACGGCCCGCTGGTCCCGCGCGTGCCCCGCCGTCCCGTGTTCGAGGTCCTCGACCGTTGCGGGGCCCGCCATGCGTGAGCCGGCGCGACCCTCGCTCGCGGGTGAGAACGGCATCCGGGCAGGGGTATGCGTCCCCGCCCACGGCCGTTCTCGCAGGACGACTCCGGCCACGCGCCGGAGGGCGTGACAGACGGTGCCGAAACTGCAGATCCCCGGCACGCGGCCCCAGGCACTACGACAGGGGCGACAGAGGCGATCGGGGCGGCCGGTGGCCTGGCGGCGGATGCCACTGCTGGCCGGCGCAGCCGTGGCGCTGGCCGCCGGGGCTGTCGGTGGGCTTGCGCTGCTGATCGGCGAGATTCCGGCGCCGATGTCGTTCACCGAGCAGCACGGGCCGCTGATGGCGCTCGGCTTCCTCGGCACGCTGATCGCGCTTGAGCGCGCGGTCGCGCTGCGCCGCCGGTGGGGGTACGCGGCGCCGGCGCTGGCCGCTGCGGGCGCGCGCCTGGCCGGGGCCGGGATGGTGGCGGTGGCAGCGGCTGCACGCCGCCCATGCCGAGGTGAACCTGCTGGGATGGATCGGCCTGACCGTGCTCGGCACGCTGTTCACGCTCTGGCCGACGGTCCTGCGGACCCGCATGTCGGACGGCACGCGGCGGGCGTCACGCGTGGGCTTGCGGCTGGCTGCTCCAGGTCTGGCGGTGGCCGTCGGCGGGCTGCTGGCGGGCTGGCGGTGGGTGGCGCTGGCGGGGCTGGTCGCGTACGCGGCCGGCGGGCCGGCCGTGCTCGCGCCGCTGGCCGACGCGCTGCGGCGCAGGCGGCCCCACACCGGCGCGGCATGGACGCTCGGGGCGGCGATCGTCTGGTTCGAGGTGGCGCTTGCCGCCGACCTGGTCATCGTGGCCACGCGCCCGGCCCACGAGGTCGCCGCGGCTCTGGACCCGTTGCTGCCGCTGGTGCTGGTCGGGTTCGTCGGCCAGGTGCTGTCGGGCTCGTTGCTGCACCTGCTGCCCGCGGTGCTGGGCGGCGGGCCGACCCGGTTCAAACAGAACGCGGAACTGCTGGAGCGCGGTTGGGCACTCCGGCTCGTGGCACTCAACCTGGGGGTACCTCTGCTGGCACTGCCGTGCCGCCTTCGCCGGGGCGGGGCTGTATCACTGCTCGACCATGCCGATGACCCAGCACATCACCAACGGCATGTACGGCGCGGTCATCATCGACCCGCCCGACCTGTCGAAGGCAGACCGCGAGTACCTCCTGGTCCAGGGCGAGCTGTACCTCGGCGAGCCCGGCACCGACCCCCAGGTCGCCAAGATCCGGCAGGGCGAGCCTGATGGCTGGATGTTCAACGGCGCCGCGGCCGGCTACGACCACGCCCCGCTGCAGGCCAAGGCCGGAGAGCGGGTCCGGATCTGGGCGGTGGCCGCCGGTCCCGGCTCGGGTACGGCGCTGCACGTGGTGGGCGCGCCGTTCGACACCGTCTACAAGGAGGGCGCCTACGTGCTGCGGGCCGACGACCCAGGCGGTGCGCAGGTGCTCGACCTGGCACCAGCGCAGGGCGGCTTCGCCGAGCTGGTCTTCCCGGAAGCGGGCACCTACCCGGTGGTGGACCACACGCGTCAAGCCGAGGCAGGCGCACACGGTCTGTTCACGGTGAGCGGGCGGTGAAACGTGGTCCGCGGACGACGCCGTCCTCCGCGCAGGCCGCACACACATGCCGGCGTCTTCCCGGAGGAACGCACGCTGCCGAAGGACTTCGGCGCTTGGAGCAGGCGGAGCAGTTCACCCGCCGCGGTTCTCGCTGGTCACCTTCACGACGGAACTTCAGCGTGATCTGGCGTGGAACCCCGGGCGTTTACGCCCGGGAGGAAACGACAGCACGGGAGGGCCTCCAGGCCCGAGCGGTGCTCTGACAGTCGGTCTCTGTGGGCAGCTCAGCCTGGCCGCTTCTGATTCTCGATGTACTCCTTGATGATCGACAGGGGTGCCCCGCCGCAGGACGCGGCGAAATACGAGGGGGACCAGAAATGGCCGCCCCACAGATACCGGCGGATGTGGACCGGGAACTCCTTGCGCAGGAGCCGCGCCGAGACGCCCTTAAGAGAGTTGACCAGAGTCGAGAGCGCCACCTTGGGCGGATAGTGCACAAGCAGGTGGACATGGTCGTATTCGCCGTTGAACTCCACCAGCGTGGCACCGAAGCTGTCGCACACCTCGATCATGATGTCTTCGCAGCGGCGCAGGATCTCGTCGGTGAACACGTTGCGCCGGTACTTGGGCGTGAAGACCAAATGCGCATGCAGGTTGTAGACCACGCTACGGCCCCGCCGGATATCGGGGTTGGGTTTCCATCGCGGCGACCTGGACCGGACGATAATGTGTTCGATTGTGAGGCTGGTGGTGCAGGTGAATTGCGCCCGTGTGGTGCTGATAAGGGTATTTCGAAGGGAGTCCTACTAGTGGCGATGTAGTGGAGGCGACCGGCTAAC
>NZ_JBITKE010000027.1:0-40080 GCF_044460705.1 Nonomuraea sp. NPDC050022
AGTAGGTCACCGCCGGACAATCTTTGGTTGCAGAAAGGGCTCCACGCATGACGCGTGGGGCCCTTTTCGCGTTTCGGGGCCCTGCGCGTGGCGCGTGGGCCCTTCTTTTGCGTTCCGGGTCGTTTCGGGGGTTCGGGCGTGCGGAAGGGCAGAATGACGTCCCGCGGAGCGGTGTAGTTTCCCATCCGCTAAGCCCTGTGCGCCCCCGTAGGAAACACACACCGATTGTTGTCCACCACTGGATGGGATACCACCGAGCCGCCAGGGCGGCAGTGGAGCTGTGCGCTGGGATTTCTGGTCATCGGTGTGAGCTCGGTTTATCTTGGGTTGCCAAGCGAAATAGCTGGTCAGCTGCTTAAAGGCGTGTCAGGTACGTAAGGCTGGTAGGTGCGCAGCAGCCAGGCGTAGCGGGCCATCTTGACAGAGAGAGGGGGCTGAGATCAGCAAGACGATGGCCCGGGCAGAGATGAGGACCAGGTCTGGGATGACCATCGCAGCCGGCCGCCCCCTCTGTATCAAGCCGCGGCCCGCAGGTGCTGCTGAGCCCATTCCTCGAAGCTGGTGAGCGAAAGGCCGAGCTCCCTGGCGTACTGCGGGCGGGCCGGCTGGCCGGCTATGTTCATCCACTCGTGTGAGGCGCCCATCGCCGGCATTCCGGCGGCGAGTGCCTGCTCCTCGGTCATGTCCGGCGCGGACAGGTGCGTGCCCAGCGCGCGGGAGAGGACCTCGGCGATCTCCGTCATCGACAGGTAGTCACTTGCCAGCTCCAGCTCGACCCCGTGGAACCGCTCCGGCTCGGCGATGGCTGCGGCGGCTGCCCTGCCGATGTCGTCCACCGCGGCGAGGGAGAGCCGTGTGTCCGGCTTCACGACGCTCACCAGACCGCCTTCAACGCCCCGCGGGAACAGGAAAGCCATGGACGGCAGGAAGTTCTCCATGAAGAAGCCCGGCTTGAGGATCGTCCAGCGGGAGAAGCCAGCCGCGCGAACCCGGTCCTGGATCGTGCTCTTGGCTCCCAGGCTGGCGTCCAAGGAGCCCCAGCGGCCTGCGATCCAGCCAGGAGCCTCGGTGTGCTGACCGGCGCCACTGGTGGACGTGTGTACGAACTGCGGCACTCCCGCAGCCTGCGCGCCTTCGATGAGGTTGACGGCCTGGGCCACCTCTCCGTCGAAATCGAAACCTTTGGCGGCCAGGGCGGGCATCTGAACAGAGAAGACGGCGCGGACACCCTTGGCGGCCCGCACCACCGAATCGCGATCGTGGAGATCACCGGTGACCAGATCGGCGCCTAGTGCCTCGACGGCCTTGGCTCGCTCGGTGTCGGGGTAACGCACCAGGGCGCGTACGGGAACGCCTGCAGCGAGCAGGGCTCGGGCGGTGGCGCCGCCCTGCCTGCCGGTGGCGCCGGTGACCAGGACGGGTGCGGAATCTGCAGACATGGTGCTCCTCAACGCTATAAACGGCGGGGGCCGCCGTTTTCTGTGCGATACGATATGGCGGGTCCCGCCATTTAGCAACCCTGGAGATGACGCCCATGCCCGACCGCCAGCGCGCGGACGCCCGGCGCAACTACGCGCGCATCCTCGCCGTGGCCGAGGAGGAGGTCGCCGCGTACGGGGCCGGCGCCTCCCTGGAACAGATCGCGCGCATCGCGGGGGTCGGCTCGGCCACCGTACGCCGCCACTTCCCGACCCGCCGGGCGCTGCTGGAGGCGGTCTCCCATCAGCGCATCGAGGCCCTGGCCACCCGCGCCCGCGAGCTAACAGGCAAGGGTGACAGCCGTGACGCGCTCCTGGAATGGCTCAGTGACGTCGTCGCCTACTGCGTCGCGGCCCGAGGGCTGGCGGCGGCGCTGGCCTACGACGGGGCCGAGCCCGACCCCGTACACGAGAACACCTGCTCGGCGATGATGACAGAGGCGGGGAACCCTCTGCTGCAGCGCGCCGTGCAGGACGGGGCGGTGGCGGAGGGCGTCACCGTCGCCGACCTGATCGCGCTGATCGTGGGCGTCGTCCTCGCGACGGAGCACCACCCTGACCCGGCGGCCCGTGCGGACCGGCTGTTCCGGCTGGCCGTGGCGGGCCTGAGCCCGCAGGGCTGAGAAGCCTGCTCGAAAGACCGTCCCTCGTCCTGCCTGCTTGATACGAGCCGTCAGGCGGCGAAGCGGCGGCGGGCGAACTCGAGTGGCCGATGGCCTCCCACGCTGGCCAACGGCATGGTACCCGATGGCTGCCAGAGGCCAACGTGACTGCGGCGACGCTGACGTACGACGCGTACGACCGGGCACTGAGGGAGATCGTTGTCAAGAGAAGGGGTTCCACAGGTGACCAACATGCCTGACAACCCCAGATAACCTGTCCGGCATGTTCCTCGGGAGCCCACTTGCCTCACATGCCTGACGCCTTCTCGGCGCCCTAGATAACCGGGACGGTCAGTGGAGCTGTGCGTCGGGATCTCTGATGGCCGGCGTGAGCTGGGGCAGTCAAGCGATCTCCCATGATGCGTACACGCCGAACCCGTTCCCCGGCAGAGGTCCGGCCTCGAAGGTGCCGCCGTACAGCGTGGCCCGTTCACGCATACCCGCGAGTCCGTGTCGGCCCACCTCACCCGGCAGGCGTCGCTGCCCCGGCCCGTCGTCGACGACGGAGATGCTCAATATCCCATCGACGACCGACACGCCGGCCTGGCAATGGGCGGAAGCAGGTCCCACGTTGGCAGCCGTCGCTCAGGCTCCTTCAACCGGGCACCAAGAAGTCCGACGCCTGCCCGCGCGGCCGCCCGGGGAGCTGAACCGGATTGAAGCCCAGTTCACCGCGCTGCACGAGTTCACTCTCAACGGCACCGACCACGCTTCCCACCGTGAGCAGGGCAGCATGCTCCGCCGTTACATCGCCTGGCGCAACCGCCGCACCCAAAACGAGCGCCTACGCAGGATCATCAAGAGGACAAACGTAGCCTGGCACGGCACTAGCCGCCCACCGCCTGGAGGCCGGTCATCCGCCGATCCCAAGGCCGGGCGGGCAGGCGACGCTCTCGACGGAGCCATCGGGGCGCTGGAGCTCGCACCCACTCGTACTACCGCCGCCCCAGAAGCCGAAGCCGTCCCAGACGCCGAAGAAGAAGACCACGCCGATCACGATCGCGATGAGCCCGGCGACTATGCCGCCGTAGCTGCCGCCGGTGTTCTCCGCGGGCATGGCCGTGGTCGGGTCCTGCGGGTCGTAGAGCACCTCGGTCTCGTCGCCGGTGCCGAGGTTGGAGGTGGTCGCCGCCTCGGTAGTGATCTCTCGTCCCTCCAGGGTCGTGAAGGTCAGGACCGGCCACTGGTTTGCCCGCAAGTGCTCGCCTCGTCCCGTGAACCTGGTCCGGACGTCGCTGACCACGCCTTGCACTCGCTGCGCCTGCTGTACGAATCGCCTGCCGTTGATGATCCCTCTGATCGAAACCAGAATGAGCACCAATCCAAATGCCACGAACAGCAATGGGAGGTACTGGAACAGGTCGTTCAACGCAGATCTCCTCGGGTCGGTCTGCACGTTAGAACGTTTCGGCGGACCATGGGTTCCCGTCGTCGGTGGAGTGGTGGACTCCGTACGCGAACCCGCTCAGCCACCTGAGGAGCGTCAAGTGATCATGCCGACCGAGACGAGATCCCGTCGGCGTAGCGCGCGAACAGGGCAAACCCGATCTGCTGCGCCACTAGGTTGTGGGAAACGACACGAGCTTGCGGGCTTCCTGCGGTCCCGTAGGGAGCGGGTCACGCCAGCCGAAGAGCGTCGGGATCAAGGAGCTGGGGCGGCGCCGAGTGGCGGGACTGCGCCGCGAGGAGGTCGCGCCACTGAGGCGGGAGGGTGCGGCTGCTGGCGAGCCGGGCGCTCTCGCCGGCATACGACTTAGGGGCGCTTCCGGACGTAGGCGGGCCTCAAGCTCGTTTTCTCCGCCGGCCTCGGGCAGCGGTTGTGGTGATAGCCGCGCCGTGACCCAGGCAGTGCGACAAGTACAAGGCGGGCGCAGGTCTTCTCGGTGTTGAACGCCCGCGACGACGTGCGCAGCCCCGCCAGGTAGGCGGCCGCCGCCCTGGCCTCGTGAGCTGACACTGATGCGCTGAGAGGGGTCACATCCCGAAGCCCTAGCATGGAACTTGAAGATCAGAATTCCGGGAGAGGCGCTGTGACGACCGAAAACGATCTGCGGCACCTGCGGCGATGTGTGGAGTTGGCGACCGAGGCACTGGAGGTGGGAGATGAGCCGTTCGGGTCCGTGCTCGTGTCCGCTGATGGGATCGTGCTCGCTGAGGATCACAACCGCGTGGCCGCAGGCGACAATACCCGGCATCCGGAGTTCGAGCTGGCTCGGTGGGCCGCAGCGCATATGACGGTTGAGGAAAGGGCGGCCGCGACCGTTTACACCTCTGGAGAGCACTGCCCGATGTGTGCGGCCGCGCACGGGTGGGTCGGGTTGGGGCGCATCGTGTACGCGAGTTCGTCGGAGCAGCTTGCCGGGTGGCTCGCCGAGTTGGGCGTTCCCGCGCCGCCGGTGCGGACACTGCCGATCCAGCAGGTCGTTCCGGGTGCTGTGGTGGAGGGGCCGGTGTCGGAGCTTGCGGCCCAGGTGCGGGAGCTGCACCGACGTCGTCACAGTGCCTCTGGCTGAGGTCCGCCCGGTACGGACGTCGTCACAGCGGTCCCCGGATACCCGCGATACGGGCTCGGCAAGTCGGTCCCGTCAAATTGCAGGTCCCGTCAAGCGTGCGGGTCCCTGCCAACAGCCCACTCATCCCGTCAGACGTGCAGCTCCCCCCGTCAGCACCCGTGACCGCTCGCCCGGCCAGGTGTCCGCGAGCGCGTCGTACGCCCGCGTACGGATTGCGCCGGGGCCGAGCTCTGCCTGCCGCGCGAGGCCGCGTTCGTAGCGCTCGTTCACAGCGCGACGCCGTGGTAGGAGGTGAAGGCGAGGATGCGGTGCCAGGCGTCGGTGCAGGCGTCCTGCCACTGCTCGTAGGAGTCGTCGAAGAACGAGTGCGGGGCGCCGTCGTACACGTGCTTCTCGTACGGCTTGCCAGCCCGGTCGAACTCGCCGGTCAGCGTCGCGTACTCCTCCGGACTAGTGGCCACGTCGTCTCCCGCGAGCAGCATGAGCAGGGGTGCGGACGGCTGGCCCGCGCGGTCGCCGACGAAACGTGGCGGCCCGTAGAAGCCGACGGCTCCGGCCAGGCCGAGCCCGGCCGAGGCCAGCCGCCAGGAGTAGCCGCCGCCGAGGCAGAAACCGACACTGAACAACGGGCCGGGGTGCCAGCCGCGGATCGTCTCCGCGGCGGTGGAGGCGTCGAGTTCGACGTGTTGCGGTTCGAGCAGGGCCATGTGGGCGTACCCGTCGAACGCTTCGTCCCGGGGAGCGATGCCGGCGCTGCGGCCGTAGTAGTCCATCACCAGGGTGTGGAAGCCGGCCTCGGCGAACCGCTGGGCCAGGCGCGCGTAGAACGGGTGGAAACCCCGCACATCGGGCATCAGCAGCACGTTGTTGCCGTTGGGGACTTCCGCGGCCGCCCGGTAGACCAGGAAGCGGTTGCCGTCGGCGACGGCGAGTTCCAGCGGCCCGTGCTCGGCCACCCCTCCGGTGACGGCGGGAGCGGCCGGGGGCTTACTGTCGAGGTCGTGGCACATCGTGGGGTTCTCCTTCTCCCGGTCTGATGGGGTGGAAGCCTGCCAGGGGCTTCGGCGGGTGTCCCAGGCCCCGTGGATCCGGGTACTGGCAGGGCCACCCTTCGCGGTGGAGGAAGCCGACATACTGGGTTTCGTGGGAGAACGACAGGAGCTGGCGGGTTTCCTGCGATCACGTAGGGAGCGGGTCACGCCGGAGAGCGTCGGGATCAGGGGGCTGGGGCGGCGCCGGGTGGCGGGGCTGCGCCGCGAGGAGGTCGCGCAGCTCGCCGGGATCAGCGCCGAGTACTACCAGCGGCTGGAGCAGGGGCGAGCCGCGCATCCGTCACCCGAGGTTCTCGACGCCATCGGCGCCGCCCTGCGCCTCGACGACGTGGAGCGCGCGCACCTGCGTACCCTGGCCGGTCCCGTACGGGAGCGGCGGCGCGCGGCGCCCGCCGCCGACGTCGCCCGGCCGGAACTGGTCGGCATGCTGGATCTGATCCGCACGCCCGCCATGGTGATCAACGACCGGTTCGACGTCCTGGTGGCCAACGCCGTGGCCGCGCGCCTGTTCAGGTTCGACGAGGGCCGTCCCAACCTGGCCCGGAGGCTTTCCTGACCCCAGACGGCAAGAACCTGTACGTGGACTGGGACCAGGTCGCCGCCGAGACCGCCGGGCAGTTGCGGGTCACGTTCGGGAGGTATCGGGAGGACACCGAGCTGGCCGGGCTGATCCGCGAGCTGCGTGAGAAGAGTGCGACGTTTCGCGCGCTATGGGGTGGCGGTGACGTCAGCATGCGCACACATGGGGTGAAAAGCTTCCGGCACCCCGCCCTGGGCATCGTGAGCTTCACCTATGAGCACTTCGTCCCTGCCGGGGACTCCCGGCAGCGGCTGATCGTGCTCGTGCCGGTCGCGGGCAGCGCCACCGAGGCGGCGGTGCAACTGCTCGCGAGCTGGGCGCTCTCGCCGACGTACGACTAAGGCGTACGACTAATTGGCGCTTCCGGACGTAGGCGGCGGCCTCAGACCCGTTCCTCCGCCAGCCCTGGACGACGGTCGTCCCATCGCACCGCACGTGCGGTCCGGTCAAAGTACAGTTCCCCCGTCCAACATCCAGGGTCCGCTCATCCCGTCAGACGTGCAGTTCCCCAGACAGCACCGTGACCGCTCGCCCGGCCAGGTGTACGCGGTCCCCGTCCAACCGCACGTGCACAAGCCCGCCCCTGGCCGACAGTTGCGCGCCCACCATGGTGTCCCGTCCCAGCCGCTGCCCCCAATAAGGGGCCAGCGCGCAGTGTGCCGAGCCCGTCACCGGGTCCTCCGGCACCCCCACGTTCGGGGCGAAGAAGCGGGAGACGAAGTCGGTCGATGAGCCCCGCGCCGTGACGATCACGCCACGGGCCTCGATGGTGGCCAGTGCCGCGATGTCGGGTGCGAGTGAACGTATCGCCGCCTCCGATTCCAGCTCCACCACCAGGTCGAGATTGCTCCTCCCGACCTGCACCGGTGCAGCTCCGAGTGCATTTTCCAACCCGTCGGGAACGGCCGCCGGTGACACTTCCTTCGCCGGGAAATCCATCGTGATCATGCCGTTGGCCATGCGATTCACGGTGAGAGTTCCGCTCGCCGTACTGAATTCGAGCTGACCGCCGGCCGCACCTGTGGAATAGAGCACATGTGCGGTGGCCAGCGTGGCGTGGCCGCAGAGGGAGACCTCGACCGCGGGGGTGAACCAGCGTAGCGAATCGCCGAGCAGGAAGGCGGTCTCCGACAGGTTCATCTCCGTGGCGACTGCCTGCATCCATGACTCGGGAGAGGGCGAGTCCAGCAGGCACACCGCGGCCGGATTGCCCCGGAAAGAAGTGTCGGTGAAGGCATCTACAGTGAACACGCGCATGTATCGAGGCTATCGGGGGAGAGATATCCAGGTGATACCTGGCCGCTAGCCGTACAAAATGGAATTAGTTGTGGGCGTGTCGCACGGCGAACTTCTCGTCGTCGGTTAACGTCCAATGGTGGGACGTGCCGATTGAGGTGAGTTCCTGAGGAAAGGACAAGCCGATGGGGGCAGTGCGCAAGGTGGTGAGCTACCTTGGCCTGGGCGGGATCGACCACTACGACGACGGCTACGACGACGAGCAGTACGAAGAGGAGTACATGCCGGCGACGGAGCGGGCGGCGAGGCGCTGGCGTTCGACCGCCGACTCGTCACGAATCGTGATGGTTCAGCCGCTCAAGTACAACGACGCGCCGATGATCGGGCAGCACTTCCGTGATGGCCAGACGGTGATCATGGACGTGACGGGCATGCCGATGCCGGAGGCGACCAGGATGGTCGACTTCGCGGCCGGCCTCGCCTATGGCTGTGAGGGTCGGATCGAGCGCATCGCCGACCGCGTGTTCCTGCTCGCGCCGGCCCACGTGGAGATCGAGAGCTCCTAGGCCGCGCGCGGGCCGCGACGGATCAGCCGGGTGAGCTCGGCCGAGTCGTCCGCGGCCTGTTCCGCTCGCGTGACCGCCTCACGCGCGTATCCGTGCAGCGCCCACACCGCGCCGTCGGCCAGCTCCTTGAGCTCGGCGATCTGCGCGGCCACGTAGCGGGCGTCCGATTCAACGGCCTTGCGGCGCCGCCAGAGTTGCCAGCCCGCCAGGCCAAGCAGTGCCACCCCCGGTGCGGCGAGTACGGGCACCCCCAGCCCGTCTGCCAGCAGCGCTCCGAGGAGCAGACCGACCCCCGCCACGATCAGCGCGACGGCCGCCCATGGCGGCCGTCGCCGCATCGTGCCCTGGTCCACGATCTCGCGTTCGGCCGCCGCGAGCGAGGCATCGTCTGGCCCCTCGGGGTGCAGCTCGATGTCATGGCCGAGCAGTGACACGGTCACCGTGTCGGGCGGCGCGAGCCGGCTGTCGGATTCGAGCTCCTCCGCGACGCCGCGCAGGATCGGGCCCGCCACGTGCAGGGCGAGCGCCGCCAGATGCGGATCGGCGCCGGGGCGCAGGTCGTCGAGGAGGTGCGAGCTCAGCGCGGCCATCGGTCCCGCGGGGCCGCCGAGTCCGATGAGCGAGCGGAGTACGGCCAGCGGCTCGTCCTCCTCCCACGCGGCGGCGGGGCTGCCGGAGCTGTTGGTGAGCGGGGTGGAGGAGTCGTGCTCGGCCTGCTTCGCCGAGGTGATCTCCGCGCATCGGGCACGCAGCCGGGCGAGCCGCGCGGCGGCCTGGACGGGCGTGGCGAGTTCGGGGATCTCTGCCATCTCCGGGAAGTCGAGCAGCGAAGGGGGCACGACCACCGACGGCTCGCCGGGGAGGAGCGCCTGGGTCCACTGCGCCGCGTCCGCGTGCTCGGGTACGGCCACCGCGTCGAGCTTGCGGAGCACGAAGATCTTCCCGGCGGGGCCGTACGCGCCCCTGGCCGCGGCCAGCCAGAGCGCCCGCTGACCGTGGGTGACCGGCTGGTCGAGCGACAGGTCGCCGAATGCGGTGCCGAGCCAGGAGGCGTGGATGCGGCTGCCGTGACCAGCGACGGCCAGGGCGAGCGCCAAGAAGAGCGCGGTCTGCTGCTGGTCGCGCCCGGCCGCCTTGCTCAGCGGTGCCAGCGGGTCGTCACCGGCGAGGATCGCCACCAGCGCTTCGACGGCGGGTGGCAGCCAGTAGCCAGGTTTGTCGGGAAAGTCGGGCGGGGCCGGGGGCGCGGCGCCGTTGGCGGCCAGGTGAGACAGCAGCGCCTCGGCATATCGGTGCAGCTCGGTTGCTGCTTGGGGGTCGGCAGTCAGGTCCGTGCTCAAGGCAGAGAACTCCCCCATAGTGGCCTCAGTTCATGACCGCGTAAAGCCTAGCCGGGGGGCGCGCCGTCCAGGTGGAGGCGCGCCCGCACGTGCTACATGCGCTCGGGCACCGGGACGCCGAGCAGATCGAGCCCCGTCTCCAGGACCCGCAGGGTCAGCGCGCAGAGAGCGAGCCGGTGCGCCTTCGTCTCGGCGTCGACCCCGTCCTTGGCCACCGGGCACTCCTCGTAGAAGGTGCTGAAGAGGCTGGCGGTCTCGAACAGGAAGGCGCAGAGCCGGTGCGGCTCCGACAGGCCCGCGACCTGCTCCACCAGTGCGCCGAAGCCCAGCAGGTGGAGGGCCAGGGCACGCTCGGCGGGCTCGCCGAGCACGATGTCGCCGGTCGCGTCGGCCGGTGCCACGCCCGCTCTGCGGAAGATGGAGCGGATCCGAGCCGTCGCGTACTGCATGTAGGGGCCGGTGTTGCCGTTGAAGCCGAGCATGCGGTCGTAGTCGAAGACGTATTCGCTGTCGTGACTGACCGACAGGTCGGCGTACTTCACGGCGCCCATGCCCACGGCGTGCGCGATCTCGGCCCGCGCGGTCTCGTCGTAGCCGCGGTCGGCGATGGCCGCAGCGGCCCGGTCGACCGCCTCCTGCAGCAGATCCATCAGCTTGATCGACTCGCCGGACCGGGTCTTGAACCGGCGCCCGTCCTTGCCCAGCATCATGCCGATCTGGACGTGCTCGGCCGAGGCCGTCTCGGGCAGCCAGCCGGCCAGCTTGGCCGCCGCGAACACCATGCGGAAGTGCAGCGCCTGGTCGGCGCCCACCACGTAGAGCATGCGGTCGGACTTGAGGTCGTCGACCCGGTAGCGGATCGCCGCCATGTCGGTGGAGGCGTAGCCGTAGCCGCCGTCGCTCTTCCTGACGATCAGGGGCAGCGGCTTGTCGTCGGAGCCGGTGAAGCCGGGCGGGAAGACGCAGAGCGCGCCCTCGCTCAGCACGGCGACCCCGGCGGCCTCCAGGTCGTCGCAGGTCTTCTCGAGCATCGGGTTGTACATGCTCTCGCCGGCGATGTCGGCGTCGGTGAGTGTGACGCCGAGCATGCCGTAGACCTTGTTGAAGTAGCGGATCGTGGCGTCCATGAAGACGTGCCAGAGCCGCAGGGTCTCCGGGTCGCCCGACTGGAGCATGGTCACCCGCTTGCGCGAGCGGACCTTGAACTCCTCGCCGCCGTCGAACTGGCTCCTGGCCGCCTGGTAATACTCGGTGCCCATGCCGGCTTCGAGCTGCGCGACGGCGGCCTCCTCGCCGATGTCGAGCAGATGCTCGATGAGCATGCCGAAGGGCGTGCCCCAGTCGCCGAGGTGGTTCTGTCTGATGACGGTGTTGCCGAGGTGCTCGTGCATGCGGGCCAGCGAGTCGCCCACGATCGTAGTGCGCAGGTGGCCGACGTGCATCTCCTTGGCCGCGTTGGGCGCGGAGTAGTCGACCACCACCGTCTGCGGCGGCGTGGCGAAGCCGACGCCCGCGCGCGGGTCGTCGAGCATCGTGCTCGCCTCGGACTCGATCCACGAGTCGTCGAGCGCGATGTTGAGAAAGCCGGGACCGCTGACCTCGACCGTGCCGGGGAAGTCGGACAGCTCCGCGGCGATGGCCTCGGCGACCTCCCGCGGCGCGCGTCGCAGTCGCTTGGCCAGGCTCATCGCGACGTTCGCCTGGAAGTCGGCGAACTGGGAGGGCCGGATCAGCGGATCTGCGTCGGCGTACTCGGAGCCGAACGCGTGCGCCAGCGCCTGCTGGACGCGCTCGGTGAGCACTGTCTGCGGGTCGGTCATGGTCTAAGGGTACCGGCGACCTTGACCGCCACGCTGATGCCCGCGGCAGCCACCACGGAGATGCCGACGGCGGTCAGATCGTTGCTCAGATCGCCGGGTTCGAGGGCGAAGAAATGGCGGATGAAGGGGATCGCGAGGGCCAACGCGAACAGCCCGGCCATGGCGCCGATCATGGCGATCCGCCCCAGGGTGAGCGGCTTGGTGATCAGGATGAGCACCCACCAGGTGGTGAGGAAGAGCGCGATCGTCGCCGACGTACGATCGTCGATCAGGGTGGAGGTGCCGCTGTGCGCGGCCCAGAACGCCAGGAACACCGCGCCCGCGCAGAGCAGCCCGGCGGGTATGGCGAAGCGCAGCACCCGGGGCACGAACCCGGGCTTGGCGCGTTCGAGTGTCGGCGCGAGCGCCAGGACGAACGCCGGGATGCCGATGGTCAGCGCGTTCACCAGCGTGGAATGGCGCGGCGCGAACGGGAACATCAGCCCGAGCACCCCCGTGAGCAGCGACAGGGCGATCGCGTAGAACGTCTTGGTGAGAAACAGGTTCGAGACCCGCTCGATGTTGGCCAGCACGCGGCGGCCCTCGCCCACCACGTGCGGCAGTGAGGAGAACTTGTCGTCCAGCAGCACCACCTGGGCGACGGCCTTGGTGGCCGGACTGCCCGCGCCCATCGCGATGCCCAGGTCGGCGTCCTTCAGCGCGAGCACGTCGTTGACGCCGTCGCCGGTCATCGCCACGGTGTGGCCGCGCGACTGGAGCGCGCCGACGAAGGCGCGCTTCTGCTGCGGGGTGACGCGGCCGAACACGGTGTGGGTGTCCAGCAGTTCGGCCAGCTTGGCCGGGTCGTCCGCCGGCAGGGTACGCGCGTCGATCGCGCGATGGCCGTCCGGAATCTCCAGGCCGGTAGCGATCGCGGCGACGGCGTCAGGATTGTCGCCGGAGATTACCTTGACCGTGACGCCCTGCTTGGCGAAGTACTGCAGGGTCTCGTGCGCGTCGGGCCTGATGCGCTGCTTGAGCGTGACGAGCGCGACGGCCTCCGCCGTTCCGGCGGCGGCCTTCTCGGTCCCGGCGGCCGACGCCACGCTTGCGGACGCCAAGCTGTCCAAGCTGTCCGTACGGCACAGCGCCAGCACGCGGGCGCCGGTCGAGGCCAGCTCGGCGGCCCGCTCGTAGCCGTCGGCGGTGGCGTCGAGCAGGACGTCGGGGGCGCCGAGCAGCCACACCCCGTGGGGGCCGAAGTCGGCGCCGCTCCACTTGCGCGCCGAGGAGAACGGCACGACATCGACGGCCGTCCACCCGTCGGCCGCCGCGGGGTAGCGGGACTGGATGGCCTTGGCCGTGGCATTGGGCCGGTGGTCCACGTTGGCCAGGGCGGCGAGCGCGTCGTGGATCGGCCCGTCGCTCAGGGGGAGTACCTCGCCGAGGTCCATGCCGCCCGCGGTGAGCGTGCCGGTCTTGTCGAGGCAGAGCACGTCGACCCGGGCCAGGCCCTCGATCGCGGGCAGCTCCTGGACCAGGCAGCTGCGGCGGCCGAGCCGTACGACGCCGACCGCGAAGGCGATCGAGGTCATCAGCACCAGACCCTCGGGGATCATGGTGACGATGCCGGCGACCGCGCCGGTGATGGCGGTGCCGAAGTCGGCCGAGTTGCGCAGCTGGCTGTAGATCAGCAGCGTGCCGATCGGGATGACGAGCCAGGTGATGTACTTGATGAAGTTCGTGACGCCGTCACGCAGCTCCGAGCGCGCGAGGTGAAACCGGCTCGCCTCCTCGGCCAGCCGTACGGCGTAGGCGTCGGTGCCGACCTTGGTCGCGACGAACGCGCCCGAGCCCGCGACGGCGAAGCTGCCCGACTGCACCTCGTCGCCCGGCAGCTTGTGCACCGGATCGGCCTCGCCGGTCAGGAGCGATTCGTCGATCTCCAGTCCGTCGGACTCGACGACCTCGCCGTCCACCAGCAGACGATCGCCGGGCCCGAGCAGGATCAGGTCGCCGAGCACCACCTGGTGAGGCGGGATCTCCTGGTCGCGGCCGTCCCTGCGGACCGTGACCGGCGCCTCGTTGATCACCGCGAGCTTGTCGAGCGTGCGCTTGGCCCGGAACTCCTGCACGATGCCGATCAGCGCGTTGGCCACGATGACCAGCCCGAACAGTCCGTCCTGCCACGCGCCGAAGATCAGTACCAGCGCCCAGAGCACGCCGATGACCAGGTTGAACAGGGTGAAGACATTCGCCCTGATGATCGCGCCGAGCGACCTGCTCGACCGGCGCGGCACATGGTTGGTCTTCGCCCCCGAGACCTGTGCTGAAGTTAAGCCGTCCACACAACCCCCAGATTTGTGGATCCGCCACAGACTATGGGGTTCTCAGGCGATGCGGGCGGTGTGCGGCCGCGATTCTGTCGCCGATGCGCGCCACGACGCCCTGCGCCGACAGGTCGGCGGCGAGCCGGCAGGCGGCGCTGATGCCGGCCGCTCTGGACGAGCCGTGCGCGATCACCACGGTCCCGTTCAGCCCGAGGAGTACGGCACCACCATGGGCCTCGGCGTCCAGGCGGCTGCGCAGCTCGCGCAGGCGTGACCGCTGCAGGAACGCCCCCAGCCTGGCCGCCCTGCTGTCGTCGATGGTCCGCCGGAGCTCGCCGAACGCGTAGCGGACCGCGCCTTCCATGGTCTTCAGCGCGACGTTGCCGGTGAAGCCGTCGGTGGTGATCACGTCGGCGATGCCGGTCAGCAGGTCGTGGCCCTCGATGTTGCCGATGAAGTTGAGGCCGGGGGAGCCTTGCAGCAGCTCGTGGGCCCGCTTGACGATCTTGTTGCCCTTCTCGGCCTCACTGCCGATCGTGAGCAGGCCGACCTTGGGCATGGAGATCTCGTACGCCAGCTCGGCGTAGACGGACCCCAGATGCCCGAACTGCACAAGCATCTCCGGCTTGACCTCGGCGTTCGCGCCCGCGTCGAGGAGCAGCGTGGGTTTCGGCAGCGTGGGCAGCGCGACGGCGATGGCCGGCCGGAGCACCCCCTGCTGGGCCTTGAGCCTGAGCCGGCCCGTGGTCACGATCCCGGCGGTCGAGCCCGCGGACACCACCGCCGACGCGTCGCCCCGCCGTACGAGATGGCAGGCGATCGCGATGCTGGAGCGGGGGCGGCGCAGGCTGGCCAGCGCGCCCTCGTCCATCGCCAGGGCCTCCTCGGCCCGCACGATGGGGATCTCCTTGGTCGCGTCGTGGTCGGCGAGCGCCTCGTAGAGCACCTTGGGCGAGCCGACGAGCACCACCGCCAGCCCGCGCTCGCGCACGGCGTGCACGGCCCCCGCCACGATCTCGTGCGGCGCGTGGTCGCCGCCCATGGCGTCGAGCGCGATCGGCCTGGTGTCGGACAAAAGGTCACCTCGTACGGCTCGCGGAGCGTTCCTGTGGTGCGGCCGGAACGCGGTCGCGCCGCGGTCGGCCCCCCGTTTCGCCCCCGTCCGCATCGTAGGCAGGGTGTCCGCCGGGCCGATCGGCGGGTGGCCGGGTCAGCCGACGCTGTTCAGGTTCCAGTCGGAGACCTCGCGCGAGACGATGACCTTGGAGAACATCGACCGGCCCGTGACCCGGATGAGCGGGCCGTCCTCGCGCGTGCCGCCGCTCACGTGGCGCTTGCCGAACATGGAGCCGCCCTCGTCGACCACCTGGGCGTTGTCGGGCACGAGCACGATCAGCTTGCTGAAGCGGGCGTCGGCCTCGATGGTGATCTCCCGGCCGGGCAGCACGGCGTCCGTCAGGTCGATGATCAGCGCGCCGAACGTCGCCGACAACTTGGTGTGGCGGGAGGCGACCCAGCGGCCCTTCCTGATCACCTTGCTGAACGTCGAGTCGATCGTCTGCTGCTCAATACCGAGGGCCACCATGTTTGGCGCCGACACATCGGGCAGGTCAGAGGTGATGGGGACCAACTCTCCGACGGTCTTGGCCGTGTAGGCAGCGTCGAGGCGGTCCGCGTGTTCGAGGCTGGTGAGCCTTCCGGTGGCGAGGGCCTCACCGAGCACAGCGGCCACGCGGTCGCGATCGGCGTCGGAGGCGCGCATAACGGGATCAGAGGTCACAATTTGCCAGTCTATTCCCTATCGCGATATGTCGCGAGTGGTCAAACCTCAGCGAAAACTTGGAGACCAATGGAACCGGGGACGCCGTGCATAGCGTCCGGGTATAAGAACCGTAGACGCATGACAGGCGCCAGAGGTTTACAGCGGATCGAACAAAAAAGATGGGAAAGGCTTAGTGATCTTGAACCAGGCGGGCACGCGCCGCTTCAGGGCGTACACGTCCAAGCACCTCGACGAGCTCCTGCGACGTGCGGGGCTCGACGATGAGCAGCGGCTGAAGGTACGCGCCGTCGCCACCGTGCTGCCCTTCCGGACGAACGCCTACGTTGTGGACGAGCTCATCGATTGGTCGGCAGCGCCCGACGATCCCATATACCGTCTCGTCTTTCCCCAGGAGGACATGCTTCCGGCCGCGGACGTCGCGAGGCTGGCCGACCTGCTCAAGGCCGAGGCGCCCAACGTCGAGATCCAAGCCGAGGCCAACCGGGTGCGCGCGCAGCTCAACCCGCACCCCGCCGGGCAGAAAGAGCTCAACGTCCCCCGGATCGGCGCGGAGCCGGTGCCGGGGCTGCAGCACAAGTACCCCGAGACCGTGCTCATCTTCCCCAAGCAGGGGCAGACCTGTCATGCCTACTGCACCTACTGCTTCCGATGGGCGCAGTTCGTCGGCGACGCGGACCTGAAGTTCGCCTCCGACGACATCGACCAGATGGTCTCCTACATCCGCCACAACCCCCAGGTCACCAGCGTGCTGATCACCGGCGGCGACGCCATGATCATGGGTGAGCCGGTGATCAGGCGATACATCGAGCCGCTGATCGGCCTGGAGCAGCTGGAGTCGATCCGGATCGGCACCAAGGCGCTGGCCTACTGGCCGCAGCGGTTCGTGTCCGACCCCGACGCCGACGCCACGCTCGAACTGTTCGAGCAGGTCGTGGCCGGGGGCAAGAACCTGGCGTTCATGGCCCACTTCACGCACCCGCGCGAGCTGGAGTCGCCGCTGGTCGAGTCCGCGGTCAAGCGGATCCTCGGCAGCGGGGCGACGATCAGGACCCAGGCGCCGCTGATCCGGTCGATCAACGACGATCCCGCCATCTGGTCGGGCATGTGGCGGCGGCAGCACAGCATGGGGATGATCCCGTACTACATGTTCGTCGAGCGCGACACCGGCCCGCAGGACTACTTCGCGGTTCCGCTCGCCCGCGCGTACGAGGTCTTCAGGGAGGCCTACTCCAAGGTCTCAGGGCTCTGCCGGACCGTCCGGGGGCCTTCCATGTCGGCCACCCCCGGAAAGGTGTGCGTCGACGGTGTGACCGAGATCGCCGGTCGGCGGGTGTTCGTGCTCCACTTGATCCAGGCCCGCGACCCCTCTCTGGTCGGCCGGCCGTTCTTCGCCGAGTACGACCCGACAGCGGTGTGGCTGACGGACCTGCGTCCGGCCTTCGCCGATCGCTTCCCGTTCGAGGTCTCCGTGGAAGACATGCTCGTGCCGGCCTGAGCGGTCAAGCGCGTGCCCCGCAAGCGGAAAGATTGAGCCCCCGGCCCGTGGCAATTGTTTTCCCGACCGTTGTCGACGGGCCGTCGGGGCGCCTCTTCTGAATGCGGGTGACGTCAACGGAATATCGGACATACACCCCGGCTATTTCCCGATTTGTCTCCCGACTCGACACCCCTCCCATGACCGCCTCTGGGCTGCTGAAGGCCGTGTGACGTGGACTTTCCGTAGCCTGCGCTCGGCCGACCGCGGTGATACAACTGCGTCAGTAGCTCAGCCGGGACGGCGCGCTTCGTGTGGTGCCCATAGCGTGTACGCCACGGCATTCGGGGGTTATCGAGACGCATCTCAGCTTTATTCGAGAGCGCTCGATCACGAGCCGGGAAGGCAAATCATGAAACGTATTATCAAGACGGCGGTCGCCGTCGCGGGATTGGCGCTGGCCGCGGCGTCGTTCGCGTCGGCCGCCCAAGCTGAGGCCCGATACTCCGCGGTCGGGAGCCTGCCGGGGGGCGGTGACCCGATCCAGCCTCTGGGCGGTGTGAACGGCCTGAACGGCTTGTCCGCCGGGGCCAAGGTCAGTGGGGTTCTCGACACTGAGGTGTCCGGCCCGCGAGCCGCCTCCGAGCGGACTGAGGGGGTCGCTCTTCGGGCCGTTCCCCAGCGGAGCGCCGCCACCGAGGAGGTCTCGCCGTACTTCGGCGGCCGCCTGATGAGTCCGCCGCCGAGCAAGCGCACGGGGCGGCACGCGGATACGCCCAGGGGCGGCCGCATGGACGGGCCCAGGGGCGGGCCTATGGATGGGCGCATGAACGGCCCCCTGGACGGCCCCAGGGGTGGACCCATGAACGGGCCCATGAACGGGCCCAAGGGCGGGCCTATGAACGGCCCCAAGGGCGGCCCGATGAACGGGCCCATGAACGGCCCCAAGAGCGGACCTATGAACGGCCCTAAAAGCGGACCCATGGATGGGCGCGTAGATGGGCCCAGGGGCGGGCGCATGGACGGGCGCGCGGACGAACCCATGGATGGGCGCGCGGACGGGCGAAGGGACGGGCGTTGGGGCTGGGGCGCGGACCCGCGTGCGCATGGGCGTAGAGGCTGGGGCTCGGAGGCGCATGCGCATGCGAGCACCCATACAGGCGCTCACGCGGAAGCCCAGGCGGGCGACCACCCGGACGGACGTGCGGACGCACGTGCGGGTAGGCGCAGGGACCGGCTCGAGAACCGGTTTGAGGACCGGCTGAAGCACCAGCTCGAGAACCAGTTTGAGGACCCGCGCACGGACCCGCGCAGGGACCCGCGCACGGATCGGCGTACGGGCGAGCAGGCGGGCGTGGGCGAGGTGCCCGGTGCCGCGCGCCTGGCGGAGCCGGTCGCGTCCGTCGACGAGATCGCCCCGCTCGTCGAGGACGCGTCCCACGCGGTCTCGACCTACGGGAAGAAGGCCGCCGGGAGCCTCAGCGGCTCGGTGGCCCCGCTCGCGGGCACCACTGAGGCGACGGCGGACGCTGTCTCGGGCTTCTCCCGCACGGCCGATCGCGGCGTGATGGCGATCTGACCCAGGGTGGTCGCGGTGTGGTGGCGATCTGACCCAGCCTGGTCACGGTGTGATGGCGACCTGGCAGAGGTGCTGATCGCGAGCTCACCCAGCCTGATCGCGGCGTGATCGCGATCTCGCCCAGGCCGATCGCGGCGTGATCGCGATCTCACCCAGGCCGATCGCGATCTGGCCGAGGCTGATCGTGGTCTGATGGCGATCTGGCCGAGGCGCCTTCCGGATGTCGGCCGTTCGAGCCGTAGTGGCGGTTCGCGAGTGTCATAGGTGCGTGCGCTCGGGAACGGGCCGTGACGGCCACGAGACGGCGCGTCCGGCGGGAAACATGATCGAGGGTCGGTGCGTCCCCTGAAACGTGGGACGCACCGCCACAGAACCGGCGTGGCCGGTCGGCGAGCCCCAACGGTGCCGGGGTGTTCGACACGACCGTCGCGCATACGTCACGAGCCGCCCGCGAGAGCGGGTGGTCTTCTGGCCGGCCCGGGCGGACGCGCCCGGGCATGGGCCGCGCCCGCGCACCGCCACACTGCAGGGCTGTGGCGCCGCGTGAGTCGCGGCCCGCCGCCGGTCCCGGATCCCCGGGGCCGGCGGCATCGTCATTTCTACAGCAGGCGGACGCCGGTGCGGCGGGCTATTTGGGCCTGCAGCCTGGCCATCTGCCAGTGGAGGTCGATGAGTTGCTCGGTCAGTTGGGCCCGGGGAACGTCTGCCACGTCCTCGACGGCCAGATGGTCGATCGCGGCCGCTAGCTCTCCCATCGCGCGCTCCCACTCCATCGGCGTCCTCGTATCGAAACAACGTTCGAATGATATCGGAACACCGGCCACGGTGTCAGTTATTTGCCCCGCGAGTCGCGCGGGCATGACGGCGGGCATGACAGAACCGCGGACGCCTGACGGAGGCGTCCGCGGGAGCGGCGGGGGTCAGCCCTGGTTGAGGGGCGAGGATCGGCCCAAGGGGATCGGCCCTAAGGGATCAGCCCTTGTTGTAGGCGGCGAGGACTTCCTTGGGGTCGCCGTCCATCTTGATCTTGCCCTTGTGCAGCCAGATGACCCGGTTGCAGGTCTCCTCGATGACCCTGAGGTCGTGGGCCACGAGGAAGACCGTGCCCGCCGACTCGCGGATCTGCTTGATGCGTTCCTCGCTCTTCTTGCGGAACTCGCGGTCGCCGGTGGCCAGGGCCTCGTCGATCAGCAGCACGTCGTGGGTCTTGGCCGAGGAGATGGCGAAGCGCAGCCGGGCGCCCATGCCGGAGGAGTAGGTGGACATCGGCAGCTGGACGAACTCATCGATGCCGGAGAAGTCGACGATCTCCTGGTATTTCTCCCGGACCTCGCTCGGCGTCATGCCCATGGCGTAGCAGCCGAGCACGATGTTGCGCTCGCCCGTGAGCTCGCGCATCAGCGCCGCGTTGACGCCGAGCAGCGACGGCTGGCCGTCGGTGTAGACGGCGCCCGAGTGCGGCGGCAGGAGGCCGGCGATGGCGCGCAGCAGCGTGGACTTGCCCGAGCCGTTGCGGCCGACGACGCCGATCGCGTCACCGTGGTAGGAGACGAAGGACACGCCCTTGACGGCGTGCACCTCCTTCATCTGCGGCCGGCCCTGGCGCTTGACCAGCCGCGTGAGGGCGTTGACCGCGTTGCCCTTCTCGTTGTCGCTGGCCGCGCCGTAGACCCGGTAGACGATGTGGAGATCGTCGACGATGACCGTGGGCGTGCCCGTGGGGACGTCCAGAGGCCGCTTGCCGGCGGGGGCCGGGTTGGGGTGCACCCTGACGTCCTTGTTGGGGGCGTCCGCCTTGGGGACGACCTCGCCGGGGACGGCGGGCTCCTGGCCCTTCACCTGTGACAGCTCCTTGGTCAGTTCAGCCACGCCCGTACCTCTCCTCAGCTCGCCAGAAGTACCAAAAGCCGAAGCCGAGTGCGAACACTGCCCAGAATACGCAAGACAGCACCACCATCATCGGGGGGTTGTGCCCATTCTCCGGATGGTAGGTCTTGATGAGGATGTCGCGCATCCACTCGATGTAGGAGGCCGCGGGATTGAGATACATCACGTTGGCCACCCATTGGGGCAGCTCCGCGGCGTGGACGACCTTGTCCTGGATCGAGAAGAAGACGCCCGAGGCGTAGAGCCAGGTGCGGGTGATGAACGGCAGCAGCTGGTTGAGGTCGCGCATGGAGGAGCCGAGCCGGGCGATCACCAGGCCGGCGCCGATGTTGAACAGCGTCTGCAGCAGCAGCACGACCGGGATCATCAACCAGAACCACGTGGGCCATTCGCCGGTGACCACCACGAGCACCAGGAGCACGCCCATGGAGATGGCGAGTTGCTGGAGCTCTTGGATCGTGTAGGCGAGCGGCAGAGAGGCCCTGGGGAAGTGGAGCGCCCGGATCAGCGAGAGGTTGCCCGAGATCGACTTGGCCCCGGCGGTCACCGTGCGCTGCGTGTAGGTGAAGACGAACATCCCGGTCAGCAGGAAGGCCGGGTAGTTGTCGATGTTCTTGCTGCCGCCGAGGATCAGGCCGAACATCAGGAAGTAGATGGCGGCGTTCAGCAGCGGGGTCAGGACCTGCCATAGCTGGCCCAGAGCCGAGCTGGAGTACTTCGAGACGTTGCGCGAGGTCGCGTACGTCAGGATGAAGTGTCGGCGCTCCCACAGCTGGCGCACGTAGACAGGGAACCTCGGCCGCGCGATGGCACGGCGAAGCCCATATCTCTGGGCGAGCTTGGCCAGCGGCTCCCCGCTTCGGCCGCCCGCCTGGGCGTCCGCTACAGCGGATTCCGGCTGGCTCATGGCAAGGACTCTATTGGATCCGGCTCGTTGAGGTGTCTGCCGCGACGGTTCGCGACAGACTGTTGGACGGTGTCCCGCGTTGACCGGTTCCAAGGCTGGTACCAGGGCATGCCAAGACTCGCTCAACCGTAGCTCAGCGACACGCGGGATGGCGGCTAGGGCGCGACCAGTGGCGCCAAGGGGGTATTTTTCATCAGCTGTTCACGTCCCGTAGTGTCCGCTTTAGAGGTTCTTCGGTGGCTTTAGTGCTCTATGCGAGAAATGACTGTGACGTTGGATAAGCGCACGTGTGACCGAACTGCAACGCGCCAGAGACTCCCTGGTGGCAAGTAGTAAGGGATAGTCGCGATCGACTGGCAGGGCGTCGGCTGGTTTGACCAGGTCAGCCAAACCCGGGGGACGACAAGGAACCCCCGTCAGGCTGCTCACGATCATCGCAGCTCAGCGCTTACGCCCACCTGTTTGAGGGAGGAATCTTTTTACCATGCGTGTTACTAAGGGCGCACAGATCGTCGCCGGTACCGCGCTGCTAGCCCTCGCGGTCGCCGCGTGTGGCGGCGGCGGATCCACGACCGGCAACACCGCGTCGAGCGGAGGCGGCGACACGCCGGTCCGCATGGAACTGGGTGAGCCGCAGAACCTGCTGGTCCCGTCGAACACCACGGAGTCCGAGGGCGCTGAAGTCCTCGCTGCGGTGTTCGAGCCGCTCGTCAACTACGACGAGAACAAGCAGGTCGTCCTGGCGGCGGCTGAGTCGATCGAGAGCACCGACAACAAGGTGTGGACGATCAAGCTCAAGCCTTACACGTGGCAGGACGGCCAGCCTGTCGTCGCGCAGAACTACGTCGACGCGTGGAACTACGCGGCCAACCAGGACAACGCTCAGGGCGCCGGCTACTTCTTCGGCCGCGTCGAGGGTTACGCCGACCTCAACCCTGGCGAGGGCAAGCAGGTCACCACCAAAGAGATGAAGGGCCTCAAGGCGGTCGACGACTCGACGCTGCAGGTCACGCTCACCGCGCCGTTCTCCCAGTTCAAGACCATGCTGGGCTACACCGCGTTCTACCCGCTGCCCAAGGCCGCCTTCGGCGCCGACGGCAAGGTGACGGCGGAGTACGGCGAGAAGCCGATCGGCCAGGGCCTGTTCAAGCTCGACAAGCCCTACAAGAAGGGCACCGACCAGTCCATCGACCTGTCGGTGTACGACAAGTACCCGGCCAAGAAGCCGGCTGGCTGGACCAAGCTGCAGTTCAAGCTCTACAACAGCTCTGAGACGGCCTACAACGACCTGCAGGCCGACAACGTCGACATCCACGACTCGCTGCCCGCCTCGGCGATCTCCAGCGCCAAGACGGCGCTCGGCGACCGCTACCAGGACCAGCCTGACGCCGGCGTCGGGTACATCGGCTTCCCGCTGAAGTACAGCGACGAGTACAAGGACGTCAAGGTTCGTGAGGCCGTCTCGATGGCCATCGACCGGAAGACCATCGCCGAGACGGTCTTCAGCGGCACCCGTTCGCCGGCCGACGACTTCATCAACCCGGCCATCGACGGCTACCGCCAGGGCGCCTGCCAGGCCTGCCAGTACAACCCCACCAAGGCCAAGGAGCAGTACGCCGCGGCCAAGGGCCCGGCGAAGCTGGAGCTCGGCTACAACGCCGACGGTGGGCACAAGGAGTGGATCGAGGCCGTGGCCAACAACCTCCGCGCCAATCTCGGCGTCGAGGTGACGGTCAAGCCGTTCGAGAAGTTCGCGAGCATCCTTGACGCCCTCGACAAGAAGGAATACAAGGGCCTGTTCCGGATGGGCTGGGCGATCGACTACCCGTCCGCCGAGAACTACCTGACGCCGATCTTCTCGACCGGCGCCATCAAGACCGGTTCGAACTACGCGGGCTACTCCAACAAGGCGTTCGACGAGACGGCCGCCAAGGGCGACCAGGCGGCGACTCCGGAGGAGGGCCTGAAGTTCTACCAGCAGGCGGACGACATCCTCATCAAGGACCTTCCGTACATCCCTGTGTACTTCTACCGTAACAACTCGGGATACTCGACCAAGGTCAAGAACGTCAAGATCAACCTGCTCAACCAGGTTGAGTGGGCCGACGTCGAGAAGGCCTGACGCTGTTCGCGGGGGCGGGCGCCTAGCCGCCCGCCCCTCGAGAGCCCGCCACGAAGGCAGTCATTGGGGGCCGTGAGAACCCCAGGTCCCGGCGACTGCCTTCTTGGCATGTACGGGAGGCTTGAATGGGCCGTTATGTGATCCGGCGCCTGATCCAGGCGATACCAGTCCTGCTGGGCGCCACCCTCTTCATCTTCGTCATCGTCTTCGCGCTCCCTGGCGACCCCATCGCGGCGCTGGCCGGCGAGAAGAGACAAGACCCCAACATCGTGATGATCCTGCGGGATCAGTATCACCTCAACGATCCGGTGCTGGTGCAGTACGGGTACTACATCAGCAACATCTTCCTGCACGGCGACTTCGGCAAGACCTTCGCCGGTGTGCCCATCACCCAGTTGATGGCAGGCAAGTTCCAGGTCACGCTGAACCTGGCGCTCGTCGCCCTCGTCATGGAAGCGATCATCGGTGTCCTGCTCGGCCTGTGGGCGGCGCTGCGCCGCGGCCAGGCCATCGACACCATGATCCTGGCCGCGACGCTGCTGCTCATCTCTGTCCCCCCGCTGGTGACCGGCTTCGTGCTGCAGCTGTGGCTGGGCGTCTGGCTGAAGCAGACCGTGGGCACGGAGATCTTCCCGATCGCGGGAATCAACGCGGGGCTGAAATCGTATTTGCTCCCCGGATTCGTGCTGGCGGGTACGTCGATCGCCTATCTCACCCGGCTGACCAGAACAAGCCTGGTGGAGACTCTGAGATCCGACTACATCCGAACAGCGACCGCGAAGGGACTCTCCAGACGAAGAGTCATCGGCCGGCACGGGTTGCGTAACGCGCTGATCCCCCTGGTCACCTATCTGGGCGCCGACCTCGGCACGCTCATGGGCGGTGCGGTGATCACCGAGACGATCTTCAACATCCCGGGTATCGGCCTCCAGATCTATCAAGGCGTATATCTACGAGAGCAACCTATCGTCGTAGGTATCGTGACAATCCTGGTGCTGGTCTACATCGTGGCGAACCTGGTCGTGGACCTGTTGTACGCCGTGCTCGACCCGAGGATCCGCTATGAGTAATGACCCACAGGTCGGACCTGTCCAGACCGTTACCGCGCCGACCCCTCCGGACAAGCTCAAGAAGGAGACGAAGCCCGCGAGTCTCTGGGGCGACGCCTTCTACGACCTGCGACGTCGGCCGATGTTCATCTTCTCCTGCGTCCTCATCGCGATCCTGCTGGTCATGTCGTTCTGGCCGTCGCTGTTCACCTCGATCAACCCCTTCGACGCCAAGACCTGTGAGCTGGCCACGGCCAGGCAGGGGCCGAGCGCGGGCCACATCTTCGGCAAGGACAACCTCGGCTGTGACGTGTACGCCAGGACGATCTTCGGTGCGCGCAACTCGATCGTGATCGGCGTGAGCACCACCATCATCACGGCGATCGTCGGCGGTCTGCTCGGTCTCCTCGCGGGTGCCCGCGGCGGAGCCGTCGACACGGTCACGTCCCGGGTCACGGAGGTCTTCTTCGCGATTCCGTGGATCCTCGGCGCGCTGCTCATCTCGGCCACCTTCAGGGACGCGAACCTGGGCATCTGGATCGTGGTCATCGCGCTGGCGGTGCTGGCCTGGCCGATGACGTTCCGCATCATGCGGGCCGCCGTCATCACCGCCAGGAACCAGGACTTCGTGGTCGCGGCCCGGGCCCTGGGCGCGAGCCAGAGCCGGGTCATGTTCGGGCACCTGCTGCCGAACGCGGTCGCCCCGGTGATCGTCATCGCGACGATCAACCTCGGCGGGTTCATCTCGGCCGAGGCGGCACTGTCATTCCTGGGAGTCGGGGTCCAGTCCCCGGACATCTCCTGGGGTCTGATGATCGCCGACGCTCGCAACCGGTTCCTGGAAGCGCCGCTGCCGCTCGTCTTCCCCGCGGTGTTCCTGAGCATCACGGTGCTCGCGTTCATCATGCTGGGCGACGCCGTACGCGACGCTCTCGACCCGAAGCTCAGGTAGGAAGGGGGTTCAGGTGAGAAAGGCATCAACGGACGTGTTGCCCGCCGAGGGAGGGCTGGGCGACGAGCCGCTGCTCGCCGTGGAGAATCTGCACGTGGAGTTCGCCACCCGCGCGGGCGTCGTGCGTGCGGTCAACGGGGTGAGCTACTCGCTCAGCCCCGGTGAGACTCTCGCCGTGCTGGGAGAGTCGGGTTCGGGCAAGTCCGTGACCGCCCAGGCGATCATGGGCATCCTGGACATGCCGCCGGCGCGCATCCCCAAGGGTGAGATCCGCTTTCGCGGCACCGACCTGCTGAAGCTCTCGGACGAGGCGCGCACCCAGGTGCGTGGCCAGCGGATCTCGATGGTGTTCCAGGACGCGCTGTCCGCGCTCAACCCGGTGTTCACCGTGGGCTGGCAGATCAGCGAGATGTTCCGGGTGCACCGTGGCATGTCCAAGCGCGACGCCTACAACAAGGCGGTCGAGCTGATGGACAAGGTGCGCATCCCGGCCGCCAGGCAGCGCGTCCATGACTATCCGCACCAGTTCTCCGGGGGCATGCGCCAGCGCATCATGATCGCCATGTCGATCGCGCTGGACCCCGAGGTGCTGATCGCGGACGAGCCGACCACCGCGCTCGACGTGACGGTTCAGGCCCAGATCATGGAGCTGCTCGCCGAACTCCAGCGCGAGAGCAACATGGGCATGATCCTCATCACGCACGACCTCGGCGTCGTGGCCGACGTCGCAGACAAGATCGCCGTCATGTACGGCGGGCGGATCGTCGAGAACGCCAGCGTGCACGACATCTACAAGAGCCCGGCCCACCCCTACACCAAGGGGCTGCTGGAGTCGATCCCCCGGGTCGACCTCAAGGGCCAGGAGCTGTACGCGATCAAGGGCCTGCCGCCCAACCTGCTCGACATGCCGACCGGCTGCGCCTTTCATCCGCGATGCCCGTATCGCCAGGACAACTGCGTGACGGACAACCCCCCGCTCTACGAGATCAGCGGCTCGCGCAGCAGCGCCTGTCACTACTGGAGGGAGGTCCTCGATGGCGACCAAGGGTGAGCGGATTCTCGAGGTCCGGGACCTGGTCAAGCACTTCCCGCTGACCCAGGGCATCCTGTTCAAGAAGCAGATCGGCGCGATCAAGGCCGTCGACGGCGTCTCGTTCGACCTCAACAGGGGCGAGACGCTGGGCATCGTGGGCGAGTCGGGCTGCGGCAAGTCCACGCTGGCCAAGGTGCTCATGGCGCTGGAGCGGCCGACCTCCGGCTCGGTGACGATCAACGGCCGGGACATCGCCAAGGCCAAGGGCGCCGAGCTCAAGCGGATGCGGCGCAACATCCAGATGGTGATGCAGGATCCGTACACCTCCCTGAATCCCCGGATGACCGTCGGCGACATCATCGGTGAGCCGTTCGACATCCACACCGAGGTCGCCCCCAAGGGCGACCGCCGCCGCAAGGTGCAGGAGCTGCTGGAGGTCGTGGGGCTCAACCCCGACCACATCAACCGCTACCCGCACCAGTTCTCGGGCGGGCAGCGTCAGCGCATCGGCATCGCCCGCGGGCTGGCGCTCCAGCCGGAGATCATCGTCTGCGACGAGCCGGTCTCCGCGCTCGACGTGTCGATCCAGGCCCAGGTCATCAACCTGCTGGAGCGGCTGCAGAACGAGTTCGACCTGGCGTACATCTTCATCGCCCATGACCTGTCGGTGGTGCGCCACATCTCCGACCGGGTCGCGGTGATGTACCTGGGCAAGGTGGTCGAGCTCGGCAAGGACACCGAGATCTACGACAAGCCCGCCCACCCGTACACGCAGGCGCTGCTGTCGGCCGTGCCGGTCCCCGACCCCGAGGGCCGCGAGCAGCGTGAGCGGATCATCCTGCAGGGCGACCCGCCGTCGCCCGCCAACCCGCCGTCGGGCTGCCGCTTCCGCACCCGCTGCTGGAAGGCGCAGGAGATCTGCGCGGAGGAGGAGCCGCTGCTGCAGATCCGGCAGGGGACGGCGCATGAGAGTGCCTGTCACTTCGCCGAGACGCACGACGTGGTCCACGTCGGCTGATCACCGGCTGATCAGCGACTGATCAGCGACGCCAAGGCCCTCCGCGGGAGCTTCCCGCGGAGGGCCTTGGCGGTTGTGGGGCGGTCTTGGCGGTTGTACGGCGAGCGTCACTATGACGGCCGAGCCGGTCAGCGGGTGGCTATGACGGCCGAGCCGTGACCGAACAGGCCCTGGTTGGCGGCCAAGCCGACCCTGGCGCCTTCGACCTGGCGCTCGCCCGCCCGGCCGCGCAGCTGCCGGGTCAGCTCGCAGACCTGGGCGATGGCCTGGGCGGGGATGGCCTCGCCGAACGAGGCGAGCCCGCCCGACGGGTTCACCGGTACGCGCCCGCCGAGCGCGGTGTCGCCCGCCCGCAGCAGCTTGCCGGCCTCGCCGAGTGGGCAGAGTCCCACGTCCTCGATCCAGTCCAGTTCGAGGGCCGTGGACAGGTCGTACACCTCGGCGAACGAGACGTCGCCCGGCCCGACGCCCGCCTCCTCGTAGGCGGCGTGCGCGATGGCGGCCCTGAAGGGGCGTTCGGGAGGGGGTACGGCGGCGGAGGAGTCGGTCGCGAAGTTCGGCAGCTCCAGGACCGTGTTGGGGAACGTGGGGGTCACCGTCGAGACGGCGGCGATGCGCACTGGGTCTGCCACGCCCAGCCGGCGGGCGTACTCGGGCGAGGTCAGCACCAGCGCGGCGCCGCCGTCCGAGGTCGCGCAGATGTCCATGAGGCGCAGGGGGTCGGCCACCATGGGCGAGGCCAGGACCTCCTCGGCCGTGACGACCTTGCGGTAGCGGGCCATCGGGTTCAGCGAACCGGCCAGGGAGTTCTTGACCTTGACGGCGGCGAAGTCGTCGGTGGTCTCGCCGTACAGGGCCAGCCTTCTACGCGCATAAAGGCCGAAATATGCGGGATTAGTGGCGCCGAGCAGTCGGAACCGCAGCCAGTCGGGGTCGTCCGGGCGGTCGCCGCCGACCGGTTTGAAGAAGCCCTTGGGCGTGGCGTCCGCCCCCACCACCAGCGCCACGTCGCAGAGCCCCGCCATGATCCGCGTGCGCGCGATGTCGATCGCCTGCGCCCCCGACGCGCACGCCGCGTAGCACGAGGCGATGCGCGCGCCTGACCAGCCGAGGGCCTGGGCGTAGGTGGATCCGGCGACGAACCCCGGATAGCCGTTCCTGATCGTGTCGGCGCCCACCAGGAACTGGACGTCGGTCCAGGCGATCCCGGCGTCCCGCAGCGCCTCCCGGGCCGCCGCCACGCCGTACTCCGCGAACGGCCTGCCCTGCTTGCCCCACGGGTGCATGCCCGTACCGAGCACCACGACGCTCACGACGCGCGCCCCCACATCCACACCAGAGGTCCGTCGGCCAGCGGGCCGTGGGTGAGCTCGACCTCCATGCCGACCTCCAGTTCGTCCGCCGTCAGGTCCTTGACCTGCCCCAGCACCACGATGCCCGCGCCGGTCAACTCCACCGCCGCCAGTGTCACGGGCGTGTACGGCTCGGCGGCCACGAACGGCTCGGGCGGCGGGTAGGCGGCGCTCGTGTACGACCAGACGCGGCCGCGTCTCGGCAGCCTGGTCTCCTCCATGGACTCCCCGTCGCAGCGCGGGTTGCGGCAGAACCCGCGCTGCGGCGGGAAGCAGACCGTGCCGCACGCCGCGCACCGGGTGCCGATCAGGTGGGTGCCGTCGTCCTCGATGACGAACCAGCCGTCGATCGCAAGGCTCATAGGGAGGAGTATCACACAAGCGCTTGCTAGGTTACATCCCTCCCGCGCCACCGGTGCCGGACGAGCACCCGGGCCGACATGACCGCCGTCAGCAGCACCATGCCGAGCACCACCGGCAGCCGTGACGACGGTGCCCGGGACGCCGGCGGCCGGGAGACCGGGCCGTCGCCGAAGTAGCCGCCGGTCCCCACACCGGCCCCGGCGGACGCGGTGGCGGGCCTGGCCAGGCGGTCGGCCGCGCGCAGGGCGAGCAGCGCGTTGGCCACCCCGTGCCCGTACGAGCGGTTGTAGCCGTCGGCGGGCCGCCGCCTGGTGCCCTGCTCGATGGCCGTTCGCACGTGGTACGGCGAAAGATCGGGGTACATCGCCTTGATCAGCGCGGCGATGCCCGCCACCATGGCCGCGGCCGAACTCGTCCCGTCGCCCACCACGTACGAGTCGGCGCCGTCGGCGGTCACGATGCCGGTCCCCGGCGCGACCACCGAGAGGTAGTCCTGGCGATTGGAGAACGGCGCCACCTCCAGCCGCCGGTCGACCGCGCCCACCGCGATCACGCCGGGGTAGGCGGCGGGGAAGTTCTTCTTGTTGGTCGTGTCGCCGTCGTTGCCGGACGAGGCCACCAGGACGGCGCCGTGGCTGATGGCGTACTGGACGGCCTCCTCCTCGGCGGCCGAGCCCTCCCAGGAGCCGCTGCCGCCGCCGAGCGACATGCTGATGACGTCGGCGCCGTGGTCGACCGCGTAGCGGATGCCTTTGGCCAGGGCGTCGCGGCCGCCGGCGTGCTGCTTCTGGCGGAGCGGGTCGCCGTTCTCCAGGGTGACCCTGACGGACAGGACGCGGGCGGCGGGGGCGACCCCGATGATCCCGCTGTCCGCGTAACCGCCGCCCGCGGTCCCGGTCGCCACTTGGCCGACCGCTGTCCCGCTCGCTGCGGGATCGCTTGCTGTCCCGGTCGCCGCGAGATCGGTCGCTGTCCCGCTTGCTGCGGGGTCGCCTGCCGCGGGGGCTTCTGCTCTGGGGCCGCCCACCGCGGGGGTGCCTGTTGCGGCCCTACGTGTTGCGGGGGCGTCTGCGGTCCTGCGGCCTGTCGTCCCGCGGGTTACGGTCGGGCCGTCTGGTGTCCCGCCGTTCGCTGTCAGGCTGTTCACTGGTGGGGCAGTGTGGCTGTGGCCGTGGCCGGCGATGAGGCTGGCCATGGCGGTGCCGTGGTGGCCCCACAGGGCCGGTTCGCCGGTGTCGCCGGTCAGGTCGGGCCCGGCGACCACCGCGCCGGCCAGGTCGGGGTGGCGGGCGTTTACGCCGGTGTCCAGGACGGCGACCAGCACGCCGGCGCCCCGGCTCAGCTTCCACGCCTCGGGCAGGCGCAGGGTGGCCAGCTGCCACTGTCCGGCGCGCGCCGCCGAGCCCACGTCATCGGAGGCGCTCGGTCCCGCCCCGGCCACCAGGACCCCCGCCGCCAGGGGCCCGGCCACCAGCAGGCCCACCGCCAGGGGTCCGGCCAACGGCCTGATCATCTGGTCAGACTTCCGTACAGGGCCGTGGCCAGCCGGCGGGCGGTGTCACCGAGGCGTCTGGCGACGAGCTCGCCCGGCTGGTACGGCCGGCCGTCCGCGTACCCGGCGGCCGTCGCCACGACGTAGGCGTCGTTCGAGGAGATCAGCGCGCCGGTGACGTACTGCGACTCGCCGAACCGCTCGGCCGGCCCACCGGGAAAGGCCACCGGCCGCACGGTCGGCAGCCGCCCCGCGCCGGTCCCTGGCCGCCCATCGGGCAGAGGGCCGGTGCCGGTCTCTGACGATCCGACCGGCAGGTAACCCGCGAGGGTCAGTGGGAGGTCGTCCGCCAGGCGGTCAAGGGGCCGGAGGGCGTCAGGGCTGGTCAGTACGGCGATGCCGACCGTCGCCACGAACGTCTGCGTGCTGTCCGCGTACGTGGCGCGTAAGGCCGTGACGCACCCGCGCAGCAGCCGCGCGACCCCGGGTTGGAAGGCGACCCGGCACGGCGACTCCGGGGCGACGCCGGCCAGGACATAGGTCACGCGGGCCCCGGAGGGGCTGGTGCCGGGCACGGAGCTCGGGAACACCCTGGCCACCGGCCACGCGTGCCAGCGCTCCGGCACGGGTGGCTCAGACGACGGCAGGGCCGCGGACAGCAGTGAGAGCAGCACAACAGACAAAGGGAACACGTGCACCTCGCGGGCAGGGGAGGGGTCGCCCGATGCCCGTGCATTCTGACACGCGATCGACGGTCCAATCTGACGCTTCGGTAAACAGGCCGATACGCGGTGTAATTTCCTTTTGGCGGCTTTCGTCTCGCGGAGAGGGCGAGAGCCGCACATGAGCTCGGTCAGGGCGAGGGCGAGGGCGAGAGCCGCACGTGGGCGCCCGGTGGCAGGCCGAGGCGCTGGGCCGCGTCGCCGGAGTTCACGGCTATGGCGATCAGCCCGGCCGAGTCCGCGAAGGCCACCAGCTCGCCCGGCGGCACCGCCGCGAACGTCTCCCGGTACGGCAGCGCCAACTGCCTGCGCCCCAGCCAGACCCCGAGCGTGTCCCCGATCCGCACGCCCAGCGCCGCCAGATCGCCCGCCGCGATCGACAGCTGGGTGTTGCCGTAGCGGTCGACCGAGACCACCTCACCCTCCACGGACCCCTCGCGCAGCTTCGAGGTCGGCTCCGGCAGCGAGACCAGCCGCGAGAGCGGAACCTCGGGTCCCAGCTCGGCCGGTTTGAGTCCGCCGCACAGCCGCCCGGCCACCGGCGAGAACACGTCCCGCCCGTGGAAGGTCGGCGAGACCGGATGCAGGAAGTAGTCGGCGTTGCTGATCTCGTAGGCCGCCTCCGCGCCGCCGCTGGCGTGCATGGCCCACGACAGGAGCCCGTTGTCGGGGCCGATGAACACCCGCCCGCCCGCCTCCACGGCGACCGCCCGCCTGGCTCCGCCCGCGCCGGGGTCGACCGCCCCGATGTGTACGCCCTTCGGGAGATAGGGGATGGTCTGGGAGAGGATGGCGGCGCCGCGCCGTACATCGCCCGATGGGATCAGGTGGCACACGTCGATCACCCTGGCCTCGGGGGCGATCCCGGCTATCACTCCATGACAGGCGGCCACATAGCCATCTTCGAGTCCGTAGTCGGTGAGAAGTGTGATGACTGAGGTCACATTTGGTGACTGTACGTCTCTCAATCCGCCGTGAACACCCGCACTCCGCACATTACGATTGGCACGGGCCCGCGTGCCCACGATGTGATCGTCGCGCGCCCTTTCGAGGAGGACACCATGGACACTGCGCCGGTCAGCGGTGACAGTGCTGCCCAGGAACCGTCCAGACGACCCCTCTCCGAACGCGATCTCGAACTCCTCGCCTTCGAACGCCAATGGCGGCGTTACGCGGGTGCGAAGGAGCAGGCCATCAAGGAGACCTTCGGGTTCTCCGCCACCCGCTACTACCAGCTTCTCGGTGAGCTGATCGATCGGCCGGAGGCGCTCCAGCAGGATCCGATGCTGGTCAAACGGCTGCGCCGGCTGCGTTCCACGCGCCAGCGCGAGCGCGCCGCCAGACGGTTTGGCATGCGTCCCTGACCTGCTGGGTAAGGCAGGCGCGTGAAGAACATCAGACAAACGGGATCACCCGGTACGGAAGCGATCCTGAAGGATCCGGCGGGAGCCGTGATCGGGCTCGACTTCGACGGCACCCTCGCGCCGATCGTGGCCGATCCCGCCTCCGCCAGGATCCATCCGGAAGCGCCGCCCGTACTCGCCGAGCTGGGCAGGTACGTCAATGCGGTGGCGATCGTGACCGGCCGGCCGGTGGCCACGGCTCTCGAACTCGGGACCGGCCTGGCCGACGCGCCCAGCCTGGCCGACGTGCCCGGCCTGGTGGTGCTGGGACATTACGGGTTCGAGCGCTGGGAGGACGGCCGGGTCTCGGCGCCGCCGCCCCCGCCCGGCGTGCTCGAGGCCGAGGCCGAGCTGCAACTGCTGCTCGTCTCCCTCGGCGTGAAAGGCGTGGCGATCGAGGACAAGGGCCGGGCGGTCGCCGTGCACACCCGGCGCAGCGCCGACCCCGAGGGCACGCTGCAGGCCCTGCGCGAGCCGCTGGCCGCGCTGGCGAAGAAGCACGGGCTGGTCGTCGAGCCCGGCCGGCTGGTGCTCGAACTACGCCCGCCGGGCATGGACAAGGGGCACGCGCTCGGCCTGTTCCTGGCCGAGCGGGCGGCCAGGTCGGTCATGTTCGTCGGCGACGACCTGGGCGATCTGGCGGCCTTCGACGCGGTCAGGAACTCAGGGTTGCCGGGGGTGAATGTGTGCAGCGGCTCCGCCGAGGTGACCGCGCTGGCCGAGCGGGCCGACATCGTGGTGGACGGCCCCGACGGCGTGGTGTCCCTGCTGCGGGAGCTCGCGTCGGCTTTCAAGGGGCACTGATTCGCGCTAACTCGCCGACAAGTACGCAACCCGCGTGCAAGCGCGCGCCAGTACGGTCGCGGGATGTCGAAGAGATACCTCGCCGTGGCGGGCCTGTCCGTGGCCGCCGCCCTCCTCGTCCCGGCCGTCCCCGCCTCCGCGAGCGCCGCGAGCACCGCGAACCATCCGCTCAAGCTGCGCCAAGGGCTGACGCTGTCCCTTCCGAGCTCATGGAAGGTGTACGGCAAGGGCGACTGGATCCATGTCGTCACCGGCAAGTGCGCCAAGCCCAAGGGGGCGTACTTCACGCCGGAGTGCCGCGGCTTCTGGGTGCTCGGGCCCGCGGCCATCAAGGTGGGTCACGAGCTCAACCCGTACACGCCCGACCGGCCCTTCTACTCGGCGACCGACGTGGAGCCCTGCCCGCTCAACCGCAAGTGGGGCCAGACGTTCAACGGCGCGGCGGCCAAGGGACTGCGCCAGGTCGGGCCCGGTCACAAGGCGTACTACCGCGCGTGGAAGGGCACCTGCGTCACCGGGACGGGCAAGAAGCGGGCCACCTTCGTCCAGCGGGAGTGGTACCTGCCCAAGAGCGGCATCCTCGTCGTCGACTCATGGAACACCCCCGGCCTGCCCGGCGTACTCAAGCACGCGACCTGGCGATAAGCGCCCCCGGCCTGCTCACGTACGCGGCCTGGCGATACGCGCTCAGGCGCGCGGCCTGGCGATGAGCACACCGCCGGCGGCCAGGCCGATGAGGACGGGAACCAGCAGGAACGCGTTCCAGGTGCCGAAGCCGTCGGCGAGCGCGCCGAGCGCGAGCGGGCCGAGGGCCATCGCGGACCCGGCCCAGATCGGCGCGGCCGCGCCGGCCCGGTCGGGCCGGTCGCCCGCGTGCGTGATCAGCGCGGCCAGCGCGAGCGGGAAGTGCAGGGACGCGCCGAGCCCGCTGAGCGCGAGGCCCGCGTAGGACAGGACGGGCCAGGTGCTCAACCAGAAGAGCAACCAGCCCACCGCGGTGACCGCCAGCGCGCCCAGGAAGAGCCGCGCGGGTGGCAGGCGTAAGGCCAGGTACGCGCCGGCGAACCGGCCCGCCGCCAGCCCGGCCAGGAACGCGGTCAGCCCGGTCGCGGCGGCGGCCGCGCTCAGGCCGGTGCGCGCGGCGAACAGTTCGGCGGCCCACAAGTTGAACGAGAACTCCAGCGCCACGCAGCAGCTCAGCACGCCGCCCGCCACCAAGAAGCGCCACCCGGGCGGCGCCGGTCGCTCGCCGGTGGGCGAGACCGCCACGGTCGTGGCCGGAGGCCAGACCCGCGCCATCGTCACGACCAGCAGCGCGGTGAGCGCGGGGGTGAGGAGTAGCGCGGCCCGCCAGCCGAGCGTGGTCTGCGCGACCGCGCTGAGCAGGAAGGTCGCGGCCACGCCCGCCACGACGCCGACGGCGTTCGCCTCGCTCAGCGCGGCCGGCCCGGCCGGCCCGTGGTGCTCGCTGAGTGCGGCCATGGCGCTGTAGAGGGCGATCGAGCCGAAGCCGCCGGCCACGCCATAGCCGAGCAGCGTCAGGGGCAGCGCGGAGAACAGCACGATCAGGAGCACGCCCGCGTTCATCCCGGCCAGGCCGATCCAGGTGGTGGTCCGCCTGCCGTAGCGCCTGGTGAGGAGCGGGAGGGAGAGGCCGGCCAGGATGGTGCCCACGGCCATCGCGGTGCCGTGCAGGCCGGCGACCGTGCCGGAGGTGCGCTGCTGGAGGCGGAGGAGCGGCAGGGCCGCGCTCAGGCCGTAGACGAAGGTGGCGAACGTACCGAGGATCAGGTAGATCAGCCAGGTCGGCCGGTCCCTGGTCAGCCGGGTGCTCTCTGAGATCGCCGACATGCTAGGCCAGCGCGTCCAGCTGGGCGGCGAACCACTTCTGCGGCGGGAGCGCGGTGGCCGCCGCCTCCAGCCGGTCGCGGCGGTTCATGCGCTCCTCCTCGGGCATGACCAGCGCGTCGTGCAGCGCGACGGCCGTGCCGCTCACGTCGTAGGGGTTGACCAGGAGCGCGTGCGGGCCCAGCTCGGCCGCCGCGCCCGCCTCGCGCGAGAGCACCAGCGCGGCCCGCGGCGACAGGATCGGGCCCTCCTTGGCCACCAGGTTCATGCCGTCGCGGATCGGGTTGACCAGCAGCACGTCGGCCAGCCGGTAGGCGGCCAGCGAGCGCGGGTAGTCGTCGTTGACGTTGAGTATCAGCGGGTCCCAGTCCTCGGTGCCGAACTCGTCCTCGATCTCCTGGGCGCAGCGCTGCACCGAGGCGGTGTATTCGCGGTATTCGGGCAGGTCGTGCCGGCTGGGATAGGCGAACGCCAGATGCACCACCCGGCCGTGCCATTCCGGGTGGGCGAGCAGGAACTCCCGGTAGGCCACCAGCCCGCGGACGATGTTCTTGGACAGCTCGGTGCGGTCGATGCGGACGATCAGCCGGCGGTCGCCGACCTGCTCCTTGATCGCGGCGATGTTGGACTCGACGTCGGGTTCGTGGGCCCGTGCCCACAGCGCCTCGCCGTCGACGCCGAGGCCGTGCACGCCGATGCGGGTGGTCCTGCCCTCATGGGTGACCGTACGGCCGGCCCGGTCGACCTCCGCGCCGAGCAGGGCGCGGCAGCAGTCCATGAACGCCCCCGCCCAGCGTTCGGTGAGGAAACCGGCGTGGTCGGCGCCCAGGATGCCTTCGAGCACCTCGCGCGCGACATCGTCGGGCAGCAGCGAGAAGTATTCGGGCGGCGCCCACGGCGTGTGGCTGAAGTGCGCGATGCGCAGGTCGGGCCGTTCGGCGCGGAGCATCGCCGGGGTCAACGTGAGGTGGTAGTCCTGGACCATCACGCGGGCCTCGTGCCCGGCCTCCTCGGCCAGCGCCAGCGCGAACGCGCCGTTGTAGTCGCGATAGGACTCCCATTCGCGCTCGAACCTGGTGCCGAACAGCGGCGCGTTGGGAATGTCGTAGAGCAGGTGGTTGACGAACCACAGCGTGGAATTGGCCACGGCGTTGTAGGCGCGGTGGAAGGTGGCCGGCGGGATGTCGAGCATCCGCAGCGCGCCGGTGTCGTAGCCGGCTTGGTCGAGCCGACCGCCGGGCGCCTGGCGTACGGCACCACGGTCACCGTCGGACAAAGCAGCGCAGACCCACAGCACGCCGTCGTCCTTCAGGACCCCGGAGAGCCCGGACACCAGGCCGCCACCGCCACGCTTCATCGTCAGCACACCGTCGTCGGAGACGGTGAACGAGACGGGTCCTCTGTTAGAGGCGACCAGGACGCTGTTCATTAAAGCTCCCTCCGACCATAGGATCCCAGCTATGGCGCTTGATGACCTAACCGAGGAACTCGCCCGCTCCGCCGCTGCCGGAGATCATCGCGCACTCGGCGAGCTCCTGAGGCGGATCGAACCCGACGTGCTGCGCCATTGCGCCCGAATCCTGCCCTACCACCAGGATGCGGAAGAGGCCTCCCAGGACACACTGCTGGCCGTGGCGCGCAACATCGGGCGCTTCGAGGGGCGGGCCAGGTTCAGCACCTGGCTGCACATCGTGACGGCCAACTGCGCCCGTACGACGTACCGCACGCTGAAGCGCCGCTCGGCCGAGCAGACCTCCGACGAGCTCCCCATGCAGAAGCCCGACGCGCGGCGGGTCAGCGTGATCGCCGGGTCGCGGCTCGACCTGCTCGACGCGATGGAGTCGCTGGAGGCCAGCAAGCCCGACCTGGCCCAGGCCCTCGTGCTGCGCGACATCGTGCAGCTCGACTACAACGAGGTCGCCGAGCAGCTCGGCATCCCGCTCGGCACCGCGAAGTCGCGCATCCACCAGGCGCGCAAGTACGTGCAGGGCGTACTGGGGGAGGACTATCGCTGAGACCGTACGTCTCGCTTCGTGAGACGGTTGGTGGCTTGACGCGCCTGGCCAGGTAGAGTCAGGCCAAACAACTGAATATTGCTCATCCAGAGGGGTGGAGGGACCGGCCCTGCGAAGCCCCGGCAACCCTCCCGGATTCAGACTCGCTACAGGGCGAGGCCGACCGGGACAGGTGCCAATTCCGGTCTGCGGTCAAGGTGGCCGCAGGCGAAGATGAGGGAAGGCCTCGCTTCATGTCGCACGACTTCGGACCCGCTGTAGCCCTTTCTTGCCGCGAGTGCGGCACCCGTTACGAACTCGGCCCCAGCTTCGCCTGCCTGGAGTGTTTCGGGCCGCTCGAAGCGGCCTACTCCTTCGGTGACGTCACCCGGAAGGACATCGAGTCCGGCCCCGCCAACATCTGGCGCTACCGCTCGCTTCTCCCCGTTCCCGTCGACGTCGCCACCAAGCCGAACATGAACCCCGGCTGGACCAAGCTCGTCAAGGCCGGCAACCTCGGCCGCGCGCTGGGCATCAAGTCCCTGTACGTCAAGGACGACTCGGGCAACCCCACCCACTCCTTCAAGGACCGGGTGGTGGCCATCGCCGTCGAGGCGGCGCGTAACTTCGGGTTCCACACCCTTTCCTGCTCCTCCACCGGCAACCTCGCGGGCGCGGTCACGGCCGCCGCCGCAAGGGCCGGGCTCGACGCCTGCGTGTTCATCCCCGCCGGGCTGGAGCAGGCCAAGATCGCCATGGCCCGGGTGTTCGGCGGCAAGCTGGTCGCGATCGACGGCTCCTACGACGAGGTCAACCGGTTCTGCTCCGAGCTCATCGGCGACCCGCTGGGCGACAAGTGGGGCTTCGTCAACGTCAACCTGCGGCCCTACTACGCCGAGGGCTCCAAGACGCTGGCCTACGAGATCGCCGAGCAGCTCGGCTGGCGGCTGCCCGAGCAGATCATCATCCCGGTGGCCTCCGGCTCCCAGCTCACCAAGATCGACAAGGGTTTCAAGGAGCTGATCGCGCTCGGCCTGGTCGAGGACCGGCCCTACAAGATCTTCGCCGCGCAGGCCAAGGGTTGCTCTCCCGTGTCGACCGCCTACAAGGCCGGCCACGACGTGGTCCAGCCGGTCAAGCCCGACACCATCGCCAAGTCGCTGGCCATCGGCAACCCCGCCGACGGCCCGTACGTGCTCGACATCGCCCGCCGCACCGGCGGGGCGGTGGAGGACGTCACGGACCCCGAGATCGTCGCCGCCATCAAGCTGCTGGCCTCTACGGAGGGCATCTTCGCCGAGACGGCCGGCGGCGTCACCGTGGGAGTGCTGAAGAAGCTCGTCGAGACCGGGCAGCTCGACCCGGAGGCCGAGACCGTGGTGCTCAACACCGGCGACGGGCTCAAGACGCTCGACGCCGTCGCCGACGACGCCCAGCCCACGGCAGTGATCCGGCCCTCGCTCGACGCGTTCCGCGCGGCTGTCTGACAACCAGGAAAGGCAAGTTAATCATGAGCGTTTCTGTGCGGATTCCCACCATTCTGCGCACCTACACCGGTGGTAACGCGGAAGTGAGTGGGGAGGGCGCGACTCTCCGTGACGTGCTGGCGAAGCTCGACTCCGACTACCCGGGGATCGGCGCGAGAATTCTGGATGAATCGGGCAAGATTCGTCGTTTTGTCAACGTTTATGTTGGCGAAGAGGATGTCCGTTTTGTCGACGGACTTGACACGCCCGCCCCCGAAGGCGTGCAGATCTCCATCATCCCGGCGGTCGCCGGAGGGTAGTCACCCGCTCACTTCAGAAGGCGCTCCCATCTGGGGCGCCTTCTGTTTTTTCCGACAATTCAACGTTGAACGACTCACTCGCCGATGAAATGCGTAATTTGTTGATTGACTCTGTTGCCAAACGCTGTGCCACAGGTATGGTCGAGGGCGATCGTCTGGTGATTTCTCCCATATGTCAGGCGATTGAGGGTCTCGCGTAGGAATGGGCGAGATCTATGAGCCCAGTAAGAGGAGTCGGAAGTGGCGCAGGGCACCGTCAAGTGGTTCAACGCGGACAAGGGCTACGGCTTCATCGCGGTAGACGGTGGCAAGGATGTATTTGTCCATTACTCAGCGATCATGATGGATGGCTATCGCTCGCTCGAACAAGGCCAGCGCGTCGAGTTCGAGATCACGCAGGGGCAGAAGGGCCCCCAAGCGGAGTCCGTGCGAGCGGTCTGAACTCACGAAGCTGGTATGTACCGGCAGGTCGCACGGCAGCGCAGTCCGGGCGAAACCGCCACTCATCCTTCGTCGACTCGGCTACGGCGGGTCCGGACGGGCCCGCCGTACTGACTGACCTGGGCATGCGGGTGTCTCAGCTTGCACTCGGCAGGGTAGAGTGCTAAACAGTTCGTTGGCACTCTCTGTTCGAGAGTGCCAACACTGGATCGGGACGATGGGGTCTGCCGAACGGAGATGCAGGCCCATGCCGTCGCGGGCGTCGGCTCGGTCCATTGAAGCCACCCTGCATCTGGGAGGTCTAGCCTTATGGCAGCCAAGATGATCGCGTTTGACGAGGACGCCCGGCGCGGTCTCGAGCGCGGCATGAACCAGCTGGCCGACGCGGTCAAGGTGACCCTGGGTCCCAAGGGCCGCAACGTCGTGCTGGAGAAGAAGTGGGGCGCTCCCACGATCACCAACGATGGTGTGTCCATCGCCAAGGAGATCGAGCTCGAGGACCCGTGGGAGAAGAT
>NZ_JBITKE010000028.1:0-37930 GCF_044460705.1 Nonomuraea sp. NPDC050022
GGTATGCGTTGAAAGGCGCACGTACCGTTCGGAGGGGGGCCGTTGTTTTCCACCTCAGTGGGGGCGGCGGCCTACCCTACGCTCCTGCCGACGCCGCAGCAGGCGGCGGCGCTGGAAGCCACCCTGGACGCCGCCAACCGAGCGGCGAATCTGGTCGCGGCACTGGCGTTCCAGCAACACTGTTTCCGCAACTTCGACCTGCGCAAGCACACCTACGACCAGATCAAGGCCGAGTTCGGGCTGGCCGCCCAGGCCGCCCAGCACGTCATCAAGAAGGTGTGCGACGCCTACCGCACCCTGCACGCCAACCTGGCCGCCGGGAACCTGGGCAAGCCCGGATCGCCGCGTCGGGTCACCATCGAAGCCCAGCCGATCTCCTTCCGATCGCTGGCGGCCCAGCCGTATGACGACCGGTGCCTGTCCTGGCAGCATGATGCTCGGACGGTGTCGATCTGGACGACCGCCGGGCGGCTGAAAGGGGTGGCCTTCACCGGCTCGGCACAGCAACTGGCGCTGCTGGCCGCCCATCGACGCGGCGAGTCGGATCTGATCTGCCGGGACGGGTTGTGGTTCCTGTATGCCACGGTCGAGTTGGCCGGCCGGCCGCTATCGGAACCGGACGGCTTCGTCGGGGTGGATCTGGGTATCGCCAACATCGCTACCACCTCCGATGGGGTCCGTCATTGCGGCAAGGGCCTGAACGCGGTCCGCCACCGTCATCGCCGACTGCGCCGCCGTCTGCAGGCCAAGCAGACCAAGTCCGCCAAGCGGCTGCTGAAACGGCGGCGTCGTAGCGAGGCGCGGTTCGCCGCGAATGTCAACCACATCATCGCCAAAAGCATCGTGACCGAGGCAGAACGCACCGGGCGCGGGATCGCTCTGGAGGATCTCCAGGGCATCCGCGAACGGGTACGGCTTCGCAAGCCCCAGCGGGTCACGCTGCACTCCTGGAGTTTCCACCAGCTCGGAGCCTTCATCGCCTACAAGGCGGTCCGGTCAGGAGTGGCGGTGATTATCGTGGATGCGGCCTACACCTCACAGCAGTGCTCGCACTGTGGGCATGTGGACAAGCGCAATCGGTCTGACCAGGCCACCTTCTCGTGTACGTCGTGCGGTTTCGCTGAGCACGCCGACGTCAACGCAGCCCGCAACATCGCCGCACGCGGCGTTACGGGCTGGGCAGTGAGTCACGCTGCCTGACGCGGACCGGACCGTCGAAGCCATCGACGGCGAGGAGCTGCAAGCTCGGTCGTTTACGGCCGAGAAGCTGACACCCGTCCTTTCGGGCCGTTCGGCACGTGCCTGCTAGCCGGTCACCGCCGGGGACGGGCCGGGTGTGATGCGGTCCCAGGCGTCGAGCGGCAGCATGATGACGGCGGCGGGGAACAGGCCATGCTCCTCGTGATCGATGTGCTGGTGCAGCCGGTCCAGGGCGGCCAGTACGGCGGGCCAGTCGGGCGCGGCCGGGTCGATCGCGCCGAGCACGCCGTGGATGTCGGCATGCTCGGCGCAGAGCCGCTCGACCTCGTCGGCCAGCGGCCCGTCGGCGCGCAGTTCGGCGAACAGCCCGTTCTCTTCGGCGGTGGTGTGCGGGACCAGCCGGGCGAGCAACTCCGCCAGGAGGGGCGTGGCGTCGCCGTGCCGATCCTCGACGATGGCGCGGCGCAGCGCTCCCGCGCACTCCTGAATGTCCCAGTGCTCCTGGGACAGGCGGCCGATCAGTGGGAACTCCCGGCAGCCGCAGTAGTTGCACATGCTCGTGTCCTTATGGAACTCGTGTCCTTTTGGAAGAGGTCACAGCTCGAAGACGAGGCGGGCGGGGACCGTGCCGGCCAGGACGTCGTCGAAGGACCGGTTGATCTCCTCGAGCTTGCGCGTCTCGTAGATGACCTTGGTACGTCCCTCTGCGTGCAACTGGAACACCTCGGCCAGGTCGGCGCGAGTGCCGACGATGGAGCCGATGACGCTGATGCCGCCGAGCACGGTCTGGAAGATGGGCAGGCTCATCGCGTTGTCTTTCGGCAGGGAGACCAGCACCAGGCGGCCGCCGCGGCGCAGCGACGCGTGCGCCTGTTCCAGCACGCGCGGGCTGGCGGCGAGCACGATGGCGACGTCCGCGCCGCCGAGCGCCTGAATCTCGGCGACGGGGTCGGTGGCGGCGGCGTTGACGGTGTGGGCGGCGCCGAGGTCGCGGGCCAGCTGGAGCTTGTCTTCGGTGACGTCGACGGCGATGGTCCGGCCGCCGAAGATCCGCGCGTACTGCAGGGCGAGATGTCCGAGCCCGCCGATACCGAAGATCGCGGCCCGCTCGGACGGGCGCAGCCCAGAGACCTTGACGGCCTTGTACGTGGTCACGCCTGCGCAGGTCAGCGGGGCCGCCTCAGCCGAGATGACGCCGTCGGGCACGGGGACGACGTAGGCGGCGTGGGCGACGGCGTGCTCGGCGTGGCCGCCGTTGAGCGCGTAGCCGGTGTTCTGCTGGGACTCACACAGCGTCTCCCGGCCGCTGACGCAGTACTCGCAGGTACCGCAGGCGTAGCCGAGCCACGGCAGGGCCACGCGCTCGCCGACCGCCCGATCGGTCACGGCGGAGCCGACCTTCTCGATGACGCCGACACCCTCGTGCCCGGGGATGAAGGGCAGCGACGGCTTGACCGGCCAATCGCCGTGGGCGGCGTGGATGTCGGTGTGGCACAGGCCGCTGGCCTCGATACGCACGAGAACCTGGAACGGCTCCGGCTCGGGGACGGGCACCTCCTGAATCTCGACGGGCTTGTCGAAACCGATGATGACGGCAGCACGCATGGGTTCTTGTCTCCTTTGGTCGTGCTTCACCCTCCCGCCCTGGGCGGCGCGGCGATCAGGGCCGAAGGTCCCGTACGGACCGGCCATCCGTCACTCTTTCGCGGTGCGACGTCCCTCTCCCAAGAAGCCGCCACGCTCGCACAGGGCGTGGACCAAAGCTGCGCCTCGCGGGACTTCCGTCCCTGGAGGCCAGGCCGGGTGAGGCGGTGGCATGGCACATAGAAGGAAGGCGCGGGGAAGCACGTCGGGGGTGGTGCACGCCTGGCAGTAGCCGGTGCACGCGTTCGCCGGCTCGGTCAGCCGAGGCGTGCCCGCCACGCCCGCTGCCCGGTCGCGGTGGTCCGCGCCTGATGCCCCCGGAAGCGGCCGCCGTAGGGCCCTGTTCGGCGGGACCTTGGTCACCCGACATCCGGGACGTCCGCCGCTGCCGGCCGACGCCAGGGATAGGAGAGCGTGGACGTGGGGGTGAATAGCTATGTCAATCGAAGTCAAGGACGTCATGGGACTCGTGGCCATCGCCGTGCTGGAGAACGCATCGTTCGCCGACATCGTGGCCACCATGAAGCGCTACGCGGTCGGCGCGGTCACCGTGGTCGACGCCGACCGGCGGCCGGTGGGCGTCGTCTCCGAGAACGACCTACTGCTCAAAGAGGCCGACCCGGTACGGCACAGCATGTCGATCTTCGAGTCGCGCCGCCGACGGCGCGACCATGACAAGGCCGCGGGGGCGACGGCGGTCCAGCTGATGACCTCTCCGGCGATCACCGTCACACCGGGCACGGCGGTACGGGATGCCGCCAAGCTGATGCACACCCAGCGCATCAAACCACTGCCCGTGATCGACCCGGTGACCGGCCGGATCGTCGGCACGCTGCACCAGCGAGACGTGCTGCGGGTCTTCACCCGGCCCGCCGCCCGCTGACCACGGCACCGGCGGAAACCGCTCGGCGAAGGGAGCTCATCAGCTCGCCGGTAGCGGCAGCCAACGGTGTCCCGTCCTCGGCAAGCACATCGAGGAGGAAGCCGGCTCGTCCCGATACCTGCGATCGATTCGAGCTTTGTTGAAGTCTGGGGCGGCCTGGACTGTGTTCTATAGAGTCAGCGCCCGTCATCGTACGACCCGGCCGAGGGAGAGCGATGCGGGTCGAGTTCCGGCTGTTGGGCGAGGTGTGCGCCCGTGTGGACGGCAGATCGGTCGATATCGGCCCGGCGCGGCAGCGCTATGTGCTGGCGGTGCTGCTGGCGGAGGCCAATCACCCGATGTCCATGGATCAGCTCGCCGAGCGGGTCTGGGGTGAGGACCGGCCACCGCAGGCCGCGGGTACGTTGCGGAGTTATCTGTCGCGGTTGCGGGCCGCTGTGCCGGTGGTCGAGGAGTGGGGCATCCGGCGTCGTTCCGGCGGCTATCTGCTTGAGGTCGACGAGGCGGCCGTGGATCTGCATCTGTTCCGCCGGTTGCTGGCGCAGGCGCGGGGCGGCCGGGACGGCGTGGAGCCGGTGGCGCTGTATGAGCGGGCGCTGGCGTTGTGGCGTGGCGAGGTGTTCGCCGACCTGGACACACCCTGGTTGATGGCGTTGAGGCACACGCTGCAGGCCGAGCGGTTCGCCGCGCAGTTGGACTATCACGACCTCCGGCTCCGGCGCGGTGAAGACGCCACGTTGCTCGTCGACCTCGCGACGCTGGCGGCCGTGCATCCGCTGGATGAGCGGCTGGCCGGTCAGCTCATGATCGCGCTGTACCGCAGTGGCCGCCAGGCCGACGCCTTGGCATGCTATGCGCGGATCCGGCGCGAGTTGGCCGAGGGGTTGGGGACCGATCCCGGCGCTGCTCTCCAGGGGCTCCAGCAGCAGATCCTGGCCGCCGACCCCGTGCTCGCCCCGGCGGCGGTGGACGTCGCTGTGGCAGCGCGCGGCGTCGTTCTGGTGCCGCAGACCCTGCCGGCGGCGCCGCCGTCGTTCGTCGGCCGGGACCGCGAACTGGCGGGGCTCGATGAGGCGCTGGCCGTTCAGCTGACGACGGGCACGGTGCGGATCGTCACGATCGGCGGCTGCGGTGGCATCGGCAAGACCTGGCTCGCTCTGCACTGGGCGCACCGGAACACGGACACGTTCGCCGACGGGCAGTTGTACGTGAACCTGCGTGGCTTCGACCCCTGCGACGCGACGATGTCGGCGGCGGTGGCGGTGCGAACCTTGCTGGGCGCCCTTGGCAGCGATCCGGCGGCCATTCCGCCGATGCTGGACGCGCAGGTCGCGCTGTATCGCAGTCTGGTGTCCGGCAAGCGGATGCTGATCGTTCTGGACAATGCCCGCGACACCGCGCAGGTGGCGCCTCTGCTGCCGGGGAGTCCGTCCTGTTTCGTGCTGGTGACCAGCCGCCAGGAGCTGGCCGGCCTGATGGCCGGTTACGGTGCCCATCCGATCACGTTGCCCCCTCTCGGTCAGGCCGAGGCGCGCCGGCTCTTCACTCGTCATGTGGGCAGCCGGCGGGCCGAGGCAGAGCCCGCGGCAGTGGCCGGCCTGCTGGAGCTGTGCGCGGGGCTGCCGCTCGCGCTGAGCATCATCGCGGCCCGGGCGAAGGTCCGCCCGGACTTCCCGCTGTGGGCCCTGGCCGAGAATCTGGGCAGGGACTCGGCACGGTTGGACGCCCTGGACGGAGGAGAGCCGGCCGCGGACCTCAAGGCGGTGTTCTCCTGGTCTTATCGCACCTTGTCGGCACCGGCGGCCAGACTGTTTCGATTATTGGGCATTCACCCTGGTCCGGACGCCGACGAGGAGGCGGCGGCCAGCCTGACCGGGCTGGAGCATGCTCAGGCGCGAAGGCTGTTGACGGAGCTGACGCGGGCGCACCTGCTCATCGAGCACCGGCCGGGACGCTACACCTTCCATGATCTGCTGCGCGCCTACGCCGCGGAGCAGGCTCGCACGCGCGATGCGCAGGCCGCCCGGCGCGCCGCGTCGCACCGCGTACTGGACCACTATGTGCACACCGCTCACACGGCCATGCTGCTGCTCTATCCGCACCGCCATCCGATCACCCTGTCCGCGCCGCAGGACGGAGTGCGCCCGACGGTCCTGACCGACCCGCGACAGGCGATGGCCTGGTTCACCGCCGAGCACGCGGTGCTGATCGCGGCCGTGCGCCAGGCCGCCGACCTGGGATTCGGCACCCTCACCTGGCAACTGGCCTGGGCCTTGGTCACCTATTTCGATCACCAAGGACATTGGCCGGACCTTCTCGCCACCCAGCAGACGGCGCTGAACGCCGCGCAGCGGCTCGGCGATCGACTCGGCCAGGCCCACGCCCACAGCGGACTCGTCCGGGCCTACACCCGGCTGGGCCGCCATGACGACGTCCGCGCCCACGTCGAGCAGACGCTCACCCTCTTCACCGTGCTCGGTGACCGGGTCGGCCTGGCCAACGCCCACCGCGGCGTCGCCTCGCTCCTGGAGACCCACAGCGGGTATCGAGAGGCGCTCGACCATGCGGAACAGGCCCGTGATCTCTATCAGCAGGCCGGCCATCGGGCCGGACTCGCGCACGCGCTCAACGCGATCGGCTGGTATCACACCCTGATGGGCCACCACGACCAGGCCCTGATCCACTGCGAGCAGGCCCTGGACCTGCACCTCGAGCTCGGCCATCAGCACGGGCAGGCCACCACCTGGGACAGCCTCGGACACGCGCACCTGCATCTCGGCCATCACGCCCAAGCCGCCGCCTGCTACGAGCAGGCTCTGAAACTGTTCCGTGAGGTCGCCGACCGCTACAACGAGGCCGCCACTCTCGTCCGCCTCGGCGACGCCCACCACGCCGCCGGCCACGACCGGCTGAGCGGCCATGCCTGGCGGCACGCGCTGGAGATCTTCGAGCAGCTCGGCCACGCCGACGCCGACCGGATCCGCGCCAAGATCCACGATCAACTGGAACGGTAGCGCCGACGGCGCAGCGGCGAGTCCAGCACCCGCAACGAACCCACAACGCTTTCACAACGCCGGTCAGACATCCTGAGCCAGTGCGAGCGCAAGGCCGGCCGCCCATACGGAGCTGAGCACCTCGCATACCGCTGAATGGAGAACTCGGTGCTTTGTGCGATCCAAGATGATTCGGCGCGGCTCCACGGCGTAAGCGCCGAGCATCTCCAGGTGCTCGCCGATACCGACGAGAACTTCCTCCGATCGCCCTGCCCGGCCACGGAGACCTCATTGACGCGCCAGGAAGACGTCAAGGCGACACCGGGGCGATGACACGGACGCGCGTCACCGGCAACCGAAGGGAGGTAGAGGTGATGAAGAGCGAGCCTTGAAACGGTAACCGCAGAAATGGCGTTCAGCGGAGGCTGTTTCCCGGGGTTTCCGTGGCCGCCAACAGAGAAGCAGCGAAGATACAAGAGCGCAGCAGGTTCACCTGAACCATGGCGCCCACTCGCAAGAATTTCTGCGCCACTTCACTGACGGCCGGAAATCGCCGGAAGGTGGCAGTAGGTCATCTATCTGGCGCCGGAGACGGCACTTCCGATGACAAGCGGCAAATCTTGCCCGCACATCAGCGTCCTTCCCCCGTGGGGATACGGGCCCACCAATATGCCATGTCCTCACGCCTTTCTGTTCCAGATAGGAGAACCATGCGGACCAAACTGTCGAGGATGCTCGTCGGAGCCCTGATCGTCGCGGCAGGAACTGCGACCGGGGTGCCGGCGGCATCGGCGACCGCCTCCGCCCTCCCCTGTTCGGTCTACGCGGATCCCCCGTTCGCCTATGGCGTCGGCGAGATCCGTGGAATCGGCGGTTCGACGGGCTGCGGGGAGTCCAATATCGAGGCACGCCTCTACCAGGACAAGGTCGGGCTCGACGCTCTGGTGGCGACCGGCTCGGGGTCAAACCCGATCAGGGTCTACGGCAGCTGCAACTGGGGCCACGGTAGCTACTACACCCAAACCCGCAGCCGGGGTGGCACGGTGGAATCCCAGCGCGTGACGCTCTGCTAAAAGCGTCCTGAATGGGAGTGAGGACCTTCGGACGTGGGCTCGTCATCACCCCCGAAGGTCCTCGCGCCCAGAGATAGGTTGTGAGCCTGTTGGCCATCCCGAGCGGAGTGGCCGGCCAGGTGCACGAGCCGTCGGCGTTGGGGATGGTCACATGGCCGCCGGCTGGTTCAGCAACCGTCGACGGATTGAACCTTTCGATGCGGGTCTGGGCTTCAAGTTCCGTGTCGTCGGCGGATCTGGCCACCGAGTACAGCGTCGGACGCTCCACCATCCACCGCATCATCCACGGCCCAGAAATATCCAGGTAGAGCGATCACACCCCAAAGCCCGGACGTCACCTACCGCCGTCAGATGAACCGCCAGCTCACCGTGCGGGAATCCCGCCACAAGCTCGCCCGCGACCTGTGCCACGGCAAGCGCGGAACCATCCACCAGGCGTACCGCAACGGGATGGAGGACCAACTCGGCGCGCTCGGTCTGCTCCTCAACGATCATGCTCTGGACGACCCGCTGCATCGACGCCGCCGTCGCCCAACTCCGCGCCGAGGGCCACGAAATCCGGGACGAGGACATCGCCCGGCTCTCCCCGCTCAAGCACAAGTACCTGAACCTGCTCGGCCGCTACAGCTTCACCGCCAGCGTCCCGGCCGCCGGCGCCCTGCACCCGCCGCGCGACCCGGGCGCGGCCGGACTCGATGACGACGATGACGACGCGGAGAACTGACGGCGTCAGGTGCCGACCAGGCGCGCCGATCAGCGTGTGGGCCGCCCTCGGTCAGCCGCTTCGCAGCCGTGGCGGTCTGCTCCCCCCAGCGGCAGCGAGGCCACCACGGCGTGGCTGTAGCCGTTGCCGTGAGGCATGCCTCGGGGCGTACGAGGGGGCGCATCGTCACGTCCTACTCATCCGGGTCCCAGGCGCTGAGCTGGTCGAAGAGACCTCGGTCGCCGTCGAGCTTCAGGGAGTTGATCGGGATACGGTCGTGCAGGATGAGGACCAGCTCGTCGGCCGTGCCCCAGGCGGAGGCGTTGGCCGCGTCCGGGTCCTGGTCGGCAGCGGTGGCCGATATGGTGCCGGGCCCGGGGAGACGGGCGGTCCGTGCGCCGTCGGCGGAGAGCGAGAGGCGCCAGGAGCGGCCCTCGGAGGCGTGGAAGTCGACGACAGCGGGCTTGTGTGGCCAGGCACTCGTCGTTGCGACGCAGGTGGACAGGAACTCGTCGACACCGTCGAGTGCCACCTCGGCCGGCAGCGGCTGCGGGGCCCCCACGGTGATCTGGGCGTCGTAGGTGTGCACCGCCATCTGCTGGAGCTGGTGCCGAGCTACGGCACCGGAGGTCTGCGGCGACTGCGACGTCTCCCACCACGTCCAGCAACCGCGATCCGGGCCGGCCTTCCGCAGTGCGTCCAGCAGTTGCTCCGTGGACTCCGCCAACCAGGCCAGCAGCGCCTCGCGCTCCCGAGGCGCAGCCCGGGAGCCCTCCGCCGCGGACTTGGCCGGAGCAGGCCCTGCGGCGACGGTGGCGGCCCAGTCGCGGCGCCCCTCGCCGATGTGCTGCGCCAGATCGAACAGCGTCCACTCGGGGCAGGTCGGCACCTGTACGTCGAGGCTGGGCGCGGAGGCGACCGCGGCGCGGAAGGCGGTCGACCGTTCGTCGATCAGTCGCAGCAGAACGGGAAACTCAAGTGTCGTTGTCACCCGGACTCTCTATCACGGCCCGGCACTCGGGTCGGTCATCAGGGGCAATGTAGCCCTGCGTAGCCGAGGTGACGGTGTGGCAAGTCGCCGTCGGTCGCCTCGCTCTACCGGGCACTCGCGGAAGCCGAGGCCGCCGCGGTGGACGAGGGACTGCCCCTTCGGCCAAGCCCGTACGCATCCGCCAGCCGTGATCATCGGCTTAGCGTGAACCGCTGTACCGCTGTGCCCCACGGCCGGTTGACCTCACAACAGTGGATTCGCTTGTTTGCGGCATTGTGCACAATCCATCTGGTCGTGGAGGCGATGGAGCTCCGAGGATGCCCTACATGGCGAGCGATGATCCACATTCTATGATCTTCATAGCCCTTCTCCGACGATGGAAGGACATGAGCATGCGGCTCAGCCTGGCTCGTAACGGCATGCTGGCAGTGGCGGCCCTGGACCTGCTCGTCGCCATGGGACGCGCTGAGGACGGTCACCGATGCTCTGGTGCCGCTGCAGGTACGCATGCTCATGAGAGCGGAGCACAGGAACCTGGCCAGCTTCGCTCTGTGGGTCAGGCGGCGTCAGGACGGGGTGCCGCCGGGTGGTATTGCCCTGACGTATGCGAAGAATCAGCGGCCGCTGCTGCTGATGCTGCTGTTCGCCGTGGTCGTGCAGGCTGTTGCCCTGGAGTGGATGCTGGCGGTCTCGAACGCTGCGGCCGGCCTGCGCGCCATCGTCATGGTGGCCGACGTCTACCAACTCTTGTTCGTGCTGGCCCTCGGGGCGGCGTCCGCCACCCGGCCGCATGTCGTGACCGCGGAGGAGTTGCGCATCCGCTATGGCGCGTACGTCGACCTGCGCGTCCCGCGCGAGCTCATCGCCTCGGTCAGGGTAAGCCGTAACTACAACGCGCGCGGTGTGATCGAAGTGACGGACGGCCACCTCACCCTGGGAGTGGACGCGCAGACGAACCTGATCGTCAACCTGACCGGGCCGATCGCCGTCACCAGGCCCCTCGGCCGTCGCGAGCACATCACCACGATCCGCTTCTACGCCGACGACCCTGGCTCAGCTTTGAAAAGCCTGAAAGGGCGTTCGTGAACTAGATTCGGCCACGATCACGTGTGCCTGGCGGGCTCGCCCCGCCGGGCACCACCATGACCCGCATGACACGTCGCGCTCCGAGCCCGGCTCCTGAGGAGGAGGCTTCGAGTAGGTGGCTTTCCATCGGGGTGTTCGCGCTGGGGGGTCGTCGCTCGTGCCGCGTTTCCGGGCAGGTCATATGACGCAGATCACTAGCTTGGGGTGCTCGTAGAGCAGGTTGTCGGTGGTGCCTGCGCCGCCGGTCGCTACGCGCTCATCGCCGAGCTCGATAGTGATCTTCTGGACCGGCGCGTAGCGCGCCCGTCGAGGCGCGAAGCGCCTTAGTAACCCTTTTGTGGCTGTCATCCGGTTTCGTTTGAGTAGCGTCGCCGGGTGCCGTCGGCGATTATCGACGCGACATGACCGCGCTGCGAAAGGACCGGGCATGACGTGGCATCCGTGGAGACGGGCGTTCCTCACGGCGGGGGCGGCCGTGGTCGGCTTCGACCCGTCCACGCGCACGTGGGTCACCGACGCCGCCCAGTCTCAGGGGATGGTCGACCTGCCGCCGCTGAAGGGCAAGGTGGCGACCGATCCCGCCTCGCGCGGCCAGGCGGCCGACGACTTCGGTCACCTGGTCCATCGAACCCCCGGGGCCGTGCTGGAGCCCGGCGCCGTGTCGGACATCATGCTGATGATGAAGTACTGCCGGACGCACAGCCTGCCGGTGGCCGCGCGCGGCCAGGGACACGCCACCTTCGGTCAGGGCCAGGTCGCGGGCGGGCTGATCATCGACATGACCCCGCTCAACGCGGTTGAGGTGCGGGAGGACACGGCCGTCGTGGAGGCGGGCGCGCTCTGGAGCAGCTTGGCGCAGGCGAGCCTGGCCCACGGCCTGACCCCTCCGGTCTTCACCGACTACCTGGAGCTCTCGGTCGGCGGCACGCTCTCGGTGGGCGGTGTCGGCGGCCAGACCCACCACCACGGATCCCAGGCGGACAGCGTCGTGGAACTGGAGGTCGTCACGGGGGCGGCCAGCCTGAACAGGTGTTCCGCGCGGCTGCGCCCCGACCTCTTCCGCGCGGCGCTGGCTGGAAGAGGACAGTGCGGCATCATCACCAAGGCCACCGTGCGCCTACTGCCGGCCCCCGAGAGGGTCCGCCACTACCTGCTCTCCTACCCGAGCGTCGCCGCGCTGACCGCCGACCAGCGGCGCGTGGTCAACGACGGCCGCTTCGCCTACGTGGAGGGAGAGCTCGGGCTGCCGACCGGCTCCGCCGGCTGGAGTTACCAGCTTGAAGCGGTCGCTTTCTTCAACGGCACGACTCCGCCCGACGACGGCAGGCTGCTCGACGGGCTGCGCGACCAGCCCGGCGACCGGCAGATCCAGGACATGTCCTACTTCGACTTCCTCAACCGGCTCGCCGCGGGCGTCGCCTATCTGAAGTCCACTGGCGAGTGGTACCGCCCGCACCCCTGGTGGAACATGTTCCTGCCCGCGAGCCGCACCGACGCCTTCGTGGAGGCCGCCATCAAGGACCTGACCGAGACCGAGGTCGGCGCCAGCGGCGTGGTACTGCTCTATCCCTTCCCCCGCGCCCGCCTGCACCTGCCCTTGCTGCGCGTGCCCGACGAGGAGACGGTCTTCCTCTTCACGCTGCTCAGAACCGCCTCGCACGGAGCCGAGAGCCCGCAGGACATGGTGGAGGCCAACCGTTCCCTCTACCTGCGCGCCCAAGCCGTCGGGGGTTACCAGTACCCGGTCGGCTCCATACCCACCACACCTGAGGAGTGGCGCACCCACTACGGCCCCGCATGGGCCGCCTTCGCGGCGGCCCATGAACGCTACGACCCCGACGGAATCCTCACTCCGGGCCAGGGCGTCTTCCCTCCGGGACCGTGAAGTCCGGAGCCGGATCACCCGTGCCGAGTTTCGCCGCCAGGCGAAGGGCGCGGTGTCGCAGGGGACGGCCGGTCGGGTCGCCCCGGGCGTTTCAGCCCGGGCTCGATTTTACCTTGGGCTGACTTGGTCGAGGAAGGTTAGCGCCAGGGTCCGGTGTTCGGCGATGACCTGGGTCAGCGGCTCGGGCAGCCACCGCCCCTGGCCGGGCCAGCGAGTGGCCGCCAAAACGCTCTCGGCCGTCCGACGGGTCAGTGCACGCAGAGGGCCGAGACGGTCACTTCGTAGACCCACCAGGAGCTGTCCGGCGCGATGAAGAGAGTGCGATCGCTCTGTGACCAGTTCGCGCAGTCACCACCCGCCGCCAGCACCGCCGCCCTGGCCTCCTGCGCGCCGTTGTGCTTGGCCACGTCCGAGGTCCGGCCCTGGCCCACCGCGCTCGCCGAACGCGGAATCGTGTAGGACATGGCGGACTGATCGGTGGCGGCGTCGACCGCCACGGCGCCGAGACCGAGCGCCGTCACCGTGACAAGGGACGCGGCCGATGCGCGCCAAAGGAGCGCTCTCCTGCGGCGGCCTGTGCGAGATTCCATCTGCCCTCTCCACATCGTCGGACGTATGGGGATCGCGGCGCTTGGCGCGCCGCGACGTCAACGTAGATCCGCAATCGCAGCCGCGCCAGATTCAGTTGGTCGCCGCCGCATCGGCCCACGATGCGACGTCCGGTGGGCTGAAAGTTTCACGAAAGCGAAAAGGCGTCTCGGGTGGCGCGTTCGGCGGCGCGAGGGTGAGGTCGAGCTCGCCGGCATCGATGGCGGCCAGGTGCGCGTCGATCTCGGCGTCGTTGGCCAACCCCGCGGCGAGCAGCTCGGCGCGGACCATGCGCACCGTCGCGTCTCCAGCCGGTCGCAGGCTACCCCCGCCGACCGGGAAGCAGCGGCCCGTACGTCACTGGGGTGCGGTGTCGGTCAGCAGGTCGAAGGCCAGACCGCTGGAGCGCCCGCCGCGGCCGGTGTCCCGCCGCACGGTGAGCCAGACGATCACCTGGCCGGTCCGGGTGCGGGTGCGGTTGTACGCGGCGGTCAGGCGGGTGCCCGTGACAGGGACCTCCTCCTCGTTGATGAAGTACGAGTTCCCGGCGTCGAACCCCTCGCGGAGCAGGGCGGTCCTGGCCGGTACGGGACTGCCGTCCACCTCGCTGGGCATCGTGGCGCGCTGCAGTTGCACGCTGCGGTTGTCGCCGGGGACGTGGACCGGGATGAACGGGATCCAGTGCTCCGGGACCGAGCTCATCACCCGGTACGCGAGCGCCGCCCGAGAGTCGTCGAGCCGGGTCGGCGGGCGCGGCCGCCGGCGGCGGAAGGCGAGGGTCTCGGCGGCGGCCTCCGCGCCGGGGCGCGGGTCGCCGGTGGGCATGCGGACGGTCTGCTCGATGCCCCACACCATGTTGGCGTTCTCGTCCCGGGCCAGCTGGACCTCCTCCAGCGCCGGGCCGTCGGCCACCTTCGGCGTTCCCGGCGGCAGCAGGAGGCCGGGCGCGTCGCCGTGGACGTACATCGACCATTGCTGCCAGTCGTGTTCGGCGCCCGCGCCGGCGGGGGTGATCCAGCGGCGGGCGCCGAACACATCGGTCACCGCGAGCCCCTGTATCGCCGCGAACGTGCCGGTCGGCACGTCGCACGGCAGGATGTACCAGTCGTTGCTGTAGACCAGCGCGAACTCGAGAAAGATCAGCCGGGCCAGGTCGGTGCTGTCGGGGGTGACGGCGGCGAAGTTCGTACGGCCGTCCTCGACCGCCCACCAGCGCGGCAGCGGCATGCCGGTGAACCGGGCGGGTGTGGGGAACACGGTGCGGTTCAGCGCGGCCGGAGTGGCACCGGCGCCGCCGAGCGTGTCGTCGTGGGCCGTCGAGAACGCGTGCCAGTCCAGCTCGCCGCCCGGGTATTCGGGCGCGGACAGCACCGTCTCGCCGCCGGGGCCGGCCGCGGCGACCGAGAAGCGGTGCTCCAGCCGTCGCGGGTCCCAGGGGCTGGTCGCGCCCGGCTGGTCGATGAGCTGGTCGAACCAGGCGATCAGGCGGGGGCCGAGGGCGTTGAGCGCGTCGCGGTCCTGCCGCCGCAGCCCGGTGATCCCGTCGGCGGCCGTTCCGCCGCCCTTGACATGCTGGTAGAGCAGGTAGCCGTCCATCCGGCGGCCGGCCACCGCCTGCGTGCCCGCCCAGACCTCCGGGTGGGCCACGCGCTGGGCGTCGGCCTCGGCGTCCGGGTCGGGGAGGGTGATGGGGTAGCGGGCGACGTACTGTTCGGCGACCTCGCGGTTGTGCTGGAGCGAGGCCCGCGCCACGAGCTTCAGCCAGCGGCGGCCCAGCGACAGCCGCAGGTCGAACGAGATCGGCTCGGTTCCGAACGTGAACGGCAGCGGCCGCCTCTCCGCCACCGTCTCCAGGGGACGCCCGGCGGGTAGCGCGCCCGGCGGGCTCACCGGGTCGGTGTCGGGGCGGAAGCGGGTCAGCGGGCTGGCCACGACCGAGTACGTGGCCGTCACCGGCGAGCCGCCGTCGGTGGCGCGGAACTCGCCGAGCTGCCACTGCCGCGCCAGCAGCCACAGCGGGTCACGGACCTCGGCACGCAGCGCCCTGCCGAAGTCGGTGGTACGGGGGCGCCCCTCCAGGCGGTTCCACAGGCCCACCGTCGGGAAGTCGCGATGGGCCAGCGCCGCGGGGAGGTCGGCGATACGGGGCTCACTCATGGTCGGCCTTCCATCGTGCGTTGGCGACGGCGAGATCGGTGCTGATGGTGATGGGCTGGCGGGTCGCGGACAGGAGGGTCGCGGGCAGCAGCTGGGCGTACCCGGTGCCGTCGAGCTGCGCGGGCTCCACCAGCCGCGTACGCGCCAGGTCGAACGTCTCGGTGACCGCCGCGACGAGGTCCTCGGCCCGCCACGACCCGGTGGTCACGGGCGGCACGACCAGCAGCATGCTCTGCGGCGGCTCGGAGTCGGGGCTGTCGGCGTGCACGGCGATGCCGGTCGTCTCCCGGTCGGTGGGCAGCACCTCGGTCCACTCGTCGAACAGCAGGCCGCTGGCGGGCCCGGACCCGTCGGGCGGGTCGTCGGCGTAGTGCGCGGTGAACAGCAGCCGGTCCTGGTCGATGGTGGCGCCCGACGCGAGCTCCATGGCCAGCCAGTGGTCGCCGTTCACGAGCGGCAACTGGATCGGCCGCAGCCGCGGCTCCCGGTCCTCGATGTCCTCGAGGTCTTCGTTCCTGAGCGCGTCGCTGAGCAGCGTCACCCGCTCCCACAGCCGCGGCATCTCCCGTACGCGGGCCAGGCCGTGCAGCCAGTCGTCGACGGGGAAGTCCCGGGAGATCGGCGCCCGGGTGAGGTGCCTGACCAGGTCGTCGCTGTCGTCGAACGCGTCGTGCAGGTCGTCGCCGAGATCCTTCGGCAGCGTGTACTCCGGCACGACCAGCGCGTCCGGGCCGAGCAGCGCCCGCAGCGCCTCGATGGTCGCCTTCGCGCGGTCGGGCGCGGTGACGGCGTTGTCGGCGCTGGTCAGCGCGGCGGTGGCGGCGGCCAGGCGGGCGGTGATCTCCTCGCGCAGCGCCCGCGTCCTGGACAGCAGCTCCGCGCCGAACGCGACGACCTTGTCCAGCACCGGGGTCAGGTCCAGCCCGGCCGGGTCGAGTCCGGTCAGTGGCAGCAGGTCGCCGACCTGCTCCAGCAGCTCGCTCAGCTTCGTACGGTCGGTCCTGGCGACGTCCTCCAGATCGTCCTGGCGCCGGGCGAAGATGTCGCGCTGGCGCCCGATGGCGTCGCGGAACCGGTCGGGCCGGTCCGGCGGGTCGGGGTCAGGCGCGGTCGTGAGCAGCGGCTCCACCTCGTGCAACCTGCGAAAACGCTCGTCGTCCGGGGTGCGCCGGGGCAGCGCGTCGTAGGCGGCGAGCAGCGCGTCGGCCTTGGCGAGCGTGCGTCCCATCCTGGCCGCCGTCACGGCCGCGGCCGCCAGCACCTCGGAGAACACCCCGCGCCGCCAGGCGGTCACCTCGCCCCAGCCGCTGCGCACCATGCCGAACCCGGCCGCGGTGGTGACCAGCCGGGCGTAGCGGGTCAGCAGCGTGTCGATGTCCTCCACGATGTCGTCGCGCCGCGGCTGCGCGGGGGCGGGCGGGTACAGCCGGACGAGGTCGCCCAGCAGGTCGTCCACGTCGTCGCCGAGGTCGTCGAGCGACTCGCGGACCGCGACCGGGCGCTGCTTGGGCACCGACACGGCGTCGTCCAGCGTACGGTCGAGTGTGACGGGGCCGGAGGCGGGCACCAGGTCGGTCGGCTTGAGCGGCCGGCCCGTGGTCAGCAGCGTGCGCAGCGCGGTGATCAGCGGCGACAGCTCGAAGAAGGTGACCTTGCCGTCGACGCGGTCGGTGTAGCGGATGGTGAGCTCGGCGTCCGGGCGCGGGTCATCCCTTTTCACGACGACGCCGATGATCCGGTCGTCCAGGTCGGTCATCGCCGCCTGGTCGGTCGGCCGTACTGTCCACAGCAGGTCGATCGGCGCGAGGTCGACGTCGTCCTGGGTGACCACGCTCTCGTGGGCGTGGCCGTTGACCGGATCGGTCCAGGTGACGCGCGCGGCGACGGATTCGTCTCGCGGCAGCAGGCTCGGCAGCCAGTCGTCCACGGCCGGTTCCGCCTGCGTGCGGGGGGTGTCGTCGTTGCCGGGGTGCAGTCCGGCCTTCAGCCGCAGCCCGAACCGGTGGGTGAGCGTGGTGCCGCTGCGCGGCGACCTGACCACCTCGGGCTCGGGCGGCAGCCCTTCCTTGGCGTAGGCGTCGAGGGTCGCGGAGGCGCGCTCGGGGTTGCCGCCCAGCGCCTGGTGCGTGGCCTCGGCGACGGCGAGGTCGGCGACCGCGTCGTTGGCGGCCAGCAGCCGCTCGGCCTCCTCGCTGATCGCGTTGGTCTGATCGGCGTCCGCCTCCGGCAGACCTTTCAGCCCGAAGGGGTACGTACGCGACGCGCCGCTCCTGGTCAGATGGCGGGCCAGGGCCAGGCCGTCGATCACGTTGCGCGCCTCGACCTGCCCGATCTCGTCGGGCTTGTCCTGATCTGCGGCCACGGACTGCGGGATCTTGCCCGAGCGCAGTGGGAAGGCCAGCCTGAGCCCCGCGATGAACTTGTCCACCTCGGTCCCGTGGCCGCTGCGGTCGTGCAGGCCGCGCTCGAAGCGGTAGCCCAGCATCGCGCCGAGCGACTGGCCGCGCCGCATCTCGTCGAGGATCGACAGCGCGAGCCTGACCCGGTCCGCGCCGAGGTTGACCGCGAAGGGGCCCGGGTTCTGCCGGTCGGCGTTGGCGACGTACCCGGCTCGCAGGACGGCCGCCGTACGGGCGTGGCCGGGCGACGGCGCGTGCACGAAGCCCTCGTTCTCCGGGTCGTGCAGCAGCGGCTGGGCTCCGGCGAACACCGTCGCCAGCGGGCCGGTCAGAGAGACGGGTTCCAGCCGGTCGATGGCCTGCGGCCGGACGTTCTCCAGGTAGCCGTACGCCCCCAGGTGCAGGCCGGGCCGTACGGTGCCGTCGGGCGCGAACCGCAGTTCGGCGAGCCGTTCGGTGGCCAGGCCCAGCCGCCACGCGTCCAGCCGGTAGGTGGCCAGGTCGAGGTGCTCGGCCAGCAGCCGTTCCAGGCGGGCGGTCGGCAAGGTGGCCAGGACGTCCAGCGCGCGGGCCTGGTCGGCGAGCGCCGCCGTCGGGCCCGGCTGGTCCGGCGCCTGCTTGCTCAGCGCCGACGGGATGAAGTTGACCAGCAGCTGATCGGGGCTGCCCGTGACCAGCGGGGCGGGCGAGTACAGCAGCCGGAAGCGGCTCTCGCTGGTGGCGTCCTCGCCGGGTCCGGGCAGGTGCACGTGGATGAACGGCGGGTCGACCGGCGGCCCGGCGGACTGGCCGGCCGCGGCCGTGAGCGCGCGGGCCGCCTCGTCCCAGCCGAGCAGGATCGCGTGCCGCAGCAGCAGGTACAGCAGCGTCGCCGGGCGCCGGCCCTCGGCGAAGCCCGACTCCAGCCGGATCCCGTTCAGGTTGGTACGCGTCAGCGCGGCCAGCCAGGTCAGATAGTCGCGCCCGTCGGTGGTGTAGGGCCGGATGTGGGCGCTCTCCGACAGCGGCCGGTCGTCCACCAGCGGCGCCAGCATCGGCTGGTGGAAGTCGGTGAACAGCCGCCGCAGCAGGTCAGGGTCCCGGCCGGGGCCGGTGTCCGCGCCGAACCGGCTGAGCAGGGCGCGCACCGGGGCGGCCAGCCCGAGCTGCTCCACCGTGGACACGACGGTGCCGCCGAGCCCGGCGAGGTTCTCCCGGTTGAACAGGTCCTCGAGGCTCTGCGCGTAGCGCTGGTGGTACTCGGTCGACGTCGGGTGCAGCGCGACCAGGTCGAGCAGTTGCTGGTGCGCGTCGCTCGCGCCGTCGCCCAGGTGCGGCACCTGGGCGGCGGCAGCGGCCCAATCCTTGCCCGCCTCGGTCAGGACCCGGTTGAGTGCCCGCCGGTGCCCCGCGGAGTCCGGGAAGGCCAGCCGGGAGAACGCGGTGGTGGGCAGGATCCCGTACGGCTGCCGCCCGATCTTCACCACGGGCAGCGGGCCACGGCCGGAGACGTACTTCTGGAAGAAGTCGCGAGTCTTGGCGACGGCGTCCGGGCCGAGCAGCGGGTGCAGCGTCGTCTGCAGGAAGGAGCCCCACGTCGCCGGCCACAGCGCGGTGTTGGCCGCGCGGGCGTCGCGCTGGTCCGTTCCGTCCGCGTTCGGCATGCCGGACAGGACGCCGGAGTCGATGCCGAGCAGGTCGGTGAGCTGCCTGCCGTCCGTCCTCGTCGTCCAGTCCTGCGCCGCCGCGGCGGCGATCCCGCTGGAGGAGCGCAGCGCGGCGGCGGCCTCGTCCTCCTCGTCCTGACCGGCCGGCCGGACCTCGGAGTTGTTGGTCGGCGTGCCCTGCGGCAGCAGGGCGAACCCGTCCGGGCCGCGCAGATGGCGCTTGATCAGCTCGGTGAGGTCGGCGGCCGTCTGCGTGGGCGCCGCCTGCTCGCGCAGGCCCAGCACGACGAGCCGTTCCACCCCGCCGCGGATCTCGTCGGTGAGCGGGATCCGCACGCCCATGCCGACGGCCACGGCCCGGTCGAAGTCGACGAGCCAGCGCAGCGCGTCCGGCACGTGCAGGACGCCGGTCTGCTCGTTGACGGAGATCTGGTCGCCGGAGCCCGGGTCCGGGCTCACCGCGAGCGTGGCCGGCACCGTGGCGCCGGTCACCGACACCACCTGGCGGGTGCCGTTGAAAGCGAGTACCTGGAACCGGTCGGGCAGCAGAGCGGCCTTGGCGCCCTGCGTCCAGGCGTCCGTCGCCGTCGTGCCGGGAGCGGGCGGCTTCAGCACCAGGAACGCGACGAGCACGTTGTCGGTCGGGCTCGTCAGCGCGCCGTCCAGCCCGAACGGCCGGTTGGCGCGGATGGTGTTCGCCCTGGCGGTTCCGACTGAGGCGAGCAGCGCGGCGTCGGCCTGGCGCAACCGCAGCCGGTCGCCGTGCGCCCGCCACACCGCGCTCCAATAGACGATCGACGGCTGCCGGTTGTTGGCGGCCGGAGCCGCGGCGGACCGGATGACCAGCACCACGGCGTCGTCGCCCGCCCCGGTGGGCTCTTCGGCCGGGTTCTCCGGGGTACGGCCGCGCAGCAGCCACGCCGCGCGGCCCGCCGGTATCCGGGTGGCCAGCTCCTGCCAGGCGGCCTGAAGCCGCGCGGCCCGGCCGCCGGCCGCCCAGCGGGCCGTCCAGTACGCGTCGATCGCGGTGATCTCGGCGTCGGTGGGCTTGGACTCGAACTTGTCCACGGCCCACTCGTCCGGAAAGACCCGGACCAGCAGTTCCGTGGCGGTGAAGCGGGTCTCGACCCGCACCGGCGCGAGCAGAACCGGGAACGCGTCGCTGAGCGCGGTCATCGGGGCACCATTTCCTGAGCGTGAACGGCGACCATGACGGGCACCTGAAGGAGGATGTAGGCAAGGTCGGCCGAGCCCAGCCCGCTGGACCACAGCGGCAGGTTCTCGTCCTCGCCGTGCTGGTCGAGCTTGCCCGCGTCGTCGGATCCGTCCAGCCCGGCGAGCGGCACGGTGACGGCGGGGTCGAGCGTGAGGAACCCGTGTCCGGCGGGGTCGACGTCGCTCCAGGTCAGGTCGTTCCAGACCTCGATGGGCCCGGCGGGCGCGCCGGGGTCCCGGTCGTCCAGGCCGAAGCGGGGGTCGCCCGGACGTTCCTTCAGCACGAAGAACCAGCCGGGGTCGTCGGGACCGCCGATCGCCTGGTCGGCGGTGAGGCCGAACCCGATCAGATAGATGTCCGGGTCCACGGTGGCCTCGAAGCGGGGAAGCTGGATCTGCTCGGTCGTCGGCTGACCGGTGATCGTGACCAGGCGGCGCTGCTGCGACTTGTCGGGCAGGCCGTCAGGTCCGGGCGGCCATTCGGCCCGGTGCGCGTAGATGGCGGTGGTCGGGTACTTCTTGAGCAGTTCGCCCCTGACGACCAGGACGATCCCGTCGTGCGGGTTGGAGTTCTCCCCGAGCCTGGCCGTCAGCGGCCAGCGGTGCATCGGCGGGATGTCGTAGTCGCGCTCCCGGCGGTCCGCGGGCGACACCCCGGGCTCCGGCAGGGCGGTGACGGCGTCCCAGAACTGGCGGAACGGGGTGCCGCGCTGGTCGGTCGGAAACTCCCGCCACAGCATCTCGCGGGCCATCTCGTGGTTGAGCCCCGCCATGTACGACTCGATGAACTCGTGGTTGTTGTCCAGAAGCGTCAACGTGTTCTGCGGCAGCAGGTTCAGGTTCGGTACGAACGCGTCGATCCCCAAGCCGAGCAGCGCCCGGAACATCGGCAGGTCGAACACCGGGTACGCCATGGCCTCGGTGAACGCCTCCGCGAACGGCCGCAGGCGCTCCGGCAGACTGACGGAGCCGTCCAGCAGCGCGCGCGGCACGGTCGTGTCGGAACGCAGGCCGGTGAGCGTGGCCGTCGTGGTGGTGCCCAGGTCGAGCGGGACCGGCTGCGGGGTCTGACCGACCGCCACCCCGGCGTCGATCGCCTGGTGCAGCTCGCGCAGCGCGCTCTTGAACCGGGTCGCCTCGGCGCTGTCGGCGGTGCTGGCGTGCGGGGTGACGGGGTCGCCGGGCGAGCGCAGCACGAAGTCGGGGCTGTGCGCGAGGACGTCCACGGGGTCCGCGCCGGGCGGCCGGTCGGGGTGGAGCACGGCGTTGACGTCGGCCGGGGTGACCAGCGCGCCGGGAGTGATCTTGACGGGCACGGCGACGACCGGGTTGACCGCGTCGTCCATGCGGAACAGCAGGGCGTCCGGCCGTGGGCCCTCGGCGAAGTCCAGCGAGCGGATCAGCCGCGAGCCGGGGCGGATGATCCGCCGCATGGCGGGCGAGACGGGCGCGGCGGCGACCCGGCTTCCGGCCACGTGGAACCCGACGGCGACCTCACTGTCCTGCCCGGCCACCAGCGAGTTCGCGGCGCTGACGGGGGTGGTGACCCGGGAGTGGGCCGGGGCGGTGAGGGTGAGCGCGCGTCCCGAAGGCGCGGCGGCCGCCGCGGTCCGCGCCGTGCCCGCCGGCAGTTCGAGGTGGCGGGTCTGGAGCGCGTGGCCGACCTCGCGGGCCAGTTGGGCGGCCCGGATCCGGCCGTTGGCCGCCAGCACGTCGCCGACCTGCGCCCAGGCGGCCGCCATCAGCTCCTCGTCGTGGTCCCTCACCACCTGCGCGCCGAGGTTGGCGGCGACGCGGAAGCGCGGGTCCAGGTTCAACCGGTGCACCCAGTTGTGGTTGTCCTGCGTGGACACCGGTGTGCCGTCCCGGTCGTACAGCAGGCGCGAGGTGCGCGCGTGCCACCGGCCGTACAGCGGCGGCGTGAGGAACGGGTCCGGTCCCGACGTCGGCTGCTGGAAGTCGTCGGCCCGGTTGATGAGGCGGGCCAGTTCCTGCTCGAACGGGTGCGGGTAGAGCGGGGACGGCGACGGCGGGTCGGCGAAGTGGTCCCAGTTCTCCCTGGGATCGACGCTCTCCGGCACGCGCAACGCGCCGCCGAGCGGCAGCACGCCGCCCTGCTCGGGGATGCCGGGCAGGTCGAAGCCGGGGCCGTCGTGCACGTCGATCTCCCGCACGCCCACCCGGGCGTCGGCTCGGCGGGGACGCAACTGGCGTACGAGGAACTCGAAGTCTCCGGCCGTACCGGTGCGGAACGCCCAGCGGTGGTAGTACGGCATGCGGTTGCCGACCGGGCGGTTGGCGTAGGGCGGGCCCCAGCTCGAGTACAGCGCGCCCGGCGCTCCGGCCGGGTCGAAGCCGAGTCCGGCCAGCCGCCCGGTCTCGAAGGCCGGCACCAGGAACGCCTCGTAGGCGGTCTCGGGCCGCAGGTGGCGCGGGCAGATCAGCCGCGAGCAGGCGCTGTCCGGGTCGGTGGTCAGCACCGTGTCCAGGGCGGCCAGCGGGCCGGCCGTGCTGTCGGTGACGACCGGGCCGGCGAGCGAGCCGTTCACGTGGACGTGCGCCCAGGCGCCGAGCTGGTCGGCGGGCGGCATCGTATGGACCGGGTCGATGATGTCGATGGCGGGCAGCGGGTCTGTGCCGGGGGCGTCGGCGAACTCGGTGCCGGCAGCCAGCACCACCAGGGCGAGCCACGGGGTGAGGCGCGCGATCGACGGGCCGGACGGCGCGGGGCTGTAGCGCCAGGCGAAGTCCTCCTCCACGAACTCGATGTGCGCGAGGAAGTTCGGCTCCACGTTGGCGGTGCCCGGCCGCGGCTCGGTCCGCGAGATCGCCCGCGGGTCCACGCCGACCACGTCGCCCGGCCCGTACAACTGCACGGGACGCCCGGCGTCGTGGGTGATCGTGCCACCGTCGAGCCCCTCACCGGAGACGTTGAGCGGGATCTGGACGCTGGCCCGCGCGGCCGTGCCCGGGTCCGCCGTGATCCGGGTGTTGATCCCGGCACGCAACCACGGCAGGAAGGTGTAGGCGTTGGCGGTCACGAGGTCTCCCCGAACACCTCGGAGGTCGCGGTCAGCTCGACGGCGGCCGGGCCGGCGGCGGCCAGCCCGGAACGGGCGACGCCGCCCGCGACCAGCACCCTGTCGTCGGCCAGCACGACGGCCGCGAACGACCACCGGCCCGTCACCAGGCCCGGCACGGACGCCCACGCGTCACCGGTGACGTCGTAGGCCAGCACGCTGCGGAAGCCGGACTCGTCGCGGTCGCCCGACGCGCCGCCCGCCACCATGACCTGGCCGCCGGGCAGCAGGACGGCGCGGTGCAGCGCGCGCCCTGAGGGCATCGCGCTCACCTCGGTCCACTTGCCGGTGTCCAGGTCGAACACCTCGGCCGTGCGCCGGCTGAACGGGTCGTACGGCGCGGTGCCCGGCGAGCCCGGCGCGGTGCCGCCGGTGATGAGCACGCTGGTGTCCGACAGCCGGACCGCGCGGTGGTGCCTGCGGGCGCTGATCAGGCTGCCGGTGGGCGTCCACTTGTCGCGTGCCTGGTCGTAGAGCTCGCAGAACGCCAGCGCCGGGTCGTCGGGGGCGCCGACCGGCGCGGTGCCGCCCGCGACCAGGACCATTCCGCCGTGCAGCGGTACGGCCGTGTGGGCGGTGCGCGCGTCGCTCATGGAACCCGCGGAGCGCCACTTGTCCTTGCCGGGGTCGAACCGCTCGGCCGAGCGCAGCGCGACCGTGCCGCCCGAGGGACGCGAGGCGCTGCCGCCGGCGACCAGGACGCTGCCGTCGTCCAGCAGCGTCGCGCTGTGTCCCCAGCGGGGGGTGATGAGGCCGCCGGTCGGGGTCCAGTGCCCCGTCGCCGGGTTGTACAGCTCGGCGGAGCCCTGTTCCGTGCCGCCGTTCAGGCCACCGACGGCCAGGACGCGGCCGTCGGCCAGGCGGGTGAGCGAGTGCAGGCGCCGGGGCGTGCCCATCGGGTCGGCCCGCTCCCAGGTGTCGTGGTCGGCGCCCTGCTTCTTGCCGAACAGGGCCGCGTCGGCGAGCGAGCCGCCTGCCGCGTCGGCGCCGCCGGCCACCAGCACGGTGTCGTCGGCGAGCAGCACAGGCCCGTCGTGCTGGCCGTGCCAGACGGCCGGGGTGGGCAGGTCGCCTGCGGTTTTCCAGGTTCCGGCGGGTGGCTCGGTGGCTTTGGGCATGATGGTCATTCCTTCGTTGGTCATGGGATCAGCACCTCGCCGGTGCCTGTGGTGTCGGTGCCGGCCACGCCCGCGGCGGCCAGCACCCGGTCGTCGGGCAGTTCAGCGACGACGTGGGCGCTACGGCCCAGGAGCAGGCCGCCCAGCGTGCGCCAAGTGCCGGACCCGGGGTCGTAGGAGATGACGGACCGGAAGCCGGCGCTCCGCTCGGGCGTGCCGGTGCCGCCCGTCACCAGCACCTCGCCGGAGCGCAGCAGGATCGCGCGGTGGCCGGAGCGGCCGCCGTCCGGCATCGGCCGCGCCGGGCTCCAGACCTCGCTGACCGGGTCGTACAGCTCGGCGCTCGCGAGGCTGTGCGGGTCCAGCGTGCCGTCGGCGGCCACGACCGGGTCGCCGCCGGTCACCAGCACCCGGTGGTCGGTGAGCAGGACGGCCTGGTGCCCGGCCCGCGCCGTGTCGAGGCTGCCGGTGGTGCTCCACGCCCCGCTGACCGGGTCGAACACCTCGCAGTAGGCCAGCGGCTCGGCGCGGCCCGCGCCGGTGGGCAGCAGGCCGCCGGTGACCAGGACCCGGCCGTCGTCCAGCAGGACCGCCTGGTGGCCGGTGCGGGCGCTGATCAGCGTTCCCGTGGTGGTCCACGTGGCGCTCGCCGGGTCGTACAGTTCGGCGGAGGCGAGCGCGCCGTCCTCCTGCCCGTCCCGCGCGCCGCTGCCGCCGGCCACCAGCACCCGGCCGTCGCCCAGCACCGTGGCCGAGTGCCCGTGGCGGGCGACGGCCATGCCGGCGGCCGGGGTCCACCGGCCCGCGGCCGAGTCGAAGAGCTCGGCGGAGGCGAGCGGCGCGTGCCCGCTCCCCTGCCCGCCTGTGACGAGCACGCGACCGTCTTGCAGGCGCGTGGTGGCGTGCCGCCTGCGCGCGGCCCCGAGCGCGGGCCCGGTGGCCCACGAGTCGCCCGCCGGGTCGAACAACTGGGTGACCGGTACGGGCGAGCCGTCGGGGGCGGTGCCCCCGGCGATCAGGACGCGGCCGTTCTGCAGCGGCACGAGATCCACCTCGGACACCGGTGCGGGCAGCACGCCCGCGGGCGACCAGGTGCCGGGCACACCCGGCGTGACGGCCGCCTCGGCCGCCGGAATCACGTGCAGCTGCCCTGCCAGATTCGGGTCGAGCGTCACGAATCCGGCGAGCGCGTCCTCGGCCGTCGCACGGCTGCGGAACGTCGAGGGCACCCGGCGCGTGGTCGTGCCCGGCCGGCTCGGCGGGAAGGCCTGGCGGTTGCTCTTCACGTACGCGACCACGAAGCGCTGCTCGTCGATCCGCACGGTGTCCTCGGCCAGGAACGGCTGCCGCTGCCTGGCCTGCCTGGCCGACAGCCCCGAACGGCTGGTGCTCGAACCGCGCAGCAGCTCGTCGAACACCGGCTCGCTGACGCTGTGGAAGCGCTGCACAGGCGCGCCGGCCGCGGCCGCGAGCGCGACCCCTGCCGGTTGCGCGGCGGCGCTGTCGATCAGGTGCAGTTCAAAGCGGACCGCGCGGCGCACGACCCGGGCGGTCGCGAGATCGCCCTGGTCGGAGGTGAGTTCCAGCCCGGCGTCCTGCGTCTCGAACGAGGGCCGCGACAGCTTGGCCGCGTCGGACATCTTCTGGAACTGGGCCATCGCGAACTTCTCGCCGGTGACCGACTTCTCGACGAATCCGCCGTTCCGCGGTGTGGTGAGGCTGAAGCGCCGCCCGTCGGTGATCGGCTGCCCGCCGATCTGGTCCACCCGGACGCCCAGCGGCAGCGCCCGCTGCCGCACGACGAGCGTGCCGAGCGGGTGCAGCACCAGGTCCTCACCCGCCGGGAGGCTGCGCAGGGAGACCAGCGTACGGACGCCGCCGCCCGGCAGCCGGGTCTCCCAGCTCTCGTTCTTGGCGATCTCCGAGACCAGCAGCGGCAGCCCGAGAACCGTCGGCACGAACAGCGCCAGCTCCTCGCCGAAGGAGAAGTCGAAGTCGGCGGAGATGGAGAAGAACAGGAAGCCGATCGAGCCGCGCCCGTGCACCCGCCACGGGGCCGGGCCCTCCAGCGTGAGGTCCAGGCTGAGGCTGAACACGCCGACGCCGAACGCCTTGAGTGAGACGTGCCCCGAGCTGTGCGCCTTGTAGCGGAACGGGTCGCGGTTGATCAGCCCGTCGAGGGTGAGATGGCCCTCGACCCCGAACGAGCTGAACCCCAGCCGCACCTCGACACCGCCGCCGAACTGCACGGTGTTGGGGGTGAGCGCGAAGTAGCCAGTCACCCGGATGAGCTGCTTGCCCCGGTTGAGCAGGTCCACCGCGAGCCGGCTGGGCGTGGGGAACGGCAGCGGCGGCGGGTGGAACCCCGGGTGGAAGCCGCCGATGGTCACGATCAGCTCGCGGTCGCCGCTCCAGGCCACCAGCAGGCCCATCCCGCCCTCGACGGTCATCCCCACGATGCGCGACTCGACGAGCTTGGCGAAGAACCACAGCCGTCCCTTGTCCCGCTCCAGCGCGCCGAGGAACTGGGCCTGCAGGAGCAGCAGCGGGTCCTCGGGAGAGGGCAGCGCGGCCCGTACGACGCCGAGGATCGCGATGTTGCCCGGCACCTCGATGATCAGGCCGACCGAGGCGGTGATGAGGGGCGGAGTGCCCCACCCGATCTTGGCCATCGGGCCGATGAGGAACGTTCCCTGCTGGGCGGGGAAGAACCGGCCGAGGTCGGACAGGATCCGCGGCGCGTTCGCGACCACGTCCTTCGGGAAGGCGACCGACTCGATCGCCCCGGTCCGCACGCCCTCGATCAGCGCCCGCAGGTCCATCCTCCGGTTGAGTCCCAGGAGCCCGCCGACGGCCAGCAGCGTGAATCCGGCGCCGAGCTGGATGCCGGAGGGGAACTCCGCGGTGAGCACGATGAGCAGCGAGAAGCCCGGTGAGCCGTCCGGCTGGCGGGTGGTGATGAGCCCGATGCCCTTGACCGCGATGAGGTCGACGATCTCCAGTTCCAGCGCGCCGGCGTACTCGCCGCGGCCGGGGTCGAAGGACAGGAACCCGCCGCCGGACACGCCGTTCGCGTTGATCTTCAGCCCGACTCCGGTGGGCGGCTTGAAGCCGACGTCGAGATCGAGGGCGCCGTCCTTCCGCGACAGCTTGATCACCGCGCCCATCCTGTCGGCCACGGCCGCGATCGGGCCGAGCTGGGCGCCGACCGTGCCTGACGCCTCCAGGGCGACCCCGTCGTCGGTCAAGCGCAGGCCGAGGTGCAGCGAGCGGATCTCCACCGGGCCGACCTGGAGGTCGACAGGGATGTCGGCCTCGACCCCGCCCGTGCCGCGGAAGCGCAGCCCGGTCGCGCTCGACCAGGACAGTCCCACGTCGGCGTCGAGCTGGATGGAGCCGAACGGCAGGATAGACGCGAGGAAGCCGTCCGCGTCCGCCAGGTTCAGCACGATCTTGCCGCCCTCGACGGCGGCCTCCAGCACCAGCTCGCCCTCGGCGCGGCCGGCGGCGGCGTTCCAGTCGAGGTCCGCCCCGCCCGTGATGCGCAGGGAGCGCGCCTCGACGCGGGAGCCGCCCGCGGTGCCGAGGATGACCAGCGGTGGGCCGCCGGCGGCGGGCGGCGCCTGGACGCCGAACCGCACCGAGCCGCGCACCTCTCCGGACGGCGGCACGACCCGCAGGTCGGCGGGCGGCAGCAGCTCGACGGCCGCCCCCGCCTCCATCGCCGCGTCGGCCGTCGCGACCAGCGCCACGGAGTCGTTGACCGGCACGATGAGCTCGAGATGGTCCTTGGCGTCGAGCCGCAACGTGGCCGCCACGCCGGGGATCTGGTCATCGGTCCTGCCGATGTCCACGCCGGCGACCCGCAGGAACGGCGGCGGCCCCGGCTGCGGGAAGGCGAAGTGCGACACCGTGGTCAGGAAGATCGACAGGCGCTGGAGCAGCAGGTCCCAGTCGAAGTCCGGGCCGCCCCAGCGGTAGAGCTCGGTCAGGGTGGCGACGGGGTCGCGCAGGAAGCCGCTCAGCCGGTCCAGGCGCAGCACCCGGCGCACATGCGTGGGCGCCGCGGGGGTCGCCGCGATCGGCGTCGACTCCAGGACGCCGATCAGCTCCAGCACGTTCGCCACGATCGGCTTGCGGTCCTGGAGGTAGGTGATCAGCGCGAAGCCGAACAGCCGCTCCGGCAGCTCACCGGCGAACGCCTCCACCTCGGCCCGGTTCGGCCCGGCCGCCGCCGCGGCCGCCCGGATCGCGCCGGCCACCACGCCGACCGCGTCGGCCACGGTCGTGACCAGCTTGCTGATCGCGGCCACGCTCTCCGCGATCCGGTCCACGTCCTCGGCCTCGATCGCCGCGGCCAGGTCGGACAGCGAGCGCGGCAGTCCGCTCAGCGCCGTGGCGGCGCCGTCCACGGCGTCGCGCACGGGTTGCGCGGCCAGCACGACGCCGGGCGCCGGCAGGCCGATCTCGGCGAACAGCAGCGGGATCTCGTCACCGCGCAGCCGCTGCTCCAAAGGGGCGAACGCCTTGCCCACCTCGAGCATCAGGGATTCGACGGACAATGCCATCGCGGGATACCTCCGGTCTAGATCACGCCGCCGGATATGACCAGCGCGTAACCCTGGGTTTCAAGATTCACGTAGGGGCGGAGCCGGATCATCCATGGACCGATGACGGGACTCGGCAGGACGACCATCTGAACGTTGTTGGTGATGTCGGGCGGAACGGGCGGGCTGGTCTTGCGCTGCCGGGAGAAGCCGCTGGGCACGTCGAAGTCGTTGCCCGAGTAGAGGTTTCCTGCCGGGTCCTCGACCTCGAACCTGATCGCCTGCACGGTGGGGGTGGTCTGGCCCTCGGACGGCGGCCGGTTCACCCACACGAAGGTGATCTTCAACGGCTCTCTCGCGTCATGGACGTTGAAGCGGTACGTACGGGTCTCGGCCAGGCGCAGACCGGCTCGGCTCGGGATATCGATCGCGATCATCGAGCGGGCGCCGTTCTCGAAGAACAGGGTCTGGTCGAGCTGGATGAGCCCCCAGCCCTCGGTGTCGGTCGGGTAGCCGGGATGACCTTTCATGTCGACGGTCGCGTTCAGCAGCACCGCCCTGATCAGCGCTCCTGACGGGCTGGGGTTGCGGTTGCCCTCCACCGGCCGGCCCTTGGGGTAGAAGCCCTGGTTGAAGTACTGGCGTACGAGGGCGGCCGCGGCCGAGACGTTCGGCGTCGCGAAGCTCGTGCTGCACCGGGGCTGGACCTCGGTGTCGCTGTACAGGCCCGTGGACGGCGTCGGCGGCAGGACGGAAGTCCTGATGCCGCAGCCGACGGCCATCACCTCCGGCTTGCGGCGGCCGTCGAACGAGGGCCCGTCCACGCCGCTGCCCCGCGACATCTGGTCGGGGAAGGCCTTGGCCGCCGCGACGCAGAGCGCGTTGAACGCGACGCTGGGCGAGGCGTTCTTCGGGCTCACCCCCGTGTTCTCGCCGGCGGCGATCACCACCTGTTCCTCGCGGGCCAGGCAGAAGGCGTCCAGGTCCCGGGCGACGACGTCGTAGCGGATATTGGTGCTCCAGCTGATGTTGTGGACGGTCGCCCCGGCGCCCCTCCCGTCCTCCAGCAGCTCCTGCAGGCTGCGCGGGCGGCGGTTCCCGTCCGGAGACGTCTTGTCCGGCGGGGCGAGGATCAGGTTGGCGTCGTGGCCGACGATCTTCGCGGCCCAGGCGCCGCCTCTGTCCTGGTGGTTGCCGGAGTTGCCCAGTTCGTCACCGGCCGCGATGCCGGCGACCTTCATGAAGTGGCCTTGGGGCGTGGCCCCTCTCGGGTTGAACAGCTCGCGGATCTTGCGATGGCCGGGGCCGGGCCTGTTCGGGGCCGCGTCGGCGAAGAAGCGGTGGTTGAGGTCGAGCGTGCCCCGCTCGATGACCTGGATCACCTGGTCCTCGCCGTGCAGGTCGTGCGCCCAGATCGTGCCGCGGGCCGGGTCGCCGGACTGGGTCGTCTGGGCGGAGGGCACGTCCGCGTCGACGATCGTCGGCACCGGTTCGATCCACGTGACGTCCTCCAGCGCCGCGACCTGGGCGAGCTTGACCGCGTCGGCCAGCGTGAGCCGCAGGCGCAGCCGCCCGCCGAACGCCCGGCCGTCGACGGTGGCGATGTCGCGCGCGCCGATCGTCGTCAGCGCGGCCGTGACGGCGTCGGCGTCGGAGTCGTCGAACAGCACGGCCACCAGGTCGAGCGGCCCGGTCGCCGGGATGTCCGGGGAGAGCTTGGACGCCTGTGGCAGCGGGGCCACGGCCCGGACCAGGAAGTCCGCGCGCACCCGGTCGGCCGTCGCCGCGTCCAGCCGTTCCAGGTAGGCCAGATTCGGGATGAACCGGTCCAGTCGCAGCCCGAACGCCGCCTTGAGCCGGGCGATGTCCGGCCCGCTCAGCAACGCCGCGAACTGCACGACCGTCGCCTTCGGCCCGGCCGCCGCGCTCTTTTGTACGAGCTCCACGGGGTCGAACGGCTCAGGCCCCACCAGAAGCCGGAAGTCCTGTCGCTCACTCCTCATCGCACACCCCCCGTGATCACCAGCGCGAAGCCCTGCGGCGCCCGTGTGAGCACGGGGCGCAGCCGGATCGTCCAGGGGCCGGGAGCGGGGTTGTTCACGACGACCATCTGGACGTTGTTCGCGATGTCGGGCGGCGCTTTCGGGGGCGCCGCCAGCTTCCGGGAGACCCCGTTGGGCACGTCGAAGTCGTTGCCCATGTAGAAGCCCCCGGCGGGGTCCTCCACCTCGAACCGGATGGGGTCCGGGGTGAACGGCGCCACCTCGGTCATCGCCTTGCTCGTCCAGACGAGGGTGATCTTCAGCTGCTCGCCCGCGTTGTCGACGGTGAAGCCGTACGAGCGGGTCGCGGACGTCGCCATGGAGGCGGCGCTCCTGACGTCGTGCACGATCAGCTTGCGCGTGCCGTTCTCGAAGAACAGGGCCCGGTCGAGCTGGATGATTCCCCAGCCCTCGATGTCGCTCGGGTAACCGGGGTGGCCGGTCATGTCGACGGTCGCGTTCAGCAGCACCGCCTTGATCAGCGCGCCTGACGGCTGCTTGACGATCTTGTCCTGCTCGGGCTTGCCGTTCGGGTAGAAGCCCTGCGTGAAGTACTGGCGTACGAGGGCGGCCGCGGCCGAGGCGTTCGGCGTCGCGAAACTGGTGCCGCACGTCTGGACGGCGGTGTCGCAGTACACGCCCTGGGGCGGCGCGGGTGGCAGGACGGAGGTCCTGATGCCGCAGCCGACGGCCATCAGGTCCGGCTTGCGGCGGCTGTCGAACGAGGGCCCGTCCACGCCGCTGCCCCGCGTCATGTGGCCGGGGTGGGCCCTGGCCGCCGCGACGCAGATCGCGTTGAGCGCGATGCCGGGTGGCATGTTCCTCGAGTTCGGCCGCGTGTTCGGCCCGCCGGCCACCACCACCTGCTCCTCGCGGGCGAAACAGAACGCGTCCACGTCCCGGGCCGTGGACTCATAGCGCACGGTGAGGGCGTTGACCCAGCTGAAGTTGTGGACGGTCGCGCCGACGCCCCTCCCGTCCTCCAGGAACTGGTGGACGCTGCGGTGATTCGGGCCCAGGTCGCGCAGCGCGGCGCTGTCGTTGGCGACGATCTTCGCGGCCCAGGCGCCGCCGCGGTCCTGGTGCTGGCCGGAGTTGCCCAGCTCGTCACCGGCGGCGATGCCCGCGACCTTCATGAAGTGGCTGTCGGGCGCGGTGTTCGCCCTTTTGAACTGCGCGCGCACCTTGCGATGGCCCGGGCCCGGCCTGTTCGGGGCGGCGTCGGCGAAGAAGCAGTGGTTGAGGTCGAGCGTTCCCTCTTCGATGATCTGGATCACCTGGTCCTCGCCGTGCAGGTGCCGATCCCACACGGTGCCCCGGGCCGGGTCGCCGGACTGGATCACCTGGGCGGACGGCACGTCCTGGTTCTCGACCGCGGGCGCCGGTTCGAGCCACGTGACGTCCTCCAGCGCCGTGACCTGGGCGACCTTGGTCACGTCGTCGAGCCCGAAGACCAGGCGCAGCCTGCCGCCGAACTCGCGGGCGTCGCTCGCCGCGACGTCGTGCGCGCCGATCGCCGTCAGGCTCGCCGTGACGGCCGCGGCGTCCGAATCGTCGAACAACACCGCCGTCAGAGCGAGCGGACCGGTCGCCGGGATGTCGGGCGAGAGCTTGGACGCCTGCGGGAACGGGGTCACAGCCCGGATGAGGAAATCCGCGCGCACCCGGTCGGCCGTCGCCGCGTCCAGCAGTTCCAGGTAGGCCAGATTCGGGACGAACCGGTCCAGCCGCAGCCCGTACGCCGCCTTGAGCCGGGCGACGTCCGGCCCGCTCAGCGACGCCGTGAACTGCACGACCGTCGCCTGCGGCCCGGCCGCCGCGCTCGCCTGCACGAGCTCCACGGGACTCTCCTGTGCGAGCTCCACGGGATCGAACGGCTCCGGCCCCACCATCAGCCGGAAGTCGGGGCGCCGGGCCGTCATAGCTCGTCCACGGCGACGTCACCGGAGACCACGAGCGCGTAGCGCTGTTTCTCCTGGTGCCCGGACTGGCGCAGCCGGATCCTCCAGGTCCCTGGAGTGGGCTGATTCACGATGACCATCTGGACGTTGTTGATCGCGTCCGGCGGGCTGGCCGGGGCCGTCGCCAGCTTCCGCGAGACCCCGTTGATCCCGTCGAGGTCGTTGCCCATGTAGAAGTTGCCTTGGGAGTCCTCCACCTCGAACCTGATGGCGTCCACCCGGGGATGCGGCAGGTTCTGCTCGGACGGTGGCCGGTTGACCCACACCAGGGTGATCTTCAGCGGCTCCGTGTCGCCGTTGACGAAGAACTGGGACGTACGCGTCTCGCCCATCCGCAGGCCGGCGCTCTTCGGGACGTCCTTGACGATCAACCCCCGGCGGCTGGTGTCCTTGAAGAACAGCGTCCGGTCGAGCTGGATGATCCCCCAGCCCGTGATGTCGTTCGGGTAGCCGGGATGATCGGTCATGCGGACGGTCGAGTTGAGCAGCACCGCCTTGATCAGCGCTCCTGACGGCTGCTTGATGACCTTGTCCTTCCGCGGTTCCCCGGCAGGGTAGAAGCCCCTCTGGAAGTACTGACGCACCAGCGCGGCCGCGGCCGAGGTGTTCGCCGTCGCGGCGCTGCAGCCGCACGCGATCACTTCCACGTCGCAGAACGGGCCTTTGGGAGAGGGCGTAGGGATCGCCGCGGTGGTGATGCCGCAGCCGACCGCCATGAGGTCCGGCTTGCGGCGGCCGTCGGGCGTCGGCCCGTCCACCCCGTTGCCCCGCGACATGTGGTCGGGGAAGGCTTTCGTGGCCGCGACGCAGAGCGTGTTGAACGCGATCCCGGGCGGCAGGTTCTCCGTCCCCTGCTCCCGGTTCTGGCCGGCCGCGACCAGCAGCTGGTCCTCGTGCTCGAAGCTGAACTTGTCCGCGTCCTGGGCGAGCACGTCGTAGGCCGCCACCTTGCCGATGCCCCAGCTCAGGTTGTGGATGCTCGCGCCTTCTTTTCTCGACGCGTTCAGCAGGGTCTCGAGGCTGAAGACCGCGAAACCCGTATTGATCTTCTCTCGCTTCAGGTCCCCGAGGCTGCGGGTGACGAGCTTGGCGGCCCACGCGCCGCCACGGTTCGGGTGATTGCCGGAGAAGCCGAGCTGGTCACCGGCGATGATGCCGGCCATCTGCATGAAGTGCCGGCCGACGACGCCTTCGTTGAACGCCCGGACCACCTTGCGATGGTCCGGACCGGGCTTGTTCGGCGGGTTGTCGGCGAAGAAGCAGTGGTCCAGGTCGACGCCGCCCTGGTCGATCATCCCGATCACCTGCTCCTCGCCGTGCAGGTTGTGGATCCAGACCGGGCCGCTGGACGGGTCGCCCGACTGGAGCACCCGTGCCGACCCGGCGTCCATGAGGGTGAACTCGGGCTCGGGCTCGATCCAGATGACGTCGTCGATCGCGGCGGCCTGGGCGACCCTGGACGGGTCGTCGAGCGTGAGGTGCAACCGCAGCCGCCCGCCGCTCTCCCGGTCATCGGCCGTCGCCATGTCCCGCGCGCCGAGCGCGGTCAGACTCGCCGTGACGGCGACGGGGTCCGAGTCCTCGAACAACACCATCGTCAGGTCGAGCGGCCCCGTGGCGGGGATCGTGGGCGACAGCTTCGACGCCTGCGGGAACGGGATGACCGCCCTGACCAGGAAGTCCGCGCGTACGCGGTCGGCGGTCGCGGTGTCCAGGCGTTCCAGGTAGGCCAGGTTCGGGATGAACTTGTCCAGGCGCAGGCCGTACGCCGCCTTGAGCCGGGCGATGTCGGGCTCGCTCAGCAACGCCGCGAACTGCACGACCGTCGCCCGCGCCGCAGGGGTCGCGGCGAGACGCTCGCGGTGGGACGACTCACTGGAGAGCGACTCACTGGAGGGCGGCTCTTGGCGGGCGGGTTCTCGGCGGGACACTTCCTGGTGGGACGGTTCCACTGCCGCAGGGTCGAACGGCTCCGGCGCCACCATCAGCCGGAAATCCCGCACCCCCGGGCCGGGCTCCCCCGTCATCGCTCATCCCGCTCTCCGGCCGCGGACTCGATCCGCGAGCCTCGGCCGGACCGGTCTTGGACACGGTCGATCACTGCATCCTCCTTGGAGTGGACGAGCCGGCGCCGACCACGCACCCCGGCGGTCGGCATGAACCCCCAGCGGGCTCCGCGATGGCATGTCCCCGAGGCAGAGCCGCCTTACCTAGAAAGGCGTTCCACCGCGTTCCATCGCGCTCGACTTCGCCGTCAGCGTCGACTTGACTGGAACGGCGTGGATGTACTGGTGGCTGAAGAACGGCGGCGGCCACCCAAGGGTCTTCACCAAGTGCGAGATCGACGAGCAGACCCCGTGAGGCCGCCCAGTCCAGTGTCTTCATGAACCGCGTCAGCGAGGGACCTGCGGAGATCGGCACAGTTCGCCATGGCGTCGGTAGGTGGCGGGTGGCCCCTCGCGGATGACGGCCGGATGTGAAGGAGAGCCGATATGGGCAACCTGTTCCGGACCTTACGCAGCAGCCTGGATGCCAATGCCCGGCGTGCGGTCGAGGTGTACACCCGCGAGCTCGCGGATTACCGCAGCCTGGCCGCTGAGGCTCGGGGGTCCGCCGCGATGCTGGACTTCGCGGTGATTCTGCGGCGCCGCACCATCGAGCTGGCCGCGGAGGACCAGGCGTTCACCGGGCAGGACCAGGCGTACATGGCCTCGGTCGGCGCGGCACGGGGCGAGGTGGGCGTCTCGCTGGCATCCCAGCGGCAGGTTCTGCTCCTGCACGCCAATCTCACGCTGCGCGAGATCCACGAGGCGGCGGGCCCCAACGACCTTGGCGACGTCATGCGCATCCTCGGGTGGATCGCCCACCATGGCCTTACCGCGCAGAACGCCTACACACGCGGATACCTCAAAGGTCAGGAGCGCTTCCTGCCCGTCGTGGCCAGGATCCAGATGCTCGCCCGGATGCTTCTCTGCGACGATCCCGCCGCGCCCCAGCTGGCCGGCGAACTCGACCTGCCGACGCAGGCCCACTACCTGGTGACGATCGCCCGGATCTCCGGCGGCCGGCACGACAACCTGCGGCGCGACGAGGTCGTCAAGACGTTGCTGAACCACCACCGCTTCCCGCTGACCTGGCACAAGCCGGATGAGTTCGCGGCGCTGGTGCCCTGCGGCGGCGATGACCCGATCGACGGGCAGGCGGCGGCGCGGTCCCAGGCGCTGTCCCTGATCCGCGACTTCGCCGAGCTGTCCGGGCCCTGTTCGGTCGGCGTGGCCCCGGGCCGGGCGCACGCACTGGCGGACCCGCTCTCGCTGGCCCGCAAGGTCTGCCAGGCGGCACCCGTGGAGAGCGTCCCCCGCCAGGTGTACAGCGTGGCCGACGTGTTCGCGGAGTTGGGGGCGGCCCAGATGCCGCAGGTCGACCAGTGGCTGCGCGAGCTGACCCGGCGGCTGGCGAGCGGTCCCGACCTGGTGGCCACGCTCGACGCCTACTACCGCAACGACATGAACCGGATGTCCACCGCGATAGCACTACGCGTGCACCCCCGTACCCTCGACTACCGGCTCAGACGGGTTCGCGAGTTGGTCGGAATCGAGCCCGGCTCAACCCGCGGCGTACGAGTGCTGAGCACCGCCGTCACCCGCATCCTTGCCGAGGCCTGGCGCGACCAGCCCTGACCTCCTTTCGCACCGCGAACGACTGCGCCTGGGCCCGTTCACGGTGTCAATCGGCCGGAGAGCCGCCGCTCGTCGACGCCGGGGTTCGCATCTCGGCGTCGAGGGCCGCCTGGGCGAGCCGCAGGATGGTCTGGTTCGCCCGCTTGGCCTCCTGGAGGGCGGTGGCGTTCTGGGCGATCATCCTCCGCTGGTAGGCGCTTTCGACGGAGAGCCAGACGCCCACCAGGTTGGTCCGTTTCTTGCAGGCGAGGTCGGTCCGGGCGGTCGCGAGCTCCTTCTCGGACGTTCCGTCACGGAAGGCCGGGTCGGCTATGGGGTCGAAAGGGTTGGCGTAGGAGTGGCCGGCGGCGCGCATGCAGGCCGACCACTCCTTGACGGCGGTCTGGACGCGGTGATCGGTGCGGGAGCGCTGGAAGCTGAGCATGGACAGGTGCTGGGGAAGCGAAGGATCGGCGCCCGCGGGAGCCATGGCGAGGGCCTTGCGCGTCTGCTCCTGGCAGCCGCCCGGCGGGGCCTTGTCACCGGTGCCGGTGATGACGGCAATGGTGGCGGGGTCCAGGTCGGGGGTCTCGGGCGGGTGCCGGGCCGGGTCGCGGGGGCCGAGGCCGTAGCCGTAGGAGGCGGCATCGGCCGCGTCGGTGAGGCCGTAGCGGCGTTCCATCCACGTTCGGGGGCCGACCAGGGGGCGGGGAGAGGAGGTGATGGGAAGGGTGCGGCCGTGGCGCCGCGCGCAGCGGATGAGGAGGACGCGGTAGGCGTTGGTCACGGTGAGGGCCTGGGTGGGGGAATGCTGATAGTCGTCCAGAGGCAGGCGAAGGGCGGCGCCGTCCGGGGTGGTGGTATCGCTCGGGAGGGCCTGGGCGCACGATGCGGTGAGGACTGTGGCGGCTGTCAGCAGGGCAGCGAGGTAGCGGCGCATGGTGTCTCCCAGAAAGGCGGGCGCGGGGCCCGGGCCCCCGCCCCCCGGGGCGGGGGGAGTTTGCGTTTTGGGCTTAGGGAATTTTTTGGCAAGGGGGGGCGGGGTTACCCGGAACCCCCC
>NZ_JBITKE010000029.1:0-28913 GCF_044460705.1 Nonomuraea sp. NPDC050022
CTGACAGACGGCATGAAGATCCGCTGGCGAGTACGCGGCATCACCACCGCCGGCGCGGAAGGCACATGGTCCCCCTGGCAGAACGCCGTGGTGGACCTCCGCAAGCCCAGCATCGACGGCCTGGGGATGAACCCGGCGATTCGCGGCACGACGTCGTGGACCGCGGAGTCGCTGACGCCATGGATGTACGCCAAGGTGACCGATCCAGAAAACCGGCCCAGCAAGCTCAATGTCGAGGTGGAGCACGACCCGGCCACCGGTGACGAGGGCACTGGCCTGATCTGGTCGGGCTCCTCGGACAAGGAGTATGCCTCCGGCACCAACGCCTGGGCGGCCGTACCGGCTGACAAGCTGACCGACGGCTGGCACATCCGCTGGCGGGCACGGGCCACGACCACCTCGGGAGTGTCGGGTCCCTGGTCGGACTGGGTGTACGCGACCGTGGCGGCGCTGCCGTTCGAGTCGTTCTCCCCGGCGAACAACAGCCAGGTGGGCTCGTTGACGCCGGTGTTGTCGGCGAACGCGCGGCCCTTCAACAAGGGCGAGGTCAAGTACTGGTTCCAGATCTGCGCGGGCAGCGCACCGAACTGGCGCTGGTGCAAGGACTCCGCGGCCGAGACCGAGGACTGGACCACGGCGGGTGCCTGGCAGGTCGTCGACGAGCGGTTGAAGTGGGGCGAGACGTACTCGTGGATGGCGAAGGCCGCCACCACCTACACCACGGTCACATCCTCCTGGCGGACCTTCACTTTGGTACCGGAGCAGGCGAACATCAACGGGTTGCTGGCCGGTGGCACGCAGGACCGCGAGTTCAACCACGTTTCCGGCAACTACGCGCACGAGGTGACGGACGCTTCGGTGGCAACGGTGGGGCCGCCGCTGTCGGTCAGCCGTACGTACAACAGCCTTGACCCGCGCACCGACGGCATGTTCGGCTCCGGCTGGACGACCCGATGGGACATGCGAATCGAGGTGGAGCCCACCGAAAGTCTGCTGGTGACCTATCCCAGCGGGGAGCAGCTGCGCTTCGCTCCGACGGCCAACGGCTCGTACGCGCCGCCGTCGGGGACGTTCGCGACGATGGCCGCCGAGCAGGCGGGCGGCTGGCGGTTGATGGACAAGTCGGCCACTTCCTACTGGTTCGACGCGTCCGGCCGCCTCACCAAGATCACCGACCATCGGGGGCGGGCGCAGGAGCTGAGCCGTGACGGTGGCGGCAAGTTGACCAAGGTGACCGCACCGGGCGGCAGGTCGCTGACGTTCACCTGGGCAGGCGCCCACGTGGCGAGCGTGTCCACCGACCCGGTGGACGGCAACCCGCTGACCTGGACCTACACCTATGAGGGCGATCAACTGGTCAAGATGTGCCCGCCGACCTCGGCGACGGCCTGCACGACCTACGGGTACGGCACGGCCTCCCGGTACAAGAGCGTGGTCACCGATTCGGGGCCGGAGTACTACTACCGGCTGAACGAGAGCGAGACCCGTACGGGCACCACCGTCGCGAGCGCGGCGGGCTGGAACATCACCGAGGAGCAGGCCAAGCTGAACGGCTCCACCCCGGCCGACCTCGGCGCCCAGGTGCCGGGCGCACTGGCCGGATCGCCGGACACCGCGATGCGTTTCAAGGGAGCGACGACCTCGACCTTCGTGCAACTGCCGCGCAACGCGATCAGCGGTCAGGGCGGCGACCTGGCCGTGGAGGCGTGGTTCAGGACCACCGCGTCCGGCACGGTCATCGGGATGCAGAGCTCGGGTGACAGCACGCCGTCGGAGTTCATCCCGGCGATGTACGTCGGCACCGACGGCAAGCTGCGCGGCCAGTTCTTCACCGGCCAGTCCACTGTCGCGCACACCCCGATCACCTCGACCGGCGTCGTGAACGACGGAGCCTGGCACCATGTGGTGCTGTCGTCGGTGGAGACCAAACCCGCCTCGAGCACGGCCCCCGCCGAGCACACCCAGACGCTGTACCTGGACGGTGCCGCGGCGGGCACGCTGGCCGGGGAGATCCAGCACGGTGACATGGTGGAGGCCCGGATCGGCTCCGGGTACGCCTCCACGGCCTGGCCGTCCACCACGACCAGCACCGCGCTATTCCCGTTCAACGGCGACATCGACGAGGTCGCGATTTACGGCAAGCCGTTGGGCGAGACGGCCGTACGGCGGCACTTCGCAGCGGGGAAGCCGCAGCCGCAGCTGACCAAGGTGACCAAGCCGTCAGGGCGAGCGTGGGCGGTCAACGTCTACAACGCCGATGGTGGCCGGTTGGTGACGCACACCGACGCCAATGGCGGCACGTGGAAGCTTTCGGACCCGGTGTACGCCAAGCAGACCACCATCTCCACCTTCGCCACCGTGTCGGTGACCGACCCGCACAACGGCGTCGTCACCTATGTCGCCGACGCGCAGCGTGGCTACCGGCAGGTCTCGGTGACCGACCAGGTCGGCGCGACCACGAAGTGGGCCTACGACGTAGGCGGATATCCGGCCAAGGTGTTCGACCCGAATGGCAACGTAACCGAGGCGACCTACAACTCCCGTGGGAACCAGCTGTCGAGGAAGACCTGCCGGACGGCCGGCGCGAACTGCTCGACGGAGTACTACAACTACTTCCTCGACATCGACAAGCCGTTCGACCCGCGCAACGACTCGAAGATCGGCCAGCGCGACGGCCGATCGGCCTCGGCAAGCGATGAGACCTACATGACCTCGTGGGCGTACAACCAGTTCGGTGACGAGATCAAGACCATCACTCCGGCCACGGAAGACTTCCCGGCCGGGCGCAGCACGAGCAAGACGTACACCGACGGTAGCGAGCCCGCGGTCGGCGGCGGGACCATGCCGGCGGGACTGGTGAAGTCGGACAAGGACTTCAAGGGCAACGAGACCGTCTACGCCTACAGCGCCGCCGGTGACCTGGCCAGCGAGACGCTACCGTCCGGGCTGGTGAGGAAGAACACCTACGACGCGCTCGGCCGGATGATCTCGACCACCGAGATCTCCAAGGCGTACCCCGAAGGAGTGACCACCACAACCACGTACGACGGTCTGGGCAAGCTGCTGTCCAAGACCAGCCCCGAGGTCAAGAACGACGTCGACGGCAAGACCCACACGCTGAAGTACTCGGCCACCTACGACGCCGACGAGCTGCTGCTGACCGAGACCAACGCGGACCTGACGGGCGGCGACGCGGCCCGGACGACGACCTACACCTACGATGCCTACGGCCGGCAGGAGACGGTCACCGACGCCGAAGGCGGGGTCACGAGGTTCGGCTACGACGCCAAGGGCTTGAAGGTCACGTCCACTGACACACGCGGTGCCACGCTGGCTTACACCTACACGCCGCGCGGCGAGCTTGCCACCACGGTGTTGAAGGGGTGGACGGGCAGCCCTCTCTCCCCGCAGCCGGCCACTGACGTGGTGGTGAAGTCGGCCGCCTACGACCCGGCGGGCCGGCTCGCGTCCGAGACCGACGCGATGGGGCGCACCACCGCTTACACCTACTACGCCGACAACCTGCCCTTCGAGGAGATCGCCAAGGGCGCCAAGCTGAACGGCTCTGCCACCGGCCGGGACGTCGTGCTGGAATCTCGGGTGTACGATGCGGCCGCACAGGTGACCCGGCAGACTACTGATGGCGGCACGTTGCGCACCGATGTCGCCTACGACGCGGCCGGGCGTCCCACCTCGCAGGTGGTGGACCCACAGACGCTGGCGCGCAAGATCAGCTTCGTCTATGACGCGAACAACAACGCGATCAAGGCGACACGTACCGGCGCGGGTACCAGCCGGAGCGAGGTCTCCGAATATGAGTACGACGTGCTGGACCAGCCGATCCGGCAGACTGTCCACAACGACGGCGACGACCTGATCACCACGCTGACAGTGGACGATCGGGGACTGGTGACCGCGATGACCGACCCGCGTGGCAACGCCACGGGCGCCAACGCGGCCGACTTCACCACCAGTGTGACCTACAACGCGGCCAGGCTGCCGGTGCGGCTGCAGCTCCCCGCCGTCCAGGTGGAACGCAATGGCGGCGCCGCCGTCACTGAACGACCCACCTCCAAGCTGGGCTACGACAGCTTCGGCGAACGCACCCACCAGGTCGATCCCGCAGGCCGCACCAGTACGGTGAGTTACGACCGGGCCGGGCGCGTGACCATGCAGGCCCTCCCGGCCTACACCCCGTCCGGCGGACAGCCGATCACCCCGACCGCAACCGCGGAATATGACGCGGCCGGTCAGATGATCAAGGCGACCGATCCCCGGGGCCAGATCACGACTGCCCTCTACGACGTGCTGGGCCACAAGGTGAAGATCACTGATCCGCCCGCGAACGGAGCCGCGGCGGGGACGTGGACGTTCGGTTATGACCTCCTCGGTGAATCGTTATGGACCGTAGACCCGAACGGGGCACGGTCCGAGGCCACCTACGACGACCTCGGGCGGCAGATCACGCTGTCCACCATCGAGCGCAAGCCGACACCGGGCATCTACGTGACCAACCAGGAATACGATGACGCGGGGCGCCTGACCAAGAGCACCCGGCCCACCGGTGACTCCTCTCTCCGCGCCTACGACGCGACCGGTGCGTTGATCAAACACACCGACGCGCTCGACAACGCCACCACCTTCGGCTACGACCTGGCCGGACGGCCCACCACGACCACCAACGCACTCGGGCTCACCTCCCAGGCCCTTTACGACCTGGCCGGCCGTGAGACGGAAACCCGCGAACTGGACGCCAACGGCACGGTGCTGCGTACCCGGAAGACCGGCTACGACCTGGCAGGCAACTCGATCAGCAGCACCTCGGGTGAGGGGCACACCGTCACCCGATCCTTCGACGCGGCCAACCGCCTGACCCAGCTGGTCGAGCCGGTCTCCGCGACCGAGCAGATCACCACCGGCTTCGGCTACGACGCCACCGGCGCGCAGACCCGCGTCACTGACGGGCGCGGTCACTCCACCTTCACTGCCTACAACAGCCTCGGGCTGGTGGAAACGGTCACCGAGCCGGCCACCGCCCAGCACCCCGATCTGAAGGACCGCACCTGGGCCCTCACCTACGACGCGGGCGGCAACGCGACTGTCAGCGTGGCCCCCGGCGGGGTACGGGTCGAGCGCACTTTCGATGAACTGAACCGGCTCATCAAGCAGACCGGCGCCGGCGCAGAGGTCGCGACCAAGACCAAGACGTTCGGCTATGACCAGGCCGGGCAGATGATCACCGCGGACGATCTGACCTTCACCTTCAACGACCGCGGCCAACTGCTCAAGTCCAGCAGCGCCGTCGCCGGTGACCTCAACGTCTACGCCTACGACGCCGACAACAGGCTCGTGCAGCGCACCGACGGCACCGGCACCTCCACTTTCACCTGGGACAACGGCGACCGGCTCACCCAATCGGTGGACCCCGTCTCCGCCACCACCATCGACTACACCTACGACAAGGCCAATCGCCTGACCGGCATGACCTACGGCGCGAACAGTGCGCGCCGCACCTACAGCTACGACGACCTGAACCGGCTCACCAAGGACACGCTGACCACGTCGGCCGCCGCGTCAATCGCCTCCATCGAGTACGGCTACGACCTGGACGACAACATGACGTCCAAGACCACGGCCGGAACCGCCGGAGCCGGAAAGAACACCTACACCTACGACTGGGCCAACCGGCTCTCCTCCTGGACCGGACCGGACGGGGCCAAGACCGACTATGGCTGGGACGCCGCGGGCAACCGCATCAAGGCCGGCGAGAAGACCTTCACCTACGACGAACGCAACCGCCTCACTTCCGGTGACGGACGGACCTATACCTACACCGCCCGCGGCACCATCGCCGAAGAAGGTGGCGGCATGGTCCGCATCGTCAAGTCCGACGCCTTCGACCGCCTCGTCTACGACGACGGCGTGCAGTACGACTACGACGCCCTCGACAGGGTCGAGACCCGCACGCAGAGCGGCAAGACCCAGCGCATGACCTACGATGGCACCAGCAACAACCTGGTCACCGTCACCGACACGGCCACCGGCACCAAGACCGCGATGTTCGGCCGGGACGCCCTCGGCCGCACCCTCGGCCTGTCGGACGGTGGCGGCGCCCAGCTCGCCTTCTGCGATCTGCGCGGCGACCTCATCGGGGCCTTCACCGCCACCGGCGCCTCACTGATCGACTCGGTCGCCTACAACCCCTTCGGCGAGGTCGTCACTCGCACCGGGGCCACCCATACCCTCGGCTACCAGGGCGGCTACACCGACCCGAGCACCGGCAAGATCAACATGGCCGCCCGCTGGTACCAGCCCTCCACCGGCAGCTTCGTCAGCCGCGACACCCTCGCCGAGAGCGGGGACCCCTCCGTCCAGCTCAACCGCTACACCTACGCCAACGACAATCCTCTGACCCTCACCGACCCCGACGGCCACAAGGCCAAGCCGAAGACGACCAAGAAGCCGAAGCCGAAGCCGACGAAGGCTCAGTACGACAAATGCAAGAAGAATCTCAGCAAGAAGGGTTGCGAGGCGTCGAAGGAGATAAACTCTTTCAAGAAGGATTGCAACAACGGCTTCGGTTACGAGAACGGATCCACCGCCTGCAGCGCGGCCCAGAAGGGCTTCGAGAAGTGTGTGTTCGGGACGAAGAAGACGACGCAGCAGTGTGAGAAGGAAGCCGTCCACACGGTTTGTGATAAATATCGGCACAATGGCAACAGATGCGATGGCGCCGATGCGGTTTATGATAAGTGCAAGACTGCGGGCACACGGCGTTCCATCTGCATCGAAGGGAACGCCGAATACGTGACATGCCGCAACCTGTACACCAAGGCCGAGGACGGCTCGAACGACGTCTGCCCGGGAGCGACCGCGGCATATGAGCGCTGCAGAATGGACCGGGGCACGGCACCAGGATGCGAGGCTGCGCGTGAGGCCTATTCGGTGTGCGCCTACGACGGCTGGGCGCCATCGGGACGGACGGGATACGACAAGGCAGACTCCGTATGTACCGATGTGGCCAACAGCGTAACCAATTGCCATGTCCGAGGAGGCGATCCGCAGACGTGCTTCGGAGCGGGGATCATCCACCTCGAATGCATTGTGCAGACCGGAAAGTACCAAGGATGCGCGAAGCTGCACGCCAACGTGAACGAGTGCATTCTCCACCCGAAGCGGCTCGGGTGTGATGACAAGCCGATCGAGACCTGCCTCAAGAATCCCAAGCACAAGTACGAGGAACACTGCTACCAGAGCTATTCCCCCACACAGGTATGGATGAAGAAGGTGCTGCGGGACAAGGAGCCGGGCCTGGTAAACACCGTCTGCGGGGCCGTTGACGTGGTCACCGCTTTCCCGGGCGTCGATAAGATTCCTGTGGTCGGACAGTACAAGGGCGCGGTCGGCGACATCTGTAAGGGGTTGGGCATCATGGAGAAGATCGCGATCGATCATGGCGTCGGCTGGGAGAACAAGAAGTGGGACCAGCTGCGCAAGAGCAACCCAGGTGAATGGGTCACTCTTACGTTTGACGTGACCAACTTCCCGATCCTACAGTCGATGGACCTGGGCCCCGCCCCGACTACTTACAGATAGCGCCGGAATGACAAATCAACGTGCTGATCGCGGCGGGCCGTGGTTACGTCTTGGCCTGATCCTTGTGCTGGGCGTCATCCTGGCCTCGCTCGCCTGGGTGGTCATTGACCAGCGTGAGACCGCCAGGATCGCCACCGCCAGGCAACTGGCCCTGCAGGGAGTAAGGCTGCGGAATGTCGATGACCTTTCCGCGGCCCTCCTGGGCGCGGCCGCGGTCAAGCTGCACGCCGATGCCGGCACGCGTTCCGCATTGACGGATACGCTGATCTCCGGGCGTCAGGGCATTCTCCCAGGCGCGAGCGACGTACGGAAAGTCGCGCTGAGCGCCGACGGACGGATCGCGCTATCGGCGGATGCGCACCAAGGCGTGGTCCTGTGGAACCTCTCACCACGGGGCCTCCCGGAGCACAACCTGCAAGCAATCCCGTCGAACACACTGAAGGATCAGCTTGACGCGTCCGCCGTGGCGCTCACTCCCGATGGCCGGACGGCCCTCATCGGCGGCCACGACGGTTCGGTGAGTACCTGGGAGGTGACCGGGCACTCCCGCCCGAACAAGATCTTCACGGGTGATGACGTCGCCGCCGTGAGCGAAGTGGCGGTGTCGTCGGACGGTAAGACGGTCCTGGCGGGCTTCGACAATGGCGGCATCGTCTTCTGGGACGCGACCGACGCCTCGCCTGCGATCCGGCGGCCCACGCCGACGCCACATGCGTCAGCGGTGTCCGCAACGGGGATGAGCGCCGATGGGCACACGGCATTGACCGTCAGCGATGAGAAGGCAATCGTCTGGGACCTGACCGACCCGACTCATCCGACCCAGGCGGGAGTCCTGACGCGGCCGGGGACGCACTGGGGCGCCGGTGCGCTGAGCGCCGATGGACGTACGGCGGTAACGGGTACCCAGGTATGGGATGTAGGCAATCCAGCCAAGCCGCAACAGGTGGCGACGTTGCCGGGGGTTACCAGCATGGTGAACGACGTTGCGCTGACGTCCGACGGGAGCAGGGCTCTCACGGTCGAGGACACCGGAAAGATCACCCTGTGGAAGTTGCAGGACCGGCTTCACCCGGTTCTGCTGGTCGATCTTCCGGGGCCGTCACGCACGGTGGACTCCGTGGCGTTGAGTGCCGATGGCGGGGTGGCCGTGATCGCTGCGCCTGCGTGGGGTGTGATTTCGTGGGACATCAGCGGGATCAGTGGCGATCCTCTGCAGGACATCTGTGCTGACTCCGCTTTTCGCGCCATTCGAGTCACCCCCGAGACCTGGGCGAAGATCACCGGCGGCGAAGGCTGGCCGGATGAGCTTGGTGATCCAGGCAACCACAATCCATGCTCGTCGGCGCTGTGAGCCGACTGAACCGCGCTGAGACTGTTGGAGACCGTGGTGTGCCTTCGGGGCACGCATGCGTCTGGACAGACAAAAAACGCCGTGCCGGCCGGCACGGCGTCTCTTTGAGCGGCTATCCGGACGTCTGGAGCGTCTCTTTGGCGCCTCTTGGGCGTTGGTCAGCCGTTCGCGGCCGCCCCGGGGTAGGTCGAGTTCATGGCCCTGTCCGATTGACGGTCCAGGAGCCGAACCCGCCCGGTGTTGACGTCGACCGCGTACGAACGCCCGCCTTCCTTGCCCCCGTACAGGAGCGTGACCTCGGATCCGCTCTGCCAGATCGTGGTGCCGGCGACGCCGCCGCGGTCGTCCGGCAGGCCGCGGACGGGCACCTTGCGCAGGGTCTTGCCGGTCTTGGCGTCGAGCAGGGTCAGCATGCGCTCTTCGTGCCTCGGGAACTCGCCCTTGCCGACCTTCGGGAACTCGACGGCGGCCACCGTACGACCGTCGGGCGCTACTTCGCTGAACATGATGAACACGCCGTTGAAGCGAACCGGCTTGCCGCCCCCCGTGACGGGCATGAGCCACAGGTCGGTCTTGCGATAGCGGACCAGTTCGGCGACGCCGCCCTTGACGCTGACCGGCTCGTACTTGCCGTTGATGTGCGTCGTCCTGCCGGTGCGCACGTCGATCAGCATGCCGGGATACTTGCTGCCCTCGCGCGGATCGAAGGCGATGTACCGGCCGTCGTCGGAGAGCACGAGCATGGAACCCACGCCGATCCGCTCCTCCTTGATGGTGACCGGCGACGTCGCCTCGGTGCCGCCCACCAGGTCGCGCACCACGTGCGCCTGGGCGTCGCGGCTGTAGTAGGCGAGCAAGCGGCCGTCCCGGCTGATCGCGACGGGCACCCGCTCGCCCTTGGCGGTCTCGGCGAGCGCCTCCGGCACGCGGTAGGTCCTGCCGGCCCGGGTGACCACCCGCCACTCGACCGCGGCGCAGTCAGCCCCACGCTCGACCACCTTGCAGGATGTCATATACGCGCGGCTGATCGCCCCCACGTTGCCCGGGGGCAGGTCGGGTACGGCCTCTTGGCCCTGCTGCGTGGCCGTCTGGGCGGTGCGCGGCCACGGCACCCCCGCCACCACCACTGCCACCGCCGCCGTCATGCACAGCACCGCCACGGCGGATGCCGTCAGCACGGTCCACCGCCTGCGCCGGTGGCCCGCGATGGCCACGTCGGCGAGGCTCACCAGCGGAGCCTCCTCGGCGATGTCCCCCAACGCCTCGCGCAGTCTCGTCATCGTGCCACCTCCACGACCTCGGGATCATCCAGCAGATGCACCAGTTCCGGCGCGACCTCGCGCAGGCGGGCCAGCGCGTGATGGGTCTGGCTCTTGACGGTGCCGACCGCGCAGCCCAGCACCTCGGCCGTCTGCGCCTCGGTCAGGTCCTCCCAGAAACGCAGCACGATCACGGCCCGCTGCCTGCGCCCCAGCTTGGCCAGCGCCTGACGCAACACGATCCGGTCGAGCACGGCTCCATCGGAGTACGCGCCCCGCTCGGGCGGATCACCGCTCGGCACCTCGGGACGTAATCTGCGCCTCCAGGAGATGTACTGGTTGACCATGGCCTTGCGGGTGTACGCCTCCGGGTTGCCGCCCTTGACCAGCTTGGACCAGTGGCCCACGACATTGATCAGGACGCTCTGCAGCAGGTCCTCGGCCAGGTGCGGGTCTCCCGTGAGCAGGTACGCGGTCCGCATCAGGGCTTGCTGGCGGGCGAGCACGAACTCACGGAAGCCGTCGTGACGGTCCAATGTGATCTCCTCTCCCCCGTTGCCAACGCGACTTGCGTGACGAAAGGTTGTACCGCTCACCTCCTCAATCACAGGAGCACATTCGGAGCTTCGGGCTCTCAGGAACCCAAGCGCTTTGGGCTCGGCGGCTCGGGGCTTTGAGGCAGACGGACTGAGTTGGGCGGCCTGGGTCAGGCGGCCAGGCTCTGGGCGATGAGGGCGGCGGCCGAGATGGCGGCGACCACCAGCACCGCGGTCCGTACCTTCCCGCCGTCCAGGTAGCGCCGCAGCGGCCCCGACGCCAGGAACCCGAGCACCATCGGCACGATCAGCACGGCCCCGGTGGCGGCCGCCCGGCCGGAGAACTCCCCCACGAAGCCCAGGACGGCCAGCGACTGCGCGGCGCCCAGGAAGAAGACCATCGCCAGCGTCGCCCGGATCTGCGGCCCCTTGGCGTGCTGGTAGACCAGCGCGATCGGCGGCCCCCCGACGCCGGTCGCGGTGCCGGTGATGCCCGAGAAGAACCCGGCCCCCGCGATGGTGGCGTCGTTGCGCGGCACGCTGACCGCCCACGCCGTGAGCCCCACCGCGATGAGCACCATGACCCCCACGAAGACGCCTCGTATGTAGACGGATATGTAGACCAGGACGACGCCACCGATGGCCGCACCGGGCAGTCGCCCCAGCACCGCGAAAACCACCCCGCGCCAGTCCACCTTCCGCCACTCCGCGGCCAGCGTGAACAGCGGCAACGTGACGTTGACCACCTGAATGGCGGTGGGCATCAGGGAGTGGTCGAGCATGGTGAGCACCGGCGCGGCCACCAGCCCCAGCCCGAACCCCACGCTGCCCTGGACAACCGCTCCAACGAAGACCGCCAAACCGCCAACAATCAGCACTAATGCCATCTGAGTCACGGAGGAGAGTCAATCATCATTACTCTGTGTTGCCGTTCGAGCGGCATGCGTTACGGCAAGGGTGTAGGTTTCTTCCCGACGCAGACGTAGCCTCCGGAGTATGACCGTGAAACAAAAAGCGACGACGATACGCGTCAGCGTCAAGACCCGGGACAGAATCGCCGCACTTGCAAGAAAGGCGGGTGAACCCATGACCGCGATCATCGACCAGGCCATTCGGGAGTTGGAGAAGAAGCACCGCTGGCAACATGTCGCGGACCAGATGGAACGCACGAGGAAGGAGGACCCCCGAGCCTGGGCCGACTATCTCGCCGAGTCCGAGCTGGTCCAAGGCCCACCATCAAGCTCCCTCCGCATCGCACCCGAGTGGGAGGGGCTCATCACATTTCCCGAGGAGAGAGATGAGGGTGATCCAAGGCGAAATCTGGCTCGCTGAACTGGGCGAGCCAACCGGACGAGAGCAGGGCTACCGTCGCCCCGTGCTCGTCGTGAGCAACGACAACTTCAATGCCGCGGCCGCAGTAAAGATCATTGTCCCCCTGACAACGACCGAGCGCGGATGGGACAACCACATCCCGGTCAGCCGCGAAGGCACGGGGCTCGACAAACCCAGCTGGGCCATGGTCGAGCACGTGCGGAGCGTGTCTCCCCAGCGATTCACCAGGAGAGTCGGGATCGCTCCCGACGAGATCGTGCGTGAAGTGACCGACTGGATCGCGGACATCGTCTGACGATTAGTGCCATCCGGCGAAGCGGAATTTCGCCGGGTGGCACCCTCATCGTGCCAGACTCGCCGATCGGCCGTCGCCGGCCCGCCTCAATCGGCGGTGCTCCCGTTGGACAGCCGCAGCCGCATGCCGTCCAGGATGAGGGCCAGCCCCGCCTCGAACGAGCTGTCGCCCTGCGGGTCGCCCTCCTCCAGCAGGGCAGCCATGATCCGGGGGTAGCGTGCCTGAAACTCCGCCATGTCGGGCCCTGACTCGTCCGTGTCCGGCCGCGTCCGATCGGCCTGCTCCTCCAGCACGAACCCGGCCACGTAGTTGCTCACCGCGAACAACCCCCGCGCCGCGTCCGCCACCGTGAAGCCCGCCAGTTCCAGCGCCTCCACCGCCCGCTCCACCATCGCGAACATCTCGGGCGACGACCGAGTCCCGGCCGCCAGCCTGGCCCCGTCGCGGTGGGAGTTGAGTATCGACCGGCTGCCCCGGGCGTAGTCGGCCACCCACTCCCGCCACTGCGACGGATCCGTGAACACCGGCCGCGTCACATGCGGCGCCTCCATGGCCACCGCCATCGCGTCGAGCAACTGCTGCTTGTTCTTGAAATGCCAGTAGAGCGCCGGAGCCTGCACGCCGAGCTCCGCCGCCAGCCGCCGCAAGGTGAGGCCGTCGAGGCCTACCTCGTCGAGCAAGCGCAGCCCCGTCGCCACGATGGTGCCTTTTTCGAGTGCCACGGTTGACAGTTTAACAACGTTCAATGCATCCTTAACAGCGTTAGATTTAACGGCGTTAAGGAGGTTCGTCGTGATCCACACGGAAGGGCTCCGGAAGAGTTACCGGTCCAAGGACGCGTTGGCGGGCATCGATCTGTCCGTGCCGGCGGGCACGGTCTGCGGGCTCCTCGGGCCCAACGGGGCGGGCAAGACCACCGCCGTACGCATCCTCACCACGCTCCTCCGCTCCGACTCCGGTCACGCGGAGGTGGCCGGGCTGGACGTGGTGCGGGACGCGGCGCGGCTGCGCTTCATGTTCGGGCTCGCCGGGCAGCACGCGGCGGTCGACGAGTTGCTCACCGGGCGGCGCAACCTGGAGATGTTCGGCAGCCTGTACCACCTGCCCAAGACGGCGGCCCGGCGGCGGGCCGACGAACTGCTCGAGCGGTTCGACCTGACCGACGCCGCGAACCGGCGGGTCAAGACGTACTCGGGGGGAATGCGCCGCCGCCTCGACGTGGCCGCCAGCCTGATCGTCGCGCCGCCCGTGCTGTTCATGGACGAGCCCACGACCGGCCTCGACCCGCGTAGCCGCCTCGGACTGTGGGAGCTGCTGCGCGACCTGGTCGCCGAAGGGACCACGCTGCTGCTCACCACTCAATACCTGGATGAGGCCGACCGTCTCGCCGACCAGATCGTCCTGCTGGACCAGGGGCGGGTCGCCGCCTCCGGCTCACCCGCGGAGCTGAAGCGGCAGATCGGCGGCGACCGGGTGCAGGTCGTCCTCCGCGCGGCCGCCGACCTCCCCCAAGCCCTCGACCTGGTACGGCGCGCGGCCGATGAACGGCAGGTGGAGATCGTGGACGAGCGGCGGGTGACGGTGGCGGTCGAACAGGGGGCGCAGTCGCTCATCCGCATCGCCGGCGCGCTGGACACGGCCATGATCCCGGTCGAAGACCTGTCCCTCCGCCGCCCCACCCTGGACGAGGTCTTCCTCCACCTGACCACCACGTAGCCACCGGCCCACAGTCGCCGACCGCCGCCCGACCAGGCCGCCCGACCACCACCCTGACCGCCGCCCGACCCGCCCTTCCGGCATGTTCCGGCCGATTCTCACGAGGTGACTCCACATGACCCTTGTCCACGTACCCGCTCCACCGACGACGCTCAGCGAGCGCCTCCGCTGGACGATCTCCGACTCCCTGACCATCGCGCGCCGCACCTACTTCAGGCTGATGGCGCAGCCAGGGGAAATAGCGGGATACCTGGTGTTCCCCGTTGTCATGACCATCCTGTTTGGCTATGTCTTCGGCAGCGCGATCACCCTCCCCGGTGGGGGCGATTACCGCAGTTACCTGATGCCTGGCATCTTCATGCAGGTCATGGCGATGACCGCGGCCGCCGCGGCCACGGCGGTCGGCGAGGACATGGAGCGCGGCATCATCGACCGGTTCCGCGCCCAGCCGATCGCCCGCGGCGCCGTGCTCATCGGCCGCAGCGTCGCCGACCTGTCCATGCACCTGCTGTCGCTGGCCTCGATGGTGGTGGCGGCGATGCTGCTGGCGGGGTGGCGGGCGCACGGCACCTTCGGGCAGACGGCGGCGGCGTTCGGCCTGCTGGCCCTGTTCGGCTTCGCGATGATCTGGGTGGGGACCTACATCGGGCTGTTCGTCAAGAGTGGCGCCCAGGCCGACGCGGCGACGTTCGGATGGCTGTTCCCGATGACGTTCCTGGCCAACACGTTCGTCCCGACGGAGGGGCTTCCCGCCTGGATCAAGCCGATCGCCGACTGGAACCCGATGAGCGCCGTGGTCGCCGCCGCCCGCCTGCTCTTCGGCAACCCGACGTCGCACTCCACCGCCTGGCCGCTCCAGCACCCGATCGCGGCGAGCCTGCTGTGGTCCGGGGCGCTCATCGTCGTCTTCATACCGTTGGCCGTCCGCGCCTACCGCCGCATATCCCGCTGATCCACCGGGTGACGTGAGCCGAAGCAGGCGGCCAAGAACACGCACGTCACGGCGCCCAGCCCCATGAACCGCAGGAGCGTGCCCCTGGACGGGGCCCGGCCACGGACAGCGGGTGGGGCCCACCGTGCCTGCCGTAAAAGGGAAGTGCCTGTAAAGAGCGCCCGTAAAGAGCGGCCGTAAAGCAGGTACGGAGGAGCGCGCCCCCGAACGGGGCCCGGCCACGGACGGCGGCCGGCGCGAGAGCAGATGTCTGCGAGAAGGCAGCAAAGCGCCGCCCGGCGGTGTGGTGCCGGGCGGCGCTTCGTGGTCGGGTGGTTCACCCCCGATGTGGGCGCGTGAGGTCGCGCCCGCCCGGCCGCGGGAAGTGCGGCGCGGGATCCCGGTGGCCTCCGCTCAGCTGGTGGCCGAGGCGGCGGCGCGGGAGGACTTAGGAGGACTTGGCGAGGAGGGAGCGCAGGACGTACTGCATGATGCCCCCGTGCCGGTAGTAGTCGGCCTCGCCGGGCGTGTCGATGCGGACCACCGCGTCGAACTCCACCTCGCCCGCCTTGACGTGCACGGTCGCCGGGATGCCGCCCTTGTTGAGCTCCTCCACCCCGGTGATGTCGAACGTCTCCTCGCCGGTCAGCCCCAGCGAGTCGGCCGAGACGCCCTCCGGGTACTGCAGCGGCAGCACGCCCATCCCGATCAGGTTGGAGCGGTGGATGCGCTCGTACGACTCCGCGATGACGGCGCGGACGCCCAGGAGCGCCGTGCCCTTGGCCGCCCAGTCGCGCGACGAGCCCGAGCCGTACTCCTTGCCCGCGAGCACCACCAGCGGCGTCCCGGCCGAGGCGTAGTTGACCGAGGCGTCGTAGATGAACGACACCGGCCCCTCGTCCTGGGTGAAGTCGCGGGTGTAGCCGCCCTCGGTGCCGGGCGCGATCTGGTTGCGCAGGCGGATGTTGGCGAACGTGCCCCGGATCATGACCTCGTGGTTGCCGCGCCGTGAGCCGTAGGAGTTGAAGTCCTTGACCGCGACCTCGTGCGACTGCAGGTATTGGGCGGCGGGCGTGCCGACCTTGATGGAGCCGGCGGGCGAGATGTGGTCGGTGGTGACCGAGTCGCCGACCTTCACCAGCACGCGGGCGCCGGAAATGTCGGTAACGGGGTCAGGAGTCGAGGGCATGCCCTCGAAGTAAGGAGCCTTGCGCACGTACGTGGAGGAAGGGTCCCACTCGAAGGTGTTGCCCGTGGGGATCGGCAGCGACGTCCAGTGCTCGTCGCCCTTGAACACGTCGGCGTAGTCCCGCTCGAACATGTCGCGCCCGATCGAGGAGTTGACCACGGCCGTGATCTCCTCGGGCGACGGCCAGATGTCGCGCAGGAAGACCGCCGTGCCGTCGGCGCCGATGCCCAGCGGCTCGGTGTCGAGGTCGAGGTCCATGGTCCCGGCCAGCGCGTACGCCACCACGAGCGGCGGCGAGGCCAGGTAGTTCATCTTGACGTCGGGGTTGATCCGGCCCTCGAAGTTGCGGTTGCCCGACAGCACGGCGGTGACGGCGAGGTCGTTGGCCTGGATCGCGTCGGAGATCTCCGGGAGCAGCGGCCCGGAGTTGCCGATGCAGGTGGTGCAGCCGTAGCCGACGAGGTTGAAGCCGATCTTGTCGAGGTACGGCTGGAGCCCCGAACGCTCGAAGTAGCCGGTGACGACCTGCGAGCCGGGAGCCAGGGAGGTCTTGACCCACGGCTTGCGGGTCAGGCCCTTCTCCACGGCGTTGCGGGCGAGCAGGGCCGCGCCGAGCATGACGTACGGGTTGGAGGTGTTGGTGCACGAGGTGATCGCGGCGATGGACACGATGCCGTGGTCGATCTCGAACGAGGTGCCGTCCTCGAGCGTCACCGAGACCGTCTTGTGCGGGCGGCTGCCGTTGGCGCGGGCGTTGGAGGCGGGCGCGTCGGAGGCGGGGAAGCTCTCTTCCACGGCCTCGTCGACGCCGTCGCCGTCGAAGTCGGTGACGTAGTTGCGTACGTCGCGGCGCCAGGTGTCCTTGGCGGCCGACAGGGCGATGCGGTCCTGCGGGCGCTTCGGGCCGGCGATGGACGGGACGACGGTGCCGAGGTCGAGCTCGATGTACTCGGAGAAGACCGGCTCGGGCGCCGACGGGTCGAGCCAGAGGCCCTGGGTCTTCGCGTAGGCCTCGACGAGCGCGATCTGCTCCTCGGAACGGCCGGTCAGGCGCAGGTAGTCGACCGTCTGGCCGTCGATCGGGAAGATCGCGCAGGTGGAGCCGAACTCGGGGCTCATGTTGCCGATCGTGGCCCGGTCGGCCAGCGGCACGGACGAGACGCCGTCGCCGTAGAACTCGACGAACTTGCCGACCACACCGTGCTTGCGCAGGATCTCGGTCACCGTCAGCACCAGGTCGGTGGCCGTGGCGCCGGCGGGCAGCTTGCCGTTGAGCTTGAAGCCGACCACGCGCGGGATCAGCATGGAGATCGGCTGGCCGAGCATCGCGGCCTCGGCCTCGATGCCGCCGACGCCCCAGCCGAGGACGCCGATGCCGTTCTCCATCGTGGTGTGCGAGTCGGTGCCGACGCAGGTGTCGGGGTAGGCCTTGCCGTCGCGGATCATGACCACGCGAGCCAGGTGCTCGATGTTGACCTGGTGGACGATGCCGGTGCCGGGCGGGACGACCTTGAACTCGTCGAACGCGGTCTGGCCCCAGCGCAGGAACTGGTAGCGCTCGTGGTTGCGCTCGTATTCGCGCTCGACGTTGCGCTGGAAGGCGTCGGGGTGACCGAAGTAGTCGACGATGACCGAGTGGTCGATGACCATCTCGGCGGGGGCCAGCGGGTTGATCCGGGCCGGGTCGCCGCCCAGGTCGCGTACGGCCTCACGCATGGTGGCCAGGTCGACCACGCACGGCACGCCGGTGAAGTCCTGCATGATGACGCGGGCCGGGGTGAACTGGATCTCCACACTCGGCGCCGCCTTGGGATCCCAGCCGCCCAGCGCGCGGATGTGGTCGGCGGTGATGTTCGCGCCGTCCTCGGTGCGGAGGAGGTTCTCCAGCAGGATCTTCAGGCTGAACGGGAGGCGGGCTGCGCCTTCGACGGCGTCCAGCCGGAAAATCTCGTAAGACGCGTCGCCTACGCGTAGCGTGTCACGGCTGCCGAAGCTGTTCGCGGACACGATGATTCGCCTCCTCCATAGACATTTGCTCAGTTGAATCCTGCCGCACCCCGGGAGCAGTAAGAACGTTAGGTGAACCTAACCCGCAGGGCCGCGCGGCGGATGTCTTGATGTCAAGATATCTCTAAAAGTATCTCGACATCAAGTTAAACCGGCGCCAGCCGCCAGAACAGCAGGCCGATGATGGCGATGGACAGCACGGGAGCCAGGATCTTCTGCTCGAACGTCTTCCCGGTCTTGATCCCGATCTTCCACGGCAGCACGAACCGGACCGACACCGGCCACAGCACCGGACAGCCCCGCTCGGTCATGCAGTCGCCGACGACGTGCACCAGGCAGCCGATGGCCACGGCCATGCCCAGCCACGCGTAGCCGACCCCCTGCGACAGGAAGACGGCGTAGAGCCCGGCGGTCAGGCCGACGTTGATCATCGCCGAGCCGAGCTTGTTGCCCGGGATGCCGATGCCGATCGCGCGCAGCGCCAGCCCGATGAGCAGCACGACCATGATGTCGCGGCCGATCGGATAGGTGTTGGCCAGCCAGTGCGCCGCGAACCCGAGCACCACCGCGAACACCAGCGAATGCGTCGCCCCCCGATGTCCGCCGCTCAGCCAGTTGACGGCCTTGCTCAGCACCCAGGTGACCGGCCCGAACGTCTGCGCGATCGTCGCGCTCGGATGGTCGAGGTCGGGCAGCATGGCCGCCCCGGCGCAGATGATGGCGCCGGCGATGAACTCGGCCGGGGTGAGGGCGTTCGCCATGATCCCGGTCTCGATGAACCTGGAGGACTCGGTCAGCATCGGGAGCGCGGCGAGCCCGGGTGCGAGTCCTAGCCAAGCGATGGCCCCGGTCATCGCATGCGAATGCCCCATCATGATCGAAACTGTACGGCAAAGCCGTTCTTTACGCGCGGAGACCCGCCTGGGGCGCCATCACCCTCACCTCGGCGCTACGGACTTTGCCGGCCGCAGACCATCGCCGGCCATCGGGGCCCATCCGGGCCAATCCCGGGAACTGTCCGGAAACGCAGACGAGGTCGTCTCCGCGGCGACAGCACCCCCCAGCCCTGCCGACGCGGAACGACCTCGTCTGCTCTGAACAACGACGCCCTCCCGTCTCCTGTTCCCGTAATCCGCAACTTTTTCGTGATCTGTCTCACTCTGCCCATCCGCTTGCGAACGACATATTGGCGATATATCTTTGAAGCATCGAGAACATTCACAAGCGTTCACAAGAAGGAGAGTTTGACATGACTTCCGCACAAGCAGCAGGACGGCCGTGGCCCGAGCCCCGCGAGTTCAAGCGTGCCGCCCGTGAAGCGCTCAAGGCCGTGGCCGAGGCGTGGGAACAGGGCGGGCACCACCATCACCACCACCGCGGCGGCGGTCCGCACGAGGAGCGGCAACGCGGCCGGCGCGGATTCCCGCCCGAGTTCGGGCGCGGCCCCTGGGGATGGGGTCCCGGCGGACCGGGCCCGTTCGGACACCGGGGCGGCTGGGGCGGCCGGGGTGGCCGGAAGGCCAAGCGGGGCGACGTACGCGCCGCGATCCTGGCGCTCCTGTCCGAGGAGCCGCGCAACGGCTACCAGATCATCCAGGAGATCGCCGAGCGCAGCGAAGGCGGCTGGAAGCCCAGCCCCGGCGCCGTCTACCCGGCACTTCAGCAGCTCACCGACGAGGGGCTGGTCGTCGCTGAGGAGAACGAGGGCCGCAAGACCTTCCGCCTCACCGAGACCGGGCTCGCCTACATCGAGGCGCACGCCGACGAGATCCGCGCCCCGTGGGACGAGATGCGCCCCGACATCGACGACAACACCGCGGACCTGTGGGACATCGCGCGCCAGTCGGCATTCGCGATGATGCAGGTTTTGCAGACCGGGAGTGACGCACAAATCCGCGAAGCGCGTAAGACTCTTGTAGAGACCCGGCGCAAGCTCTACCAGATTCTGGCCGACGGCGACCCGGGTGAGGAGTAACGCATGACCGGCGCCACCCTGGAAGGCCGGTACGGGGAGAGCGAGGAACCAGCCATGGACCCCAACGATCTCCGCATCGGCGACGCCGAGCGCGAACAGACGATGGCCGACCTGCGCGAGCACTTCGCGCAGGGCCGCCTCGACCGCGAGGAGCTGGACCAGCGCCTCGACCGGACGCTCGGGGCACGCACCGCGCGAGACCTCGCGCAGATCACCGCTGACCTCCCGGGACAGCGGCGGCAGTACGACTACCGCGACCCGCAGGGCCTGCCTCCCCAGGCGTTCGACAAGGACGCCTGGCGGGCGGCGATGAAGGCGCACCGGCACCAGATGCAGTCGACGCGTCACGAGCGGCGCGACATGCGCCATGGCTGGGGACGGCCGCACCATGGGCCGGGGCCGTTCCTGCCGATCTTGTTCGTGTTGCTGATGGTGGGGTTCGTGTTCGGGGGGTTCGGCATCGCGAAGGTGCTGTTCTTCGTGTTCATCGGAGCCATGGTCTTCAAGATGATCCACCGGCACTCGCACCGCCGCTGACCCCCTTATCCCCTTTTAAAGGCATATATAGGTCCGATCGCCGCTGTCACCCGACGGGCGGCGGTCGGCACAATTCGCGGCATGTTCCAACACCCGAACGGCCGGGCCACCGAACCGGGCACCCGCAACGAGGAGCCTTATCCGCTCTTCTGCGGTGACGACGTCGATTTCGTGATCGGCGGTCAGGGCCGCATGAGGGCGCGGGTTCCGGCGGTCGGCATGAGGGCGCGGGTCCGTGAGCTCTGGCGGTCCGCATGACGAAGCGGCCCGGCTCCGCGACCACTGACCGGTCGCGTGACGAACCGCCTCTGGGGCGCGCGACGCGCCGGACGGCAGACCGTGACTTCGGCCTGCTCTGGGCCGGGCAGTCGTTGTCGCTGTTCGGAGACCAGTTCATGACGCTGGCGCTGCCGCTGCTGGCCGTGACCGTCCTGGGCGCTTCCCCGGCGCAGGCCGCGTTGCTGCCGTTCGCGCTGTTCGTCCCCTTCCTCCCGCTCGGCCTGCCGGCCGGGGCCATCGTCGATCGGCTGCCCCGCCGTACCGTCATGCTGGTCTGCGACGGCGTGCAGGTGCTGGCGTTCGGCGCGATCTGGGTGCTGGCCGTTCTGGGCGGGCTGACGTTTCCGGTGCTGTTCGCGCTGATCCTGGTGAGCGGGTGCGCGGTGGTGTTCTTCCAGGTCGCGTACACCTCCTACCTGCCCAGCCTGTACGGCGAGGCGGAGGCGCTGCATCGCGGCAACACGCGGCTGGCCCTGTCGGAGTCGGCGGCCAAGGCGCTGGGCCCGATGGCGGCCGGGCCGGTCATCGCGGCGCTCGGCCTGGTCGGGGCGATCGCCGCCAACATGGTCAGCTTCGCGGCGTCACTCACCTCGCTGGCGCTGATCCGCCACCGCGAGAAGGGCACCACCGAACTGGGCGCCACCGCGCCGGAGACCGCGCCTGGATCGGCCACCACCGCTCCAGGCACCGGGCGGGAGCCCGGCTGGATGCGGCGCGACATCGCCGAGGGGCTGCGGTTCGCGCTCCGGCACCCGATCCTCCGGCCCGTCCTGGCGTGCGGCACGGCCTATGTCCTGGCACTGTCCATGGTCGAGACGAGCCTGGTGCTCTACTGCCGCAACGTCCTCGGCCTGTCCCCCGGCTGGATCGGCGTGGTGATCGGTGCCGCCGCGGCGGGCTACCCGATCGGGAACCTCCTGTCGACCCGGCTGATCCGCCGTCTCGGCTCGCCGCGCACACTCGTACTGGCCGCGTCGGTGTCCGTGCTGGGCATCGTCGCCATGCCCGCGCTCGGCTCCCTGGGCGGGACACCCGGCGCGATCGGGCTGGTCGCGGGGAGCATCGTGCACTGCGTCGGCGAGGGCGCCTTCAGCCCCACTTCGCTCACGATGCGTCAGGTCCTCACCCCGGAATCCCTGTTGGGCCGGGTCGGTTCGGTGCAGCGATTCCTCCTGTGGGGGGCCATCGCGCTGGGCAGTCTGCTTGCCGCCGCGGTGACCGCTCTGGGCGGACTCGCCGCCGCGGTGTGGATCGGCGCGCTGGGCACCGTACTCTGCCTGCCCGCCCTGCTCCAGCGCGGCATCCGCGCGGCGATGACGTCGCCGGCGAAGGCTCGGCTATGACGGCGGCATGGCGTCGCGGACCAGCAGGGCCGCCTGTACGCGGTTCGCGCACTTCAGCTTGGCGAACATGCGGCTCACATAAGTCTTGACCGTCGCCTCGCTCATGTGAACCCGCCTGCCGACCTCGGCATTGGACAACCCCTCGGCCACCAGGGCGAGGATGTCCGACTCGCGAGCGGAGAGGACGGCCAGCCGCCGGACGGCTTCGCGCCTGCGTTCGTCCGCGCCGGGCGAGACCATGTCGATCACCTGCCTGGTCACCGCCGGGGACAGGTACGCCTCCCCCGCGTGGACGGCGCGCACCGCACGGATCAGCTCGTCCGGCGTGCAGTTTTTCAGGAGGAATCCGGAAACGCCCCGCTGAAGCGCCAGCCGTACGTTCTCGTCGTCGCCGAAGGCGGTGAGCATCACCACGCGCGGTCCGTCCAGTTGCGCGGCGGCGGCCAGGCCGTCCAACACCGGCATCGTGATGTCGAGGAGGGCCACGTCGACGCGGTGGCGGCGAGCGAGTTCCACAGCCTCGCGCCCGTTCCGCGCGCCGGCCACCACCTCGATGTCACCGGCCGATTCCAGGACGGTCCGGATACCCGTGGTGATGAGCGGCTCGTCGTCGGCGATCAGTACTCTGATCACGCGACGGCCTCCAGCGCGACGGGGAGCATCGCGACCAGCCGGAACGTGTGCGGCTCGTCGTGGACGCGCAGCAACCCGCCCGCCGAGCTGACGCGTTCGGCCAGCCCGGTGAGCCCGGTGCCACCCGTGGAGATCGTCGGCGCGCTGCCACGAGCCGGGCTGTCGACGCCGAGCAGCAGGGCGTCGGGCTGCCAGTCGAGTGAGACGGTGACCGGCGAGCCGGGGGCGTGCTTGGCGGCGTTGGTCAGGCCCTCCTGGACGACCCGGTAGGCGGCGTGGCCCGCGCCCGCGCCGCCCAGCGGGACGGCCTTGCCGGAGCGTTCGAGCCGCACGGCGACACCGGCCCGCCTGAACTCCGCGACCAACGTCTCAATCCCCTCCAATCCGGGCGGATCATCTCCCTCCGGCCCGGGCGGGTCGTCGCCACGCAGGCGGCCCACCGCCACGTGCAACTCATCCATGGCCGCCCGCGCGGCGCGCGCGAGGTCGCGTACTCCCTGCCGCTGATGCGCCGGCAGCACGGCCACCTCCAGCGCCGCCGCCTGCACCGACACCAGGCTGAGCGCCTGTCCCAGGGAGTCGTGCATGTCCCGCGCGATGCGCAACCGCTCGCGCAGGCGCTCCTGCTCGGCGACGAGCTCCCGCTCGCGGCGCTGGTGCTCGTCCTGCCGGGTCAGGTAGCGGCCGGCCAGCACGGGCAGGACCACCAGCACCACGGCCCGCGCCAGGACGAGCCACGGCTCGGGTGGCATCATGGCGCGGTGCGCGATCATGAGCAGCAGACCCACGTAGGCGACGGTCGCCCCGATCGTCAGGGCCTCCTCCCCGCGTGACCGCATGCGGCGTCCGGCCTGGTAGCTCGTACAGGCCAGAAGGACCAGCGACGCGCCGGACACCACCGCCATCGGCACGGCGACCACGAACGCCCCGAACGGCAGCCGGGCGCCCAGCGTCATGACGAGCGCCGTCAGCACGGCGTACCCGGCGAGCCCCCAGCCGACCGTCCCGTCCAGCCACAGCAGCACCGTGTCGGCGATCACCACCAGGGCGACGACAGCGAACCTGGACATGCGCGCCACTCTACTGATCCCTCAACTCCGACGACCTTCGCCTACACAAGCGACAACTTTCGCCGACAGCCCGTACGAGGGCGGCGACCCTAGCGTGGAGACATGATCCAAACCCTCCTCGCGCTGGCCGTCATGGCTCCATCCCTTCCGGCCCAGGCGCCGCCGCAGACCCTCCAGTGGCAACCGTGTCCAGGAGAGGGGACCTCCGAGATGGTCTGCGCGGACCTTTCCGTCGCCTTGTCGCCGCGGAGCGACAGGAAGATCATCCTGAAGGTGGGCCGCCTGCCCGCCACCGGCACCGCTGCCAAGAAGGGGTCGGTTCTGGTCAACTTCGGCGGTCCGCAGGGCGGCCAGATCGCGCTCATGCGTTCCCGCCCGGAGATCTTCGCCAAGCTCCGCGCCTCGATGGACATCGTCACGTGGGACCCGCGCGGCTATCCCGGGCTCGGCAGCCCGGTCCTGCAGTGTGACTGGAGCGTGCTGCGTACCCCGCCGTTCCCCACCGACCAGGCCGGTTTCGAGCGCCTCATCGCCGAGAACCGCGCCAGGGGCGCCAAGTGCCGCGACACCGATCCCCCGTTGTTCGACCACATGGACTCCGCAAGCGACGCCCGCGACGCCGAGGCCGTGCGGGTGGCACTCGGCGAGAAGCGGATGAACTTCATCGGCACCTCCTACGGAGGCACGATCGCGCAGGCGTACGCCAGGCTGTTCCCGAACAGGGTACGCACGATGTACATCGACGGCACCGGCAACCACGCCGCCCGCGACTGGGATCGGGAGCTCGATGCCATCGCCCGTGACAACGAGCGCTTCATGAAGCGGTTCCTCGACTGGGCGGAGCCCGGTACGGAGCGCCGCTGGCGGGCGCTGGTCGCCAAGGCGGACAAGGAGCCGATCCCGGCTCCCCAGGTGAACGCCCGCTATGACGGGACGCAGTTGCAGGCCCTCCTGGCCCAGAAGATCAAGAGGGGCCCCGCCCAGTGGGACGCGGTCGCGGCGGCCATCAAGGCGGCCGAGGGCGGCGACGCGTCCGGGTTCGCCGGTTCGAGCCGCTATCCGTACCCCGGCGTACCGGGCGGCGGCGTCAAGGAATGCCTCGACTTCCCGAGGGCCACCAGCCAGGAGCAGGTGATGAACACGGTCGAGCGGTTGCGCCGGATCGCGCCCAACACCGGCGCCGCGTTCCCGCTCGCGTGGCACGCGCAACTCACCTGCGCGGGCTGGCCCGCCCCGACCGCCAACCCGCCGAAACCGCTGCCCAGGAAACTGCCGCCGATCCTGGGAGCGGGCACCTGGCAGGACTACGCGGCCACGAAGCGGGTCGTGGACCAGGTTCCCGGCAGCCGGACCATCGGCTTCGACGGTCCCGGCCACAACCTCTTCGCGGCGATGGCCAATCCGTGCGTCATCGACCATGTCAGCCGGTACATCATCACCCGCCGACTCCCATCGCGCGGGGTGAAGTGCGCGCCTCCGGCCTCCAGCGTTCAACAAGAGGCCACAAGAGAGTCGAACAATAGTCAGTAAAGTTCCTGCGTGTCCCTTTATGGTGTCGGTCAGCACTGATCCACCGAAAGGTACGCGGAAGAACATGCGGGTCGCTCACATACTGTTCGCGACGTTGACAGCGTCGGTCCTGTTCGCCCTCCCAGCCCAGGCGGCCGACCGGCCGTCGCGACTGCCGGCGGAGGTGAACGGCGGAGCCTGGCCGTCGGGCCACGTACAGGGGATCGCGATCGACCAGAAGAAGGGGTTCATGTACTTCTCCTTCACCAACCTCCTGGTCAAGACCGACCTCGCTGGCAAGCCGGTCGGCTCCGTCACCGGCTTCACCGGCCACCTGGGCGACCTCGACTTCAACAGCCGTGACGGCCGCGTGTACGGCTCCCTGGAGTACAAGGCCGCCAAGTCGTTCTACATCGCCATCTTCGACGTGGACCGCATCACCAGCCTCGACATGAACGCCGAGACCTCCGATGTGGTCACGGCCGTCTACCTCAAGGACGTGGTGGACGACTACAGCGCCGACATGAACGGCGACGGCGTCTTCGACGGCGACACGGCCAAGACGCCGGACCACCGCTACGGCTGCAGCGGCATCGACGGCGTCGCCTTCGGCCCCGCGTTCGGCAAGCGCGGCGGCGGCGACAAGCTGACCGTCGCGTACGGCATCTACGCCAACGCCGACCGCCAGGACAACGACTACCAGGTCATCCTGCAGTACGACATCAAGCAGTGGCGCCAGTACGAACGCCCGCTCACCCAGACCGACCCGCACACCTCGGGCCCCGACAAGTCCGACGGCAAGTACTTCGTCCGCACCGGCAACACCACCTACGGCGTGCAGAACCTGGAGTACGACGGCCACACCGGCAACTGGTTCATGGCGGCGTACAAGGGCATCAAGCCGCAGTTCCCGAACTACTCCTTCTTCATGATCGACGGCGCCAAGCCCGCTGTGATCAAGCCCATCGAAGGCCAGCCGCAGCCCGAGCGCGGCAAGACGCTCTCTCTGGTCGAGCGGGGTCTCCATGACCAGGCGACCGGCATCTGGGGCTGGGAATTCGGCGGCCAGTACGGCCTGGCCTCGCTGGACGACGGCCGTTACTACGTCGCCCAGCAGGGCACGGTCGTGGAAGACGGGGTGACCAAGCAGACCGGCCTCGCCCAGCTCCACCGCTGGACCGGCAAGGCACCGGCACCCTTCGAGCGGGTCCAGTAGCGGTCGCCTGGCTGGACCGTCTCCTGACAGGGGTCCAGGGGAAGCGCGGGTGGCGATCATCCCGATGATCACCACCCGCGGCGGTCAGGCGTCGCCTCCATCTGGCGTGGTGAAGTACGGGTGCTGCCGCAGGAACGCCGGCGACGCGTGCGCTGCTAGCCGCTGTCGCCGAGGGTCCACGGCAGTGGGTTGATCGCGGTGCGGCGCACCAGGGTCATGGGAGTCTCCTCGCAGGCTGGTCCGAGGGGTAGTCCACGTACGCGAACGCCGATCCGTCCGGCGCCCAGCTGGGCACGTTGATCGTGCCCTGCCCGCCGTCGAGCGCGACCAGCGTGGTCGGCTCCTGCCAGGCGCCGACCGACACCAGCCGCAGCTCGACCGGCAGGTCGGCGGGGTGCCCGGTGGTGCCCGGCGGGTAGCTGAGGTAGACCGCGACGTCGCCGGTCGGGGCGACATGCGGGAACCAGTTCACGCGCTCGTCGAAGGTCAGCTGCGCCAACTCGGTCCCGTCCGGCCGTACGCGGGCGAGTTGGGCGTGTCCGGGGGTGGTGGAGAACTGTTCGGTGTTGAACACGATCCACTCGCCGTCCGGCGTCCACTCGCATCCGTCCGCGGGGCCCGGGTCGGTCGTGACGGCGACATCTCCCCGCCCGTCGACGCCGACGGTGTGGATGGTCGCCGACGCCCACCAGTTGTCCCCCTCCGGGGTCAGGCGAACGTAGCCCAGCCGTTGCCCGTCGGGGCTGACGCCGTGCAGAAAGTGCATCCCGCCGTCATCGGCGGTGACGCGACGCGCCGTACCTCCGGTGAGGGGGACCTGCCAGATGTGCCAGTCGTTCGCCGACGCGAACACGGTCACCCCGTCGGGGGCGAGGACGTGGTCGTTGTTGACGTCCGGCAGCCCTTCCGCGGGGATTTCCCGGGGAGGCTCGGAGCCGTCGACGGGCAGGAGCCAGAGTTTCCCGTCGCCGTTGACCAGCAGCCGGCCGTCGTGCGTCCAGTTCGGCGCCTCGTAGAGGCGATCGCGCGACTCGGACACCGTACGCACGGCTCCGGTGTGGCGATCCCAGACACGGATCCGGGCACGCTGCCCGGGCCGCAACCGCCGTTGCGGCACCTTCTGCTGCCCGCTCTCTTGCTGCCCGCTCTCTTGCCGATCGCTCACTTGCCGTCTCCGTCCTGGTCGCTCACTTGCCCGCTCCTTCAGCCAGGTAGGCGCGAATGCCTTCGACAATGAGGTCATGGTCCTCCTGCGAGGACAGCCCGGAGGCGGTGGCTGTCGCGACGACCCCGGCTTCTCGAACCCGAATGGGGAACGATCCGCCGGTCACCGCGTATTCGACACCCAGCCATCCGGCCGCGACCGGATTCGCTCCCATGGCGGACAGGCGGGCGTCCACGAGCGCGCTGCTGGCCTCCATGCGCAGGACGACGGCGGCCTTGCGGGCGATCCAGGTGTCCTGGTCGGGGGTGATCCCCGGCAGAGCGGCGCGGAAGAGGATCAGGCCGGGCCGGCGGATGTCGATACCCACCTTGTGGCCGGCTTCCTGCCCTTGTGGCCGACTTCCTGAGCGATCGCGGCGATTCGGGTGCCCAGTCGCCAGGCGTGCGCGTGGTCGAACGCGTCGAAGACCAGTTCCTCGCTTCCTCAGAGGAACTCGTCTCCTCAGAGGAGAAGGCCGAGGAGTAAGGCGTTCCACCGCGCGTTCGCCTGCCGGGCATTCCATCGGTCACTTTCGTCGACGATCCGCATGTTCGGCTCGTTTCGGGTGCGTCTGATAAATCGCTGGCCGCCCGCCTGGCACAGTTCGTAGAAGGGACTGCCGCACTCGCAGGTCCACGCGACGACACGCACGTCTCGACCGTGGTCACGCGGCGCGCTCCACGTCAGTCGCTCGGCATGCGACTGTGCGGGGGACGGGTGCGGGCTGATGCAGTGAGGCGGAAACCAAGCTTGATCAATTGTCCAGGACACTCCGGTGCACCTCATTTCGTGCCCTCACGTTCTCGCCGCACCGGCGGACGTGCCGCTCTTGGTGGACATCGTGAGGTGGGCCGTCGGCGAGGTTCCTGATGCACAGGTCCTTTTCCGACGGCCTCCTCCCGAACCCGCCGTGCAGCTTTCACTGCGACGGGCTC
>NZ_JBITKE010000030.1:0-28188 GCF_044460705.1 Nonomuraea sp. NPDC050022
CGGAGATCGGGGACTTCCCGGCGGGAAGCCGCACTGGGGACCTGCGGGCCGGGCGGCACTTGATCGTGTTCTGAAGGGCGTTTGACGCACACTTCTTGAACTTGTTCTCGATCTCGGTTGACGGCCACGCCCCAGCCCACCTTGGCGGGCTCATCGATCACCACGCGTGGTGGGGATGCCAAGGCCCACGGCCGCACGTCGCCCGTGGCCCCGATCGAATCGGCGGATCCTCGGCGCCAGCCAGGCTGACCTTCAGCCCTTCGACCTCGCCGAGCCAGCCTTCGCGCTCGGCCTCAGCGATGCGGGCGAGGAGGTTGGCCCGGATCTCTTCGACGCGGGCGCGCTGGACCGGGTCCGGCCTGAGAAACGGGCCGCAGGCTCTTACGCGACTCCCGTTGGGGCCAGTTGCTGGAGGGCGCCGTCGATCTCGAGGCGGATCAGCCGCTGGGCGTCGAGGGGGTGGTTGTCGAGCATTCCGGTGAGTTCGAGGCTCACGATCCCGTGGACTCGGGTCCAGATGAGGATGGCGGCACTGGCGACGCGGGGACTGATGTCCGGCCGTCCCTGTATACGGGCCCATGACCGTAGCTGCCCGTCCAGGGTTTGGTCGCCGTCGGCGCTCTCCGTCGGTGAGCTGCCCGCCGTGGCGACCAGCAGGTCGATGAGCAGCGCCATCGCGTGATCCAGCGGGGTCCGGGTGCCGGCCTCGCCGGGCAGGTCGGCGGTCCGCTCGCCGAACAGCATCCCGTAACGCCGTGGGTGTCGCAGCGCCCAGTCTCGGTATGCGGCGACCAGTAGCCGCACCCGCGTGTGTGGCGCCCGTCTGCCGCCGGCCACGGCCTGACTCATCGCCGCCAGCAGTTGCTCGTATGCCAGGGTTGTCAGGTGCGCCATCAGCGCGTCGCGCGACGGGAAATAGCGGTAGACCGCGGGCGCGGACATTCCCATGCTTCGTGCCAGCGCTGCGATCGAGAGCGCGTGTATGCCGTCCGCGTCGATGATCTCGAACGAGGCGTCCCTGATCTCCTGGAGCGTCTGTGTTCGCAGTCGTTCACGCCGATTCATCGCCTGCGGCTCGTTACTCATCATCGCAGTGTAACGACCGTGCGATTGCTGATGGATAGGCATGCTTGCAACGGAGAATAACGGAATTTACGCATGGTCACGCCCGCCGTGGCGGTACGCGCGCCGGGCGGTGGGCGCGGCGGTACAGACTGCCTTCCGGGGTCGCCAGGATCGGCGCCGCCAACGGCACGGAGGTCCTCGCCATGAGCTCTGGAGGGCCTTGTCTTCCATCGCGCTTGTCTTCCATCGCGCGCTCGGGCCGCTCCGTCGGGTCTGGTCGGGCGCCGAACGCGGCCACGGGCGCCTCGCTAGTTATTGGTTGACGCAGTTCGACGCACAGGTGCATAGTTACGGTCATTAACTGTGCGATGCATGATTGCGAACCCAGGAGCCGACTATGACAGGGACGAACCCAGCCGCCGAGGCGACGGTGACCACCACCGAGGTGGTCCTGCCGGGCAAGGTCGAAGCGTCGGGACTGCGGCTGGTCCAGCGGGTGCTGCCGCAGCCCGCAGCCGGTCAAGTCATGGTGCGCGTCGAGTCGACCGCCGTGTCGTTCGCCGAGAGCGCGATGCGCCGGGGCCGCTACTACGGCCAGCCCAAGTTCCCGTTCGTGCCCGGTTACGATCTCGTCGGCATCGTCGAATCCGCCGGGCCTGGCGTGGATCCCGCGCTGGTCGGCCGGCGGGTCGCCGCGCTGACCAAGACCGGCGCCTGGGCCACAGTTGTCCTGCTGGCGGCTGCCGAACTGGTCGAGGTGCCCGACGGAATCGCCGCCGACGAGGCCGAGACGCTGGTCGTCAACGGGATAACGGCCTACCAGATGCTGCATGGCCGGGCGAAGGTACGGGCTGGGCAGACGGTGCTCGTGCTGGGTGCCAGTGGCGGTGTGGGCAGCATCCTGGTGCAACTCGCCCGGCAGGCGGGCGCTCGGGTGATCGGCACGGCCAGTCCGCGGCATCACGAGGCGCTCAAGGCGCTGGGGGCGGAGCCGATCGACTATCGCGACCCCGACCTGGCGGCCAGAGTGCGGAAGCTGGCCCCCGGCGGCGTGGACGCTGTGTTCGACCACCTCGGCGGCGCGAGCGTCGACCTTTCGTACCGGCTGCTCAGCCACACAGGGACGCTCGTCTCGTACAGCATCGCGAGCAAACTTGACGACAAGAGTCCCGTGTTGCTCAGCTTCCTGGTGCTGCTGAGCAAGCTCGCGTTCTGGAACTACCTGCCCACTGGCAGGCACGCGAGCTTTTACGACATCTGGGCGGGCGCCGGCAAGCCTGGCTCGGCCAAGCGCGAGGCGTTCCTGGCCCGCACGCGTACCGATCTCTCGCACGTCTTCGGGCTGCTGCGCGACGGCAGGCTCACCGCCAAGATCGCCGCTCGTTTCCCGCTCACCGAGGTGGCCGCCGCCATGGAGCTGTCCGAGTCCGCCAACCGCACCGCACTCGGCAAGATCATCCTCGTTCCCTGAGCGTCAGCCGGTAGCGGCGAAGGCTGCTCCGGCGGTGGTCGGCGCCGGCGGTGTCGTGCTGGGCATCGTGGGAATCGCGGCCGCGCTGATCTGGCTGGCGACTTTCGGGATGATGCCGCCGGAAATCGCCGAACGTGTCGCCGTGTACGCCTTCATGCGGTGGCAGCTCGGTTTCGGCGGCTATCTTCTGCATGTCACCCCAGCCGCTGCTGCTCCGGCGATCCTCGGCGACCGGAGCAGATAGCGGCCGGTCCGAACCCTCGGGGGATCAGCGTCGATACCTGTGATCGAGTCTCACGCGTGGCCGACGGCACCCCATCGCCGCCGGTGCTGATAGCAGCCATGATCGACCCGGAACGACAAGAAGCCCCAGAATCCCGGCATGTGCCGTGATCTAGGGCTTAACTCAAGTCGAACCCGAACTGTTGTGGAGCCTGGTGGACGATACTGGGATTGAACCAGTGACCTCTTCCGTGTCAGGGAAGCGCTCTCCCGCTGAGCTAATCGTCCTTATCGAGTTACTTGAACTCCGAGCGGAAGACGGGATTCGAACCCGCGACCCTCACCTTGGCAAGGTGATGCTCTACCACTGAGCCACTTCCGCGTGGTGCCACACTTAACTTTAGCGGACCCGGGAGGGTCCGCTGTCCAGCGACCGAGGTGGAGACGGGATTTGAACCCGTGTAGACGGCTTTGCAGGCCGCTGCCTCGCCTCTCGGCCACTCCACCAGGAGATTGAACTCCGAGCGGAAGACGGGATTCGAACCCGCGACCCTCACCTTGGCAAGGTGATGCTCTACCACTGAGCCACTTCCGCGTGTTTCCGGCGACGTACCGGCCACGGGAAAACCATATCGCCTTCGGGGAGTGCCCGTGTGCGGTGAGCGGGTGTGGGGGCGAGATTCAGCGGGTCACGTGACGGGTGGGGTTTGGTGGGTGAGGTCTGGTGGGTTATGTGGTGGGTGGAGTTCGGCGAGTTGCATGGGCGGGTGAGGGGCGGTGGGCTACGCGGGCGGGTGGGGGTCGGTGGGTCACGTGGATGGGTGGGGTTCGGTGGGTCACACGGACGTCCTTGGCCATGACGAACATGACGCGGTGGCCGAACTGGATCTGGTGGTAGCGGTCCTTGCCCGTGACGGTGACGTGGTTGGCCGGGTTGAAGGAGTTCGTCGCGTGGTACGAGCCGGGCAGCGTGAGGCCGAGCGAGTAGTACTGGCCGGGGTGCATGACGTAGTCGAGCGGGGTTGAGGGCTGGTAGGCGACGGTGCTGCGGTAGGCGGATTTTTCGGGGTAGGCGCGGCCGTACACCCTGACGTGTTTCCCGCGGGGGGTGACGAGCGGGCCTCGCGCCGGGATGGCGGTGGGGGCGGCGGCGGGGTTGTAGAACCAGGCCTTGCCGCCCAGATACCAGATTGCCGTCCAGTCACCCTTCCGGGCCGCCACCGCGTATCGCTGGCCGGCCGAGGCGCGGGCGCTGTGGTCGTAGACGCTGTACGTGCTGGGCTTGCCGACGCGTTTGCCGATGTCGTCCACGAGGGGGGCGTCCTCGCGCGGTTCTGTTCGCAGAAAGACCGCTGAGGCGCCGTGCGGGGAACAGGACCCGGTGGTTTTGGCGGATTTGGTGGGCTTAGCGGACTTGACCGGCTCGGTGGGCTTGGTGGACTTGGCAGGTTCGGTGGGGTTGACAGACTTGGTGGTATTGGCGGGCTCTGCTGCCTCGTTGTCCTCGTTGTCCTCGGTGGTTCCGGTGGTTCCGGTGGTTCTGGTGGTTCCGGTGGTTCCAGTGGTTCGGCTGGTTCCGGTTGTTCCGGTGGGCTTGGCGGTGCAGCCGGTGAAATGCGGTTGGTTGGTTTCGTAGGTGGGGCGGATGATGATTGATGTGCCCTTCCTGGCCTTTTGGAGTGGGCTGCCCATCAGGTCGAAATAGTGTGCCCAGTCCCAGTACGGTCCCGGGTCCTCATGCATGGACGGGAGCGTTTCGGGGCTCGGGCCAGGGACGTTGTCGTGGCCGAGGATGTGGGCGCGGTCGAGGGGGATGTGGTGTTTGGCGGCCAGATATTTCACCAGTTTGGCTGACGAACGGTACATCGCCTCCGTGTACCAGGTGCCGCCGCTGGCCAGGTAGCCCTCGTGTTCGATGCCGATGGAGCGGGAGTTGATATCCCAGTTGCCCGCATGCCAGGCGATGTCCTTTGTACGTACGTGCTGGGCGACATGTCCGTCGCTGGAGCGGATCGTGTAGTGCCAGCTCACGTATTCCGGGTCGCTAACCATCGACGGGACGCCTTCGTAGGTGCCCTCGGTGTCGTGGATCACGATGTAGTCGATGCGTCTCGGCCCGTTCAGGGTGTCGTGGTTGCCGTAGTCGCCCTTGCCGGTGCGTTTGTAGGCGGCGGGCATCCACTCGCAGGCCAGTGAGGCAGGGCATTCGACGTTCGCCGTGTTCGGGGCTGGGAGTGCCGGATGGCTCGTGCCCGTTCCAGGTGCCGGCGGTTGGTCTCCTGGGGTCGCAGGTTGCGCTTGGTCGACGACAGGTTGTGCCACGTTGGGCTGGGGTTGTGCCACGTCGGTCGTGGCCGGGGCCGTGGCCGGGGCCGAGGTCAGGGCCGGGGCCGGGAGCGGGGCCGGGAGCGGGGCCGGGATTGGGAATGGGGGTGGGTAGTGGGCGTCGGTGATTTCGGATGACGCCGAGGAGCCTCCAGCGGTCTTCGGTGAGGTTGAGGGGTGTCCGCTCGCGACACGTGCTGCTGTCACATGGGTTGCGCTGGGGCCGAGCGTGGTTAGACCCGACAGAGCGCTGAGGCGGGCCGCTGGGCGAAGGGGGGCTGCTGGCGTGAGTCGGGTTGCTGGGCCGAGGCGGGCTGGTGGGCCGAGGCGGGCTGGTAGGTGGAGGTGAGCGGTTGGGTGGAGGTGAGTGGCTGGGTGGAGGTGAGTGGCTGGGTGGAGGTGAGTGGCGGGGCTGGGGCGGGTTGGTGGGTGGTGCTTGGCCGCTGGGTGGGGGTCGGTTACTGGGTGGAGGCGAGCAGTTGAGGTGAGGCGGCCGGGTGGGTGGAGATGGGTCGGTGGGCGGAGGGTGGGGATGGCTGCCAGTCGTACCGGCTGGCCGTCGTCTGTGCGGCGGGCGGCTCCGGCGCGGATCACCGCGAACACCTCGTCGGCGAAGGCGCGGGCCGCGTTCGGGTCGTGCGCGCCCGAGTAGCGGGCGACCGCGTCGTACCAGTCGGCGGGGTTCGCGCTGGGGCGTCGCTGGTAGGACGCGAGCAGGGCGGCACCGCCGCGGATGTTGGCGGCGGGATCGGCGCGCAGTCGCGCGGACGCCAGTCCGGTGAGGCGCTCCGCGAGCCACAGCGTCGCCTCCCGGGCGGACGGCCCGTCATGCACGCTTCCAGGAGCGCCCGGCGCCTCCACGAGGCGGGTACTTCCGGCTGCGCCCGGCGTGTCCACGAGGTGCATGGGGCCGTAGCCGCCGGCCACGCTAGGTGCTCCGCTGTTCGCGTTCCACCTGGACTCCAGGTACGACACACCCAGCAGCACGCTCTCCGGCACCCCGAACTCCCGCGCCGCCGCCGCGAAATCGCCCTGGCGGCTCGCGTCAGTCCGATGCCCCACGCCGCCCAGGTCCGGCAGGTCTGGCAGTACGGGCAGTCCGGGCATGGCGACGGTGGACGCGGTGAGACCGACGACGACCCACAGCAACATGAGGACCCCCACACGGCGGAACAGAATGCGACGGTGAAAACACCGAGCGTAACCATGTCGCCGAAAGAGATGGGTCAGGCGGGGCGGATGGCGCGGACGAGGTCTGCGAGGTCGGCGGCGAATTCCGCGTCAAGGTCGGCCGGCGCGTCGAGGTAGGGCATCAGTCGCTGATGCGCGGGGAAGTCGCCCCGGGCCCGGCGTGAGCGGACGTCGTGACCGGCCGCCGAGAAGCGCCCGTTCGCCTCGGACGTCGCGAAGCCGAGCACGAACGTGCTGACCATGCGCTCGATCCGCGGCACCTCCGCGTCGGGCACCCCCGCGTCGATCAGTGCCTGGTAGATCCAGTCCACCACCCGCACCGCGTCGGGCGTGACCGACGGCCGGGCGAACAGCAGCGGGAAGACGCTGGGATGCTCCCTGGCCAGCCTCCTGGTGGCCCAGGCGAACGCGCTCAGTCGCTGATCCCACGGATCTCCGGGCGGGCTCTCCGGAAGGGTTGTCAGCAGGCGGCCGACGAGCCCGTCCAGCAGTTCATCCTTGTTGCGGAAATATCCGTAAAGGGCCATGGGTGTCAGGCCGATGCGTTCGGCGACCGCTCGCATGGTCAGGGCGTCGAGTCCGCGTTCGTCGGCGATCGCGAGGGCGGCGTCGAGGATCTCCGGTTGCCGCTCGGTCTTGAGTTTCCGCACTGCCTCAGTCTACGGTGTAGAGCAGTCTACAAGGTAGACCGATGAGGAGCGGGAGACATGCTCAAGGTGACGGGACTGGTCAAGAGCTTCAATGGGGTGGCCGCGCTGGACGGCTTCTGCCTGGAAGTGGCGCCGGGAGAGATCGCAGGGCTGGTCGGGCACAACGGCGCCGGCAAGACGACCTTCTTCGAGATCGCCTCGGGGCTCATCGCTCCCGAGTCGGGAAATGTGGTGATCGACGGGCGGCTGGGCGTCGCGCCGCAGCAGCTCGCGCTCTACCCGAGCGTCACCGTCCGTGAGACTCTGCGTTTCTTCGGCGGCCTGGCCGGGCTGCGCCGCCAGGCGCTCAAGCGGGCCATCGACCGGATCGCCGAGGAGATGCTGCTGACGAACGAGCTCGACCGGCGGGTGAGCGTACTGTCCGGCGGCCAGCAGCGCCGCACCCAGGCCGCCACCGCGCTGGTCGCCGACCCCGCCGTCCTGCTGCTCGACGAGCCGACGGTCGGCGCCGACCCCGAGACGCGAGCCGCCCTGCTCGCGGCCGTCCGCCGCCGGGCCGAGTGCGGCGCCACGGTCGTGTACGCCACCCACTACCTGCCCGAACTGACCGAGTTGGCCGCCACGATCGCGGTCGCGAAGAGCGGCAGGGTGATCGCCAGAGGCACCGGCGAGGAGCTGCTCAAGGGCCTGCCGGGTGAGGTGCGGGTGATCCTCGACAACGACGAGGAGCTGGCCGTCACCACGGCCGACCCGACGGCCACGCTCGCCGAGCTGCTGCGCGGCCTCGACCGGCCGGTACGCGGCATCGACATCCGCCAGCCGTCGCTCGACGACCTCTACAAGGAGCTGGCCCATGTCGCGTGACTCGCTCCATCGCATCGCGGTGCTGGTCGGGCACAACGTGCTGCTGCGCAGGCGCGACCCCGCTCACCTGGTCAGCTACCTGGTGATGCCGATGGTGCTCATGCTGGTCTTCAAGTCCATGCTCGGCCAGCCCGCGCAGGTGGTGACCGGGCTGCTGGTGATGTTCTCGGTGCTGTCGATGGCCGATGTGGCCACCGCCGTGCTGACCGAGCGCGTCTGGCACACCTGGGATCGGATCAGGGCGACTCAGGCGCGCCTGCCTGAGCTGATCATCGGCAAGACCCTGCCGGTCTTCGCCATCCTGGCCGTCCAGCAGGTTGTCCTGCTGGTCTATGGGGTCCTCGCGGTGGGCATGCGGCCCGCAGGGCCGCTCTGGCCGCTCGGGCTGGCCGTCGCCGCGTGGTGCTTCGTCCTGCTCGGCGTGGGTACGGCGCTCGCCGCGGTGGTACGCAGCCATGGCGAGCTCAGCACGCTCTGCAACATCGGCGCCCTGTCGGTCAGCGCGCTGGGCGGGGCGCTGGTGCCGTACGCGCTGATGCCGTCATGGGCGCAGGCCATCGCGCCCGTCTCCCCGGGCTACTGGGCGACGACCATGCTGCAGGCCGCCGTGCGCGGCGACATGGCCGCCACGGTGGGCCCCGCGGCCGTCCTCATCGCCCTCGGTGCGGCGGCCGGAGCCTTCGCCTGCCGCCGTCTCGGTAAGGGATGGGGTCGGTCGACCGTGCTTTAGCTAATATCCTGCCCGATTTCGGGCAGAATATTAGCGTGTCGCATCCCAGCTGCGTAGTGTCCTCGTCTGTGTCCCTGGCACGGCATCCCTACGAAGACCTCGTCGCCCACCTCGTCAGGACCAGTGGTCTCGGTCCCGGTGAGGCGGCGCGCGTGGTGGCCGACGTGCTGTCGTACTTCTCCGAGCCGGTCGAGGAGTTCGTACGGCGGCGTCACGGGGAGCTGAAGTCTCGCGGTCTGACCAACGACGAGATCTTCCCCAGGGTCGCCGCGGAACTGCGCGGGCGCCGGGTGGCGCCGCCGGAGCTGTCGCTCCGGCAACTGCGCAGGATCGTGTACGGATAAAAGCGGACAAAAGCTAAGAAAAGCCCCAAGAGCAGAGGAGAGCGTCGTATGTGCGGAATCGTGGCCTATGTCGGGTCGAAGGATGCGGCGCCCATCCTGCTGGAGGGGCTGCAACGGCTGGAGTACCGAGGCTATGACTCGGCCGGCGTCGTCGTGTCCAACAAGGGGCTCAAGGTACGCAAGGTCAAAGGCCGGGTCGCCGACCTGGCGAAGGTCGTACCCCCCAGGTTCAAGGGCGCCCTCGGCATCGGTCACACGCGGTGGGCCACGCACGGCGTGCCCAGCGACGTCAACGCGCACCCGCACCTGTCGTCCGATGAGCGGATCGCGGTCGTGCACAACGGCATCATCGAGAACGCCGACGAACTGCGCGCCAAGCTGACCGCCGACGGGGCGGAGTTCGTCTCCGAGACCGACACCGAGGTCCTCGCGCACCTGATCGCCCGTACGGTCGAGGAGACCGACACGCTGGAGGAGGCCGTACGCAAGGCGCTCAAGAGCATCGTCGGCACGTACGGCATCGCGGTCGTCGACGGTGAGCGGCCCGGCGAGGTGGTCGTGGCCCGCAACGGCAGCCCGATCGTGCTCGGCATCGGCGAGAAGGAGATGTTCGCCGCCTCCGACGTGGCCGCGCTCGTCCGCTACACCCGCCAGGTCGTGCACCTGGAGGACGGCGAGCTGGCCGTGCTCAAGGCCGACGGGTTCCACACCTTCGCCAGCGACGCGCGCGAGACCGCCAAGGAGCCGCTGACCGTCGACTGGGACGCCGGGCACTACGACACCGGCGGCTACGAGCACTACCTGCTCAAGGAGATCTCCGAGCAGCCCGACACGGTCTCGCGCACCATGAGCGGCCGCCTCGACGAGCGCTTCCACATCGCCCACCTGGGCGGCCTGAACATGGACGCCCGCGAGACCCGCTCCTTCCGCCGGGTGAAGATCATCGGCTGTGGCTCCGCCTACTACTCGGGCCAGATCGGCGCGCAGCTCATCGAGGAGCTGGCCCGTATCCCGGCCGACGCCGAGCCGGCCAGCGAGTTCCGCTACCGCAACCCGGTCGTCGACCCCGACACGCTCTACGTCGCGATCAGCCAGTCGGGCGAGACCTACGACACGCTCGCGGCCGTACAGGAGCTCAAGCGCAAGGGCGGCCGGGTCATCGGCATCGTCAACGCGGTTGGCAGCGCCATCGCCCGCGAGGTCGACGGCGGCGTCTACCTGCACGCCGGGCCCGAGGTCTCGGTCGCCTCGACCAAGGCGTTCACCTCGACGTCGCTGGCGTTCGCGCTGCTCGCGCTGCACTTCGGCCGGGTGCACGACCTCTCGCCCGCCGACGGCCGCCGCGTCTGCGAGGGCCTGCGCAGGCTGCCCGGCCAGATCGAGGAGATCCTGGCGCAGGGCGACAAGATCGCCGAGCTGGCGAAGAAGTACGCGAACTATCCGAGCATGATGTTCGTCGGCCGGGTCCGCGGTTATCCGGTGGCCCGCGAAGGCGCGCAGAAGCTCAAGGAGATCTCGTACGTCCACGCCGAGGCCTATCCGGCCAGCGAGCTCAAGCACGGGCCGCTCGCGCTCATCGGCCCCGAGATGCCGACGGTGGCGATCGTCCCCGACGACGAACTGCTCGACAAGAACCTCACCACGCTCGGCGAGATCCGCGCCCGCGGCGGCAAGGTGCTCATGGTGGGCCACCGCGAACCCGACGCCAAGCTGGCCGATGACGTCATCGTGGTGCCGAAGAACGAGATCGAGCTGGACCCGATCCTGCTCACGATCCCGCTGCAGCTGCTGGCCTACCACGCCGCCGTGGCGCTCGAGCGCGATGTGGATAAGCCACGCAACTTGGCTAAGAGCGTCACAGTCGAGTAACTGCTTCGACACGGCGGCCACAATAGGCACATAGCCCGCGATAAGTGGACCGGCAGGACTTAAGATCGAAACTGTGCCCGAGTTTCATGGCCAACCGCCAAATCTCGCACGAATGTACGATTACATGCTCGGCGGCACAGACAACTACGCCGTCGACCGCGAGGCGATCGACCGGCTTGCGGCGCTGATCCCGCAAGCCGTCCTGCTGGCGCGTGCCAACCGGGCCTTCCTCCAGCGCGCGGTCCGCCACCTGGCGGGCGCGGGCGTCCGCCAGTTCCTCGATCTGGGCAGCGGGCTGCCGACCCAGGGCAACGTGCACGAGGTGGCGCCGGAGGCGAAAGTCGTCTACGTCGATCGCGACCCGGTCGTCGCCACCCACGCCAGGGCGTTGCTGGAGGGGGCGGGCCGGGCCGTCTTCGTCCAGGCCGATCTGCTCGACCCCGACGAGGTGCTGGCGCAGGCGTCCCGCTTCCTGGACATGAACGAGCCGGTGGGCGTGCTGCTGGTCTCGATCCTGCACTTCATCCCGGACGCCCGCGACCCGGGCAAGATGGTGACCAGGCTGCGCGAGGCGGTGGCGCCCGGCAGCTACCTGGTGCTCACCCACGCGACCTCGCGGGGACGGTTCGACGAGGGCGCCACGCCCCTCCACCGGCCCACGTCGGCAGGGGCCGGCACCGACCGGACGCCGAGGGAGATCCGGGCGTTCTTCGGGGACTTCGAGCTGGTCGAGCCGGGCCTGGTGCACGCCCCCGACTGGCGTCCCGATCGGCCCAGGCTGGTCAGCGAGCCCTCGCTGCCGTCGTACCTGCTCGTCGGTGTGGGCGAGAAAACTTCATAGTTCTTCCCGACTTTTCGTGATCCCTGATAATGACAACCCTGATGTGTAACAGTGCGTTAAGTGTCAGTGACCTGGGGTAGTTATGGGGTGCGAGGGGAGGACGCCATGCGCCGACGGGGGTTCTTCGCGCTCGGCCTGGCGGTGGCGGCCTGCGCGACAGGATGTGGCACGGAGGGGAGCCTCGGCGGACGCGCCGTCAACGCGGCCGGCCTCTCGGGCCGGTTCGCGATCGTCCCCGGCGCCGGACGCTGGGCCCGCGTCGCCAAGGCGCTCGTCAAAACCGCCCGCGACGCCGGTTTCCCGGTCTCCGGCACGCCGCCCGTCACCCGGATCACCGTCACCGGGTTGCCCGCGCTGGCCGCGACCGAGCTCAACAACGGGCTGTCGCTGCTCGACACCGCCACGCCGCTGGCCCGGCTCACCGGCCAGATCGAGGTGGTGGTGGTGCCCGCTCACTCCAAGTTCACCACCTTCGACCAGTTCGGCGCGCAGCTGGTGGCCCACCCCGACCGCACACCGCTGACGGGCGGACCGCAGGGCGAGCCCGACCACCTGCTGTTCGGGCTGATCGCCAAGGGCCTCGGCGCCGACACCCGGCAGGTCGACTACACCGGCTTTCCCGGCAGCGTGGAGGCCGCGGCCGCGCTTCTCGGTGGCAAGGCCGCCGCGGCGACCGGCACGCTCGCGGACTGGCGCCGTGCCATCGGCAAGGGCCAGGTCAGGGTGCTGGCCGTCTCCAGCGCGCGCCGGGTGGACGGCGTGGAGGCGCCGAGCCTGCTGGAGTGCGGCGTGCGGGTCGACTTCGCCGACTGGTGCGCGGCCGTGGGGCCCGAGGGGATGTCCGAGGACGGCAAGGCCGTCGCCATCCGGCTCTGCGACGAGGTCACGGAGTCCGCCTCCTGGCGGGCGGCCTGCCGGGCGGAGGGATGGACCTCGATCCCGCTCAGCGGCGACGACTTCGAACAATGGCTGGCCTCGGAGATCGGCAGGACCAGGGCCGTGCTCCGCGATCTGGGCATGCTCGACACCGCTGACACAACATGCTGGGGTAGTTGCGCCAAGGGCCACTAGATGTAGGATTCTGCTCGTCGCTGGTTCGCCCCTCGGGGCGGAGCAAAAGGGAACCCGGTGCGATTCCGGGGCTGCCCCGCAGCGGTGAGCGGGAACGACCGCCGTCACGAGCACTGGACCTTTCCGGGAAGCGACGGCCAGTAGGAACTATCGACCATGCCCGCGAGCCCGAAGACCTGCCGGTGACGTTGGGGGAGCCAGCCGGCTCTGCCCATCGAAGTGTCCATGGCCTCGAGGGAGGGCCGGGGGCGTCGGCGGCCGGGGAGTCCAGGGGCCGTCGTGCTCTCACGCGCCCTCACGGGGATGAGCTCGCGAGGAGAGAGCACGTGACGCAGATCATTGAGGCCGATCACCAGCCGGCCACGGTCGATCACCAGCCGGCCACGGTCGACCAGCAGCCGGCCACCGTCGGCCGGCAGTCGGCGACGGTCGATCGGCAGTCGGCCACCGCCAAAAGCGCCGATCGGCGGCTGGCGATCGAGGAGGCCGCCGCCCGGGTGATCACCGATCCGGCCAACTCCCGGATCGCCGCCCGGCTCCTGGCCGAGGAGATCGCCGACGAGGCGGCCGGGCACGGCGTGCGGACCTTTTCCGAGTCCATCGCCGCCAGCCACGCCGCCGGGCTGATCCAGGACTCGCTCGCCGCCTTCGTCGGCGCGCACGCCGCCGAGCTCGACGCGCTCGTCTCCGGCGACGCGGACGACCGCTTCGAGTACTTCGGGTTGCGTACGGTCTACGACCGCTACCTGCTGCGGCACCCGCGGTCGCGGACCGTGCTCGAACGGCCGCAGCACTTCCTGCTCCGCGTGGCCTGCGGGCTGTCGGAGACGGTCGCCGAGGCCGCCGAGCTGTACGGCCTCATGTCCACACTGTCGTACCTGCCGAGCTCACCGACGCTGTTCAACTCCGGTTCGCGCCGGCCGCAGCTGTCGTCGTGCTTCCTGCTCGACTCGCCGCGCGACGAGCTGGAGTCGATCTACGACCGCTACGGGCAGGTGGCCAGGCTGTCGAAGTACGCCGGGGGCATCGGCATCGCGTGGACCCGGGTGCGCTCGCGTGGATCCCTCATCAAGGGCACCAACGGGCACTCCAACGGCATCGTGCCCTGGCTGCGTACGCTCGACTCCTCCGTCGCCGCCGTCAACCAGGGCGGTCGCCGCAAGGGCGCGGCCTGTGTCTACCTGGAGACCTGGCACGCCGATATCGAGGAGTTCCTGGAGCTGCGCGACAACACGGGCGAGGACGCCCGGCGTACGCACAACCTCAACCTGGCCAACTGGGTGCCGGACGAGTTCATGCGGCGGGTGGAGGCCGACGAGGTCTGGTCGCTGTTCGACCCCAAGGAGGTCCCCGACCTCACCGACCTGTACGGCGAGGCGTTCACCCGCGCCTACCGCGCCTACGAGGCCGACGGCCGCTACACCCGGCAACTGCCCGCCCGGACCCTCTACGGCCGGATGATGCGCACCCTCGCCCAGACCGGCAACGGCTGGATGACGTTCAAGGACGCCGCCAACCGCACCTCCAACCAGACGGCCCGGCCCGAGAACGTCATCCACCTGTCCAACCTGTGCACCGAGATCCTCGAGGTCACCAGCGACGGCGAGACGGCGGTATGCAACCTCGGCTCGATCAACCTCGCCGCCCACCTGACCGGCGAAGGCGTCGACTGGGCCCGGCTGCGCACGACCGTCCGTACGGCCGTACGTTTCCTGGACCGGACCATCGACCTGGGCTTCTACCCGACCACTGAGGCCGAGGCGGCCAACAAGCGCTGGCGGCCGATCGGGCTCGGCGTGATGGGCCTGGCCGACGTCTTCTTCGCGCTCCGGCTGCCGTTCGACTCGCCCGAGGCGCTGGGGCTGTCGACCCGCGTCGCCGAGGAGATCGCCCTGGCCGCCTACGACACCTCCGCCGACCTGGCCGTCGAGCGCGGCCGGCATCCGTCGTACGAGGAGACCAGGGCGGCGGGCGGCGTCCTGCACCCCGACCACTACGGCGCCGCCGCGTCGCCGCGCTGGGCCGAGCTGCGCGCGAAGATCGCCACGACCGGGCTGCGCAACTCGCTGATGGTCGCCATCGCCCCGACCGCGACCATCGCCTCCATCGCCGGGTGCTACGAGTGCATCGAGCCACAGGTGTCCAACGTGTTCAAGCGCGAGACGCTGTCGGGGGAGTTCCTCCAGGTCAACCGCTACCTGGTGGCCGACCTGCAGGCTCGCAGGCTGTGGACGCAGCGGATGCGCGACGACCTCAAGCGGGCGGACGGCTCGGTCCAGGAGATCGCGGGCATCCCCGACGACCTCAAGACCTTGTACCGGACGGCCTGGGAGCTGCCGCAGAAGGCGCTCATCGACCTGGCCGCGGCACGTCAGCCGTACATCGACCAGTCGCAGTCGCTCAACCTGTTCATGGCCAGCCCGACGATCGGCAAGCTGTCGTCGATGTACGCCTATGCCTGGAAGCAGGGCCTGAAGACCACCTACTACCTGCGCTCGCGCCCGGCCACCCGGATCGCCCAGACGACGATCGCCCAGACCACGACCGCGCAGACGACGATCGCGCTCGACGCCGTCGCCTGCTCCCTGGAGAACCCGGAAACCTGCGAAGCCTGCCAGTAGCAGCCCCCTCGAACGGAGACCCCCAATGCTGCTCGACCCCGGCATGGACCTGACCCTGCGTCCCATGCGTTACCCGGACTTCTACGAGCGCTATCGCGCCGCGATCCGCAACACCTGGACCGTCGAGGAGGTGGACCTGCACTCCGACCTCGCCGACCTGGCCAGGATGACGCCGCAGGAACGCCACCTGATCAACCGGCTGGTCGCCTTCTTCGCCACCGGCGACTCCATCGTGGCCAACAACCTCGTGCTCAACCTCTATCAGCACGTCAACGCCCCCGAAGCGCGCCTGTACCTCAGCAGGCAGCTGTTCGAGGAGGCCGTGCACGTGCAGTTCTACCTGACGCTGCTCGACACGTACCTGCCTGACCTGGAGGAACGGGTCAAGGCGTTCGCCGCCGTCGAGCACATCCCGTCCATCAGGGACAAGGCGGACTTCTGCTTCCGGTGGATCGACTCGATCAACGGCCTGCGGCAGCTGGAGAACGCGGACGAGCGGCGGCAGTTCCTGCTCAACCTGATCTGCTTCGCCGCCTGCATCGAAGGGCTCTTCTTCTACGGAGCGTTCGCCTACGTATACTGGTTCCGGTCTCGGGGCCTGCTCGGCGGGCTGGCCACCGGCACCAACTGGGTGTTCCGTGATGAGTCCATGCACATGGAGTTCGCCTTCAGCGTCGTCGACACCGTGCGGGCCGAGGAGCCCGAGCTGTTCGACGACAAGCTGGGGGAGCAGGTCACCCGCATGATCGAGGAGGCCGTCGCCGCCGAGTTGGCCTTCGCCCGCGATCTGTGCGGCGACGGCATGCCCGGCATGAGCGTCGAGCAGATGCGCGACTACCTTCAATATGTCGCCGACCAGCGGCTGGCTCGGCTCGGGATGCCGCAGAGATACGGCACGGCCAATCCGTTCGGGTTCATGGAGCTGCAGGACGTCCAGGAGCTGGCCAACTTCTTCGAACGGCGTGTCTCCGCATACCAAGTGGCTGTTGAGGGCAATGTGACATTTGACGAGACCTTTTAAGACATAGGGGGCATGAACGTGCAGTCGCCGACCGACTGGCTCATTCTCGCCATCTCGGTGGCGGGCGCCATTCTCGTGGTGGAGGTGGTCAGGAGGCTGCTGGTCAGGGCGGGCCGCAAATGGGCGCTCGCCCGGCACCTGGTGGAGCACTGCACCTGGGCGGCGTACTCGGTGGGGGTCGTGGTGGCCACCAACCTGGTGTTCTCGCCGGGGATGATCGGCGAGAGCGTCCGCCAACGCGAGCTCGGCGGCACGATCGACCGCGTGCTCGGCCTGGTCACCATCGCCTGCGTCACCTGGCTGATCGTGCAGGCCAGTTATGCCCTCACCGACGTCGTCCTGGACCGGCTGGTCCTCGTCAAGGGGGAGCGCAATCGCCGGGCACGGCGGATCATGACCCAGATCGGGCTGGTCCGCCGCGTCGCCGCCGTGACCATCGTCGTCCTGGCGATCGGCACCATGCTCTTCTCCTTCCCGCAGGTCCGCGCCCTGGGCGCCGGGCTGCTCGCCTCGGCGGGCATCGCCGGCGCCATCGTCGGTATCGCCGCCCAGCCCACCATCGGCAACATGCTGGCCGGGCTCCAGCTCGCCTTCAGCGACGCGCTCCGCCTCGACGACGTGGTCGTGGTCAACGACGAGTGGGGCCGGATCGAGGAGCTCACGCTCACCTACGTGGTGGTACGCCTGTGGGACGAGCGGCGTCTGGTCCTGCCCGTGTCCTACTTCACCCAGAACCCGTTCGAGAACTGGACCAGGCACGGCAGCCAGGTCCTCGCCGTGGTGTTCCTGCGCGTCGACTGGTCGATACCGATCGGCAAGCTGCGCGAAGAGCTCTACCGGTTCATCCAGGAGAGCCCCCTGTGGGATCAGAAGGACTGGACGCTCCAGGTCACCGACGTGCTGCCGAACGGGCTGGTCGAGCTGCGGGCGCTGATGAGCGCAGCCGACTCGCCCTCCGCCTGGGACCTCAAGTGCGACGTACGCGAACATCTCGTGACCTACATCAGGGAGAACTTCCCCGAGTCCCTGCCCCGCTTCCGCATCGAGACCCCGGAGACCCGCGCGGGGGTGCCGTGGACCAGCTCCCTGCCGGGCTGAGGCTCAGCGCCGGTTGGCCAGCAGCACTCCGGCGCCGCCGACCAGCAGGCCCGCGACGGCCAGCGGGTGCAGCGACTGCCCGACGAGGAGCCACGCCATCACCGCGGTGACCGACGGGGTGAGGAAGAACATCGTGCTCACCCGGCTCGCGGGCGCGTTCTTCAGCATCGTGTTGAGCAGCAGGAACGCGCCGATCGAGTTGACCAGCACCAGCCAGCCCACGGCGCCGGAGAAGGCGCCCCAGTCCGTCACCCGCGGCGTCTCGAACGCCAGCGAGGCCAGCCCCACCAGCGGCGCGCCGACCAGGAACTGCGTCGCGGTGCCCGTCCGCACGTCCATGTCCGCGGCGAACCGCTTCTGGTAGATCGTGCCCAGGCTCAACCCCAGCAGCCCGACCACGCAGAACGCCACCCCGGCCAGCGAGAAGCTCAACCGGTCCGCCACCGCCAGCCCCACCCCGGCCGCGCCGAGCCCGAAGCCCACCCACTGGCGCGGGCTCACCCGCTCGCCCAGCAGTCGCCCTGCCACGAGCGCGATCACCACCGGGTTGAGACCCTGGACCAACGCCACGACCGCGGCGGGCACGTGCAGGCCGATCGCGGAGTAGAACGCGCCGAACTGCACCGCCTGGACTAGGACCCCGGACACCACCACGTGCGCCAGCCGCCGGCCGCGCGGCCACGGCGCCCGCACGACCAGCGCGAACGCGCCGAGCAACAGCCCCGCCAGCGCGAACCTGGCGAACGTCAGCAGCAGCGGCGGCGCCGACCCGACGCCGATCACCCCCGCGATGAAGGCACTGCTCCACATCACCACGAACAGGGACGGCATGAGGGCCGGCGCCTTGCTCCTGGTCTCCATAACGCTGACCGCCACGGCACACCCTCCATAACCCCTTAATCCGGTTATGTCACTGTTCCGTGCTCTCGCATAACCTGTCAACATGGTTACTATGGAGGTGTGACGAGCTTCACCTTCATCAGCGGCAATCTGGGGCTCGACCTGGCGGGCACCCTGCAACACCGCCGGGCGGACCGGCGTGACCTGCTGCGCGAGCCGGCGGACCTGGCGCGGTGGACGGTCGAGGCGGGCATTCTCGACGTGCCGCCAGTGGTCGGCGCCGCCGATCTCGCGGCGGGGAAGACGCTGCGGGAGGCCATCTACCGGCTGGCGCTCTATCGGCTGGCGGCGGGGGACGCCATGGACCGGCTCGGCGGGGCCGTTGACCGGCCCGCTGTCGATGGGGCCGGGGTGGCGGCGGATGATCGGCTGCTGGTCAACCGGGTCGCCACCGGGCCGCAGGCGTCCGTGCTGCTGAACGACGCCGGGCGGGTCGAGCGCTCGGGGGATCTCGACGCCGCCCTCTCCACGGTCGCCAGGGAGGCGGTCCAGCTGCTCGGGGGGCCGCGGGCCGTACAGATCAAGGAATGCGGGGGAGAGGTGTGCACCCGCCTGTATGTCGACACCTCGCGCGGGTCGTCGCGGCGCTGGTGCGACATGCACGAGTGCGGCAACCGCGCCAAGGCGGCGGGCTTCCGCGCCCGGCAGCGGGCGTGACCTGTACGGCCGGTCAGCCGTAGGCTCCCGTTTCGGGGATCCTGTCTACGGTGAACCATTTGAGGCTCGACGGAGAGTCACTCACGTCACCTCTCGTTCCTGTGGGAAAGGCGGTCACGTGACGCAGCTTGTCGTCGAAGGCCATGACGCATCGGTGACCCTCGATCCGGGGCGTTCGTACCGGTTAGGCCGTGATCCGGGGTCGGATGTGGTCATCGACGCCGATCACGTCTCGCGTACGCATGCCATGCTGCGCTTCGAGGGCGGTCAGTGGATCCTGGAGGACTCGGGCAGCAGCAACGGCACGTACGTGAGCGGCCACCGCGTCCAGCGGGTCATCGTCGGTCCGGGAACCAGGATCGGCCTCGGGCACCCGTCGGAGGGCGGGCTCGTCAGCTTCCGTACCGTCTCCGAAGACGGAGGCGGCGCACCCGAGATCCAGCCGACACCTACGGTCCGCTTCCCGCACAGCGGGCAGTGGCGGGCGCCGGCCGCCGTCAGGAGTCTCGACGGCGCGCGGGTCGTACGCATCGGCCGGGCTCCCGAGAACGATGTGGTGGTCAGCGATCTGCGGGTATCGCGCCAGCACGCCGAGCTCCGGATCGCCGGCGGCGTCCACGAGATCGTCGACGTGGGGAGCCGCTTCGGAACGTACGTCAACGGCCGGCTCGTTCAGCGGGCCCGCGTCTCCCCGGACGATCTCATCGGCATCGGGACGTCGACGTTCCAGCTCGTGGGCGACACCCTCATGGAGTACGCCGACACCGGCGAGGTCTGCCTCCAGGCGCACGGACTCACGGTCACCGTCGGGGGCGGCAAGGTGCTCCTGGACCATGTGTCGTTCCCGGTCGGCGAGAAGTGCCTGCTGGCGATCATCGGCCCCAGCGGCTCGGGCAAGTCCACCCTGCTGCGCGCGCTCACCGGGCTGCGCCCCGCCGACCAGGGCATGGTCACCTACGACGGGCGCGATCTCTACCGCGACTACGCCGAGCTGCGTTCACGGATCGGTCTCGTGCCGCAGGACGACATCCTGCACAGCCAGCTCACCGTGCGCCGCGCCCTCATTTACGCCGCGGAATTACGCTTCCCCGACGACACCAGGCAGCACGAGCGGAAGGCGCGCGTCGACGAGGTCCTCCAGCAGCTCGGGCTCGAAAATCGGAAGAACAACCGCATCTCCTCGCTGTCCGGCGGCCAGCGCAAGCGGGTCAGCGTCGCACTGGAGTTGCTGACCAAGCCGTCTTTGCTGTTCCTCGACGAGCCGACCTCCGGTCTGGACCCGGGGCTGGACAAATCGGTGATGCAGATGCTGCGGGGTCTGGCCGACGACGGCCGCACTGTCGCCGTCGTCACCCACAGCGTCGCCAATCTGGATATCTGTGACCGGCTTCTGGTGATGGCGCCGGGCGGGAAGATCGCCTACTTCGGTCCGCCCGAGGAGGCGCTGCCGTTCCTCGGCTTCACCGACTGGGCGGACGTCTTCCTGGCCTTCGACGACGCGACCAAGGACTGGGCCGGCGAGTACGCGCGGTCGTCGGCGCATCAGACGTACATCGCGGCCGACATGATCGAGCCGGTTTCGACGGGACGTCCCGTACAGCGAGAGATCCCGCCGAAACCGCAGAGCTGGCCCGAGCAGCTGAGTACGCTGGTGCGCCGCTACTGCCGGGGCATCGTGGCGGACCGGCTGTTCCTCGGCATCACCATCGCCCTGCCGATCGTGATGGGCCTGCTGGCCCGCGTCGTCCCGACCGGTGACCTGATGGGCCGGCCGAACAGCAACGGCAACGCGGCGAACCTGCTGTTGATCCTGTGCATCGGCGGCTGTCTCACCGGCGCCGCGAACTCGGTGCGCGAACTGGTCAAGGAACGCGCCATCTATCAACGAGAACGGGCGGTCGGGCTGTCCAGATCGGCCTACCTCTGCTCCAAGCTGCTCGTGCTCGGCCTGATCACTGTGGCACAGGGCGTCGTGTTGACCTATGTGGCGATGCTGAATGTCGCGACGTACGACAAGGGAGTGTTCACCGCGCCGATGATCGAGCTCTCGCTCGCCGTCGCGCTGTTGTCGTTCACCGCGATGACCGTGGGCCTGCTCATCTCCGCGCTGGCCAAGACCAGCGAGATGACCATGCCGCTGCTCGTGCTCGTCACCCTCATTCAGCTGGTCTTCTGCGGGGCGCTGGTGCACCTGGACGGCAAGCCGGTGATGGAGCAGATCTCCTGGCTCGTACCGGCCCGCTGGGCGCTGGCCGCGCTGGCGGGCACGCTCGACGTAGGGCAGCTCATCCCGCACGTCCAGGATCCGCCGGACCCCCTGTGGAGCCAGGACTTCGGCACCTGGTTCCTGGACATGAGCGTCCTGGCCATCCTCGCGGTCGTCTGCGCCTTCCTGGTCGCCCGTATGCTGCGCCGCCATGAGCCGGCGGTGATGCGCGGCAAGTGATCCATCGCCGACCGTCGCACGTTTTGAGCGTGACCGTCAGCGGCGTCTGAGACGCCACGCGGTGACGGCGGCCACGGCAAGCGCCGCGATCCCGACGACGAGCAGGTCCGGCAGTACGTCCTGGGCGGCCGCCGCGAGGTCCTCCAGCCCGGCTTCCCAGGATTCGGGGATCGGCAGGGCCAGCCCGCGGGTGCCGTCGGAGAGCAGGAACAGCACCCCGAGCCCGCCGAAGACCAGCCCGGACAGCAGCGAGGTGGTGTGCACCCGCAGCCGTCCCAGCCGCAGTCCGCGACCGCGCAGCCAGCGCCGGCCGCCGAGGTCGTAGCGCTGCCACAGGCCCGCGAGCAGGAACAACGGGGCCGCCATGCCCGCCGCGTAGACGGCCAGCAGCACCGCTCCGCGCAGCCCGTCGCCGGAGGCCGCCGCGACCGTGAGCACCGCCCCCAGCACCGGCCCCGCGCAGAACCCCGCCAGCCCGGACACCGCCCCCAGAACCAGCACGGCTCCGGCCGAGTCACCTCGAACGTGCCCCTTCAGCCGCTCCAGCGGCCCGATCGTCCAGCCCCGACCGGCCACCTGCAGCACGCCCAGCCCGATCAGCGCCCAGCCGGCGACCGTGACCAGGAGCTCCTGATGGCCGTAGAACAGGCGGCTGACCTGCGCCGACCCCATCCCCAGCGGTACCAGCACGGCGCACAGCCCCACGTAGAACAGCAGGGTGCGGCCGGCCAACCGGCGGCGGCCCGGGAACGCGTAGGCGAAGAACGCCGGGATCAGCAGCGCCCCACACGGGCTGACCAGCGAGAACAGCCCGCCCAGGAACGCGGCGGCATAGCCGATACCGCTCATCCGCCGCGGCGGGCCTTCTCGATGGCCTTCTCGAACGCGGCCACCGGCTGGGCGCCGAACAGCACCTCACCGTTGATCAGGAACGCGGGCGTGCCGGGCAGGCCGAGCTCGGTCGCGAAGCCGAGGTCGCCGTCCACGACCCGGCGTACGGCCTCGTCGCGGCGGTCGGCGTCGAATCTGCCCAGGTCAAGCCCGATCTTGGCGGCCACGGAGCGCAGGTCGGCGTCGGTGAGCCGGGGCCGCTCGCCCGCGTACAGGGAGTCGTGGAACTCCCAGAACCGGCCCTGCCGGGACGCGGCGCGGGCGGCGAGGGCGGCGCGTACGGAGTCGCGTCCCCTGATCGGGTAGTCGCGCCAGAACATCCGCACGATGCCGGTGTCGAGGTAGCGGCTCTTCAGCACGGGCTCTATTCGCTGGGCGAATCGGCGGCAGTTGGGACACTTGAAGTCGCCGAACTCGACGATCGTGACCGGCGCCTGCGCCGAGCCCTTGGACAGGTTCGGGTCGACGGGTGGCGGAGTCGGCCCTTCCCAGACCTGCACCGAACTCGTCGGGGTGGGCTTGGCGGTCGCTTCGGGCCCACTGGTGGGACCCGCCGCAGTGGGCGAACCGGCCGTGGCTCGTCCGGCGGGCTCGTCCTGGTTCGCCAGCGCGGCGACCGCCAGCACGGCCACCACGGCGGCACCGGCCAGCGAGCCGAGCAGCACCCGGCGGCGCGGGGCCGGGGATTCCTTGGTCACCTTCAGCATCATCCCAGCCCGCCGTCACCCACGCCGCTGGTTCCTCCTACAGCTCAAGGCCTCCCACAGCTCAAGGCCCGCTACAGCTCAAGCACCTTCATGTCGAAGATCGGCCGCACCTCCACCTCGTTGAAGGCCGCGTCGGGTACCTTCGCGGCCAGCTCCACCGCCCGTTCCTCGCTGTCGCACTCGATCAGGTAGAACCCGGCCAAATGCTCCTTGACCTCGGCGAACGGCCCATCGCTCGTCATCGTCCTGCCTTCGCGTACCGAGACCCGTTTGGCCGTCGACACATCGGCCAGCCCCTCCGAAACGATCAGCTCGCCGGACGCGGCCAGCTCCTCGGTGAAGGACATATGGCCGCGCCCGAAGTTCATGCGCTGCTCGTCGTTCAGCGTCTCCCAGACCGCCCTGCTCGTCGGGTTGCTGTAGATCAGGATGAGGTACTTCACCGGTGGCCTCCATACGGTCGCGTCCGCGTCGATACCCAATATGTCGGTCCCCAATAGGTCGAAGCCGTCCGCGCGGCCTCGACATCCCGGCGGAAAATACGTGGCACCCGTCGCGATCATCCGGCTAACGTGGACAGCGTCCACCACGACAGGAAGGCAGCGCAGTGACCTACGCGAAGTCCCTCGAACTGCTTCCTGAGCTCCTGGGTCCGGATTCCGGGTGATCCCTCGCAAAGAGAGGACGCCGCCCGGAAGCCTTCCGAGGCGGCTTTTTTCATCTCACGGACGACGGCCCACGGAACAAGGGGCCGCGGGCATCGGTCTGGCCGACGGGAATGGCGCCCCCCGGCTGGATACAGCCCCAGCCCCGGGCTCGGACCACGCCAGCCGAGCCCGGGGCTAACAAGCCGCTCTGGCCCAACTGGCAGAGGCGCCGCCTTCAGGAGGCGGAGGTTCAGGGTTCGACTCCCTGAGGCGACTCGAACCAATTGCACACCACTTCACCGTCGCCGCGAAGTTCCCGTTGGGACAGGGGTGAATGGTGGGGCCGAGCATTCTTGCGGTGCGAAACATCCAGCGGTCGACCATCGGCGGGGTTGTGCTGCTGGCCGGGATCGCGGCCATCGCCTCTTTCCGTCATATGCATGAACTGTGCGTGCGCCATGGTGAAGTTCGCCTGGGGCCGATCAGGTGCCGGCACGGGTGAGCGGCATGCTCAGCGCGTGCCATCGTGTACGCCTGGCCGCCGATGGTGAGGGCGATGATCGCGTCACCGGCGAGGCTGTTGATCAGGTTGCTGCCGAGCAGGTTCTCGACGAGCAGGTCGCTGTAGCCGCGGCGTTGAGCCTGGATGGAGGTGACCAGCTTGGGCAGCGAGGTGCCGAGCGCGATCAGGGTGAATCCCACGATCTGTAGTGATATGCCCACCCGGATGGCCAGCTCGGAGGCATTGGCCACGAGTAGCTGATCACGGCAGTTCCGCGAAACGCTCGACCTGCTCGGTACGGCCGGAGACGATCACGATGTCGCCGTAGGCCAGTTCGGTCTCCGCGGTGGCGTAGGTGAACTCCTCGCCTTCGCTTTTGACCGCGACGATGGTGATCCCGTACTTGCGGCGCAGGTTGGACCGGCCGAGCGGGATGCCGATGTACTGCTTGGGCGACCGGGTCTTGATCAACGCGAAGTTGTCGTCGACCTGCATGTAGTCGAGCATCCGGCCACTGACCAGGTGAGCCACCCGCTCACCCATGTCGTGCTCGGGGAAGACCACGTGATGGACACCGATGCGCTTCAGGATCTGACCGTGCTGCCTGCTGATCGCCTTGGCCCAGATGTCGTCGATCTCCAGCTCCACCAGTAGAGAGGCGGTCAGGATGCTGGCCTCCAGATCGCCGCTGATGCCGACCACCGCCCGGTAGAAGTCGGGCACGCCGAGCTGGCGTAGCGTTTCCATGTCGGTGGCGTCGGCTGTGGCGATGTGGGTGATATGCCCGGCCAGGCTCTGGGCTGTCTTGTGCCGGTGGTCGATGGCCAGCACCTCGGTGCCGCGGCGGGTGAGTTCGAGTGCGAGTGAGCTGCCGAACCGGCCCAGGCCGATCACGACAACCGGGTCGCTGTCCTTGTCAGCCAATGATGACCCTCTCCTCGGGCAACTGGTAACGGCGGGTGCGCTCCTTGAGCGCCAGGGCGGAGCCCAGCGTGAGCGGCCCGGTCCTGCCGATGAACATCAGCAGCACCAGAAGCACCTGCCCGGCCGGACCGACGTCCGCGGTGATGCCGGTGGACAGCCCCGCTGTGCCGAAAGCCGAGACCGCCTCGAACAGCACCCGATCCAGGCCGTGCGGCGTCAGGGCCAGCAGCGTGTAGGTGCTCACCGCGACGAGCGCGACACTGATCAGACCGATCGAGACAGCCTGGCGCTGGGCTGATGCCGGTAGGCGGCGGTGGCCGATGTTCACCTCGGGCTCGCCGCGCATCTCGGCCCAGATGACGAAGGCCAGCAGCCCGAACGTGGTCACCTTGATGCCGCCCGCCGTGCCCGCGCTGCCACCGCCGACGAACATCAGCAGATCGGTGGCCAGCCAGCTGGTCGGGTTCATGGCGGCGATGTCCAGACTGTTGAAGCCCGCGGTCCGCGGCATGACGGCGGTGAAGAAGGCGGCCAGCACCTTGCCCGGATCGTCCAGCGCGCCCAGCGTCCGGGGGTTGCGCCACTCGGTGCACAGGAACACCACGGTGCCGCCGATCAGCAGGACGGCGGTCAGTCCCACCGTGATCCGGGTGAGCACGCTCCAGCGGCTGGGGTGCCGCCAGGCGCGCGACAGCTCGAAGACCACCGGAAAGCCGAGCCCGCCGATGATCACCGCGGCGGCGATGGTCAGGCAGACCCAGGGATCGCTCACGAATCCCATCACGTTGTCCGGCCACAGCGCGAATCCGGCGTTGTTGAAGGCCGAGATCGCGTGAAAGATGCCCAGGTAGAGAGCTCGGCCGAGCGGCTCGCCGTACCCGAGCAAGAAGCGCGTGGTCAGCAGGATGGCGGCCACCGCCTCGCAGGCGAGGCTGAAGATCACCACCTTGCGCACCACGTGCCGGACATCGCTCATGCTCAAGGTCTTGGTCTCGGCCTGGGCGAAGATCCTTGCGCGTAACCCGAGGCGGCCGGACAGCAGCACGGTGAACAACGTCGCCAGGGTCATGATGCCCAGCCCGCCGATCTGGATCAGCCCGGCGATGACCACCTCGCCCAAGAGCGACCAGTGCGTCTCGGTGTCGACGATCACCAGTCCGGTCACACAGACCGCGGAGGTGGCGGTGAACAGAGCTACCAGCCAGCCCGCCGACTGGCCGGACGTGGTGGCGATCGGCACCGTCAACAGGATCGTTCCCAGCAGGACGGCCAGCCCGAACCCGGTCGTGACGACCTGCGCCGGATGCTGGAAACGGCCCAGGAAGGCTGTCGCCCAGAAGGTGCCCACCTTCACAGCTCTTCCCGCGTGCCCGATCGCGCAGACGGCGAGCAGCGCCGAACCAGGCGGGAACCTCACGCTCATCGTCGAACCCGCGGGCCACCACGATGTCGCTGGAGGAGTGCAGCAGGATCGACAGGACGATCGTGACGGCGACCAGCTGGAAGACCTCCACCGACGCGGCGATGCCCGAGCTGAGCACGATCAGGCCGTACACGACCGAGGCGAAGCCTTTCGGGCCGAACCAGGCCACCGCGGCCTGCTCGCGCACCGACAGGCCCGAGCGCAGGAAGGAGATCCAGATCGCGATCGGCCGGGCCAGGAACAGGGCACCGATGGCGAACAACCACCCCTTCCAGCCCACCGAGCCGAGCACGGCAGGAGTGATGAGCGCGCCGAAGACGAGCAACGCGGCCAGCTTGAACAGCTCGGCGATCAGCTCGCCGAAGTGCTCGAACGACTCGCGCTGGCGTGGGCCGAAAGTGGCCACCGTGATGCCGGCGGAGAACGCGGCCAGGAACAGGTTCCCGTGCGTGGCCTTGCCCACCGCCAGCACCAGCAGGCCGATCGCCAGGCCGTTGAGCGGCTCGTACTGGGTGGAGGCCGAGAACCAGCGGGTCTGCTCCAGCTTGATCGCCAGCCACGGGACGGCCACGCCGATCAGCACACCGACGCCCAGTTCCAGACCGAGCTCGCCCAGATGCAGGTCGCCGGAGCCCTGGGCGATCGCCAGGAACAGCATGACGAACGGCAGCGCCAGCCCGTCGTTGACCCCGGACTCCACGTTGAGCAGTTGGCGCAGCCGGGGCGGCACCTTCTCGTTGCCGACCAGCGCGGCGGCGAAGACGGGGTCGGTGGGCGCCAGGATGGCGCCGATCAGCAGCGACTCGATCCAGCCCAGCCCCACCAGGTAATGAGCGCCCACCGCGGTGATCACCAGCGTGAGCGGCAACCCCCAGCCCAGCGCCCGGCCCGGCAGCCGCCACGCCGACCGCAGATCCGCCCAGCCCACCCGCATGCCGTCGGTGAACAGCACGGCGAACAGCGCGAGCTCGGCCAGGGTCGCGATGATGTCGTCGTCCGGCGCCAGGGACACCACCCCGAGCACGCCGTCCCCGAGCAGGAACCCCGCCACCAGGAACAACGCCGCGGTCGACAGGATCGTACGATGAGCCAGGCTGGACACCAACACGGCCAGCAGCAGAAGGCACGCGAATGCCGTCAGCAGGGCACCCATCAGCAGCCACTCTCGCTCGACCTGGCCGCCGAACACCACATCACGAACGCCTCCGCCGAAGTCCCATGCGACAACCCATTGCCGACCAGACTTCCCGGCGCACCGCGTCCCACCGTAACAGGGACATGCCCTTCGTCAGGACCGGCAGGTCTACATGAGGTAGCGCAGCCACAGGTACGGGGTGGCGATGGTGACGGTCTTGCCACGTGCGGCGTACTTGGCCTCCACCGCGTCCAGGGCGGCCACAGAGGAGGCGTCCCAGATGTGGGCGTCGGTCAGGTCGATGACCACGTCGTCGGGGTCTTCGCCGTAGTTGAACTGGTAGACCAGGTCGTTGCTGGATGCGAAGAACAGTTCGCCGGTGACGGCGTAGACGACCTGCCGGCCGTCGGGGTCGACGCAGGCCGTGACGTTGGCCAGGTGGGCGACCCGGCGGGCGAAGATCATCATGGCGGTCAGGGAGCCGACGACGACGCCGATGGCCAGGTTGTGGGTGGCGACCACGACGGCGACGGTGACGACCATGACGGTGATCTCGCCGGCGGGCATGCGCTT
>NZ_JBITKE010000031.1:0-21385 GCF_044460705.1 Nonomuraea sp. NPDC050022
ATCGCGGCCCGCAACATCGCCACACGCGGCATAGCGGGCTGGGCTGCCATCAACCAGCCACACGCTACCGGCCTCCCTTCCGCCAGACGGGACCGCGAGAGCAAACCACCAGATTCAGCCAGTGGTAGTTGATGTACTTGGTGTTGTCGACGCACGCTTGGTAGGTGCCGTTCTGTCCGGAGTCGAGCATCACCTTGACGGCCAGGCGCCTGCCGCTCTGGGTGCTGGCGAGGAAGACCTGCCCTGCCCCATGCCGCCGGCTCCCAGCCGCGCCACCAGGCGATAACCGCCGATCTCGGGAGGGTCTTCAGGGGCGAGGGGTGTGAAGGGGGGATTCACAATCGCACTTTACCGCGCCAGTAAATCTACAATGTAAAGGCCAGCGCCGTTCGCCGATACCGCGCGAAAGACGGCCGGCGTGTGACCCCGGCCGGCGTGACCTGGCGCTCGGCCACGCGCCGGCCGCACTCGCGAGCGGCGTCGACGATGGAGCGCAGTGATTGCCAACATCTCTTCGCGAAGAACTCTTTGCGAAGAGATGTTGGCAATCTAGGGTGGGGGCATGACCTCAGTCGTAGTTCTCGATGCCAAGGGTCTGCGGGCCCTCGCTCACCCGGTGCGGGTGGAGTTGGTCCAGTTGCTGCGCAAGTACGGTCCTTCGACGGCCACCCGGCTGGCCGAGCGCCTCGGCGTCAACTCCGGTACGGCCAGCTACCACCTGCGCAGGCTGGCGGCAGCGGGCTTCGTCGAGGAGGACACCGAACGCGGGAACGCGCGGGAGCGGTGGTGGCGCGCGGTGCACGAGGTGACCCGGCTGACCTCCAGCGACGTGGCCAGGCAGGAGCCCGAGGCGCTGATGGCGTACCTGCGCTCCGTGGCCGCCGCGCACAGCCTGCTGACCCAGCGTGCGCTGAACGAACTGCAGACCATGCCCCGCCCCTGGTTCGACGCCTTCGACATCAGCCACTGGGCGCTCCGCCTCACGCCGGACGAGGCGGGGCGGATGCGCGAGGAGCTGCTGTCCGTGATCGACCGCTACCGGCGCGACGCGTCAGAGGAGATGGGCGAGGGTGCCGAACGCGTGTCCCTCGTCATGCACCTGCTACCGGAGCCGGACGGATCGGAGCCGGATCCGGCATGACTCCTCCTGCGACCGGACGGTCCTTACGCCCGCTGGCCGGTGTCCTGGCCGCCATGGCGATGTCGCTGACCGGAACCCGGGTCTCGGCCATCGCGCTGCCGTGGTTCGTGCTCGTCACGACCGGCAGCGCCGCCATGACCGGGCTCGTGGCCTTCTGCGAGATGGCGCCGTACGTCCTGGTCAAGCTGCTCGCGGGGCCGCTGGTCGATCACCTGGGCCCGCGCCGGGTCTCGTGGGTCGGCGACGTGGTGAGCGCCGCCGGAGCCGGGGCCGTGGCTCTGCTGCACGCGCTCGATCTGCTGGCCTTCCCGGCGTTGCTCGGGCTGGTGGCGCTGATCGGCGCGGCTCGCGGGCCCGGCGACCTGGCCAAGGAGGTCATGGTGCCGGAGGCGGCCGAACGTGGCCGGATACCGCTGGAGCGGGCCGCCGCACTGTCGGGTGTGACCGAACGGCTGGCCGCCACCTTGGGTCCGGCGATGGGCGGGGCACTGGTGGCGCTGGCCGGACCGCTGGTGGGGCTGGCGCTCAGCGGGGCCTGCTTCGCGCTCGGGTTCGTCGTCATCGTGTGGACGCTGCCACGCGCCCAGCCATCGGAGGCGGTCGCCCAGCCGGAAGACGATCAGGGCGGCTCGCTCTACGCCCAGACGAAAGACAATCAGGGCGCCGCTCCAGTGCCGGAGGCCGGCGGGCCGATCCCCGCACGGGAGCCTGGCGAGGGCCCGGTCCGTGATTCGGCGGCCGGTGAGGGGGAGCGGGCGACGGGCTACTGGCGGCGGTTCGCCGAGGGGGTCGCCTTTCTTCGCGCCGAGCCGATACTGCTGGCCCTCACCCTCATGGTCGCCGTGACGAATCTGCTGGACGCCGCGTTCGCCCAGGTACTCGTGCCGGTGTGGGCCCGGGAGTCCGGCCACGGCCCCGCCGTGATCGGGCTGAACAGCGGCGTCATGGGGTTGGCGGCGGTCGGCGGGAGTCTGGTGGCCGCCGCGGTGGCACACCGGATGCGGCGCCGGGCGGTGTTCTTCGTGGCCTTCCTGGTGGCGGGGCCGCCGAGGTACCTGGTCCTGGCGATGGACGCGCCGGTGTGGGTGATGCTGGTCGTGTTCGCGGTGAGTGGGCTCGGCGGAGGGCTCATCAACCCGATCCTGGGCGCGATCTTGTTCGAGCGGGTGCCGCGCCGGCTGCTGGGGCGGGTCAACGCGCTGGGAGACTCGCTGGCCTGGGCCGGGATTCCGCTGGGCGGGCTCATGGCCGGCGCGGCGGTGGCCGCCGCCGGACTGTCGCCGGTGCTGGTCGTGTGCGGGGCGGCCTACTTCCTCACCATCGGGCTGACCGGGTTGCGCCGTGAATGGCGGCAGATGGACCACTCTCGTGGCGTGGGCTCGCCCTCGGCACCAGCATCAGTGGAGAGCAGCCGCAGCCCATGACCATGCGGGGGATGCCAGCCCCGACGGCCTGCCCGGCGAGCACTAATCTGTGGACGTGTCCTCCTACCTCACTCTCAGCGCCGCCATCGAGCACGAGACGGAGGCCCGCCGCTCCCGCTTCGTCTGCGCGGTCGCCCCGGCGAGGACACTCGCGGAAGCCTCGGCCTTCATCGCCGAACGCCGCCACCTGCACCCGAGCGCCTCCCACAACTGCACGGCCTACGTGATCGGCGACGACCGGAAGGGCGACGACGACGGCGAACCAGGCGGCACTGCGGGCACCCCCATGCTCCAGGCCCTGACCGGCCGGGGCTTCAACGACGTGGTGGCGGTGGTGACCCGCTACTTCGGCGGCACCCTCCTGGGCGCCGGCGGCCTGGTCCGCGCCTACAGCTCCGCGGTGACGGAGACCCTGGACCAGGCGGTACCGATCCGCATGATCCCGGCGACGCTCATCGAGGTGACGGTGGCCCACGACCAGGCGGGCCGCATAGAGAGCGACCTACGGGCGTCGAGACACCCCATCAGGGAGGTGTCCTACGGCAGCAAGGTCGTCTTCACGGTGGCGGTGGCGGACGACGAGACAGCCGCCTTCACGGACTGGCTGGCCACCCTGACAGCGGGCAGGGCTCAGGTGACACCGGGCAACAGAATCCACGTAGCCGGCTAAGAACGACGCCGTAACAGCAACCAGGAACGTCATCCCTCGAGGGCGTACTGCATGACGCGGAACTTCGCCTGCGCCTCGGCGAGTTCGGAGCTCGGGTCGGAGTCGCCCATGATGCCGGCGCCCGCGAACAGGCGCGCCCGGCGCCCCCGGACGATCCCCGAGCGCAGCGCGATCCCCCACTCCCCGTCCCCGTGCGCGTCGATCCACCCGACCGGACCCGCGTAGCCCGCGCGATCCATCCCCTCCAGCTCCCGGATCACCTTGATGGCGGTGTCGGTGGGCGTGCCGCCCACGGCCGCGGTCGGGTGCATGGCGGCGACCACGTCGAGCACCGACGCGCCGTCGGCCAGGCGCCCGGTGACGTGGCTGGCCAGGTGCTGGACGTTGGGCAGCATGAGCAGTTCAGGCTCGTCGGGCGTCTGCAGCGACGAGCACAGCGGGGCGAGCGTCTCGCGTACGGACGCGATCGCGCACTCGTGCTCGTGCCGGTCCTTGGCCGAGGCGAACAGCGCCGCGCCGCGCGCCAGGTCGTCGGCCGGACCGGTGCCGCGCGGCGTGGTGCCGGCCAGGACCAGCGACTCGATCTCCTTGCCGGTGCGCCGGATCAGCAGCTCGGGGGTGGCGCCGACCAGGCCGGCGACGGAGAAGGTGTAGCAGTCGGGATAGCGCTGCGCGAGGCGGTCGAGCAGAAGGCGTACGTCGATCGGCCGCTCGGCCGTGGCGATCAGGTCGCGGGCCAGGACGACCTTCTCCAGCTCGCCCTCGCGGATGCGCCGGGTGGCCTGGGCGACGACATGCTCCCATTCGGGGGCGGACAGGCTGCCGTCGCCGTAGCTGATGCGGCCCGGATCGCGTACGGGCGTGAGGGGTTCGAGGCGCGCGTCGCCGATGGTGGTGAGCCAGGCGCGGCCGCCGCGCCGGGCGAGCACCGCCTGCGGCACGACGAGGACGGAGCCGGCGGCGTTCTCGTCGAAGGTGAATGAGCCGAAGGCGACGGGCCCGACGCCGGGCATCCCGCCGGGACCGTCGAAATAGCCGTCCATGTGGACGTCGCCGAACAGGTCGGCGAGCCACCGGCTCGCCCAGGCGAACCGGTCGGGACCTGCGGGAACGGCCACCCGCGCGGCCTCACCCCAGCCGACGAGTCCTTCGCCGTGCCGGATCCAGGCATAGGGGGCGGCGGTCCGGGGCAGGGAGGCCAGCAGGTCACCGGGGTCACCTATGGGGGCGGTGCGAACCGGTAGCGGGCGGGTGGTTCCGAGCGCGACACTCACCCAGACACTCTATGCGGGAACTGAACACGTTCGACTGGGACCCCCGTGAATGACCGGTTACGGTCAATGAACCCAGATAAAGGGGGAACCCGCATGATATTCGGAGCATCCCCATCGGATCAGGACTGTCAAGCAGCGATATGAACACGGTCCCGAGATGGCAGATGTTGCCTTGACGACATAGTCGGCCTCCGCGCCCATCCCTACTTTGGGCCGCATGATCACTCGTCTCGCACCCCTCTTCGCCGCTGCCCTCGTTCTTCTCGGTTCCGGTACGGCACACGCGTCGTCCTCGGCGGAGCCCGTCCCGGAGGTCATGGCGGCGTTGGGAGACTCGGTCTCGGCGGGGTTCAACGCGTGCGGCTGGTACGTCTCGTGCACCTCCCGCTCCTGGTCGGCGGGGGACAACGCCGAGGTGACCAGCCATTACCTGCGGCTGGCCGGGCTGAGCCGGACGATCATGGGGCACAACCGCAACTTCGCGGTGCCCGGGTCGACGAGCGCGGACCTGATGGGTCAGGTGAAGCAGGCGATCACCGCCAAGGCGACATACGTCACAATCCTCATCGGCGCCCAGGACGCCTGCAAGCCGGCGGAGAAGGACATGACGCCCGTGCGGGTCTACCGGCAGCGGCTCGACGCGGCTCTGGCGGAGTTGCGGGCCGGGGTGCCGGGGGTCAGGGTGTTCTTCGCCAGCATTCCCGACCTGCGCCGGTTGTGGCAGGTCGGCAAGAGCAACGCGCTGGCGCGCACGTTCTGGACGCTCGGCCGGATCTGCCCCACGATGCTGGCCTCCCCTTCGTCGGCCAAGCCCGCGGACGTGGCGCGGCGGGCCAGGGTGCGGGCGCGCGTGATGGCCTACAACCACGAGGCCGCCGAGGCGTGCGCGACGCTGGGAACCGCGTGCCGTACGGACGGGGGCGCGGTGTTCGCCTACCCGTTCACGCTCGACCACATCAGCAAGTGGGACTACTTCCACCCCAACGCCCAGGGGCAGCGGGCCCTGGCCCAGCTGACGTTCAAGAACGGCTTCGAGTGGATCGACGTGCTCTGAGCGGTGCTGGTCATCTGAGCGGTGCTGGTCTTCTGAGCGGCGGTCAGCGGCACTGGGCGAGCATGGCGTTCTTGTCCGCGCGGGTGACGGGCAGGTCGTACTTGAGCGCGACCTGGGCGAAGCGGGTGACATAGGCGCAGCGGATACGGTGTTGCGGCGGCAGCCAGCCAGCCGGCCCCGAGGCGTCCTTCTGCTCGTTGGCGGCGCCGTAGACGGGCAGCAGGTTGAGCGGGTCGTTGGCGAAGTCCACGCGCTTGGACATCGACCAGCGCGGCGTGCCCATCCGCCAGCCATAGGCGAGCGGGATGACGTGGTCGACCTGGATCTCGTCGGCGTGGGCCTTGCGCCAGTCGATGGTCCGGCCGGTGTAGGGGTCGGTCAGGACGAGGGAGACGACCTCGCAGCGGGAGCCCTGGCGATATTTGACGTCATGGCCGTCGCGGGCGAGCAGGTCGTCGCGGGTACGGCAGCCGTTGCGGGCGTACGGGACGCCGGTGGCGGTGTCGGCCCAGTTGTCGCCGTACCTGGTCCGCTCGTAGCCGGTCTTGGGGCCGCGGCCCTTGACCCGGAGCCGCTTGATGAGGGAGCGGGCGCTGGCCCGGTCGGCGTCGGTGGCGATGGGGGCGAGTCCTGGGCGGGTTCCGCTGGTGTTGGTGAGGGGGCTGGCCGCGGTGGCCGGGCTGGTCTTGGTGCTGCCGACGAGGGAGACGACCAGGACGCCCCCCGCCAGAAGGGCGACCGTTTCCTTTGTGCTCAAGTACGCCTCCGGGGATTCTTGGGCACAGGTTCTCTAGAGATCAATTCCCGACATTGTGGTGTTTGACACAGTGAGAGGTTTGAGGCGGCAGAGAGAGGGGTGTGTGGCGCGCGGTCCTGTTGATCCGGATGTGGATCTTCATGGGTGGTGGCCGTTCTCTCAGTTGCAGAGTAATGATGTAAGCAACTGAGAAGGGTGTCGTCATGGATGATTACTCCCGCGTCGTCTCCTCGGTGGCGGCCGAGCTGCTGCCGAGGGTGGCCAGTGTTCGGGCGGACCGGGGCAGCGGGTCGGCGGTGGTCTTCACGGCCGACGGGTTCCTGCTGACGAACGCGCACGTGGTGGGCTCGTCGAGGGCGGGCACGGTGGCGTTCGCCGACGGGTCGTCGGGTGAGTTCCTGGTGGTGGGACGCGACCCGCTGTCGGATCTGGCGGTGATCAGGGCGCAGCAGCCCACGCCCGAGCCCGCCGTCCTGGGCGACAGCGACGAGCTGGTGGTGGGACAGCTCGTGGTGGCGGTGGGCAGCCCGCTGGGGCTGGCCGGTTCGGTGACGGCCGGCGTGGTGTCGGGACTGGGACGGTCGTTACCGGCCCGGAGCGGTCAGGCCGTACGCCTCATCGAGGATGTGATCCAGACCGACGCGGCCCTGAACCCCGGCAACTCGGGAGGAGCGCTGGCCGACTCGCGGGCGCGGGTGGTCGGCGTCAACACGGCCGTGGCCGGCGTCGGGGTGGGGCTGGCCGTGCCGGTCAACAGCACGACGCGGGCGATCATCGCCACGCTGATCAAGGACGGCCGGGTACGACGGGCCTACCTCGGGCTGGTGACCTCGCCGGCGCCGCTGAGCGAGCCGCTGCGGCGGCGGACCGGCCAGGACAGCGCGCTGCGGGTGGTGGAGGTGATGCCCGGATCGCCCGCAGACCGGGCCGGCCTGCGGGCGGGGGATCTGGTGCTGAGCGCGGACCGCCATCCGGTGGGCGACGCGCAGAGTTTGCAGCGGCTGATGTTCGCCGAGGCGATCGGGCGGCCCCTGCCGATCACGGTCCACCGCAACGGGGCGCTGGTGGACGTCATCGCGGAGCCGGTCGAGCTGACGAGCCGCGCTTAGTCGGCCGTCAGACTTAGTCGGCCGTCAGGAGGACCACGGAGTCTGCGCGGGCTCGGTCGGCGCCGGTGCGGATTCCGTGGGTGCCGGTGCCGGTGCCGGTGCCGGTTCGGCTGACGGCGATGCTGACGCCGGTTCCGCGGGCGGTGTCGGCTTGACGTAGGTGCCGTTGCGGCGGGCCAGGAGCTCCTCGAACAGGGCGTCCCACTGGGCGCCGATGACGTCCACGTCGTACGAGCGCGCCGTTTCCAGCGCCCCGGCCGCCAGGCGGCGGCGCAGCTCCTCGTCCTCGATGACGCGCAGGAGCGAGGTGGCGAGGTTGGCGTTGGTACGCGGCTTGACCAGCAGCCCGTCGACCTCGTCGGTGATCATTTCCTTCGGCCCGTGCGGGCTGTTGAAGCTGACGATGGCCAGCCCCTTGGCCATGGCCTCCAGGATGGTCATCGGGAAGCCCTCGTGGCGTGAGCTGAGCACGAAGACGGACGCCTTCTCCAGCTCGGCGCCGACGTCGGAGGTGGCGCCGGGCAGCTCGATCTGGCCTTCGAGACCCGCGTCGATCACCTGCTGGCGCAGGTTGTCCTCCTGGGGGCCGGCGCCGTAGATGCGCAGCTTCCAGTCGGGGTGGGTCTTGGCGACCTCCTCCCAGGCGACGATGAGCCGGTGGAAGCCCTTGAGGCGGGTCAGCCGGCCGACGGCGATGACGACCTTGGAGTCGAGCTTGGCCACGTCGCCGGTCATCGGCGGCACGGCGTTGGGGATGCGGATCAGCCGCTTCGGCTTCTTGGGCAGGGCGGCGCGGTAGTCGCGCAGGTCGGCCTTGGTGAGGGTGGCCAGCGCGTCGAAGCGGCGGTAGCGCCACTTGATCAGCTCCTGCACCGCCTCCGGCTGGGTGCGCAGCGCGACGTGCTCCTGGCCGATGGTGATGACGCTCGGCAGCGCTAACTGGGCCATCGCCAGGTTGAGGCCGGGCCTGGTGGAGATGAGGATCCCGGTGTCGAGCGAGCGGATGTAGCGGGCCAGCTTCAGGTCGGTCCACAGGTTGAAGCGGTGGAACGCCGACTCCTCCGGTGGGATGAGCTTGCTCGGCCGCTTCGACAGCATCGCGCGTACCGGATCCGGGCCGGGGTTCAGCCGGTCGTCCAGGAAGCGGAACTTGACCCGCGGGTCGATCGGGAAGAAGGGCTCCTCGGCCTCCTTCAGGATGCTGACGATCTCCACGTCGTGGTTCTCGGCCAGATAACTGGCGAGGTTGAAGACGGTCCTGATCGTGCCGCCCATGCCGTACGCGTGCAGGATCAGGATTCTGACCTTGTCCGTGGACGGCGGCGGCGCCTTGCGCACCTTGCGGCGGTTGTAGCCCTTGTACAGCCGGACCATCGCCGACTTGCCCTTGCGTGCCAGTGCGCGCACCTGAGAAGTCCCCCTTGAACCGAGAGTGTCACTACACAAGTGGCCAGTGGCGATCTGTGCGAATTCGCCACCGGCTTATTGTCCCGCTTCGGTGGAGTGTCCTGTCCATCCCCGAGGACTAACCCCACGCATGATCTATAGACGTTGCAAATCCTCTTAAGGTTGCATCCGTGGCCGATGTGTTGGATCCGGGGTGTGCGGGGGGTGTTCGGCCAGCAGCCCGAGTATCACGTCGATGGCCTTCTCGAGCTGGGTGTCCGTGCCCGCCGCGTAGTCCTGCGGGGTGATGTCGAGCTCGATGTCCGGGTCGGTGCCGTAGTTCTCGACCTGCCAGCCGACGTCGTCGAAGGCGAAGGAGAACTCTGGCTGTGTGGTGACAGTGCCGTCGGCCAGCCGGTGCCGCGGCCAGATGCCGATGACCCCGCCCCAGGTTCGCTTGCCGACCAGCGGGCCGAGGCCCCGCAGTTTGAAGGTGTGGCTGAAGATGTCGCCGTCGGAGCCGGCCCATTCGTTGGTGATGGCGACCAGCGGGCCGCGCGTCGACTCCGGCGGGTAGGGCTCGGGATCGCCCCAGCGGGGATAGTCGTAGCCGAGACGGCGACGGGCCAGCTTCTCCAGCAGCAGCGCCGAGACGTTGCCGCCGCCGTTGAAGCGGACGTCGACGATGAGGGCCTCACGGTCGTGCTCGGCCAGGAAGCCGCGGTGGAACTCGGCGAACCCGTCGGTGCCCATATCGGGAATGTGTAGGTATCCGACGCGGCCGTCCGAGCGCTGATGACAGCGGGCGCGGTTGAGGTTGACCCAGTCGCGGTAGCGGGCGGGCCCCTCGTCGGCGATGGCGCGGACGACGGCGGTGAAGACGCGCTCGTCGCGGCGCAGGGTGAGTTCGACCTCCTCGTCGGCCTGGTTGACCAGGCGTTCGTTGGGGGTGGCGGTCTCGCCGATGGGGGCGCCGTTGATGGCCAGGACCGCGTCGCCCGGCCGTATGTCCAGGCCGATCCGGTTGAGCGGCGAGGTGGCCTCGGGGTTCCACGCGTCGCCGGTGACGATGGCGCCGATGTGGTAGACGCCGTCGCGATAGTCCCAGTCGACGCCGAGTTTGCCCTGCGTGTAGTCCGGGCCCGGCCGGTACTCGCCGCCGCTTTCGTAGGCGTGGCTGGTGGCCAGCTCCCCGTGGAGCTCCCACAGCAGGTCGGAGAACTCGCCGCGGGTGCTGACGCGTTCGACGAGCGGCAGGTAGCGCTCGTAGACGGCGTGCCAGTCGACGCCGGCCATGTCCTCGGTCCAGAAGTTCTCGAGCTGCAGGCGCCACGCCTCACGGAACATCTGCCGCCATTCCGCCGCCGGGCAGACCGACACCTTGATCCGGGACAGGTCGATCCACCCGGTTTCGCGGCCCGGAGTGTCGCCGTCGTCGTCGGGCGTCTCGGTGGCCTTCAGCACGCGCAGCCGGTCGCCCGCCCGGTACAGGAGCGTTTTGTGATCGCGGCCCAGCTCGAAGTCGCTGACGCCGTGGGCGAAGGTCTCGCGCTCACCCTTGGTGAAGTCGTACAGGTCCAGGATGCTCTCACCCTGCAGCGGGCTGCTGAGAATGAGCGCCTTGCCCGGCAGCCCGGCGACGCGCTCGTAGCGGCCTTCCGGCAGGGGGAACGGGGTGACGCGGCGGGCCAGGCCGTCGAGGTCGACGCGCAGCGGCTCAGGCTCGCCCTCCTCCTCTTCCTCCTCATCGTCCTTCGCTCCCAGAGGGCGGGGGGTCGGGACGAACGGGTCGGGGACGTCCCGTCGCAGCGCGATGGCGTAGGGGCGGGTGCCGAGGGGGAAGCCGAGGTCGAACTGGAGCTGGTCGTAGACGGGGGAGAAGACCCGCTGGCCGATGAAGTAGAGATAGCGGCCGCGCGGGTCGAAGGCGGGGCGGGAGTCTTCGAGCAGGGGCTCGGTGGCGGCGACGGTCTGGCCGGTCGCTGGGTGGTGCAGCATGATCGCGGCGGTGTGGGCGTTCAGCGGGGTGGCGTACGCGAGCCAATGGCCGTCGTGCGACCAGGCGGGGTCCGCCGGCGGGCCGTGCGGGTTGGCCTCGACGAGTACGGCCCGCCCGGTGGCCAGATCGACGAGGTGCAGCTCGTGGCGGTGATTGGTCACGGCGACGCGGTCGTGGGCGGGATCGGGCACCAGCGCGGTGATCCGCCCGAGCCGGGCGATCTCCGGGGCCGCCGGGTCGCCGAGGATGACCAGCCGTTCCTCGTCACCGTCGTCGCTGGCGGCGGCGATGAGGCGGCGGCCGTCGTTGAGGAAGGTCAGGAAGCGGTAGCGGACGCCGTCGGGCTCGCCGTGCTGCCGGACCGGCCCTTCCCAACCGGCCATGGTGTACGCCTTGCCGCGCGCGGTGACGGCCAGGGCGCTGCCGTCGGGAGTGAGCGTGGCGCTTTCGAGGTAGTCGTCGGCCTCCACGAACCGGCGGTTGCGCTGGGTCCTGGAGCTGGCCAGCCGTACGTCGATCCGCTGGGGCGCGTCCTCGGGATCGAGCAGGTAGAGGTCGGCGCCCGCGTGGTAGACGAGGCGGTGGCCGTCCCCGGACAGATTGCGCGCGTAGTAGTCGTCGTGGTGGGTGTGCTTGCGCAGGTCGTCGCCGTCCGGAGTGCAGGAGTAGACGTTGCCGACGCCCTCGTGGTCGGACAGGAAGCAGACGCGGTCACCGCTCCAGCAGGGCGAGGCCAGATTGCCGGGCAGGCGGATGAGCCGGCGGAAGCGGCCTTCGCCGTCGGGGTCGATCCACAGGTCGCCGACGGTGCCGCCGCGGTACCTCTTCCAGCGCGCGGGATCGGCGGTGTTGCGGCCCAGGACGATCATGCCGCGGGGGCCGTGGGCGATGGAGTTCGCCGGCCCGTACGGCAGGCGGTGCGGCACGCCGCCCGGCGCGACCCGGTGCAGCCACTTGCGGCCCTCGAACGGCTGGCACTCGTCGCTGGCGTACAGGATGCGGCCCTCGGGGTCCCAGCCGGTCACGGTGCAGCGGGCTCCGTGATAGGTGACCCGCCGGGCCGCGCCCCCGTCGGCCGGCATGACGTACACCTCTTCCGGGCCCTCCTCTCGCCCGACGAAGGCGAGCTGGTCGCCGCGCGGCGAGATGCGCGGGTAACCGGCTTCGGCGAGCCCGGCGGTCAGACGGAAGGCGCGCCCCCCGAGGGCGGAGACCATCCACAGGTCGTCCTCGGCCGCGAAAACGACCACATCCTGGAAGATAGCGGGGAAGCGCAGGTAGGCGGACATGTGTGCTCCGTGATCAGGCAGCCGGGACTCCGGCCGCGGCTGCCTGATCCTTTCACCGCGTCAAGCCACGTCCGGCTTCCTGGGCTCCTTCTTGGCGTCCTTGACGTCCTTGTCCTGGCGGGCGGGCTTGATCGTCTGTTTCTTGGTCTTGCCGGACTTGGCGGCCGGCTTCTTGTTCGTCTGAGCCATTGGTTCCCCCTGAACGGATGATGTGGGATAAGTACATCAACCGCCTTAGTACCCATTTCCGGCAGAAAACCGACATGTGAAGTAACTGTCGGCGGACGAATGGTGACATATCGTTACCTACGGGCGGGACGATCACCGAAGGGCCGCGACCACCACACGCCCTCGCCATGCGACAGGCCGGGCAGCGCCAGCTCGAACTCACGCACCGCCACGGCCGGGATATCACCGCTGACCAGCCACACCGCCTCCCGCCGCACGGCATCGGCCACCACGGCGCCCAGCGCCGCCAGCCGTACGGTCGCCGCGCTCAGCGACTCCGGCGGCACCTCCAGCTCGAAGCGGTGGCACGGCTCGTACACCCGGGTGCCCGCCTGACGCAGCGCCCGCCGCAGCACGTTCGTCGTCCGCCCCCGGAAGTCGGCCGCCGTGGTGATCGGGCTGTCATAACCGGTTCTGGTCAGCGTGACCAGGAGGTCGGTGACCGGCCAGCCGTGCGGGCCCTCGGACAGCGTGTCGCGTACGGTGTCCTCGATCGCCCGGTGGAAGGCCAGCGGCAGCGACCCCAGATCCACACCCAGCCGATATCCGACACCGGACCCGATGGCGGCCGGCTCCACCCGCAGGCCGACGGTGGCGACGAAGTCGTTGCGGCCGTGGCGGGCGATCTCCTCGACGATCTCCGCCCGGCGCGCGGGCCGTTCGAGATAGACGGGCCGGGTCGGCTCGAACACCGCCTCCACCCCGAACTCCCCGGCCAGCGTCTCGGCGATGACCTCCTTCTGCACCTCCCCGTAGAGCAGTACCGACGTCTGGCCGCCGGGCAGGGCGCGGGTGCCGATCAGCGGGTCCTGCTCGGCCAGGGCGGCGAGCGCGGCATGCAGCCGGCCCTCCTGTCCGGGAACCCGCGGCCTGACCACCGTCTCCAGACTGGGCGCCGGGAAGTGCCCGCCCTTGGGCGCGTCCTCTGGTGTGGTGCCGAGGTGGTCGCCGACCCGGACCTCGGGCACGCCCCACACCTTCGCGATGTCCCCGGCCACCGCCTGCGACTCCGCCGACCCGGCCACACGCACCGCGGTCGGCCGCCCACCGTACTCCTCCACCGTCCCGTCACGGCGGAGGCGATGGAAGGGCACCCGCTGCCGCGCCCGCAACACGCCGGACCGCATCCGCAGATAGGCGACCTTCTGTCCGGCGGCGCCCCGCTCGATCGCGAACACGGTCGCGTTGAGCGCCACACCCGACCCGGCCATGCCCGCTACGGCTGTGCTCGATCCGGGCGTGTCCGGCATGGCTGTGGCGGGTAGCAGCCGGAACCCGTCGAGCAGATCGCCGACACCCCGCCCGGTCATCGCCGACCCGAACAGCACCGGATGCAGCACCCCCTCGGCGCACTGCCGGGCCATCGCCGCCCACACCTGCCGGCCGTTCGGCACCCGTCCCTCGACGAGCGACTCCAGGATGCCGTCGTCATGCTCGGCCAGCATCTCGGCCACCTCACCGCCGACCGCCTCACCGCCAAGGAGGGAATCGCCGGAACCATCCGCCTCGTCCGGGCCGATGACGCGGCGCGTGCGGGCATCCCGACCGCCGATCTTCTCGACAGTGTTCAAGGCGACGGTGTACGGCGAGAGCCACCGCCGGATGTCGTCCAGCAGCTCCCGCTCCCGGGCCCCGGCCCGGTCGATCTTGTTGACGAAGATCAGCGTAGGCACCCGCAGCCTGCGCAGCGTCTTCATCAGCAGCCGCGAGTGCGGCTGAACCCCTTCGACGGCCGACAGCACCAGCACGGCGCCGTCGAGCACGCCGAGCGCGCGCTCGACCTCGGCCACGAAGTCGGCGTGGCCGGGTGTGTCGATGAGGTTGACCCGTATATCGCCCACGGTGAAGGAGGCGACGGCGGTGCGGATGGTGATGCCGCGGCGCCGCTCGATGGCCCCGCTGTCGGTCTGTGTGCTGCCGTCGTCGACGCTGCCCAGCCGGTCGATCGCGCCGGTCTGGAACAGCAGCCGCTCGGTCAGGCTGGTCTTACCCGCGTCTACATGCGCGAGGATGCCGATGTTGAGGATGTACATGCGTGGTCGAAGCCTCGAGAACTCTCGTGCCAATGGGGCGCTGGGAGACTCGAAGGCACCGCATTACATCTCCTGCTGGTCGGCGTCAGAAACGGCCTCATGATCTCACCCGCGTTGGCCGCGCTGCCAGCGATTTATTCGCGGCTCACTCGTCCGCCGGCCCGGACAGGCCGGAGAGGCCGCGCCGTCACGGGCCGGAGAGCCTGAGTTGGTCGCGCCTCACGGGCCGGAGAGATTGAGCCGGCCCGCCGCCGCAGGCCGGAGCGGCTGGCCCGCCGCGCCGTCACAGGCCATGGAGGGCGACCTGCCGCACCGTCACAGGCCGGGGAGGCTGAGTTGCCGCGCCGTCGGGGCGGGCCGGGCCTGTGGAGCGGGCTCGGGGTGGGCCGATGGCGCGAGCTCGGCGCGTGGCGGGAGGCGGCGAGCTGAAGCCGCGGTCGCTCGGCCGACACCGTGGCGTCGGGCCAGCTCCTTGACCTGGTCGGTGATCCGCTGCTGATAGGCCTGCGGAGCGTAGGCGCCCCGTCCGTACAGCTCCAGATAGCGCGGCACGAGCCGAGGATGCTCGCGCGACAGCCACCCCAGCCACCACTCGCGCGCCCCGGGCCGCAGGTGCAGGACGATGGGCGCGAGGTGCGTGGCGCCCGCCTGGGCGATCTCCTTGACCGTGCGTTCGAGCTGGTCGGGGGAGTCGGTGAGGTACGGCAGGATCGGCGCCATCAGCACACCGCAGGGGATGCCGTGGTCGTTGAGCGTGGCGCAGACCTCCAGCCGTCGGTGGGGGGCGGGGGTGCCTGGCTCGACGGAGCGCCACAGATCGGGGTCGACGAAGCCGACCGACACGCTGGCGCTCACCTGAGTGACCTCGGCGGCCTCAGTCAGCAGGTCGAGATCGCGCAGAATGAGCGTGCCCTTGGTGAGGATCGAGAACGGATTCGCGGCGTCGCGCAGGGCGGCCAGGACGCCCCTCATCAGCCGGTAACGGCCCTCGGCCCTCTGGTAACAGTCGACGTTCGTGCCCATGGCGATGGGGCCGCCGTGCCAGCGCGGCGCCGCCAGCTCCTTGCGGGCCAGCTCGGCGGCGTTGACCTTGACCACGATCTTCGAGTCGAAATCGGCGCCGGCGTCGAGGTCGAGATATTGGTGGGTCTTGCGCGCGAAGCAGTAGACGCAGCGGTGGCCGCAGCCCCGATAGGGATTGATGGTGTGCTCGAACGGGACCCGGCTGGCCGCCGGCACCCGGTTGATGATCGAGCGGGCTTGGATCTCGTAGAAGGTCATCCCCTTGAACTCGGGAGTGTCGAACGTGCGGGTGACCGCGCCGCGGGCGAACAGCGGCACGGCCGGATCGTCCCGGCCGGAGTCGGCCAGGCGCAGGTTGTCCCAGCGCATCCCATGATTAGAACAAAGGTTCGACGAAGATCGCAAATGAAAAGAGGTGGCAATTACCTGCTTGGGCGGGGGCTAATGATCTTCATGGTTGGGCAGAAACCCGGCACAGAGCTTGCGTTCCGGAGGTGCACCCATGGCCTGGTCGCAGGACGAGGAGCGGATGCTGGCGCAGATCGAGCAGCACCTCGTCGACGACGATCCGCGACTCGTGGCGAGGTTGGAGTCGTTCAACGAGCGGGCTCGTCGCAGCGAGGAGAAGGTCGACGGGCAGTCCGGCCGCCGGCGCAGGCCGCGCCGCTCGACGGTCATCATCCTGATCAGCTGGCTGCTGATCGCCACTCTGGTCGCCACGCTGCTGATCATGGTCCTGCAGCACGAGGCCGCGACGGCCCTGGCGCTGGCCGCCTCGCTCTAACGCATCTCCCGAAATATCCGGCGTTTTGTGACGCCCGTGCGCCGTGCGCCAGATGCCTCAGGCTGCGCGTCGTGCGCCGCGTCGTGCGCCGCGCGTGAGACGCCGTGCCCGAGACGCCAGACGCCGTGCCCGAGACGCCAGACGCCTGACGCAGTGCGTCGAATGCCAGACACGGAGTGCCGTACCCGCAGGCCGTGATCTCGGCCCACTGGAGACACAAGCCCTATTGCTCCAGGAATACTCGCATGCGTATAGTCGCCCACGAATATTCGTCTACGAGGATGGTGTGGGTGGCGCAACGACGCCGGGTGGCCAATCTGCTGGCCCTCGCCGTGCTCACGGTGGTCGCGGAACGGCCGATGCATCCGTACGAGATGGCATCCGTCCTGCGGGCCCGTGGTAAAGACCGCGAGACGCCCATCAAGTGGGGCTCCTTCTACACAGTGGTACGCAATCTGGAGAAGCATGGTTTGATCAAGGCCACCCAGAGCGCCCGGCAAGGGGGCCGGCCCGAGCGGACCGTCTACCGCATCACCGCCGACGGTCGCGAGGAGGCCGAGGACTGGACGCGCGAGCTCCTGGGGACTCCTGAGCGGGAGCCGACGGGGTTCGAGGCCGGGCTGTCGGTGATGGGCGGGCTCGACCCCGACGAGGTCACCGCACTGCTCCGGCGACGGCTCGCGTTGCTCCGCGACCGGATCGCCGTCCAGCGCGAGACCCTGGAGGTCGAGCGCGGCGAGATCCCGCGGCTGTTCCTCATCGAGTCCGAATACGCCCTGGCCATGAGCATGGCCGAGGAGGCGTGGACCGGGGCGCTGCTGGCGGAGCTGACGATCGGCACGTTCCCCGGCATCGACCAGTGGCGGGTCTACCACGAGAACACCCGTCCCGTGCCGGTCACGACGGGCCTCGCGACAAGGGGTCACGCGGACGAGACCGGCACCGCGGAAAGAGCCCGCCTGGACAGAGGCGGCCTGGCGGGTTGATCGGGTCAGAGGAATGTGACCCGATGCCCAGGAGGTCACAGAGGAACGTGATCCGATGCCCAAGCGGTCACAGAGGAATGTGACCGCCCGGGCAGAGGCGTGCTGATCGGGTCACAGATGGCGCAGGAAGGTGGCCGCCACCGGAGCCGCCACCTTGCCCCCGGTGCCGCCGCCCTCCACCACCACGGCGAAGGCCACGTCACCCTTGAACCCCATGAACCAGGCATGAGTCTGGAGCTTGTCGCCGGTGCCGTACTCCGCCGTGCCCGTCTTGCCGTTCGTGCCCGAGGGCAGCCCGGACGCCTTGGCGGTGCCCTTGGAGACGACGGCGGCCATCATGGCGTGCAGGTTCGTCTTGACGCCCTCGGGCAGCGGCTGTTCGGCCGCCTTCTGCTTCAGGTCGGGCACCAGTGTGGGCGGCCGCCAGGTGCCGTCGGCGATGGCCGCCGCGACCGAGGCCATCGACAGCGGGCTGGCCGTGATCCTGGCCTGCCCGAACGATTCGGCGGCCAGCTCGGCGTCCGACTCCGGCTTGGGGAAGCTCGCCTTGGTGGCCGACACCCCGATGTTCAGCGGCTGGTTGAATCCGACGTCCTCGGCCGCCTTGAGCAGCTTGTCGGCGCCCAGGCGCGTCTCGGCGAGCGGCGCGAACGTGGTGTTGCACGAGTGCGCGAAGGAATCGAGGAACGACAGCGACCCGAACTCCTCCTTCTCCGAGTTGCGGATCTTCAACCCGCCCACCGTCGCGTACATCGGGCAGGTCACCTTGTCCTCCGGCGACATCCCGGCCGCCAGCAGCCCGATCGCGGTGACGGCCTTGAACGTCGAGCCCGGCGGGTAGCGGCCGTCGAGCGCCCGGTTGAAGCCGCCCTGGTTGTTGACCACGGCCAGGATCTCGCCGGTGCTCGGCTTGATCGCGACCATCGAGGTGGGCTTCTTGACGTCCTTGACGGCGGCGACGGCGGCGGCCTGCGCGCGCGGGTCGAGTGTCGTCTTCACGTCCTCGCCGTCGCTGCCCTCGATCGTCTGCAGCGTCTTGTCGCCGACCTTGATCTCGGTCGCCGGGGTGCCGGCCAGCTGCTTCTGGAACGTCTCCTGCAGCCCGCCCCGGCCGACGGCCTGCCCGACCTGGTAGGCGGAGCCGAGCTTGGCCACGTCCTTCTTGGTCGCCTTGTCGAGGTAGCCGACGAGCTGCTGCACTGACCCGCCGGCCGACCCGTCGTCGATACGGCCGTCGTCGGCGTCGGTGATCTTCGCCCGGTCGGGCCAGCGCGTCTTGAGCGCGAACGCGGCGCCGGCGGTCAGCGACGGATGCAGGGTCTTGGGCGTCCAGTCGACCTTCCAGGCGCGATCGGCCACCTTCAGGTCGATCTGTCCCTCGTAGGTCCAGTCGCCGATGTTCTTCAGCTTCAAGGTCGTGGTGTACGGCACGCGGGCCCGGTCGTCGCCGGACTTGGTGACGGTGCCGAGCTTGACCGAGGTCGACTCGACCGCCAGGCCGGTGCGCATCTGGTCGTACGCCGTCAGTTGCTGCGGCGCGGCCAGTGTGGCGCTCATGGCCGCCTTGTCGCCCGACTGCCAGGCGGCGGCGAAGAGCCGCGCCGTCTCGGCGGGTGTGCCTCTCGTATGAAGCACGTAGTACGCGCCACCGGCAGCGGCCCCCGCCGCCAGCACGGTGACACAGGACACGATCGCGATGGTGCGGCCACGCGCCACTGGTCAGCCCCCAGGTCATCGACAGGTTGCAGAGCTTAGCGACAAATTAGGACATATTGCTGGCAGCTTTGAAGCTCGACGCATAGGTCGGCACGTATTCCTGGCCGGACAGCTCCCGGATCGCGGCCATGATCTCGTCGGTCACCCGGCGGCGGTCGCGGGCCTTGCTGTGGTCGCCCTCGAACCGCATCGGCGCGCCGATCGTGATGCCGATCCTGGCCGGGCGCGGCACCTTGGCGCCGACGGGCAGCACGCGTTCGGTGCCGCTGAGGGCCACCGGCAGCACGGGCGCACCCGTCTTGAGCGCCAGCCAGGCCACGCCGATCTTGCCGCGGTAGAGGCGGCCGTCGGGGGAGCGGGTGCCCTCGGGGTGGATTCCGAACAGCTCGCCGCGGTCCAGCAGGTCAGCGGCGGCGTCGAGCATCTCCTGCGCGGCGTGCGCGCTGTCGCGGTCGGTGGGCAGGCTGCCGCCCAGGCGCATGAACCAGCCGGAGACCGGGTTGCCGGAGAAGTATTCCTTCTTGGCGGCGAACGTCACGTGCCGCGGCAGCAGCGCGGGCAGCAGGTAGGAGTCGAGCACCGACAAGTGGTTGGCGGCGAGAATCGCCGGTCCCGTCCTCGGCACGTGCGCCGCGCCGGAGATGTGCGGGCGGCACATCGCATGGGCGATCGGCGTAGCGGCGAACTTGACCACTTCATATAGCAACGGGCTCTCCTGGATGATCGGCGGTCCGGCCACCCACCCTAGAGCAGGCGCCCCGGCCGGAACCGGGGCGCCTGAAAAGCCTAAGGCCGATGTGGCGGTCGCCTCCTCGGCGAGATGCACAACACGGCTCCAGCCGAACGGTATTCCGTGAAGGCGGTAATTTGCGGCCCGGGGGACACAGACCACATCGGCCATTCGATGCTAACGGACATCCGGCGGCACGTATTCCACCGGGCCAAAAGAAACGGTCAGGTTCTGGTCCAGTGTGGCTGTGCGACGTCGAAGACCCGCAGCTCACGGCCACGCAGAGCGACCTCCGCGAACTGCCACAAAATCGCCCCCGTCGGCGCGTGGACGACGATAGTGGGCCCCAGCGGCATCTGCAGCAGCCCGCCGCGCCAGCGCGGCACCCCCGGCGCCAGGAACCGCTCCAGCGGCACCGCGTGCACCGAGGCCACCTCGTGCGCGTCGGCGACCGGCCGCTGCTCCCCGCCGAAGGCCACCACCGGGGTGATGACGAACCCCGAATCGGTGACGAAGTCGTCGAGCAGCCCCACCACCTCGACACCGGTGACGGCCGTCTCCTCGGCCAGTTCCCGCAGCGCCGCCTCGACCGGCTGCTCGCCGTCGTCGAGCCGCCCGCCCGGCAGCGCCCACTGCCCGGGATTGCGCCCGCGCGGCGCCCGCCTGATGAGGATCGTGTACGGCAGGCCGGCGGGGTCCCTGAGCACGCACACCGTCACGGCGGCCCGGCGTACCCCCTCGGCCGGCGGCACCTCCCGGCGGTCGAAGGCGGTCAGGCGGGTGGTGACCAGCTCACGCAACTCGTCGATCGGAGGAAGCACCAGCACAGGATCTCACGCCCGCCATATACATCTATGTCGGTCGAGTCCGCGCTTGCCGGGCGTACAGAAGGTGTCAGTCGAGCCTGCGCTTGCCGGGCGTACAGAAGGTGTCAGTCGAGACCGCGCTTGCCTGGGGTCCAGAAGGGCTTCGTCCGGACGTCCCCGCGCTGCCAGCCCCGTTCGCGTACGAGATGCGCGCGGACGGCCTGGATCGTCCGGGCCTCCCCGGCGAGGTAGGCCACTCCGGGCTCGTCCGGCAGGTCGAGTTTCCTGACGGCCTCCACCAGCAACTCGGAGCTCGCGGCGGACGCTCCGTCGCGGCAGACCCGGGTGAGCTCGCGCGGCAGGTCCAGATGGTCGCCGGGCCCATCGGCCTCCACGGCCCCGAACACCGTCTCACCCAGCGGCAACGCGCGCAGCATCGCGCCGAACGCGACCGACGCCGTCTCCTCCCCGGCGAACAGATGGTAGGGCGCGGGGCGTACCACGAGGCTGCCCTCCGGCTTGGTGAAGGCGATCTCCTGGCCGGGCCGGGCATTCCTGATCCAGGTCGTGCCCGGTCCGTCGCCGCCGTGGTCGAAGCCGATCAGCTCGATGGTCTGCCAGCTGGGGTCGTGGTGCCAGATCGAGTACGTCCGCAGCGCGTCGGTGATCTCGCCCCGTAACCACGTACGGGCCGCGAAGATGTCGTTGACCGCCAGCCGGACGTGCTGTCCCGGGATCCACTTCAGCCCGCTCAGGGCCTCGCCGCCGATCCTGACCTTCCGCATGCGCGGCGTCACCTGCTCGGTCTCCAGCACCTCCCCGACGACGAACAGCCGGTCGCGCAGAGCGCGGGTGATGGTCGTCTTCATTTTCATCTGAATGGTGGCGCGGAGACCTGGTCCTTCAGGGCCGGGAGGAAGCGCCACCCCTCCTCTCGAAAACAGTATGGAAAGACTCCGTTACGTTCGGTAATGTG
>NZ_JBITKE010000032.1:0-5922 GCF_044460705.1 Nonomuraea sp. NPDC050022
GCCTCGGGGATCAGGGCGAGGGCGACGACCAGTCCGGACAGGATCTCGGTCCGGGCCACCGACGGGCTCAACCAGGCGGGCCTGCCCGGCCGCAGCCGGGCGGCCCATCCGTGTGGTGCGGAGGTGAGCACACGGGCAGGGATGGGGGAAGAACTGGGCAACACAGACATCCTTCAGGGTGAACGAGAGCCACCTGCCTGCTAGGGCCGCGGCGGCAGCGCGCGGCACAGGTGGGCGCACGGAGTGAACGGGCGGCCGGTGGCCGCCGGGGCGCCTACGTCGGGCGCCCGAGAAGGGAATGGCAGATCGGGCACGGGCGTGCCAAGGCCTGTCGCAAGGAGGTCACGGTGGGCAGCTGGCGGTGGTGGTCACAGGCATGCGCGCGTGGTTCGAGCAGGCCGCCCAGGAACGGTGCGCGGTGCTGCAGACCCAGCTGGACCGGGCCGAGGAGTTCGCCACCGAGCTCCACCAGCGCACCCTCCGCCTGGCCGCTGACGGCTCCTGAAGCCGTCCTTCGAGATGACGTTCTTGACCTCGTTGGCGTCCAGGTGCAGGCGGTGGCGGAGCGAAGGGCGGCGACGTTGGACGCGGCCCTGAAGGACGCGAAGGTGGCGGTGGTGAACCCCCAGGGTGCGGGCCAGGGCTGTGGTGCTCGTCCAGCGAGATGCCCGGCGACGCGGATCTGGGAGTTGGCCGTCGAAATCGAGTAGCACACCGTTTCACAGGCGGGCAGGCTTGGTAATCCTCATCCCTTGCGGACGATCAAAGGGAGATCCGGTGGGCGAGACAGGGATTCGGATCGTTTCGGCGGGCAGTGACCGCGATGCCTACTTGCCGTTGCTGCGGCTGGCCGACGACTCGGAGTCAGAGGTGCGCGGCTACTACCAAACGGGCGATCTGTATGTTCTCGACGATGAGACTCTCCGGCCGCTGGCCGTCATCCTGGTGATCCCGCAGCCGGATGGCTCTACCGAGTTCAAGGCCGTGGCGGTCGATGCGGAGCGGCACGGCGAGGGCATCGGCAAGCGCATGATCGCCGGTGTGCTGGCGGAGCTGAAGGTGCGGGGCGTGACACGCGTCGTCGTCGGCACCGGCAACTCCGGCGTCGGCGAGCTCGCCTTCTACCAGAAAGCCGGATTCCGCCTTCACCGGATCGAACGCGACTTTTTCGGCCCGGCCCGGGGCTATGCCGACGGGATCGAGGAGAACGGCATCCCGCTGCGCGACATGGTCTGGATGGATCAGGAACTGTAGGGGAGGCGCACAGGGGCCGATCTCGAGGGCTTGATGAGTTGGACTCAGGTGTGCCGGGAAGTCTGGTCGGTTGCGGTCGTCCTCTCGCGGATGCCACAGACGCGCGCACGTGATCTCGTCGGTGAGTTCAAGATCAGGGCAGTGGTCTCGTCCCTTGCTCGTCGTCGTACAGGCCGGCCAGCGAGGGGGATCTGCCCCGGAATCCACGATGAAAGCGTCCGGGCGGCCCGAGACCGAAGAACTCGCGCAGCCAGGCGACGTGCTCGGTCTTCTCGTTGTGGATGGCCTGGACCATCGCATGGGTCCGGAGGTCTTTTGCTTCGGTGAGGTGGCGAAGACCGGAATAGGAATGTGCGGCCTCCTGCACGGATCCGATGAGGGCTTCGGGCAGGTTGTCCCAGTCGGCGAAGATGCTGCCTTTCGGCTCGTCTTCATGTTGCAGAAAGCTCTGGATATCCTCCGGCAGCCTGCCGCCGAGTTCGCAGATGCGCGTGACGAGCGTGTCGAAATGGTTGCGGTCCTCGTCTCGAATGTCCCTGAGGATCTCCCGCAGCCCTTCGTCCGCGAAGCCGATCGAATGAGCCGCCAGGATCGTGTAGCGATAGACGGCGCTCAGCTCTGCTTTCGCGGCCGAAGTGAGATGGCCGATCAGGGCGTTGACATCGATACCCGCTCGTTGGAGGGCTTCGCGTGGAGTGGTCATGGAAGGGCTCCGGATTTCAGGCGGCGGAGACTTCCAGCGGCGCGCGTTCCTTGGGGTTGAGCGCGAGGAATGTCACCCCGGCCAGGGCGCCGCCGACAAGGTCGGCCAGGAGCCAGATCCAGATCTTCGACCAGTCGAAGATCCCCATGGTCGCGGCGCCGATGGCGACCGCCGGGTTGAAGGCGCCACCCGAGATACCGCCCACGGCGAACGCCCCCGCGGCCACGGTGAATCCGATCGCCAGGCCGTAGAAGCTGTTGCCCGGATGGTCCCGGCTGGTGGCCGCGTTCAGGACGACGTAGGCGAGCGCGAAGGTGAACAGCGCCTCGGCCAGGAGCGCCACCCACAACTCGCGGCCCTCGGGCGACACCGGGGTCACTTTCGCGGGGTTCACCACGAAGCCCGCGACTACGGCCGCGACGACGCCGGCGGCGAGCTGGGCGATCCAGTACGGAATGGCGTCCGTCAGACTGATCCGACCGCGCAACAGTACGGCCAGGGTCACCGCAGGGTTGTAATGGGCACCGGAGATATGGCCGCCCGCGTACACCATGACCATGAGAATCGCTCCGATGGCAACCGGGGCGAGGGGCGCCATTGCCAGGACCGTGGCGCCGACCGTGAAGACCAGAAAGAAGGTGCCTATGAACTCCGTGATGTACCTGCGCACGACGTCCTCCTGCGGAATGAGGTTCTAGGTGTGCTGAAAATGGCGGCCATCCAGATCTTGGCATCGTGCCCCGCCGGGAAGAGGGCCTGATGTCCTTACGGCTCATTTACGGCTCTGCCGGACGGCATTTTGGGACGAAGATCGCGCTGGCTGGACTGTCAGGAGATGGTCCAGTCCTCGGCCGCGAAAGGCTCTTCCATGAGGCATCCCGGTATCGAAGAGCGCAGATCGGCTGCTTGACGAATACGCCTATCTTTCATCTGAGGGTACTGCGTGAAGCCGGGCGGAGGACCCCCGCTGTTTCGGCGTCTCGCAGCATGATGATCAGGCCGCTTTCCCGAGGACGAGGACGTCAGTCGGCGGTTGCGGGCGAAGGGCGGCGTGCCCCCTCCCAAGGGGGAATCTGGCGCGGCGATGAGCACGACTGCGGGCATGGGTATGGATAAGCTGCCGCCCTGGCCGAAGCCGATCGGCTGCGCGAGCAGATCACCGAGTCGTCCGCGCGGCTGAGCGAGAGAGTTCTGCGGCGCCGGGATCGCCGGCCTGACGCTGGCCTGGCACCTGGAACGCGCGGGCTGGCAGATCGAACTGGTCGAACGCGCCCCGCAGTTCCGGAACGGCGGCTACATGGTCGACTTCTACGGTGCCGGTTACCAGGTGGCCGGGCGATAAGCTGCTCATCTCGTTGACGATCAAGCCACCCACGACGCTGAAAATGATCTTCCATGCGCCCGCCGGCCATCGGGTCAGCTCTTTGTCCATTTCTGGCTGGTCGTGCCGGTGCAGGACCACAGCTGCACCTTCGTTCCGTTCGCGGTCCCGAAGTTGCTCGCCTCCATGCAGAGGCCGGACTGCACGCCGGTGACGGTGCCGTCGCCGTTGACGTTCCACTGCTGGTTCGCCTGCCCGTTGCAGTCCCAGATGATCACCTGGGTGCCGTTGCCGGTGCCCTGCCCCTTGGCGTCCAGGCACTTGTCGCCGTACACCTGCAACTGCCTGGAGGAGGTGAGAGTCCACTGCTGGTTGTTGCCGCCGCAGTCCCAGAGCTGGAGCTGGGTGCCGTTGACGGTGCTCGCGTTCGGGACGTCCAGGCACCGGCCGGCGTTGACGTTCCGCAACATCGACGTCGACCCGCCGGGTCCCGAGTCCGTGGGGGGCAGGAGTGTAATGGTGTAGGTGTCGTCGATGGTGGTGTGCGGCAGGTTGACCGTCGTGCCGTCGCCGGACAGTGTCACCACGGAGCTCTGGACGGTGACCGGCCCCTGGACGGCGCCGCCGCCGTTGTAGGGGATGCGCTCGGCGACCACTCTTACCTGGTTGTTCTGCACGATGCCGCTTGTGATGTCCAGGCGCCGCAGGTTGACGGCGATGTTGCCGGTCGTGCTGCCGCCGCCGACCAGAATCTTGGCCGTCCCGGCCGCCTTGGTGGCGAACGCGTCGTACGAGGAACTGGGGGTGACGGACACGATCTGGCCGGTCTGAGAGCCGTAGAAGCGGTAGACCCACCATTCGCCCTTCGGCTGGTACTCGCCTGCCGAGTTGCGGACGAGCAGGTTGCCGAGGTCGTTGTGCAGGTTTCCACCGCCCGCCCAGTTGGCGCGCAGGCCGTCGGCGCCGGCCCTTTCCAGGCGCGCGATGTACCAGGATCCGTCACCGGGGTTCTGCTCGTTGGACGCCCCGTATTCGTTGATCTGGTACGGGCGCGGATGTGGGATGCCGCGAGAGTTCAGTGTGGTGTCGGCCGCCGCCACGTTGGCGACCGGGTCGCCGGGCAGGGCGTGCCAGCTGATGATGTCCGGAACCACGTTGTTGGCTTTGACGTAGTCCAGGTACTGGACCCAGAACGGGTTCGTGGTCGAGGGTACGCACGCGCAGCTCGGCCCGACGATGAGATGCGTCGGGAACGCGGCCCGGATGCGTTGGTAGGCGCGCCGCCACATCTCGAAGTACTGGGACTGAGGGCGGTTCCAGAACAAGGTGATGTTGGGCTCGTTCCAGAGGTCCCACTGTACGGTGGCGCCCGTCGCCCGCACGTCGTTGATCAGACGGGTGAGGAAGTTGTCGTAGTCGGTCCAGTCGCCGTTGTCGCCGGGGAATCGCGAGATCGGGTAGCCGTCGGCACCCCACAGGTCGTGGACGAGCAGGATGAACTCCCCGCCCAGCGATCTTGTGCGCAGCAACTGAGCGCGGGTGGAGTTCCATCGGCGGTCGTACTTGCCCGACACCCACCCGCCCGGGCTGTCGAGCTGCGCCCCGCCGGCGCGCATGTACCGGAACTTCACATCGGTGTAGAAGCGGTCCGGCGGCGCCGACGCGTTCTCGGTCATGCCGTAGATCCAGCCGGAGGCGCGGTAGGTGGGGGAGCCGCCACCGGCGGAGAAGTCGACGGTGATGGCCTGGTCCGCGGCCAGGGCCGACGGGGCGGCCGTCACGACGGAGGCGGCGACGAGGGCGCCTGCGGCAAGGAAGGCGGCGATCCGGCGGCGGCCTCTGTGCCGCCTGCGGAATGTGGCGTCCATATGTGATTCCTTGGTCGCGGAGGGGCGGTTCGAGGACTCCTGCCGTTCACCACCGACTCCGGTAGGAGGTAGCCGCCGTGCGGACTCAGTGTGGAAACGACTACAAAACATGTCAAGACCATGAACGAATCGGTTCGATTGGATGGTCGGCACTCAGGAGGCCGATGCGCTGGTGCGTCCTGGTCATGCCACGCTGGCACCGGATGAACGTTTCATCACCTCGCCCGCCGCGACAGTACGACCGCGACCGGCCGGCTCTGATCAGGCCACTCCGGGACTGGGCAAAAGATATGAAACTTTCATGGCCAACGGCCCCTTGTGGCGGGAACGGGCGAAAGTTTCGGTGCGCATTATGGATGGTTGAGACCGTGTAGCGCCGAAGTCGGCGGGCAAATGTGTCCGAAACTTTTGGATTCTTCTTGACAATATTTCGGAACTATTTCCACACTGAGTCACCAAGCGACGCCTTGGTGGTGTGCGCGGCGTCGATCCCGTGGGGTGTGTCCCCGCGTGTTCCCGTTTCCGTACTTCAGACATGGAGGCTCAGGCATGGGCGCAAACGCCATTCCCTCGCCTGGAACCAGGCGGCCCTTGAACGGCTTACGCTGGTCCCTGATCGTCGGTGCTTTCGGTGTCCTCGCCATGATCATGGCGCTGGTGGCACCGCTCCGCGCGGATGCCGCGGCGAGTACGCTCGGCGCGGCCGCCGCGCAGAGCGGGCGATACTTCGGCACCGCCATCAGCGCGGGCCGGCTCGGCGACTCGCAGTACACCAC
>NZ_JBITKE010000033.1:1429-3550 GCF_044460705.1 Nonomuraea sp. NPDC050022
TGGCTGTTTGTTGTTTGAGATTTGCATAGTGGACGCGAGCATCTTTGTGGCCAAGTTTTTTAGGGCACACGGTGGATGCCTTGGCATCAGGAGCCGATGAAGGACGTGGGAGGCTGCGTTAAGCCTCGGGGAGTCGCCAACCAGACGTTGATCCGGGGATGTCCGAATGGGGAAACCTAGCACCAGTCATGTGGTGTTGCCTCCGCCTGAATGTATAGGGCGGTTGGTGGTAACGCGGGGAAGTGAAACATCTCAGTACCCGTAGGAAGAGAAAACAAGAGTGATTCCGTGAGTAGTGGTGAGCGAAAGCGGATGAGGCTAAACCGGGCGTGTGTGATAGCCGGCAGGCGTTGCATGTCCGGGGTCGTGGGACCCTCTGGGTCGATCTGCCGATCGGCCAAGGAGTGATAAACCTTTGAGGTAGTCGAAAGCTCTGGGAAGGGCTGCCGTAGACCGTGAGAGCCGGGTAGGCGAAATCTTGAAGGCTTCTTGAGGGGATCCCAAGTAGCACGGGGCCCGAGAAATCCTGTGTGAATCTGCCAGGACCACCTGGTAAGCCTAAATACTCCCTGGTGACCGATAGTGCACGAGTACCGTGAGGGAAAGGTGAAAAGTGCCCCGGTGAGGGGTCGTGAAATAGTACCTGAAACCGTGTGCCTACAAGCCGTAGGAGCTTAGCTGTTCTTCGGAACGGTTGTGATGTGACTGCGTGCCTTTTGAAGAATGAGCCTGCGAGTTATGGTGTGTGGCGAGGTTAACCCGTGTGGGGGAGCCGTAGCGAAAGCGAGTCTGAATAGGGCGTTTGAGTCGCATGCTGTAGACCCGAAGCGGAGTGATCTACGCATGGGCAGGTTGAAGCTCAGGTAAGACTGGGTGGAGGACCGAACCCACCAGGGTTGAAAACCTGGGGGATGATCTGTGTGTAGGGGTGAAAGGCCAATCAAACTCCGTGATAGCTGGTTCTCCCCGAAATGCATTTAGGTGCAGCGTCGCGTGTTTCTTGCCGGAGGTAGAGCACTGGATGGCTGATGGGCCCGACAAGGTTACTGACGTCAGCCAAACTCCGAATGCCGGTAAGTGAGAGCGTGGCAGTGAGACTGCGGGCGATAAGGTTCGTAGTCGAGAGGGAAACAGCCCAGATCACCGACTAAGGCCCCTAAGCGTGTGCTAAGTGGGAAAGGATGTGGAGTCGCAGAGACAACCAGGAGGTTGGCTTAGAAGCAGCCACCCTTGAAAGAGTGCGTAATAGCTCACTGGTCAAGTGATTCCGCGCCGACAATGTAGCGGGGCTCAAGTACACCGCCGAAGTCGTGGCATTGATGCAGATTCGTCTGTGTTGATGGGTAGGGGAGCGTCGTGTATGCGGTGAAGCGGCAGAGTGATCTAGCCGTGGAGCGTACACGAGTGAGAATGCAGGCATGAGTAGCGAATCGAGGGTGAGAAACCCTCGCGCCGGATGACCAAGGGTTCCTGGGGCAGGCTAATCCGCCCAGGGTAAGTCGGGACCTAAGGCGAGGCCGACAGGCGTAGTCGATGGACAACGGGTTGATATTCCCGTACCCGCTTCAATGCGCCCATATCGAACCTCGTGATGCTAAGAGTCCTTAAGTCCTCTGATGTCCTTCGGGACTAGGGGTGAGGCTGAACGCTCGATCCGATCGGGTAGTAGGTAAGCGATGGGGTGACGCAGGAAGGTAGTCCAGCCCAGGCGATGGTTGTCCTGGGGTAAGCATGTAGGGCTGAACGTAGGCAAATCCGCGTTCTGTATGCCTGAGATGTGATGCCGAGCCGATTGTGGTGAAGTGGATGATCCTATGCTGCCGAGAAAAGCCTCTAGTGAGTGTTGTGGCGGCCCGTACCCTAAACCGACTCAGGTGGTCAGGTAGAGAATACTAAGGCGATCGGGTGAACTGCGGTTAAGGAACTCGGCAAATTGCCCCCGTAACTTCGGGAGAAGGGGGACCTCTGCTGGTGATCAGGCTAGCTCTGTGAGCTGGTGGGGGTCGCAGTGGCCAGGGGGAAGCGACTGTTTACTAAAAACACAGGTCCGTGCGAAGTCGTAAGACGATGTATACGGACTGACGCCTGCCCGGTGCCGGAACGTTAAGGGGACTGCTTAGC
>NZ_JBITKE010000034.1:0-2421 GCF_044460705.1 Nonomuraea sp. NPDC050022
GGAGTGCGCCACGAGGCGCTCTGACATATTCCCGGTTACAGCCGGGAGGGATTTGAAGGGAGATCTCTGGGTCTGATGGCTTACCTGAATCTGAAAGGTGAAGGGGACAATAGCATGCCAAGAAATCAGTGGACACTGCGAAGGTGTCGAAAGTGGGCCACTGAGGGACCCGCGTGATATGGCGAAAGCTGGATTGCCTGAAGCCTAGTCTCCAGTTGATGCAAAGACCCATCTACCGGAAAGACACCCGAAACCGGTACCACGTTCTGCGCTGGGAACTTCTGCCGCTCGGCGCAACCTTCAGAACGTGGAGCGATGTCCAATGAGGACATTCAAGGAGACGAACGGGCCGCCTAAGTCATGCTCGGACGTATGTCAGAGACGAACGTGGGATCGCCTAAGGGGCGCGAGCCCTAAGGTGACGGAGTGCTCGTAGTAGTCGCAGGGGTCACGTCCTGCCAAGGAGGATGGGAAAGCCGTCCACAGGGCCAAGGAGCACAGGTGATCGGACACTCGAAGGCCGGGAGGTATGCGCAATGCAAAACGCCGAAACGGTACTGAATGTCCTGCGTGAACGCGGCAGGAGCGGCCTGCCGTGCAATGAACTCTTTCGGCAATTGTTCAATCGGCAGCTGTATCTGATGGCCTACGGGCGCATCTACTCCAACAAGGGGGCGATGACACCCGGGGCCTGCGGGGAAACCGCTGACGGTATGTCACTGGCGAAAATCGACCGTATCATCGCTGCGATGCGCCACGAGCGCTACCGGTTCACGCCCGCCAAGAGGATCTACATCCCCAAACGCAATGGGGACAAGAGACCTTTAGGACTGCCGTCCTGGTCGGACAAACTCGTCGGCGAAGCAATCCGCCTTCTTCTGGAGGCATATTACGAGCCGACGTTCTCCGAACGGTCACACGGTTTCCGTCCACGCCGGGGATGCCACACCGCACTACGCGAGGTGGCCCATACCTGGACCGGGACGAGCTGGTTCATCGAGGGAGACGTCTCCGACTGCTTCGGAAGGCTTGACCACCAGGTCATGCTCTCCACCCTGGCGGAGAACATCCACGACAACCGGTTCCTCCGGCTCCTGCGAAACATGCTGCAAGCCGGATACCTGGAGGACTGGGTCTGGAACGCCACGCTCAGCGGTTGCCCGCAGGGTGGGGTCGTTTCACCAATCCTCTCCAACATCTACCTGGACAGATTGGACATCTTCGTCGAGACAGTTTTGATACCGGAATACACCCAAGGCGGACGGCGGGCATACAACACCGCCTACCGCAATATGGAAGCGCAGCTTAAGTCAGCTCGCAGGCGCGGCCACCGCGTTTATGCGCGGGAACTACGCCAAAAGCTCCGCAAGCTGCCCAGCCGGGATATGAACGACCCTGGCTATCGACGGCTCCGGTACATCCGATATGCCGACGATATCCTACTTGGGTTCGCCGGACCCAGACACGAAGCCGAACAGATCAAGCGGCGCCTCGCCGAGTTCATGCGTGAAGAACTCAAACTGGATCTCTCCGAGGATAAAACGCTGATCACCCACGCCCGCACCCAGCGAGCGCGGTTCCTCGGCTATGAGATCACCGTCGGACGAAGTGACCGTAGGATGACCCGAGGTCGTAGAACGATCAACGGCTCCGTCGCACTGCACGTGCCCGTCACGGTGATCAAAGATAAGTGTGCCCCATACCTCAATCGCGGTAAACCCGCCCGCCAGACTCGGCTGCAGAACGAAGACGATCACAACATCGTTGGAATCTACGGGTCTATCTATCGGGGCATCGTCCAGTACTACCTGCTGGCTACAGACGTTTTTCGACTGAACCGGTTGCACTGGGTCATGCAGACCTCGCTGCTCAAGACTCTGGCGAGCAAGCACCATTCGACAACGACGAAGATGGCCCGTAGATACAAGGCCACCATCGACACATCCGTCGGCCCTCGAAAGTGCCTGCAAGCCAGCATCGACCGTGGCGAGGGCAGGAAACCACTGGTCGCTCAGTTCGGCGGCATTCCACTGACACGACAGAAAACAGCGGTCCTCAAAGACCGCCAACCGAGCCGGCCCATACAACCTCGCAAGGAACTGATCTCCCGACTCCTGGCGGGAAGATGCGAGATTTGCCTAGAGGCGGACGAAACTCAAGTCCATCAAGTCGGGAAACTCGCTGACCTTGGGAGGCTCGGACAGGAACAGCCGGAGTGGGCACGGCTCATGGCAAAACGACGGCGCAAGACCCTCGTCGTCTGCCGACCCTGCCACGACCGCATCCACAACCGGCAACCAGTCGCAATCACGCAGTAATCACCGGAGAGCCCGTCGCAGTGAAAGCTGCACGGCGGGTTCGGGAGGAGGCCGTCGGAAAAGGACCTGTGCATCAGGAACCTCGCCGACGGCCCACCTCACG
>NZ_JBITKE010000035.1:0-1609 GCF_044460705.1 Nonomuraea sp. NPDC050022
CTGACAGACGGCATGAAGATCCGCTGGCGAGTACGCGGCATCACCACCGCCGGCGCGGAAGGCACATGGTCCCCCTGGCAGAACGCCGTGGTGGATGTGACGAAGCCGGCGGCGTCCGATGCGGGGCTGACCCCGGCGACCAAGGGTGCGACGTCGTGGACGGCGTCGTCGGTTACGCCGTGGATGTACGCCAAGGTCAGCGACCCTGATTCACGTGCTTCGCGTTTGTGGGCGCAGGTCGAGCACGACCCAGCCGTTCCCGCGCAGGGTACGGGGCTGATCTGGGAGGGCAAGGGAACCACGGCGTACGCCTCGGGAGGCAACGCGTGGGTGCAGGTCCCGGCAGGAAAGCTGACGGACGGGATGAAGGTCCGCTGGCGGGTACGCGGTGAAACCACCACCGGCGCCCTCGGCCCATGGACCGACTGGTCCGCTGCCGGCATCGACCTCCGCAAACCGTCGGTGGCGGGCCTGTCGATGACGCCGGCGACCTGGGATGCCGGAACCTGGACAGCGGCGGCGACCTCGCCATGGCTCTACGCGAAGGTGACCGACCCGGAGACCAGAGACTCTCTACTCGCCGTGGAGATCGAGCACGACCCGGCCGCGACCGGTCAAGGCAGCGGCCTGATCTGGACCGGGAAGGGCGCTCAGCCGTACTACTCCGGCGACAACGCGCTGGTGCAGGTGCCGGGCGGGAAGCTGTCCGATGGAATGAGGATCCGCTGGCGGGCGCGTGCTGAGACCACCACCGGCGCCATCAGCCCGTGGTCGGATTGGACCCAAGCACGCATCGACCTCAACAAGCCGTCGGTCGAGTCGCTGGGCATGGATCCCGCGCTTCCCGGTTCCGCGTCGTGGACGGCGGGGACGTTGACGCCGTGGCTGTTCGCGAAGGTCACCGATCCGGAGAACCGGTCGAGCAAGCTCAACGTGGAAGTGGAGCACGACCCGGCTGCCGCGGGGCAGGGTACGGGGCTGATCTGGTCGGGTTCCTCGGACAAGGCGTACGCGACGGGGACGATCGCCTGGGCGGTCCTGCCGTCCGGGAAGCTGACCGATGGCTGGCAGATCCGCTGGCGGGCTCGCGCCACCACCACGTCCGGCGTGTCGGGGCCGTGGTCGGAGTGGGTGTCGGCGCGTGTGGACACGACGGTGTTCAAGACGATCCCGCCCGGCCCTGTCGTGAGCACGGTGTCCGCATCTGTCGGCCAGTTGGTGTCGGGCAAGTGGATATTACCGAGCACCAGTCCGTCCTTCACCGCCGCGATCTCCGATGCTGACCGGCGGCCCGGTGTGCTGGAGGCGGAGGTCGAGCACGACCCGGCGGCGACCGGCCAAGGTACGGGGCTGATCTGGACAGGGCAGAGCACGACGTTCGGGGATACCTGTTTCACGAACCAGACGTGTTCGGCTTCGCATGAGTCGCCCGAGGTGACAGGGTTGCAGAACGGCTGGCAGATCCGGTGGCGGGTTCGCGCGGTGGTGCAGTCCACCGCGACTCCGGGCGCGCTGGTGTCGGGCCCGTGGTCGGAGTGGCAGGCCGGACGGGTGGACACCTCCAAGCCGGTGGTGTCAGAGATGTCGGCCTCCCCAGGACAGCAGGTGG
>NZ_JBITKE010000036.1:0-1364 GCF_044460705.1 Nonomuraea sp. NPDC050022
GACGGAGCCGCCGTAGTACCCGCCCCGATCGGGATACGGCCACTTAATCAGTGGCGAAGGGAAAGGGCGGCAGGTAATGGAGCGTCAAGTGGGAAGGGGTTCGGCCGGATGGTCGGAGCAGACCTCAAACGACTGGGCGTAATCGCACATCTCAACCGGGACCCGTCATGGGTCAACAAGGATCTCTACCGCCTCATGTACTGCGAGGACTTGTACCTTGCTGCCTATGAGAGGCTGAAGAGCAAGCCCGGGAACATGACGCCTGGCATTGATGGATCAACTCTCGACGGCTTCTCAAGGGAAACCATCAGGAGGATCACGGACGCCATGCGTAACGAGAGCTTCCGGTTCTCCCCCGCCAGAAGGGTGGAGATCCCTAAGGCCAACGGCAAGACCAGGCCGCTTGGGATCGCCTCTCCGACTGAAAAGGTCGTACAGGAAGTAGTCAGAATGGTGCTGGAGGCGATCTATGAGTCGACCGAAGGCCCGACGTTCCTGGAGTCCTCCCATGGGTTCCGGCCGGAACGCAGCTGCCACACGGCTCTGAAGGAGATCAAGAAGGTTTGGACGGGGATCCGATGGTTCATCGAAGGGGATATCTCATCCTTCTTCGACAACATCGATCATGACATCCTCATTCGACTGCTCCGCAGGCGTATCAGTGACGAGCGCTTCCTGAACCTGATCAGAAAGGCGCTGAAAGCCGGGGTCCTTACTGGACTTGGGCTGGAGGCCACCAGGATCGGGTCGCCGCAGGGAAGCGTGCTCTCTCCCACCCTGGCCAACGTGTACCTACACGAGCTGGACAGGAAGATGGACGAGATCATCACACGGGAGACCAAGGGCAAAGGACCAGCGCCCAACCCTGACTACATGCGGCTGACGCAGCGCCTGTACGTGGGAAGGAAGACTGGGAAGATGCCCGCCGACGAGGCAAGGGCCTTAATCAAGAAGATGAGGTCTCTTCCCTCGTACCTCCCCGAAGATCCAGGCTACATCAGGGTGAGATATGTCAGATACGCCGACGACTGGGTTGTCGGGGTCATTGGGCCCAGACGCCTTGCCGAAGAGATCAGGGCCGAAGTCGCCACGTTCCTCAGGGAGGAGCTGAGGCTCCACCTGAACGTGGAGAAGACGCATATTCGGCATGCCAACTCCCAAGAAATCACCTTCTTGGGGGTCAGGATCTCCGGAACAGGCAATCGAAACGACGAAGTAGTCAAAGCGTCGAACTGTAAGGGCAAACGTCACTACAAGAGGCGCAGGACCAGAGGGAACATGACCCTCAAGGCCCCGATGGACGAGATCGTCGCAAGGTTGCACCAGAAGGGTTTCTGCCAGAAGGACGGCTATCCGGACAGCAA
>NZ_JBITKE010000037.1:0-1075 GCF_044460705.1 Nonomuraea sp. NPDC050022
TAGCCTCGATGTTTCGTGAGGGTGGTTGGGTCGCGTACTGACTTGGGCCACCTGCGTGTTTTCAGCGGTGGGTCAGCCAGGCGGCCCGGCTATCGCGTCGGGTGGGCGGGGTTCCACGGGCCCGGGTGGTGTGTCCTTCCTGGTTGTGGGGGCGGGTGGATTGGCGTCAGGGCTTGGGCAGCATCTGCAGGCGGTTGATCGCGGAGGCGATGAGGTCGGCCCACCGCCATCGTTGGGCGAGACGGAGCCGGAGGCGTCTACTGCCTTTGACCAGGCGTCCTGCGGCGGAGAACAGGCGCAGCCGTAGCCGTTTGGGTTCCCAGCGCCGAGCCGGATGGCTGTCGAGTGCGAGCAGTTGGGTTCAGACAAGAAGCTCGCAGGCAAGGGCGACGAGTTCGAGCCAGAGCTGATTTTGGGCGAAGCCGTGCAGGGGGAGGTTGCGCAGGCCGGTGTCCTTGGCGGTGCGGATACGGTCCTCGCAGCGGGCCCGGCGGCGATGGCGCAGTTCGAGGTCGGCGAGCTGGCCGCGGCCGCCACCCGAGCGGGTACCGGTGACAAAACACGTGAAGCGGTGCCCGTCGAGATCGGTGAACCGCAACTGGGCGCCGGGGTGCGGGCGTTCCTTACGGACGATGAGGCGCATGCCTTTCGGCCATGACGACAGATCAAGCATCCCGGTCAGCTCCGCGACCCACGCCCCGTCCCTCACCTGACCATCAGCGTCGTAGGCCACTTCCCAGACGTCCTTCGGCAACGCCAGGATCGCCTCACAGATGTCGTCGGTCAGGTTGAACCCGATCGAGTACTTCAATCTGCGTGCGGTCACCCAGTTGAGGAACTCATGGGTGCCGCCACCGGAGTCAGTGCGAAACAGCACATGTTTATGCAGATGGGCGGGAATCTGATTCAACGCCAGCCGCCCGGCGGCGATGTGGTCTTCGGCAGTGTTCGACCCGGCGTTCCCCCGCCGCAGCAGCAGCGCGGCCGCCTCACCCGTCCCCTGACCGCCGTGGTCGATGAACGCAGTCATCGGGTGGAACCCGAAACTCCTTTTCCAGGTCGGCGCCGCTTGTTC
>NZ_JBITKE010000038.1:0-1034 GCF_044460705.1 Nonomuraea sp. NPDC050022
GTTGGCGAAGGTGAGAACTTAAGCGCCGGTAAACGGCGGTGGTAACTATAACCATCCTAAGGTAGCGAAATTCCTTGTCGGGTAAGTTCCGACCTGCACGAATGGCGTAACGACTTCCCCGCTGTCTCAACCGCAGACCCGGCGAAATTGCACTACGAGTAAAGATGCTCGTTACGCGCAGCAGGACGGAAAGACCCCGGGACCTTCACTACAGCTTGACATTGGCGTTTGGAGCGTCTTGTGTAGGATAGGTGGGAGACTGGGAAGCTGTCACGCTAGTGATGGTGGAGTCATTGGTGAAATACCACTCTGGTCGTTTTGAACGTCTAACTCTGGTCCGTGATCCGGATCGGGGACAGTGTCTGGTGGGTAGTTTAACTGGGGCGGTTGCCTCCTAAAGGGTAACGGAGGCGCCCAAAGGTTCCCTCAGCCTGGTTGGCAATCAGGTGTTGAGTGTAAGTGCACAAGGGAGCTTGACTGTGAGACTGACGGGTCGAGCAGGAGCGAAAGCTGGGACTAGTGATCCGGCATCGGCGTGTGGAAGCGGTGTCGCTCAACGGCTAAAAGGTACCCCGGGGATAACAGGCTGATCTTCCCCAAGAGTCCATATCGACGGGATGGTTTGGCACCTCGATGTCGGCTCGTCGCATCCTGGGGCTGGAGTAGGTCCCAAGGGTTGGGCTGTTCGCCCATTAAAGCGGTACGCGAGCTGGGTTTAGAACGTCGCGAGACAGTTCGGTCCCTATCCGCTGCGCGCGCAGGAGACTTGAAAGGGGCTGTCCCTAGTACGAGAGGACCGGGACGGACGAACCTCTGGTGTGCCAGTTGTACCGCCAGGTGCACGGCTGGTTGGCTACGTTCGGAAGGGATAACCGCTGAAAGCATCTAAGCGGGAAGCTCGCCTTGAGATGAGGTCTCCCACCATGAGAGTGGGTAAGGCTCCCGGTAGACGACCGGGTTGATAGGCCGGAGGTGGAAGCACGGTAACGTGTGGAGCTGACCGGTACTAATAGGCCGAGGACTTGACCACAAAG